>NZ_RCIP01000001.1 GCF_004000275.1 Saccharospirillum alexandrii
GGGGTGTTGGGTCGCCGATGGATAGATAAAGCAAGACTGCGACAGTGCTTGGTACTGACGAACGGAATTTTGAGAGCAAAGAACTTGATTAGAGCGCATTCGGTGCGCTGTTACGAGCCAGGGCCTAGTAAGAAAGCCCGAGCCATATGACAGCGACCAACCAGTTTGCTTGACGACGATAGAGCTGTGGAACCACCTGATCCCTTGCCGAACTCAGAAGTGAAACGCAGCCTCGCCGATGGTAGTGTGGGGTCTCCCCATGTGAGAGTAGGTCATCGTCAAGCTTTTAAATAGAACACCCCCGGTACCGAAAGGTATCGGGGGTTTTTTATTTAGAATACCGGATGACGCGCTTTCCCTAATTCCGGGGCCCATGTGACCGCCATGCACCGAAGGTGCGTAGCGGGGGCGCGGTACGCGTCGCGCAGCGATGACGAGCACCGCTCGGCACCCCGAGTAGGTCATCCCAACCGCCGAATACAACTCTCTTACAGCCCAAGTACAGAAATCGTTCGGGCGGTTCGACGCTTCGATTTTTTTATGGGTGGCAAAAATCTGCCCTCTGCCAGGAGTCGGCGGGGTTATCTTTTGTGGGAGGCCACTCTGTGGGCGACTGGGAATACTTGAGCCGGTGAATGCTCCACGTGGCAATTGGCCAAGTATTACCGCCTAAACAACGCCTTCTCATCAAACCCAAATGCCTTGGCCAGCAACAGGTCGGGAAAAGAATGTATTTGCGTATTGTAGAGCTCAACGGCATCGTTATAGCCATTACGCAGCAACGACAGATAATTCTCGGTAGTTTCAACCTGTTCCATAAACTCTGCTACCAGGGTGTTGGCCTTTAACTCCGGATACGCTTCCGACCGGGCGATCAACTGTCGATTAAGTGCCTCTACCTGATCGTTGTATTGATCAATCTGATCAGGGCTGTCACTTAACTCAGGGTTAGCCGTACGAAGCTTTGTCAGTGCGGTCTGCAATTCCTGTTCATGTTCCAGATAATCCTGCAATACCTGATTCAGGCGCGGTATCAGATCATGTCTTTTCTGCAGAATAGTGCGAATGTCGGCATTTGATTTGTCACATCGATTGCGTAGAAAGATCAGATCGTTGTAGTGAAGTATCAGGGTATACAGGAACAAAAATACAGGAATGAGCAAAGCGGTCAGCAGCAGATCGGCAGGCGTTAGCGAGCCGGCATATGCCAGCAGTATCAGGAACGCACTGAGCAGCAGGCCAAGGCTGACGGAGGTAAACAGAAAGCCCTGGGCGCCTTTGCGTTGGATGAGGCGTTGCTCATCGAGTGTGCTCACAATATAAGGTTGTTCGTCCTCATGCTGCAACGCCAGGCGGTCTGACCGGTTTGCATCGAGCCCGGCGAAACCCAGGCAATAGAGCTTGGTATCGGGCGGTAACCAGGATTCTTTGTAACGGCGTCTGCCCTCGCGGCGAGTTACCGTATCCGAATAATGCATGGTGGCTTTTTCAGGGTAGACCCAGACGCTGCCCGACTCATCGGTCAGCTCAAAGGGCAGGCGACGGTCAATCTCTTCCAGAGTGACCCAGCGGGACTTTTTGCCCGAGCCGCGTTTCTCTTCTTCCAGGTAGTGGAAGGCAACACAGGGGTTTTCGGTCAGTTTCGACGTTAGTGGCTCTGCCTGCAGGTCGACCTTCCCTTTGAGTTCTGCCAGCCCATAGCTCAGCCCCGTGGTAGCAGCGGTAGGCAAATGCTCAATTAGGCGCTTAAGTCTGATGCGCCTGATACCCAGCCACAGCAGTAAGATTGACAAGCCTGCGCCGCCAATACTGGCCAGGAGAGCCACCCAGCCATTGCCGAAACGATTGCGTGGATAGTTCGCGATGCGCTCAGCAACAGCCTGTCGCAGTGCTGAATCCAGACCCTCCGGCGCTGGAAAATAATCGGACGCCAGCTGTTGGAAGAACAACCGGTCTGGCCAGGGTTCGGCGCCACGGGCTATTAACGATCGCATCGCCAGCAGGTCTGTTCGTTGTTCCAGGGTGGGTGAGGAGCCGAGCGCCGTCATTCGGGTCTGGTACAGAGAGGCGGCACGTTGCCAGTCTTGTTCGAGCTGATAAAGGCCCTGGCCCCAGAGATAGACGATCATGATCACGGTCATGGCGCTGACGTAGAGAATAAAGCGATGAATGCCCAGGCCGATCAGGATCAGAGCGATGCCGACAGATACCAGGCCGGCAGCCAGAGAGATGATCAGGGCCGCACGTAACAGGCTTTGCCCACCGGCAGCTTGCAAGCTGGAGTCGGTAATAGTCGCAGGCAAATTAAAATTCAGAGTGTTGAAAACCAGCGTCTGGTTCGAGGGCTGAAAACGACCCAGAAGCTCAGCTCGTTGCCCTTCACTCAGGGTCCATTCCGAGTAGATCAAATCGCCCTGGCGTACCCGGTAGGTGCGTTGTACGTCCCAGTTGATGTTACCGGTCGACAAGGTCGGGTCGACGCGCAAATTGCCGCTGTCGTCCGTCAACTGAAAGCGGGTACTGCGTTGCCCACTGTCGAGGGTTCGTGTGCGCAGGTCTCCGTCTGAATCCCGGTATTCCTCTTCCAGCAAATACCGGACATACAAAACAGATTGCCCGGAGTAGGGCGCCGTCAACACGTTCAATTCACGCTCTGTGCGACCGGCCACGGCATAAGGGCCGCTGGCAAGAACCGCAATGGGTGACTGCGGTAACCGCTCCATCTGCCGTGATTCGCTGAGAGCGGTAAAGCCCCAGTTAAAGCAGAGTGTTGCCAATAGCAGGCTGAGTGAACCCAGCACCAGTACCAGCAAACGTTTTAGCCAATAACCCATGGTTCTTCCCTGTGATTCCCTGTTTCAGAATCATGGTAAAACAAGTACTACGGATTATATACGGCTCATTGCTGCGAAAATCCGGGCACAAAAAAGGCGACCCGCAGGTCGCCTAAAGGTGTGACAGTGAACGAACTTAACGGAAGACGCGCTGACGAACTCGTTCCAGGTTGGTCAGAATGGCATCCAGACGATCTGGGTTAACCATAAACTCCTGGAACCCTTTCATACCTTCAGCGGCCATGGCCGGATCGGTATCACGATCGTAGAACTGTGCGGTGCCATCTGCTTCTGACAGCATGTCCAGTCCCTGTTGCAGGAACGTATTGTCACCGGCTTCAGCGTTGGCGTTTGGCGGCAGCTGGTTCAGACCCAGATTGAGCTTGGTTTGAACGTCTGCCTGAGCAACATAAGCCAGAAAACGCTTGGCGTCTTCCTTGTTGCTCGCACGAGCAGGAATGTGCACGGTATCGGTCGGTGCATCTTCAAACATGCCAACGCTTGGGTCGATCTGCGGGAACTGGAAGAAGTCGAAGTTAGAACCTTCGGGGAAGCTCGGCGTCAGGAAGTTACCCATCAGGTACATACCCGCTTCGCCATTAAGCAAAGGAGCTTGCGCTTCCTGCCAGCTATAAGAGGCGTGGTTCTCAAGGAAGTAGCCGGCATCAATCAGTTGGCGCCAGTTTTCGAAAGTCGCACGGACACGCTCATCGGTGTACGGGATTTTTCCGTCCATCAAGTCGATGTGGAAATCCAGGCCGTTGGTGCGCAGGTTCAGGTAGTCAAACCAGCCGGCGGCCGTCCACAGAAACTTGGTACCGATGGTGATTGGGGTGTAGCCGTTGTCCTTGAGCGTCTGGTTGACGTTCATGAACTCGTCCCAGGTTGTTGGTTCGCTCAACCCCAGCTCATCAAAGATATCGGCGTTGTAATAAATGCCCCATTGATAGTAAGTGGCCGGAACACCGTATTGCTCGCCTTCAACGCTCATGGATGCACGGGTGGAGGCGAACGTGCGATCCATATTGTTATCGGCCCAGACGTCTGACACAGGTTCAAACAGACCGCGGTCGACAAAGTACTTCATCCGGTTGCCAGCGAACCAGAACACGATATCCGGTGGTGAGGTTACCAGCCAGTTGCGAATCGCGCTTTTGTAGCCCTCGTGGTCGTATTCGTTTAGCCGCACCTCGATATCCGGGTTGGCGGCTTCGAAATCGGCAATGATTTCTCCCCAGGCGGCCTTGGGCGCCGGGTCAGACTGGTTGGAGTTGATGACTAGCGTACCAGCACTGGCCTGGGTCATGAATAAGGCCCCGATGGCACTGGCTGTCAGTAAGGTTTTCAGTTTCATAGCCTCGTCCTTCTTTTTTGTTGTGATACATCTGGGGCGAGCCCCATTTCAATGTGTACCGGTAGTCCGGTGACACGGTTCTTCGCGCTCGAGCGCTTTCTTTTGCGTCGCTGGCCTGGGCCAGCGCATCAAATCGATTTACCTAATCTTCACTCACCGCCAGCACCAGCAAGCTGTCCGGGTCCATAACTGGCAGTGGTAGTCCCACTCTCATCAGGCTCTCACCGCTAATCCTTACTTCATCGCGGGTCATCCAGGCTGGGCGTGTTTTCATCAGGTGGCCTGTTTTTGCGGGCAGAAGGATGATTGAGAGCCGATAACGTTTGTCGGGCTGTAGCTCTAAAAGTCGCATTGATCCCGGAACCGACAATTCGGGCATGTTCTGCTGAAATACGCTGATCATGTGATGCGGTGCAGCAGTGATCTGAAAAGCGATTTGATTCGGATCTACAGGCTGCAGGGAACGGCGAATCCCGTTGTGGATGACCGGTCGCCATTCCTTGTGCAGGTCAATGGCGTTTGTCAGTGCTTGCCGGTCTGCATCGTTGAGATGACGAACATCCCATTCGATGCCCATGTGCCCGAACAGGGCGGTCCCCGCTCGAACCTCTGTGGTGTGCTGACGGCCTGTGGTGTGGCTGTGCGATGGACCAATGTGGCTGCCGAGCACTTCGGCCGGAAAAAACAGGGCGGCCCATTGCTGCATGCGCTGGCGCTCGTGCGCGTCGTTGCAGTCGCTCAGCCAGAATCGATGAGTATGCTGCAGAATGCCGTAATCCATTCGGGCACCGCCGGACGCACAGGATTCGATTTCGACCCCGGGGTGCGCTTTACGCAGTTTCGCCAGCAAGGCGTAGAGTGCCTCGGTCTGGCGAAAGGTGGCTGCTTGGCCCCGGGCATCGGCGGCCTGAACCAGGTCGCGATTCATATCCCATTTCAAGTAGGTAATGGGGTATTCGTCGAGTAGGGCATTCAGGTGATCAAACAGATAGGTCTGAACCGCGACCCTGGTCAGATCCAGTACCCGCTGCTGGCGTGCCAGAGGCTGATGCTGCTCAGCGATTGCCAACACCCATTCCGGGTGTTCGCGGTACAGATCTGAATCCGGGTTTACCATTTCAGGCTCCACCCATAGCCCGAATTCAAGGCCGGTACGTTTCAATGTTGCTGCAAGCGGGTGCAGTTTGTCTGGATAGATGCTTTCGTCAACCGTCCAGTCTCCGAGCCCAGAGGTGTCGTCACGGCGACCCCGGAACCAGCCATCGTCGAGCACGTAACGCTCGGCACCAACGGCAGCGGCGGCCTCGGCCAGGTCATCCAGCGCCTTCTGGGTGTGATCGAAATAAATCGCTTCCCAGGTATTGATATGAACCGGGCGCGAACCTTTGCCGGGCCAGTTTAGGAGGTTACTGCGTACAAATTGCTGGAAATTAGCAGCGATACCATTGAAGCCCGATGACGATCGGGTGGCGTAGAGCACCGGCGCGGTAAAGTGCGCGCCGGGTTTGAGCTGTATTTCGCCGGGCAGCAGGTGTGCTCCAGCCTGAAATTGGGTGTGGCCCTGCTGATTACGTTCAACACGTAGACGGTGGTTGCCACTCCAGCCCAGATGAAAGGCACAGACATCACCCTGTTCCGCCGTAAAACCCGGAGATCCGGTGAGCAGACCTGGGAAGTGATCGTGCGAGGTACGGCCTTTGAGGTTAGTCAGTTCCAGTGCGCCAATGGGCAGTGCTTGACGGCGAGGCTGGAATTCGTTGACCCAGCGGCCTGTGAACGACAGAACGTCGTTGTGCTCACGAGGCAGTGGCCAGGTGGTCAGCCACTGCTCCAGGGCGAGCTCGGCATCGCTCTGGTTGGTCAGGGTAGTATGGATCGACAGAACATCGGTCGCTGTATCCAGGGTGACCTGCCAGTCAAGCCGGACCAGGCCTGAACGACTGATGAGCACGAAGGCCAGTTCAGCGTCTGTTGCCTGGGTGGCGGTCAATTGCCACTGCTCCGCCCAGCCCTGACCATGCTGATGCGAACGCAAGGCGGGTTCGAGGAAGGTACCGTCGGCCAGTGTCGGCGCGATGCTCAATGGCCGGACTTCATCGAGACCTGCTTGGGGCAACGCGGGTTGCCACAATACAGGGTCCGGCGACTGATGCAGCCGGGCGCCCCAGTAGCGAACGACAGGCGCATCGTTCGGCAGTGCCTCGATCAGCAGGGTAGACGACTCTGAATGCAGTGCGTAGACCGTCATGTTTACCCCTTGGTTGCGCCCAGCGTCAGGCCGGCAATGAAATGGCGTTGCATGGCGAAAAACAGAATTACCGGTGGCAGCGCGGCCACAATGGAGCCCGCTGAAATCAGTTGCCACGACGCCAGCCATTGACCTCGCAGGGCGCTGATACCCGCAGTGATCGGCCTCACCTCATCACTTTGAACCAATACCAGTGCCCAGAAGTAGTCGTTCCAGATAAAGGTGAAAATCAGCACCGAGAGCGCAGCCAGCGCAGGCCGTACCAGAGGCAGAACGATCTTGGTGAAAATTTGCCATTCGCTGGCCCCTTCCAGGCGGCAGGATTCAAACAGTTCATCCGGTAAACCGACGATAAAATTGCGCATAAACAACGTGCAAAAGCCGGTCTGGAAGGCGGTGTGGAAAATAATCAGCGCCCAGATGGTGTCGTACAAGCCGGTTTGAATGGTCAGATCGCGAACCGGAATCATCAGAATCTGGAACGGAACAAAGTTTCCCCCGATAAAGACGGCAAAGATGGCGATGCGCCCCCGGAACTTGTACTTGGCCAGGGCAAAGCCAGCCATGGTGGCCAGACCGACCGAAAAGATCATGACCGGCACGGTAATCAGCACACTGTTCAGCAGGTAGCGGCCCATGTTGGTTCGGGCGAAGACTTCGGTGTAGTTCTCGATCAGCATCCATTGCTCGGGCCAGCCCCAGTAGTTGCCGGCATTGATGTCGGCAATGGAACGCACCGAGGTCATCATGATGGCGGCCAGCGGCAGCAGCCAGATCAGGATGGTCAGCGGCAGCGCGACCTTGTAGCTGATCTGGGTAAAGCGGGACGTTTGTTGTATGGGAGTCGGAAACATGTCTTACCCTCGTTCCGCACGCAGCATGCGCCACAGGAAAAATGCGATGTACACCAGCATCAGCAGGAACAGAACGGTCGCGATGGCAGCCCCGTACCCCATGCGATAACTGAAGATGGATTGCTCGTACATAAAGAAAGCCAGTACCGTGGTACTGCCATAGGGGCCACCGCCGGTCATGGTGGCGACCAGGTCAAAGGAGCGCAGCGCGCCGATGACGGTAACCACCACGGCAATAAAGGTCGCCGGGCGCAATTGCGGAATGATGACTTTCCACAGCATGCTCCAGCCGTGCGCGCCGTCCATACGGGCCGCTTCGATCTGGTCCGGGCTCAGGTTATTGAGGCCGGTGAGGTAGAGAATCATGGTGTAGGCGATTTGCGGCCAGAGACCGGCAGCAATGATGCCGTAGGTAGCCATGGATTCGCTGGCAAGAATGGGCAGGGGTTCGAACCCGAAGATGCCGATGATGTCTTGCAGCAGGCCGGAGCTTGGGTCGTAAAACCAGGAGAAAACCACGCCGACGATGACCTGAGAGATTACAAAGGGGAAGAAAAACAGTGACTTGACGGCGCGAATGCCCAGTACTTGCTGGTTCAGAAAGAGGGCGACGCCCAGGCCGATGGGGACGGCCAGCATAAAGAAAAGCAGCCAGAGAACGTTGTTCCACAGAGCTGTCCAGAACTGGGGGTCGTCCATCAGTTCTGCGTAATTGCCAAAGCCGATGAAGACTTTATCGCCAATACCGTCCCAGTCGAAAAAACTGATCCAGATGCTTTGAAAGATAGGAATGATGACATAAACAGCGAACAGCAACATGGCAGGCAACATAAACAGCCATGGCGTCAGTGCATGCCATCTGCTTTGACCAGATGTCTCCTGCACGTGCAATACCTCGTTTACTTTCTTGTGGTTATTTTTGGCGACTGTGATCGACGCTTTTAATTTTAGATTGGAAGAGAGTATGAGCACGCTTGGTAACGTTTTCAAGAAAATTTTTTATGAAAGTGATCAAGCTTGAAGAATAAGGCTGATAGCCCCGCATAACGAGGGATTGGTCATGGGGACCGATGGTTGAAATCGTTTTCTTGGAGGGGAAGTGTTGTTGTCTCAGCTTTACCAGCAGGAGTCTGTTACCGGTACCCTCAGCGAGTGCACTGATGGCTGCAAGTCTGACATTGAGGTGTCAAGGCAAAGGCTGATCTGGCCGAAACTCGCTACTTGCGGGGAGCGGCACTTTTGCGTGGCAGTCGGGGAAGTGCACCAATCAACTGCCGGTGCCATGCGAGAGTGACGAACTGACTGTTGACGGCTCTATTCGTCAGGCAGGGTGCCCTGCCAGTGCTTCCTTGAACCAGTGTACCTGGACCCCGGCTTCTTCAAACATGGATTCACTGATGGTGATTTTCTCTCCCCAGCGCGACAGGAAGTCTTCTGTCTGAACCGGGCAGTGCACCATGGTAATCCCGGTTTGTATGATTTTGGCGGCGCAGTTGGGGCAGGGGAAGTGCGTGACCCAGATTTCACAGTTGGCCAGATCCCGCTTGGCAAAAAGGATGGCGTTTTCCTCGGCGTGAATGGTCTTGGCGTACTTCATTTCGCGGTCATCGGTGTCGGCACGGTCTGACACCCCGTGTGGGTAACCATTGAAACCAAGCGATACAACGCGGTTGCCCTGAGTGATCACCGCACCTACTTGCGTAGACGGGTCTTTGCTCCAGGAGCCGACCAGCTCCGCCATCTGGAAAAACCGCTGTGCCCACTTGCTCGCCATACGTTGCTCCTTTTTTGCCGGGAATGAACCGAGAGCCAGTTTACCGGTGTGGCGCGATGCTGTCCCGTTGGATCCGGGAATTCGTACTCGTCTCTGTTAATTTTTGGTACTGTGACCGACCTTTTGTTATCAGTCGCTGGAGTTCAAAGTCATGTCAGCCAACCCTGTTCTGGTTGAAGTGGTTCGTGGTGATGCTGTTGAAAGCACCCATCGCGGGCGGGCAGTTATCGTACGCAGCAGCGGTGAGACGTTGTGGTCCGTTGGGGATGTGAATGCGCTGACGTATCCGCGCTCGTCGATCAAGGCCTTTCAGGCACTGCCCATGGTGGCCAGTGGTGCGGCCAAAGCCTTTGGCTTTACACCAGCGGAACTGGCACTGACCTGCGCCTCGCACAACGGCGAGGCGCTTCACACGAACACGGCTCTGGCCATGTTGCAAAAGCTGGAACTGGCCGAGCCGGCACTGGAATGCGGCGAACACTGGCCCATGCAGCAACAGGCGCTGATCGACCTTGCCTGGCAGCAACAGACACCAGGAGCCCGGCACAACAACTGCTCTGGCAAGCATGTCGGTATGTTGGCGCTGGCGCGACACATGGGCTGGGACACAGAGGGCTACATTGAGGTAGATCATCCGGTGCAGATTGCCATTCGAGAATGCATTGAAACCTGCTGTGATACTCGTCTTGAAGGGGCGCCCATGGCGCCAGATGGCTGCAGTGTGCCAACCTGGGCGATGCCACTGAAAAACCTGGCGCTCGGGTTTGCCCGCTTCGGCGACCCGGATCAGTTACCGGGCCTGTATCAGCAGGCTGCGTTGCAACTGTACGACGCCGCCGTCAGCGAACCGATGATGGTGGCCGGTACCGGGCGCTATTGCAGTGAAGTGATGTCGGAACTGAAAGGCCGTGCTTTTCTCAAAGTCGGCGCTGAGGGCGTTTATATTGCGGCTATTCCTGAATTGAACGCCGGTATCGCATTGAAAATGGATACCGGATCAGCGCCCGCAGCCGAAACCGCCATGACAGCGATACTTGCCCGGCTGGGGCTGAACGTCAGTGACTTGAGAATGGCGCCGGAAATCCGTAACTGGAATCAGCGTCTCACAGGGTACTGGCGACCAGTGGATGACAGCTATTCGAGTTTATCGCCGTTGTCTCGCCATGCATAATGGAATCAGCCATTGAGGAAGTAGTCGTTAATGAACTGAAATTCAGTGCGTACATCTACGGCTGTCATGCCCGCGGCGCGGGCAGCTTCCAACCCGAGATCGGCGTCTTCGAAAACCACGCAGTCTCCGGGTGAGCAGCCAAGTTGCTCAGCACAGGCGAGAAAGGTATCCGGCGCGGGTTTCGGGTGGGTTACCTGGTCGGCACCGACCACAACGTCGAATAATGACAAAATACCGCAGTGGTTCAGAATGTCCCGTGCCTCGGCGGTGTAAGCGCCGGTGCCAACCGCCATGGGCAGCTTGCCAAAATGCTCGCGCGCCAGTTCCTCAAGGCGAGTGGCCTTGACGTAACGAGGTGCCAGATCGGCGACCAGAGCTTCTTTAAAGGCGTTCATTTCCTCTACCGGGGCACTCAGCGGATACCCGGTTTCCGCCGCGACCCGCAGCAAGGTCTCACGCGTGGGAACACCGGCCAGGCTATGCATCAGCCGGGCATTTACTGGAAGATGGTACTTGGCTAATGTTTCCCGCCAGGCAATTTCATGCAGCGGGCCGCTTTCGACCAGAGTGCCATCCATATCAAAAACAAGGCCGCGAAACGGCGTGACATCAAACATTGTGAGTTCCTGAGCGACGTGCTTGCCCGGGCTTTTAACAGTCAGCCGGGCTGTTGAAGGCCGGGAGTATACGGCAAATATCGACGCTTATCAGTGCTCGCCAAAGAGGTCGCGTAAGGCCGATTCCAGATCCGGAAATGCGAAGTTAAAACCTTGTTCCTTTAATCCGGCGGGGATCACCCATTGGCCATTGAGCACCAGGTCAGCCAGCTCGCCCATACCCCAGCGCAAAGGCGCTGCAGGGACTTTCAGCCAGTAAGGGCGGTTCAGCTGCCGGGCCAGTGTGCGGCTGAACGTATCCTGTGATACCGGCCCCGGTGCCGTTAGATTGAAAGCTCCGGTGTGGCCCTGTTCCTGCAACCAGGTGACCGCTGCGAGCCAGTCGGCCTCGTGAATCCAGGATTGACCCTGATTCCCCTTACCCAGTCTGGCCGCCAGACCGAGCCGGGCAGGCAACGCCAGCTGTTTTAACAACCCGCCCCGGTTGCTGAGCACCAGACCGGTTCTGATTAAGGTGATTTTATCGATGTGTGCCTGGCCTGCCAGAGCACTGGCTTCCCAGTCAGCCACCATGCGGGCGGAAAAATCGGACCCGGCTGGTGATTGTTCAGTGACCGTCTCAGTGGTGGAACCGTAGTAACCGATGGCGGAACCGCTAATAAGATGGTCTATACGGTATTGTTCGGTCGGTAGCGGTGCGAGCAGTGAGTCGGTAAAGCCGATGCGTGAGTCTCGTAACAGTTGCTTGCGCTTGGCCGACCATCGTCCACCGGCAATACTGGCCCCGGCGAGATTGATGGCCAGGTTAAAATGCCCGGTCAATTCACTGGGCGCTCGAACCTGGGTTATGTGCCGGGCCAGGTCGCTGGGCACGGGGGTGCTGTGTACCAGCCCCCAGACCTCGTGCCCGTGTTGGGAATAATGCCGGGCGAGTTGCGAGCCCAGCAGGCCAGTGACACCGGTAATCAGGACTTTCATCTTGGCTCCATTGAAATAATGACTTTAGCAACCACTTATACGCACCACATTGCCGGTCAGGTTGCCTGATCACCAGCATAGCAGCAAAGTTTCAATCGCCGTGCCACCACGATCACCCTGCTGATCCGGGCGCTGCGTCGCGACTGACTACCAGAACAGGACTTTCATGACTAAAGCGCTCGAAATCCAACAGCTTCGCAAGGTCTATGACAATGGTTTTGTCGCCCTGAAGGGCATCGACCTGAGCGTTGAAGAGGGCGATTTTTTTGCCCTGCTCGGCCCTAATGGGGCCGGTAAATCGACCACCCTGGGCATCGTGTCCTCCCTCGTCAATAAAGGCGAGGGCAGCGTGAAGGTGTGTGGCTATGATCTGGCCACCGAGCGGGAAGCTGTAAAGCGCAGCCTCGGTGTCGTGCCCCAGGAATTCAACTTTAATTCGTTCGAGAAAGTGCAGGACATCGTTATCCAGCAAGCAGGCTACTATGGCCTCAAGCGCAAGCTGGCCGAAGCCCGGTCTGAAACTTACCTGAAACAGCTCGATTTGTGGGACAAGCGCGATGTGCCCGCGCGCATGCTCTCCGGAGGCATGAAACGACGCCTGATGATTGCCCGGGCGCTGGTGCATGAACCCCGTATGCTGATTCTGGATGAACCGACTGCGGGCGTCGATATCGAGATTCGCCGGTCAATGTGGGCGTTTCTGAAGCGGCTGAACAAGCAGGGCACCACCATTATTCTGACGACTCACTATCTGGAAGAAGCGGAAAGCCTCTGCCGCAACATCGCCATCATCGATAACGGCGAAATCGTCGCACAGGCACCAACGAAGACCTTACTGAAAGGCAAACAACGCTCGACCTATGTGGTCGACGTGCGTGGCACCGTGACCATTGCCCCTGACCTGGATGGTTTCAATAGCCGGCTGTTGGACGAGCACAGCATCGAGTTCGATCTGAGTCGCGAGCAATCCCTGAATGAGGTGTTTTCCCAATTGGAAGCCAAGGGGTTGGAGGTTGTCAGCATTCGACCGAAGACGAACCGGCTTGAAGAGCTTTTTGTTGATCTCACCACCCACAGCAAACAGGAGGCCGGCGCGTGAATCATCCGTACTGGGTCGCATTTTCGGCCATTGTTTATAAAGAAGTTCGCCGTTTTACCCGTATCTGGATGCAGACGCTGCTTCCACCGGCTATTACCATGGTGTTGTACTTCATTATTTTCGGCAATCTGATTGGTAGCCGCATCGGTACCATGGACGGTTACGATTACATGCAGTTCATCGTCCCTGGCCTGATCATGATGACGGTAATCACCAACAGTTACGGTAACGTCAGCTCCAGTTTTTTCTCGAACAAATTTCAGAAATCCATTGAAGAACTGATGGTCGCACCGGTTCCGAACTGGGTCATTATGCTCGGTTTCGTGGTCGGCGGTGTTGCCCGTGGGTTGGCCTGTGGCTTTATTGTGACACTGTTGAGTCTCTGGTTTACTGACTTGCAAGTACACAATGCTTTTGTGACGCTCAGTGTTATTTTGCTGACGGCGGTTGTCTTTTCAACCGCCGGTCTCATCAACGCGATTTTTGCCACCAAGTTCGATGATGTCACCATCGTGCCCACCTTCATTCTGACGCCACTGACGTATTTGGGGGGGGTATTTTACTCGGTGTCACTGTTGCCCGACTTTTGGCAATGGGTCAGCAAGCTCAACCCGATTCTGTACATGGTAAACACCTTTAGATATGGCATTATCGGGCACAGCGACATACCGGTGCTGGCGGCCTATGGCATGTTACTGATGTTTGTTGCCCTGCTGATGAGCTGGGCACTTTACCTGTTGCACACCGGGCGAGGCCTGCGCAGCTAATACGTTCGACCACGGAGACTGACCATGGCTACCCCTGAAGCTTCACCGCTGGGAAAGACCAGCGCCTACATCGATCACTACGATGCGAGCCTGCTGTTTCCGATAGAGCGACAGGGCAAGCGGGATGAAATTGGCATCGACTCGCAACAGCTACCCTTTCGTGGCGTTGATGTGTGGAATGCGTATGAGTTGTCCTGGCTGAACCATCGTGGCAAGCCGCTCGTGGCTATGGGTGAGATATTCATACCGGCCGAGTCACCGCGGCTGATTGAGTCGAAATCGTTCAAGCTGTATCTGAATTCGTTTAATCAGACCCGGTTTGACAGCCTGCGCGCCGTGGCCGAGCTTTTGGAGCGTGACCTGTCGGCAGCCGCAGGAGCACCGGTTCGGGTAACGCTGGTACCTCTGAATCAGATGGGCCACAGCGCAGACATCACCACGCTGCCGGGTGAGTGCCTGGATGAACTCGACATCGAGATTGAACACTACCAGACCAAGCCCGATTTGCTGCATGCGGATGCTACCCGGGATGTCGAGGAAGTGCTGCATAGCCACCTGCTGAAATCCAATTGCCTGGTAACCGGCCAGCCAGATTGGGGCAGCGTTGTGATTGACTACAGCGGCCCACGCATCGATCGTGAATCACTGCTGAAATACCTGATTTCGTTTCGCCAGCACAATGAGTTTCACGAGCAGTGTGTTGAGCGGATCTTTCAGGATTTAAGGCGGTATTGCGGCTGCAAGCGTTTGACCGTTTATGCACGGTATGTGCGGCGGGGTGGATTGGATATTAACCCGTACCGGTCGAATGATGAGGGGTTTGTGGTGGATAACCGGCGGTTGGTGCGGCAGTAAGCGTTTTATTGGTTAGGACTGTAACGGGCGGGTTCATCCATATCGCCCTAGCGGCCGGGAACCCACTAAAAAGCCCCCACTCCCTGCGGAGATGAGTTGGCACGGTAGCGGGGGCCGACCAGGGAGGGATTGGCCGGGGCACATCCGTGTGCCCCGCACTGCGTGCGCCTTTGGCGGCCCTGAACGCTCCTGGCGTTCAGTCGAACCGGAGGGTTCGTCCACACCGCCCGCACAACCAGGATTCCACAAAAAAGCCCCCACTCCTTGCGGAGATGAGTTGGCACGGTAGCGGGGGCCGACGGAGGAGGGATTGGCCGGGGCACATCCGTGTGCCCCGCACTGCGTGCGCCTTTGGCGGCCCTGAACGCTCCTGGCGTTCAGTCGAACCGGAGGGTTCGTCCACACCGCCCGCACAACCAGGATTCCACAAAAAAGCCCCCACTCCTTGCGGAGATGAGTTGGCACGGTAGCGGGGGCCGACGGAGGAGGGATTGGCCGGGGCACATCCGTGTGCCCCGCACTGCGTGCGCCTTTGGCGGCCCTGAACGCTCCTGGCGTTCAGTCGAACCGGAGGGTTCGTCCACACCGCCCGCACGGCCGAGATTCCACAAAAAAGCCCCCACTCCTTGCGGAGCGGGGGCTTTTTTGTGGAATCTGGCGGTGAGGGAGGGATTCGAACCCTCGATACGTTTCCGTATACACACTTTCCAGGCGTGCGCCTTCAGCCACTCGGCCACCTCACCATATCGGTTGTTTGCACAGCGGCAAACAACGGCGGCGAAGGTTATAGGATGGCTGGTGGTTTTGCAAGTTTTTGAGGTAAAACAACCAGTTAGGTCTAAAGTGGCGCGGTCTCTATGACCGCGCTGTGCGGGGTTGCTCAGGCCGGTAGTTGGCTGACGAAATCGGCGGGGTTTAGGGCTGGAATGGGCTTGTCTTCGCCTGAAGGCGTGCCGAGGTAGATGAAACCTACTATGTGGTCGGTTGCCGCCAGTCCGAGGGTCTGCTTGAGCGTGGGGCTGTAGGCCGGTGCACCGGTGCGCCAGACGGCGCCTATGCCCAGGGCGTGGGCGGCGTTGATCAGATTGGTGACGGCGGCGCCGGTGGCAAGTACCTGTTCGATAGCGGGTACTTTGGGGTGTTCACTTATCTTGGCCCAGGCGATCAGCACCAGGGGCGCCCGCAGTGGGCTGTTGAGGAGTTTCTGGTATTGCTTGTCGGTCAGGCCAGGGTCGTCTGTCCGGGCGCTGTGGGCCATGTGCTCACCCAGACGGGTGCGGTCGTCGCCACTGACGTCAATGAATCGCCAGGGGCGAAGCCAGGCGTGGTCTGGTGCTCGCATCGCGGCCCTGTACAGGTCGGCCATTTGTGCCTGACTGGGACCAGGGTCGGTCAGCCGTGGGTGTGAAACCCGCTGCTGTAGCAGGGCGAGTGCCGGCTGTGCCGGAGCTTTGGATTCGGGGTTTTGGGTCATGGTCCACTCAGTGATTTAACGCACATTTTCAGTTATCGTACCCATCTGATTCGTTTAACATAAGCCCCTGAGCCAACTGGGGTTGCTACGGGATGCAGAAACGGCACATGGCCACTGACAATAAAAAGAATGGCACACCCAGGCCGTCGGCCCCCATTCGCGGGCGTCGGGCAACAGACCCGAAAGGCAAGGTGCCTCCCCGGGGTACAGACACCCAATCGGTTGCCGATATTGAGCTGACTGATGATTTTACCGTGCTTCCGATCTCGGCCGAGTTCAATTCCCGCTCGTTGATCTACCTGACTCTGGCCGGCACCCTGGTGAGTATTTTGTATGCGGGCCAGATTTCCAATCAGTTCTCGATCATTGTCGGGTTCTGTTTGCTGTACCCAACTCTGATCCGCTTTCTCAGCCTTCCCATGCGCCGGCGCTTCCCGAAGCATGTGGGTTATACGCTGATGTTGTTCGATGCGTTTTTTATCGGTGCCATCCTGGTTGCTATGGGGTCACCGCTGGTACCAACCATGCTATTGCTGATCATGGCCAATGCCAGTTTCATTTGCGTGGGGCGAACCTCGTCGTACGTGCTGTGTTTGCTCTTTGTGGCGCTGGGCGCGGGGGTGATGTACTTCATCGAACCGCAGCCTGTATTCACTGAAACCACCGTGCTGACCAATGTTATTGCGGCCTTTGGCGCGGGCCTGCATGTCAGCGTGAATGCCTATTACACGGCGCAGCAAGCCCGTTACCTGAAAATGACGCGACAGGAGCTGCAGCGCCAAAGCCAGCAATATCGGGGGCTGTCTCAAAAGTTGTCGAAATACCTGTCGCCGCAAGTCTGGGAGACCATTTTTCGGGGCAAACGGGATGTGAAGCTGGAAACTCAGCGCAAGCGGCTGGTAGTGTTTTTTTCCGACATCAAAGGCTTTTCCGAGATTTCGGAAATGATGGAAGCTGAAGCGCTGACTGAACTGATCAACACCTACCTCACCGAAATGAGCCGTGTCGTCATGAAGTACGGCGGCACCATCGACAAGTTTATCGGCGATGCCATCATGGTGTTTTTTGGCGACCCGGAATCCAAAGGGGTGCGCAAGGATGCCCTGGCTTGCGTATCGATGGCGATCGAGATGCGCAAGCTGATGCGTATATTGCGACAGCGCTGGCGAGCGCAGGGCATACAGCACCCATTGGAAATTCGCATGGGTATTAACAGTGGTTACTGTACCGTGGGCAACTTTGGTGCCGAAACCCGTATGGATTACACCATTCTCGGCAAAGAGGTGAACCTGGCTTCCAGGCTCGAATCGTCTGCTGAGCCCGGTGAAATTCTGGTTTCCTATGAAACCTATGCCCTGATAAAAGACACCATTCTGTGCCGCGAGAAAGGCCGGATAAATGCCAAGGGGTTTTCCCGTCCCGTGCCGGTCTATCAGGTCGTCGATTTCCGCAAGGACCTGGGCGCCCGTCACAGTTACACCGAAGTGGATCTGGAAGGGTTTTCACTGTCGATGGACGTTGAAAAAGTGCGCAACTATGACCGCGACCGCATCATGGATGCCATCGATAAAGTCAAACAGTCACTCAACAATCTTACGCCCTGAGCGGGGCCGCCGGCGTTCTGCTCCGGTCGCCTGACCCTGGAGCCCTCTGATGTCAATTCAGTCTTCAACCGCACTGCAACTTGGGGAAGCCATAGCCCGAGGCGAGGTGAGCCCGGTCGAGTTGGCCGAACAAGCGCTCAAGCAAGCAGACCAATACCCCGCCGTTTATTTGAAGGTTCTTCATGACCGGGCTCGCCGCGAAGCGGAACAATCGGCATGGCGACAAGCGCATGGTTGTCGCCTGGGGCCTCTGGATGGGGTGCCGATTGCTTGGAAAGATTTATTCGATGTGGCCGGTGAAGTCACCACCGCCGGGGGGCGGGTGTTCAGTGAACCGGCCTCGAGGGATGCCGACATTGTGTACCGGGCCGGCCAGGCAGGCCTGGTTAGCATCGGCAAGACGAATCTGACGGAGCTGGCGTTTTCCGGTTTGGGCATGAACCCGCACTACGGCACACCGGATGCAACGCCTGGTAGCGGTAAACCCCGCGTGCCCGGTGGCTCCAGCAGCGGCTCGGCCGTTGCCGTTGCCAAGGGACTGGTTCCGGTAGCGGCGGGCACCGATACCGCCGGTTCGCTGCGCATACCCGCGGCTTTTAATGGATTGGTGTCCTACCGACCGACGACTGGCCAACACTCGACCCGCGGCGTGGTGCCCCTAGGGCGCAGCCTGGATACGCCAGGCGTCATCGCCCGTACGCTGGAAGACTGCCTGGCGGTGGATGATGTCTTTCGCAACCAGGTCTCTGAGCCTCGCTGGCCTCTGGCATCCGACCAGGTAACCGTCGTGCTGGATGAACAGGCACTGGACGATGACCGTCTGGAAGAGGCAGTCGGGCTGGCAACACGGCAGTACGCCGATCAACTGGAGTCGAGGGGCATCAGAGTGGTGCGCAAGGCCGTGCCGGTTGTCGGGCAATGTCATCAGCTAACCGCCCGTTTTGGCTGGCTGGGTGGGTTTGAAGCCCTGGCTGAATACAAGGAGTTGCTCGAGCGGGTACCTGCGGACCGGTTTGACCCGCGGGTTCGGGACCGGATTCTGGCGTTTGAACAACGCTCTGCAGCCGATGTGGTGTGGCTGTATCGTGAGCGGCGCGTTCTGCAGCAGGCATTAGAAGAGCAGTTGGGTTCGGCTGTGTTGCTGTCACCGACGGTGGCGCAAACGGCCCCGTTCCTGGCGCCCTTGTTGCAGGACGATGAGGCCTATCGGGCGGCCAATACAGCCTGCCTCAGGTTGAGTATGGTGGCCAGTCTGCTCGACAGCCCGGCTATTACAATGCCTGCCGGGGTTGATTCTCACGGACAGCACATCGGCGTTCAGTTGATGGGGCTTGCCGGTCAGGATGAACATCTAAAGCGAGTTGTGCTGACTTGCCAGTAAGAGAAACTGAAGCGGTCAGTGACCGCTATCTCCCGAGACAACACGGTTGCGCCCACTGGACTTGGCCTGGTATACCCGCTGGTCAGCGAGTTTCAGCGCTCGTTTGAATTCCGATTCGCCGTTAAACGCCGCCAGACCGGCGCTGAAGGTCAGGCCGATGTTGTGCTCATCGAACTGAAACCGGCGACTGGCGATGAGTTTGCGCAGTTCGTCGACGATCGGCAACGCCTCCGCTTCAGTCAGGCCTATCATCACCAGCACAAACTCCTCGCCACCCCAACGGCAGACGCTGTCGGATTCCTTCAAGTTGTTGCGCAGAACTTTAGCAAAGGTGGAGAGCACCCTGTCTCCCACATCGTGGCCATAGCGATCATTGACGGCCTTGAAATGGTCGATGTCGATCAGGGCAACAGTGGCCAATTGAGCAGTCTGTTCCCATTTTAACAGCTGCCGCTCCAGCCCAAGCCGGTTCATCAGGCCAGTCAGCGGATCGGTCAGGGAGTTTTTCCGGTGTACGTCAGCCGTGTGTTTTATCGCCAGGTAAGACTGCACGTGGGTCCATTCGATGAGCAGGCTCAGCAATACAATAAACAGCGTAGCAGCGATCAGGCGGGGCACGGCTTCCAGGGTATAGGGGTACAGCCAGGGCCAGTCGATCAGAATGGCGGCGATCAGCATCAGCGTGTACAGGCCACCCAGTATCTGACCCCAGCGCCAGCCAGCAATGACGATCATCATCGGGATCAGCGTAAAGGCAAAGTAGACGCCTGTGCCATCCTGTCCGCCAGAGACGGTCAAATGCAGGGCAAACAGGCACAGCACTAAGGCCAGTGCGACTCTGGCAAGGCGTGTCTGCTGGCGAACATGTGCGGTCACTACCAGGGTGGTGATGACGCAAATAACCAGCAGCAAAATCCAGAAACGGATCCAGATGCCCTGCCAGACGGCCAGCAAGGCAAAGGGCACCATGATCAAATTGCCGGAAACCGCGAAAAAGCGCATCAGCACCAGTGTGCGCCTCAGCTCGATTTGTTCTGGTGTACTACCCAATTGCACGCTGGAAAGGTCTCGCCTGTCTGTTTTGCAAACAATAGCATTCCAGCGATTAATTGAAAGTCATGCTGCAGGGTGAGGCTGTTTCACGACTCAGCCCGGTGTATTGCTGTTTTTGGCTTCAGAGGCTTAACTGTGGGGACTTATCCAGGGTATACCGCTATGCCAGTCGTCCGGCTGGTTCGATGATTCAGGAGCTTAGCTCAGATTATGGAATTTAAAGACTACTACAAGGTGCTGGGCGTTGCGGACAAGGCGACCCAGGCCGAGATCAAACAGGCCTATCGCAAGCTGGCCAGAAAATACCACCCTGATGTCAGCAAGGAAAAGGACGCCGAAGCAAAGTTCAAGGAGGTTGGAGAGGCCTATGAAGTCCTCAGCGATGCTGAAAAGCGGGCTGAATATGATCAAATCAGGGCTTTGCGCGCTGGCGCAGGTGGCCGCCGCTCTGCAGGCGCCGGTGCCGGCATGAGTGACGACGAAGCCAGCCGGCAATTCAGTGACTTTTTCAGGTCTGTCTTTGGCGGTGGCATGGCTGGAGAGGGTATGACGGGTAGCGGGTTTCGTCAGTCAGGTGCCAGCGATTGGGGACGTTCTTTCAGTCATCGCGGGCAGGATATGCATCACCGGTTGGCCCTGTTTCTGGAAGAGGCAGTGCAAGGGGTTCAGCGCACCCTGAAGCTGGACATGCCGGCGGCCGATGCCCGTGGGCAGATGTATCACAAAACCAAAACGCTGAATGTGAAAATACCGGCCGGCGTCGTTGCCGGACAGCGCATCCGTCTGGCTGGACAGGGTGGCCCGGGGCACAGCGGGGGAGCTGCCGGCGATCTGTTTCTGGAAATAGAACTGGCGCCACACCCTGTGTTCGCGGTCGATGGGCGAGACCTGTTGTTAACGCTTCCTGTTGCCCCCTGGGAAGCGGCGCTGGGTGCAAAGGTCGTAGTCCCGACACTCACCGGGCCGGTCAACCTGAGCATTCCCAAAGGCTCGGTGGGCGGCAAAAAGCTGCGTCTGAAAGGACGGGGCCTGGGTCAAAATCCAACCGGGGACCTGATCGTTACTGTGCAGTTGACCTTGCCTGCCCATCACTCGGCCAGGGCGGAATCGCTGTATCGGGAGCTGGCCGACGCGGAATCGGGGTTTAACCCCAGAAAATCGCTGGAGAAAGGGTTATGAGCAAAGACATCAACACCGTCATTATTGATGAACACCAATTGCATGAAACCGGGGTCTGGCTGAGCTTGAATGATCTATGCGAACGGTGCGGACTCAAGCAGACACTGGTGGTTGAGTTGGTGGAGCTGGGGTTGATTGCACCAGAAACCGTCGCCGCCGATCGCTGGCAATTTCAGGTGTCGGTGGTGCCGACTTTGCATCAGGCAGTTCGCCTCAAACGGGAGCTGGATCTCGACTGGCAAGGGGTGGCGGTGGCGATGGACCTGCTGGAAGAGTTGCAGGCGCTTCGTCAGCAGGTGTACTCCCTGGAGCGACAGTTGGGCGTCAGATAGGTTGATCAGACATTGGCAAACCGCCGGCGTTGCCGGGTAAGGTTCAGGCTGAACGCCAGAGCCAGGGCAGCCAGACTGACCAGAGTGGGGATCAGACCAAACCATTCCGACAGGCTCCCGATTACCAGGGCGCCGATGGCCGGGCTACCCATGCTGACCACGGTCCAGATACTCATGACACGCCCCCGGTACTGGTCATCTATCATCATCTGGATCAGCGCCTGGCAACCGGTACCGATGACCGTCATGGCCAGGCTGCACAGGCAGATAATGCCGATCAGCCACACCAGGCTGTTCAGCTTGAGCAGGGGTAGCAAAGCAGCCGAACTGATCACCAGAGCCAGCAGTACCAGTCGGCTGATGCGGGCAAGGTCGCCTCGCTGGCGTGAGACTATGACGCCGCCAATGATGGAGCCGGCACCGGCGACACCGGTCAACACGGCCAGGTTCTGCGCACTGCCGCTGGTCAGTTCACCGGAAATGGCGGGTAAAAGTTCAAGCACGGAACGGCCTACCAGGCCATTGGTTAGCGTCATCAGCAATACCAGTCGTACCAGTGGTGCCTGACGAATGAAGCGAAAGCCGGCGAGAAGGTCACCCAGCAGGCTGATACTGCGGTCCCGGGCAGCCGGGGCCACCCGTGGAACGCGCAACAGAAACGTCAGGGTACCGGAAAAACACAGGGCCGAGAGGGCAAAGGCAACCCCGACATTGGCAATGCTGATGATGCCGGCGCCCAGCGCCGGGCCGATAATTCGCGAGACATTGAAGGCGATGGCGGTCATTCCGATGCCACTGGGTAACAGGTGTCGGCTCAGAATTTTAGGGACCAGGGCCAGGCGCATTGGGTGATGGGCTGCGGTGACACACCCGAACGCCAGAGCAGACGTCAGCAACGCAGCGAGATTAATCGCATCCACGAAGAACAATAGGGCAATGGCAACGCAAATCGATGTGTTGAGTAACGCTGTGATAACGACGCCACTGCGCGGGTCGATGCGATCGGAAATCACCCCGAATATGGGTGACAACAGAAAGGTCGGGGCCAGCAGAATGGCACTGGTAACACCGACCCATAAGGGGGACAGCGTAACTTCCCACACGCTCCAGCCGATCAGAAAGCGGGCGATCCAGATCCCCAGGGTGGCGAAGCTGGTGGCAATGAAATAGTCCCGGAAAATCGGGGACGAGAGTGCCGAACGCGACGGTGGTTGCTTGGCAGAGTCGCCTGGATTACTTGTCATAGGGTGTATTTGGCTGGTGCACAATGGCTCCCGAGGTTTACATGAATTCAATAGGGTGGACAGCTTGCCCCGGCCTGGCGCATGGACCACACTGTACTCATTAGTATAACGCAGACGAGCTCTGCCAAGGGTGCAACGAAGCGTCTTCACAGGGCGGCTTTTTGAGGGCCGGGCCACTAAAGGCTGGTGCGTTAGGGCACGGAAGGCTAAGTAGCGATTCGACACTGGAGGTTTTACTCTGCCTACGTCTATTGCTTCAGCAACTCAGTATCGCCTGCCCAGGCTTACTCGGGTCAATTACACCCCGAGGGTTCTAGGGTTTGGTGCCACCTTCGTTGCTATTTCGTGGTTGACGCTTGAGCGAGGCTGGTCGTTCTGGAACCTGCCCGTCGCCGCGCTGTATTTTCTGGTTTACCCCCATCTTGTGTATTGGTATGACTACTGGCGCCGGTCGACTGTCAGCAGCGAGCGCCGTGCCATGATGTTTGACGGGCTGGTGCTGGGTGCCTGGTGTGCCCACATCCACTTTTCTGGCTGGATATCCTTTACCTTGCTGGCGGCTGTTATTCTTAACAATACCATGACCGGTGGTATACGCCAGTGCGCCTTGGCTCTGGTTTATTTTGCCTCTGGTATCGCTCTGGTAGCGTTACTCTCAGAGATCGCGTGGTCTCCAGAGGCCCCGCTGGGGATCAATGTGTTAACCATGGTCTCGCTTCAACTCTATATATTCAGCATCGCCTGGGTGTTTTATATCCAGAAAACGAGGCTGGTTGGCACTAAAAAGAACGCCGAGCAAAAGAACGTGATTTTTAGCGCCATGCTGGAGCTGAGTGATTTGAATGATCAGGTAGAGTCGTTCGAGTCACTGGTGGCCGCCGCACTGGATGTTTTGCAACGACTGTATCCGGACCAGTCGTTCGGTTTTGTTTTGAAAGACCCGCGGGAACACGATGAACTCTACTTTTCTGTCTTCACGCCAGACCTGGATGAGGAACAGCAGACCATTCTCAAGCGCCGTCTGGCCCGAATCAGAGAGCATCTGCCGCAAGGGTACTTTCTCAATACGACCGATCAGCACACCGGCAGTTTTGTGTTTCCCCTGCGTGAGCGCTTCGACCGGTTTCAGGGCTTGCTGTTGATACAGGGGGCAACCCTGCCCGAGGAGGAGCGTCAGGCACTGCAATTGCTGATCAAGCAACTGGGCACGGCGGTTGCCAACAAACTGTTGACGCTTGAGCTCAAGGCAGCTGCGGAGCGAGATGCGCTGACCGGAATCTACAATCGCGGGCATTTGGAATCGGAACTGGCCGAAGCGCAGAACCGCCTGAAAGTCGATGCCAATGACCACTTTTCCGTGATACTGATCGATCTGATCGGCCTCAAACCGGTCAACGATCAGTACGGGCATGCAGCAGGAGATGAGCTGATACGCTTTGTGGCCGATGCGCTAAAGGGCATCTGCCGCGATCAGGATCAGGTATTCCGATACGGGGGCGATGAGTTTGTGATTCTTTGTCGCAGTGAAGGTGAGAGTGGAGCCGCAGCTCTGATGCAGCGTATTGACCGCCAAGTAAAACAAAAAAACATCAGCCTGACCACCGATGACGGTACCCTGGTTGAAACCCCCATTCAAATGAGTGTCGGCCTTGCCAGCTCCGATCAGGTACCGCCGGAAGACGTATTGAAACTGGCGGATGAGCGAATGTATGCCGACAAGGAGCGCTGGTACCGCGAGCGCCAACGGTACCGCTGAGCTGCTATTCCAGCGTTAAATGCGAAACGTCCGGGGGCGGAGGCGGCGCTGTCCGATCACTGTCGACCAGTGTGACGCCCGGTTCATCCAGCGACAAACCGGACAGGTCGACCTGGGCCGGTGCCGGTCGTTCCAGGTTCTCCACCAGGGTGACCCCAGGTTCATCCAGTGACAGCCCTGAAATGTCGACCTGAACGGGAGCCGGGCGTTCCGGGTGTTCAACCAGGGTGGCGCCCGCCTGCGCAAGGCTAAAGCCGGTAGTATCGACTGCTACCGGCTGAATGTCCCTGTGTTCGCCGATGTCGCTTCCCGCCGGCAGGACTGTCCAGTCGGAGGTGCTACCGGGCTCTGTTGCCGGCTGGTTAACAGAGCCGGCGTCGGAACCCTGTTGTTGCGATGCTGAAGCGGATGCACCAGAGCGCGCGGCTCCTGCCGGTATGGACGCGCCCATGGGCACGATAATCGGCTTGGCCCCGATCTTCTCAAGCGCGGCCTTGTACTTGGCCGCCGTCGGCCGGTCGACTTTTAGTTTGACCGGTTGCGGCTTGCCGGAAAAAAACGCCTCCAGTCGGGCGGGGTCAGTCTTGAACAGCTGAGCCATATCCGCTTTCACGAAGTCGGCATAAAACCCCTCGAGCAGATCGCCCCGGAAATAGATGTCGTAACGCGCTTCGCTCATGGTGCTGGTCCTGTCACTGGGAGCCTGTGGGCAGTATAGAGGATTACGGGTTTTGGTGTCAGTGACCCCGGCCACAGTCTCTCTGGTGCCCACCGGGTCATTGTTGGTCGTCCAATAGTCTTATTGTTTACAATTTAGGTTGAAAGTACGGCGCTATAACCGTTTAATGGGCTAAATATCCTTCTATTGTAGACAATCTATGGAAGCACGCACTCAGGTCGACCGCATTTACCAGCAATTGCTGGAAGCCATCGTGCGCGGCGATATCGCGCCCAATGAAAGGTTGCGCGAGTCGGAGTTATCGACTGAACTGGGCATTAGCCGCGGCCCGCTGCGTGAGGCGCTGCATCGTCTGGAAAGCCGTCGTCTGGTGCGCAAAGTGCCGCACGTCGGAGCCCAGGTCGTCGGTGTGGATCGTCAGGAGCTGATCGAGCTGTATCAGATTCGGGAAAATCTTGAGTCGCTGGCTTGTGAGCTGGCGGCAAAGCACATGACCGACGAGGCCCTGCAGGAACTGGGCGCAGTCCTCGTCCGGCACGAACGCTACCTGGATGACCAGAACGACCAGTTTTACATACAGCAGGAAGGGGATCTGGATTTTCATTTCAACATCATTCAGGCCAGCGGTAATCGCTGGTTGATCAGCCTGCTGTGTGATGAGCTCTACCAGCGAGTGCGCATGTTTCGGTTTCAGTCCGCACACCGGCGCGGGCGACCCCGGCAGGCGCTGGAAGAACACCAGCGCATCTTTGAAGCACTGCAACAACGCGACGGCGAACTCGCCTCGTTGCTGATGAAACGACACATTCGCTCGGCACGCCGGGTACTCGAACAAACGACTGAGGAGACTCTGCTATGAAGGCTGCAACTACAGCCGGCCGCCGCTTCCGCGAGGCCCTTGCGGCACAAACCCCCTTGCCGATCGTTGGCACCATCAATGCTTACACGGCCATGCTGGCAGAACGGGCCGGTCATTCGGCCATCTATTTGTCGGGCGGTGGGGTGGCCAATGCCTCCTTTGGCTTGCCCGACCTGGGTGTCACTACCCTGAATGATGTTCTGGAAGACGCGCGGCGCATAACCGGCGCTTGTGACCTGCCACTGCTGGTCGATATCGACACCGGGTTCGGCGGTGCCTTTAACATTGCCCGCTGCATTCGTGAGATGGAACGGGCCGGGGTGGCGGCCATTCACATTGAAGACCAGGTGATGCAAAAACGCTGTGGTCACCGGCCCAATAAAGCCATCGTCAGCCAGGCGGAAATGGTCGATCGGATCAAGTCCTGTGTGGATGCGCGTCAGGACGATGACTTCTTCGTCATGGCCCGCACCGATGCCTTCGCCCAGGAAGGTCTGCAAGCGGCCATCGACCGTGCCCGGGCTTGCGTCGACGCCGGTGCGGATGGCATTTTCGCTGAAGCCGTCCACACCCTGGATGACTACAAAGCATTCGCCGATGCCATGGATGTGCCCATTCTGGCAAACATTACCGAGTTCGGACAAACCCCTCTGTTTAACCAGAAAGAGCTGGCCGACACCGGCGTTGCCTTGGTGCTGTACCCGTTGAGTGCTTTCCGTGCGATGAGCCTGGCGGCACTGGAGGTGTATCAGAGCATTAAAGTAGAGGGCGATCAGAAGGCCGTCGTCGACATGATGCAAACCCGAATGGACTTGTACGACGTGCTGAACTATCACGATTTCGAAGCGAAGCTCGATGCCCTGTTCACTGAAGGCGGCGCTCGCTAGCAGGGGCATTGGGCATTCTGTGAGCCCTTTTATTGAGGGCATAAAACGGTTTCAGAACGCACTATAAAACACAGACATTACGATACGTACAGGAGGCTGATCATGGTGGACAAACCCGTATCCGGAGCCGGACTTCGCGGCCAGGTGGCCGGAGAAACCCGGTTGTGCACGGTCGGTAAAGAAGGCAGTGGCCTGACCTACCTGGGCTACGATATTCAAAGCCTGGCCGACAATGCCCAGTTCGAAGAGGTCGCCTATTTGCTGCAATTTGGTGAATTGCCAACGGCCGAACAACTGACCGATTATGCCAGCAGTCTGAAAGAAAAACGCGAACTGCCGCAGGCATTGCTCGAGACGCTGGAGCGCATTCCGGCCAGTGCTCACCCAATGGATGTGATGCGCACTGGCTGTTCCATGCTGGGTGTGCTGGAGCCCGAGCACAGCTTTGAAGAGCAGGATGCCGAGATCGTGCGCATGCTGGCCGCCTTTCCGGGAATCATCTGCTACTGGTACCACTTTTCGCATTTCAATCGTCGTATAGAAACGTTCAGCGAAGCCGACAGCATAGCCGAGCATTTTCTGACCTTATTGCATCAGAAAACTCCCGATCCGGTGCACATTGCAGTCATGCACGCATCGCTGATTCTGTATGCCGAGCATGAATTCAATGCCTCAACCTTTGCCGCACGCGTCGCCGCCAGTACTCTGACGGATATCTACAGCGCGGTGACCGGTGCCATTGGTACACTGCGAGGGCCTTTGCACGGTGGCGCCAACGAAGCGGCGATGGCGATGATCGAAGGGTTTAAAGATCCGGACGATGCCGAAAAGCAATTGCAGGGCATGCTCTCGCGCAAGGAAAAAATCATGGGCTTTGGCCATGCGGTTTATCGCACCAGCGATCCGCGCAATGCCATTATCAAAGCCTGGGCAAAACGGCTTGCCGACCAAAGTGGCGACAGCCATTTGTACGACATTGCTGAACGGTGCGAGACGGTCATGTGGGACGAGAAAAAACTTTTTCCAAATGCCGACTTTTTCCACGCACCGGCCTATCACGCCCTGGGAATTCCAACACCCTTGTTCACGCCCATTTTTGTAATGGCTCGAGTCAGTGGCTGGACGGCGCACATAAAAGAGCAGCGCGCCAAAAACCGTATTATCCGACCGAATGCGGATTACGTCGGCCCGGAAATGCGTGATTTTGTGCCGTTGGAAAAACGTTAACTGATCTCAGCAGAAACTGAACTTTGGTGGCTAATGCCAGTTTCGGAATTCGGTTCGTCTAGAGGGCACTGGCCCGCGCCAGCTACCGCGTATGCCTCTGTGGGGTCGGCGTAGATCCCTCCATGGAGCCTAGACCGCAGCATCCTTGCTGCGGACTACCCCACAGAGGCACACCCGGTAGCCGCCGCTCGTCACAACAGCGAACTCCAAAACTTAGATTGTTAGCCTCATTTTGCATTTACTTTTTTTTTATTAGAAACAGGACCCGACCATGAGCTCCAACGTAGACCTGAACAACCGCCCTGAATACGACGACGTCTTGCAAGCCATTGCCGATTACGTACTCGACTACAAAATCGACAGCAATGAAGCCTGGGATACCGCCCGTAACTGCCTGATGGACACGCTCGGTTGTGGCCTGCTGGCGTTGCGTTTCCCTGAATGCACCAAACACCTGGGGCCTATTGTTGAAGGTACCGTTGTGCCTAATGGCGCGCGCGTACCGGGCACACAGCTGCGGCTCGATCCGGTGAAAGCCGCCTGGGATATTGGCGCCATTGTGCGCTGGCTTGACTACAACGACACCTGGCTGGCCGCCGAGTGGGGCCACCCCTCGGACAACCTGGGCGGTATTCTGGCCGTGGCCGATCACCTGTCGCAGGTGCGGGTCAGTCAGGGTGAAGCGCCCTTGACCATGGACGCCGTACTCGAAGCCATGATCAAGGCGCATGAAATTCAGGGCGTGCTGGCTCTGGAAAATTCGTTTAACCGTGTGGGTCTGGATCATGTGGTGCTGGTAAAAGTCGCCTCTACGGCGGTGGTGGCCAAACTGATGGGCGCGAATCGTGAGCAATTGCTCAGTGCGCTGTCTCATGCCTGGGTTGATGGTCAGGCGCTGCGCACCTACCGCCATGCCCCCAATGCCGGTTCACGCAAGAGCTGGGCGGCGGGTGATGCCACGAGCCGGGCAGTGCGTTTGGTCGACATCGCTCTGCGCGGCGAGATGGGCATTCCCGGTGCGCTGACCGCGCCGCAATGGGGGTTTTACGATGTGCTGTTTAGTAAAACCAACAAGGATCAGCAAGTTAAACCCGAGGCCGACCGGTCGTTCAAATTTCAGCGCGACTACGGCAGCTATGTGATGGAGCAGATTCTGTTCAAGATCAGCTTCCCGGCTGAATTTCATGCGCAGACGGCCGCCGAGGCGGCCGTTACCCTGCACCCCCAGGTGAAAGACCGCATCGATGAGATCGATCGCATTGTGATCACCACGCATGAATCGGCGATTCGCATCATCAGCAAGGTTGGCCCGCTGGCGAACGCTGCCGACCGCGATCACTGCCTCCAATACATGGCGGCGGTGCCTCTGTTGTTTGGCAACCTGGTGGCCGAGCAGTATGAAGATGAGTTTCACGCGGCCCATCCGGAAATTGATGCCTTGCGAGAGAAAATGGAGATCGTTGAAGACCAGCGCTACAGCGCCGAGTACCACGCGCCGGACAAGCGTTCCATTGCCAACGCCATTCAGGTCTTTTTCAAGGATGGCAGCAGCACCGAGCAGGTCGCTGTGGAATACCCGATCGGCCACCGTCGTCGCCGTGCCGAGGGCATTCCATTGCTGGAGCAGAAATTCCGGGCCAATCTGGCCACCCGTTTCCCGGCAAGCCGCACCACAGAAATATTTGAGTTGTGCAAGGATGCCGAGCGCCTGAAGAAAACCCCGGTGCACCGCTTTATGGACTTGATGGTGATCTAGCACTCCAATACGCATCCGGATTCGTCCGGAGAGCGTAGAGTAGATTAGATACGCAATTTCAGGTTCCTCTCGATGTTTCTGCATGCTCTGGCCGGTACCTGGCGGTACCGGCCTTTTTTTTGGCTGGCTCCCTTAATGCTCTTGCTGAGCGGGTGCGCCTTGCCTGCCCTTAATCTGATTACCCCTCACCACGGCTATGAGCGCACCGTTGACATTGCCTATGGTGGCCAGTCCCGCCAGCGGCTGGATCTATACCAGCCAACCGAACCCGAAGCGGGCGCCCCTGCGCTGATCTTTTTCTACGGCGGGTCCTGGCAGGAAGGTTACAAAGGCGGTTATCGCTTTGTGGCTCAGGCGCTGGCCGATGCGGGGTATCGGGTTGTGGTGCCGGATTATCGGCTGTACCCGGAAGTAACGTTTCCAGCCTTTGTCGAGGATGGCGCGGCGGCCGTTGCCTGGGCGGTGAGAGAAGGCCTGGCTGATGACGGACTGGTATTAATGGGGCACTCGGCCGGTGCACACATCGCCGCCTTGCTGGCGCTGGATAAGCAGTACCTGAACACGGTCGGTGTTGAGCGTTCGCAGATTCTCGCCTGGGTCGGGTTGTCCGGCCCCTATGATTTCCTGCCACTGTCGGACCCGGATTTAATCGACCTCTTTGGCGGAACCGACGGAATTCCCCAAACACAGCCGATCAACTTTGTCAGCGCCGATGATCCGCAGGCGCTGCTGATCGACGGGCTCGATGACACCATTGTTCGCCCGCGCAATCTGCCCAATTTGGAGCAAGCCTATCGTCAAAATGGTGTACCGGTTCAGACGCACCGCTATGAAGGCGTCAATCACAACGATACGGTCGCCTCGTTTTCGGTTCGCTTGCGTGACCGGTCACCGGGGTTTGACGATACGTTGGCCTATCTGCGAAAGCTTCAGTGACAAGCCCAAAACCTGGCGAACCGGGTGGCTGGATTTATAGCCAGACAGCCGCCGCGCTGGCCGCCAGCGTCATGATCAGTAAAAACCATTTCATGGTGCGCTGACTGACGTTGATCGCCAGATGTACGCCGAGTTGCGCGCCGATCATGGTGCCGACCGCCAGCACCAGACCCGGCACCCAGGCGACCTGACCCCGGGCGATGAAGATCACCAGCGACACCGTGGTAAAGGCAATGGTGCCGAGCAATTTATAGGCGTTTGCCTTGACCAGGTCATAGCGCAGGGCGCCTGCCACTGCAGCGATCAGTAAAAACCCAACACCCGCCTGAACAAAGCCCCCGTAAACACCGGTTAAAAACAACCCCCAACGCGCTCTGGGGCGTTGCTTGACGGTGTAGGGCTGTTCATCGGGGCCGGGAATCACAATGCTGGGCCGCACCAGCATAATCACGGCCAGAGTAATCATGGTGATCAGCAAAATGGGTTTGAGCAGGGTGTTGGGTAGAAAGGAGGCACAGGCTGCTCCGACGGCCCCGCCGGCCATCATCGGAATCAGAATCGCCTTGCTGTCGTCGGTATCGAGCCTGCCCTTGGCGTGAAAGCCGCGCAGCCCGACGATGCCCTGCAGAAAAACCCCGACTCTGTTGGTGGCGTTGGCCACGTCGGCGGGCATCCCCAGCGCCATCAGAGCGGGTAGGGTGAGGTTAGAGCCGCCGCCTGCCATCACATTAATGATACCGGCCAATAAGCCCGTCGAAAGCAGCAGGGCAATGAAAAAGGGGGTGAGTTCGTACATCGGTCGTCGCGTCCCAAAGAGTGATGCACAGTGTACCGTATTGGTGCACGGACGCAGTGCCGGCTTTGGCAACGCAGTGTTGTTCAGCGCAATAAGGTTAGATTAGGTTAATTTATAATCATTTGATAAATGCCGGGGTTCTATTATTTTTCAGTTTGGTATGCTCCGCATCAAATTTGAACCAGGCCCGACACGGCATGACCCTGACCATTGAGCTGAACCAGGTTACTCTGAAGCGCGACGATCAAACCGTGCTGAGCGACCTCAACTTGACGCTGAGCGAGCGCCGTATCGGCCTGATCGGCAATAATGGCGCGGGCAAAAGTTCACTGGTGCGCCTGTTTAATGGCTTGCTTCAACCCAGCCAAGGCCGCTTGCAGGTGCGGGGCCATAACCCGGCCGACGGGCCTGAAGCCATGGCCGATCAGGTTGGCTTTATCTTTCAGAACCCGGATCACCAGCTGATTTTCCCCACCGTGATTGAGGAGCTGATGTTCGGGCTGCGCAATCAGGGCCTGAGCAAGGCAGACGCGCGCAAACGTGCCGAGCACTGCTTGCGCGAACACCGCCGGCTCGACTGGGCCGAGCGACCGGTGCACTCACTGTCGGAAGGTCAAAAGCAGTGGGTCTGCATCATGGCGGTGCTGGTCATGAACCCGGCCGTGTTGATTCTGGACGAACCCTTTTCGGCGCTGGATCTGCCCACCCGTCAGTTTCTGACCGACTGGCTGCTGGGTTTGCCGCAACAACTGATCATGATCAGCCACGATCTGGACGTGCTGGCCGCGTTTGACCGGGTACTCTGGCTGGAACAGGGCCAGGTTCAGGGCGATGGCGACCCAGAGACCGTCATTGCCGATTACCGGACCGCATGCAAAGAAGCGTTCAGCTTATGATGACGCTCTACGTGCATCGTCAATCCTGGCTGCACCGGCAGCCAGCCGGGCTAAAATTACTGGTACTGATGGCAACCAGCGTCGCGCTCTATGCTCTGACGTCTTTGTGGACTGCCGGCGCGGCGCTGATCGCCGTCATTCTCGCGTACCGGAGCCTGGGGCCGGCCGGCTGGACATACCTCTGGGTGGTCAAACCGCTCCTCCCAATGTTCATTCTAATTTTCGTGGTGCAGACCTGGAGTCAGTCTGTCAGTGCCGCCATTCTGATGCTGCTGCGCATGCTGACGCTGATCTGGCTGGCCAACCTGGTCACTCTCACCACCCGGATGGACGCCATGATGGATGCGGTGATGCCCATATTGTCGCCCTTCAGGCGCGTCGGTGTGGCGCCACACCGTATTGCCTTTACCGTGGCGTTATTCGTCCGTTTTGTACCGGTATTGATGGCGGTGTTGAACAGCCTGCTCGAGGCCTGGAAATCGCGTGGCGGTGGCCGCGCGGTCTGGCGCCTGGCGATTCCCATGCTGATCAATGCCATTCGCATGTCCGATCACGTTGCCCAGGCTCTGGCAGCCCGGGGCGGTGTGCGATCCCCCGAAACCCCTGTTTCAATGGTTCAACCCCAATAGGAGATAGCAGTGAAAGACCAAGCCCTTGTGCAAATGGCCTTGTACGCCGCCCTCGTCGCAGCCCTCGGCCTGATTCCGCCTGTGCCTTTTGTGACCGGCATTCCCATTACCGCACAAACGCTGGGCGTGATGCTGGCCGGGGTGATGCTTGGCCCGAGGCGCGGCTTTCTGTCGATGCTGTTGTTTGTGGGTGTTGTGGCTCTGGGGGCTCCTTTATTGTCGGGTGGGCGTGGTGGACTGGGTGTCTTTGCCAGCCCCACTGCGGGGTTTATCATCGGGTTTCCGGTGGCGGCACAGGTGGCCGGCTATGTGGCCCGCCTGCTGCAGCGTCAGTCGATTCTGATCGCGGCCGGTGTTGGCGCGTTCGTGGGCGGGATTCTGGTGCTCTACGTCTTTGGTATTGTTGGTTTCAAGTTGGTGACGGGCAGTGAGTGGCTGCGTTCGGTACAGGTCATGGCCGTGTATGTGCCCGGTGACAGCGTCAAAGTCGTGTTAACAGCGCTGGTGGCTCAAGCGGTTTACAAAGGGCTTCCCGGGGCAGTGGCTACCCGACAGGCTTAATACACACGTTTCGGAGTTCGGGTTGGCTGTATCGCCTAGAGCCCGCGACGGATGTCAGGGCTGCTCCTGCGGGGGCGCCGTAAATACACCGAGACGTCGGACCGCCCTGTAGGCTTAACTTCGGGATATGAATCCCATCCCTGGGATTCACCCTCCGGGCTCGCTGAGCTCATGCTAAAACGCTCCCGGCGTTTTAGTCCATGCCTCAGATACCCCCGCAAAAGCAGCCCTGCCATCCGTCGCTCGCGTTGCGCGAACTTCAAAACTTGGTTAGCAATAATCAGAATGGGTCAGGCCATAACATCATCAAACAACCAGAGCGTGACAGTCTCGCCAGGTGTAACCGGCCCGCGGTCTTGCTCCAGCGCAATATAACAATTGGCCTCGGTCAGGGAACTCAGTTGGTGTGAGCCCTGGCCGGAGCCGGTGCAGCGCACCTGAACCGTGCCATCCTGCAGATCCCAGTATCCACGCTGAAAATCCATACGCCCAGGCGTTTTATGCAAGGGTTCTCGGGTGATGGCGTTCAGTTGTGCGAGCGGTTGGTGGGGCATGCCCATCAGGCAGCGAAGGGCGGGCACTGCAATCAGATGAAAGGTCACCAGCGAGGAGACCGGGTTGCCCGGCAGGCCGACAAACCAGGCTTGGCTTAGGCGGCCAAAAGCCAGGGGTTTGCCGGGTTTGATCGCAAGTTTCCAGAATTCTATGTCGCCTTCTTCGTCCAGAATGTCCCGGGTAAAGTCGGCTTCGCCCACGCTGACGCCACCACTGCTGATCACCAAATCGCAGGATTCATTGGCGGTTCTGAAGGCCTGGCGCAGGGCATCGGGATTGTCGGGGATGACGCCGAGATCCAGTACCTCGACACCGAGTTTGTCGAGCAGGGCATGCAGGCCTGGGCGGTTGGAATCGTATATTTGCCCGGGCGCGAGCGTGGTGCCCGCCGATTGCAGTTCATCGCCACTGGCAAAGACAGAGACTTTAAGGCGTCTGCGTACGGTCACATCGGCCAGGCCAATGCTGGTAAGAAGCGCCACATCAATGGGGCGTAATCGATGACCGGCGGGCAGGACGACATCACCGGCTTTCAGGTCTGTGCCGTGTAGACGGACATTGGCGCCGGGCTCCGGCAGCGGATCGAAGGTGATGCCCTGGTCCGTAACCCGGGCGTTTTCCTGCATCACCACGGTATCGCACCCTTCTGGCATGGGGGCGCCGGTCATAATGCGCACGCAATGGCCCGGTTTTAAGGCTTCATCCAGTGTCTCGCCAGCCAATACCCTTCCCTGAACCGGTAGCGGTTTGCCATTTACGGCATCCTGGTGTCGCAGTCCATAGCCGTCCATCGCTGAGTTATCAAACACAGGCAGGTTTACCTGTGCGCACACGGCTTGGGCCGTTACACGACCGACCGCCCTGGTAATCGCCAGCGTTTCTTCGCCCTCTACGGGTGTTAACTGGCTCAGCATCCGCGTCAGCGCCTGGTCCAAGGGCAACAATCCGGGCAGGTCGTAACAGCTCATATCAGGCTCCGTCGGCGGATTAATCGGTGTTGTGACAGCAGGGTATTGTGGCCGGGTGGCTGTTGAAAAACCACTCTCCAGGCTTATTCGCCGGGCCAGCTTTGCAGTTCTGAATGGTAGACCCAGCGATTTTTCACTTTGCGGAATTCCGAGATCTCGTGCAGTTGTTCGGGCTTGTCTTGCTCATCCACATACTGGGCGATGAATTCCACCCAGCCTTTCTTTAAACCGGCTTTGCTGCGGATGACCTGTAGCTGTTGCCAATCGGTGCCTTCAAGGTGGTCAGCGGTCAGCGCCGGGCAAGTGTCGGGATGCCAGGTCCTGATCAGATAATTCAGCCGTTGCAGGCGGTAGGCGGTGAAGCGACTGCGCATCAGCGTCTCCGGATCACGCGGGTAGGCACCGGCCTCTAGAAACCGGCCGCAGCAGCTGAGATAGGGTTCTGTCTGGCCGCAATGACAGTGGCCGGAGCCGGGGTTTGTATCGGCGGGTTTTTTGTTGGATGCGTCGGTCATTGTACGGTCCGGGTGCTGTTGATCAAATGGCCGATGGCGCTGGCCAGCGCGTCTGAGCGATGCGGGTGGCGCAGTGCCTGCAGAATCAGACCCGACAAGCCGGGTTGCAGTGCGAGCCCTTGAACGACCCGGTTGAAGCCGTCTGTATCGGCCAATACGGCCAGTCGGTCCAGTGCCACCAGCGCCAGGTCGGTATTGGCCAGCAGACCCGGATGCCGGCTGAGCACGGCCAGTACTACGTCCAGTTCGTCGGTAAAGTGGTTCAGCGAGTCGCTGACGAAAGCTTCTACCAGGCCTGTTGCCGGGCTTTGAGACAGGGCGCGCAGCGCCGCGACGCGTGTGGCGACGTCCTGATGCTGGTGCCCCAGTTCGATAATGCGTTCCGTCAGAGCGACGCCCGGTTTGTGGTGTTCGAGGGCGTTCAGCACCTGATGGCGTGCGAAGTCAGGTATCTCGGGCAGCTGCCGGGTGAGTGCTTGCTCATCGGCCGGGCTGCGCCGTTCCAGCACGTCGAACAGGCCTTGCAGGCCAATGCTGGCCCAGTCTTCCGACGCGCCTGTTTTTGTCAGCAGCCGTTGGGCATCGGCGTAAAAGGCGCTGGGTGATGCACCCAGAATACGGCTGGCGCGGGCGTGCAAGGCGGCCATTTTGTTGTCGGGAGGCGTAAACTGATAGGGGTGGTCGGTCAGCAGGCGCTGGCGCTCTTTGGGATCAGCAGTGGCGAGCGAGCGGTACAGCCGGTCAAGGACATCGGTCATGACGGCGGCGGGCATTCCGCCCTGTTCGTCCAGTGGCAGTTTCATAAACCAGATGCTGTGTTGCTCGCGCTGTTCGGGGTTCCACAGCAGCAGGATCAGCCAGGCATGACTCAGGTGCGGGTAAGGGTAGGGCTGTCCCTGGTCGAACCGGGCAAACTGGTCCTTGCTGAGATTACGCAACTGACTGCCCAGATCAAAAGCCCGGTAACGGGCGCCGCTGCGCTCGAGAAAATCAACAAGTCCGGGTGTGGTCTGGGTATTTGAGGTGCTCATACAGCGGCTCTGGTATCGGTCATGGGTGGCGCAGTGTACCGGATATGAGTCTTGTTATTAATCCCGGAGGTTGAACCGTTTGGTGGGCTTTTGTGCCATTGGTTCGTGCTGGCAACCGGGTTGGCCTGGCCGGGGTCGGCGTGAATCCTTCCGTGGAGCCTAGGCCGCATGATATGAATCCCCTCCCTAGGATTCACCCTTCGGGCTCGCTGCGCTCATGCTAAAACGCTCCTGGCGTTTTAGTCCATGTTGCGGACTACCCCGTCCAGGCCAACCCGGCAGCCAGCACTTGGTTTATTGCCAATTTCGGATTTAATTCAAGTCAGGTTTGTTAACGCTTCAATGCTTTGCTTCACCTGATCAGGCGTCTACACTGCGCTTTTTTTGATAATCCGCCAAATTATTGCGGAACGGGAGGAAGGTTTTTGTCTGAATTGTCGACGCTATTGGACGAACTGGAAGCGGAGCTGAGAGAGCAGGGTTTCTGGAGTGATGTGCCGCCGTCGCCCGAGGCGCTGGCAAGTGCTCAGCCGTTTGCGGTGGATACACTAACCTTGCCGGAGTGGTTACAGTGGATCTATTTGCAGCGTTTGCGAGCGTTGATTGAGGCTGAATTGCCGCTGCCCACCGGGGCTCAGGTAAAGCCTTATGCGGAAGAAGCGCTGAAGTTTGAGAAGCGATCGACTCAGCAGTTGCTGGTGATTATTGACCGGATTGATGGCTGTCTGGGGAAGCCCTGACACTAAAAAGGTGGCCGAAGCCACCTTTCAGGGCCCGTACCCGCAAGGCGGGCCGGGTAGGACGGTGCTCTGAACGTCGCCTTACTTGGCGAAGTTCTCCGCTGCGAAGTCCCAGTTTGCCAGTTTCCAGAACGCTTCCAGGTATTTGGGGCGCAGGTTACGGTAGTCGATGTAGTAGGCATGTTCCCACAAGTCGACGGTGATGATTGGCGTCTGGCCTTCGGTGATGGGGGTGCCGGCGTTGCTGGTGTTAACGATTTCCAGTGAGCCATCGCTGTTCTTGACCAGCCAGGTCCAGCTTGAACCGAAGTTGTTGACGGCTTTTTCGTCGAATTCCTTCTGGAAGGCTTCGAATGAACCCCATTTGGCATTGATGGCGTCAGCCAGGGCGCCAGTAGGAGCACCACCGCCATTCGGGCTCAGGCTGTGCCAGTAGAAGGTGTGGTTCCAGATTTGAGCGGAGTTGTTGAACACGCCGCCGGAAGAGGATTTGATGATGTCTTCCAGGCTCTTGCCTTCAAACTCGGTGCCCGGGATCAGGCCATTCAGCTTGGTCACATAGGTGTTGTGATGCTTGCCGTGGTGGTATTCCAGGGTTTCCTGGGAAATGTGGGGTTCAAGTGCGTTGATCGCGTACGGCAGTTCTGGCAGTTCAAAAGCCATGGTGTTCTCCCTCTGTCTTTTCGATGGGTGTATTAGCACGTTGTCGTTCGTGTCTGTACTATCTGGTCGGTTGGGGCCGGTTTCAAGTGCGGCCAGGCGGCTATTTTAATGCGATTGGGCACAATTACCGAGCCTCTCTTGTTCATCGGGGGGCTGTCCCTATAATGACCCTACTTATTTATTGCACAGGTTGTTTCAATGTCGGACTCCAAGCCGGGCAGTGACCTGCCCAAAATGGTACCAGACCGTGATCAGATCCGCGGTCGTCAGTCGACGACCGCTTCGTCCACACCACGCAACACGGCGTCCGGAGGGCGGGCGGAGCCGTCAGCGCGCAATGGTGGCAGTAACACGCCAGCGCTGCTGTGGGGGCTGGTGCTGGTGCTGTTTGCCATCAGCGCGGGTCTTGGGCTAATGGCCTACAGCCAGCAACAGACGCTGGCGATGTTTGATGAGCGGCTGCAACTGGCGGATGACCGCATCGTATCGGTGCAGCGTTCAATGACCGAGACCGATGAATCGGTGGTGATGAATGAAACGGCCATCAACAATCAGTTTCGGGCCATCAAGGCTGAAACCGATATGCAGATGAGCGAAATTCGCAAACTCTGGGCGGTCGCCAACGAGCGTAACCGCGAGTGGATCGAGACCAATCAGCAGAATATTGCGCAACTGCAGTCCAACGTTCAAAGCCAGATCGAGGCGCGTGAGCAGGCGCTCGCAGCGCTGACCAGCCGGGTGGACGAGCAGGCGGCTGCCAATGGTTCCCAGGCGGAGTTGCTGGCCGCGTTGCAGTCTGAACTGGACCAGACGTCTGAAGCCTTTGGCGAGTTGCAGGCAAGCCTTGAGAACCTGAACCCGGCCAGTCTGGAAGAGCGTTTGCTGTCGTTGACGCTGACACAGGAAAACCTGCTGGTTGAGCAAGGTACAGCGACCATGAACCAGCAACTGCTGCAAGACGAAGTCGATGAACTGAATGAGGTTCTGCGTTCTATCGATGCGGGCAGGCTGGAAGCCAATCGCCGCCTGGTCGCTGTCAGCGAGCGAGTGGATGCCCTGGAAGACCGTATGTCCGGGGGGGTGCAATAAGCCTGCATGACACTACGTGATGCCCGACTGGACAAGCCGCTGAATCCAAGACAGACCGCCATAGTACGGCGCGTCGAAAAAGACGGTCATGCGACCATTGACGATCTGGTCGAAGACTTCGGCGTAACGCCCCAGACGATCCGCCGGGATCTGACGTTACTGGAAGACAGCGGGTTCATCGTGCGGTTTCACGGTGGGGCCAGCCCGGTTAATTCTACGGAGAACCTGCCGTATTTTGACCGGCAAATTCTGAATCAGTCTGCCAAGGAGCGCATCGCCCGAACACTGGCAGACCAGATTCCAGACCATGCCAGCCTGTTTATCAACATTGGTACCACAACCGAGACCATTGCTCATGCCCTGATGCACCATAAGGGTCTGCAAATTGTGACCAACAATCTGCACGTGGCGACGCTGATGAGTGGCAAGGAAGATTTTCGGGTCATTGTGGCCAGTGGGGAGGTGCGTGCTCGCGATGGTGGCATTGTCGGTGAGTCGACATTGGATTTCATTCGCCAGTTCAAACTCGATTACGGCATCATCGGTATCAGCGGCATCGACGATGACGGTTCCTTGCTGGATTACGATTACCGGGAAGTCCGCGTTGCTCAAACCATTATCGAACACAGCCGCCAGGTGTTACTGGCAGCCGATCACAGCAAGTTTGGCCGCCAGGCCATGGTGCGGCTGGGCAGCATTGCCCAGGCCGATGCCTTCTACACCGACAGCCCACCCCCCAAAGTCTTCCAGGATCTGCTCACCGAGCATCAGGTCAGACTGTTTGTCTGCGACTAGTTTACTCAAGATCCGGCAATCGGGTTCGGTCGAGTGGCATTGGTCCGCGCCGGATGCCGGGTATGCCCCTGTGGGGTCGGCGTAGATCCATCCATGGAGCCTAGGCCGTAGCATCCTTGCTGCGGACTTCCCCACAGGGGCACACCCGGCACCCGCCGCTAGTCTCTTTGGCGAACTCCAAAACCTGTAGGGTTAATTATTGCTGTGCAACTCGCTGTTCAATTCAATCGCCGTTTTGTTCGACAGGCATTCTACCCGACCGGTTTCGGCATTACGCCAGAACAGTAAATCTGACTGACCCGCCAGTTCCCGCGCTTTAACCGTTTTGACCAGCTGTTTCTTGTTGTCGAGCATGGCCACCTTGGTGCCAGCGGTGACATACAGGCCAGCTTCAACGGTGCAGCGATCACCCAGCGGGATGCCGATACCGGAGTTCGCGCCGAGCAGGCAGTTCTTGCCCAGGGAAATCACGACTTTACCGCCGCCTGACAGGGTGCCCATGATCGATGACCCGCCCCCGACGTCAGAACCGTCGCCGACCATAACGCCGGCGGTAATGCGCCCTTCGACCATGGATACCGCTTCGGTTCCAGCATTGAAGTTCACAAAGCCTTCGTGCATGACGGTGGTGCCTTCACCGATGTGGGCGCCAAGCCGAACCCGGCTGGTATCGGCAATGCGAATGCCTTTGGGCACGACGTAGTTGGTCATTTTCGGGAACTTGTCGACGCACTTCACATCCAGGGTGCGGCCCGCCAGCCGGGCTTCCATTTGACGGTCGGCGAGTTCTGGCAGGTCGATCGGGCCTTCGTTGGTCCAGGCGATGTTGTGCAGCAGGCCGAACAAGCCGTCCAGTGAGCAGCCGTGGGGTTTGACCAGGCGGTGCGACAGCAAATGCAGCTTCAGATAGCCTTCGGCGACAGACACCGGTGCGGCGTCGGTTTCCAGTACGGTCAGAACCAGGGTCTGGCGGCTGCTTTCTGCAGCGCGGCAGAACTGGGCGCTTTCGCGGTAGCCGGCTTTGTCGAAGCCATCGGCCAGGGGGCTCATCAGGGCGTTCTCGACCACCAGCGCTTCATTGCCACCATTGAGCTTGGCGACCTGGCTGAGCGTGGTGATCAGGTCGTCGGACGGGGCCAGAATCGGCTGGGGGTACCAGGCTTCAATGATCTTGCCGTCTTTGTTTCGGGTGGCGGTGCCGATCGCCACTGCAAAATAGCTCATGGGTTGTCCTCTTAATGTCGTTTTAGCGTTTAAAAAAGTGTTAGCGAACCTGCGCTGCCAAGCGTGCGAAGTGCGCTTCATCGAAACCAACACTCACAGCGCCCTGATACTCGACCAGTGGCCGTTTGATCAAAGACGGGTTGGCGATCATCTGTTCGATGGCCCCGGCTTCAGTAAGGGCGTCGCGCTGTTCTTGAGGCAGTTTGCGCCAGCTGGTACCGCGTTTGTTGATCAGTTGTTCCCAGTCGAGTTGTGTCAGCCAGGTGCGCACCAGTGCCTCGTCTGGTGGGGTTTTCTTGTAGTCGATGAATTCTATGTCGACCTGCTGGTCTGCAAACCAGGCCAGTGTCTTCTTGATGGTGTCGCAATTGCGAATGCCGTAAATACGGATCATGGTGGTTCGGTTTCCTCTCTTGGAAGGGGGTTGCCCGTTATTCACAGTAGGCCGCTTAGAGCAGGCGGCGCAGGCGTTCGGCGGCGTCGATACAGGCGTCCAGTTCGGCGACCAGGGCAATGCGAACGTGCCCATACCCCGGGGTGACGCCGTCGATGGTCCGGCACAGGTACTGACCCGGCAAGACCCGGATGTTGGCTTTTTCCAGCCACTCACAGGCAATCTCGGTGTCGTCGCGCTCCAGGTTGGGCCAGAGGTAAAAGCTGGCCTCGGGAATGCGCACCGGCATCTTGTCGGACAGGATGTCGTGCAGCGCCTGGTACTTCTGGTTGTAGAGCGCGCGATTGGCGGCAACGTGGTGTTCATCCTGCCAGGCGGCGATGGATACCTGCTGGTGCGGTATTGGCATGGCACAGCCATGGTAGGTGCGGTAGCGCAGGAACTCGGCAATTAGCTGCGCATCGCCAGCGACGAAGCCGCTGCGCAAGCCAGGCAGGTTGCTGCGCTTGCTCAGGCTGTGAAACACCAGGCAGTTGCGATAGTCGGTATGGCCCATGGCCGCCGCGGCCTGTAACAGTCCGGGTGGCGGATTTGCTTCATCGCGATAGAGCTCGCTGTAGCATTCATCGCTGATCAGCAGCACATCGTGGTTGATGGCTTTGCGGATCAGGTGTTGCAGCTGCTCTAGCGATAACGGCTGGCCAGAGGGGTTGCCCGGTGTGCACAGAAACAGCATCTGGCAGTTGTCCCAGTCGGCGTCGGTCAGGCCGCTAAAGTCGGGCAGATAGCCGGTTTCGGCCAGGCAGGGCAGGTAGCGCGGTTCGCCACCGGCCAGGTAAGTGGCGCCTTCGTAGATCTGGTAGAAGGGGTTGGGCATCCAGACGTCGCGTTTGGCGGAGCTGGCATCGAACAAAGCTTGTACCACCGAGAACAGCGCTTCACGGGTGCCGGTGACTGGCAATACGTTTTTGTCGGCGGTTAAACTGTTATCGGGCAAGTGAAAGCGGCGCTGGCACCATTGGCTGATCGCTTCACGCAATGCCGGCAATCCGTTGGTGGCCGGGTATTGGGAAAAGCCCCCCAGATTCTGGTTCAAAACAGGGCTTAGAAACTCCGGCGCAGCGTGCTTGGGTTCGCCGATGGACCAGGCGACTTCGGGCAGGTTGGCCGGTGTGATATTGGCCGTCAGTTGTTTGAGTTTCTCAAAGGGGTACGGCATCAGTCGTGCCATTAACGGATTCATGGGTGTTGTCCCTGGTCGATGGTCTCGGTCAGTTGTTTCTGCAATTCAGCCACGCGGTGGGAGTCGTGCAGGGGTTCATTTTGGTTGTCGACCACAAAGAAGACGTCTTCCACCCGTTCGCCCAGCGTTGAAATGCGGGCGCTTTGCATGCGCAGATCAAGGCGTTTAAAGGCCCGGCCAATGTCGGCCAGCAGACCGGGGCGGTCTGAGGTGATCACCTCGACCACGGTGCGGTGATTGGCCGGATCGTTGCTGACGGTAATGATCGGCGCAATGCTGAAGTGTTTCAAACGGCGCGACAGACGCCGGTTGGGCGTGGCGGTGTCTTCCGGGTCTTGAATGGCCAGCAACAGCCGGTGTTGTACATCGCGCAGGCGCGCCGGGTTATTGCCGATGCTGTGGCCCTCTTCATCGAGCACGATAAAGGTATCGAGACTGAAATCCGAGGCAGAGGACGTCATGATGCGTGCGTCCTGAATGTCCAGTTCACAACTGTCGAGGCAGGCGGCGATGTCGGCAAACAAATGCGGTCTGTCGGGTGCGTATATGAAGATCTGGGTGGCGCCGGCGAAGCTGTGCTCGTCGGTTTCGCGAATCAGTACCAAGGGCACATTGAGACCATGGTTAGCGATGGCACGAGTATGCCAGGCGATGTTCTCCGGGCTTTCGCGCAGAAAATAGTCATCCCCCGGATTGTCCCAGAGCTGCAGGATCTCAGCCTCGGTAAAGCCATCGTCGCGCAGCATGGCCATGGCGGCTGACTGAACATCGCGAATGCGCTCTTCCTTGTCGATGGGGTTTTCCAGCCCGCGTCGCAGGGCGGCCATGGCTTCGTGGTAGAGTTTTTTCAGCAGGGAGGCGCGCCAGCTGTTCCAGAGGTTGGGGTTGGTGGCGTAGATGTCGGCAACGGTCAATACATACAGGTAGTTGAGCCGATGAATGTCGCGAACCTGCTGGGTGAAGTGGTTGATCACTTCCGGGTCGGAAATGTCGAGCCGCTGGGCGGTGATCGACATCAGCAGGTGATTGCGCACCAGCCAAACTACCAGGTCACTCTCCCAGGCCGTCATGCGATGGCGCAGTGCGAAACGACGGACCTCTTCGGCGCCTTCGACTGAATGGTCGGTGCCACGGCCCTTGCCAATGTCGTGATAGAGGGCGGCGATGTAGGCCAGTTCCACCTTGGGCAACTGGTGAATTACCTTGGTCGCGATGGGGAATTCAACGGTGTTGTTCGCGTGGCGAAAGCGGCGCAGGTTACGAATGGTCAGCAGGGTATGGGCGTCGACGGTGAAGACATGGAAAAGATCGTATTGCATCTGCCCGACAATCAGCCCGAACTCGGGCAAATACCGCCCCAGAATGCCGTACTGGTTCATCCGCATCAGGTTGGTGGATACGCCGGCCGGGCTGCGCAGCAGCTCCATAAAGAAGGTAATGTTGCGCAGGTCCTGGCGGAACTTGCCATTGATACGATGCCGGTTGGCGAAAATCTGGCGAATGGTTGAAGCGCGAATGCCTTTGGTATCCGGTCGTTGTGCACAGAGCACGAAGATTTCCAGCAGCGCTGACGGCGTGCGAATGAACACCGTCTCGTTCAGCGTCTCTATGTAGCCGTTACGGACCTGAAACCGGGAGTTAATGGGAATCAGCTGGTCGTCTTCGTTCTGGTGCAGAATGGCTTCGTCGAACAGTTGCAGCAACATGATGTTCAGAGCGCGCAGCTTGAACACCTGGCGAAAGTAATCCTGCATGAGGTGCTCGACCGCCAACTGGCCTTCGCGGTCCTGGTAGCCGAACTGCTCGGCGACTTTTTCCTGCAGATCAAACAACAGGCGGTCTTCTTCGCGCCCGCTGAAATGGTGCAGGGCGTAGCGAATGCGCCAAAGGTAGTCCTGTCCGTCGATCAGGGCCTGGTATTCGGCATCGGTCAGGAAACCACGCTCGACCAATTCGGCCAGGTCGGTATCGCCGAAATGCCGTTTCGCTACCCAGGCAATGGTCTGGATATCACGCAGCCCGCCCGGTCCGGCTTTGACGTTGGGCTCCAGGTTATATTCGGTCTCGTTGTACTTCTGGTGGCGGTGGGTCTGTTCGTTCAGCTTGGCTTTGTAGAAATCGTCGCTGGGCCAGATGTGCGCCTGGCTGATCAACCCGGAAACGCGTTGGCGCAGCGTCGGGTTGCCGCTGAGGGTGCGGCTTTCCATCAGGTTGGTGGTGATGGTGACATCGCCCCTGGCTTCTTCCTGGCAGGCCTCCAGCGTACGGACACTGTGTCCGATATCGAGTTTCAAATCCCACATCAGGGTCAGAAACGCCTGTATTGAATCAACGTTGGCGTCGATGTCTGCTTCGGTATCGAACAGCAAGAGCAAATCAATGTCGGATTTGGGCAGCAATTCTCCGCGCCCGTAACCACCGACAGCAACCAGAGCGATGTTCTGTTCGTTAAGCCAGTCGAAGTGGTGCCAGGCGGCTGTCAGAATCTGATCCATGGCCCAGGTGCGGCCGAACACCAGAGTGCGTATGGGCTCGCCTTGCAGGAAGCGGCGATCCAGCGTCTGATAGAGATGATCCAGAGCCTGGCGCAACGCCTTTATCGGCGGGGCTTCGTTCGTTACCTGCGTCAGGCTGTCTGCATCAATCAGGTCAGCATCGGCATAATCGTTCAGATTCATGCACTCATCCTAAAGAGACGACATCACGGTGCGTTGACAAAAAGGTCCACTTGAGGGATCTGGGTACTGTTCCGGTTTAAAAGGACTCTTCCTGGCGGCGGGTCAATACTTCAACGCCAGTGGCCGTTACCAGCAGGGTGTGCTCCCACTGGGCCGAGGCTTTGCGGTCGCGAGTCACCACAGTCCACTGGTCACCGAGCAGTTTCGACTGGGGTTTGCCAGCATTGACCATGGGTTCAATGGTGAAGGTCATGCCTTCCTTTAATTCCATGCCCGTGCCGGGGCGTCCGTAATGCAGTACCTGCGGTTCTTCATGAAAAACAGCGCCGATACCATGCCCGCAGTATTCTCGAACAATCGAGTAATAGTTGGCTTCTGCATGTTGCTGAATCACATGGCCGATATCGCCCAGGCGAGTGCCGGGCCGCACCAGTTCTATGCCTTTATACAGGCATTCCTGGGTGATGCGCACCAGGCGCTCCAGGTGTGGCTGCGGCTCACCGACGAAGTACATCTTGCTGGTGTCGCCGTGGTAGCCGTCTTTGATAACGGTTACGTCGATGTTGACGATGTCGCCTTTTTTCAGAATCTTGTCATCGCTGGGGATGCCGTGACAGATAACATGATTGACCGAGGTGCAGATCGATTTGGGAAAGGGCGGGTTGCCGTAGTTGAGCGGTGCAGGGATGCCTCCCTGAACCTCGACAATGTGATGATGGCAGATCCGGTCCAGTTCCCCGGTGCTGACACCCGGCTGAACATGCTCACCTATCATTTCCAGTACTTCAGCGGCGAGCCGGCCCGCCACGCGCATTTTTTCGATTTCTTCGGCGGTCTTGATGGTTACAGACATGAGTTTCCCAGGCGAACATGAATAATGGCGCATCATTCTAAAGCTTTTGGCTGCGACTTGCAGCACCGCCGCCGCAAACCTGCCTGGGGCTGCCCTGAGAGGTGCTTCTAACGGGGCTGGAGCGCCTCGGGATGGTGTCAAAAAACTTTGAATCAGCCCTCGTTTATGGTATAAAGCGCGCCGCTTTGGACGGACTGTTCAAAGGAATGCCGCCTGAGTCGACTGAGATCCGGGCGGTGTCTATTAACTCTCACATGCACCGGCACATGATTCCGGGTGCCTTTGGCCAAGATTGGTCTGGGGTTGAATCATGGGGTGTGTGGAGGCTTAACCCGAACCAGTGAGGATACTATGGCTACTGTTTCTATGCGTGACCTGCTCAAAGCAGGTGTTCACTTCGGTCACCAGACCCGTTACTGGAACCCGAAGATGGGTAAATACATCTTTGGTGCCCGTAACAAGATTCACATCATTAACCTTGAACATACCGTTCCGGCGCTGAACAAGGCGCTGGTACAGATCGGTGAGTTGGCTGCAGCCAAGAACAAGGTACTGTTCGTGGGTACCAAGCGTTCTGCCAGCAACATCATTCGTGAAGAAGCAACCCGTGCCGGCATGCCTTATGTGGCACACCGCTGGTTGGGTGGCATGCTGACCAACTACAAGACCATCCGCCAGTCGATCAAGCGTCTGCGTGATCTGGATGCCGAAAGCAAAGACGGCACCTTCGACAAGCTGACCAAGAAAGAGCGCCTCATGCGTGAGCGTGAAATCGAGAAGCTGGAGCGGACCATCGGTGGTATCAAGGACATGGGCGGCTTGCCCGATGCCCTGTTCGTGATCGACGTAGACCACGAACGTATTGCCATCCAGGAAGCCAACAAGCTGGGCATTCCAGTCATCGGCGTTGTGGACAGTAACTCCAACCCCGACGGTGTGGACATTGTAATCCCGGGTAACGATGACGCCATTCGCGCCATCGAAATCTACGCCAGCTCAGTCGCTAACGCTGTTCTGGAAGCCAAGGCGGCCAATGCCACCCAGGCTGACGAATTTGTTGAAGTCGCTGACGCGGTTGTAGACACCCCAGCCGAGTAATCGGCGCACGGCTCAGGCAAGTGAAAAAGGGGCCTAGGCCCCTTTTTGCTATACAGACGCCCGATTGCGATGCACCTGTCGCTGGTCGTGAAACGAATTGTAGGGACTCTCGTGTGCCGCAGGCGCCCGGCGAGTGAACCGAATCCATTTAATGAGTGAGGAATACACTATGGCTAACATCACAGCAGCCCTGGTAAAAGAACTGCGTGAGCGTACCGGTCTTGGCATGATGGAGTGCAAAAAGGCCCTGGTTGAGTCGAACGGCGATATCGAAGCAGCCATCGACACCATGCGCAAGGAATCTGGTCTTAAGGCGGCCAAGAAAGCAGGCCGTACGGCTGCCGAAGGCATCATCGTGACTCGTCAGTCCGCTGACAACAGCCGCGCCATGCTGCTGGAAGTCAACAGCGAAACCGACTTTGTCGCCCGTGACGATAACTTCCTCGACTTTGCCAATACCGTCGCCGACAAAGCCTTTGCCGACCAGCAAAGCGATGTTGAAGCACTGATGGCCGGTGAACTGGAATCTGCACGTGAAGCCCTGGTGCAGAAGATCGGTGAGAACATCTCCGTGCGCCGTGTAGTACTGCTCGGTGGCGAAGGCAAAACCGTTGCAACCTATGTTCACGGTGGCCGTATTGGCGTAGCCGTTGAAATGAACGGTGGCAATGAAGAGCTGGGTCGTGATGTGGCCATGCATGTTGCTGCGATCAACCCGCAGTTCGTTTCGGCCGATCAGGTACCTCAGGAAGTTCTGGACCGCGAGAAAGAAGTGGTTTCCGCCCAGGCCGAGAACTCCGGCAAGCCAGCTGAAATCATCGAGAAGATGGTTCAGGGCCGCCTGAAGAAGTTTGTTGCTGAAATTTCTTTGCTGGAACAGCCCTTTGTTAAGGATCCGGACACCAAGGTCGGAACCCTGGCGAAGAACGCGGGTGCCGAAATTCTCAACTTCCTGCGTCTGGAAGTGGGTGAGGGCATTGAGCGTGAAGAAGTCGACTTCGCCGCTGAAGTCGCTGCTGCTGCCAAAGGCAACTGATCAAGTGTTTCTAAAAAGGGCAGTCTGACTGCCCTTTTTTTTGTCTGCACGTCAAGCCTGTGCCGACAGCGCGTAACCCAGGGCTCCCTGTCGGGTCTGTTTACGCGAATCCCGCTTGCACCGGCGACGCTCGCGTCGCACAGTAGCGGCGCGGAGTTAACGTCCCCCGGTAGCCGATACCAGCGACCCAGTTTAGGAGATGACCATGCCCACGAAAGACCCCCACCCGCGCCATAAGCGCATTCTACTCAAACTCAGTGGTGAAGCGCTGTCCGGCGAACAGGGCTTCGGGATTGACCCCAAAGTGCTGGACCGAATGGCATTGGAGATCGGTCAGCTGGTGGGTATTGGGGTGCAGGTAGGGCTGGTGATCGGCGGTGGCAATCTGTTTCGCGGCAAGGCCCTTAATGAAGCCGGGTTGGACCGGGTAACCGGCGACCATATGGGTATGCTGGCGACGGTTATGAATGCTCTGGCCATGCGGGATGCACTGGAGCGCTCCAACATTCGCAGCCGGGTGATGTCGGCCATTCCCATGTCCGGTATTGTAGAGCACTACGACCGGCGCAGCGCCATTCGCTATCTGACCCAGGGAGATGTCGTTATTTTTGCCGCTGGCACGGGCAACCCCTTCTTCACCACCGACTCGGCCGCCTGCCTGCGAGGCATCGAAATCGAAGCAGATCTGGTACTCAAGGCAACGAACGTCGACGGCGTGTATAATGATGATCCCCGAACCAATCCGGATGCGGTAAAATATGACCGTCTGACGTATGACGAGGCACTGGAGAAACAGTTGGGTGTGATGGATTTGACCGCTGTTTGTCTGGTGCGGGACCATAAAATGCCGGTCCGGGTCTTTAATATGAACAAACCGGGAGCGTTGATATCGCTGATGGTAGGCGGTAATGAAGGAACGCTGATGGTAGAGGATATAACTGCATGATCGAAGACATTAAGAAAGAAGTTGAGGCGCACAACCGCAGGGCGATTGGCGCACTGGATGACGGCTTCAACAAGATTCGCACCGGCCGCGCCAACCCTGCCATTCTCGACAGCGTCATGGTCAACTACTACGGTACGCCCACCCAACTGAAGCAGGTGGCGAACATCAACGTTGAAGATGGCCGTACCCTGGCGATTGTGCCCTGGGAGAAAAATCTGGTGCCGGAAATCGAACGTGGCATCATGAAGGCCGATCTGGGGCTGAACCCGGCGACGTCCGGCGACAAAATTCGCGTGGTCATGCCGGCGCTGACGGAAGAGTCGCGCAAGGACATGATCAAGGTCGCCCGCGCTGAAGCCGAGAAAGCACGCGTGTCGATCCGCAGTGGTCGCCGCGATGCCAACGCCACCATCAAGGAACTGGTTAAAGAGAAAGAACTGTCCGAAGATGAAGGCCGCGGCGCCGAAGATGAGATCCAGAAGCTGACCGATGCCGCGACCGCTCAGGTCGAGGCGCACCTGGCCAGCAAGGAAAAGGAACTGATGACGGTTTAATACCGTTACGGGACCTTGACTCAGGCAGCATGGGACCCCCATGTTGCCTTTGTTTTTTGTAGGGACGGCGTAGCACAAACAATAAGAGAGTGCCGTCGCCGCTGAAATGAACAGCCAGATTCAGGATGGTTGCTCGCGAATCGACATCCGCAAACGCCGCCCTGATTCAGTAAAGGACAATTATGACCACAGCACACTCAGCAGGAGACAGTTCTGTTCCTCGCCATGTGGCCATTATCATGGATGGAAACAATCGCTGGGCAAAAAAACGATTGCTGGGCGGTATTTCAGGGCATAAAGCTGGTGCCAAGGCGGTGAGAACCGTCGTTGAGCACAGCGCCAGGGCGGGGGTCGAGGTGTTGACGCTGTACGCCTTCAGTTCCGAGAACTGGCGCCGCCCCCGAGACGAGGTAAACGCCCTGATGGAGTTGTTCCTGATGGCGTTGAACCGTGAAGTAAAGAAGCTGCACGAGAATAATTTGAAATTACGCATCATTGGCGACAAGACCGGCTTCAGCGCGGCCATTCAGGCGGCCATTGCGCGCTCGGAGGCACTGACCGTCAATAACACCGGCATGACGCTGGTGATTGCGGCCAATTATGGCGGGCACTGGGACATTACCCAGGCCGCCAGAAGTCTGGCCCGTGATGTGGCCTGTGGCAGGCTGACGCCGGATGACGTGACCGAAGCGGCCATGCAGGCCCGGGTCGCACTGGGTGATTTGCCACCGCCGGATCTGTGCATTCGAACGGCTGGCGAGCAGCGCATCTCAAACTTCCTGCTCTGGCAGTTCGCCTATACCGAATTCTATTTCACCGATGAGTTCTGGCCGGATTTCAACAAAAAATCGTTGCAGCGAGCCTTCGCCAGTTTCGCCGGTCGGGTGCGCCGGTTTGGCCGAACTGACGAGCAACTGGAACAAAGAGTGACTTCCTGATTATGCTGATCACACGCGTGTTGACCGCGCTGGTACTGGCCCCGCTGATGCTGGCCTGCATTTACTGGCTGCCGGAGACCGGATTTGCCGCCTTCATTGGCGCCATTGTTGTTTTGGGGGCCTGGGAATGGGCCAATCTGGCCGGTTTTCAGCGGTTGACCACCCGCCTAGGCATGGCGGCACTTACGGCGGCAGCGCTTGGCTTGCTATGGTGGCTGCAGACCCGAACCACCCTGACCTGGTTGCAATTGACGTTATGGTCGCTGCTGTGGTGGCTGTTTGCGCTGGTCATGGTGGTGCGCTACCCAGCCAGCCAGAGCTGGATTCAGCACCGGTGGGTACGTCTTTTGATGGCGTTGCCGGTGTTGCTGCCGCTCTGGCTTGGGTTGAATGTGCTGAAAGGTCAGCCGAACGCCAATCTGGTGCTGACCTGGCTGATGCTGCTGGTCTGGGGTGCAGACATCGGTGCTTATTTTGCCGGCAAGGCGTTCGGCAATCGCAAACTGGCGCCCTCGGTAAGTCCGGGTAAAACCTGGGCCGGCGTCTACGGCGGCATGGCTACATCGGTCGTTCTGTCCGCCGCAATGGCGATTATCTTTCTGCCCGGCCTGACACCGGTGCAATGGTTGCTGTTATTGATCATCAGCGCGCTGGTGGTAGCCATATCCGTTTTGGGTGATCTGTTCGAAAGCCTGCTTAAACGCTACCGGGGCGTCAAAGACAGTTCTGGCCTGTTGCCGGGGCATGGTGGCATTCTGGACCGGATCGACAGTCTTTGTGCTGCCACGCCGATGTTTTGCGTGCTCTTGCTGGCGGTGATCCTCTAGCTATGACCACCTCAATCGGCGTTTCAGAACCCACCTCCGCGCCCCGCCAATGGGTGACCGTGCTTGGATCCACCGGGTCCGTTGGCTGCAATACCCTGGATGTTATCGCCCGCCACCCGGATCGATTTGGGGTCTTTGCGTTGTCCGGTCACCGCAACATTGAATTACTGGCCCGCCAGATTGAACAGCACCGGCCACGTTATGCCGTGGTGGCTGATATTAATGGCCAACGGGCGCTGATGGATCGTCTGTCTGATACCAGTACTGAAATACTGGTCGGTACTACCGCACTGGAAGCCATGGCCGAGCATCCGGATGTCCAGGTGGTGATGGCAGCCATTGTCGGTTCTGCCGGTTTGTTGTCCTCACTGGCGGCAGCTCGGGCGGGCAAGCGATTGCTGCTGGCCAATAAAGAGAGCCTGGTGGTAGCGGGTGACCTGCTGATGTCGGCGGTGAAGCGGTCCGGTGCCGAATTACTGCCCATCGATAGCGAACACAATGCCATTTTCCAATGCATGCCCGGTGAGCACCGGCGTCAGGGGGTTGCATCCGTTTTGCTGACGGCCTCCGGTGGCCCCTTTTTGAACTTTACCGCCGGGCAGCTGGAGCAGGTGACGCCCGAGCAGGCGGTGGCACATCCAAACTGGTCCATGGGACAGAAAATCTCGGTCGATTCCGCCACCCTGATGAACAAGGGGCTGGAACTGATCGAAGCGTGCTGGCTGTTCGATTTGCAACCGGCTGATGTTGAGGTCGTGGTGCACCCACAGAGTGTCATTCACTCCATGGTGCGTTACATCGACGGCTCGGTGATCGCGCAACTGGGTTCGCCTGACATGCGCACCCCCATCGCGTTCGGACTGGCCTATCCGGATCGTATAGACAGTGGCAGTGCCGCCCTTGAGTTTACGGCCCAGCTGGGGCTTAGTTTTGATCAGCCCGACCGGGCCCGGTTTCCCTGCCTGCGCCTGGCTGAAGAGGCCATCGCCGTTGGCGGAACCTGCCCGGCGGTGTTGAATGCGGCCAATGAAATCAGCGTTGAAGCCTTCTTGCAACGGCGCCTGTCATTTCCCCAAATCGCCCACATTAATGAACAGGTGCTCAACCAACTGGCTCACGAACCCGCGGAGTCGGTTGAGCAATTGCTGGGTATTGACGCGCGCGCCAGAACACTGGCGAAGGCCGCGATAGAGGCACGAACATGATGGCGATTCTGACCAATATTCTCGGTATTCTGGTGGCTTTGGGTATTCTGGTGACCGTGCATGAATACGGCCATTTCTGGGTGGCCCGTCGCAATGGCATTCGGGTATTACGTTTCTCGGTGGGGTTTGGTCAGCCGTTGTACCGCTGGTACGACCGCCATGGCACCGAATTTGTGATCGCCTGGATTCCGCTGGGTGGCTACGTGAAAATGCTTGATGAGCGGGAAGGTCCGGTAGATGACGCCGAACTCGACCAGGCTTTTACCCGTAAGACGCCAGCTCAGCGCATTGCCGTCGCATCGGCCGGGCCCATCGCCAACTTTTTGTTCGCCATTCTTGCCTTTGCTCTGTTGTACAGTATTGGTGTCCAGGGGCTTGCCCCCTGGGCCGATACACCGCCGGCGCAAACACCTGCGGCGGAAGCCGGTGTGCAGCGTGGTGACGTTATTGAGCAGGTTGATGGTCGTAACGTTGACAACTGGACCGATATCAATCTCGCGCTGGCCCGGCGTGTCGGCGACAGTGGCACCATTGAGCTGACCGTGCGCCGGGACGGGCAACTGCAAGAGCTGGCGGTGCCGATTAGTCAGTGGATGGCCCGCGACAGCGAACCCAATCCCATGGCCAGCCTGGGGCTGTATCCCAGTCGCCCTGAAACGCCAGCAATGATTGGTCAGGTGGTTCCGGGTGGAGCGGCGGAGGCTGCTGGTTTGCAGGGCGGAGACCGGATTATTTCGGTCAATGGTCAAATGATTGAAAATTGGGTGGACTGGGTCGCTATTATTCAGCCCAATGGCGGCCGACCCTTGTCCGTGGTGTTGGAGCGTGATCAGGCCCGGCAAACACTGACAGTCACACCCGCTGAGCGTGACGTTGAAGGCCAAAGCCAGGGCTACATCGGCGCTATCGCCGCGCCCACCCCCTGGCCGGAAGAACAGATTATCGTCCAGCGCGAATGGCCATGGACCGGCATCTGGCTCGGCTTGCAGGACACCGCTGAAATGGTCGGGCTCAGCTTTGCCATGCTGGGCAAGATGGTGACGGGCCTGGTGTCGGTTGAGCAAATTGGCGGTCCCATTTCCATGGCGCAGATGGCCGGTGATTCGGTTCAGGGCGGCGCCGAAAGCTTCATTCGCTTTCTGGCGTTCATCAGCATCAGTCTCGGGGTGGTCAATCTATTACCCATCCCGATTTTGGATGGCGGGCATATCGTGATGTATGCGGTCGAATGGATGCGTGGCAAGCCCCTGTCGGAACGTTTGCAGGTGATAGGGTCTCAAATTGGCCTGATGCTGATTGTCGGGCTGATGGTATTGGCGTTTGTAAATGATATCGGCCGGTTATAACGGTCAGTGATCGGTCGACGTGCCTGTCCCGGCTGCTGCCCCGACAGTCCCGATTTTAACGAACAGGAGTAACTATGAGATTTGTTGTCGCGGCAGCCCTGGCGCTGATGTTCAGTGCAGGTGCCATGGCGGAACCGTTTCGGGTTGATGCCCTGACCGTCAACGGCCTGCAGCGGGTATCGCTGGGGTCGGTCTTGCAGGCGCTACCCATTCAGGAAGGCGATCAGGTTGATTCTGACGCTGCCGACGNACGACTGGTTACGTGCGGTTTACAGCACCGGCTATTTCAGTGATGTGCAGGTGCTGCGCGATGGCGGCACACTGGTCTTTGAAGTGACTGAACGCCCGGCGATCAACAGTGTCGATTTTTCCGGCAACAAGGTGATTCCGACTGAGACGCTGGAGCGCGTCATGTCGAACGTCGGATTGGAAGAAGGTGAGATTTTCAACCAGTCACTGCTTGAGGGCATTGAGCTGGAGTTGGAGCGCCAGTACAGCATTCAGGGCCGTTATAACGCCACGGTAGTGCCAGAGGTGACGCCGCTGTCGCTGAACCGGGTCGACGTTGAACTGGTCATCAGCGAAGGGCCGGTGGCGAAGATCAACCACATCGAAATTACTGGTAACTCGGTCTTCACCGACGACGAGTTGCAGGCAGCACTGCGTTTGCGTGAAACCAGCAAGCGATACCCGTTTCAGTTTATTGCACGCCGAAATCGCTTTGGACAAGCCCAACTGACGGGCGATCTGGCGCGCCTGGAAGATTACTATCTTGATCGGGGTTACCTGGATTTCCGGCTGGAGTCCCACCAGGTTTCAATCTCGGACAACAAAGCCGACATCACCCTGGTGCTTAACGTGTTTGAAGGTGAGCCCTACCGGGTGTCGGGGCTGTCGCTGACCGGCGATCTGGTCGACTTGGGTGATGAGCTTGAAGCGCTGATCGACGTCCGGGAAGGGGATGTCTATTCCCGCGTTGTGATCAGCGATCTGTCGTCACGAATGAACGATGTGCTCGGAGATCAGGGCTATGCCTTCGCCGAGGTCAACAGCGAACTCGATCCCGATCGGGATGCCCGAGCCGTGGATGTCACACTCAGCGTCATTCCAGGCAAACCTGTGTATGTGAATCGAATTGAGATTCGAGGCAACTCGGAAACCAATGACGAAGTCATCCGCCGTGAAATGCGGCAACTAGAACGGGCACTGGTCATCAACAGTAACATTCGGCGGTCGCGCCAGCGCCTGGAGCGGCTGGGTTATTTCAGCCAGGTCGATATTCGGACCCAGCGCATCGAAGGCCGGGATGACCTGGTCGATCTGATCGTGACCGTTGAAGAAACCACCAACAGTCAGATAACCGGTTCCATCGGTTACTCGGATCAGAGCGGCTTTTTTACCGAAGCCAAGGTTGAGCAAAAGAACTTTCAGGGTAAAGGCTACGATTTTTCAGCCTCGGTAACGGTGAACAACGCCGAGCAAAACTACAATCTGTCGTTCGAAGACCCGTATTTCACAATTTACGGGGTCAGTCGCGGTATTGACCTGTATTACCGCCGTACCGATTTCAGTGAACAAACCTTCAGAACCTATGCGACCAATACCGCCGGTGGCCGGTTGCGACTGGGCTACCCGCTGTCTGAAAATCAGCGAATTACCTACGGTGTTGGCTACAGCCAGGATGAATTGTTTCTCAGTGATAGTGCCCCCCAGGAAATGACGGATTTCCGCGACAACAACGGCACTGACTATGAAATCATCGATACCCGTCTGACCTGGAACCTCAACAGCCTGAACGGCACCTTCAAGGCCAATCGGGGTCGCCAACTGACCTTGTCGGGTGAAGTAGCCACGCCACTGGGTGATCTGACTTACTATCGTTTGACAGGCAGTGCAGAGCAGTACTTTCCGGTCAACGATCAGTACAGTATTCGTCTACACTCGGACGTTGGCTATGGCAGCGGTTATGGCGATGCTGACCGGCTGCCCTTTTACAAGCATTTTTATTCCGGAGGTGTCCGGTCGGTCCGTGGTTATCAGTATGGGTCGTTGGGGCCGCTGAGCACGCCCAATCTGGATGGGAATAGTGATCCGCTGGACGACCCATCGCCCATTGGTGGAAACATTAAGATCGAGTACGGCGCCGAGTTGCTGATACCCATGCCGTTTGTACAGAACCAGGATGCCTTCAGAGCGTCGCTGTTTATTGACGGTGGCAATGTCTATTCCGATGAATGTCGAGCCGGCAATGCAAACTGCACCAATGGTGTGGACTTGTCCGACCTGCGATACGCGGCGGGGGTTGATATTACCTGGATCACGCCGATTGCACCGTTGAGTTTCAGTTACGCCTGGCCGCTGAATGCGCGCGATGGGGATCTGGAAAAGAACTTCGCCTTTACCATTGGCATCGGTTACTGAGGTCAGGCTGGTTGAAAAGGCAAGCGGTTGAGCCCACTAACTAGGACTGGCCGTTCACACTACAATGACCTGCTGCGTGATTGGCAGGTTGGTATTGCACCACTCGAACCGAAGGAGAGAGTATGAAGACTTCAGCACAACGCATTGCCCGGACCAAAGCGACTGGTCGGTCACTTGAACCTGGCTGGCTGAGCCGAATAGCCTTCGCACTGATTGCCATTGGCATGACCGCCTCTGTTCAGGCGACGGAAGTGGCTCTGCTGGACCAGAATTATGTGCTGTTCAACAGCGATGCCGCCCAGGATGCAACGGCCGATTTAAAACGCGAGTTCGAACAGGAAGAACAGCAAGTGCAAACGCTGGGGCAGGCGATCCAGCAATTGCAGAGCCGGGCCCGGACCGATGCCGACATCATGACCGAAGATGAGTTGTCGGAACTCGAAAACGAACTGCAGCAGCGAGCACGCCAGCGCGACCAACTGGTGCGACAGCTGCAGCAAGTGCAGGGCGAGCGTCGCAATGCTTTTATCGAACGGTATCAGCCAATGATGGCCCAGGCGATAGAAGCCGCCGTTGACGGCCAGGAATACGACGTGATCCTGGACAAAGGCGCCGTGGTCTATCATCGTAATTCGCTCGATATTACCGAAGCGGTGCTGGAAGAATTCAATGCGCTGTACCAGGCGCAATAACAAGCTGACGAGTCATACGGATGATCACAGCCCGACAGTTGGCTGACCAGCTCGATGCGCAGCTGGGCGGCAATGAACAGGCCTGGGATATGCCTCTGGAGCGAGTATCTGCTCTGGATAAGGCCCAGTCCGGGAGCCTGACGTTCCTGGCATCCCTGCAGTATCTGGCAGAGCTGCCAGACAGCCAGGCCACGGCCATCGTTCTGAAACCGGATATGGCCGAGCAGGCTCCGGGAGCGGCTGCCCTGATTTTGGTGGCCGACCCTTACCTTAGCTATGCCCGTGTATCCCACTACTTCAGCCGCGAGCCGGCACCGACCGGCCATATAGACGTCAATGCTGTGGTGGCTGAGGATGCGGTGATAGGCGCAGGGGTAACCATTGGCCCCGGTGCGATCATCGGCTCTGGCGTGAGCATAGGCGAAGGCAGTCAGATCGGTGCGGGGGCGGTACTCGATGCCGGTGTTCGGATTGGCCGGAACACCCGGATTATGGCGAACGTTACGCTGTGTCACGGAGTGGTGATGGGCGATGATTGCCGGGTTCAACCAGGAACGGTCATCGGCTCGGATGGCTTCGGGTTTGCACCCGACCAGGGTCAGTGGCAGCGCATTGCCCAGTTGGGTAAGGTGCGCATTGGCAATCGGGTCGATATCGGTGCCAATGTGACCATCGATCGGGGAGCCATTGATGATACTTGCATTGAAGACGATGTCATTATCGACAACCTGGTTCAGGTTGCACACAACGTTGTGATCGGCAAGGCGACAGCACTGGCCGGGCAAGTGGGCATTGCTGGCAGTACCACGCTGGGTGCTGGTTGTACCGTCGGTGGCCAGGCCGGGTTTGCAGGCCATATTGACATTGCCGACGGCACGCATTTTACCGGCCAGGCCATGGTGACCAAAAGCATTAAAGAGGCCGGCGTCTATTCCTCGGGCTGGCCAGCGCAGGCCAGTCGGGAATGGCGTCGTACCGTTGCGCGCCTGCGCCAGTTAGACCAGTATGAACAACGATTGAAGTCATTGGAGAAGGCGCTGGCAACGCAGCCCGTCGCTCCGGAATCTGAGGACTCGGAATGAGCATTGAACTGCCCCTGGATCATGAAGCCATTAAGCAATTTTTGCCGCACCGGTACCCGTTCTTGCTGGTTGACCGCATTACCGAACTGACCCCGGGTGAAGCCATTGCCGGGTTCAAGAATGTCACGGGCAATGAAGAGTTATTCAACGGACACTTCCCGGGACAGTCCATCTTTCCGGGTGTGCTGATGTGTGAGGCTATGGCTCAGGTTTCGGCTATTCTGGGGTTTGCGACATCCGGTAACCGTCCGAGTGAAGGGTATCTGTATTTGTTTGCCGGGCTCGATAACGTTAAATTCAAGCGGCAGGTTGTGCCCGGCGACCGGCTGGATCTGTTCAGTACGCTGGTGTCTGAACGTCGCGGTATTTTTAAGTTCAACTGTCGGGCGGAAGTGGGCGGTCAGTTAGCGGCCACTGCCGATATTGTGTGTGCTGAGCGGAAGGCAACGTCGTGATTCACCCTACTGCACTGGTCGATCAAAAAGCACGCATTGCTGATGGAGCCAGTATTGGCCCGTTCACCGTTATTGGCCCGGATGTTGAGATAGGCGAAGGTTGCTGGATTGGTCCGCATGTGGTCATCAACGGACCAACGACTATTGGACGACACAATAAAATCTTCCAGTTTGCCAGCGTGGGTGAGGCGTGTCAGGACCTCAAATACAAGGGTGAGCCTACTCGGCTGATCATCGGTGATCACAACACCATTCGTGAAGGTGCCACTCTGCATCGCGGCACCATTCAGGATAAGGGAGAGACCCGAGTAGGAAACCATTGCCTGTTGATGGCTTATACTCACGTCGCCCATGACGTCATAGTCGGAGATCATGTGATTCTCGCCAACTCTGCGGGTTTGGCGGGTCACGTAAAGGTAGGTGATTACGCGATCGTCGGTGGGCATTCCGGTGTTCATCAATTTGTCTCTATTGGTGAGCATACGTTTATTGGTGCCGGTTCCACGGTGCTTAAAGACGTTCCGGCTTTTGTGACCGTGCAGGGTTATCCGGCTGCGCCCCATGGCATGAACACCGAAGGGCTGCGTCGGCGTGGCTTTTCTGCGGAGGCGATCAAAGCGCTGCGCAATGCTTACAAAACCGTTTATCGCCAGAGCAAGACCACCAAGGCCGCACTGGCTGAGCTGGCGCCGGTTGCCGAGCAGTTTCCGGAAGTGGCGTTGTTCGTGCGCAGTATAGAAACCGCTAGCCGGGGTATTGTGCGCTGATGTCCCGGCCTTTGCGCGTGGCCGTGCTGGCCGGTGAAGCCAGCGGCGATATTCTCGGTGCCGGTCTGATGCGCGCGTTGCGCGCGCGCCACCCTGATATTGAATTTGGGGGTATCGGCGGTGAGCGCATGATTGCCCAAGGGCTGGACAGCCGCGTTTCAATGGAACGGCTCTCGGTGATGGGGCTGACTGAAGTCGTAGGCCGGCTGCGCGAATTGTTCCGAATACGGGCCGCTTACCGGGAATGGTGCATACACTGGCAACCGGACGTCTTCATCGGCATTGATGCCCCCGATTTTAACCTGGGACTTGAGCGCCAGTTGCGGGATGCCGGCATCAAGGCTGTTCATTACGTTTCGCCTTCAGTCTGGGCCTGGCGGCAGGGCCGCATCAAGAAAATCCGCCGCAGTGTTGATCACATGCTGACCTTGCTGCCTTTTGAAGCCGATTTTTACCGAGAGCATCAGGTGCCGGTTACCTTTGTTGGCCATACTTTGGCGGATCAGCTGCCGATGGAGCCCGACCGGTCGGCAGCGAGGCAACGCCTGGGTGTTCCGGAGCAGGGTCTGTGTCTGGCGGTGTTGCCGGGCAGCCGGGGCAGTGAGGTTGGGCGCTTGGCGCCGCTGTTTCTGCAAGCGGCTACTCTGGCCCAGAAATCGCTGGGCCCGCTCACGGTGCTCATACCGGCGGCCAATGAGTTTCGCCGGGAGCAGATTGAAGCGGCCGTGCGTCAGCACGGCAATGGGCTGCACATCCAGCTCTATGCGGGTCAGTCGACCGATGTCATGATCGCCAGTGACGGCGTCTTGTTGGCCTCCGGCACGGCGGCGCTGGAAGCCATGCTGCTGAAACGCCCCATGGTGGTTTCCTACCGGTTAACGGCGCTTACGTTTCGGATAATGCGTGCCATGGCGACCACACGCTGGGTCTCATTGCCCAACATACTGACCCAGAGCGACTGGGTGCCGGAAAGGCTGCAGGACGATGCGACGCCTGAACGCCTGGCAACCGATCTTGTAAAAATTCTCACCGACGCCGACTACCGAGACCAGTTTGAACAGCGCTCCAGTTTCCTGCACCGTCAATTGGCGCGAGGCGCCGATGAGCAGGCAGCCGAAGCGGTGCTGGCCGTCGCCGGGCTCTCACCCGAATGACACAGCAAGGCCTGGTTTTTCAGAGCGCTACCGACCTTGTGGCGGGTGTCGATGAAGTCGGACGCGGGCCGCTGGCGGGCGATGTCGTAGCCGCCGCCGTCATACTGGACCCGAAAAAACCCATTGCAGGCCTCACCGATTCCAAAGCGCTCACGGCAAAACGCCGGGAGCAGCTCAGTGAAGAGATCAAAGCCCGGGCCCTGAGCTGGTGTATCGCCCGCGCCAGTGTCGCGGAAATTGACGAACTGAATATTTTACAGGCGAGTCTACTGGCCATGAGTAGGGCGGTCGCTGGACTATCGGTGGTACCCGAATTCTGCCAGATCGATGGCAACAAGCTGCCCAAAGGCCTGCCTTGCCCGGCGGAAGCCATCGTCAAAGGCGACAGCCTGATCCCTGCCATCGGTGCGGCGTCCATTCTCGCCAAAGTCCAGCGGGATGCCGAAATGGTCGAGCTCGACCAGCGCTACCCAGAGTATGGCTTCGCCCGCCATAAAGGCTACCCGACGCCGGTTCATTTGGCGGCTTTGAAGGCCCACGGCGTCATAGCCGCGCACCGGCGCAGCTATGCGCCAGTTAGGGCCATACTCACCACAAACCGTTCAACCTGAATACACAATTCCCCTCATCAGTACCTGCCAACCGGCCGCTTCAAGTAGTACCATGGTGGCCGGTCAAGAAGGAGAAAGCCCAGCGTGCCCGCTCAATTTGTACATCTCAGAGTTCATACCGAATATTCACTGGTCGACGGCCTGATTCGCCCCAAGGCGTTGGTGCAGGCTGCGCTCAAGCAGGGGATGCCGGCGGTAGCGATTACCGACATCACCAACTTTTTCGGGCTGATCAAGTTCTACAATGCGGCGCTGGGTGCGGGCATCAAGCCCTTGCTAGGGGCAGACCTGTGGGTGGAGAACCCGGCCGATGCGGCGGCGCCGTTCCGGATGACGGTGCTGTCACAAAATGCCCAGGGTTACCGTAACCTGACCGAGTTGATTTCCGACGCCTATCAGACGCACCAGGTACAGGACCGCGCGGTGATTAAAGCGGAGTGGATTAAGGCGAAAAACGAGGGCCTGATCCTGCTGAGCGGTGGTCGCTTTGGTGACGTCGGTGAGGCGCTGAGCCGTGGCAAGGCGGATGTTGCGGGGGAGCTGGCCCGGCACTGGCAGTCGGTATTCGGCGATCGTTATTACCTGGAGCTGCAACGCACCGGGCGTGACCAGGATGAAGTCATTGTTCAGGGCAGCTTGTTGCTGGCGCGCGAACTGGATATCGCTGTAGTCGCCACTAACGATGTCATGTTTCTGACTCAGGATGATTTCGACGCCCATGAAGCCCGGGTCTGTATCAACGATGGTGTGACGGTCGACGACCCGAAGCGCGCCCGCCGATACTCCGATCAGCAATACCTGAAAAGCGCCGACGAAATGGCGAAACTTTTCTCCGATTTGCCCGAAGCCATCGATAACAGCCTGTTGATTGCCGAGCGGTGTTCTACAACGGTAAAACTGGGCGAGTACTTCCTGCCGGATTATCCCATCCCCGATGGCATGACCATGGATGAGTACTTCCGCCAACTGAGTTTTGAAGGCCTGGAGCGGCGCCTGGCGGTCAGCCTGAAGCAGGATGATCCGGAGTACGCCAGCAAGCACGCCGAATACGTCACTCGACTCGAATTCGAACTAAACATCATCATTCAGATGGGCTTTCCCGGCTACTTTCTGATCGTGATGGACTTCATTCGCTGGGCCAAAGAGCACGATATTCCGGTTGGGCCGGGCCGGGGTTCGGGTGCCGGCTCACTGGTTGCCTATTCGCTCGATATTACCGACCTGGATCCGCTGGAATACGATCTGCTGTTCGAGCGGTTCCTGAATCCGGAGCGGGTATCGATGCCCGACTTCGACGTCGACTTCTGCATGGAAAAGCGCGACCGCGTTATTCAATACGTGGCCGACCAGTATGGCCGCCAGGCGGTTTCCCAGATCGTTACTTTCGGTACCCTGGCTGCCAAGGCCGTGGTGCGAGACGTTGCCCGAGTACAGGGCAAGGCCTATGGTCTGGCTGACCGAATTTCCAAGCTGATTCCCGCCGACCCGGGTATGACGCTGACCAAGGCCATAGACGATGTCGCCGAGCTCAAGGAGTTTCTGGCTGATGACGAAGAAGGCATGGAAATCTGGGAGATGGCGCTCAAGCTCGAGGGCATAACTCGCCAGACCGGCAAACATGCCGGGGGGGTGGTGATCGCGCCAACCAAGTTGACCGATTTCTCGCCTTTGCTGTGCGAAGAAGACGGTACCGGCCTGGTTACCCAATACGATAAAAACGACGTGGAATCCGCTGGCCTGGTCAAGTTCGACTTTCTCGGTCTGCGTACTCTGACCATCATCGACTGGGCGCTGAAAATTATTAACCCCAGACTGGCCGCCAAGGGTCAACCCGCCATCGACATCGCGCACATTCCGCTCGATGACGAACCCTCATTTCAGTTGTTGCAGAAAGCTCACACCACGGCGGTGTTCCAGCTTGAATCGCGCGGCATGAAAGACCTGATTAAACGGCTGAAGCCCGACTGTCTGGAAGACATGATCGCTCTGGTGGCCCTGTTCCGGCCGGGCCCGCTGCAATCGGGCATGGTGGATAACTTCATCAACCGGAAACACGAACGCGAGGAAATGGCCTATCCGGATCCGCAGTATCAGCATGAATGGCTGAAGCCGATTCTGGCGCCAACCTACGGCATCATTCTGTATCAGGAGCAGGTGATGCAGATCGCCCAGGAACTGGCGGGTTATACGCTCGGCGGCGCCGACTTGCTGCGCCGGGCGATGGGCAAGAAAAAGCCCGAGGAAATGGCCAAGCAGCGTGAAGTCTTCGCCGCTGGTGCGGCCTCCAAAGGCGTGGATGCGGAACTGGCGACCAAGATTTTTGATCTGGTGGAAAAGTTTGCTGGTTACGGCTTCAACAAATCGCACTCGGCAGCCTATGCTCTGGTGTCTTATCAGACGCTCTGGCTCAAGGCCCATTACCCGGCCGCTTTTATGGCCGCGACCATGTCGTCGGAACTGGATAACACCGATAAGGTGGTTATCTTCATCGAAGACTGCCGGCAACTGGGCATCGACGTGCTGCCGCCGGATGTGAACGCCGGTGATTACATGTTCACGGTGAACGAAAACGATCAGATCATATACGGGCTGGGGGCGATCAAGGGGGTTGGCGAAGGCCCGGTAGAGGCGATCGTCGCCGCCCGATCGAACGGCGGACCCTTTACCGACCTGTTCGACTTTTGCGAGCGGGTCGACAGCCGTAAGGTAAACAAGCGCTGTATCGAAGCGCTGATCAAGGCCGGCGCACTGGACCGGCTTGCCCCGCACCGGGCCATGTTGCTGGCCGCCATGGAAGATGCGGTGCGTACCGCCGAGCAGTCGGCCAGCAACCAGGCCGCCGGCATGATCGACCTGTTCAACGACCTGCAGGTGGAAAGCCAGAAAGCGCCCTATGCGCCCTATGAAGAGGTGATGCAGCATTCGCTGAAAGAGCGCCTGATGGGTGAGAAAGAAACGCTGGGCCTGTATTTGACCGGCCACCCGATTGACGAATACGAGTCGGAAGTCAACAAAATCGCCTCAATGCGCCTCGGTGAGCTCGATATGCCGCCAGAAGAGCTGCGGCGCCTGCGCAAGCAGACCAAAACCCTGGCCGGTCTGGTGCTCGGTGTTCGCACCCGCCAGACCCAGCGCGGCGATACCATGGCCATTGTCTCGCTGGACGACCGGACCGGACGCATCGAAATGACGCTGTTCGGTGAGGACTACCAGCGCTTCAAGCCATTGTTGGAACCCGATCAGGTGATCTTCGTCGAAGCCGAAATTGGCTGGGACGATTACGCCGAGCGGGCCCGAATCCGCGCACAGAACATCTACACCCTAGCCCAGGCACGCCAGGAGCTGATTCGCGGCATTGAGTTCCGGGTCACTGAAGCCCAAACGCAGGAATTCCTCAAGCGCTTGAACGATTTGGTGCGCAGCGACCTGGAAGACGGGCAGGGCACCCCAGTTTGGATCAGATACGAATCCCGCGTGGCTCAGGGCCAGGTGCGGCTGAATCCGGCGCATCGAATTCCATTGGAAGATGAGGTGCTGCACCGAATTCGACAGACCTTTGAGGATTCGGCCTACCGGTTTCGATATCAGGACTGACCCGGGCAGTCGTACGGAGCACCGTCTGTAGCTGAAGTTCCGGAGTTCGGGTTACTTGGGAGGTGGTGGCCCGCAGCGGCTACCGGGTATACCCCTGTGGGGTCGGCGTAGATCCGTCCATGGAGCCTAGACCGCAGCGTCCCTGCTGCGGACTACCCCACAGGGGTACACCCGGCACCCGCCGCTAGTCTCCTGAGTGAACTCCGAATCTTGAGTCCCTAGTAAACGGTAATTCTGCTGATTGTTTCCGTTTGTTCAAAGCTCAATAAGGTTTGATACGCTTGCTCAATGGCAGTCGGCCCTTTAGGCTGATCGCATCATTGAATTGAACCGCCCGGGGTGTACGGCGGTCCTGAATGGCAAGGTCAGCCCTGATAGACAGTTGACGTTGCTGCCCAGCCTGCTTTACTTGGCGCTTGGCGGGCACGCAGTACACCATTGACGGCACACTAGGGAAACAGCATGAATCCAGATTACTTGGAATTTGAACAACCCATTGCAGACCTGATTGCCAAAATTGAAGAATTGCGACTGGTTGGCAACCGCAATGATCTCAACATTTCAGGCGAAATCGAAAAGCTGAACGCCCAGTCGATCAAACTGACCGAGCAGATCTTTTCCAACCTTACCTCCTGGCAGATTTCCCAGCTGGCGCGTCATCCCAAGCGTCCCTACACGCTCGATTACATCAATCACATCTTTACCGACTGGGATGAGCTCCACGGCGACCGCCATTACGGCGACGATGCCGCCATTGTATCTGGCGTTGCGCGGCTGAATGAAGAGCCAGTGCTGGTGGTTGGTCACCAGAAAGGCCGGGATGTAAAAGAGAAAGTGCGCCGCAACTTCGGCATGCCCAAGCCTGAAGGCTATCGCAAGGCACTGCGCCTGATGCAAATGGCAGAGCGGTTCAAAATGCCGGTACTGACCTTTATCGATACCCCGGGCGCTTACCCCGGTATTGGCGCTGAAGAGCGTGGTCAGAGCGAGGCGATTGCCTACAATTTGTTGAAACTGTCGTCCCTGAAAACGCCGATCATTTCAACGGTTGTTGGAGAGGGCGGCTCGGGCGGAGCGCTGGCGATCGGGGTTTGCGATCATCTGAATATGCTGCAATACAGCACCTATTCGGTGATTTCCCCGGAAGGCTGTGCCTCCATTCTGTGGAAGACGGCGGAGCGGGCCTCCGATGCGGCCGAAGCCATGGGCATCACCGCGCCAAAATTGCGTGAACTGGGCCTTGTGGACACCGTTATCAAAGAGCCTCTGGGCGGCGCGCACCGCAACCCCGAAGCCATGGCGGCCGATTTGCGCCACGCACTCATTGGCCAGCTTGATAAGCTGCGCGGAGTGGCGCTGGACGACCTGCTCGAAAACCGTTACAAGCGCCTGATGTCGTTCGGGCTCGAATCGGCCTGACTCGAAACAGGCTTGCAAAGCAACTAAGCTGTTCAAGGCGGCGTCGGGCGACGCCGTTTTAGCTTTGGTCTGCAACCGGCCGTGGTTCGTATTATCGTAACGGCTCCGGTCGCCAAAGCCCGGATGACAGATCCCAGCATGGCAGAAACAGATGACGGCGGCTTATTCCTTTGCGTTTCGACACTACGACCCCCTGGTCTCAGACGACATTGCGCTGTTGCTCAACCGTTATCTGGAAGGCGCGCGCGCACTCGAAGGGGCACCTGCCTACCTGTTCGACGTCGTGCTGCACGATGGCACCCTGATTGGCCAGATTGATCTGCGAGTGGGCGATACACCGGCCCTGGTAACCTATGCCGGTCAGATAGGGTATGGCATCGACCGCCCATACCGAGGCCATCATTACGCTGCCAAAGCCTGCGAATTGATTCGAACGGTCGCACTCGATCACGGCATGACAGAACTCTGGATTACCTGCAACCCCGACAACATTGCTTCTGTGCGCACCTGCGAACGCATTGGTGCTCGCTTTGTTGAGCGGGTGTCGGTGCCTCGTGGTACCGAACTGTGGCGTCGCGGAGACCGTGAGAAATTGCGCTATCGCTGGGGTCTGGCCGACATGGAGATGGCATGACCGGGAGTGGTTACGCCGCCGGTGAACGGTTTGATGCCTGGTTGTCCGACTGTACTGAGCGACCGGTCTTTGTTGGCTACAGTGGTGGTGTCGACTCGCAGCTGGTCTTGCATGAACTCTGCAGTCGGCTGCCACCCGGCGACGTTATTGCCCTTCACATCAATCATGGCCTCAGCCCCCAGGCTGACGACTGGCAAGCGCATTGTGCACAGTACTGCGCAGCACTTGGTTGTGGCTTCGAAGCGCATTCGGTGGCGGTCTCGGCCCAGGGTGAGGGGCTTGAAGCGGCAGCACGACAAGCACGCTACCGCATTTTCCTGAGTCGGGTGCCCCCGGGCCATAGCCTCTGGCTCGGGCATCACCTGGATGATCAGCTGGAAACCTTCATGTTACGACTGCTGCGGGGCAGTGGTTTGACCGGTCTGTCGGCCATGTCGGATCAAACGAGTCGGCAACAGAGGCTGATGTTGCGCCCCCTGCTGACGACCTCTCGGGTAAGCATCGAGAACCGGGCCCGGCAGCTGGGGCTGCACTGGATAACCGACGACAGCAACAGCGATGTGCGTTTTGATCGCAATTTTCTGCGTGAGCAGGTATTGCCGCTCATTGCCACGCGCTGGCCCCAGTACCGACAGACGCTATCGCGGTCACTCGGGCACCTCGATCAGGCTGCCCGTGAACAGCAACGCCAGCTCGACCTCGAACTGGAGCATCGGCTGGCGCATGATGGCGCCCTGAAAGCCGTGCAGCTGGACGATTGGTCGGCGGAGCAGGTGCAGGCGCTGATTCACCGCTGGCTGTACCGGCAGAATGTGAGATCCCCCAGTGAAGCGGCACTGCAACGCATCGTCCGCGAAGTGGTTAATGCCCGGGTGGATGCCCAGCCTGAAGTCGCTCTGGGTGACGGGTCAGTCCGGCGTTTTCGAACCGCGCTGTATTGGGTTCCCAACCCGGTAGAGCCCTCTGACTCGCCTTGTGCGGTCAGTGAAGACTGGCAGCACTGGCCGGGGATTGGCTGGCTGCGATTACGACGCGCAGCTGACGAGCCTGGACGGCTCCGGGGCGAGCCGGCTGGCTGGCGCTGGCAATTGCGCCAGGGGGGGGAATCGCTATGGCCAGCCGGGCGTTCGGCGCGGCGGGACCTGAAGCGCCTGCTGCAGGAATACCGGCTGCCGCCCTGGCAGCGCGACCGGGTGCCGCTGTTGTTTTCCGGCGACCAGCTCATTGCCGTTGCCAACCTGGCGGTGGACCTTGCCTGGCAGGCAGACTCCGGCGAGCCGGGCTGGGTGGTAGACTGGCAATCATCCAAACCAACAGGCCCTTCCCGGCACGACAATGGCGACGATTAAAGATTGAGGCAGTGAGGCTTTTTTGCTAATCTGGCCTCCCATCTTAAGTCGCACAAATTCCCACACCCGCAACACGTCTTATGGCCAGTGAAAATGCCATCGGGCGGGCTTTTGCGTTGTGTTGGGGGGTTGCTTGCGGCAGACCAACTTTGCGACTATCGGATGGGATCTATTATGACGCGTTATATTTTTGTCACCGGCGGTGTGGTGTCTTCATTGGGCAAGGGCATCGCATCGGCCTCGCTGGGCGCCATTCTCCAGGCGCGGGGGCTGTCGGTGACAATGCTCAAGCTGGATCCCTACATCAACGTTGACCCGGGCACCATGAGCCCGTTTCAGCACGGTGAAGTCTTCGTGACCGAAGACGGTGCTGAAACCGACCTCGATCTTGGCCACTACGAACGCTTTGTCCGTACTACCATGACCCGGCGCAATAACTTCACCACCGGCCGAATTTATCAGGATGTGCTGCGCAAAGAGCGCCGTGGCGATTACCTCGGCGGTACGGTTCAGGTTATTCCGCACATCACCGATGAAATCAAACGCCGCGTCATTGAAGGCGCCGGTGATGCCGATGTCGCCCTGGTGGAAGTGGGTGGCACCGTGGGCGATATCGAATCGCTGCCCTTTCTTGAGGCCGTGCGCCAGCTGAAAGTTGAACTAGGCAGTCGCCGGGCACTGTCGATGCATCTGACGCTCGTGCCTTACATTGCCACCGCCGGTGAAGTGAAAACCAAACCTACCCAGCATTCGGTCAAAGAGTTGCGCACCATCGGTCTGCAGCCCGACATCCTGGTGTGTCGTTCCGAACGTCCGATTGGCAAGAGCGAACTTCGTAAAATATCCCTGTTCACCAACGTCGAAGAGCGCGCCGTTATTCCCCTGCCGGATGCCGATACCATCTACCGCATTCCCGGTATGCTGCACCGCTCGGGACTGGACGACATTGTCGTTGAAAAATTCGGTCTGGAGTGCCCGCAGCCGGATTTAGCCGACTGGGAAGACGTCACCGATCGCAAGCTCAACCCGGATGGGGAAGTCACCATCGCCATGGTCGGCAAGTACATGGAATTGCTGGATGCCTATAAATCGCTGATCGAGGCCATCGATCACGCCGGCATCCGGTCGCGAACCAAGGTCAACATCCGCTTTATCGACGCCGAAGAGGTCGAGAAACAGGGCACCGACTGCCTGGCCGGTGTGCAGGGACTGCTGGTGCCGGGTGGCTTTGGTTACCGCGGCGTGGAAGGCAAGATTGCCACCGCGCAGTACGCTCGTGAAAACAAAATCCCTTACCTCGGCATCTGCCTGGGGATGCAAGTCGCCGTTATCGAATACGCCCGCAACGTCGCGGGATTCGACGGGGCGCATTCCACTGAATTCGATCGCCAGACCCGCCACCCCGTGGTCGGTCTGATCACCGAATGGATTGAAGCCGACGGTAAGAAAGTCGAACGCGATGACAAAACCGACCTTGGCGGTACCATGCGGCTGGGCGGGCAGGAGTGCATGCTGACCGAAGGCTCCCGCTCAGAAGCCTGTTATGGCAAGCCGCGTATTGTTGAGCGCCACCGCCATCGCTACGAAGTGAATAACCATTATGTAGAAGACTTACAAAAATCGGGTCTGATCATCGCCGGTCGCTCCGTCGATGGAGCCCTGGTTGAAATCATCGAAGTGCCCGATCACCCCTGGTTTGTGGCCTGCCAGTTTCACCCTGAATTCACCTCCACACCCCGTGATGGCCACGGTTTGTTCAGTGGTTTCATTGGCGCAGTGCGCGCTATGGCGAAGTAATGCAGGGTGGTGAGGGGTGGTATTTGGAGGGTTTTCCCCTATAATCCGGCGCTGTCCGTTTTGTAATAAAACTACATTTTTGAGCGGTCGAGACTTGGGTAGAGTCACAACTGAAAAGCCGGTGTGACACTGCGGCAGTTAAGGCTCGGGCGCCACAACACGGCTTATTGAACAATCAGGAGAGTCACAGATGGCCAAGATTCTAGACATCAAAGCACGTGAGGTGCTCGATTCACGCGGTAATCCGACCGTTGAGGCGGACGTTATTGTTGAAGGCGGCATTCGTGGCCGTGCCTGCGCACCCTCTGGTGCCTCTACCGGTTCCCGCGAAGCGCTGGAGCTGCGTGATGGCGATAAAAGCCGTTACCTCGGCAAGGGCGTACTGAAAGCGGTGGCCGCCATTAACGGCCCGATCCGCGACGCACTGCTCGGCTTTGACGCCCTGAATCAGTCTGGTCTCGACGCCACCATGATCACACTGGACGGCACCGAGAATAAATCCAACTTCGGCGCCAACGCCATTCTGGCGGTCTCTCTCGCGGCTGCTAAGGCGGCAGCACTGTCTAAAGGCGTTGAACTGTATGTACACATCGCCGACCTGAACGGAACACCGGGCCAGTACAGCCTGCCGGTACCGATGATGAACATCATCAACGGCGGTGAGCATGCCGATAACAACGTCGACATTCAGGAATTCATGGTGCAGCCGGTGGGCGCGAAATCGTTCAGCGAAGCACTGCGCATGGGTGCTGAAATCTTCCATGCCCTGAAAAAAGTGCTGAACGCCAAGGGTCAGAACACCGCTGTGGGCGATGAAGGCGGCTTCGCACCGAACCTGGAAAGCAATGCAGCCGCGCTGGCGGCCATTAAAGAAGCGGTTGAAGCGGCTGGCTACCAGTTGGGTAAAGACATCACGCTGGCGATGGATTGCGCGGCCTCCGAGTTTTATGAAAACGGCCAGTACAACCTCAAGGGCGAAGGCAAGGTCTTCACCTCTGAAGAGTTTTCCAACTACTTGCAGCAGTTGACCCAAGAGTACCCCATCGTCTCGATCGAAGATGGTCTGGACGAGTCTGACTGGGACGGCTTTGCCTATCAGACTCGCCTGATGGGCGACAAGATTCAACTGGTGGGCGACGACCTGTTCGTGACCAACACCAAAATTCTGCAGGAAGGCATCGACAAGGGCATCGCCAACTCGATTCTGATTAAGTTCAACCAGATTGGTTCACTGACCGAAACGCTGGCCGCCATCAAGATGGCCAAGGATGCCGGTTACACCGCCGTCATTTCGCATCGCTCAGGTGAAACCGAAGACGCCACCATTGCCGACCTGGCGGTCGGTACCGCGGCTGGTCAAATCAAGACCGGCTCATTGTGCCGTTCTGACCGTGTTGCCAAGTACAACCAGTTGCTGCGTATTGAAGAGGAATTGGGTGACAAGGCCATCTATAACGGTCTTAAAGAGATCAAAGGCCAGGGCTGAGCCCGTTTTAATGCCCGTTTTGGCGGAAATTGAGCGGTAAATGCAAAAAGGGGGCTTGGCCCCCTTTTTTGTTTGAGTCAGAATGCCGCCAGAGTTGTACAATGATGCCCAATAGGTGCCTCCCCTGAAACCCTGGGGTCATTACCCATTGCCACTGCTGAGTGGCCAATAGAGAGAACCGGACCGTTGAAAGCCACGGCTGTGCCACAACTGCAACGCAAGAACCCGCTGCGCTGGCTGCAAATTGGCTTGCTGGTGTTGCTGGTGATGTTGCAATTCCGCTGGTGGTTGGGCGAAAACAGCTGGGTCGATGTGAGTCGGTTGGAAGCGGATGTGGCCGCCCAGGAAAGCATTAATGCCGAGCGACGGGCACGCAACGAGGTTTTGAGTGCCCGAGTTGCCGATCTGAAGTCCGGGCTTGATGCGGTCGAGGAACTGGGTCGAAGTGACCTCGGGCTGATCAGGCCGGGTGAGGTTTTCTACGTCATACCTGCCGAATAAAGCGGTGTGGCCGCTGATTTGGATGTTATGAACCTGACTGATCCCTCCCGAGTACACCTGGTATTCCCGGCCGCTGGCGTTGGTCAGCGGTTTGGCCAGCCACACCCCAAACAGTACACCCTGCTGGCCGGCAAAACGCTGCTGGAATGGACGCTCGATGCCTGGAAGGATGTGCCGTTTCAGGGCGAACGCATACTGGTATTGTCGGGTAACGACGAGCGAGGCCGGGCTTTGGCGGCGCGCTATCCGGGCCTGAACTGTGTGAAGGGAGGGGCCGAGCGCGCCGACTCGGTTCTGGCCGGGCTGGCTGCCATGAACGCAGCGGATGATGACTGGGTGATGGTGCATGATATTGCACGTCCTTGCGTTCGCCGCGCAGATATTCTGGCCTTGCTCGACCATTGCCAGTCTGAAGGCCGGGGCGCCTCGCTGGCGCGCCCACTGACAGACACCATAAAACGTATGCAGGGCGACCGGGTCTCGACGGTTGACCGACGGCAGTTATGGGCCGCCCTGACGCCTCAGTGCTTTCGATTCGGGCGCTTATATCGTGCCTTGTCCCTGGGTCTGGCCAATGCCGTACCCCTGACCGATGAAGCCTCGGCGATGGAGTGGATGGGTGACCCGGTGGGTCTGGTCAGCGGCAGTGGCGATAACATCAAGGTAACGCACCCGGACGATCTGGCCCTGGTGGCGTTTTATCTGCAACAACAGGGTCGGCTGACGCCGACCTGAGCTTTTTATCAGCGATTACTTGGAGTGAAGCAGGGCATGCGAATAGGCCATGGTTTTGATGTACACCGGTTCGACCTGAATGCCGGTCCCATGGACATAACGCTGGGTGGCGTGCGAGTACCGGCGGAGCATCCTTTGTTGGCGCATTCCGACGGCGACGTTGTGTTGCATGCCATCGCCGACTCCCTGCTGGGCGCTGCCGCACTGGGTGACATTGGCGAATGGTTTCCGGATACGGATGCACAATGGGCCGGGGCAGATAGCCGTGCTTTGCTGACGGATGTCTATCATCGCATAACCGGGTTGGGTTACCGGCTGGTGAATCTGGACGTCACTGTCATTGCCCAGGCCCCTCGCCTGGGCGACTACAAGGGCGCTATGAAACTGACCATTGCCGAAACGCTGCAGTGTGACCCGGGTCAGATAAACATCAAGGCGACAACCACCGAGAAGTTGGGCTTTACCGGCCGCAAGGAGGGTATCGCCACCGAGGCGGTATGCCTGCTGGAGGTGGTGTCCTGATGGAGCTGCCGCAGTGGCCCAGAGCCTGGGGTGATGTTGTCGGGTCGGGGCGGTTAAAAGCCGAACCGGCTGATTTTTACGTTGAGGAGGCCCTGCCAGAGACAGCCTCTGGCGAGGGCGAACATTTATGGGTCACCCTGGAAAAAACCGGCCAGAATACCGCCTGGCTTGGCAAGCAACTGGCTCGCTGGGCGGGTATTCCCCCAAGGGACGTCAGTTACGCGGGTTTAAAAGACCGCCATGCCGTAACTCGCCAGACCTTCTCCCTGCATCTGCCCGGTAAACCGGACCCCTCAGAACCGCTGATTATGGACGGTGTTCGGGTGCTGTCGCTCAAACGACATGGACGCAAGTTGCGTACCGGTCAACTGATTGGCAATCATTTCGTGATCAGGCTGCGCGATTGGCAAGGGGATGCCAATGCCCTGGCACACCGCTGGCAAATACTGGTTGATCAGGGGTTCCCGAATTACTTTGGTCCGCAACGGTTTGGTGACCAGGGTCAGAATTTAAGCCGGGCATTGGCCTGGATACGCGGTGAGGGCCGGTTACCCCGAGGGCAGCAGGGCATTCATGTGTCTGCGATGCGCAGCTTACTGTTCAATCACTTGTTGGCCGAGCGAGTGCAGCAGGGTACCTGGAACCAGCTGCTCCCCGGTGATTTCCTGCAATTCAAGGAAGGCAAACGGGGGTTTGAATGTCTGGAGCCGACCGAAAGTGAATGGTCGCGGGTAGCATCGGGTCAGTTATCGCCAAGCGCGAGTTTGCCCGGTGAGCAAACGGAAATCTTTTCTCTGCTCGATGAACGCGAAGCGCCTATGCTGGCGCAGCAGTCAGAATGGACGCAAGCGCTGATACGGCTGCGCATTCAGCGCAGCTTGCGCAAGTTGCGGGTTTATCCGGAGCAGGGTCAGCTTGACTGGCAGGGAACGAATCCGCAATTCCGTTTCTTTTTGCCGGCTGGCAGTTACGCTACGGCATTGTTGCGTGAACTGTCAGACTGGCGTGAGGAGGAGTCTCAGTGAATCTGTCCGGTATCGGCATGACGTCCCAGCGGACTCGCCAGCGTCTGATTGAGCGACTCTTTGCCAAGGGCATTCGTGATGCCCGGGTCATGGATTGCTTTATGAAGGTCCCTCGGCACATCTTTGTTGATGAGGCCCTGGGCCATAAAGCCTACGAAGACATTGCGGTACCCATCGGTTACGGTCAGACCCTGTCGCAACCCTATATTGTCGCACGCATGAGCGAGCTGGTGCTGGCTGCACCCCACCATGAGCGCATTCTTGAAATTGGCACCGGTTCCGGGTTTCAGACCTCGGTTTTAGCGCATCTGGTGGATGAAATCTACTCGGTAGAGCGCATCAAACCGTTGCAATTGAAAGCTCGAGAGCGGCTGCGTTTGCAAAAACTGTATAACGTACGCCTGAAGCTCGATGACGGTTTCCTTGGTTGGCCCGACGCAGGACCGTTTGATGTCATTATCGGGACGGCGGCCCCCGAAACGGCTCCGCAATCCCTGCTGGATCAACTGGTCCCCGATGGCGGGCAGCTGATTCTGCCGGTGGGTACCGAGGAGCAGTTTTTGACCGTGGTGGAGCGCCAGGGTGATGAATTTACCGAGCGCCGCATTGAAGCTGTGCGCTTCGTGCCTATGCTTGCGGGCATTCAGACCGGCGATTCCGATGCGCTGCGACTCTGAGGTATTGCTATCTGGCCCGTCGATATACAGCCTTGAAGGGATCCATATCATGAGCAGGGAGATACTGCGTGATTAAGTTAGTTGTGAGCTGGTTTTTTAAAGGGGTCGTGATGGGAGCTGCCGATGCCGTGCCAGGTGTTTCCGGCGGTACCATGGCACTGATTACCGGCATCTATGAGCGGTTGATCAACGCGCTGGCGTCATTTCGGTTAGGCCTGCTGGGACTGCTCAGACGAGGCGAATTCATCGTGGTCTGGCGTGAGGTTGATGGCGCCTTCCTGGTCAGCCTGGGAGCCGGCATTATTGTCAGTCTGATAACGGTTCTGAATCTCGTTCAGTGGCTGTTAAGCAAGGCACCTCCAGTATTGTGGGCTTTCTTTTGCGGGTTGATCGTAGCCTCGCTGATCATGTTGTTGAAGGAGCATCGCTGGCGCAAAGTCGATATTGGCCTGTTCATTACCGGAACGGCGATCGCCGCGAGTATTTCCTTTTTGGGCGAGATGGCGCTCGCAGTTACGCCCCTGACACTGATTTTAGGCGGAGCATTGGCCATATCGGCGATGTTGTTGCCCGGTATTTCCGGCAGTTTCATTTTGCTGCTTTTAGGGCTGTACCCCGCGATTACAGAGGCGGTTCATGCCCGGGACCTGGTCACGATTGCCTGGGTGGCTCTGGGTTGCCTGATCGGTTTGCTGGTGTTCAGCCGTTTTTTGCAATGGGTGCTGGCACGCTGGCACGATCGGGTGATGGGGTTCATGCTGGGGTTTGTGCTGGGCGCCTTGTTGAAAGTCTGGCCCTGGCAGCACGATCAGCAATGGCTGATGCCGGACAACTACGTGAATCTGTCTGGCCAGCCATCCTGGTTTTTTACAGCCCTGCTGGCAGCGATCATTGGGGCGGCGCTGGTGACCTTATTGAGTCTTAAATCGGACGGTTCCGGGCTTGTCAAATCAGAAACATGAAGCAGTACTCGGTTCTAACCTTGCGTTCGGCGGTTTTTAGATTAATTAAACCTAATAAATTACCCTGTATTAAGGTTGGGCTATATTGCAGCTTTGTGAACGGCGTTTGAGGGGTGGATGAAAGCGATATTGAGAAGGAATCCAGCGTGACGAATCTCGTACGGGGGGCGTCAATTTTCTGGACATGCCTGTGCACTCTGCTGGTGCTGGCGGGCTGCACCAGCAGTGCCTACCGTTCGTTGGAGCCGGCGGGAAGTAGCGCCCGTGGTTCGAGCATTAGCAATACCCGTTCGCCGGTGGTCCAGTCCCGCCCTGCGGGGGCCTCACCGGCGTCAAACGCCCGGACGGCGTCGCCCGAGTCGCGCCCAGATCAGTATCAGGTCCGTCGGGGGGATACGCTTTACTCCATCGCTTTTCGGTTTGGTCTTGATTTCCGGCGACTGGCCGCTGCCAATGACATTGACAGTCGCTACACCATCTATCCGGGTCAGGTGTTGGCGCTCAGAGAGGCCAGTCCATCCGCTGCAGCGCCCGCTCCGTCGAGTTCGTCCACCTCGCCTTCGCCGTCTCGGCCTACAGTCAATAACACGTCTTCACAAACTGTTACAAATTCGACCCCGAGAATTGCAGCAGCGCCTTCTTCGTCGGAAAATGCCAGTAATAATAATCAGTTAACTTGGGTGTGGCCGCACGATGGGAAAATAGTGCGAACATTTGACTCTAATGTGTCCGATCGTAAAGGCGTTGATCTGACCGGTGAGATTGGAGATTCTGTGGTTGCGGCGGCAGCGGGTTCCGTTGTCTACGCAGGAAATGGTTTGCCTGGTTATGGCAACCTGATCATCCTCGAACATCAGGGCTCCCTACTGAGTGCCTACGCATTCAATCAGGAATTGCTGGTGGCGGAGCAGGATCAGGTCAGCGCAGGGCAAGCCATTGCCCGAATGGGCAGGCAGGGTGACCAGCCCAGCCTGCACTTCGAGATACGGCAAGAGGGTAAGCCCGTCGATCCAATGAGGTTTTTGCCTCGGCGGTAACCGGGTTTTTTCCGGCCACAGGGCTTATGCCCTATATCGCACAGGTGAATGACTATGGCAGCACTCCGGGAACTCAACTCTGACATTGCAGAAGATACGTTCACTCCGTATACCAATTTACTCGATACCCCCAACGATGAGGTCAGCGCCACTGAGAAGGCGGAGGCGGATGACGCCACCGAGCTCGATTGCGAGGCCGATTCCGACACCGAATTTCGCGATGCCGTCAATAATCTCAGTGGCATGCAACGCTCGCTCGACGCGACGCAGATGTACCTGAATGAAATCGGTTTTTCACCGCTGCTCAGCCCCGAAGAGGAAGTCTATTTTGCCCGGTTGGCGCAGAAAGGAGAGCCGGCGGGGCGTAAGCGGATGATTGAGAGCAACTTGCGGCTGGTGGTAAAAATCGCACGGCGCTATCTCAACCGCGGGCTGACGCTGCTTGATCTGATTGAAGAAGGCAATCTCGGTCTTATTCGCGCGGTTGAAAAGTTTGATCCGGAGCGTGGCTTCCGATTTTCAACCTACGCGACCTGGTGGATCCGCCAGACCATAGAGCGCGCTATCATGAACCAGACGCGCACCATTCGTTTACCCATTCATGTGGTTAAAGAGTTGAATGTGTATCTGCGCGCTGCCCGTGAACTGACGCAAAAGCTCGATCACGAGCCAACGGCAGAAGACATTGCCGAGCTGCTTGAGCGGCCCATTGAAGACGTGAAGCGCATGCTGGCGCTGAATGAACGTGTGACTTCGGTAGATACACCCCTGGGGCCATCTTCCGAGAAGAACTTGCTCGACACCATTGCCGATGAAAAATCGGTAGACCCGTCCGAAACCCTGCAAGACGATAACCTGCGGCTCAGTATCGATCACTGGCTTGATGAACTGTCCGAAAAACAGCGGGAAGTCGTCGCACGGCGGTTTGGTCTGCGCGGTTTTGAAACCAGTACTCTGGAAGAGGTAGGGCGCGAAATCGGCCTCACCCGTGAACGCGTGAGGCAGATACAGGTAGAAGCCCTGCGGCGCTTGCGTGACATTATGGAAAAACAGGGTTTGTCGGCCACCGCACTGTTTGGCGCCTGAATTTATAGACTCGGCGACTGGTATTTCAGTAATAGTCAAAGCCTAAAAAAAAGCGCCTCAGGGCGCTTTTTTTATGAGGAACAGTCAGCCGTTTACCGGGCCAGGGCTGCTCGCTTGCCGGGTACACCGTTTTGTTCGTCGGCATCGGCGGGCGGGTCTTTTCGCTCGGTAATATTGGGCCAAACTTCTGCCAGTTCGGCATTCAGTTCTACAAATTCAATTTGGTCTTCTGGTACCTCATCTTCCGAGAGGATGGCCTCGGCCGGACATTCCGGTTCACACAGCGCACAGTCGATGCACTCGTCCGGATGAATGACCAGAAAGTTCGGGCCTTCGTAGAAGCAATCCACCGGGCAGACTTCCACGCAGTCGGTGTATTTGCACTTGATGCAGTTCTCGAGAACAACGAATGTCATCGGGCCCTTCTCCCAATACCTGATGCTGAGTGTGTGCGTATTCTAGTGGCAGGTTCAGACCCCCTCAAGTGAGATCTAAGACCAAATACCCAAGGCTTTATAGCCAATTAGAATATAAATGGTGTTTTTAGACTTTAATGGCTCTAAAACCGGCAGCTTACCGTTTTTCCTGCTGTTCGGCCAGCCAGTTCAGAGCCTGCAGTGGCGTCATTCTGCTCAGATCAAGCTCGCGCAGTGCCTCAACCAATGGGTGAGTCTCCGCGGCGAACAAGTCATTTTGCTGGGGTGCCGGGGCCGGATCGGTTGCCCGGCCTGATCGAGGCTCCGGGCGTGCGGGTGCGCGTTCCAGGTCGCTCAGTTTGGCGCGGGCACTGGCGATAACTCCGTCCGGTACGCCTGCCAGTCGTGCTACCTGAATACCAAAACTCTGGCTCGCCGGGCCAGCTTGCACCCGATGCAGGAACACCAGTTTATCGTCGTGCTCAGTGGCATCCAGGTGCAGGTTGCTGGCCTGGCGGTTGTGCTCGGGCAGGGCGGTCATTTCGAAATAATGGGTCGCGAACAGGGTCAGGGCGTGAGTGTGCTGCACCAGGTGTTCGGCAGCGGCCCAGGCCAGCGACAAACCGTCGAAGGTGCTGGTACCCCGGCCGACTTCGTCCATGATGACCAGGCTGTTGGGCGTGGCATTGTGCAGAATGTTCGCGGTTTCGGTCATCTCTACCATGAAGGTCGATCGCCCGCCGGCGATGTCGTCCGATGAACCCATGCGGGTAAAGATGCGGTCCAGTTTGCCGATGCGCGCTTCCCGAGCGGGTACAAAGCTGCCTATGTGCCCCAGCAACGCAATAACAGCGGCCTGGCGCATGTAGGTACTTTTACCGCCCATATTGGGGCCGGTGATTACCTTCAGGGTGATGTCGCCGTTCAGCTCCAGATCATTCGGCACAAAAGGCGTTTCAGTGACGGCCTCGACGACCGGGTGGCGACCCTCGCGGATGATCAGTTCGGCGTCGTCGCTCAGGGTAGGGGCTGTCCACTGATAGCGGTCGGCGCAGGAAGCCAGCGCCATCAGGGTATCCAGCTGGGCCAGGGCGCGACCCAGTTGCTGCAGGGTAAGCAGGTCGTCGGCCAGCGACCGGACCAATTGCTCGTAGAGGAACTTCTCGCGCGACAGCGCCCGGCTTTTGGCACTGAGTGCCTTGTCTTCAAATTGTTTGAGTTCCGGGGTAATGAACCGCTCGGCGTTTTTCAGCGTCTGGCGTCGGCTGTAATCGACCGGTGCCTGTGCAGACTGTGCCTTGCTGATCTCGATGTAATAGCCATGGACGCGGTTGTAGCCAACTTTCAGGGTGCTCAGGCCGGTGCGCTCCCGCTCCCGGGTTTCCAGCTGGATCAGAAAGTCGCTGGCATTGGTGTCGAGCCCGCGCAGTTCATCCAGCTCTTCATCAAAACCAGGCGCTATGACACCGCCGTCACGAATCACCACCGGCGGGTTGTCAATCAGCGCGCGGTCCAGTGTATCGAGCCAGACAGGCTGTTCCTTGAGGTCGTCGCGCAGTTGTTGCAGGCGGGGCGAGTCGAGCGGGGTCAGCAAGCGCTGCAGGTCGGGCAGTTGGGCCAGAGTGCTGCGCAGGCGGATCAGGTCGCGGGGCCGAGCCGAGCCCAGGGCGATGCGTGACAGAACCCGTTCGATATCGCCAATGGGCTTGAGTGCTGATTTGACCTCTTCAAACACAAAGTCGGTCAGCAAGGTGGTGACGGCATGGTGGCGATGTTGCAGCTCGGTCCGGTCACGCAAGGGGCGACCTAGCCAGCGACGCAACAGTCGACTGCCCATGGTCGTGGCGCAGTGGTCCATTAACTGGAACAGCGTATTGTCTTCCTCGCCGCGGACATTGATGTCGATCTCAAGATTCCTGCGCGAGGCGGCATCCAGTATGACGGCTTCATCCTGGCGTTCCGGGACAATGGAGCGAATATGGGGTAGGGCGCTTTTTTGCGTATCGCTGGCGTAGTTGAGCAGGCAACCGGCGGCCTGCAGCGCCAGCGGCATGTCCTCGACGCCGAACCCGCTCAGATCGCGGGTCCCCATTTGTTGGGTCAGCGCCTGACGGGCGCTGTCCAGATCGAACAGCCAGACGGGCTGGTGACGGATAGCCGTGCGCGTAATGAGTTCAGGAGCCGGGTGGTCTTCAGGTAACAGCAATTCGCTCGGGCGCAGGCGTTCTAGCTCCGCGCTCAGCGCTTCCCCGTCTTTCAGTAGCTGAACAGTAAAGCGGCCGGAGGCCATGTCCAGCGCGGCCAGTCCGTAATCATTGTGCCCGGGCCAGACCGCGACCAGCAAGCTTTCCTGCCGGTCGCTGAGAAAGGCTTCATCGCTCAGCGTGCCGGGGGTCAGTACCCGTACGACCTTACGCTCCACCGGCCCCTTGCTGGTAGCCGGATCGCCGATTTGTTCGGCAATGGCCACGGTATGGCCCTGGCGCACCAGGCGGCCGATATACCCTTCGGCCGCGTGGTAGGGAATGCCAGCCATGGGGATGGGTTCACCGGCGCTTTGTCCGCGCTGGGTCAGGGTGATGTCAAGCAGGCGCGCGGCCTGTTTGGCATCCTGATAAAACAGTTCGTAAAAGTCCCCCATGCGATAAAACACCAGATCGTTCGGGTGTGCCTGCTTTATTTGCAGGTACTGTTGCATCATGGGGGTGTGTTGCATTTTACTGGCACTGGTTGGCGGCATAGGGTCGGCTTGATGGCTGGCTTTAGATCGACCGCCCATGGTATTCGAATCACCGACAGGATGAAATGCATGACGGCTTCTGAAATGCCCGCAGCGGAAAAACTGGTGACGGCACTGGCGCAACAACTGATGTCATCGGGCTGGCGTATGGTGACCGTAGAGAGCTGTACCGGTGGTGCGATTGGCGGAATGATTACCGATCTTGCCGGTAGCTCCGACTGGTATGAAGGCGGCTGGATCACTTATTCGAATGCGCTTAAGGAGCAGTTGGGAGTGCCCCCCGAAGCGATAGTAGGGCACGGAGCCGTGAGCGAACCGGTGGCGCTGGCTATGGCGGAACAGGGCCGGTTGCGAGCCGGTGTTGACGTAGCTGTTGCGGTAACCGGGGTTGCCGGCCCGGCCGGAGGCAGTGCCGAAAAACCGGTAGGTACCGTCTGGATCGCCTGGGCCTGGCCCGGCGGGATTGAGGCGACGTTATTTCACTTTGAAGGTGACCGCAACCGGGTGCGCAACCAGGCTGCGTTGCAGGCGTTACAGGGCCTGCAGCAAAGACTTTGAATTAATCGGGTCAACCGGCTTGTCAGGGTCGGTCACCCTGTGTAAGAATACTGGTCATTCATACAGGCTTTTGATGGGGGAACACCATGGACGCGAACAAAGAAAAAGCGCTAACGGCAGCACTTAGCCAGATTGAACGTCAGTTTGGCAAGGGCTCGGTCATGCGCATGGGGGATCAGAAGCACATCCAGATCCCGTCCATTTCAACCGGTTCTCTGGGGCTGGATATCGCGTTAGGCATTGGTGGTTTGCCCAAGGGCCGGGTTGTTGAAATCTATGGCCCTGAATCCTCCGGTAAAACGACGCTGACGCTGCAAGTTATTGCCGAAGCCCAAAAAGCGGGCGGAACCTGCGCCTTCGTCGATGCAGAGCACGCACTGGATCCGTCTTACGCCAACAAGCTGGGCGTGAATGTGGATGACCTGCTGGTGTCGCAGCCCGATACCGGCGAACAGGCTCTGGAAATTGCCGACATGCTGGTCCGTTCCAACGCGGTCGACGTGATCGTTATCGACTCCGTGGCAGCCCTGGTGCCCAAGGCTGAAATTGAAGGCGAAATGGGTGACATGCACGTTGGTTTGCAGGCTCGCCTGATGTCCCAGGCACTGCGCAAGATCACCGGTAACATCAAGACAGCCAATTGCCTGGTGATTTTCATTAACCAGATCCGTATGAAGATTGGCGTTATGTTCGGCAGCCCGGAAACCACAACCGGCGGTAATGCCCTGAAGTTCTACTCATCCGTTCGCCTCGATATCCGGCGCACCGGTACCATCAAGGAAGGCGATGAAGTCGTCGGTTCCGAGACCCGGGTTAAAGTCGTCAAGAACAAGATTGCCCCGCCATTCAAGCAAGCCGAGTTCCAGATTCACTACGGCAAGGGCATTTACCACATGGGCGAAGTAATTGATTTGGGCGTCAAGCTCGGGTTGATCGAGAAGGCTGGTGCCTGGTATAGCTATCAGGGCGACAAAATTGGCCAGGGCAAAGCCAATGCCGCCAAGTTCCTTGAAGACAACCTGGAAATTGCCAAGACCATTGAAGGCAAAATCCGCGATGCCTACCTGGTCAGTAACGCACCCAAGGAAGACCCTGCCAAGGCTGAAACTGAAGCCGCAGAGGCAGCCCCCGAGGCGGCGGCTACTCCGGCTAAAAAAGGTAAAGCGGAAGTCTGATTGCATGATCTGCCTGCATTGCCTTCCCCTGGCTGAAGGGCTCGCACTGGCGAGCCCGGAGTGCACCTGGCATGGCTGAGAAAACACCCTGGAACACGGCGCTGAATATGCTTGCGCGCAGGGAATACAGCCAGTCCGAGCTACGAACCCGGTTAACCGATCGGTTTCCCGATCAGCCCGATGCCGTTGAAGCAGCTCTGTTGCGTCTGGTTGAGACCGGCCTGCAGAACGATGAACGCTACGCCGAAGCTTTTTTGCGCTCGCAGATCAACCGGTCGAGAGGGCCGGTTCGGGTACAGCACGAAGCCCGGCAAAAAGGGGTGGCCGAATTGGTCCTGCCGTTACTCGATGAGTGGGATATCGACTGGTTTGAACTGGCCTTGGATGCGGCTCGCCGCAAGTTGGGGTCATCCGATCCCGCCGATCAGAAAATCCGGGCGCGCCTCGCGCGCTTTCTGGCATACCGGGGTTTTAGTGGGGATCATGTTCGCCACTCTCTGGAGGCTTTGCGGAGCGAAGACTCAACAGACACTGACGGATTCGACTGACCATTCCAGCCTCCTGACCGCAGAGCAGGGCGAAGTGCCGAATATAGGGCTGATGGCCCAAGCGCTATTTCGCAGTCATAACACGACCTGCTCCCCTTCCTATCTGCCTGTCCGCAGGCGTCCCTACTGGTGTCGGCCCCGGCATCTGTGTACTATTGCGCCCTTTAAACCCTGCTGGCAAGGCCCGAAGCCTGCTGACAGAATTTTCGGGTTTTCAGTCTGAAGGCAATCGTTCAGCTGGTGCACTGCGTAAGGCACTCTGTGTTGCATTTTTCGGACTAAACCCCACCCCAGATATTGTTTATTCACGTGCGGAACAGGACGTCAGACTGACCATGAAAACCTCTGAAATACGCCGACGCTTCTTGGATTATTTTATCAGCCAAGGCCACAGCGAAGTCGACAGTGCCCCTCTGATACCGGGCAATGACCCTACGCTGTTGTTTACCAACGCGGGTATGGTGCAGTTTAAAGACGTTTTTCTGGGAACTGATAAGCGCGACTACTCGCGAGCCACGACATCACAGCGTTGTGTCCGCGCTGGCGGCAAACACAATGACCTGGAGAATGTCGGCTATACCGCACGTCACCACACCTTTTTTGAGATGCTGGGCAACTTCAGTTTCGGCGACTATTTCAAGCGAGATGCCATCCGATTTGCCTGGACCTTCCTGACGCAAGAACTGGGTTTGCCAAAAGAGCGACTCTGGGTGACGGTATTTCACGACGATGATGAGGCCGCCGATATCTGGATCAATGAAATTGGCGTGCCGGCCGACCGCCTGTCGCGGCTTGGCGAAAAAGACAATTTCTGGATGATGGGCGATACTGGGCCCTGCGGTCCTTGCTCGGAAATCTTTTATGATCATGGCCCTGAGGTTCCCGGTGGTCCTCCGGGCAGTCCGGATGATGATCTGGATCGCTATATCGAGATCTGGAACCTGGTGTTCATGCAATTTGACCAACTGGAAGACGGTACTCGGGTGCCATTACCGAAGCCGTCTGTCGATACCGGCATGGGCCTTGAGCGACTGGCGGCCGTATTGCAGTCGGTTCATTCAAATTATGAAATTGACCTGTTTCAGCAACTGATTCGCGCGACGATGGACGTGACCGGGTGCAATGATATTGAAAACCGGTCGTTGCGCGTTATCGCCGACCATATTCGATCCAGTGCCTTCCTGATCGTTGACGGCATTGTTCCCTCGAACGAAGGGCGGGGCTACGTGTTGCGCCGCATCATTCGCCGCGCCGTCCGACATGGCCACAAGCTGGGTCAGAATGAGGCATTTTTCTTCCGCCTGGTCGATGCGCTGGCTATCGAGATGGGCGGTGCCTACCCCGAGCTGGTGACACTGAAAGATCACGTCAAAAAGGTTCTGCGCTTGGAAGAAGAGCAGTTCGCGCGGACGCTCGAGCATGGCATGCAAGTCCTTGAAGACGGCATTGCAGGGATTGACGGTAAGGTATTGCCTGGTGAACTGGTGTTCCGGCTGTACGATACCTATGGCTTCCCGGCGGATTTGACAGCGGATGTTGCTCGCGAGCGGGATCTTGAGATTGATCAGGCCGGGTTCGACCAGCACATGGAAGCCCAGCGCGATCGCGCCCGCTCAGCGAACAAGTTCAAAATGGATCGCAATCTCGATCTCGGGCTGCCAGGTCAAACCCGGTTTTTGGGTTACGATTCCTTGCTGGGCGAAGGCAAGGTCATCGCCCTGTTGCGTGACAACGAACGTGTCGAGCGTCTGCAGGCAGGCGACTCGGGCGTTGTCATTCTGGATCAGACGCCGTTCTATGGTGAATCGGGCGGGCAGGTGGGCGATCACGGCCAGCTGAGTGCCGACGGCGTTGTAGTCAATGTTGACGACTGCACCAAGTTGCAGGGTCATCATCTGCACCATGCCGAGGTGGTGCAGGGCAATATCGCCGTGGGCGACCGCTTGAGTGCCACCGTTGCACGTGAAGAGCGCAGCAACACGGCCCGTCACCACAGCGCTACTCACCTACTCCATGCTGCCCTGCGAGAAATTCTGGGTGAGCACGTTCAGCAGAAAGGTTCGTTGGTCACCTTCGACAAGCTGCGTTTTGACTTTTCCAATCTCGAAGCGGTCACTGCAGAGCAAATCACCGTGATTGAACAGCGTGTGAACGAACAAATACTCGCCAATACACCGGTGCAGACCGAGCTGATGAGCATTGATGCTGCCAAGGCAGCCGGGGCCATGGCCCTGTTTGGTGAAAAATACGACAGCGAGGTTCGGGTGCTGAGCATGGGTACCGAAGGCTTTTCCAAAGAGCTGTGTGGCGGTACTCACGTCAGCCGGACCGGCGACATTGGCTTGTTCCGCATCGTATCTGAAAGCGGGATCGCTTCCGGGGTACGTCGCATTGAGGCCGTTACCGGCCCCTATGCGCTGGCGAGTATGCAGCAGCAAGACGCCTTGTTGCAGCAATTGGCAGCGACGCTCAAGTGCGCGCCGGACCAGCTCGTTGACCGTACTCAGCAGTCTCAGCAGCGTATCCGTGAGCTTGAGAAGAGCCTTGAACAGGTGAATAACAAGCTTGCTTCAGCCGCAGGCAGTGATTTGGCGGCCGGCGCTCAGAGCATCGGTGGCGTTAAGGTTCTGTCGGCTGAGTTGGAAGGGGCTGATGCGAAAACACTGCGCTCTACCATGGACCAACTCAAGGACAAACTGGGTACGGCCGTTATCGTTTTGGCGGTAAAGGACGGTGCCAAGGTTCAAATCGCCGCTGGTGTTACCAAAGATACGCTCGGCAAGATTAAGGCTGGCGATCTGGTGAACCACGTTGCTGGTCAGGTGGGAGGCAAGGGTGGTGGCAAGCCGGATATGGCCATGGCCGGTGGCAGTCAGCCAGAGCACCTTGCTGCCGCACTGGCTAGCGTCGTGCCCTGGGTTACAGAGCATCTTGCCTGAGCATTAATCGTCGTCACCGCGCGGGTGTATGGCATTCGCGGGGTTGAGACATTGAGGGGCAGGGTGCGATCAACCCTGTTTAACATACAGCTACTGTTTCGGAACGGGTCCCATGGCTCTGTACGTCCAGAAATACGGCGGCACCTCGGTTGGTACGACCGACCGGATAGAGCATGTCGCTGATAAAGTGAAATCGTTTTGCGATAATGGCCACGATGTGGTCGTTGTCGTATCCGCCATGAGCGGCGAGACCAACCGCCTGTTGTCATTGGCTTCTGCCATTACCGATCAGCCCAACCCGCGCGAGATGGATGTTCTGGTCTCGACTGGCGAGCAGGTCACCATTGCCTTGTTGAGCATGGCGTTGCAGAAGCGGGGCTGCTCGGCCCGGTCCTACACCGGTGACCAGGTGCGGATAGTGACCGACAGCGCCCATACCAAGGCGCGCATCAAGCATATTGATGTCGAGGCAATACAGAATGACCTGAAGACCGGCCGTGTGGTCGTCGTGGCCGGTTTTCAGGGGGTTGATGAGCTGGGCAACACAACCACGCTGGGGCGTGGCGGGTCTGATACCACCGCCGTGGCGCTGGCTGCGGCGCTGAAGGCCGATGAGTGCCAGATTTACACCGATGTCGACGGTGTTTACACAACCGACCCCAGAGTGGTCGACAGTGCCCGGCGCCTCGACAAGATAACCTTTGAAGAAATGCTGGAAATGGCCAGCCAGGGATCTAAGGTGTTGCAGATCCGCTCGGTTGAATTTGCTGGCAAGTACAACGTTCCGCTGCGGGTTTTGTCGAGTTTCGTCGATGGCCCGGGCACTTTGATTACGCTGGAGGAAGAACAGCCAATGGAACAGCCGGTGATTTCAGGCATTGCCTTTAACCGCGATGAAGCCAAACTGACCGTGCTGGGTGTGCCGGATATCCCCGGTGTGGCTAGTCGCATTCTGGGGCCGGTTAGTGCTGCAAATATAGAAGTGGATATGATCGTGCAGAACGTGGCCGATGATAACACCACGGATTTCACCTTTACGGTGCACCGCAATGACTTTGAACGTGTCAAAAAGGTGCTGAACGAAGTTGGCAATGACCTGGGGGCGCGTGAAGTCCGCGGCGATGCCAACATTGCCAAGGTCTCGATTGTTGGTGTTGGCATGCGCTCTCATGCTGGTGTAGCGTCGAAAATGTTCGATACACTGGCGGCAGAGAACATCAACATACAAATGATTTCTACGTCTGAGATCAAGGTCGCCGTTGTTATTGCCGAACGCTACCTTGAACTGGCAGTACGTGCGCTCCATTCTGCCTTTGAGCTGGATGCGCGTGAGCAGAATCGTTAAACCGGTCAGGTATCGGTTTCGATAGCGAAAGGCCTGCATTCCACTGCCCGGAATGTCAGGCTGTAAAGTGCGGATAAAGACGGATTATTGCAGAAATGTGGACAGTCCGGCTTTATTTTTAATGTATGTGGTCAATACTCTGATGTGTATTTGTTAAAAGGATGTTGGTCCCCAGGAATGGGCCACCACTGACAAATGGCACAACCAGGAGCTGGATACTGGAAGTTTCCAGAACATTTAGGAGAGTTTAGATGCTTATTTTGACGCGCCGCGTAGGTGAAACACTCATGATCGGTGATGAAGTCACTGTGACTGTGTTGGGGGTCAAGGGTAATCAGGTTCGTATTGGTGTTAATGCCCCCAAGGACGTTGCTGTGCACCGTGAAGAAATCTATCAGCGTATTCAGCGCGAGATGGGTCACCCCGAAGGTGAGGATGATCTGTAGGCAGCCAAGGCCCAAGCATGTTGATGAAATGGAGCTAATCGCTTCATTTTATTGAAGTTTTTCCTTTTCTTTTGTGAAAAACATGATAACATGCGCGCCGTTGTTTGGAGAGATGGCCGAGTGGCTGAAGGCGCACCCCTGCTAAGGGTGTATAGGAGAAATCCTATCGAGGGTTCGAATCCCTCTCTCTCCGCCATTGTTTTCTGTCAGGGCTGAAGGCTTAAAACCGCAAGCTGCCGACTGAAAAGCAAGGCGAAAACGGAGACGGTTTCGCCAATCTACGCGCCCGTAGCTCAGCTGGATAGAGTACCTGGCTACGAACCAGGCGGTCGCACGTTCGAATCGTGCCGGGCGCGCCATTACTACTGGTATCACCAACTTACTGGTTGTTGATGCAGGCAGAGTGGAGTTAGAAAGCAACAGAGCAGACAGTGCAGCGTACGCGCCAGCGTAGCTTGCTTGAAAGACCTCTCGCACCGGTGAGGTAAAACTTCGGTGTTGTACGCGCCCGTAGCTCAGCTGGATAGAGTACCTGGCTACGAACCAGGCGGTCGCACGTTCGAATCGTGCCGGGCGCGCCATTTCTACTTCCACCTTCTACCTTGTGGTTTGTCTGTTAAGTCAACTGCAGCGCTTTATCCCGCTTTTATTCATTGCCACCATTCTGCTGCTAATGTGGCAAGCCGTTATTCGATCAGTCTTTTGCCATGCCCTCGGGGTCTGCTTCCAAAGCCCGGATCAGGGTGTCTAGCGTTGATAGGGAACGTTCGGCGCGGACTTTTTGCCACAAGCGTTCGGCATCCGGATGAACTGCCCTAAGATGATTAAGCCATTGTTTTAGGCGCCCCGCACAGTATTTTTCTGGCATATCCCGGCGCACTTCGCGCCAGAACTGACCAATTAAGCCGCTTAACCGCGCCCATGCCATGGGCGTCTCGTCATTATGGCGAATGCGCTGGGCCAGATCAGGGTGCCGGATGGCACCGCGACCCAGCATGATGTCCGGGGTTCCTGCAATGTGACAACATGCCCGGTAATCGGCCGGTGACCAGACATCGCCATTGGCGATCAGTGGTATGGTTATCGCGGCCCTTATGCGGGCGAGTTCATGCCAGTGAGCCGGTGGCGCATAGCCCTGAGCCCGGGTTCGTGCATGGACGGTCAGTTCAGTCGCGCCAGCGTCAGCAATGGCTCTGGCGTTATCGAGCATCAGGTCGGTATCGTCGTAACCCAGGCGCATTTTGGCCGAAACGACAAGGTGCGCCGGCAGTGCCTCCCGGACAGCTCTGACCACCTGATACAGGGTGTCTGGCTCGCGTAGCAGCACCGCGCCTCCCTGGCTGCGGTTTACCGTTTTGCTGGGGCAGCCGAAATTCAGATCAATACCATCCGAGCCCAGCGCTATGGCGCGTTGTGCGTTGGCAGCCAGAGCATCCAGATGGTTGCCCAGGAGCTGAACCCGAACCGGGGTACCACTGTCCGTTCGTCCGCCTTGCAAAAGTTCCGGACAGACGTTGTAAAAAACACTTTCCGGAAGCACTTGGTCCACGACGCGAACAAATTCTGAGACAACGCGATCAAAGCCGCCCTGCGCAGTTATCAGCCGACGCAGATAAACATCGGCAAGCCCTTCCATCGGGGCTAGAATCAGGCGCATGTCAGGCTCGTATTCACGGTGTGGTACTCTCAAATTGAGTGAAAAACAGCCGCGGAGTCTACCTGAGACCAAGGTCGAATCAAGGCCGAAAATCCCTGTCAATTCAGTATATTGCAACAGTTTGTTGCGAAAGTTGCTGAACTGGCCTCTGTTGCGCCAATTCTCGGATTTGGGGTACCCTACCGTCGCTCGGCGCTTTGCTGCTACCGGCAAAATCAGCCACTATCAACCATTCAGAGACAGAATTCAGGCCGGCGGTCAGGGTGCTGAACGCACCGTTGCAACGGTGGTTTGAAGGGCAACTCTACGGCCCGCCAACAATAAGGATCTCCTGATGTCCGAATTGCTAACAGAAGGGTTTTCGCTCCTGATCATGGGAATGGGTACCGTCTTCGTATTCTTAACCGTTCTGGTGATTGGTACCACCCTGATGTCCAGGGTCATAAACCGGTTTTTTGGCCAGCCCGAACCGGAACCCAGAGGCAAGCGTCGACCCGCTGCCGCAGAGGATTTGTCTGAACTGGCGGCGGTTGCCGCTGCTGTCAAGGCCGTGCATGGCCACTGACCATTGCCAACCCATTTCACTGAACGCTAAGGGCGATTGCCATGAGTGCTAACAAGAATCCAATCAAGCTGACCGATGTCGTACTGCGCGACGCTCATCAGTCGCTGTTCGCAACCCGGCTGCGCATCGATGACATGCTGCCCATTTGTGAAAAGCTCGACAGTATAGGCTACTGGTCTGTTGAAACCTGGGGTGGGGCAACCTTTGATGCCTGTATCCGCTACCTGGGTGAAGACCCCTGGGACCGCATCCGCGAACTGAAAAAGGCAATGCCCAATACCCGTCAGCAAATGCTGTTGCGGGGTCAGAATCTGCTCGGTTACCGTCATTATGCCGACGACGTGGTTGACCGTTTTGTTGAGCGTGCTGTGACCAACGGTGTCGACGTGTTCCGGGTGTTCGATGCCATGAACGACCCGCGTAATCTCCAGCGCGCCATGGCCGCTGTGAAAGCCAACGGCGCTCATGCCCAGGGTACGATCTCCTATACCACTAGCCCGGTTCACAATACCGAGAACTGGGTTCAACTGGCCCGGGAAATCGAAGAGATGGGCGCCGACTCTCTGGCGATCAAGGACATGTCCGGTATCCTCACGCCTTATGATGCCTTTGAGCTGGTTACCAAGCTCAAAGCGGCGCTGGATATCCCGATCAGTCTGCACTGTCATGCAACGGCCGGTCTGTCGTCGATGACGCTGCTGAAGGCCATTGAAGCCGGGATCGATCATGTCGATACCGCCATTTCTTCCATGTCGATGACCTACGGCCATTCGCCGACAGAGTCGATTGTTTCTGCCTTGCAAGGCACTGATCGAGACCCGGGGCTTGATTTGCTCAAGCTGGAAGAAATTGCTGCTTACTTCCGGACCGTACGCAAAAAATACGCTGCTTTTGAAGGCCAGTTGCGCGGTGTTGATTCGCGTATTCTGGTGGCGCAGGTGCCAGGCGGCATGCTGACCAATATGGAAAGTCAGCTGAAAGAGCAGGGCGCTGGCGACAAATTCGACGCTGTTCTCGATGAAATCCCGAAGGTTCGCAAAGACCTGGGATACATTCCGCTGGTGACGCCAACATCCCAGATCGTGGGCACTCAAGCCGTGTTGAACGTTCTGACCGGCGAGCGTTACAAGTCCATCTCCAAGGAAACCCAGGCCATTCTCAAAGGCGAATACGGTTCTGCGCCAGCCCCGTTCGACAGCGACTTGCAGGCTAAGGTGCTCAATGGTGGCGAGGCCATTACCTGCCGCCCGGCCGACATGATCGATGATGAGATGGACAAGCTGACGGGCGAATTGGAAGGCATCGCCAAAGAGAAAGACATTAAACTCGCCGAGGCCGTTGTCGACGATGTACTGACTTACGCGCTGTTCCCGCAAATCGGTCTGAAGTTTCTGCAAAATCGTGGCAATGCCGAAGCCTTTGAGCCGGTGCCCACCGCAGCGCCGTCCAGCCCGGCCAAAGCAGACAAGGCTGAGGCGGCAACCTATACCGTTGCCATCAATGGTAAGTCTTATGTGGCCCAGGTTGATGCAACCGGTGGCGTCAGTGTGTCGATCAACGGCAAAACCTATAAGACGGACATCAGTGAGGGCGGGGAAGTCTCCTCGGCGCCCGCTGCGCCCGCCGAAAGTGGCACAGAAGTGCCTGCCCCGCTGGCCGGCAATATTTTCAAGATTCTGGTTCAGCCAGGCGATACCGTTGAAGAAGGTCAGGTGGTGATGATTCTGGAAGCCATGAAAATGGAAACCGAAGTCAGCGCTCCCCAGGCCGGTACGGTTGGGGCTGTCCAGGTCAAAGAAGGCGACTCGGTGTCCGTTGGCGATACCCTGCTGACGTTGTGAGGGAATAACGAATGGATAAGCTCACTGTATTATTGGGGCAGTCAGGGCTCGCCAACCTTGGTATCGGTCAGTTGACGATGATCATCATCGGGCTGGTGCTGTTGTACCTGGCGATCAACAAACGCTTTGAACCCTTGCTGCTGTTGCCGATTGGTTTTGGTGCCATTCTGGTCAACATCCCCGGGGCGGGTATGTATGCCGAACCCATCTACGCAGCCGATGGTCATCTGGAAGCGGCGGGTGGTTTGCTCTACTACGTTTACAGCGTCGGAATAGAAAGCGGTGTCTTTCCGCTGCTCATCTTTATGGGCGTCGGTGCGATGACCGATTTTGGTCCCATGCTGGCCAATCCGAAGACGCTGTTTCTTGGCGCAGCGGCTCAATTTGGCATTTTCGGTACCATTATCGGCGCGGTCTGGATGTCTTCGATGGGCTGGATGGACTTCTCGCTGGCAGATGCTGCCGCCATTGGGATCATCGGCGGGGCCGATGGACCGACCTCGATCTTCGTCGCCAGTCAGCTGGCACCCGACCTGCTGGGTGCGATTGCGGTTGCGGCATACAGTTACATGGCACTGGTGCCTCTGATCCAGCCGCCCATCATGCGGGCGCTGACCACCAAGGCAGAACGCAAAATCACCATGACGCAACTGCGGGTTGTGAGCAAACGCGAGAAGATCGTTTTCCCACTGATGGTCTTGGTGTTAGTGGCCATGTTCCTGCCATCTGCGGCGCCGCTGCTGGGCATGTTCTGTTTCGGTAACCTGATGAAGGAAAGTGGCGTCGTCGAGCGGCTGAGTGATACTGCCCAGAATGCGCTGATGAACATTGTCACCATCTTTCTGGGGCTGGCAGTTGGCTCGAAACTCAGTGCGGACGCGTTTCTGAACGTCGAGACACTGGGCATTCTGGTGTTGGGGCTGGCGGCATTCTGTGTCGGTACCGCTACCGGTGTGCTGATGGCCAAGCTGATGAACCTGATGAGTAAGACGCCGATTAACCCTCTGATTGGCTCGGCTGGGGTATCAGCGGTGCCGATGGCTGCCCGGGTGTCCAACAAGGTCGGTCTGGAAAACAACAACCAGAACTTCCTGCTAATGCATGCCATGGGCCCCAACGTGGCCGGTGTTATCGGGTCTGCAGTAGCAGCTGGGGTGTTGCTCAGTTATCTGGGCTAACCCTGAAAAGTACTGAAAAAGGCGGCTACCAGCCGCCTTTTTTTATTCGGGTAGGCTGCCGCGACGACAAGCGGGCATTCAGCCTTTGAGGCAAGGGGCTGCCAGTGGCATACTGCCCATCGCTGTCTTTGGAATAGGTGTGGCATGGAGATAATTGCGTCATTTTCGACCCTGACCTGGGTGTTCATTGGTGTTATTAGCGTATTGCTGCTGTATTTTCATGGCCCAGTCTATTCCGCTCATACCGCCAATTACACACCCAGTATTCTCACCAGCATTGGCATCTTTGGCACCTTTCTGGGCGTCGCCCTGGGTCTGGCCGAGTTTGATACCGGGTCGATCCAGTCCAGCGTACCGGCGCTGCTGGAAGGGCTCAAAACCGCCTTTTGGACGTCCATCGCCGGGTTGCTCGGCGCGTTGACCATCAAGTTCCGCTATGCCGTGGCCAGTATGCGCGTACGTGCCCATCGTGAGGCCAAACAAACCGCGACCATGGACGACCTGGCCTGGCATCTAGAGCGCATATCCAATCATCTGGCCACAGAAGAAGCTGAGCCGGTCAGTTCCTTGCTGAAGCAACAACACGATGCCCAGATGGCTCAGCAGAAGCAGCTGGAAAGCACCATTCGCAACTACCAGGCAGATATGACCGAAGCCAACCAGCAAGCCTTGCAGCAAGCCATTGGCCATGTGATGCGTGAGTTTAATACTCGAATTGAAGAGCAGTATGGCGAGAATTTCAGGCAATTGAATCAGGCTGTTGGGCAAATGGTTACCTGGCAAAAAGAGCACCGGGAATCCATAGAGGCGCTGGTAGAAAGTAATCGACAGAGTGCTGAAAGCGCCAAACTCGGTGCGGAGTCCTTCGAACGGCTGATTCAACAAACCCGATCCTTCACCAGTGTCGCCGAAGACATGGAGGCGTTGCTGTCGACCCTGCAAACGCAGAGCGAAAACCTGCGCGAGTATCTCTCGACGTTCTCCAACCTCGTGGTTGATGCCCAGCAGGGGTTGCCGCAGTTGGAAACCCGTATTCTGCAGCTCACCGAAGGCATGCAGCAATTGGTGGAAACCCAGGGGAAACAGATGCGAACCCTGCTGGAGGGCTCGGCCACCGATATTCGCGATACCGTTAAGAACGTCAGCGATGTGTTGCTGGAGGGTACCGAGCGAGCCCAGCAGAACATGGGAGCGCAGCTGACGCAGTTGCTGGAACGCAACGACAAGCAGATGCAACAGATGGATCAGGCGCTTGAGGCGGAATTGAACCGTGCCATGAAATCTTTCGGTTATCAGCTGACGGCTCTGTCTGAGAAATTCGTCAACGATTACACCCCATTGACCGACAAGCTGCACGATCTGGTCAGGTTGGCCGAGCAATCGAAATGAGAGACGACGCTGAGCACATCGAACAGGAGGAGCACTGGGTCTCAGTCAGCGATCTGATGGCCGGCCTGATGATGGTGTTCTTGCTGGTGGCGATTGTCTTCATGGTCGATGCAGAAATTGAACGTAACAAAGTCAGTGAGGTGGCCGTTCTTTATGACAGACTGCGAACCCAGTTGTACCAGGATTTGCTGGAAGAGTTTGAACCGGACCTGGAGCGCTGGGGAGCCGAGGTCAACCCGGACCTGAGCATTCGATTCAATCGTGAATCGTTGATCTTCGGGCGGGGGGAGAGTGAGCTGAGCCCGGCTTTTGAATCCATTCTTGCCGAGTTTTTCCCGCGATACATGCGAATCATCACCGCGGAGCGATACCGGGATGATATCGCTGAAGTGCGAATCGAAGGCCACACGTCCAGTGGCTGGCTAGGGCAGACCGAGGACGAGGCCTACATTCTGAACATGGGGCTCAGCCAGGAACGAACCCGGTCAACGCTGGCCTATGTGCTCAATTTACCGGCGGTCAGTAACCAGCGCGACTGGTTAAAGGAGCACATGACGGCGAATGGTTTGTCCTCATCCAAACCAATCACCGACAGTACGGGAAATGAAGACGGAGAACGTTCGCGCCGCGTTGAATTCCGGCTCAGAACCGATGCCGAGAGCCGCATAGCCACCATGCTCGAAGAGCAGGATTTGTAGCATGGAGCTGATCAATTTCCTCGAATTTGAACCCTTCAACCAAATGCGCGAGCGGATGGGAACGGATCAGCTCGGACAATTTGAGTTGTTCGACCCCGAGCGCCACCTTACCGGTGACGAGCGTTCCGAACTGGCCCGGCAGGGAATGCCCTTGCCCCGGTCTGAACTGGGGCGTCTGCTTGACCATTGCCTGTGCTATAAAAATTCCCGGGTGGCGATTACGGTCGACGATGTCCTGCATGTGGCACGCTGTGATTGTTTCCCTGAGCGCGACCAGTACCGGGCAGGTACCAGTGCGCGAGCCTTTGAAGGGCAGCCGCTGGTATGCACAGCCTGCCTGCAGATTCTTAACTACAAAGGGTATGACGAACACAAGGCCCGCAAGGAGCATTATAACCGGCAGGTCGTTGAGCGATTCACCCTGGACGCGTTCTGGTCCGGCTATTTGTTGTACCCGCTGAACCGGGACCGCGAAAAAGTAAAGCTGCTCGACCGCTCAGACGATGCGGGCGAATTAAAGGGCGCTGCGGACGCCGAATAGAAACACACAACGGCAACAGAAATCTGTTACTACTGTAGCCGCATTGTTGGCGGTCAGGCTGGTGTTCCCGGTGCCTGTAGCCACTGCCTTGTTCTTGTACAGCTCATTACATCCAATATTCAGGGGAAAGTACCGATGCCTGTCATCCATTATCACCGGATACAACCACTCGCCTTACGGGGTTTTCTGGTGCTGCTACTCGGCCTTGTGCTGAGCGGTTGTGCAACCCGGCAGCTCCCGTCCAATCTCTCCAGCGCCATTCTAAACAACGATGACCTGCAAACGGTCGAAGATGGGCTGCCCAGCTATCTGCTGATGATTGATGCCTTGGTCGAGACCTACCCCGACAGCGAGCAGATGCAACTGACAGCTGCATCCCTGAACAGTGCCTATGCCGGTGTGTTCATTCCGCCAGAGCAAGCTGAGCGTCGCCGTGCCATGTCGGCAAAGGCGCTGAACTATGCCTTTTCGGCCTTTTGCACTTACGATGACGACGCCTGCGGCCTGCGTGAAGTAAAGCCAGATCAGATCGAAGCGGCGCTGTCGCAGTGGGATCACCCCAATGACTTACCTTACCTTTACACCCTGGGAACCGCCTGGGCCAGTTACATTCAAAACAACAGCGACGACTGGCTTGCCGTCGCTCAATTGGGCCAGGCCCAGGCGGTGCTTGAGCGCACAGTGGCTATTGAACCCGGCTATGAACGGGGTACCGCGCTGTTGTATCTGGGGGTGATGAACAGCATCCTGCCGCCTAGCCTGGGTGGCAAGCCCGGCGTCGCTCAGGCCTATTATGAGCAGGCACTTGACGCAGCCGATGGCCAGAACCTGATCATTCAGGTGTATTATGCGTCCCAGTTTGCCCGGTTGGTCTTTGACCGGGAGCTTCACGACCGGCTGCTTCAGGATGCGTTAAGCCGCGATCCGTATGTTGAAGGCCTGACATTGCAAAACCGATACGCCCAGCAACAAGCCGAGCAACTGCTGGCCAGCGCTGATGATTACTTTTAATCCGTTACCGGCAGAGCGCCGGCCGCGGCGACTGATTCGGGGTGTACGCACCCCAGTGAGGACACGATGACACCCATTCGAATGCTGACTGCCGGCATCTTTCTGGCCGTTACTGCCTTGATGGCACAGGCCGAAGAATTGAAGATTTCCACACAGTACCCCGATGGTAATGCGGTATTGAATGAGTTGCGCCGGGCCGGGGAAGCCATAAAGACGCAAACCGATGGCCGGGTCGATATCCGCTATTACCCGGGTGGCGTCATGGGCGATGATCAAGCGGTTCAGCGCAAAATCCGGATTGGCCAGTTGCAGGGTGCTTTTGTGCAAAGTGGCGCCCTTGCCAGCGCCTTCCGGGATTCCCAGGTGCTTAATGCTCCCCTGTTGTTTCGCGATTATGATGAGGTCGATGCCGTTCGCGAGGAGCTGGACGGTGACATTGAACAGGGGTTTGACGAGGGTGGCTGGAAAACCTTTGGTTTGATCGAGGCAGGCTTTGCCTACGGCATGAGCCAGCAACCCATTAGCTCCATGGATACCTTAAAGGCCCAGAAACTCTGGTTGCCTGCTAACGATCCGTTTTCCGAACAGATAGCCCGGGCTTTTGGCATCAACCCCATTGTTCTGAACATTGGCGATGTGCTGACGGCACTGCAGACTGGCGCAATAGACGCCATCGTTGCACCGCCCGTAGGTGCCATTACCTTGCAATGGTACAGCCGGGTCGATTACCTGACGGACGCGCCCTTTATGTATACCTACGGTGTGCTGGCCTTGTCGGAGCGCGCGTACAGTGGGCTTTCACCTGAGGACCAAGCCATTGTTGAGGCTGAATTCCGCAAGGCCAGCGAGACCATTGATCAGCAAACGCGCGTCGACAACCTGAGATCATTCGCGGCGCTGGAGACATTGGGTATCGATATCGTTGAACCGGGTGACGCCGACCGGGCGGCCCTGGAAGCTGAATCGGAAGCGGCCACTCGCCTGCTGATCGAACGCGATCAGTTCTCGGCCGATATCTATCAGAAAGTCAGTGACATCCTGACCCGTCACCGGGATGCGCTGTGACAGTCTGGCGTTTTTTGGACCGGTGGATGGCCACGGCTGAGCGAGTCTTGCTGGCGGCCATACTGTTGACGATGATCAGTCTGAGTGTCTTGCAGATTGGTTTGCGCAACCTGGCGGATACCAGTTGGTACTGGATAGACCCGTTCACACGCCTGCTGGTGCTCTGGCTGGCCGTACTGGGGGCCATGGTCGCCACTCGAACCGGGGAGCACATTGCCATCGATGCGCTCGGGCATTTTTTGAAGCCGCGCATGGCGAGGCTGATAAGCGCTCTGGCCAATGCCTTTGCGGCGCTAGTCACCGGCCTGATGGCGTGGCACGCCAGCCGTTTCGTACTGGATGAATTCCACTATGGGGGTACGACCTTTTCCGGGCTGCCCGTCTGGCCGTTTGAACTGATCATGCCACTGGGGTTCGCCTGGATGTGTTTCCGCTTTGGGCTCAATACTGTTAAACCACCGGTGAAACCTGCGATATGAATGCTCTAGTTTCGGCGCTGCTGGCACTCATTGCCGCTCTCGGCGCGCCTCTGTTTGTTATCATTCTGGCCGCAGCGGCCTGGGGCTTCTGGGTGAGCGGAATCGACCTGATGGTTCTGCCTATCGAGCTCTACCGGCTTACTGAAAATACCCTGCTGATGGCGTTGCCCCTGTTCGCCTTTGCCGGTTTCTTGCTCAGTGAGTCGCGCACGGCGGAACGTCTGGTTCGAGTTTCGAGAGCGGCGCTGGGTTGGCTGCCCGGTGGCATGATTCTCATCGCGTTGCTGGCCTGTGCCTTTTTCACCATGCTGACCGGTGGCTCAGGGGTCACTATCGTCGCGCTTGGTGCGCTATTGTTACCGGCGCTGACCCAGGCAGGGTATTCCGAGCGTTTCTCGCTGGGGCTGATCACCACCTCCGGCAGTCTGGGCTTGTTACTGCCACCCGCCATACCGTTGATCCTGTACGGCATTGTCGCTCAGCAAATGGACGTGCAGGGCGTTGATATCCAATCGTTATTTCTGGCTGGATTCATTCCCGCGGTGATCATGATCATCTCGCTCTGGTTACTGGGGCTGTGGCAGCAACGGCACCAGCCGGTGCCATTGACGCCTTTCAACCTGCGCGAACTGGTCAGTGCGGTGTGGGAATCGAAGTGGGAGCTGGGCATTCCGGCCATTGTTATGGGAGGGCTGTTCAGTGGCTGGCTGGTGGTATCGGATATCGCCGCGATCACCGCGCTCTATGTGTTGATCATTGAAGTCGCCGTATACCGCGAGATACCGTTACGGCGACTGCCAGCCGTTGCGGCAGAATCGATGAAAATGGTGGGTGGCATTCTGCTGATTCTGGGCGTTGCTCTGGCGTTTACCAATCTGCTCATTGATCTGCAGGTGCCTGCACAGGTGTTTGATTGGGTCAGTACGCACATCGACAGTCGTTGGGCGTTCCTGTTGTTCCTGAATGTGGGTTTGCTGGCGCTGGGCGCGGTACTCGACATCTTTGCTGCCCTGATTATCATCGTGCCGTTGATACTGCCGGTTGCTCTGGAATACGGGATTGACCCAATTCATCTGGGCATCATCTTTGTGGCCAACATGCAGATCGGCTATTTTACGCCACCGGTCGGCATGAACCTCTTTATTGCCAGTTACCGGTTCAAACGATCCATCACCGAGCTCTACGTGGCGACCTTGCCGATGATGCTCGTACTGATGGGGGTGGTGCTACTGATTACCTACTGGCCCGACATGGTGCTGTTTCTGGTAAAATAATCTGCGCTAAACGTTTGACTTAATTGGGAAAATCGCTAAAATGCGCTCCACTTTCGAGGATCACAGAGTGGTTCTTTGGAAGGGGCCGGGAGGCATTGTATCCGATTTGGTGTGGGTGTGTAGCTCAGCTGGGAGAGCATCGCCCTTACAAGGCGAGGGTCAGCGGTTCGATCCCGTTCACACCCACCAATACCGTGGAGCGGTAGTTCAGTTGGTTAGAATACCGGCCTGTCACGCCGGGGGTCGCGGGTTCGAGTCCCGTCCGTTCCGCCACTTCCTTCAATAGGAGAAGTGGAAAGGTAAGTGAGTTAAGTGCAGTGGTCGCAGGACTGTAAACTGAGTGTGGAGCGGTAGTTCAGTTGGTTAGAATACCGGCCTGTCACGCCGGGGGTCGCGAGTTCGAGTCTCGTCCGTTCCGCCATTTCCTTTGATTAGGAAAGTGATGATTTTAAGCCGGGAGGCCTTATATCCAGTTTTACCCGGGTGTGTAGCTCAGCTGGGAGAGCATCGCCCTTACAAGGCGAGGGTCAGCGGTTCGATCCCGTTCACACCCACCAATACCGTGGAGCGGTAGTTCAGTTGGTTAGAATACCGGCCTGTCACGCCGGGGGTCGCGAGTTCGAGTCTCGTCCGTTCCGCCACTTCTTCTAAAGAAGAAGTGCAAGGGTAGTAAGGAAAGGTAAGGCCAAGGTCGCGAGCTGGAGCGCCAGCCCGGTCGGGTCTCGTCCGTTCCGCCATTTCCTTTGATTAGGAAAGTGATGATTTTAAGCCGGGAGGCCTTGTATCCAGTTTTACCCGGGTGTGTAGCTTTTATGCCCGGAGGGTGCAGCTGGGGCACGAAGTGCTATAGACTCACCAACCTTTGTTGTGGCCGGGAGGCCTTATATCCAGTTTTACCCGGGTGTGTAGCTCAGCTGGGAGAGCATCGCCCTTACAAGGCGAGGGTCAGCGGTTCGATCCCGTTCACACCCACCAATACCGTGGAGCGGTAGTTCAGTTGGTTAGAATACCGGCCTGTCACGCCGGGGGTCGCGAGTTCGAGTCTCGTCCGTTCCGCCATTTCTATTCCCATTTTAAGCTAAGACCCTGGTCGCGAGCTGGAGCGCCAGCCCGATCGAGTCTCGTCCGTTCCGCCATTTATTCCAAATTCCAAAGTAAGACCCTGGTCGCGAGCTGGAACGCCAGCCCTGTCTTCTTTATTCTAAACTTCCTGCTTTCTTTTAATTCTGCTGTCCTGTTTCAAAGAACAATCCCCCGACTAGCCCATCTGTTCTGAATTGACTGCATCATCCCCGGTCTAAACTTGCTTGACTCAGTCTATCGCCTATGGTGCTATAACCCGATTAAAACGATCGTTTGAAACGGATGATAGGTTTCGCTATGACCCAGACATACCCCGCTTTGTTTACACCACTGGATGTAGGCCCCTTCACACTCAAGAACCGGTTCCTTATGGGGTCAATGCATACGGGTCTTGAAGAGGCCAAGCAGGGTTTTGAGCGCATGGCGGCTTTCTATGCCGAGCGAGCCCGGGGTGGGGTGGCGTTGATTGTGACGGGTGGCATTGCACCGAACGACGAGGGGGTTACATACCCGGGTGCGGCCAAACTGACCAGCGAAGCCGAAGTGGCGTCGCACCGTTTAATTACTGAGGCGGTTCAGGCTGAGGGAGGCCGTATCTGCCTGCAAATCCTGCACACCGGTCGTTACGCTTATGTTCCTAACAATGTGTCGGCGTCAGCCCTGCAAGCGCCCATTAACCCCTTCAAACCACGCGAGCTGTCCGGTGAGGACATTGAGAAAACCATTGCCGACTTTGTCCGCTGTGCACGCCTGGCAAAGCAGGCGGGTTATGACGGGGTAGAGGTGATGGGCTCTGAAGGGTACCTGATCAATCAGTTCACCACCTTGCGCACCAATCACCGCGCCGATGAGTGGGGCGGTGATATTGAGCACCGTATAACGCTCGCCGAGCGTATTGTTCGGGAAATTCGTGACGTCTGTGGCGATGATTTCCTGTTGATCTACCGCCTGTCGATGATTGATCTGGTAGAAGACGGCAATACCTGGGATGAAATTGTGCTTCAGGCCAAGCAGCTGCAGTCTGCCGGAGTCAACTTGCTGAATACCGGCATCGGCTGGCATGAGGCGCGGGTACCGACCATCGTCACCTCGGTGCCCCGGGCTGCGTTTGCCCGGGTTACCGAGCGCATTCGCAAGGAGGTCAGCATACCGGTAGTGGCGTGTAACCGGATTAATACCCCTGAGATCGCCGAGACCATCATTGCCTCCGGTCAGGCCGATATGGTGTCCATGGCGCGTCCCTTTCTGGCGGATTCGGACTTTGTCAACAAGGCTGAGCAGGGCGACGCAGAGGCGATTAACACCTGCATTGCCTGCAATCAAGCCTGCCTCGATCACATCTTTGAGATGAAACTGACCTCATGCCTGGTAAACCCCCGTGCCTGCCGTGAGACAGAGCTGAATTATCTTCCGGTGACGCAAGCCCGGCGAATAGCTGTTGTCGGCGCCGGCCCGGGTGGGCTGGCAACAGCGACGGTTGCTGCGCAGCGGGGGCATCAGGTTACCCTGTTTGATGAGCATGACGACATCGGCGGTCAGTTTAATCTGGCAAAACGAATTCCCGGCAAGGAAGAGTTCTACGAGACCTTGCGCTATTTCCGGGTTCAGCTGGACCGCAACAAGGTCGAACTCAAGCTGGGGCAGCGCGTGACGGCGGCCGACCTGGCCGACTTTGACGAGGTTGTGGTCGCCACCGGCATCGTACCGCGTACGCCGGCTATCCCCGGCATTGACCATCCTATGGTGGTGTCTTATACCGACCTGGTCAGTGGTGCTGTCGCGCCGGGCAATCGGGTCGCTGTCGTAGGCGCTGGTGGCATTGGCTTTGACGTCAGCGAAGTACTGATTCACGGTGATCAGTCACCCAGTCTCGATATCGATGCATTTTCCCGGGAGTGGGGCGTGGACTTGACCGTCTCAGGTCGCGGTGGACTGGTGGCACCGCAACCGGAGCCTAGCCCGCGCGAGGTCTGGTTGCTGCAGCGCAAGTCCAGCAAAATGGGTAAGAACCTCGGTAAAACTACCGGCTGGATTCACCGGGCCACCTTGCAGGCCAAAGGCGTCCACTTTGTAACCGGCGCAGACTACCAGCGTATCGATGACGAAGGCTTGCACCTGATGGTTGATGGCGAATACCGGTGTTTGCCGGTCGATCAGGTTGTCATCTGTGCCGGTCAGGAATCGCGCCTGGAACTGTTTAATGACCTCGCGCAACTTGGTATCGAAGCACACCGGGTCGGCGGGGCGATGCAAGCCGGTGAGCTGGATGCCAAACGGGCTATCCGGCAAGGGTCCGAACTGGCCGCATCGCTTTAGAAAGACCGTTACTCAGATGAATCACCGCCTTGTCGGCGGTGATTCAGGGTCATCTTGCCGTAAAATCCTCTCTAAATTCCTACAACAACCTTGCCCAATCGACATTTTTTCCACAACATTGGTCACACTCTGACGTTTTGACCCCTAAATGGCCATTTAAGTGACGATCAGGTCACACTTCCAGTGACTTTCAGGGGGTAGACTTGTGCGTCTGGGGTCACTCTCTGAAATTACGTATGCCGGGCATGCGTGCTACTCTGAGTCTCGGGCAGATTGGCCCGACAGGCATGGGTCTTTTAATGGCGAGAGGGTCAGACCCGGTTGTTGTTAAAGGGTGTGGGGATGAATAGAGGTAAGGTATGGCATATCGCAACAGCAAAGAACTGATCGAAGCGGTCTTTTTCTTTGGGCGCAAAGGCATCACCAAAGAAATGCGTTATACCGAGTTCGAAGCCGTGCTCGATGGTGTGGTCGGTATGACTGGCCTGTCGTCGCGCGAGGTCCAGGCTGCCTATCTTAAAATCACGCCGTCACTTGAAGTCCACAGCGTTGTTCTCTTTCTGATTGAATTCGATGATCGCGGCTTTGCCGATCAAGACTGGAACATTCCACTACGTCACCTGGCAGACACCGCCGGTCCGGGGCCGGATCTTGGACAGGGGCCGATTCGGCTGGCCTGCCGCAGCCAATGTTCAGTATCCTGGTATCAGCGAGAACTCTGGGAGCCCAAGATCCGTGACGGACTTAACCACTTTCAACTGATTCACGAAGCCGTCAGACGCAACAAACTGGGCATCATTACCGACGACGAGCCCACTAAACCCCTGGCGTCTCCGGCGGCCAAGGCCCCGGCAGATCCACCCACCATCAGTGAGCAAGTCGACGACGTTGGCGACTTCGAAGACCTGCCGGTCATTTCCGACCAGGTGGAACCCCAGGCACTCACCGGATACAGCGAAGCAGACCTGAAAGCAGAGTTGGCCAAACAGGCCCGGGAGTATCAGGAAAAGCTCGCCTTACTGACACGTCGCCAGAAACAACGTATTCATGGGCTGGAAGAGCAGCACAAGGAGGAGGTTGAGCAGGTTAAGCGGGCCATGCGCAATGAAGCGCAGACCTATCGCAACCGTATTCAGGAACTCGAGCAGCAAACCAATCAGTCCAGCGTATTGGGCGATAAACTCCAGAGCAGCTTTCGCAAGCTGGAGCGGGATAACCTGGTGTTGCAGGAGCAGTTCGATACCCTGAAAGAGCGACACGATGAACTGAAAGCAGAACATCTGGCCGCCTTGCATTCCCAGCAATCCTCGACTGCCGATGAGCAGGACAAGGTGGTTGCGTTGAAAGAGGCATTGACCGAAAAGAATTTCGAAATCGACGAGTTCAAAGAAGAATTGCGCAATGCCGAGGCCAGGATTGAGGCGTTGACCGATCAGGTCGCTGAACTTGAACAGAGTGAAGACAACAACGATGACCTAATGGATCGGCTGGATGGGCTCGACCTGGTGTTTGTGGCCTATCACCCCGGTGCTGGCCACATCAGTATGCCTTCACGGCAGCTGGCCGATTATCTGGAGCGGCCGATGGCGTTTGCCGCCCAAAAATGCAGCGTCACACTGGAGCAATACAAAGCCTGGCTGGTTCACTACGATAGCCCGGAATGCAACGAATGCGGCGTGCCGGTTAAGCGCGTCGACCAGCCCAGTGACTTCGAATCGGGCACTCACAACTTCTGCTCCCGTCATCGGGTGGTGTCCGGAAACGTCACGGCCTTTCGCAAGTCCAGTTGACCCGGATCAGTAACCAGGAAGCGGTCACCTCGACCGGCGTTCCCCGCCTGCCTGCAGAGCCCGGCCAACTGGTTATTGACCGAACCCCCTGGGCGGCATCACCGCTGGTCTTCACTGTCCGTGGCGACCGTCTTCACCCCATTATTTCCGGTAACAAGTGGTTCAAGCTGCGTGCCTGGCTGGTTCGAGCCGAACAGCAGGGTGCCCGTCATCTGGTGTCGGTTGGTGGGCCCTATTCCAATCACCTCCATGCCTTAGCCTATGCCGGATATGTGATGGGGCTAGCGACAACAGGGTGGGTGCGGGGGCCGGAGCCTGTGACCTGGTCTGCCACGCTTCTCGACTGCCAGCGCTGGGGCATGAAGCTGCACTTCATCGACCGTGAGCACTACCGGCAACGCGAAACCAGCGAATTCGCAGCCTGGGCTTGCCACAGCCTGGAAAACGCCCTGTTCATTCCCGAAGGAGGCTGGTCACCGCAGGCGATCGACGGTTCTGGCGCTTGGTGGCGATTGGCCGGAACCGACTTGGATGCTCTTGTCTGCCCGGTGGGGTCCGGAACCACTCTGGCTGGGCTTGTCCGTACCGCACCAGAATCAACCCGTGTCATCGGCGTGCCGGTGTATCGCGACCCGGACCACTACATCTCTCTGATCGAAAAGCTCGCCTCAGTGGGCGTTCAGCCTGGCAGCTACACCCTCTGGACAGACGCCGCAGGTAAAGGCTTCGGCCGGGTAACCGAGAAGCAAACCGCCTTTATGGCCGATTTTGAGCAGCGGGAGGGCATTGAGCTGGACCCGGTCTACACCGGTAAAACCTTTATGGCACTGCAGCAACGCCTGAACGACGACCCGGGCCTGGTCGAGCAACGCCTGGGCATTCTGCACACCGGCGGCTTGCAGGGACGGCGCAGCAAGACCGGGCTGTGATACACTGCGCGTTTTTAAAGCGCAGGTAACAGGCTCGATGGCAAAAATTAACTGGTTCCCGGGGCACATGAACAAGGCCCGGCGACAAATCAAAGAAATCATGCCCGCCATCGACGTGGTGATCGAGGTATTGGACGCTCGCCTGCCAAAATCGAGCATGAATCCGGTGATCGCCAAAGCCCGCGGAGACAAACCCGTGGTGCGCCTGTTGAGCAAGGATGACCTGGCCGACCCGGAGGTTACCGAGGCCTGGCGCCGCTACTACAGCGATGACGTCAACATGACGGTCTTGTCCATCGTAATGACCGACCGCCGCCAACTCGCCCGAATCCCCGACCTGTGCCGCAAGCTGGCGCCTTACCGGGGTGGTATCGGCAAGCCGGTACGCGCCGTGGTGGTGGGCATCCCCAACGTGGGTAAATCGACTCTGATCAACGGGCTGGTAGGGCGTCGCATTGCCAAAGTCGGCGATGAACCGGCCGTCACCCGCCGGCAGCAACGCATTCAGATCGCCGACGATTTCACCCTGATGGACACGCCCGGGATCATGTGGCCATCACCGGAATCGGAAGTTGGCGGCTACCGTCTGGCGGCCTCCGGCGCGATTCGTGATACCGCCGTCGAATATGAAGACATTGCCCTGTTCGCGGTCGACTATCTGATGCAGCGCTATCCTGAGCGGCTGATCGAGCGCTATAAGCTGGGCAGTATTCCCGACGGTGCGATGGAATGTATGGAAGCCATTGCCCGCAAACGCGCCTGCATCAAGGGTCGCGACGTCGATTGGCACAAGGTCAGTGAAATTATTCTGAAGGAAATGCGCAGTGGGGTACTGGGCCGAATCAGCCTGGAAGAGCCTGACCGGGATGTGCCATATCGTGAGCTTGATGTGGATCCGCACGCGATCTGAATTCTCAGTGTTAACACAGTCTCGGAATTTGCAACCGACAGAGTGACAGGTGCCGGGTATGCCGATCCGGGGTAGTCCGCAGCAAGGATGCTGCGGTCTAGGCCCCATGGAAGGGTTTACGCCGACCCCGGAGCGGCATACCCGGTATCTGGCACGGGTCTCAGGCAACGAACTATAAAGAACCACTGAAATGTATTTGACCTAACTAGTCTTTCGACTCTAGCCCCATCATGGCCCGAATGTGTTGTTCGGCCGAGGCGGCCAGAGCTTTGAGGTGATAGCCACCTTCCAGCATTGAGACGACACGTCCCGAACACAGCTGCTCGGCCTGCTCCATAATCACCTGGGTGATCCAGTAATAATCCTCGGTCTGCCAGTTCAACTGACCCATGGGGTCGAGTGTGTGAGCATCGAAGCCTGCGGAGATGAAGATCATCTCGGGTTTGTGGGCCTGGAGCGCAGGTTTCCAGCGGGCTTCCCAGTCGTCCTTAACATCATCGATGGTGGCGAAAGCGACCTGAGGGGTCAGGATCATGTGCGGGTGCTCACTTTGCCAGTGCGTATTGGGGTAGAAGGGGTGTTGAAAGCTGCTGCACACCAGTACGTCGGGTTCGTCGGTGAAGGCTTCGATGGTGCCGTTGCATTGGTGGACGTCAAAATCGATAATCGCTACGCGTTTCAACCCATGGTGCTGACGGGCGTGCTGAGCGGCCACTGCAATGTTATTGAAAAAACAGAACCCCATGGTGGAGGCGGGTTCGGCATGATGACCGGGCGGGCGGACAGCGCAAAAAGCCCGTTGATACTGGCCAGCCATGATATCGTCGACGGCCTGAATGCCGGCCCCGGCCGCGCGGTAGCTCGCTTCCCAGGTATAGGGGCCCATCAGTGTATCCGGGTCTGCCTGAATCAGACCGTGTGAGGGGCTGATGCGTTCCAGCTGCTCAACGTAAATCGGGTGATGAACTCGCAGCACCGCCTCTTTGCTGGCCAGGGGCGCTTCGCGGTGATCCATTTGCTGGCTCAGGCCGCTGGCTTCCAGCTGATTGAGAATGGCATCCAGACGCAGGGGCGACTCGGGATGGTCGTTTCCCATATCGTGCAGGTGGTAAACCGCATGATGGAGTAAGGCTGTTGGAATCATCAGGCATCACCGTTGAAAGGCAAGGCAGTATACGACTACATTAGGCGAGGGGCCACTGCGCACCCCGCCCAAACCCCTTCTACTTTGGTGGTAGCATGCCCGACCTGAGCAACTTTTTTCAACCCAAGAGCATCGCCGTCATCGGGGCATCGGAGCGGGAAGGCAGCATGGGCGCGGTGGTCATGCAGAACCTGCGCCAGAGTGAATACCCGCACCCGCTGTATGCCGTTAATATCAAAGGCTACGCCAGCGTATTTGGCTGTCCGGCGTTTCGCTATGTACGTGAAATCCGTGATCCGGTTGATCTGGCTGTCATCTGTTTGCCGCCCGAATCGCTGATGCGCGTCCTGCGCCAGTTAGGCCGGGTCGGTATTCGAGCGGCCATCATTCTGACCGGCGGCCTGTCGCGCCGTCAGTCGCTGGGTACCGCACGGAACGAACGCATTCTAGCCCTGGCCCGTGAATTGAATATCCGCATTCTGGGCCCCAATTGCCTGGGCATCCTGGTGCCCGATGAACACCTCAACGCCAGCTTTGCCCACCTGAACGCGTTGCCCGGGCCATCGGCCTATGTCGGCCATTCGGCTTCCCTGGGGTCGGCCCTGCTCGACTGGGCCGGCGCCCGAGGCATCGGTTTTTCCCATTTCATGACGGTCGGTTCGAGCGCTGATCTGCGCATTTCCGATATTGTCGACCATCTGTCTACCGATCGCCGGGTACGATCCATTCTGATTCATCTGGAGCACATCCGTGATGCCAACCGGTTGCTGATTGCGATGCGGGCCGCTGCCCGCTCCAAAAAGGTGCTTGCGATCCGCACCCAGGCCCGGCGCAGTGTGCCACCGGGCTTGCTCGATCGGCGACCGGTGGACGATGAATACTTCAATCGTGCCGGTGTATTGCAGGTCGACAGTGCCGATGGCTTGTTCAGCGGGCTGGAAGTGTTGTCGCGGGCGCGTCCGCTGCACCGGGCAAACCTGGCCATTGTCAGCAACGGCCTGGGCACGGCCATGTTGGCCAGTCAGCAATTGCAGGCTCTGGGGGGCGAGCTGGCTCACATTGAAGATCACAAGGCGAAGTTGCCAACTCTCTGGTACGCCGAGGAGACTGGTTACAACCCAGCGATCCTACCCCCCGAATCCACCGGTCAGGATTATCTGGATGTATTGAAAGTGTTGGAGCGGGACCCGGCGATTGGCGGCATTCTGGTCATCCACAGCCCCAATCAGCGCTCCGACAGCACTGACGTAGCCCGGTTATTGCAGCCCTACATCAAACGCAGCCGACGCATGTTTCTGACCTGTTTTATGGGCGGTGTCAGCATTGTCGAGGCGCGCAAGCAGTTCGACAAGGCCGGCTTGCTGAATTTCGATTCACCCAACGATGCGGTTGAAGCTTTTTTCACGGTGGCCCGGCACGAGCTGGCGCAGGAGCGCCTTCGAGAAACCCCGACATCAACGTCTCTGGGTTTTACCCCGGATCGTCAGCAGGGGCAGGATCTGTTCCGGCAGATTGAAGACCAGAAGCGCCGCTACTTTACCTGGGCCGAAGCCCGTGCACTGATGCGACTCTATGGCTTTACCCTGGTCGACAGTACCTTTGGGGTCGATTTTGACCAGGTGGTTCAGCGTCTGACGCCGCGGTATTTCCCGGCGTCTCTGCGCCTGGTACATGAAGCCTATTGCTATCCGTTTGCTTACAATGAAGCCCCCTCAGAGCGCTGGCGTGGTGTTCGCATTGAACTGGCCGATGAAGCCGCCTTGCGGGAAGCCCGTGAATCGCTCGCTGCCGAGAAAGCCGAGCAGTTTCCAAACAGTCGCACTCTGGGCTGGGGCGTTCAGCCCATGCGGCGCAAGATCGATCATCTGCAATTCAGCCTGGGTATGACCCGGGATGACGATTACGGCCCGCTAATTTTATTTGGAGAAGGCGGTTCCCGGGCCGACATGCTGGCCGACCGCCAGGTGGCGCTGCCGCCGCTGAACAGTTCACTGGCCCGGCAAATGATCATGCGGTCACACGGCTATCAGGTACTGGCCGAGCGCAGTGACAATCTGGAGCAAGACCTGACTCAACTGGTGCGGGCGCTGAAGGCACTGTCGCAGATGGTGATCGACTGGCCCCAATTGGCCGGGCTGGAAGCCAACGTGCTGCTGCAACCCGGTGAGGGCTTGCTGGTGATTGGCGTGGCCGCCTGCATTGGCGAACCACAACGGCCAGCATTGAACCCCTATCCGAGCGAACTGATCGAGACCGTTACGCTGAAAAACGACCAGTCTGTTATTCTGAGGCCGATACGGGGCGAGGATGAGCCCCAGTTGAAAGCCTTTTACGGTCGCTTTGATGCCGACGCCTTGCGCTTGCGCTTTTTTGGCAGTCGACTGCATTTTGAACACCGGGAGCTGGCCACCCTGTGCCAGATCGATTACCGCCGCGAGATGGTGTTCGTGGCCTTATCGAAGCGACACATCGTGGGTGAAATGCGGCTGTGGACCGACGTGAATACCAATGAGATGGAATTCGCCATCATGGTCGAATCGGCGTTTCAGGGGACCGGGCTCGGCCGCCAATTGATGCAGAAGACGCTGGATTACGCAGCCGCACAGAGCATTGCCCGCATTGTGGCGGATGTTCTGCCCGAGAACACCCCCATGCTGATGCTGGGGCGTCGGTTTGGCTTCAAGGCTCACCATGAGCAGGATGGAACGGTCCGCCTGACATTGCCGCTGAACGCAACCAGAGACAGGGCTGAAGAGTTGCCGAATCGCTCAGGAAACACCAACAACAGAGGCAAGTAAGTGCTATACGAATTGGGTCAGCACAGCATAGAACTGCCGGGCTATGCGCCGGCACCAGCGCCAACCGATCGGCTGATGCTGTGGCAGGGTGATGAACTGGTGTTGAACGGCGACAGCCATATCCACCAGCGCCGTGAGTGCCGTTTTGAGTGGCACCAGGAGGAATTTGTCGGATTGCTGGATGGCCATGGCTATTACACTGGCCGCTTACAATCGACCAGTCCGGTGACTACCCAGGCCCTGCGTGACGTTGCCTCCGTCAGCGAAACCGCCTTTATGCTGGCGGCCCGCGCCCGGGGCCTGCTCGACTGGCGACGCCAGCACCGCTATTGCGGCCAGTGCGGTCAACCCACCCAGTCATTGGCCGGAGAGCCAGCCATGGTGTGCGAACCCTGCCGGCTGAGGTTTTACCCCAGAGTCAGCCCGTGCATCATTGTGCTGATTACCCGAGGGTCTGAAGTGTTGTTGGCGCAAGGGGTTCGAAATCGCTCTCGAGGCTGGTACAGCACCCTGGCGGGCTTCATCGAAACCGGTGAATCGGCCGAACAGGCCGTGCACCGTGAGGTGCGCGAAGAGGTGGGCGTTGAAGTGACCAATTTGCGGTATCAGGGAAGCCAGACCTGGCCTTTCCCACATCAATTGATGCTGGGCTACTGGGCCGATTACGACGGCGGCGATATCCGGCTTCAGGAAAACGAAATCGCCGACGCGGGCTGGTTTTCGCTGGATGCGCTACCAACCGTACCTCCGGGGTTTTCAATCGCCGGCTGGCTGATCAACCGTTATCGCCAGGCCAGACAGGCGGGGACGGTATAGTTCGTCGTCCTGGCGCCATCTGATGCCTATTCGTCGCTGTTGTGGTCGTTGTGCAGGCCCTGATAGACCACATAGCCCCATATGCCCATAAAGCCGACGATAAGACCTACGGTCAGCAAGCTTGCGAATACAACTGTGTCCATATACATGATCAGACTCCTCAGTTCAGAATGTTTGAGATCAGTATAGGGAGCGGTAGGCGTGTGGGGCTTGATGTCTGTCAGGCAAAGCACGTCGGATACTTGATCTGGATCAAGTATCCGGGAGGGTAGTCTGCAGGCTTGGCTCAGGCGCTGATGCCGAGCTCGATGCGTTCGCAATCAGCCAGGCTGGCCAGGCGGGTCAGGGCGTTGAAGTCGTCAATGACGATGTCTTTGGCGCTGTCACTCTCACCCAGAATGCCTTGCTTCTGAAAGCGAGTGAACACCCGGCTCACCGTTTCCACGGCCATACCCAGGTAGTTGGCGATGTCGCCGCGAGACATGGTCAGCCGGAAACTGGTGCCTGAGTAACCCCGGCGCTTGTAGCGGGCAGCCAGGTTGAGCAGGAATGAAGCCAGGCGTTCTTCGGAGCTCTTCTTGCTCAGTAACAGCATCATTTTTTGTTCTTCACGCAATTCCTTGCTCATCAGCCGCATGAGATGACGGCGCAGCTCCGGCATCTGTCCTGAAAGGTCGTCGAGGCGGTCAACCGGTATCTCGCAGATATTCGAGGTTTCCAGTGCCCGGGCGGTGGCGGAATAGCTGACGGCGTCGTAGCTGTCCAGACCGACCAGCTCGCTGGCCAGGTGGAAGCCAGTGATCTGTTCTTCACCTTCCTGGGTCAGCGTAAAGGTTTTGATGGTGCCGGTGCGAACCGCAAAAATGGAATGAAAGGCTTCACCCTGATGGAACAGAATGTCACCTTTTTGCACAGGGCGCCCACGCCGGATGATGGAATCGAGTTGATCCATTTCCTGGTTGTTCAGCGCCAACGGCAGGCAAAGAGGGTGCAGGCTGCAGGTGTTGCAATGAGTATTCAGCTTCACAGTGTGCTCGCTCCAGGCGGTTTGACCGTAGATGCAGGTCGGTTTTGTCTATCAGCCATGGTAGCTGAATCAACGTCCATTACCAGCCCCATGCGGTTAATCGCGCAGGGTGAACTCAGTGTTCACTGCCCGGAACCCAGGTATTGACCGATGTCTGTGCCATGGGACTGAATTCTCCGCCATCGCTGACCGGTGCCAATGGGATACCGGTTGCTTGTAGCGAGACAAAATCGTGCAGGGAGCGGTCCGCCAGCTGAGATGGCGCGACGTTTTGAATCGCCCGGAAGATGTTCTCCACCCGACCCGGAAATTCTTTCTCCCAGCCCCGTAGCATGGCCTTGATCGACTGGCGCTGCAGATTCTCCTGAGAGCCACAGAGATTGCAGGGGATGATCGGAAACTGCATAAAGGCCGCGTAGCGTTCGATGTCGGCTTCCCGGCAGTAAGCCAGTGGTCGAATCAGAACATTGGTGGCGCTGTCGCTCAGTAGCTTGGGTGGCATGGCTTTGAGTTTGCCGCCGTGAAACATGTTCAGAAACAGGGTTTCCATAATGTCATCCCGGTGGTGACCCATGGCGACCTTGGTCGCCCCGATCTGATCGGCAAAGGCATAGATGGTGCCGCGACGCAGACGCGAGCAGATACCGCAGGTCGTTTTGCCCTCGGGTACCATGTCTTGCACGATGCTGTAGGTATCCCGTTCCAGAATGTGAAATGGCACGCCGCGCTGTTTCAGGTAGTTGGGCAGAATCTCTTCGGGAAAGCCGGGCTGTTTCTGATCCAGGTTCACCGCGACCAGTTCGAAATTCACCGGCGCGCTGCGCTGCAGGCTGATCAGGATTTCCAGCATGGTGTAGGAATCTTTCCCGCCCGAAAGGCATACCATGACCTTGTCGCCTTCTTCAATCATGTTGAAGTCGGCAATGGCGCGGCCGGTTTCACGGCGCAAGCGTTTCTGCACCTTGTTGAACTCGGTTTTGGCCTTCTTTTCGGCTGCGACGGTCGGCGAGTCTGCAGAGGGTTCAGCGAGGGCGGCTGCGTCTGTAGTCGGGTGGTTTGACGTGAGGGTCATGCCTGAATCCATACCTGTATAGCTGTAGCGACAATGCGGGCGCGTGTTCTACCACCTACGCTCCCAGGGAACAAGCTTTGCGATAAAAAAGTCTGCTCAAAGTACAGCAGTCGTTATTTGCCCTCATAAGCCAGTAGGGTGAAAGTGGGTATGCTGGCTTCACCCAGAATCTTTACACCGCCCATGTCGGGGAGATCCACCACAGCGGCGGCCTCGACCACGCTAGCACCCTGGCTCTGAATCAATGTGGAGGCGGCCAGCGCCGAACCGCCGGTGGCGATCAGGTCGTCAAAAATCAGTACCCGGTCACCGTCGCCACAGCTGCCTTTCTGCAGTTCCAGGCTGCGTTCACCGTGAGGCAGAGTAAAATGTTCGCTGGCGACGTTGCCCGGCAATTTGCCACCTTTGCGCACCAGAATAATGGGTAAGTTTAACTGGTAGGCGATGATACTGCCCAGAATAAAACCCCGGGCTTCCAGGGCGGCAACGTGGGTGATGTCTGCGTCCAGGTAGCGTTCGACAAAGGCGTGAGCGCACAGGTGCAGGGCTCGGTTATCGTTGAACAGTGGGGTCAGGTCGCGAAAAGTAATACCGGCTTCGGGCCAGTCCGGGTAGCTTTTGATCCGGTTTTTCAGGGTGATCTGGTCAAAGCGCATCGTCGATTCTCCGGGTCGGTTTGCAAACAAGTCTTCTGGCCGTTCATTGGCTTGGCTGTTCATTTACCGAGAGTTTAGCAGACTTAGCGACGGGCCCCGATAAGCTCGGGCAGACTGCGATGCAGCAGGGCATCAATGTCCGGGCGTCGGCTGTGATCCGACAGGGCGCGCGGATAGGCAGGCGCCTGGCGGTCATCGCGCAGGTGCTGCCACGGCGTTGTCGAGGCGATGAACCGTTCCGCAAAGTCCGGGCTGATCGCCAGGCAGCCGTTCAGAATGACATCCAGATAGGTTTGCAGGATAGGACGTTCGGGAATCGGATCATCCGCGCGGGTACCGACATAGGCCCACAATGGCCGGTGTGTGGGTAGCGGGATATCACCCAGATTTTCGACCTGGCTCCAATCGATGCGAAGTCGGTCATAGCCGCGCTCGCGCTGATCAAACCGGGCCAGGTTGTCATTATCGACGGCAAACACCACGCCATTGCAGCGGGCCTGGTGGTCCTGGTGCGCGCCCAGGGCCGTGGCGCCGTAATCCGGGACCGGAACGGACCAGCGTCGTGCGATACCGCTGACATCGACGGGATAGGCCAGACCACTGACCCCGGTTCGGCTGCGGCTCTCGGCACAGATGAGGCTGCCATAGCCAAAGATGCAGTGCATGAATGTCCTCCTGGCAGGTTGTTGGAAAAGGCTCCCTGCCTTTTTCAAAACACTAGGGAGCCTCTGAACAACTCCCCCAGGGCTCTGCGCGAGCCAAAACGTTCTGCCACAAGGCGCACTTCGCAGCGCAATGGCCGTAGCCCTTGTCAAGAAGTGCAACGCCGGGGCAGGACGTTTTGGCCGCGCCCTCCGGGGCTTTCCGAGGAACGTAGCCACCGCGTTGGACTCATTTGAAAGGTCTAGACATTCCTGCATGAGTCCGCCTTGTGGCAACGTCCCTCGGATAAGCCAGAGCCCCGGGGGAGTTATTCAGAGACTCCCTAGAACCAAAAAATTGCGATTTTTGCTTCTCTCACAAAATCGATGACTTGATGGTCATCAATGTTGCCGGAGCGTCCTTATTCCGGCAGCAGGCGGCTGACATTCTTCGAGTTTCAACCGCCTGCTAGTGCCCCATGGAAACCGCCTGAAACGCCAACCAGGCGGCAAAGACCAGCAGACTGCCACCCAACACCCGGCGCACCCAGGGTCTGTTCAGTCCACGCTGAAAAGGTTTTGCGGCGGCGCCAGTCAGCATCATGGCTGGTAGAGTGCCAAACCCGAAGCAGAGCATCAGGCCGGCGCTGGCCCAGGGGTTGGCGGCGGTTGCCGCGAAACCGAGGGCTGAATAGACCAATCCACAGGGTAAGAACCCCCAAATCACCCCCAGCGGGTAGGCTCGTCGAACGGTTGTGACCGGCAGCCAGCGTTTTGCCAGTGGCTGCAGGCGTCTCCACAGCGGCAGTGCCAGCAGTTCTACCCGGGTGATCCAGGCGGCGATGTTCAGATAATACAGGGCGATCAGCACCAGCAAGGCCGCAGCAATAAGCCTTAGTACCGGGATGGTACTGGCCGGTAACCAGGACAGACCAGCACCGATCAGAAAGCCCAGTCCGGTATAGGTGGTAATTCGGCCCAGGTTGTAGGCGGCCAGAACAGGCGCTCCCTTGCTGTTGACGCCGAAAGCCACGGTCAGGCCGCCGCACATGCCCAGGCAGTGACCGGCTGAGATGATCCCGATCAGCACAGCGGACAGGGCATCAATCATCATAATGGCGAGGAGTCCTGCGGATCGGCTGATACGGGTTCATCGGGTTTTGCCGGCCCGCTCCCGGAGCGGGAGCGATCGGGCCGGTTAGGCACCATGTCGCTGTCATCATCGAACAGGATACGCTGTGCCGGGCTGTCCAGGTCGTCGTACTGGCCGCTGTTGACCGTCCACCAGAACAAGCCGCCACCTAGGAGCAGCAGCAACAGGCTCACCGGAATCAACAACAGTAGAATGTCCATGATCGTGCTCCATTTACAGGGTGTTTGCTGGTTGGTTCAGGACAAGCGGCGCAGACGCAGGGCGTTTCCCACCACCAGCAATGAACTGAGCGACATGCCAATAGCGGCTTGCCAGGGGGCAACCCAACCCAGGGCCGCCAATGGTAAGGCCAGGCCATTGTACAGCAAGGCCCAGACCAGGTTCTGACGGATCACTCGCCGGGTCTTTCGGGCGGCCTGAATGGCCAGCGCCAGCGTGGTCAGGTTTTCATTCAACAGCAGAGCATCGGCGGCCTGCTTGGCAAGATCGGTTCCGGATGACATCGCCACGGACACGGGCGCACCGGCCAGAACCGGGGCATCGTTTATCCCGTCGCCCACCACCGCGACGCGGGCGCCCTGGCTGGTTTGCTGGTTGACCCAGCCCAGCTTTTGCTCGGCACTGAGACCAAAATGAAACCGGCCATTAAGGCTTAGGTACGCCAGTCTCGGATCCAGCTCGCCGTTGGGATCACCGGTGAGGATATGGCAGCGTACGCCGAGTGTTTCAAGGGACTCCAGGCCCGGCAGAGCGCTACCACGCAGGTCGTCGTTGACGGAAAAGGCGGCCAGTGCACGGCCGTTCAGGCTAAGCCAGATACGGCCGGAGGCGGATGTTGGGGTTGCTGCTGACCCCTCGCTGGCAAAGTCCCAGTGGCCAAGGCGCCAGGTTCCGGCGGCGTCCCGTGCAGACTGTCCGGCCCCCGGGTGGCGTTGGTGATCCCGGAGTTTGCGTACTGGTGTACCAGGTGGCTGAGCCTGTCGGAACGCCCGGGCAATGGGGTGTTCGCTGGTGCGTTCGAGTTCGGCTGCAATCGCGATCAGGTCAGCTTCAGTAAAGCCCAGGCGCTCTGCTTCGGCTTCAGGGTAGACGCCCGTCAGCACGAAGTGGCCTTCGGTCAGGGTGCCGGTTTTGTCGAAGGCCAGGTCGGTGACTGACGCCAATTGATCGAGTGTATGACCGCGGGTAATAATCAGTCCGCGCTGGCGCAAACTGTTGGTGGCCTGAGCCAGCACCGTCGGGGTAGCAAGACTCAGCGCGCAGGGGCAGGTGACCACCAGCACGCTGATGACGACCCAGAAAGCCCGGTCCGGCGCTACCCAAAGCCAGACCAGGCCAATAATGGCGGTGATCAATAAAGTCGAGGCGACAAAATGGTGGGCTCCCCGGTCGGCCAGTTCGGCCAGGCGCGGTTTTTCACTGGCGGCCCGTTCTAGTAGTTGCATCAGGCTGGAGGCTGAGCTGTCCTGCCCGGTGCGCTCAACGTCGACTTCGACGGCCTGGCTTTGGTTGAGAGTGCCGGCGAGAACGGCATCACCTGGTGCCTTGGAACGCGGTTTGAATTCGCCGGTCAGCCGGGACTCATCGAATTCGCTGCAGCCTGATCGAACCACACCATCCACCGGGCACAGCTCTCCGGCCTGAATCAGAATGCGTTCACCGGCGTGAATGTCGCGCAGCGCCTGACGTTGCCAGTGTCCCTCCCGCCAGACCTGGCAGGTTGCTGGCAGATGGCTGGCCAGCGCATTGCCGCTGGCATGCACTGAGGTACGAGCCCGAAATTCCAGAAAGCGGCCAAGCACCAGAAAGAAGGTGAACATATTGACCGATTCATAATAGACCTCGCCGCCGCCGGTCAGGGTTGCCCAGACACTGGCAACAAAGGCCGAGCCGATGGCAAGCGCTACCGAAACGTCCATCGACAGGTGTCTTACTTTCAGGCTGCGCCAGGCCGATCGGAAGAATGGCCCAGCGGCAATAACCACAACGGGAATGGTCAGGACCAGGCTGGCCCAGCGAACCAGCAGTTCGGTACTGCCCGTCATGTTGCCGCTGTAGATGGCCACGGCATTCATCATGGCCTGCATCATGCCAAGGCCGGCAATACCCAGACGCAATACATATTGGCGCTGTTCTTTCTGGCGCAGCAGCTCTTCCTGATCCGGGCGGTAAGGGTGGGCGCGGTAACCCAGACCAAATACCGCCAGAAAGACATCGCTCAGTGGCAGTTGATCCGGGTTCCAGCTCACCTGGCAACGGTGGCTGGTCTGGTTAAAGTGAACACTGGTAACGCCGGGCAGACGGGCAAGGTGTTTTTCAATCAGCCAGCTGCAAGCAGAGCAACTGACGCCTTCAATCATCAGGGTGGCCGTCAGTTGGCCAGGGTTGGGCTGGCTGACAAACTCCGCCTGGACATCGGCGCGGTCATAGAGCAGCAGTTTTTCCCGATCGGAGTCAGTAACGGGCGGTGCTGCCGGCGCCTGAGCCGGGTCGTGGAAGCGGTAGTAGGCTTCCAGGCCATTGTCGAGAATGGTTTGCGCGGCTGCCAGGCAGCCGACGCAACAGAATGGACGGGGCTCGCCAGCGACGGTCAGGCGGTATCGGTCATCGTAAACCGGTAAGCCGCAGTGAAAACAATCCGGATTCATCGCACCCTGGGTAGCAAGGTCTGGATGGTGCTGCTGGGCAAGGTTACACGACCGTGTAAGCGCCAGTTGGTGTCGCTATCCAGCGGTTGCAGCAGCAATGAGCGTTCGCCTTCAATGCGCTCGGGCAATTGACCGGTGAAGCGGCCATCCGGTGTTCTGCTCAGCGTTACTTCAACATCCCGCTGAGCATGGGTATCGAAAACGAACAGCAATGTCAGCGCCTGCGGCGGCGTGTCGAGATTGCCGTCCAGACGTACGCTGATGCGGTCACCGATCATCTGCATTTGAGCGCCCAGTTGCAGTTCCATCGCCAGATCGTCTGCTTCGGTACTCACGATGTAGCTTCGACCGTCCTTGTAGACATCGTCGATAACTGATCCGTCGCTGGTGACAACCGAGATGTAAATCATCCAGATACCGGCGGGCACGACGAATAACATGGGGCTGAATACCAGCCAGGGCCAAAACTGCCGGTACCAGGGGGTTATCTCAGTGTGATTCACGTTGTATCTCCAAAAAATAGGCGGCGTTTACACGCCGCTGCAAGGCTTGAAATGGGAGGTGCCCGGGATCAGAAGTTGGCCGGGCCAAAGAAACGGCTCTCGGTTTCGGTGCTGACCTGTGAATCATCCAGTGCCGTAGCGGTAAAGAACACATCGTTGTTGGGCAAGGCCAGGTCTTCGGGTGGCAGCACCAGACGAACGGTAAACTCAGCTTCACCGCCTGCACTGATTTCGATTTGCTCGGGTGCGATCAGTTCAACGCCTTCGAGACCAGTGACACTCAGGGCATAGCTGCGATCTACCTGCGACATGTTCATCAATTGGATGTTGTAGCTGTTTTCTATCTGGCCTTGAGGGGTAATTCGGTGCAAGGCACCGCGTCCACGCTCGATGGACATCTCCAGCGGCACCCGGGTGGCAATTACCCAGGCAAACAACACCACCATAATGGTCAGTGCAGCGGCATAACCAATCAGGCGGGGGCGCAAAATATGCGATGGCTTGCCTTCCAGTGCGTGTTCGGTGGTGTAGCGAATCAGCCCCGGTTCATAGCCCATTTTGTCCATGACACTGTCGCAGGCGTCGATACAGGCAGCACAACCGATGCACTCGTACTGAAGGCCATCGCGGATGTCGATACCGGTTGGACAGACCTGAACACACAGATCGCAGTCGATGCAATCGCCCAGATTCAGCTCCTGCGGGTCAATACCCCGACGGCGAGAACCCCGGGGCTCACCGCGTTTTTCATCGTAGCTGACGATCAGCGTGTCCTGGTCGAACATCACCGCCTGAAAGCGAGCATAGGGGCACATGTAAATGCATACTTGCTCGCGCAACCAGCCAGCGTTGCCATAGGTCGCCAGAGTGAAAAAAGCAATCCAGAACACCGCCCAGGCACTGGTACTGAACGTAAAGAGGTCGGGGATCAGTTGGCGAATCGGGGTGAAGTAGCCGACAAAGGTGATCGCCGTAGCCAGCGCGACCAATACCCATAACAGATGCTTGGCGAATTTACGGCCAAACTTTATCAGTGTCATGGGTTGTTCATCCAGCTTGATCCGGGCATTGCGCTTGCCCTCGGTTTTCTCTTCGATGAACATGAAAATCCAGGTCCAGGCACTCTGCGGGCAGGTATAGCCACACCAGACCCGGCCAGCGAACACCGTGACGAAGAACAGGGCAAAGGCACAAATGATCAGCGCCCAGGAAAGCAGCATGAAGTCCTGTGGCCAGAAGGTGATGCCGAACACATGAAACTGTCGGCTAGGCAGGTCGAACCAGACGGCCTGGCGGCCATTCCAGTTCAGCCAGAGTGTGCCGAAATAGGCAGCAAACAGGAAAGCACCGCCATAGACACGCAGGGAGCGATAGAACCCCTTAATGCGGCGCACATAAATTTTCTCACGTTCCTGGTAAAGGTCGACCGTTTTGACGGTGTTGTCCGTGACGTCTTTGACTTCAATTTTTTGGGTCATTGTCCGAACTTACTAATAGGCTTGGGGAACAGGCTGGCCGGTTTCCGAAACCCATTAACGGGGAGCAGATGGCTCTGCTCCCCCGGGCTGTGCTGCTTATTGATTACTCAGGTCATAAACATAGCCAGACAGAATGTGCACTCGCTCTTCACCCAGAATGTTTTGCCACGCAGGCATGTTGCCCGCCCGGCCATTGTTCAGGGTGTATTGTACGGAATCCCGAACGGATTCGCCGGGAATCCGGTACAGCCAGATGTCATCCGTAAGATTGGGCGCGCCCAGGGCCTGGTTGCCCGTTCCGGTTTCGCCATGGCAGGCCACGCAGGAGGCGTTGTACAGCGCCTCACCCTGGCGGGCGAGCGATGCGTTGACGTTATCCTGTTCAGACAGCTGCATCACATATTCCGTCACCGCGCGCACGCCCTGGGCACCCAAAGCATCGCCCCAGGCCGGCATCTGGCCACGGCGACCGTTGATCAGGGTGGCTTTGATGGTTTCGCCACTGCCACCGTACAGCCAGTCATCGTCGGTCAGGTTGGGGAAGCCATAACCGCCTTGACCCGCCTGGCCGTGGCACAAAGCGCAGTTATCTTCAAACAGGCGCTGACCGATACGCATGGCCTGAGGATTGTCGGGTAAATCTTCCACTGGCATGCTGGCCAGGCGCTCGTATATCTCGCCGTAGCGACGGTCGTGCGCGATCTGAGCATTGGTGAGCTCTTTCTGCGATGTCCAGTTCAGAAGGCCGTCCCAGTTACCAACGGGATACGCAATCAGATAACCGACTGCGAAGACAATGGTGATCCAGAACAGGTTCAACCACCATTTAGGCAGGGGGTTGTTGAACTCTTCGATGCCATCGAAGCTGTGGCCAGTTGTTGACGCCCCTTCGCCACCCGGATCTTTCATGCGCCGGGTCAGGGTGATCAGAATAGCCAGCCCGACGATCGAAATACCCGTCAGGATAAAGATGTAAGCACTCCAGAAACTGCTCATTATTTGTCGTCTCCTGTCCTGGCTTGGGTCTTTTCATGCAGCGCTTCGTCTTCGAACGGCAGGTTGGCCGCTTCGTCGAATGTCTTTTTGCGCTTGCTGCTGTAGGCCCAAATCACAATGCCAAAGAACGCAATCATGGTGAATATTGTGGCCAGACCTCTGAAATCGTTGATATCCATAGGGTTAACGGCCTGTCACAAGGGTGCCGAGCTGTTGCAGATAGGCTACCAATGCATCGATTTCAGTGACGCCATCAACTTCACTTTCAGCATTGGCAATCTGCTCATCGGTATAGGGCACACCTACGCGACGCAGGGCGGCCATTTTTGCACCGGTTTTAGAGCCATCGACTGTCCATTCGAACAACCAGGGAAAGGCGGGCATGTTGGACTCGGGAACGACCGAGCGTGGGTCATACAGATGCGCTTTCTGCCACTCGTCACTGTAGCGCTGGCCGACTCGTGCCAGGTCTGGCCCGGTGCGTTTTGAACCCCAGAGGAAAGGGTGTTCATACACATCTTCACCTGCCTGGGAGTAGGGGCCATAGCGTTCGACTTCAGCGCGCAATGGCCGCACCATCTGGGTGTGGCACACATGGCAGCCTTCGCGAATGTAAATATCCCGGCCTTCCAGTACCAGGGCGCTGTGGGGTTCCAGGCCTTCGATGGGCTCGGTGACTTCGTCCTGCGAGAACAGGGGAACAATCTCGACCAGACCGCCGAAACTGATGGCTACCAACACCAGCGCGACCATCAGGCCGACGTTCTTTTCAACCGTTTCGTGTTGCATTGTATCCGTCCTAACCGTTAAGCGGGCTGAGCGGCGGTGTCAGCCGCACTGGTTTTTTGTTCGCTCCGGATGGTCATCCAGACGTTGTAGGCCATCAGGAACATGCCAGACAGAAATACCATGCCGCCGATCATGCGCACGACATAGCCAGGCCAACTGACTTCAACGCCTTGTACGAAGCTGTACATCAGCGTGCCGTCGGTATTGACCGCGCGCCACATCAGGCCCTGGGCAATGCCGTTGACCCACATGGCAGCGATGTACAGAACGGTACCGATGGTTGCTAGCCAGAAGTGAGCGTTGATCAGGGAGATGCTGTACATCTGCGTCTGACCGTAGAGGCGCGGAATGGTGTGGTACAGCGCGCCGATGGAGATCATCGCCACCCAGCCAAGTGCACCGGAGTGTACGTGGCCAATGGTCCAGTCGGTATTGTGCGACAGCGCATTCACCGTCTTGATGGCCATCATCGGGCCTTCAAAGGTGGCCATGCCGTAGAACGACAGAGACACCACCAGGAACCGCAGAATCGGGTCGGTACGCAGTTTGTGCCAGGCACCGCTCATGGTCATCATGCCGTTGATCATGCCACCCCAGCTCGGTGCCAGCAGAATCAGAGACATGACCATGCCGAGGTTCTGAGCCCAGTCTGGCAGTGACGAGTAGTGCAAGTGGTGGCCACCGGCCCACATATAGACGGAGATCAGCGCCCAGAAGTGAACAATCGACAGACGGTAGGAGTAGATGGGGCGTTCAGCCTGCTTGGGCACGTAGTAGTACATCATGCCAAGGAAGCCAGCGGTCAGGAAAAAGCCCACCGCGTTGTGGCCATACCACCACTGGACCATGGCATCCATGGTGCCAGCATAGGCCGAGTAGGATTTGAACATCGACACCGGGATGGCGGCACTGTTAACGACATGCAAGACCGCAACGGTAATAATGAACGCCAGGTAGAACCAGTTGCCGACGTAGATGTGTGACATCTTGCGGCGGCTGATGGTACCCACGAAGACGGCCAGGTAAGACAACCAGACCAGTGCGATCAGTATGTCGATGGGCCATTCCAGTTCGGCGTATTCCTTTGATGAGGTTAAACCCAGCGGCAAGGTCGCTACCGCGGCAACGATGACGGCCTGCCAACCCCAGAAGGTAAATTTAACCAACCCTTCGAAAGCCAGCCGGGCCTGGGTGGTGCGTTGAACAACGTAATAGGAGGTCGCAAACAACGCAGAGCCACCAAACGCAAAAATAACGGCGTTGGTGTGCAGCGGACGCAACCGGCCAAAATGGAAATAGGGGCCGAAGTTCAATTCCGGGAATGCCATCTGGGCGGCGATGATGACGCCAACCAGCATACCGACAATCCCCCAGACAACAGTCATGATGGAGAATTGACGCACAACCGTATAATTGTACGTCGTCTGCTCCTCAGGCACGGTAGTAGAGTTGCTCATGGATCAGCTTCCGATAGGGTGTGTAAGGGTTAAAAGGATTAGGCGGCGAAAGTATGCTGAGTCGATATGCCATTTGCAAATGACACAGGTCAATAACATCGCCATAAGTTATTGTTTTGTCGATTTATTGCGATTCTTTCCAGAGAGTGTAGAACACTGTGCCAGTCCTGCTCGAATCCTGAACAGAATTTGATCGGGCTGGCAGAGGTTTTACCGTCAGTGTTTAGACAGCACTGCGCTTCAATCTGATCTGATCGGTGGTTTCACCACGTTGCAACAGAGACTGTGCTCTTGCTTCCAGCGCCAGTCCATGGCGAAAGTTTTTCAGGCGAATGGAGCTGTTGCTGGTGCAGTAACCTTTGTGCGTGATGAGTGAATCGTTGCCCTGAGTGCTGATCAGCAGGGCTTCAGACAAGCGGTCTTTTATGCGCACCGCAACCGGCTGCAGGTTGCCGGTCAGATACTCAAGGCCGCAAATTCGCCCCCGGCTGTCGCGGTGCATCCAGCGAACGATCCCGAGCCGGCCTTCACTATCGGGGCCATCGTCCTGATCGCGGTGCATCAGCACGTCGCCAACGTTCAGTGAGACGGTGTCGTCCCTGAGGCGAATACAGGCCCCTTGTTTACTGGTATTGAGCGTGGTGACGCTCGCCAGTTGTTCTTCACGGCTACCGTTAACCCGCAAGTACTGGTGCACCGAATGCAGGCCGATGGCGGCCTGGGTTTGCTGTTCAAGCAGATCCCGCTCGAAACGGCGTGAGCCCACTTGTTTCCAGGCGGAAATGGCTTTCTTAAGCGTCATGAACAGGTCAATGCTGTCAATGTCGGCGGGCAATCCCAGTTTTTCGGGAGAAAGACCCTGGCGCTGGTTTTTCATGTGCTGTCGTGCCTGTTCGATGACCGGCAAGGGATTGAGTACCAGAATGGACTCGTCGTTTCCGGCCCCCTGGATTTGGCGGGCGGTTTGTATACCCCGGTTGGCTTCGGTATCAATATAGAAGTAGCGTGTGTTGAAGTCTCGCCGTTCCTGATGGCTGAGCCGGGCGCGGAATGCCCAGTGGCCGAGGTAAACATCCAGAATCATGCGCTCGGTATGGCTGAGGTGTTCCGTCTGACTGGCTGACAACAGCAGCGCATGCTTGTAGCGCGTCTCTATATCGCCGCGGTCCGGTGCCAGCGCCTGAAAATCAGTCAGTCTTCGCTGGCTGGCGAATTGAAACAACCGGTGCATTTCACCCCAAAGGGCGCCAGGCTGGCTGCGGTACTGGGATGAAAAGTCATTGAGATGGATCGACAGGGCCGATATGGCCCAATACACAAAACGGGCCCACTCTTCTTTGGATCGGGGTGTGCAGTCACGCAACAACAGCTTGGTCGCATACGACAGTTCCCGGTTGCATTCCGACAGCAACGTCGTGGAAAGCCCCCGGTCGGCCATAACCGGTGCTTGCTGCATATAGATGAGGTAATGCTGTATCAGGTTCTCGGTCAGTTCCTGGCGTATTTCACCCTGCAGCGGAACCCGGTTCAGGTTGTGCAGATAAGAGGCAATTTTTTCCAGTCTGGCGCCAACGTGCTCCGCTTCCATGACCTGGTTAACCAGGACATCACGGTACAGTGCCAGCGTATCCTGGCTTAGGTGCAATGCCTGATTTGGCAGCGTAAGGTGCAAGGCCGCGAAACTCATTTACACTCTCCCTCTGATCGGTTACTACCCGTTGGGCTCGATCTCCCAGACTGAACATAGTCGGTGCAACGAAAGATCAATGTTCCAATTCGCATTTTCAGGAGCCATTCTTTCTGAGATGTGATGCAGATCACATAACGAACGCTGTTAATTTTTTCGCACGCTGTTAGCGCTTCTGGTCGAAAGTGACGATGAACAGAAGACAGATCGTCGCCTGACCCGATAAACTTTGCCCGGACTGTGGGACTGTTCTCGAATTGGCACTGGGGTGCATTGCTATGTTGTGTATGAAAGCCTGGGTATACGGCAAGGTTCAGGGCGTTGGCTACCGGATGTTTTGTCGGCGCCAGGCGCGGGATCTGGGTATTCAGGGCTATGCCATTAATCTGGACGATGGCCGCGTGGAGGTCATGATGATGGGAGATGAGCCGCAACTGGCCGCCATGCTGGAGGCGCTCCACGAAGGGCCCCGCTTCTCTCAGGTATTGGGTGTCGATGTAGAGCGGGTAGACCCGGGCGATCCACCTCCTGAGGGGTTTATGCTGGGTTAACCAGCGTTAAAGCGCCAGCGTTCGTGCCAGTAACGCAAGACTCTTTCCGGGTACCAGGTCTGGCCGCGGCTGCCATTGTAGCGTGCCAGGGCACGAATCAGGCTGCCATCTTCTATATCAAGATAGTGCGCAAGAATGGTACAGCCGTAGCGAAGGTTGGTATCCAGATCAAAGAGGTTATCGTCTTCCCGACCGATCTCCCGGGTCCAGAAAGGCATGATCTGCATCATGCCGCGAGCCCCGGCTGATGAAATGGCGTACTGGTCAAAATTACTTTCAACCTGTATCAGTGCCAGCACCAGCCCGGGGTCGAGTCCGGCCGCCGTTGCTTCACGATGGATGCGGCTGAGCAAGTCAATGCGCTCATCGGCCGGTTTGACCCAGCGACCCAACGGCGTCGACATGCTGGCCAGCCAGACCTGTCCGACATAACGGTCCTCAAACGAACCGTCCTGCGCCAGGGCCGTTTCCAGGGAGGCCAGGAGTTGCGGGTCGGGGTTTTCTTCCGCTTGCACCGGTGCCAGCCACAGCAGGCACACAAGGGTGAATATCATCGGTCGTATCACGGCAAATCCTGGCTCGGGAGTGGCAACACACTGGCGGAGTTTAGCCGAAAAGCACGGCGTTTTGCCAAGAGAGTGCCAGACAACCGCCTCTGAACGCCGACACTTGGGTAATATAAGGTGGGCTGTCCAGCCGGAATGTTTGCCGCTTAATTCAACGCGAGCCCGTGGTAGTCTATCCAGTGCGCAATCGGTATAATGCCGCCCTTTTCGAATTTGAACCGCCAGATCAGGATATCTTATGCGAAGCCAATACTGTGGGGAGCTGGACAGCGCCTCGATCGACCAAACCGTTACCATCAGCGGCTGGGTGCACCGTCGTCGCGATCACGGCGGCGTGATTTTTCTGGATGTGCGTGATCGCGCGGGCATTCTGCAGGTCGTATTCGATCCTGACCTCGAAGCCAGCTTCAATACCGCCGACCGGGTGCGCAGTGAATACGTTATTGAAGTGACCGGCCTGGTGCGGGCACGTCCTGAAGGCACCATCAACAAGAATATGGCCACCGGCGAAATCGAGTTGCTAGGCCGCGAGATCACGGTATTGAACGCCGCCAAGACGCCGCCGTTCCCGCTTGACGAATATTCGGATGTGGGTGAGGACGTTCGCCTGCGGTACCGTTTTATGGATTTGCGCCGGCCGGAGATGCAGCAGAAGCTGATTCTGCGCAGCAAAATCACCTCCAGCATCCGCCGGCACCTGGAAGACCAGGGCTTTCTGGACATTGAAACACCGATTCTGACGCGGGCGACCCCCGAAGGCGCGCGCGACTACCTGGTGCCAAGCCGCACGCACCCGGGCGAATTCTTTGCGTTGCCGCAATCCCCGCAGCTGTTCAAGCAACTGCTGATGATTTCCGGCTTTGATCGCTACTATCAAATCGCCAAATGCTTTCGTGACGAAGACCTGCGGGCCGATCGTCAGCCCGAGTTTACCCAGATCGATATGGAGCTGGGGTTCGCCGATGAGCAAACCATCATGGGCATCACCGAGCATATGATTCGAGGCTTGTTCAACGATGTACTGAAGGTCGATCTTGGCGATTTTCCACGTATGCCCTACGCCGAAGCGATGGAGCGTTATGGCAGCGATAAGCCCGACCTGCGAATCCCGCTGGAACTGGTAACGGTCAGCGATCTGATGAGCGAGGTTGATTTCAAGGTGTTCTCTGGCCCGGCCAATGACCCAAAAGGGCGGGTTGCTGCCTTGAAGGTAACCGGGGGCGCTGAGCTGACGCGCAAACAAATCGACGATTACACCAAGTTTGTCAGTATATACGGTGCTCGCGGCCTGGCCTGGATCAAGGTCAACGACGTGACTCAGTTGCCAGACGGCCTGCAGTCGCCCATCGTCAAGTTCATTCCCGAGCCGATCCTGAAAGAGCTGATGAGCCGTCTTGATGCGCAAAACGGTGACATCATTTTCTTTGGCGCTGACAAGGCCGGTGTGGTGAACGATGCGCTGGGCGCGTTGCGTTGCAAGCTGGGTGAAGACCTGAACCTGTTTACGTCGGATTGGGCCCCTCTGTGGGTCGTTGACTTCCCAATGTTTGAAGTGACCGGCGAAGGCCGCCTGGCAGCGTTGCATCACCCGTTTACATCACCCTCCTGCTCAGCTGAAGAGCTGAAAGCCAACCCGGCAGAGGCGCTGTCTCGTGCCTACGACATGGTACTCAACGGTACTGAGCTCGGTGGCGGTTCCATTCGTATTCACGACGAAGCCATGCAGCATGTGGTGTTCGATGTGCTTGGCATCAGCCCGGAGGAGCAGGAAGAGAAGTTCGGCTTCCTGTTGTCAGCCCTGCGCTTTGGTGCGCCTCCGCACGGTGGTCTGGCGTTTGGTCTGGACCGGCTGGTAATGCTGATGACCGGTGCTGAATCGATTCGTGAAGTCATCGCTTTTCCGAAAACCCAGACGGCCGCTTGTTTGCTGACCCGGGCTCCTGGCGAAGTGAGCAACGAGCAACTTAAAGAACTGAACATTCGTGTGCGCAAACCGGTTGCCGAGTCCTGAGGGGCGAGGCACCGGTGGCTGAAATGACGAGGTAACTTATGGCAGGTCATAGTAAGTGGGCCAACATTAAGCACCGCAAAGCGGCCCAGGATGCCAAGCGTGGCAAGATTTTCACCAAATTGATTCGTGAACTCGTCGTTGCGGCTCGCAACGGCGGTCCGGCGCCGGAGGATAATCCGGCGCTGCGCAGCGTGATGGATAAAGCGCTGACCGCTAACATGAAGCGCGACACGATCGATAAGGCCATTGCCCGTGGCGTGGGTGCCGGTGAGGGCGACGACTACGAGCCCATGACCTATGAAGGGTACGGTGCTGGCGGCGTGGCGATCTATGTTAAATGTCTGTCCGACAACCGTAACCGCACGGTCTCTGAAGTCCGCCACGCCTTTACCAAGTGCGGTGGCAATCTCGGTACCGATGGCTCAGTAGCCTATTTGTTTAGCAACGCCGGTCAGCTGTTTATCGAGACGGGCAGTGAAGAAGCCGTGCTTGAAGCGGCGCTCGAGGCTGGTGCCGAGGACGTCATCAATCATGAAGACGGCAGTTTCGAGGTGCGTACCAGCGCCGAAGAATTTCTGACCGTCAAAGAAGCGCTCATCGAAGCCGGTTATGACGTGGAAGGGGAGGTCACCATGATCCCCAGCACTGAAACCGAGCTCGACCCTGATACCGCCGAGAAAGTGCAGCGCCTGATCGACATGCTGGAAGATCTGGATGATGTTCAGGCTGTGTATTCCAACGCGGCTTTTCCTGAATCAGCGGAAGCTTGAACCTCTTGCCGATGGGCCCGGGAGCCAGTCTGTGAGTCTGATCATCGGCATTGATCCGGGGTCGCGCAAAACCGGCTTTGGCATCATCAGCCAGGTCGGTTCGCGGCAAGAGTACGTAACCTCCGGGGTGATTCGCCTGGAGTCTTTCCCCACCTTTCCCGAACGGCTCGATAACCTTTATACCTGTCTGATGGAGGTTATCGGGCAGTGGTCGCCACAGGAAGCCGCCATAGAACAGGTGTTTATGGGGCGCAGTGCCAGTTCGGCTTTGAAACTGGGGCAGGCCCGGGGTGTTGCCATGCTCGCGGCCACACAATCGAAGTTGCCGGTCAGTGAATATGCGGCACGCAAGATCAAGCAAGCGGTGGTGGGAAAGGGCGGTGCCGACAAGGTGCAGGTGCAGCATATGGTTCAGTTTCTGCTCAAGTTGCCGGGGCTGCCACAGGAAGATGCCGCTGATGCACTGGCTGTGGCTTTGTGTCACGCCAACACACAGGCCGGGTTGATTCGTGTGGCTGGCAGTCGTCATTCGCGCCGGGGGCGCTGGCTCGAATGACCGTGCTCTATGCCATCGAATTATTTGGTGTCGCTGTTTTCGCCATGGCCGGGGCGCTGGAAGCTGCGCGCAACCGTCTCGACCTGTTTGGCGTGTTGGTGTTGGCGTTTGTATCGGCGCTCGGCGGAGGAACGCTCAGAGACCTGCTGTTGAATGTTTCTCCGCTGGCCTGGATCGGTGATGTTAATCTGGCCTATACCGCGTTCGGTGGCGGGCTGCTGATGTTTTTTCTGGCACGCTATTTTGCCGTTCCGTTCAAGGTGTTGCTTTATGCCGATGCCATTGGCCTGGCGGCGTTCACGGTCTCCGGCACCCAGGCGGCACTGGCGCTCGAACTGCCCGGGCTTATCGTGGTGATGATGGGCATGGCGTCCGGCATTTTCGGAGGCATTCTGCGCGATATCATGGCCAACGAAGTGCCGCTGATTTTCCGGCGCGACATCTACGCCACCGCCAGTTTTTGCGGGGCCGTTCTGGTCTGGCTGGGCCACCAGGTCTGGCCCGGCTCGCCCTGGATATGGGTGGCCGGGTTTGCCCTGGTGCTGGCCGTACGGGCTGCCGCCATTCACTGGCGATTGTCGTTACCCGGCTTTCTCAGTACCGTAGCGTATCGAAAAGACAACCACCCGAGGGATTTATGATAGGGCGACTGCAAGGTGTATTGCTCGAAAACCGCGCGCCGGATTTGCTGGTCGACGTGCACGGCGTCGGCTATGACGTACAGGCGCCGCTGTCGACCGCCTTCAAACTCCCACCAGTTGGGCAGACCGTGGTGTTGCATACTCACCTGGCGGTGCGGGAAGACGCGCACCTGTTGTTCGGGTTTGGTAGCCAGAAAGAGCGCAGCCTGTTTCGTGCGCTGATCAAAACCAGCGGTGTCGGCCCCAAGCTGGCGCTTGCCATTCTGAGCGGTATGGAGCCGGATCGCTTCGTTCAGTGCATTCATGATGATGATCCAAGCACGTTGGTGAAGATTCCGGGGGTTGGCAAAAAAACCGCAGAGCGACTGATTGTCGAAATGCGCGATCGCATCAACGACCTTGGGGGGGCCGAACGTTTGTTGGCCATGCCGGTTGTGGGTGAGCCTGAATCCGGTGAGCCAAGACCCGAGGAAGATGCCGAAAGCGCCCTGGTCGCCCTGGGCTACAAGCCGGTGCAGGCCGCCAAAGCCATTGCTCGGGTGACCGAACCCGGAATGGACTCGCAAAGCCTGATTCGCGCCGCTCTGAAACACATGATGTAACGGGTCTCACCCCCGAACCGGACACCCGACCATGATTGAAACCGATCGATTTATAGCGCCAGAACCCCAGAGCCCGCGCGAAGAGCAATATGACCGCGCTATACGGCCTACCAGCCTGGCGGAATACATTGGCCAGGCGGTGGTGCGTGAGAAGATGGACATCTTCATCAGTGCTGCCCGCATGCGTCAGGAGCCACTGGATCACACCCTGGTGTTTGGCCCGCCGGGTTTGGGTAAAACCACGCTGGCCAATATCATCGCCCATGAAATGGGGGTGAGCATCAAGACGACCTCAGGCCCTGTGCTGGAAAAAGCGGGTGATCTGGCGGCGATGCTGACCAACCTGGAATCTGGCGACATACTGTTCATCGATGAAATTCATCGCCTGGCACCGCACATCGAAGAAGTGCTGTATCCGGCCATGGAGGACTACCAGCTCGACATCATGATCGGTGAGGGCCCGGCGGCACGCAGCATCAAACTCGATCTGCCGCCCTTTACCCTGGTTGGCGCCACCACCCGGGCGGGGCTGCTGACCTCGCCGTTGCGCGATCGCTTCGGGATTGTCGAACGGCTGGAGTTCTACAGTGTTTCTGAACTGACCCAGATTATCGAGCGTTCAGCGGGCAAGCTGGGTGTCACCATCAACCCAGAGGGTGCCACCGAGATTGCACGTCGTTCGAGGGGTACGCCCCGTATCGCCAACCGCTTGTTGCGCCGGGTTCGTGATTACGCCGAGGTCAAGCACAGCGGCTCGGTCGACCATGAGATTGCTGATCTGGCGTTGGACATGCTCAATGTCGACAAAGCCGGCTTCGATCATCTGGACCGGCGACTGCTGCTCATGCTGATCGAGAAGTTTGCCGGCGGGCCGGTGGGGGTGGAGAGCCTCGCTGCTGCGCTCAGCGAAGAACGCGATACCATCGAAGACGTCGTCGAGCCCTACTTGATTCAGCAGGGGTATCTGATTCGCACTCCCCGAGGCCGGATGGTGACCGATTTGGCTTACCTGCATTTTGACCTGGAACGCTCCGGTTAACGGCCTCGCAAACCCGTTCCCGGGGCTGTGCAAAGGGATCGAAAAGCCCAAAGGCCGTTTCGGACACTGCTAGTATTTGGCCTGAAAACTCTTTAGCCTAGCGCCCATCGTTTTCAAGAGGAATTGGGTGTGGGCAGTCAATTGTCAATCTGGGAATTGGTCAGCGAAGCCTCGCTGTTAGTGCAGTTGGTCATGTTGACATTGCTGGCAGCGTCCGTCGCGACCTGGATCTTTATTTTCGAGCGGCGCAAGGTTCTGCGCGCCGCCTATCGCCGCTTCGCCGGCTTTGAAGAACGGTTCTGGTCCGGCATGGATCTGGCGCAATTGTACCGTCAGGTGAATGCCAATCCGGATCCGCAGAATGGCGGCGAGCATATCTTTCGGGTCGGTTTCAAAGAGTTTAACCGGCTGCGCCAGCAAAACATGACCGATGCCGACGCCATTATGGCCGGCTGTCAGCGAGCCATGCGCGTAGCTTGCAGCAAGGAAATGGAAAAGCTGGACCATCACTTGCCGTTTCTGGCAACGGTCGGTTCGACCAGCCCTTATATCGGCCTCTTCGGCACGGTCTGGGGCATCATGAACTCCTTCCGCGGGCTGGCCTCTGTACCCCAGGTTACGCTGGCCACGGTCGCACCTGGCATTTCCGAAGCGCTGATTGCGACGGCCATGGGCCTGTTTGCGGCCATTCCTGCCGTTATCGCCTACAACCGCTTCTCGGCTCAGGCTGACAAACTGGTAGGCAACTACGAGACCTTCGCTGAAGAGTTCTCGGCCATTCTGCACCGCCAGGCGCATTTGCTGGGTAACCAGCCAGCCCGGCAGCGAGAAGTGCCGGCATGATTTCCGTTCGCCGTGGCCGTAAGCCGATGTCAGACATTAACGTCGTGCCCTACATCGACGTCATGCTGGTGTTGCTGATCATCTTCATGGTAACCGCACCAATGATGATGCAGGGTGTTGAGGTTGATGTTCCCCAGGTGGTGTCCGGTCCTCTGGACCGTGATGATGAACAGGAATACCTGATTGTCGCCGTGGATGAGCAAGGGCAGATATTCATTGAGCGCGGTGAAGAGCCTCCCGAATTGGTTCAGGTGGGTGCTGTGGGCGAGTACGCCTTGCGAGTATTGCAACAACAGCCCAGCCTGGAGGTCTATATCCGGGGCGATAATCGCGTCTCATACGGTTCCGTCATGCAGGTGATGGCGGCCTTGCAGCAGGCTGGCATCAGCTCGGTCGGGCTGATCACCGAGGCACCGGATGAAAGCTGAGTTCGATCAGTGGAAATCCCTGGCAGGGCCTGTCAGTTCGGCTCTGGTATTGCACGCGGTGATTGGTTTCGTGTTGCTGGCGGGGTTCAGTTTCACCACACCAACGCCCGACAGCTTTGAATTGCCTCCCGCCATGCAGGCGAGCTTGCGGGTTGAACCGCGACAGCAGGCAGCACCTCAGCCAAAACCTGAATCAGCGCCTCGGCCCGAACCGGAGCCTGAACCGGCCCCCGAGCCAGAGCCTCAACCGGAACCAGAGCCTGCGCCTGAGCCACAACCAGAGCCAGCTCCAGAACCTGAACCTGAACCTGCTCCCGAACCGGAACCACAACCAGAGCTAGTTCCGGAACCTGAGCCGGAACCAGAACCAGCTCCCGAGCCGGAGCCTCAACCTGAACTGGCCCCCGAGCCAGAGCCGCAACCAGCGCCACAGCCAGAACCGGCTACGCCCGAGGATGCGTTCAGTGACTTATTGGCCGGACTGGATGAAGAAGATGCGGTTATAGAGCAACAACAGGAGCAGGCCGAACAACGCCGCGCTACAGAGGCGCGGGTCGCCTCAGTGACTGAGGATTATAAAGGCCGTATTGGCCAGCAAGTTCAAAGAGCCTGGTCACGGCCTATGGAAATAAGAGTGATGGATCTGCGCGACCGGGAAACCGTTGTGCGGATTAATCTGTTGCCAACCGGGGAAATGCAGGGTGAACCTGTTATCGTATCCAGCAGTGGCATTCCCAGTCTGGATCAGTCGGCTCTCAGAGCTCTGCAGAGGATACGGCGCTTTGAAGTTCCCGATGACATGCAGGCGTTTAACCAGAATTTTCGCAGTTTTACCATTACGTTCAAACCAGAGGATCTGATGTAGTGAGAATAAAAGATTCAGTGATTGTCAGCCTGGTCGCCCTGATATCGGTGTTTTGCTCGGGCCTGATTCAGGCGGAAGACCTCGATATTGTTGTCACCCGGGGTTACGACACCAAAACCAAAATCGCCATTGTGCCTTTCTACTGGGAAGGTGGCTCGGCGCTGCCTGAAGACGTGCACAGCATCATCGACCAGAACCTGACCCGCACCGGGCGGTTCGAAGCGCTACCACCGCGTAATATGCTGACGCAGCCGACTTCTGAAGAGGCGGTCTTCTATCGTGACTGGCGGCTGCTGAACCAGGAGTATCTGGTGATCGGCTCGATTGAGCCTGCGGGCAATGAGCGGGTTAAGGTCAATTTTGCGCTGTATGACGTTGTAGAAGGCCAGCGGGTCGTTGCTGGCAACCAGACCGTTGGGGTGTTCCAGCTTCGAGATCTGGCTCACTCGATCTCCGATCTGATTCACGAGCGTATTACGGGTGTGAAGGGTATTTTCTCGACCAAAATCGCCTTCGTAACGCGTCGGCCGACGACCGACAACAACTTCGAGTACCGGCTGCAAGTGGCCGATGCAGATGGTCAGCGCGCGCGTACGGTCTATCGCTCCAACGAGCCGATAATCTCCCCGACCTGGTCGCACAGCGGCCGGCGAATTGCCTTCGCCAATAAAGTGGGTGATCGCTGGAAAGTCTTTGTGCAGGAATTGTCGACCGGGCGGTCAAATTCGATCAATGGACCGCGTGGTTATACATCGGCACCGTCATTCTCTCCCGACGGGCGTTACCTGGCCTATGTATCCAGTACGGCGGGTAACCCGGAGCTTTATCTCTACGATTTTTCCAGTGGAGACAGCACCCGGCTGACGCAAAACAACTACATTGATACGGAGCCGAGCTTCTCTCCAGACTCAAAATCACTCGTATACACCTCAGAAAGGGGCGGGAGTCCACAAATTTATCAAATGGACCTTGCCAGTAAGCGTGCGCAGCGCTTAACCTTTGAAGGAAGCCAGAACCTGAAGGCTCAGTACAGCAGTGACGGGGAGTATCTGGTGTTTGTGCACCAGCTTAACGGGCGTTTCCACGTCGCTGCGATGGACCTGGCAAGCCGGGAAATTCGAATACTGACGGAGACGAACCTGGACGAATCGCCCAGCATTGCTCCCAACGGCACAATGCTGGTCTATGCTACTAAGTCCAGGGGTCAGGGTGTATTGGCTTGGGTATCACTGGATGGCCAGGTCACCAGTGAAATGCCCTCGATTCATGGGGATGTGATTGAACCATCATGGTCTCCTTACCTGAACTAGTGACACTTTTAACGGTGTACTTGAACTAGGTGATCAAGCAAGGCAAGATGCAGATAAGGCCTCGTGCTGAGCTGAGCACCTGATAATAATGATCGACAACAGATGGGAAAAGGAAAATGGCTAAAACCAAACTGATTCATGTTGCTGCTATCACGTTTGCGGTATTCCTGGCAGGTTGTGCGTCCAACGACGTAGAAGAAACCAGTGGTGCTGAAACAACTGAAACTGGCACAGAAATGGAAGACGAAGGTCTGGGCGACCTGACCCTCGAAGTTGAACAGCAAGAGCCTGTTCAAATGGACACCTCTGCCGATGACGAAATGGCAGATGCCGTGACAAGTGAGTTCATGGACCTGTTGGACCAGACCCTGATCTATTTTGATTTTGACGAGTCTGCTATCCGTTCAGAGTTCCGCACTGTGCTGAACGCCCATGCGATGAACCTGGCTGCAAACCCGAACATGAGCGTTGTACTGGAAGGTCACGCTGATGAGCGCGGTACTCGCGAGTACAACCTGGCACTGGGTGAGCGTCGTGCAAAAGCCGTTGCTGATTACCTGATGCTGCGCGGTGTGGCTTCTAGCCAGATCGATACCGTAAGCTACGGTGAAGAAATGCCGCTGGCACTGGGTAGCACCGAAAGCGACTACGCAGAAAACCGTCGTGTAGAGATTGTCTATCCGTAATCGAGACACCATGTTTAAAAAAATGGTAATAACAAGTGCTGCCGTGATCGGCAGCACTTTTGGTTTTGTTGTACCGGTCATGGCTGAACCCGTTGTTATTCAGTCGCAGCCCGACCACGTAGCCAACTCGTCTTCGCGAGGCATTTCCTCGTCACCCGGTCCCGATCCTGCCTTTGTTGAAAACCTGATGTTTCAGGTGCGTGACCTTGAACAACAAGTGGCTGAACAGCGTGGCTTGGTCGAAGAGTTGAACTACCAGATTCAGATGCTTCAGCAAGAGCAGAAAGAGCGCTATGTCGACCTAGATCAGCGTCTGTTGAACATGCAACAGCAGCTGGACATGCAAGCCGTGGCCCCTGCTGAGCGTGAAGTGTCACCCTCCCTCAGTGAAAGCGCCGTCAGCGATGAAGATATCCTTGCGGAATACAACGCCGCCAGGGACCTTATTCGTAACCGGGATTTCCCGGGCGCCATTACAGCGCTGGCTGACTTTGCCCAGGCACACCCGAACCATGAACTGACGCCCAATGCCTGGTACTGGCTTGGCGAGGTGCATCTGGTCAGTCGGGAAGTTACGCAGGCTCAGGCTGCATTCGAAACCGTTGTCGATGACTTCGGAGGGCACGCCAAGGTGCCGGATTCCCTCTACAAGTTGGGTGTTATTGCGCAGCAACAAGAGCGGGGGTCACAGGCGACAGAGTTATTCAATCGGGTGATCAGCGAGTACCCGGGCAGCCAGAGTGCCAAGCTGGCACAGGCCAGGCTTGATAGTAACTGAGAGCTCTTAAGCCCACAGGCGAGTCCAGGCGGGTTGTCGCGATTTTTTATTACCCCTTACTCAATCACAGCGGGTCGACGATGGTCGGCTGGCGGGTGATCAAGCCCCGAAAGCCCGAGCCAGGGCAGTGATGAACAGGATGCATGAACATTGAACAAAAAGGCCGTAGTACTGCTATCGGGCGGGCTTGACTCGACCACTGTTCTGGCCAAGGCAATTGCCGATGGTTATGACACCTATGCACTGAGTTTCGATTATGGCCAGCGCCACGATGTGGAATTGGAAGCGGCCCGGCGCATTGCGACCGCTATGGGCGTGAAAGCGCACAAGGTGATCCCCATGGAGCTGCGTTCACTGGGTGGCTCGGCCTTGACGGACGACAGTATCGACGTACCCACGACCGAGACCGATGGCATTCCAGCGACCTATGTCCCCGCCAGAAACACGGTTTTTTTGTCCATTGCGCTGGGCTGGGCTGAAGTGCTGGAGGCACAGACCCTGTTTATCGGGGTCAGTGCGGTTGATTATTCAGGCTATCCGGATTGCCGCCCGGAGTTTATTTCCGCCTTTGAGCGCCTGGCTAATCTGGCCACCCGAATGGGGGTGGAGGGGCAGGTGATTACGGTGCAGGCCCCCTTGTTGAATCTTACCAAGGCCGCGACGGTTAACCTGGGGCTTTCGCTCGGGGTCGACTACAGCATGACGGTCAGCTGTTATCAGGCGAATGTTGCGGGCGAGGCCTGTGGTCTGTGCGACAGTTGTCGGTTGCGGAAAATCGGTTTCGAGCAGGCTGGCGTGGCCGATCCGACCCGTTACGTGGCGGCACAGTGAATTCAAAGTCTTTGTAGATCAAAGGCTTGGAGAAAAAAAGTCGGTCGCCGGGGTTGCGCCGACTCGAAAAATACATATTATATGCGCCTCCTTAGGGTCGTTAGCTCAGTTGGTAGAGCAGTTGGCTTTTAACCAATTGGTCGCAGGTTCGAATCCTGCACGACCCACCACTTTCTCATTGGACCGGTTTGTTCGGGGGAGTAAGGCAGACAAGTCAGCAAGTTGAAGCTAAGTTGTTGTTTTAATTTGTTTTTTTGTAGGTCATAGGTAAAATAGTCCAACCAGTTGAGGGTCGTTAGCTCAGTTGGTAGAGCAGTTGGCTTTTAACCAATTGGTCGCAGGTTCGAATCCTGCACGACCCACCAAATACCGAAAAAGGAGAGCCCAGGCTCTCCTTTTTTTATACCTGAATGTTCTCCCGCCCGGCCGTTGAAGCCGGGTGCAGGCCAGTGAGGGGCAGGTTGGGGTGAGGTGAGGCATTGTTGTTTGTGCCTGCCACCCCCACATTGCCCGGGCAGGCAAGTATCGTCCTTCGCGATGGTGCAGTTTGTCGTTACACTGTATCCACTATGACTGAGTGACCGGGTAGCCATGACTGATGCTGTTGAATTGTCTGAACTGACAATCAATTTCGAAATACCAGTGACCGAGCAGGCCAGTAGTCTGACGCCGGATCAGGTGAAGACGCTGAGCACTGAGATCGAAGCGCTGCTGCGCGAGCAGAATGCCGTTCTGGTTGCGCACTATTACACTGACCCGCTGATCCAGGCGCTGGCTGAGTCGAGTGGGGGCTTTATTGGTGATTCACTGGAAATGGCGCGCTACGGGCGCGATGTGGATGCCGAGACCGTGGTGGTGGCCGGGGTTCGGTTTATGGGCGAAACCGCCAAAATCCTGAGCCCCGACAAACGGGTGCTGATGCCGACACTGGAGGCGACCTGTTCGCTCGACCTGGGTTGCCCGGCCGAAGAGTTCGCCGCGTTTTGTGACCAGCATCCGGACAGGACCGTCGTCGTCTACGCCAATACGTCTGCAGCGGTCAAAGCCCGTGCGGATTGGGTCGTCACCTCCAGCATTGCGCTGGATGTGATTGACCATCTCGACCGGGCCGGTGAGAAGATTCTCTGGGCACCTGACCAGCATTTGGGGCGCTATATTCAACGGGAAACCGGTGCGGATATGTTGCTCTGGAATGGCTCCTGTATTGTTCATGAAGAATTCAGGGCAAAGGGGCTGCAGGATATGAAAGCCATGTACCCTGACGCTGCTGTGCTAGTACACCCGGAATCGCCGGAGTCGGTTGTGGCGCTGGCGGATGTCGTGGGGTCCACCACCCAGCTCATTGCCGCTTCCGAGCGTTTGCCCAATCAGCAGTTCATTGTGGCGACCGATCGCGGCATTTTTTACAAGATGCAGCAGCGCTCCCCTGGTAAAACCTTTATTGAAGCGCCTACGGCGGGTCAGGGCGCCAGCTGCCGCAGTTGCGCCCATTGCCCGTGGATGGCGATGAACGATTTACAGCGGTTACGGCAGGTTTTGGTTCAGGGCGGCGAGGAGATTCACGTTTCCCCCGAACTGATTCGCCAGGCGCGGATCCCGCTCGACCGCATGCTGGCCTTCAAACAGGGTTGATCGAGCCCTCTGCCTGGATGTTAGCTGGGCAACAAAGCCAGCTGGCGTTCGTAGTCAGACACTTTTGCGCGCAAACGTGCCAGCTGACTCGCATCTCCGGGCTGTTCGATGGCGCGCCTTAACAGAGTCAGGGCGCGGGATTCTTCTCCACGATGCCAGTACCAGGCGGCTGTCGCTTCTGCTTCCCGGCTTTGCAGGCATTCGCTACTGAGTCGGTGACGCAGTTCAAAGACATCCAGATACTCTCCGTTGATCCGGTCGAGCGCACCGAGTGCCTCGCGGCAGGCGTTGGCGCTGCCCGAACGCGCCGTTATTTCGGCGCTGAGATACCAGGCCGGGTCAAAATCCGGAAAGAGCGTCAGCAGCAGTGACAGTCGCTCCAGAGTCAGGCTGTCGTCAGCATTCGTTTGAAAACGGATCCAGCCCAGCAGGCTATTCGGGTCCGGATTGTCCAGCAGCTGCTGTGGTAACAGTGGGTCTGACGTTGCCGTCAGGCTTTGCCAGGCCGGGTCGGGTGCAAAGTCGTCATCGGCGGCATAGCGTGCGTTAATGTACCAGCGTAGCGTGTCGTACTGATTGCTCGTCTGTCCCGTGGCTCCGGTAGCGCTGCCTTGCAGTGCCTCCAGTTGGGCAGAGCGGGTGATAGCCCGCGGGTGCGTTTGCCAGTAATCGGATCCCGAACGCCCGCCCAGTGATTGCTGTAGCCGGGCAAAGACAGCAGCGCCTGCCGACGGGTTGTAACCGGCCTCGCGCAGCATATCGGTCGCGTAGCGGTCGGCTTCGCTTTCCATCGACCGGCTGAACGACAGGCTCTGTTGTGCGGCGCCCATTTGCGAGCCAATCAGCGTCGCACCGCCAATCTCAGTGTCCATGCTGGCCAGGGCAACACCGAGCAGGGCGCCGCTGATTGCCAGCCAGGCTTGCTGACGGTTGTTGTCGGACAGCCGGTTAAAGTGTCGGAGGCTCAGATGAGCAATTTCGTGGGCGACCACCGAAGTGAATTCGTCTTCGGTTCGAGCATTTTCCCAGAGCCCGAGATTGAACCCCATGACATTGCCCGGCAAGGCGAAAGCGTTGAAGGCTTTTTGCCGCAGCAGGACCACGCTGACCGGCCCCAGACTCGAGGTTGAGGTTTGTCTTAATCGCTCGGCGCGTTCAGCCAACCAGTATTCAAGCCAAACATCATTGATGACGTTGCCCTGTCGCTGTAATCTGCGCTGCAGATATCCGGCAACAGCGCGCTCCTGTTCCTGGGTCCAACCCAGAGATGAGTCGCCAAATTCAGCACGAGCGGGTAACCCGACGGCCAGGCACAGGCATACCCAGGCAATGAGCTGTTTGAGCCGGGGGAGCCTGTTAAACAGTAGGCATTGCACTGAAAAAGGTGAGTAACGATGGGGTCGGTCATGCCTGGAATGCACGTGAAATCCATACAACGAAGATGTGTTGCCCTATAATACGAGCTCTTTGGAGTCCCGACAGTGAGGCGTTGTAATTGACTTGTAAAAGTACCCCGTCACGGCAATTGGATGCCTGCGGATTGCGATGCCCGTTACCATTGCTGCGCACCAAACAAGCACTTGCTGCTATGAAGTCAGGAGAGATTCTGGAAGTATTGGCGACTGATGCTGGTTCCTGGCGGGATATTCCCGCTTACCTGAGCCGAGCCCCCCACCAGTTACTGGAGCAGGACGATTCCGAAGCAGGCTTGTTTCGGTTCCTGATTCAGCGAGGAGAAGATTGATTTGAAACTGTATCGCGTCGTACAGGGATTCTTTTCACGTTATTTTTCAGATGAAGAAGCGGTTATCTTCTTTATCTTGCTGATGTTGTCGATCTTGCTGGTCTATGGCCTTGGGCAGGTGCTTGCACCGGTATTCACTGCGGTTATTCTGGCTTATTTGCTGTCGCCCTTTGTCGATAGGCTGAATAATCTCAGGATTCCCCACCTGTTGTCGGTTACTGCGGTCTGTCTGGCTTTCTTCGGATTGCTGGTCGTCGCCATGCTGATCATCGTACCGGCGCTGTTGCGGCAGATCACCAGCCTGGTCAGCGAAATGCCGGTCATGATCCGACTGATGCAGGAACAGATTCAGGCGTTGCCGGAGCGCTACCCGGAACTTATTTCCAATGAGCTGGCACAGCAGTGGCTGTTGGGCATCGACTTGCGCGGTATCAGTCAGCAACTGACCGGTTTTCTACCCAGGGTGCTTACCTTTTCATTAAACACCCTGCCCAGTGCGGTTGGCGTCCTGATTTATCTGATCGTCGTGCCGTTGATGGTGTTTTTCATGCTGAAGGACAGGGTAGTGCTCTGGGACAGTTTCAAGGCCACTTTGCCCGCCCGGCGCAGCTTGATGAATCAGATTGCTCTGGAAATGAACCAGCAGATTGCCAATTACATTCGCGGCAAGGTGATCGAAATTCTGATCATCGGCAGCATTTCCTTTGTCACTTTCGAAATGTTTGGCCTGAATTATTCGGCCCTGCTTGCTGTGCTGGTTGGCGTGTCGGTGCTGATTCCCTATATCGGGGCGACCATCGTTACCATACCGGTCTTTGCCATTGGTGCCTTTCAGTTCGGCTTCACCAATGAGCTGTACTACGTCATGATCGCCTATCTGATCATTCAGATTCTGGATGGCAATGTTCTGGTGCCGTTGCTGTTCTCGGAAGCGGTTAACCTGAACCCGGTTTCGATCATTGTTGCTGTCTTGCTGTTCGGAGGCATCTGGGGCTTTTGGGGGGTCTTTTTTGCGATTCCGCTGGCCACCCTGGTAAAAGCCATCTTCAACGCCTGGCCCAAACACCAGGAGGCCAGAGCCGCCGAGGAAGCCAGTGTCGAAGGTGGGGTTGAGCATCAGGATTCAGCGCAGCAGGGGCCTGAACAATAAGCGGCTTAGCCGGTTCGCCGGGGCCTGGCATCCAGTTCATCGAGAATGCGGTGGACATGGTTGCGCGCATCGACGTCGATCCAGGCGCGCGCCAGTATGCCTTGCTCGTCGATTAGAAAGGTACTGCGTACCAGGCCGGTAATGGTGCGCCCCAGTAGCTCTTTTTCCCGCAGCACACCAAAGAGGTTGCACAGCGCTTCGTTGGAATCTGAAATCAGTTCAAACGGCAGGCTTTGCGCCCGCTTGAACGCTTCGTGGCTGTCGAGACTGTCCCGGCTTACCCCGAACAGAAGAATGTTCTGCTGGCGAAAACGATTATAGTTGGCACCGAAGTCCTGGCTCTCAATGGTGCACGCCGGGGTGTTATTTTTCGGATAAAAATACAGCAGTATCCGGTACCCGCGCAGGGCGCGCAGATGAACGTTTTTGTTGCTGGTTGCCGGCACCACAAAATCAGGGACAGGCCGACCTGGTTCGACGGTCATATGGGTACTCCTTGTACGGTTGTTCATGCGAAAGCGAGCCTTCGTATGTCGCATGGGTGTTCAGCCTGGCCGTCAGCGTTGCGTAAGCAGGCACAGCCGGGACACAGCTTTATCAAGTATGGCTCATTTTTTGAACAATACCAGTTGACCGTCCGGTCAGGTGATGGAAAGGGCGCTGGCCGGGCTTGTGTCGGTGCTGGCGCGCCAGTACCATTGCCGGTTTAGACGGTAGCAGTCCCAGCGTCCGGAATGACTCCTGTCAGCCGAGGCGATCGAATTAAGAGCACAGCCGGAGACGTTAGTTTCATGATCACAGGCAGTATTGTCGCCATGGTTACACCGATGCACCCAGATGGTGCTGTCGATTGGACCAGCCTTGAGCAGCTCATCGAGTTTCATATCGACAATGGCACCGCCGCTATTGGCGCCGTTGGCACAACGGGTGAAGCTTCTACGCTCGATATGAAAGAGCACGAGGAAGTGATCCGGTTTGCTGTGGATAAATGCGCCGGTCGTATACCGGTAGTCGCCGGTACCGGCGGCAATTCAACGCGTGAAGCCATGCACCTGACCCGGGCCGCCAAAGCAGCAGGCGCCGACGCGGCTTTGTTGGTAACGCCTTACTACAACAAGCCTACCCAGGAAGGCCTGTATCAGCACTATTGCTACATCGCTGAAAACGTCGATATACCGCAAATTCTGTATAACGTGCCCGGCCGAACGGCCTGCGACATGTTGCCGGAGACGGCGCTGCGTCTGGCCGAAGTCGACAATATTGTCGGTATTAAAGAAGCCACGGGTGATCTCGAACGCGCTCGCTTCCTGATCGATAACGCCCCCGAGGGCTTTGCCATTTACAGTGGTGATGACGCCACGGCCATGGAACTGATGCTGATGGGTGGCCATGGTGATATCTCAGTAACCGCCAATGTCTCTCCCAAAGCCATGTCGAGCCTGTGCGCTGCTGCGATGGGCGGCGACCGGGAGCTGGCGACTCGGCTGAACGATTTGCTGATGCCCTTGCATACCAACCTGTTCGTTGAAGCGAACCCGATTCCGGTGAAATGGGCTCTGAATTTAATGGGTCTGATTCCGGCGGGCATTCGGTTGCCATTAACGCCGTTGTCCGAACCCATGCACGACATCGTCCGCAAGGCGCTGATGGAATCGGGTGTTGTCTGACGTGAGACTTCTTCTGCTTCTACTGAGTGCCACGCTCGCGCTGGCCGCTTGCGGCCAGCGCGAGATCAACATCGACTATAACCCCGAAGCGGAAGCCCCTTCAGACTGGTACCCGATACCGGTCGAAGAGCCTCGCACCGTTACCAATGCTAACCGGGCCGTCGCCCGCCCGCCGGTGACGATCGACGATTCCCTGTTTGAACGCAGTGCCACCACCGATCTGATCATCACTGACAACACTGACAGTTTTGGCAATGTGTCGTTGCAAGTGAATCGCAGCGCCAGCCTGACCTGGGAGTTGCTGGAAGGCGCAGTGGCAGAGCTGGGTTGGCCGGTGGCCGACCGGAATCGCAGTCAGTACCGCCTGGAGCTGGAAGATGCCGATGTCGCCGGGCGCAATCTGTTTGGGCGCATAGGCGCCTTTTTTAGCGGTGAGCGCCAGACGGTTTATCTGATACTGGTTCCCAGAGTCAGTGGTACCGGCATTGCCGCCGAATACCCGGATGATCTGGTGCTGAGTGCGGAGGAGAACCGTCGGCTCATGAACGAGCTTCGAGACGCTCTGCTCGAAGGCCGGGCGTCAACCAGTGGTCAATCTGCTGTTCAGGAGTAACGGTAATGCGGTTTACCTCTCTGGGCAGCGGCAGTAAGGGCAACGCCACGCTGATCCAGGCGGGCGAGACCACGCTGCTGGTAGACTGTGGCTTTGGCCTGAAAGAAGCGGAAGCACGCTTGCAGGCCCGGGGCATCGACCCGGCGCAGTTGACGGCGATCATGGTAACGCACGAACATGGCGATCACCTGCGCGGCGCGCCGATGCTCAGCCGCAAGCATGGAGTGCCGGTGTACACGACACCGGGTACCGCCCGGTCGTTCAAAACGCCTGTTCCCCTGTTCAAACCCATTAATGTGCACCGGCCGTTTCGAATTGGTGATGTTGAGATAGAGCCAGTCACGGTGCCTCACGATGCGCGCGAGCCCGTACAATTCGTTTTCACGTTTCAGCAATACTGCATGGGCGTATTAACGGACCTCGGCAGCATTACCCCCCTGGTTACTCGCAGCTATCAACGTTGCCAGGCATTACTGCTAGAATGCAACCATGACCCGGAGATGCTGGCAAACGGGCCCTATCCGGCCAGTCTGAAGCGTCGCGTTGGGGGTGATTGGGGGCATTTGAGCAACCAGCAAGCGGCGCAGTTGCTATCGAGCATCGAACTGGGAGGCTTGCAGCATTTAATGATTTCGCACATCAGTGAGCATAATAACCACCCTGATCTGGCCATGGCAGCACTGGCCCCCGTGCTGCAAAGCAACAAAGCGTTGCAAGTCCATACCCTGACCCAGGACGAAGGCTGCCCCTGGATCCCATTACAACCCGCCTAACTGACGAGGCCAAGCAATGAAAAAAACGGGTGAGCTCTACGCCGGCAAGGCAAAAACCGTTTATACCACCGACGATCCCTCACTGCTGGTGTTGGCGTTTCGCAACGACACCTCGGCGTTCGACGGTGAAAAAATGGAGCAATTGGAGCGCAAGGGCCAGGTGAACAACCAGTTCAATGCCTTCATCATGAAAGCGCTGGAACAGGCGGGCATTGCGACCCATTTTGTAGACCAGCTCTCAATCAATGAAAGCCTGGTACGCAACCTCGACATGATTCCGGTAGAGTGTGTGGTGCGTAACCGTGCGGCAGGCAGTCTGGTGCGTCGTCTGGGTGTGACTGAGGGTCAGGAGCTGACACCGGCTGTGTTCGAGTTCTTCCTTAAGAACGACGCCCTGCACGATCCGATGATCAACGATTCGCACATTGCGACCTTTGGCTGGGCGACGGAAGCTGAAGTTGAGGCCATGAAAACGCTGACACTGCAGGTCAACGAAGTGCTGACGAAATTGTTTGCCGATGGTGGGCTGGTGCTGGTTGACTATAAGCTCGAATTCGGGCGTTTCGAAGGCAAGATCGTACTCGGCGACGAATTTTCACCGGATGGCTGCCGCCTGTGGGATGCCGGTACCGGCGAAAAGATGGATAAAGACCGTTTTCGCCAGAATTTAGGTAATGTTATCGAAAGCTATGAAGAAGTCGGTCGCCGTATTGGCATCGAGTTTCAGTCTTGAACTAGGCTGGGACTTAAGCCTAGGCTCCGTTTTATTCGGTGCCTTGAGTCCGTGCCAGGCACCGGGTGTGCCTATCCGGGGTCGGCGTGAACCCATCCATGGGGCCTAGACCGCAACATCCTTGTTGCGGACTGCCCCGGATAGGCACACCCGGCACCTGGCACTCTATCAGGTGCCAGCGTCAGGTTTTAAAACTCAAGAATAGTCAATTGTTGGTGCAGACTCTGTCTGTGAAACATGCACATGAGGAATCACTATGAAAATTTGGATGGCCACCGCTGCTGCGGCTACTGTTTTGTTTGCGCCTCTGGCGTCTGCCAAGGTGCTGATCGATATTGATGGCGGGTTGGGGTACAGCTTTAACTCTCTGAATGAAGGGTCGCTGGCAAATGATTCGATTGACCTGCAGGGAACCAACAGTGCAACCGAACCAGTCGGGTTGAATCAGGATGCTGAAAATGGCCTTTATGCCTGGACTAAAATATCAGTGCCTATTTTTCCTGATGTTGGATTGAAATATCAGAATCTGTACAGCACTGGTACAAACACGGTTGCACAAACCGTCGAATACGGTGGGGAGACTCAGACGTTTACCGGTGAGTTGGAGTCAGAATTTGATCTGAGCTATTTTGACCTGTCATTGACCTATGGAATCCCTCTGCCTTCAGCTTCAGTAGATTTTGGTCTCAACTTCCGATCTTTAATCGGTGGCTTTAGTGCAGAAGTTGATGGCACCAATCAGTCAATTGATACCGCTTTTGAAGTTGGTGGCACACCGATTATCGTACCCATGCTGTATCTGGGAGGTCACTTTGACATCCCCGTCGCCGATGTTCGCCTGGGTGGTGAGCTGAAAACCTTGCCGATCGGCGATACCAACATCACTGATCTGGAATTGAAGGGTACCTGGTTTGCACCGCTGCCGACCAACATGCTGGTCAAGCTGGGCGTTGAAGCAGGCTACCGTAACTACGGACTGACCATTGGTGAATCAACACTGGGTGCCGATACGTCAGATTTTGCCTCTGACGTGAACTATTCCGGTTTCTTTGCCGGTGCCGCGCTGAGCTTCTAATCTGACTTAGCCAGTGTCTGACACCAAGAGACCCTCGAAAGCCTCCCTGCGGAGGCTTTTTTGTTTTAGCCTGACTGGGTTAGTCTGTGCAGCAGGCCAATGGATCGAGAAAGCCGACAATGAATCCTGTTTTAGCCGCAGCTGATGTGGCGACCGTTGAAAAAGCCTGGGCATCGGATCAGGGCGGTGACCGGGGTACCTGGCCGTTAATGGAGGCTGCCGGCAAAGCCATTGCGCGTGAACTGGAAGCGCTGGTATCCCAGGGTGTTATCTGGGTGCTGGCAGGCAAGGGTAATAATGGTGGGGACGGCTATGTAGCCGCCTGGCACCTTGATCAGATGGGGTTCGATGTCTGTGTCATAGCGCCCCTGGGGTCCTCGCGACCGGGTTCGGATGCCGAGCGAGCCCGGCAGCGGTGGCTCAGTGTAGGTAGCGAACAGGCGGTTTTGCCAGAGACAGCCCCTGTCGTGGTCGTCGATGCATTGCTGGGGTCAGGTCAGCGAGGAGCTCTTGCAGAGCCGCTGGCCGGCATGGTGGCCGCCGTCAATCAACAGGCCACCTATCGCCTTGCTGTTGATGTCCCTACTGGTTTAAACGCTGATACTGGTGTTACTGAGGGCGTTGTCTTTCAGGCTGATCAAACCCTGAGTTTCATTGCGTTCAAGCCCGGCTTATTGACCGGCGATGGCCCTGGCTGTGTCGGGAGTCTGAGGTTGGAGACGCTCGGCGTCGATGCAACTCGCCGGGCAACGTCGATGGATCTGGCGTTGCATGGGTACCTGGAGGCAGCGCCAGCCTGGCCAGCGCGTCTCGCCAATTACCACAAGGGGCGTTTTGGGCAGGTCAGCGTTGTCGCCGGTTCGCAAGGTATGGGCGGTGCTGGGCTGCTGTCGGCCCGGGCAGCGTTGGCGGCCGGGGCCGGTAAGGTGGTCTGGCATACCACGCCGGAGCATGCGCAGGCGGCGTTGGCAGTGCAGCCTGAACTGATGACGGCAGCGCCGGACGCCAGTGCCGTATCCGACTCAGCCATCCTTGTGTTGGGGCCGGGGTTGGGCCGTGGTTCGCAAGCGCAGGCTTGTTGCAACGCCTTGACTGGGAGGTGCCCATCCGGAGTGCTCGATGCCGATGGTCTGGCCTGGCTGGCGGCACACCCCCGAGCCGTGCCAGGCTGGGTGCTGACACCCCATCCGGGCGAAGCCGGTGCGCTATTGGGGCTCTCTGCCGCAGAGGTGCAGGCGGATCGCTGCGCGGCAGCGCTGACGCTGAGCAAACGCTATCAGGCAGTGGTTGTGCTGAAAGGGGCAGGAAGTGTCATCGCAGAAGCAGGGCAGCTCTGGTTCAGTCACCCGGGTACAGTAGCCATGGCAACCCCGGGCATGGGCGATACCCTGGCCGGGTGGATAGGCGGACTGATGGCCCAGGGCTTTTCACCCCTGCAAGCGGCTCAATCGGCCACCTGGTGGCATGCTGCCCTGGCGCAGTCACTGGCGAGCCAGCAGCGTATTGTGCTGGCGACCGACCTGTTACCCCTTATTCAGGCGGCTCAGCCGACCAGTCCCGCCCGAGATCATTGACGCATTGGTTGCGCAAACGGGCGCGTTGCTCGGTTAGGGTTTCACCTGTGTTGCGTTGTGGATTGTCGTAGTGGTAAACCCGAACCTGGTTCAGTACCGAGGTGCAGGAGCCCAGAAACACACCGCCCTGTTGCGATGCCGGAGAGCAGGGCGCCGGGCTGAACTGCGTTTGGGTGCTGCCGCTGTCACTCGCCTCACAAGCGCCCAGAGAGCCCCCGTCAACGGTGCTGATACAGATATTGCTGGCATTGGCGGTTAATGGTGAGGTGCTGCAGCTGCCCTCGGCGCCAAAGCTGGGCTGGCTGATCACATCATTGGCACTGGCTTGCAGGGCCAGGCCATCGGTTGCCTGGTTGCCTTCGCTGTCGGTCGCCACAACGACCCAAGTGTAGGGGCCGGGGTCTGTCAGCGATGCGGCAAACAGCGCGCCGCTGCCGGTTGTGATGCGTCCGGTGGGGCCCACCAGGGTGTGCTGAAACGACAGCGCACCCTGGAAGTCGGAGCGAGTACCACTGACATCGACTTGCCAGTCAAGCGGCACGGTAAAGGGAGACGAGGGAATGGCCTGATAATCGATGGCGATCGGGTTGTTGCTTGCTGGTACCGGTGGCGGGATCTCGAAAGTGGCGGTAAGTGCATCACCCCCTATGGCAATGAGCGCGGTGTTTTCATCAAACAGCGTCGCGTAGTTGAGCGTGTCGAGTATGTCGCCTTCGTTGTCCAGGGCGTTCAAGCCGGTGGGCGTTGCTTCCAGTTGCACATGGTCGTGGAGGTCATCAAGCCAATCCAGGCCGGGGTCGGCAATATAAGGGTCGGAGAAAGGGTTGCGAGCGGTTTGCCACTCAGGCGCCAGCCAAGTTTGCAGCTGTTGCTGGGCGGCTTGCTGACGGTCCGGTGTAAAACGGCTGATCAGGTCGTTGCGGCACCCGGGGTTGGTGGTGCAAACATCCAGCGTCTGGCCCAGTTGATACCGGCTCCAGCTATCGAGCAGGGCGTCGGTGGTCGGGTTAATATTAACCAGAGCGACGGTCTGCTCCGGTTCGTGGCGGTACAGACTCGTCAGTTCGGTGACGGACTGATCGGCGTTTTCAATCGTTGCCTGTATCAGGGCTGAGCGTTGACGCTCCGATAATAATCGATAGACGCCTTCCTGGTTCGCCCGGCTGCAATCGGTTTCAATACAGACCTCTGCCCAGGCGCCTGGCCGGCCTATCGCCACGGTTCCGGTCAGCCGATACAGTTGGGTGGTGCTTTCAGAGTGGCCCTGGCCATCGTCGCCTGACTGGCTGCAAGCGGACAGCGCCAGGCAAAGCAGGGCGACAGTTAGGATCAGCGTAAGGTGTCGGGGCACAGAAAACTCCGGATCAGGCAGCCACCAGGTGGTCGTTAATACATCGGACGCGCAGCCCGGAACTTGAGGGTCGCTGACCTGAAACCGCTTTTTCGCTAAACTGCGTCGCTTGAGCCTGAGTTTGCGGATGACCGGGTTAAGGCTATGCTGGCAACACCCCGCGTGAACGAACTTGAGCGCGCAATCAAAACAGTGAGAATAATGTGAGTTGGATCATTATACCCAACCAGCCATTGCTGTCAGCGATGGTGTGGGTGGCGATTGCCATGGTGGCGGGCTATGTAGCGCGGGCCTCGGTAATGCGCCTGTTAAACGCTCTGACCGGATCTGTGCGGCTGCTACTGCGTGCCCACGCGAAAGCGCTGGTGGCCGCAGCGGATCAGCTGGACCGCCGTAACCGGGTTGTGTTGTTCGAAATGGGCCAGCAGCGGCTGGAGCGACGGCTGGACCGTGAGTTTCACCAGGTATGGCACCTGATCGACCGGGATCTTGCCCAGTTCCCGCACTGGCAGCGTCAGATCAGTCAGCACATCAGCCAGCTTGAAGAGGATTATCACAAGACGGCTGAGACACCGCCGCCAGCCCCGGATTGGCTGGATTCCATTGCCGCTGTTGTGCGCCTGAAAGAAACGCAGAGTGGCAATCCGGCGTTCTCCGGCGTGCTGAAGGATCTCGAATCGAACCTGAACCGGCAGCATGAGCAGGCGTTGCATGATTATCGAAAGAGCATGAGTCACAGGCATCGGCTGCTGCACAGCATGATGCCGCAGTGGCGTAAGCTCAGTCACGCCATCGAACGGGTGAGGTCGGGCATCCGTGGTTTGCTCGACATGGCACGCGACATTGACCGTCACATGGATCAATATCAGCGCCTGGTGACCGCCGGAGACCAAGCCAGCCGGGGCCTGCAGGTTTCCCTGTTGGTTGAGGGGCTGTTGTCTGCAGTGCTGATGGCGTTATGGGGGGGTGTTGCCTGGCTCAGCTTTGACCTGATGAATGCACCGCTGCAAACCCTGATGGCGCCCGGCGAATCCCTGGTTGGTCTGTCAATGACCGACTGGGCCGGCTTGATGCTGATTGGGGCAAGTGTTGTGCTGGGCTGGGTACTGATGGAGTTGCTGCGCATAACCCGTGTGTTCGACGGTCTTTATGGGCTGGATGCACTGGTCAGGCGCCGTCTGGTCTGGGCATTAACGGCGTTGCTGCTTGTACTGGCCCTCACTCAGGCCGGGCTGGTCTACCTGCACCAACGAGCAGGCTTGCCGGCAACCGAGCTTGAGCGACTGATTCAATACCCGGTCATCGTCTATGAGGCGCCACTGCTGGATCAGGGTCTGGTTCTGGGCGCACGCATGATGCTGGCGTTTGTACTGCCCTTTATCCTGATTTTCTTTGCGGTACCGTTTGAGCGGCTGATGCACAGTTTGCGTATTGTCGTGGTGGTTGCCCTGTCACTGGCATTGCGGCTGTTGGCCTGGGTGTTGCGGTTGACGGCCGGTTGGTTGTGGTACCTGAACCGTGCCGTCCAGGCCGTGTACGATGTCTTTATTGGCTTGCCCTTATGGGCCGCTTCGAGACTCAGACCAAGGTCTGCCAAGGCCGTGGAGCATCAGGAGGCTGCGGCGGAAATTCGTAAGCCGGTGTAGTGGTAGCGCTGCAGTGGGTGTGGTGCTAACAGCCCCCATTTCCGGTCAATTACCGGTAAACGCTGTGGTTTCTGCTCTAGCCCCCAGTTAGACTGGGGTTTGTCTTTCGACGGTGCCTGAGCGGGCACGCCGGGTGCGTCCCGGAGTGTTGGGGCCAGTGTCTTCGGTTGACCGGGTAACAAAAACCCGGATACCAAACACAGGTGTTGATATGAGGCAGGCGTCGAAAGGAACTCTCGGGAAGGGCATGGCCCACCCTGGCAATACATAGTGAGTCGGGTATAACCCGGCGCTCAACACAAGAAAAGGCAGGCATATTAATGCATTTGAAAAAAGGTTTGTTGGCCGGTGCGATCGCGCTGGGTTTTGTGGGGTCGGTTATGGCCGAAGAGCTGAACACCGATGAGCAGAAAGCGTCTTATGGCATTGGCTTTGGCTTTGCATCGAACCTGATGCAACAAACACAGGGGTTGGATCTGGATACCGACGCCTTGGTTGCCGGTATTGAAGCCGCCATGAGCGGCTCTGAAACAGCGCTGAGTCAGACTGAGATCAATGCCGCTATCCAGGCATTGCAGGAAAAGCAGCAAGCCGCCATGGCTGAGCTGCAAGCCGAGCAACAAGGTCAGGTCGCTGAAAACAAAGCCGCTGGCGAAGCCTTTTTGGCCGACAACGCGGAACGTGATGAAGTAACCGTAACCGATTCCGGATTGCAGTACGAAGTCATGTCCTCAACTGACGACGGGGCATCACCAACGGCGGAAGACACGGTTCGTGTGCATTATCACGGCACGCTGATGGACGGCACTGTGTTCGACAGCTCCGTTGATCGTGGCGAGCCCATTGAATTCCCGCTCAGCGGCGTCATCGCAGGCTGGACCGAAGGCGTTCAGCTGATGACCGAAGGCGATAAGTACAAGTTCTACATCCCCGCAGAATTGGCCTATGGCGACAATAGCCCGAGCCCGACCATTCCGGCTGGCTCTGTGCTGATGTTCGAGGTCGAATTACTGGAAGTTATGTAAGTCCGGCGGCCGTTGTCTTCGGGGTAGTTGAAGGCAACGGCTGACAGCCAGAGCGAGGTTTTCCGTTACCACTCGGTCAGGCATAAAAAAAGGCGTACCCCAGGGTACGCCTTTTTTTATATATGGCTCCTCGAGCAGGACTCGAACCTGCGACCAATAGATTAACAGTCTACTGCTCTACCAACTGAGCTATCGAGGAATAAGCTCGAACTGACGTCACACCCTTTTGGGTGGTTTGACGCCAGTGTTAAATTTTTGGCTCCTCGAGCAGGACTCGAACCTGCGACCAATAGATTAACAGTCTACTGCTCTACCAACTGAGCTATCGAGGAGCAACGGCGTTGTATTCTAGTGATTCGGTCTGATGTGTCAACACTAATGCGTTGTTTTTTTTAGGTTTTTTGCAACTGAGCCGGTTATTCAGTGGCCTTCTGGCGGCAACTGAATCGCGCATTTCAGGGTGTCCGGTGTTTGGGTACGAAACTTGCTAATTTGAGACTATCGCTGGATAACCGTCAAAAATTTAACGAGGTACCCCATGGTCACATTGGAAATGGTCGATGCTGGTGTCAAAGTCGCAACCGGCATGCTGGTCAGTGGTCTTTTCTTCTGGTGGTATCTGCGCCGGCATACGTCGCTGGATCAGAAAGTGGTAGAAGACCTTCGCAAACGCCGGGAATTGATGGAGCAGGTTGCCAATAACGTGGGCCGTGTTCACCACGTCTATCAGCAGTACCTCTCACTGGCCACTGAATTTGCCCGCTACGGCCAGCAATGGCCGAGAAGCCGCCGTGATGAGCTCACCCGAGTCGGGCAGGAGCTGGTAACGGTGTTTCATGACCTGACCGAAGCGGAAAGTACATTGCTGCTGCTGGGCGAGAAAAAGCTGGAGCGCGCCTTGCGCATCTACGGGGCCAAGATCGTGAATCTGCGCCGCCAGGTCCACGCCGACAAGCATCAGTTCAGTGGCGAGGAGCTGCACACCCTCGATGAAGTCAAGCGCGAGATTGCCCAGTTGCGAGAAAGCTTTTTTGACGCCCTGAGTACTCGCTATATGCCGCGCCGGGCCGCCTGATGGCCAAAAAGCCCTGCAAGCGTTGTCAGCAAGTCCGCTATTCCGGGTTTGTGATTGTCATCATGTTGTTACTGGCTTACGGGTTGCTGAAAGCCACGACCTGAAGGCCGGTGCACCCCAGGTTTCTGGCCACATTAGCGCCCGCAAGCTCGCACTGCCTGGCCTGTTTCAGTAGAATGCCGCCCTTACTTCGCCAGCCAGGGTCGATATAAATTTCCGTGACTCACAACGATCTTGAATTCCCGCCCTATGTAGCCGGGTGGGGCATGGCCAACGGTCATTTGCAATCCATTGTGCCGTCGGTTTTCCGCCGGGTCTCTGTACCCTACCAGCGCACACGACTGGAGCTGGAGGACGGCGACTTTCTGGATTTGGATGAACTGCCAGCACAATCTGCGGATGCCCCCCTGGTCATCATCAGTCATGGTCTTGAAGGCAACAGCCATCGTGCTTATGTTCAGGGCATGGCGCGCCATTTTCATGACGCGGGCTGGCGCGTCATTGCCTGGAACTTTCGCAGTTGCAGTGGCGAAATGAATCGGTTGCCGCGCTTTTATCACAGCGGGGCTATCTCTGACCTGAAAGCGGTGATTGCCCATGGCATGGCTGGGGGTGCCGACAAGGTTTTTCTGGTCGGTTTCAGTATGGGCGGCAATCAAACAGTACTAACCCTGGCTGAGCCGGATCTGGCTGCAGCAGTGATCGGTGGCGCTGCCTTTAGTGTGCCTCTGGATCTGGAGGCCTGCGCCCATGCCCTGGCGCGCCCAGCCCAGGGCATCTACATGCGCCGTTTTCTGCGCGATCTGAAAGGGAAGATTGCCGATAAAGCCGAACGCTTTCCCGACCAGATCAGCCTGGCAGGCTACGACGAAATTCGAAACTTCAAACAGTTCGACGACCGCTACACCGGCCCATTGCACGGCTATCGAGACGCGGAAGATTACTGGCACCGCTGTTCCAGCGGAAAGGTGCTCGACCGGCTGCGCCGCCCAACCCTGGTGGTCAATGCGCTCGACGATCCGTTTCTGGCCAGCCCCTGTTACCGCCGTCCCAGTAATGCTTCCCCCAATTTACTGCTGGAAACACCGCTGCGCGGCGGCCATGTTGGCTTTATGCGCTGGCGTCTGAATCAGTCACTCTGGTCAGAGTACCGGGCACTGGCGTTTGCCCGGGGTTGTTTGGAAACAGCAAGTTATAAAACCGGCGGCCCGGTTTTATAATCGAGGTCGTTGGTTGCTTGGGCTACGACTGCTAAGGGGTTCGTGCTCGGCACCGGGTAAGCCTCTCTGGGGCCGGCGTGAACCCATCCATGGGGCCTAGACCGCAGCATCCATGCTGCGGACTTCCCCAGACAGGCTTACCCGGTACCCAGCACTTATATTGGTGGTCACATTGTATTCAGTTTTTTTAGAGGCTAATTGACCACCGAACCCAAGTCACAGGGCTAATTCAACCGAGGCCAAGCCACAGTCATAAACCAGGAGCCCCCATGACAGACCCGGAATTTGATCATTTGCTGGATACGCGCGGACTGCGTTGCCCTGAACCGGTGATGATGTTGCATCGTCAGATTCGGAAGATGGCGGTGGATGAGGTGGTGTGTGTGGTTGCCACGGATCCGGCAACCGAGCGCGATATTCCCCAGTTTTGTGAATTTCTGAATCATACCCTGGTCCAGCATTCCAAGCTGGACGATGAATACCGGTACTGGGTGCAGAAGGCCGGGCGCTGAGCGCCCTTAAGCGGTGGCCGGCACGTCCAGATTGGCCAGTGGTTGCCGGCTGAACCAGAACAGGCGTATTACCAGCAGCGTCGCCGCGCTGGTCAGACCGGCAATCAGGCCGATCCAGAAACCGGCGGCGCCCATGGCCGGTACAATCCAGTCGGTGAAGGTCAGAACATAGCCCAGGGGCAGGCAAATGGCCCAGAATGACAGCATCATGATGTACATCGGAATGCGGGTGTCGCGATAACCCCGCAGGGCGCTGATGCAGGTGACCTGCATGACGTCGGCGATCTGGAAGATGGCGGCGTAGGCTAGCAAGAGCCCGGCAACAGCTTGCACCTCCGGATCGCTGGTGTACAGGCGGGCGATCAGGTCTGACCCCAGGAAGAACAGGGTTGCGTAGACGGCGGCGATCGCCATGACCAGAACCAGGGAGCTGCGGGCATTCAGTCGGGCGGCATCTGTCGCTTTGGCGCCAATCAGGAAACTGATGCGCAGGGTCAGAGCCATGCCGAGACTCAACGGCACCATGAACACCAGTGACACAACATTCAACGCGATCTGATGACCAGCCACCACCACCGGTCCGAGCGGCGCCAGGAACAGGGCGATTACCGAGAAGACGCTGGCTTCGATGAAGATGGTAAAGCCAATGGGAACGCCCAGTTTCAGCACGTATTTGATGTCGGCCCAGTGGGGTTTGACCCAGTCGTCGATCAAATGAAAGCGGCTGTAATGCCGGCTGCGGTTCAGGTAGATGATGAAGCCAGTAACGGCGACCCAGTTGGAGATTGCCGTGGCCCAGCCACAGCCGATGCCGCCTAGCTCGGGCATGCCGAGTTTGCCGTAGATCAGAATGTAGTTCAGCGGCAGGTTCATGCCGGTGCCGAGCAGGGAAAAGGCCATAAACGCCTTGGTGTGGCCAAGGCCGTCGGTCAGGCCGCGCAGGGCGGCGAACACCAGAATGGCGGGTATGCCCCAGGCAAAGGCTGATAAATAGCCCTGAGTGATGCGGGCCGTGTTGGTTTCCAGTTGCAGCGCATCCAGAATGGGGCGCACATTAACCAGAAACAGGACAATCAGCACCGCCGCACCGGCGGCGATGTATAGTCCTTGCCAGGTAATGGGCATGATGCGGTTCAGCGAATTACTGCCCCGGTACCCGGAAATGATGGGTTGCAGGGCACTGAGTGCCCCCATGAAAAACAGGAACAGGGGTACCCAGAGGCTGGTGCCAATTGCCACGCCTGAGAGATCTTCAGCACTGGCATGGCCGGCCATGATGGTGTCGATGACTCCATTTGCCATCTGTGCCAGTTGCGCCACCAGAATGGGTCCGCCCAGTAAAGCCAGTGTCTTCCATTCGCTCAGTGTACGACTGACCAGGCTGGCCTGACGGATGGGTTTGGGTTGATGGCTCTGGTCCACTGCGGAATCCTTGACGTGACGTTCGTTGTTTAAGAGGCGCTGTTTTTTAAAGCGCAACAGTATGCGCACTTTTGGGGCGTTTCGCCATGCGGGGTCTAATCGGCAAGGCCTGACTTGCGTAGTGTTTCGCAAACAGTAAACTGCCCGGCGAACGATTCGAAGGCGAACCCATGCAGGCAGATACCCCAAGCACCCAGCCCGGCGCACGCAGTAGCGTTAATGCGCTGCCGGTTGCGCTATGGGAAGCCGGTGTCAAAGAACTGCTCGATTGCCTGAACCCTTGGCTGGCGCGAGACTGGCAAACGCACCTGGTGCCCGGTTCCGGTGAGCCGGTTTACCTGCCGGCAGCCGTAGCCAACGACCTGAATCGTATCGTTTTCGCTCATGGCTACTTCAACAGTGCGTTGCACGAGTTGGCTCACTGGTGCCTGGCTGGTGCCAAGCGCCGCCTGCAGGAAGATTATGGTTACTGGTACTGCCCGGATGGTCGCGATGCCCTGCAGCAGGCGGCCTTTGAGCAGGTTGAAGTAAAACCCCAGGCCATTGAGTGGTGGCTGGCATTGGCGACGGGCCGGTCGTTCCGCACCAGTACCGATAACCTGAACGGCACTCCGACCGACAACCAGCCTTTTCGCCAGGCTGTGCAGCGACAGGCTGCCCGGTATCTGACCGATGGATTGCCCGCTCGGGCACATGAGGCGGTGAAGCAACTGTGTGATCAGTTTCACCAGCCCTGGCCGTCGGCCTGTTGTTTTGTTGAGCTTCCCCGCTAGTCCTACCATTCTATGACTGGACGTGCGCACCAGGCGTCGCTTATGGTCGGATAAATCTGAACGAAGAATGAGGGCGAATAAATGGCTGCAATTAAGCGCGTCAGCTTTTTGGGTCTGGGGGTCATGGGGTTTCCCATGGCCGGGCATCTGCAGCAAGCCGGGTTTGATGTCTGTGTTTACAACCGAACCGCCAGCAAAACGGCACAGTGGGTTGATACCTACGGTGGTCGCCGGGCTGATACGCCCGCTGCAGCCGCCAAAGACGCCGATGCCATTTTAGTCTGCGTGGGAAACGATGACGATGTTCGGTCGGTACTGCTCGGCGACGACGGAGCGCTCGGCCAGACCAGGCCGGGCACGCTGGTCATCGACCATACCACCACCTCGGCGGATTTGGCGCGTGAGCTGGATGCAGCGTGTCGCGGTAAAGGCCTTTGGTTTATCGATGCGCCGGTGTCAGGTGGTCAGGCTGGGGCTGAAAACGGTCAGTTGAGTATTATGTGCGGCGGCGAGTCTGAGGCTTTTGAACGGGCCCAGCCCTTGTTTGATGCCACGGGCAAGCAATCCCGATTGCTGGGACCGGCAGGCAGTGGCCAGCTGTGTAAAATGGTTAACCAGGTGTGTATTGCCGGCATTTTGCAAGGTCTGGCTGAAGGCATTTCGCTTGCCAAAGCGGCCGGGCTAAATATCGAAGACGTGCAGCAGGTATTAGGCGGCGGTGCAGCGCAGAGCTGGCAATTGAACAATCGGGCACTCACCATGGCTGAAGACAAATTCGATTTTGGCTTCGCCATCGACTGGATGCGCAAGGACCTGAACTATGCCCTGGCTGAAGCGGGTCGCCTGGGCCTGGATCTGCCCATTGCGACCGAAGTGAATGGCTACTATCAGCAATTGCAGGATGCGGGCATGAACCGATGCGATACCTCGGTGCTGATTCGCCGGCTTGCGCCGGACTGGTCCTCTAAGTGAGCGGCCCGCCCGTCCGTTGGCCAAGTGTTTCCGCAGAAACGGGTCGGCGGAGCTGAAAAAGTCGAGAGTGCATAAAAAGTGCGCTACAATCGGCACCGCTTGCGCAGCCGCGGGAGTGACACCCTGTCTGAAATCGGTGTCGCGGGCCCAGCCCCTGCCACCGATGCCGTGTATGACAGGCCGATGAAGCCCGTCGCCACGCCCGGGTGGCAAACCCGACTGATGCTGGCAAGTGTGTAAACAACGAGTGAGCCAGTGGCCCTTGTTGAGTTCTTTAGTAAGGCTTTACCGCCGAAGTTTGCCATCCCCGACGTATGAGAACCGGGTGGTCTTCGGAAAACGAAGGGTAACGATCCATATTGCCGGTCCTGACAGGGCGGACGGGTCAGTTGCCGTAAAACCAACAGGTGCCCGGCCGGTGAATCGCCGAGTGCCTCCAACTATATTGGTCTGTGTGAATCTGTGACAAGTCAAGCTAGAAAACCTCGTAAACCCCGTTGGCACATCTCTCAATTCAAAGTCCCCGAAGAACCCGGCAAAGTTCGTTTCCACGATCTGTTTTTGCCCATCGCCCTGATGCGCGCCATTCATGAAATGAACTACCAGTATTGCAGCCCCATTCAGGCGATGACGCTGCCGTATACGCTGGCCGGTCACGACTGCATCGGCAAGGCGCAAACCGGTACCGGTAAAACAGCGGCGTTCCTGATCACCGTCATTACCGATCTGATGGAGCACCGCTTGCCGGAGCAGTACGCCGGTGAGCCCCGCGCTCTGATTCTTGCGCCAACGCGCGAGCTGGCGCTGCAGATCGCCGAAGATGCCAAAGCCCTGACCAAGCACAGCCGCCTGAAAGTGGCTGCTCTGGTCGGTGGCATGGACATGGACAAACAGCGCAAGCAGCTGGAAGAAAGCCGACTCGACATCCTCGTTGCCACGCCGGGCCGACTGATCGACTTCATGAATCGCAAGCAGGTCTTTCTGGATCAGGTGGAAACGCTGGTCATCGATGAAGCCGACCGCATGCTCGACATGGGCTTTATTCCGGACATCAAGACCATTGTGCGGGCCACGCCGAAAACCGAAGAGCGCCAGACATTGCTGTTCTCGGCGACGTTCTCGTACGACATCCTCAATCTGGCCGAGCGCTGGACGCGTGAGCCGGTTCGGGTTGAAGTTGAGCCCACGGTGAAAACCGCTGAAGATGTCGAGCAGCACGTTTATCTGGTGACCACTGCTGAAAAATACCCCCTGTTGCGGCACGTCCTGCGTCAGCCAAACGCCGACCGGGTAATGGTATTCGCCAACCGTCGAGACATCGTTCGGGACCTGAGCGAACGCCTTGGCAAAGACGGTATTCAGTGCGAAGTGTTGTCGGGCGAAGTTCCCCAGGCCAAGCGCATCAAAACGCTCGATAACTTCAAGGAAGGCAAGGTGCCCGTGCTGGTCGCGACAGATGTCGCCGGCCGGGGCATTCATGTTGAAGGCGTCTCGCACGTGGTCAACTACACCCTGCCGGAAGATGCCGAAGATTACGTGCACCGCATTGGCCGTACCGGCCGTGCTGGCGCCAAGGGTGTTTCGATCAGCTTTGCCTGTGAAGACGACTCTTTCCAGATTCCGGCGATTGAAGACTACATCAAACGCAAGATCGAGCTGGAACAGCCACCCGTAGAGTGGTTGGCTGAAATTGGCGAGACGACTCCCTTGTCGAAAGCCGACGAAGACGCTGAACAGGCAAAAGACAACGCTGATCAGCAAGAAACAGATGACAAAAATTCCGACACGGAACCGACGGCAGAAACCGCTGAGGCCCAGACATCTGAAGCGGCTGCAGTGGCAGACGCCGACGATGCTGACCCGGTTGAAGAAGACGATAATCGGGGCAACCGTAAAGACGGTTCTGCCTAAGTGGCTCAAGACCGACCGGGGCTGCGCATCGTAGCAGACGAGAACATGCCCCACGTTGAGCCCTGGTTCTCAGGGCTCGCTGCTTCCCTGACCCGGCTGCCGGGTCGCACAGTCTCCCGATCAGATCTGATGAACGCCGACGTTTTGCTGGTGCGTTCCGTTACCAGGGTTAACGCCGAGTTACTCGAGGGTACGCCCGTCCGGTTTGTGGGCAGTGCCACCATTGGTACCGATCACATCGATCAGGACTGGTTGGCAGAGCAGGGTATCGCGTTTCACCATGCCCCCGGCTGCAATGCTCAGTCTGTCGTCGATTGGGTGTTGTCTGTCTTTTCCCGTCTGCATCTCAATCTGGAATTGCCCTGGTGGCAACAGACCATTGGCGTCGTCGGCGCAGGTAACGTCGGCGGCAAGCTGGTTGAGCGTTTGCAGACTTTGGGGGTTCGCACGCTGGTGTGTGATCCACCGCGGGCTGAACAGGGCGGGCAGGGCGGTTTCGTGGACTTGCGTACCCTGTTGCAAGCCTCCGACATTGTCTGTATGCACGCCCCCCTGACCCGGGTGGGCGATCATGCGACCGAAGGCATGATCGGTGAGGAACAGCTTGCCTGGCTAAAGCCGGGTGCGTGGCTGATCAACGCCGGCCGTGGCCCGGTGATCCAGGAACCCCCGCTGCAAGCGGCGCTTGAGGCTGGCAAGATAAAGGCGGTGCTCGACGTCTGGCCAGACGAACCCCGGGTAAGTGAAGCCTTACTCAGTGCGGTCTATCAGGCCAGCCCCCATGTGGCTGGCTACAGCCAGGAAGGCAAATGGACCGGTACTCGCATGTTGGCAGAGGCTCTGTATCCGTGGGCCAGCCAGCGGTTACCGTCAGGGCCGGATTTACCGGAAGGCCCAATGCTCGACGTCCACTTTTTTGACGCCGACACCCCCGAACAGCTAGGCAGTGAACTGATTCAGGCTTTGCATGACCCTGCCCGCGACACGGTGGCCATGCATTACGCCCTGGACAACGGCCAGATTCAGCCGACTACGTTCGACAGTCTGCGCAAACATTACCCAAAACGTCGCGAACTGGCAGCGTCCAGGCTTGCTAATGTGCCTGATGAATCGCGGGAATGGCTAAGTAAACTGGGTTTCGTACTTTAGCCGGGCGACATCGCTGCTATGGGTCGACTTTTCTGTATTTTTTCCAGACCACAAGTAAGGTTCATTTCACTGAAGGTGTTCCGGTGAAAAATCCGGTATGGGCGCCGATACGTCGATGATGCTGCCTTCGGGGCTTTCGAGCACCAGGCGACGCTGGCCGTAGAAGGTATCTTCCGGTTCGCTGAGCACGGTTAATCCTGTGTTCTTCGCCGTCTCGAACACCGCATCCACATCACCCACGACCAAGGTCGCGTAGAACCCCCTGGGCTGCGGCTGAATGCCCGTAGGCAGAATGTCGCTATTGACGCTCATGATACCGAGCTCAAGCCGGTGGCTGGTTGAGATCAGATGCACAAACCAGTCGCTGTCGTAGTCCACCTCGAAATCGAACAGGGTCGTATAAAACGCCTTGCTGGCTTCCAAGTTGTCTGACAGCACGTTCAGTAGCAATCGGTTAATCGTCTCCATGGTTGCTCTCCTGATTGGGTTTAGCAGAATTCAAGGTGCTGTTGAAAACTCAATAAGGCAGTTTAGCCGCTGGCTAGGAATTAGCAGCGGGCAAAGTCTTTTCCTGTGGCAGGTCCGTCAAGTTGCTCAATACGGTACTGGTTACGCCCCTCCGACTTGCATCGATACAGCAATTCATCGGCGCGTACGTAAAGCTCGTTTGGGGAAACCCCGCTGCCGTTGGGCACACAGGCAACGCCAACGGAGGCCGTTACCGGCTCGGTGCTGGCCTGGGTAGAAATGGAGGCCAGTTCCTTCTGGAATTCCTGCAACATGGCGGTAATCGCCTCGGTCGAATCGGTTCGGAACACAACCCCAAACTCTTCTCCACCCATTCGGAAAACACAGTCGTCACTGCGCTGAAAGGTGTGCAATAACACCTGGCCAAGTTGTTCCAGCAGCTTATCACCTTGCGGATGTCCGTACTGGTCGTTGAAGTTCTTGAAGTAATCAAGGTCGATCAATGCCAGGCAAAGCCATGGGTTGTCACGGTCTTGCTGGCGGACTGACTGCTCCAGAGTCGACTCAAACGTTCTGCGATTTTTCAGGCCGGTGAGCGCGTCGGTAATCGACTCTTGCTCAAAGCGATCGGCAAGTTGCTTTAATTCCCTGGTCTTGAGTGCAACTTGCTCTTTCAATTCCTGATTCATCTCGCGTTCCCGGTCGATCAGGTAGGTCTGATCTTCCAGTCGTTCCTGCTTAAGTACTCGAATGCGATCTGCCATAGCGAGAGACAAAACCAGCAGTTCAATCAACGAACCGATGTTCAAGGCATTCTCGGTAAGCCAGGTAGAAGGCACCAGTGACAGCACGCGCCCGTAATAAGCAAATGCAGAGGCGATCAGCAATACCCAGGCGAGCAGGTAGATGCGTGCTGTGCGAATACGCTTTATTGATAGATAGGTAGAGACGGCCAGTACGCCCAGCATGATGATCAGTGCCAGCGGAATGATCAGTTGGAAGACCAGGGCGTAGTGGTCCAGCATCGCCAGCGTAATCGGTATGGTCATGGCCGCTGCCAGTATCATCAGCGTGATGTCGGTGCGTGGCATGCGCGTGTTCAACGATAGAAACCGGCGTGTGAAAACAATCAGCGAGATAAAGATGGTGCCGCCGAACACTGCGGTCGCCATGTTGTTCATGATGGGCGCATTCGCCAGTGGGCCCAGTGCAAGGTAGCCTCGGAATGCCAGATTCCAGAGCAAGAAACATCCCAAATACAGGCTATACAAGAGAAAATCCCGTTCGCGAGTGGCTATACCGACGAGCAGGTTGTACAGCAGTAATATCGTTATTGCGCCGTAGTAAAATCCAAACCAGAGTGCTTCCCTGTCTTTTTGCATGAAAAAGGTTCCCTGGCTGACCAGCGACAGGGGCAGGGCGTCATAGAGGCCGTCGTGGGTATCGAACCGGGCGATAAATTGAATCCGTTGATCGGGTTCGATACTGATTGGAAACGCAAACGCCCGGTAGGGGAAAGGTCGGCCTGAGGTTGGACGTCGGTCACCGGTTTGCCAGGTTCGGAAGGCTGTGTTGTTTTCATCCACCAGCCAGGCGTCAATATAATCTTGCAGTGGCTGGGCGACATCGAATATCAGTCGAATATTGGCGTCAGTCGGGTTGTAAAGGGTAAACCGAACCCAGTAGGCTGAAGCATTGAAACTGAAGTTTAAAACGGAGTTGGAAATGGGTACCCACTCTGACTCGGGGGCGTTGAGGGCCGTGCTCAGGCCCCATGCCGATGCGTCAGCCGGTTCCTGAAGCAGCTCTACCCGGCCCGCAAGATCCCCGGGCAGGTCGTTGGCTGGAATGACGGCGGCGGTCGCGATGCCAATGAACGCCCAAACTAGCGTGGCAGTACACAGGGTAATGACCGAACCTTGCCTACTGCATCTACTCCGCATTCTACCTCCCAGTAGAGGATGGGATCCCCCAGATAAAACTCTGTTCGAGGGAGTATAACTTCCCTTTGGTGTTCGCGTAAGTTAATCGTCTCTAATTGGGTGGCTTCACTGCCAGGGCCACGCCTAGGACCGCTATTGCGATGCCGGCCAGTGCAACGAGCCCCAGGGTTTCACCAAACAGCACCCAGGCTTCTATGGCGGTGACGGGTGGCACCAGGTAAAACAGACTGGCAACGCGGGAGGCCGCTCCGCGCCGAATCAGTGTCATCAATAACAATATGGCCGCTATCGACAGTCCGAAAATCAACCAGAGCAGTGCCAGTGTGAAGGTGGGCGTCCAGTCGATGATGCGCGTTTCAAACAACCAGGCACCAAGGCCGAGTATGAAACAAGCCCCGAGATACTGGATAAAGGTGCCGGTAACCAGCGGCATGTCGGTGCAGTATCGCTTTTGATAGAGGGTTCCTACCGAGATACCCAGTAGGGCTGACAAGGCACTCAGCACGGCGACCCAGCCAAAACCGATAAAGATATGTCCGGGATTATTCAAATCCAGTTGCTCGGATAACACCAGAATAATACCAATAAGCCCCAGTAAAATGCCCAGCCATTGCCGGCGTCGAATGGTCTCATTCAGCCAGAACCGGGCCAAAACAGCGGTAACCAGTGGCTGCAATCCGACGATCAGCGCCGTCACCCCGGCGGGCATGCCAAGACCAATAGCGGTAAACACTGCACCGAGATACAGCCCGTGAACGAGCATGCCAGCAACGCCAATATGCACCCAGAGCCGGGGTGTCTGCGGCCAGTGCTCGTTCAGACATTGTATCAGTACAAATAAGACGGCGAGTACGCCGATAAATCGTACAAACAGAAAGGTGTATGGCTCGGCGTAGGGCAGCCCGTATTTGGCGCCGATAAAGCCGGTGCTCCAGAGCACCACAAACAGGATAGGTGTCGCTTTCAGCCAAAGGCCGCGTGCAGAGTAAGGAGCCATTTGGGTTCCCGGGTGTTCAGTGTGGTGATCGGTTTGATCGGTGAGTGAGCGGTCTGATGATAATGGAAAATCGTCCGAAAAGGGGGCGGTGGCTTTCACGCCTGAACACAGTGATCGTAATGTTGTGTTGGTGTGTTCTTATTTTTTCTTTTTAAGTCAGCGTGTGACATTAATATGAAAACGTTTTCTTTCGCTAAATTGTAATACTTCGGATATAAGCTGCTAATTAGTTCAAAAAAGGCACAAATGGTGCGAAATTATTGTAAAGCCTGAAAGCGTTCTCTAGATTTCTGGCTCCAATAAGAAAAAAACCAAACAAAAGGGAAAATCATGAAGACACTCTTTCTTCCGCTTGCGGTCGCAACGCTGATGCTTACCGGTTGTAATACCAGCAGTTCAGAGGGTGACAGCGCACCCATGAGCCATGAAGCTCGTATCAACCCTACTGACGTGGTTCGAGGTGACGCGCCGGAGCTTGCAGCACTGGGTAGCTATGAAACCGGGGTGACCACCCTGACGGTGGTCAATGAAAACCAGACAGACTTGGCCAGCTCCTCTGAAGACGGTCTTGCTACCTATGATCGTTCGTTGACATTGGAGATCTGGTACCCGGCTGAAGCCGTCAGTGACGACGTTGCCGATCGTACATCGAAAGCCATAACCCGGGACGGTCAGACAATCGCCACACTGCGTGGTCGAGCCGCCAGGGATGCCACACCCTTGTATTCAGGCGGCCCGTTTCCACTGATACTGGTTTCACATGGGTATCCCGGTAACCGGTATCTGATGTCTCATTTTGGCGAAAACCTTTCTTCCAAAGGGTTTGTGGTGGTCTCGATTGATCATATGGAGAGTACCTATTCAGACCAGTCTGTTTTCGCCAGTACCCTGCTCAACAGGTCTCTGGACCAAAACTATGTGCTCCAGGAAATGGCGCGGCTCAATGATGACAGTTCAAGTGTTTTCGGTGGACTGGTTGATGCCAGTAACGCAGGCATCATCGGGTATTCAATGGGTGGTTATGGTGCGATCAATACTGTTGGGGGCGGGCTAAGTGAGAGTGCTACGTCCTTGCCATTTGGCGGCACGCCGACACAGTTGGGCTTGCTGAGTCAGCGACAGTTAAGCGATCCGGGGTATCAGGATACCGTGGATTCAAGGTTTAAGGCTGCTATTGCCATTGGTCCGTGGGGTAATCAATATGGACTTTGGGATGCGGCTGGATTGGCCAATATCGATGTGCCGGTGATGGTGATCGGTGGCAGTGTCGACGATGTCTCAAATTATGACGGCGGAATAAAACCGCTTTACCAGGGATTGTCGGGTATCGATAAATACCTGCTGACCTTTCAGAACGCGAACCACAATGCGGCGGCCCCCATGCCTGCCCCTCAGGAGGTGTATGCCACCGGAGACGGGTTTGACCACTATGCCGATGCCGTCTGGGACAATACCCGGATGAATAACATCGCGCAGCATTTCGCCACGGCGTTTTTTGAGCAGTACCTGAAAGGTGAAGATCGCAGCGCCTACTTCGACCTGATCCCTCTGGCACAGGACGGTGACGAAGAAGCAGGCACCACCTGGAAGGGTTTCAAACAACGTGATGCCGTCGGCCTAGAGTTTGAATTTGAACTGAAATAAGAGCCACTTCTGAACACATCGTTTCGAGGGCAGGGCTTCAACTTGAAGCCCTGCATGTCATAATCAGTACCTAATGAAGGATTTACCAACCGGGTCTTTGAACCCAAAGAAACAGGGACTGAGCATGGTCGAAGTATTTTACTCACATCGGATCGAGGGCCCTGAGCTGGTCGAACACCATCGGCGGCTGAAAGGGGCGGGAGACGCACGTGAACTCATCGATCAGTACCCCTGGGCTTCGGAAATCGCGCTGACCGAAGAGCTGGGTGAGGGCGGCGGATTGTTCTTTTCACGAACGGGTGAAAACGGAGCGCAGGTCAGCCTTCAACTCGTGCCGATCGAGGTGGACAAAGGGTTTCTGGAACTCAACATTATCGCCAAAAAAGGGTTTCTGGGGATTGTTGGGCGCAAGTCAGTTTCTAAAACTGTCGACGAAGTGTCACTCGCAGAAGCAAAAACCTATGTGAAGCAATTGTTCGATTACTCGATCGATGATCTGTACCACACCCATAAAAAGTGACCGTCGTGTTTGACTGCGGGGTCTGTGATGCAGTCGCATCGCTCTCAATGATCTGGCACCCATCCTGATTCGTTTTGCCATCGTATTGCTTGTGAAGCTCTCTCCAAAGGCACTGGCATGACCACCGTTTACTGGCTGACGCGTGACCTGCGTCTTGATGATAACCCGGCGTTGCATGAAGCTGCCAAGGGTTCGGCACTGGTGTGTGTGTACATGATCGATCCGCGCTGGTTCGAGCCCGGGCCCTTCGGGTGGTCGCCGATGGGGCCTCACCGCTGGGCGTTTACCCGGCGCAGCTTAGTATCGCTTGAAGCTGCACTGAACACTCTGGGGCATTCGCTCGTGATTCGCTGGCAACGGCCTGAAGAAGGTGTGCCGGAGGTGGTAAACTCCCTGGGCGCTCAGCGGCTGGTGACCAGTCGGCCAACTGCGTTTGATGAAATGCGACAATGGCAGGCTATTGAGGCTGCCTTGCCATTAGTCCGCTGTGACCTGGTTGAAACGCTGACGCTCTTCGATGAAGTCGGCCTGCCATTCAGGCTCGACGCTTTGCCCGAAACCTTTTCCAAGTTCCGGCGTGCTATCGAAAAGCCGGGCCTCACACCCGTAACGCCACTCAACAAGCCCGCCGCTTTACCCGCTGCACCGAGCAAATTCGATGCGGATCAGCAACAATTTGGCCCTGGGACCGGCCAGTCCGAAACCCCGTTTGCGGGCGGGGAGGTCAGTGGTGTTGACCATTTGGCGCGTTATCTCTGGAAAGACCAGTCCATCCTGACCTACAAGGTTACGCGCAATGCGCTGGATGATGTGTCTGCCTCCAGCAAGGTGTCTCCCTGGTTATCCGCCGGAGCCTTATCGGTCCGGCGGTTAGCGGCTGAGATTGCCCGGTTCGAGAGGGAGGTTGACCGTAACGAGTCGACCTACTGGCTGTATTTCGAGCTCCTCTGGCGAGAATATTTTCAATGGTACAGCCGACATCGGGGGCGAGAGTTGTTCATCTCGCCGGGTCGTCAAGGTCAGCATAGCGGGTCCACAGATGCGGGTGAATTCGAACGCTGGCTGCAGAATGCCGACACCCATGCTTTGGTGCGTGCAGGCCGGGTGCAATTGGAAAGTACCGGCTATCTGTCGAATCGGATGCGACAGATCATCGCCAGCGCCTGTATTTATGACGGCCGTTTTGACTGGCGATTGGGTGCAGCCTGGTTTGAGCACTTTCTGGTGGATTACGATGTCGCCAGCAACTATGGCAACTGGCAGTACATAGCCGGGGTGGGGGCCGACCCTCGCGGTGGGCGGGTGTTCAATCTTGACAAACAGGTTAGCCAGTTTGATGCCGACGGTTCCTACCGAAAGCGCTGGCTAAAAGAACCCTGAATTACCGGTTGGGCCGGTGTTCCATTAGCAACTGGCGTAAGACGGCTTCGGTCATGTCGGATGAGCCTTCCTGTAACGCAACGCGCAATTCGTCGATGCGCGATACGCCGCCTTCGACCGGGTCGATGTGGCTGAGCAATCGAAAGCCATCGAGCGTCAGTACACAATGGTTCACCGCCAGCGTTCGTTCGTGATCGCTGAAGCGCATCAGGCCTTCTTCGGTCAGCCACAGTACGGTATTGAAGCAGGCTATATGGCGGTCGCTGTGCAGACCGTATTCATCCGGGGTGTCCGGACCGCTGATGTCTTCTATGTAGATCGACACCTGACGCGGGAAATGGCGGTACAGCGTCGCCAGAATGCGCGCCATGTCGTTGTAGAATTCCGTGATGTGAATATCCAGCATCGGATTTCCCCTGGCTCAAATTCAAGAGGCCTGAGTTTATGAGTCAGGCCTGGGTGTAGTGGCTGAAAAAGCGTTCAAGCCGGTTCATGGCGTCGTTCAGCACTTCGCGCGGCGGCAGGAACACCAGCCGGAAGTGATCGACGTCAGGCCAGTTAAAGCCGCGGCCGTGCACCACCAGCATTTTTTCCTGACGCACCAGGTCGAGCACCAGGCGTTCATCGTCGGTCAGCTTGAATTTCTGTTTATCCATTTTAACAAACATATAAAGCGCGCCCTTGGGCTGCACACAGCTGAGACCGGGAATGGCTTCAATGCGTTCATAGCATAGATCCCGCTGATCGCGCATGCGCCCACCGGGAATGATCAGGTCGTTAATACTCTGGTAGCCGCCCAAAGCCGTCTGAATGGCATGCTGGGCCGGAACGTTCGCACAGAGCCGCATACTGGCGAGCATGTTCAGCCCTTCAATAAAGTCGCTGGCTTTGTGCTTCGGGCCGCTGACAACCAGCCAGCCGGAGCGAAACCCGGCCAGTCGGTAGGACTTCGACAAGCCGTTGAAGGTCAGCGTTAGTACATCCTGAGACAGGGCTGCGAGGCAGTGGTGTTCGACCTCGTCATACAGAATTTTGTCGTAGATCTCATCGGCCAGAATCACCAGGCTGTGCTGGCGTGCCAGTTCCACAACATCCAGCAATAGCTGTTTGGAATAGACCGCTCCGGTTGGGTTGTTCGGGTTAATCAGCACAATTGCCTTGGTGCGCTCGGTGATCTTGCTGCGAATGTCCTCCAGATCCGGAAACCAGTCGGCGCCTTCATCACAGTGGTAATGCACGGCTTTGCCGCCGGAAAGCGTAACGGCGCCGGTCCACAGCGGGTAATCGGGTGCCGGTACCAGTACTTCGTCGTCGGTATTGAGCAAGCCCATGCAAGCCAGCTGGATCAGTTCGCTGACCCCGTTACCGAGGTAAATGTCGTCGATCTCGACGCCCTGAACATCACGCTGCTGGTAGTATTGCATCACCGCCTTGCGCGCTGAGTAGAGGCCTTTTGAATCGCTGTAGCCCTCACCCTGAGGCAGGTTGCGGATAACATCGGTGATGATCTCGTCCGGCGCATCAAAGCCGAAGGGTTTGGGATTGCCGATGTTCAGCTTTAAAATACGGTGGCCTTCATCCTCCATGCGCCGCGCTTCGTCGAGAACGGGCCCGCGAATGTCGTAAAACACATTGGCCAGCTTGTGAGATTTATGCAGCGTTTTCATGGCACTCCTGAGGATGCGTTGAATCGAACCGGGGATGAAAGCCGGAATAGGATGAATAGCGTACACTGGGCTTTGTTGTACTGCCCTCGGCGGCCACGGCCTCCCTGAGGGCTCAAAACCTGTTTCATTGCGCTGAGTATAAGGCGACGCCAGACACTTTCCTATGGGAGACCCGCATGACGGATAAAATTGTGAAAACTGATGACCAATGGCGTGCGGAACTCACGCCAGAGCAATATCGGGTAACCCGGCATGCCGGCACTGAACGCCCCTTTACCGGCACCTACTGGGACACCACAACCCCGGGGTTGTACCGCTGCGTGTGCTGTGGCGCAGAACTGTTCCGGTCCGATACTAAATTCGATGCCGGCTGCGGCTGGCCCAGCTTTTACGAATCCCTGAACCGGGATGCCATCATCGAGCGGGAAGACCGTTCGCATGGCATGACTCGCATCGAGGTGCTCTGCGCTCAGTGCGAAGCTCACCTGGGCCACGTATTCCCGGATGGTCCGGCACCAACCGGGTTGCGCTACTGCATTAACTCAGCCTCGCTGAATTTGGAAAAAGATTGATCCTCATCCGACAACCCTCCTGACTTTGACAGTCTTCTAGTGCTCCGGCTCAACTATTCGTTTCGATCACGAAACGATGTTCGAGCCGGTTGAGTCTCTGTTTCCCGCCGAACAACCTCTTTCAACATTAAAGAAAGTGTCAACTTCGTCCTTGAACTTTAGGGGTCGTTGCATTACCTTGTTTTATATTGAACGATCAATCAAAAAAAGAACGGTGATCATTTGGTGGTAAAATCCGGTCAATTGAGATTCTTTTCATTGAGACAGGACGAGTGAAACGTTATGCCAAAGGTCGGAATGGAACCCATAAGGCGCAAACAACTGATCGACGCGACGCTCGAGTCGATCGGTGAGGTGGGCTATAGCGCAACAACGGTGCAGAGCATTGCTCGCCGGGCCGGCGTATCGGCCGGCATCATCGCGCATTATTTCGGGAACAAGCTGGGGTTGCTGGAAGCCACCATGCTGGACTTGCTGCAGCAGCTCAAAGTGGACCTGCTGACCCGGTTGCCAGAGAACCCGACCCCTCAAGATCGTTTGGCGGCGATCATTGCCACCAACTTTTCAAAAACTCAGACCGACAGCCTCTCGGCCAAAACCTGGCTGGCGTTCTGGAGCAGTGCCATGCATGAACCGGCCTTTGCCCGGTTGCAGCAAATCAACAAATCGCGTTTACACAGCAATCTGCGAGTCAGTTTCAAGGCGCTCGGTCACGACAATCCGCATCTGGCAGCTACCTCGCTGGCGGCTCTGATTGACGGCTTGTGGTTACGCGGTGCCCTTACACAGGAAGGCATCGACGCCGAGCAGTGCATCGCGGTGTGCCGTCATCATGTCAACCAGATGATCGCCTCGATTCCATCCAAACCCAATGTATTGAAGGAGTCTGCCTGAAATGACAGCCCCGGCCACATCTACTTTGTTGCAGTCTTTTATCGATGGCGCCTATCGCCCCAGCCAATCCGGTGAAACCTTTCCGGTCGTCAACCCGGCGACGGGTGCCGTTTTGTATCAGGTTGAGCAGGCCGATGCCGCTCTGGTGGATGCTGCTGTGCAATCAGCGCAACGCGGCTTTGCAACCTGGTCGGCCATGAGTGCCATGGAGCGTACCCGCATTCTGAACAAAGCCGTAGCGCTGTTGCGTGAACGCAATGATGAACTGGCACGCATCGAGGTACTCGATACCGGCAAACCCTGGCAGGAAGCCAGTGTGGTTGATGTCGTCACCGGAGCCGATGCCATTGAATATTACGCCGGGCTAACGTCCGCTATTGAAGGCACACACCACGACCTGGGCGGTGATTTTTTCTATACCCGGCGTGAACCTCTGGGTGTGTGTGCGGGTATTGGCGCCTGGAATTACCCCTTGCAGATCGCCTGCTGGAAAGCCGCACCGGCACTAGCCTGCGGCAACGCCATGGTGTTCAAGCCTTCGGAAGAAACGCCGAGGGGTGCTGCCAAACTGGCTGAAATCTTCATCGAGGCGGGCGTGCCGGCTGGTGTGTTTAACGTGGTGCAGGGCGATCATCGTGTCGGCCAGGCACTGACGGCTCACCCGGACATTGCCAAAGTCTCCTTCACCGGTGAAGTCGGTACGGGCAAAAAAGTCATGGCCGATTCAGCGAGCACCTTAAAAGATGTCACCATGGAACTGGGTGGCAAATCACCGCTGATTATTTTCCCCGATGCCGATCTCGACAACGCCGTGGGCGCGGCATTGCTCGCCAATTTCTATACCCAGGGCGAAGTCTGCACTAATGGCACCCGCGTCTTCGTACATGCGGATATCTACGACGCCTTTCTTGAAAAGGTCAAAGACCGGACCGAGCGCAATGTCGTCTTTGGCGACCCAATGCATCCGGACACCAACATGGGTGCGCTGATTTCCGCAGACCATCAGGCCAAGGTTTTGGCCGCCATCAAAGCCGGTGTCGAATCCGGTGCCCGTTTGGTGACGGGCGGCGATGCCGTTCACCCCGAAGGCTTTGAGCAAGGTTATTTTGTGCGGCCGACCGTGTTCGCAGATTGCACCGATGATATGCCTCAGGTGCGCGATGAGATATTTGGCCCGGTGATGTCTGTTATGAAATTTGAGGACGAAGCCGAGGTAATCGCGCGTGCCAACAAGACCGACTACGGCCTGGCGGCCGGAGTCTTCACCAACAATATTCAATGCGCGCATCGCTTGGTTGGCCAATTGCAGGCGGGTATTTGCTGGATCAACGCCTACGGAAATTCCCCGGCCGAGATGCCGGTGGGCGGTTACAAGCATTCGGGCATTGGCCGCGAGAATGGCCTGGCAACCCTGAACCACTATACCCAGATCAAATCGGTTTACGTGGGTATGGGGCCGGTTGAGTCGCCGTTTTAAACAGCAACGCGCCAGCGCGCTGCATGATATGAATTGAGTGGGTATTTATTGGATATGACTGTTTCGTTCGATCAGACAACGGATTACATCATTGTGGGCACGGGCTCGGCGGGTTGCGTGCTGGCCAATCGACTGTCGGAAGACAGCAACGTCGAGGTACTGGTGCTGGAGGCCGGCCGTAAGGACGACACCTGGAAAATACACATGCCCGCAGCGCTGACCTACAACCTCGGCGATGATAAATACAACTGGTATTACCACACCGAACCGCAAGCCCACATGAACAACCGCAAGCTGTATTGGCCGCGCGGAAAGGTGTGGGGCGGCGGTTCCTCATTGAATGCCATGGTGTATATTCGCGGCCACGCCTACGATTACGATCGCTGGCAGGAAGAGGGCGCCGAAGGCTGGTCTTACGCCGATGTGCTGCCTTATTTTCGCAAGGCCGAAACCCGGGAAGTGGGTGCCGACGATTACCGCGGTGGCGACGGGCCCCTGAACGTTCACACCGGGGATCAGCCAAACCCCCTGTTTGGTGCCTTCATTGAAGCCGGCCAGCAAGCCGGATACCCGCACACCAGCGACATGAACGGCTATCAGCAGGAAGGCTTCGGGGTCATGGACATGACCATCAAGCAGGGCAAGCGCTGGAACACCGCTCAGGCCTACTTGCGCCCGGTACTCGACCGCCCCAATCTGCGTGCGGAAACCGGTGCCATGGTGCAGCGAATTCTGTTTGAAGGTGATACCGCCGTTGGCGTTGAGTACGTTCAGAATAATAAAACCGTGCGCGTCAAAGCAAAGCGGGAAGTCATTCTCAGCGGCGGCGCCATTAATTCACCGCAACTATTAATGCTCTCCGGCATTGGCGATGAAACCGATCTTAAAGCACTCGGCATCGACGTCGTCGCACACCGCCCGGGCGTTGGGCAAAACCTGCAGGACCATCTGGAACTGTATGTGCAGCAGGCCTGCACACAACCGCTGACGCTGTACAAGTACACGCATCAGCCTCACAAGACAATCGCCGGTGTTACTTGGTTCATCAACAACGACAAGGGCGCCTGCCGTACAGCCCACCTTGAAGCCGGTGGCTTTATTCGGTCCGAAGCCGGTGTTCGTCACCCGGACCTCCAGTTTCATTTTCTGCCTTCCCAGGTCATCGATCATGGCCGGGTAGATCCTCAAGTGCATGCTTACCAGTGCCACGTCGGCCCGATGCGCCAGACCAGCCGCGGCTACTTGAAACTGAAATCCGCGAACCCGGCCGACCACCCAATCATTCAGCCCAACTTGCTCAGCACCGAACGTGATCGCTGGGAAATGCGTCAGGCGGTAAAACTGACCCGGGAAATTTTGGCGCAACCGGCGTTCGCTCCGTTTCGTGGTGAAGAATTGCAACCCGGCCCAAATGTGCAAAGCGATGAAGAGATTGATGCCTTCGTACGCGAAAAAGCTGACAGCGCTTACCACCCGTCCTGCACCTGCAAAATGGGCGCGGCGGATGACCCGATGGCAGTGGTGGACAGCGAGGCCCGTGTATACGGCGTGAATAATTTGCGTGTTGTCGATGCGTCCATCATGCCAAGTGTCGTCAGCGGTAACCTGAATGCACCGACCATTATGCTGGCCGAGAAATGTGCAGATCATATTCGTGGTCGTACGCCAATCGCACAGTCGACAGCGGCGGTATGGGAACACCCTAATTGGAAAACGGCGCAGCGCTAAGGCGTTAAACAATTTTTTGAATTGAAGTTTCGGAGTTCGCAGAGATGACAAGCAGCAGGTGCCGGTGGAGGCCCTGTGGGGTAGTTCGCAGCAGGGATGCTGCGGCCTAGGCTCCATGGACGGATCTACGCCGACCCCACAGGGGCTCCACCGGTAACTGCAGCGGACCAATGCCACCTAAGCAGACCTGACCTCCGAATCTTGAGTTACGACGTTTGTAGGATGAGGTAAAGAGAAGTGTAGGGTCAGGCCAGTAAGGCAACTTGTCAGGCTGGCAACAAGGGATGCCTGACCCTCAGGATCGTCATAGAAGACATTAACCGAGTAAAAAGAGGATAGAAAAGATGACTGTTTCAATCGCAAAGAAACTCACCGTTGCCATTGCCCTGACGGGCACTGCTGGCATTGCCATGGCCAATAGCTGTGAAGAAGTGCGTTTTGCCGACGTAGGCTGGACGGATATTACCGCAACCACAGCGCTGACCTCCGTAGTATTGGAAAGCATTGGCTATGAAACTGAAAGCCAGTTGTTGTCAGTCCCCGTTACCTACCGTTCACTGGAAAACGGTGACATCGACGTGTTTCTGGGTAACTGGATGCCTACCATGGAAGCAGACATCGCACCCTACCGGGATGCCGGCACCATCGACATTCTGGGCACCAACCTGGAAGGCGCCAAGTATACACTGGCCGTGCCGCAGTATGTGTATGACGCGGGCGTTCAATCCTTCGCAGACATCGCCGAATACGCCGATGAATTTGATAACCAGATCTACGGTATCGAACCCGGCAACGATGGTAACCGCCTGATCCAGAGCATGATCGATCAGAATGCGTTTGGCCTGGGTGATTTTGAAGTGGTTGAATCGAGTGAATCGGGCATGTTGTCTCAGGTTGGCCGCGCCGATCGTCGCGACAACTGGATCGTGTTTCTGGGCTGGGAACCGCACCCGATGAACGCTAATTTTGATCTGGCCTACCTCGACGGTGGCGACGATTTCTTCGGCCCGAACTACGGTGGCGCGACTGTCCACACCAACGTTCGCAAAGGGTACGCTGAAGAATGTGCCAATGTGGGTCGCCTGCTCACCAACCAGACCTTTACGCTGGCCATGGAAAACGAAGTGATGGCGCTGATTCTGGATGAAGGCATGCGCCCGAATGATGCCGCTACCCAATGGCTTTCTGCCAATTCCGATGTGCTCGACGTCTGGCTCGACGGTGTAACCACCCTGGACGGTGAAGCGGCTGCACCAGTGGCAAAAGCCGCGCTGCAGTAATTCCCCCTCCCGATGACCGAGCGGCCCATTGTGGCCGCTCCTTTCAACGAGACTGAGACTGACTATGGAAGCTTATAAACTGCCCCTGGGTAGAACCATGGAGCGCTTTGTCGATTGGCTGGTCGATTCCGGTGCCTGGTTTTTTGATAGCCTGGCGATTGCACTGGAATGGTTAATAGACGGCGCAACCGACAACCTGCTTTTGCTGCCACCCTGGTTGTTCATTGCCATTACGGGTGTGATGGCCCAGTGGTTGCGTCGCAACACCGGGCTTACGGTCTTTACCGTTTTATCTTTTTTACTGATTTGGAATCTGGGTTACTGGGAAGCGACGATTGAAACACTGGTGATGGTAGTGTGCGCCACCAGCCTCTGTGTGTTGATTGGTGTTCCGATTGGCATTGCCGCGGCACACCGGCCCTTGCTCTATACCCTGTTGCGCCCGGTTCTGGATTTGATGCAGACCGTACCCACCTTTGTCTATTTGATTCCAACGCTGACGCTGTTTGGATTGGGTGTGGTCCCCGGGTTGATAGCCACCATTGTATTTTCCATCGCTGCGCCGATTCGGTTGACCTATCTGGGCATTTTTCAGGTGCCTAAAGAACTGGTGGAAGCCGGTAAATCCTTTGGGTGTTCCAATCGCCAGCTGTTGTGGCGCATCGAATTGCCTGCAGCGGCTTCCAGCATTGCTGCCGGCATAACCCAGTGCATCATGTTGTCTCTGTCGATGGTGGTTATTTCTGCACTGGTGGGTGCCAACGGCCTGGGCCGACCCGTGGTTCGGGCGCTCAACACCGTAGACATCGCCAGCGGGTTTGAAGCGGGCCTTGCCATCGTCTTGCTGGCCATTGTGCTGGACCGCCTGCTGAAACAAAAACACGAGGTGAGCTGATGATTGAGTTTAAAAACGTCGACCTGGTGTTTGGCAAGAACCCGGAACGGGCACTGCCCTTGCTCGACCAGGGTTATGATCGCGATCGGCTGCAAAGTGAAACCGGGCTCGTGCTTGGGGTCAGCCAGGCGAATCTGAAAGTGAATAAGGGCGAGATTTGTGTATTGATGGGCCTTTCCGGCTCCGGCAAATCAAGCCTGCTGCGTTGTGTAAACGGTTTGAACCCGGTTACCCGGGGTGAAGTGCTGATTGAGCATAAAGGTGAGGTGTTGAATTTCTTCGATGCCGATCATCAGACCCAGCGCGACATTCGCATGAAACGCATCTCCATGGTGTTTCAGAAATTTGCGCTGATGCCCTGGTTGACCGTCGCTGAAAACATTGGCTTCGCCCTGGATGTTCAGGGGTTGTCAAAAGAAGAAATTGCCCGCCGGGTTGATGCACAGCTGGAGCTGGTTGGGCTGACCGAGTGGCGTAACCATAAACCCAGTGCGTTGTCCGGCGGTATGCAACAGCGAGTTGGTTTAGCCCGGGCACTGGCGACCGAGTCCGACATTCTGCTGATGGATGAGCCTTTTTCTGCGCTTGACCCGCTGATTCGACAGCAATTGCAGGAAGAGCTGTTGCAACTGCAATCACGCTTGCAAAAAACCATTGTGTTCGTCAGCCACGATCTGGATGAAGCACTCAAGCTCGGCAATACCATTGCCATCATGAAAGATGGGTGCATTGTGCAACAGGGCAACCCGCAGGATATTGTGCTGAACCCGGCGACTCAGTACGTTGAGGATTTTGTGGCGCACACCAATCCCTTGCACGTTCTATTGTGCGGCGATATAGCTGACCCGCTAACCGTGTTGCCAGCAAAAGACGACCACTATTGTATCGATACAAAACAGGATTGTTGGTTCAATGCCGACACCGGTGATGCACAATGTCAGAACCAAACAATAAAAGTTCAGCGCTGGCAGGAAGGCGACTCGATGAACGACTTGATCGAGGCTCCGACACTTGTCAGTGCCAGTGCAAGTTTTCATGAAGCGCTGGAAATACGCCACCGGACGGGGTTTGTCGTGCTGGTTGAGTGCAACGACCGTTCACTCAAAGTGATTGGTGACGATCAGCTTTACCGTGGGTTGCTGGGCAAGCTGGGCTGAAACACTGCGTTTTATTGTGCTCCGCTAAGGCAGGCACCTGACAAACCCCGTACACTGTCCACTCGTCGATTTGGAGGGTGAACATGCGGGGCTTGTTGCTGGCCATCAGTGCTTACGGTATTTGGGGCTGCTTTCCTTTATTTTTCAGTTTGCTGGCCAATGTGTCGGCGTTTGAAGTGCTGGCACACCGGATCGTATGGGCCTATGTGTTTACGGGTCTGGTTATCCTGGTGTTGGGTAGACGCAAGCAACTGGCCGCCCTGATTGCCAATCGACGTGCTTTGGCCTGGCTGTCATTATCGGCCGCACTGATCACCATTAATTGGCTGGTGTTTATCTGGGCAGTGTCGGCGGGGCGAGTGCTGGAATCGAGTTTGGGTTATTTCATTACACCGCTGGTCAGTTTGTTTCTGGGCCGCTTGTTACTGAAAGAATCCATGAACCGGTGGCAGGTAGTCGCCGGGTTGATGGCTCTGATAGCCGTGCTGTTCGAACTGATTGCCATTGGTCGTTTGCCCTGGGTTTCCCTGGTGCTGGCGGGCAGTTTCGGGTTGTATGGGCTGGTGCGCAAGATGCAACCGGTCGACAGCCTGAACGGTTTGCAGGTTGAAACCATGGTCGTCGTGCCGGTTGCCTTGTTATACCTTGCCTGGCTTTGGTCGGCGGGCCAAATGATGTTTGCGCAATCGCTGAGCGATACGGTCCTGTTGATAGCAGCGGGCGCGGTAACGGCCGTGCCACTGTTGTTATTTGCCGCTGCTGCCCGTCGGCTGGATCTGATCGTCGTCGGGTTCATCATGTACCTGAACCCGACGCTGCAATTTCTCTCGGCAGTATTCATTCTCGACGAAGCTTACCCACCGCAGCGACTGCTGACTTTCGTGCTGATCTGGATCGCCATGGGTTTCTTTATGGCGGGCCTGTGGCAAAGCCACCGTCGCGCCCGGCGAGCAATGGCCTGAACTCAGGCTGGCCAGCCAACTCTGGAAACCAGGGCTCTCAATCTTACCGCTAATCTCAAATTCATTACTTATACCGTTATCTATCTTGGCGCTTTCTGTAACTGCTGGTAGAGGGTTTCAGCCAGTGCTTTCAGTTCCAGCGCCTGGTCGGCGGTCATGTCGGTCTGACACACCAGCGCGGCTGGCACATCCGCTGCTTGCTGTTTCAAGGCCAAACCAGCATCGGTCAGCGTGATGGTCTTGCTCCGTTCATCGGTCGCTGCGCGGCCGCGAATCAGCAGGCCCTTCTGTTCCAACCGTTTCAGAATGGGGGTCAGGGTGCCCGAATCGAGCCGGGTATGATGCACCAGATTGCGAATGGGAACGCTGTCCTCCTCCCAGAGCGACAGCATCACCAGATATTGCGGATAGGTCAGGTCCAGTGGTTCCAGAAGCGGCCGGTAGGCGCGAATCAGGGCGTTGGTGGCAGAATAGAGCGCGTGACAAATCTGATTTGTCAGCTTCAATTGGGGCAGGGCGTCGGCGTTGTCAGTCACGTAGGCATCCGGTGGTGGTCATTAGGCTTATAGTTTGCGCACAAGGTATTGACGGGTCAAGGCATACCCTCTATTATTTTGTACACAAGATACATGCAAGCAAGATAAAGCATCGGCATTGTAAGTTTTGGTTCGATGCTCCGACCAATTCACTGCAAACAAGGGAAGCAACCATGAGAACCTTTTTTATCATTCTGGCCGTACTGATCGTTCTGGCTTTTATCATGATTTATGTGCAGAACAGCCGGGCACCTGCTCTGGGCCATAGTCAGGGGCGTCTGAAACCCCTGTCATCGAAGCCGAATGCGGTATCGACCCAGGCAGATGATGTCGCCAAGCGAGTTGCACCCTGGCCATTCAAGGCCGATCAGGAAGCCACGATGGCCGCTATTCTCACCGCGGTGAAAAGCTATGGTGGGGCGGAAGTCAAAAAACAGGAAGCCGATTACCTTTATGTCGTCTTCACCACCGACCTGATGAAGTTTCACGACGATGCCGAGTTCTACCTCGATGCCGATGCCCGGGAAGTGCATTTCCGGTCGTCCAGCCGGGCAGGCTATTCCGATCGGGGGCTGAATCGTCAGCGCCATGAAAAACTGACAACGCTGTACCAGCAAATTCAGGACTAACTGACAGTAGGATGGTTATGAAACCTTATGATCTGATTGTAATCGGCAGCGGCGCCGGTGGCCTGACGGCGGCTTTTACCGCCCTGGGGTTTGGCAAACGGGTACTGATTGTTGAAAAAGACCGGCCGGGTGGTGAGTGCACCTGGTCGGGCTGTGTGCCAAGCAAGGCGCTGATCAATCAGGCCAAAGAGGTCCACATTGCCCGCAAATTCGCGACCATAACCGTTGATTCTGGCGCCATTCTCGAGCGAGTGCGAGCCGTCAGCGAGCACGTTTATGAAGAGGAAACCCCCGAGGTACTGCAAAAAGCCGGGGCTGATTACGTGAATGGCTTTGCCCGCTTTATCAGCCCGACGCGGATTGAAGTGGGGGACAAGACTTACGAAGGTAAGAAGTTTGTGCTGGCAACGGGCAGCTCACCCTTTGTGCCACCCATACCGGGGCTGGATCAGGTCGATTACCTCACCAATGAAAACTTTTTTCAGCAAGCCACCTTGCCCGCTTCGGTCATCGTGCTGGGGGGCGGGCCTATCGGTATGGAGCTGGCCCAGGCCATGAACCGGCTGGGTGTGCAGGTTACGCTGGTAGAGATGATGCCGGAAATACTGTCACGCGAAGAGCCGGAGTTCTCGGCACTGATTCGTCAGCGCCTGTCGGCCGAAGGGGTGCGGTTTGAAGTGGGCACCAAGGCGGTTGGCGTTGAGAAGACAGCTGCTGGTGTGCGGCTGAACACCGAAAAAGGCTCTGAAACTGGTGCCCTGGAAGCGGACAATCTGCTGGTGGCCATTGGCCGGGCCCCCAATGTGAACGGCATGGGCCTAGAGGACATCGGTGTCGATGTCGACAAAGGGGTGAAGGTTAATCAGCATCTGCAAACCAGTGTTAAAAACATCTACGCCTGCGGTGATGTGGCAGGGCCTTATCTGCTCAGTCACATGGCCAACTTTCAGGGCAAGATTGCTGCCATGAACGCGATTCTGCCGATAAACCGCTCCGTTGATTACAGCCACGTTGCCTGGGCCACCTTTACTGACCCGGAATTTGCCCGGGCCGGGCTGACCGAGCAGGAAGCCCGGGAGCTGCATGGCGACAGCATTCGCGTCTACCGCTACGACTTTGCCAAGCTGGACCGCGCCAAGACAAAAGCCGGCGATGTCGGCCTGATCAAGCTGATTGTCAGCAGGCGGGGCAAGGTGCTTGGGGCTCACATTATAGGCGAACGTGCCGGTGAGTTGATTGCCGAGGTGCAGGTCATGAAAACCCTGAATCTAAATTTTGGCAAATTGCAGAAAGTGATCCATCCTTACCCTACTTATGCAGACAGCTTGCGTCAGCTGAGTCAGCAGGTGTTTCTGGATAACATTTTGAAACATCCTGTGGTGAGCTTTTTTCGTAGTTTTGGTAAGGCAGACAAGCAGACATCCGAGTAAGTAAACAGACAGTCTTCAGAGTAAGAGAGTAGGTGCAGTCACGGGGTTACCCGCTGAGTCGACCCTGCTCCCACTGCTCCCAGCCCGCGTTTTCTTCCCCTTTTCGCGGGCTTCTTTTTGTCTGCGACATCAGTTTTCCCGAATCGCATCCAGCAAGCCGGTACTGGCGGCCCTCTGGCGAATCCACTGGCGTACCCTTTGAATGCCGGCTTCCTGCCGGCGGCTGGTTTTGTACGCAAAATAGAAACGGTCACCGGTAATCAGGGTATGGCAGGGTAGGCGGATCAGGTCCGGGTCTTCACTGGCGTTGTACATGTAGTCGTTGGTCAGGGCCAGGCCCTGGTGATGCCGGGCCGCCTCCAGAGCCAGCAGCATGTGACTGAAATGCTGATACCGGGCGTTTGCTGGCAAGCTTAAGCCGCCTTCGGCCATCCAGCGTCGCCAGTCGTCTTTCTGCTCTCCGAAGAGGGAGTAAGTCGACAGAAGCGGGCAACGCATCAGTAATAGCGGATCTATGGTGGCTGGTTCCGGCGTGTCAATCAGCCCTTCCTGATACAAGTCGCTGCACAGTTGCTGCCAGTAGGTCCGACTGCATATGGGGAACAGCCGCTCGGTGTAGAGCAGGTCGGTGGTAAAACCGCGTTGATCGTCGTGCAGGGTGATAAAGCAGTCGGCGACCCGGTCTGAGAGCTGTGGTGACTCGTTCATCATTTCCAGTTGCAGGTCGATCTCGGGGTGCTGACGCTGCAGGTAGGGCAGGTTGGGGATGAGCCAGCGAACCGCGAACGAGCTGAACAGGGCCATGCGCAGTTGAGTATCCGGCTTGCCCTGCAACTGCTCGCTGGCGCGCTCGATCTGCAGCAGGGCATTGGTCACCCCTTCCAGATAGTGCCGGCCGGGTTCTGTCAGTGCCAGGTAACGTCCCTGGCGGGTGAACAGATCCTCGCCCAGGTAACTTTCCAGCAGGCGAATTTGATGGCTAACAGCACTCTGGCTAACCGCCAATTCGCCGGCCGCCCGACTGAAGCTGTTGAGTCGGGCCACGGCTTCAAAAACGGGCAGGGCTTTCAGGGGTGGTAACTTCATCGGCAGATGATCCACTTAGTATCTAAAATACTAATACCATAAAGAAAATATCATTTTTCTCAATACTTGAGTAGTACTAGACTCCCGGCATGGAGTGGGATCGTTCCGGTTGGCGCGCTCTCAGTAATCAGGATTGTCAATCGGGAGTGTATCGTCATGCCGGGTAGAACCATCAACAGCGCAATCTGGTTGCTGGTCATCGGCAATGCGCTGGCGCTGGTCTCCGATGCCCTGATCAAGTGGCAGGTTAGCGACGTCCCGATCTTTCAGTTCATTTTTGTCCGTACCCTTTGTGCCATGGCCATCCTGTTACCGCTGATGTCGATGATCGATCGTCAGCGGTTGTTTGCGGGCTGGCGCATGCATCTGATACGCGCGCACATCAGTCTGATGGGCATTGCCTGCATGGTGGTGGCGCTGGGTACTCTGCCACTCGCCACGGCGAATGCGCTGTTCTATGCAGCGCCCATTCTGGTGATGGTCATCGCGGTGGTGTTTTTTAATGAAAAGCTGACGCCGCTGAGTCTGTTTGCGGTGATCAGCGGCTTTGTCGGCATTCTGGTTATCTTGCGTCCGGTAGCAATCAGTTGGAGCAGCCTCAGCGCGATTGGGGTTGCGTGTTCACTGGCGATCAACATCGTGTTGATTCGCAAATTGCCGGGGGGTCAGTCGATGGTGCATACGCTGCAACTGACCCACCTGCTCATGCTGCCGGCCGCCTTTTTATTAATGATGTGGGAGAGCGAGCCGTTCGACTGGACGATTCTGTTCACGGCCTTTGGCTCGGCGTTTTTCATCCTGTGCTACAACTTCACGGTGTTGATGGCCTACCGCTGGGTCGCGGCCAATGAAGTCACGAGTGCGGAATACACCGGCTTGCTGTGGGCCTTGCTGGGAGGCTGGGTGTTCTTCGACGAGGCGCCCGATCTCTGGTTTATCATCGGGTCGAGCATGATCGTGGTACCGCTGATTCTGATTGGGCTGAAAGAGCGCAAGCGAGCCAAACTGCCAGTACGGCAGGGCAGTGTGACGCCTTGAGCCAATTTGGGATGTATCGCCATGAGCCCGCACCGGAGGGCAGGGATGCTCTTGCGGGGGCGCTGTAGATACATCCATGTAAGCTTAACTTCGGCATCCCTGCCTCAGATACCCCCGCAAGAGCATCCCTGCCCTCCGGCGCTCAGGTTCGTGCAAACTCGGAAAAACCTATACGGCAAATTACATCGTATGGAAAAGTCGGTGTTACTACTCACTGCAGAGCAAAAATTCCAACAACGCTTTCTGCGCATGCAAGCGGTTACCCGCCTGTTCCCAGACCACAGAACGCGGATCGTCGAGCATATCCATGCTGACTTCCTCGCCGCGGTGGGCGGGCAGGCAATGCATAAAGACGGCGTCTTTGTGGGCTTTGTCCATCAACTCCGGGGAGACTTGCAGGGATTCAAACACTCGAATCCGGTCGTCGGCTTCCTCTTCCTGACCCATGCTGGCCCAGACATCGGTGGTGACCAGGTGTGAATTCTGCACCGCCTCTACCGGGTCACGCAGAATGGTGACGCGGTCACCGGCTTTAGCCAGCAGGTCTGCCATGGGTTCAAAGCCTTCGGGGCAGGCGATGTTCAGTTTGAAATCGTACAGCATGGCGGCGTTGATGTAGGAGTTGCACATGTTGTTGCCATCGCCGATCCAGGTAACGGTTTTGCCCTGAATCGAGCCGCGCGCTTCCTGGTATGCCTGCATGTCGGCCAGCAGCTGGCAGGGGTGGTAGTCATCGGTCAGGGCATTAATCACCGGCACCGTTGAATACTCGGCAAAGGTTTCGATTTTTTCATGTTCGAAGGTGCGAATCATCACCGCGTCGACCATTTGCGACAGCACCCGGGCGCTGTCTTCAATGGGTTCGCCCCGCCCAAGCTGGGTATCCCGCGGCGACAGAAAAATTGCGCCACCGCCCAGTTGCATCATGCCCGCCTCGAACGAGACCCGCGTCCGCGTCGAGGATTTCTCGAAAATCATGCCCAGCACCCGGTTTTTCAGCGGTTCGAACACGTCGCCGCGCTTGAACAGGCTTTTCAGTTCACCTGAGCGCTGAATCAGGAACCGCAATTCATCCGGGGTGAGATCATTCAGGGTCAAAAAGTGCCTGACGGACATGGGTGGGTGACTCCGTTCTGGGGTTAGTGGGGTTCTGCCGCTGAGCGGGAAAACCGTCAAGTTTACGGAAGAGGCTGGTCCAGAGCAATTGCAAGCCGCCTGCGATATTTGCAGCGATGTTTTGCACTTAGTAAGAGTTTGAATTGGTAATGCAACAAGTGACGGGTGCCGGGTTGGCCTGTCCGGGGAAGTCCGCAGCATGGTTGCTGCGGTCTAGGCCCTATGGATGGGTTCACGCCGACCCCGGACAGGCCAACCCGGTATCCGCCACGGACGCTTGGCAAAAAGGCCAGACCGCCCTGTAGGCAATTCAGGCGACCAGTCTAGGGATTGTGCAATTGAAAATGGGCAATTAAACCCTAACTAACAGGGCAAGCTGCTATTGCCACTGTCATCCCCTGTCGATTCAACAGGATTGGCGTACAATAGCGACATCTGAAGCAACCTGTGGAATGAAACCATGACCGACACCCTGGCCAACATCAAAGAGCAAATCGAATCCAACCCGGTATTGCTGTATATGAAAGGCAACCCGAACCAGCCTATGTGCGGCTTTTCTGCGCAGACGGTGCAGGCCGTGATGAGCTGCGGCAAGAAGTTTGCCTATGTTGATGTGCTGTCCAATCCGGATATCCGTGCCGAATTGCCGAAATACGCCAACTGGCCGACCTTTCCGCAACTCTGGGTCAACGGTGAGCTGGTTGGTGGATGTGACATCATTACCGATATGCACCAGAAGGGTGAGCTTAAATCCCTGATCGATGACGTTGTACCCGACGAAGAAGCCTGATCGGCTCAGTCTGAACCGACAGTGGGTGGCCGATAAGGTTACCCACTGATCTGCCTAACAAGGCCCCTGCCATGACTCAGCCGCCCGAAGAACTCACCGATCACCAATTGCTGCGCTACAGCCGGCACATCCTGTTGCCACAGGTGGATATTGTGGGGCAGCAACGCATCGTAAACAGCCGCGTGCTTGTGCTCGGCGCTGGTGGATTGGGCAGCCCAATCTTGTTGTACCTTGCTGCGGCAGGCGTTGGTGAACTGCTGATTGCCGATGGCGACCGGGTTGATGAGACCAATCTGCAACGTCAGATTGTGCACCGCACCCGGGCCGTGGGTGACAAAAAAACCTCGAGCGCCCGAGCCACGCTGGCGGAACTGAACCCCGACGTGAAGGTTACTGAGATCGATAGCCATCTCGATGAGGCCAGCATGCTCGCCTGGGCCCGGGGCTGTGATGCCGTGGTTATTGGCACTGACAGTTTCAGCAGCCGCTATGCCGCCAACCGGGCCTGTATGGCTCTTGGTATACCGCTGATATCCGGGGCGGCGATCGGTTTATCGGGGCAACTCAGCGTCTTTGATTTTCGGCGTGAGGACAGCCCCTGCTACAGCTGCCTGTTTCCCGACGGTCAGGACGACGATGTCAGCTGCGCCACCGCAGGCGTGCTGGGGCCGGTGGTGGGTGTCGTTGGGTCAGTGCAGGCGGTTGAGACCCTGAAGATACTGGCACAGTTTGGTGACCCCCTGGTCGGAACCCTGCTGACACTGGATGCCACCGATATGAGCTGGCAGCGGTTCCAGTTTAAGCGTCAGCCTGATTGCCCGGTTTGTCAGCAACGCTAGGGACACTGGTGCAAGCTCAGTAATAAGTTACTATTCTATGAGGCATTACCCGGTAAATGAGGTTTCCTTCCGCCGCCGTATCGTGCGTCTGAACGCGTGGTGACCGGTTGGCATCCCCGACTTGAGCGGTCGGTGGTATTGAGTCGTTAGTCGATCGTTTCAGCGCTACAGGAGTACCATGATGGACACCTTCTTTCATAATGACACCGGTTTGAGCCATCAGTTCATCGTGGCCATGCCCGATATGAACGACCCCTGGTTTACCGGCACCGTTTCCTACCTGTTTCAGCATGACGATGAAGGCTGCATGGGGCTGGTGATTAATCGGCTGACGTCCATGACCCTGGGCGAAGTGTTTGAATCACTCGACATCGAGTGCGATAACGCCGACTTGCTGGATCGCCCGGTGTATTCAGGCGGGCCGGTGATGCCCGAACACGGCTTTATCATTCATCGCTCCAACGAAGGCCCCTGGAGCAGTACCGTCAACAACGGTCACCTGAGCATTACCACCAGTCCGGATATTCTGCAGGCCATCGCCCGTGGCGCCGGGCCTGAAGATTATCTGGTGTGCCTGGGGTGCTCAGGCTGGTCGCCGGGTCAATTGGAAGGGGAGTTGAAGGGCAATGCCTGGCTGACTGTACCAGGTGATCTGGCCCTGATATTTGAAGAAGGGCTGGAAACCCGTTACGACGCGGCTTTGCGCAGGCTGGGCATCGATAAAACCTTTCTCAGTGACAGTGGAGGTCAGGCCTGAAGCCTGACCATATTCCTTTACAATCGAGATTGAACCCTGTTCGGCTTCAGGCTTGGCCGCTCCCGGCCAAGCTGGTTCAATGCTGAATTAATCCTTACCTTTCGGAGTTGTCATGTCCACCGCCGTCTCTGTCATGCCCGGCCTCACGCTAGCGGGTATCGGGCAAGGTTTCTGGCGCCTGTTGCCGTTGTCGATGTTTGTTGTGGTGTTTGGTCTGGCGTATGGTCTTGCCGCTGTACAAACCGGCCTGACGCCGCTGCAAACGGTGTTTATGAGCTTTGCTGTCTTTGCCGGAACCGCACAGTTCGCGGCACTGGAGCTCTGGGGAGGGCAGATCCCCGTCATCCCGTTACTGGTGACCACCTTTGCCATCAACGCCCGGCACTTGCTGATGGGGGCCAGTCTGTACCCCTGGCTGAAACAGGTACCGGCAACCCAGCGATTCGGCTCAATGCTGGTGCTGTCCGATGCCAACTGGGCCATGACGCTGAACGATTGCCAGCGTGGCAAACCCAACCTCGGCTTATTAGTTGGCGGCGGGATGGCGCTTTGGGTTACCTGGATGGGCGGTACGCTGCTGGGTATGACCTTTGGCAATCTGATCGCCAACCCGGCCCGGTTTGGGCTGGATATGGTCATGGGCTGTTTCATGCTGTCGATGGTGTTTGGCGGCCGCAAAAGTCTGCGCATGGTGCTGGCCTGGTGTGTGGCGGCGTTGACGGCCTGGCTGGCCTACCGGTATTTGCCTGAAAACACCCATGTCGTCGTGGGCGCCATTGGGGGAGGTCTGGTAGGGTTATTCTGGATGGAGAAACCAGCAGAACCCAAGGCCGGGAGGGCAGACAAATGATGGCAACCGACGGTCTGAACGGTCTCTTGGTCATTTGTCTGATGGGCGCAGTGACGTTGCTGACTCGCTTCGGCGGGGTGTTGGTGATGTCGGTGGTTCCGATCAATCAGCGTGTTGAAAGTTTCATTAATGCCATGTCGGGTTCGGTGCTTATCGCCATTCTGGTGCCTGTGGCCGTAGAGGGGGATATGGCGGCGAGAATGGCGCTACTGGCGACAGCAGCAGTGATGCTGGCCGTGCGTCGGCCCATGCCAGCCATAGCAGCCGGCATTTCGGTAGCTGCCGGTTGGCGCTACCTGATGTGACGGTGTTTCCATTCAACCGAGGTGGGTGTTGAAAAACGCCAGGGTCCGTTCCCAGGCCAGCTCGGCGGCCGCTTCGTCGTAACGGGCGGTCGAATCGTTGTGGAAACCGTGGTTGGTTTGCGGGTAGATGTGTGCGGTGTAGTCGACACCGTTTTCTTTCAGGGTGGCTTCATAATCCGGCCAGGTTGCATTAACCCGGTTGTCCAGTTCGGCAAATTGCAGCATCAGCGGGGCCTGTACCTGGTCTCGGATGTCTGCAGCGGCCGGGGTACCGTAAAACGGGACGCCGGCGTTTAACTGCTCTGGCATGCTTGCAGCCAGCATGTTCACAATATAGCCGCCATAGCAAAAGCCCACTGCACCGAGCTTACCAGTCGACGTTTCATGATTCTTCAAAAACTCCGCGGCGGCCATGAAGTCGGCTTCCATCTTGGCTGAGTCCAGCGACCCTTGCATGCTGCGGCCTTCATCGTCGTAGCCGGGGTAACCGCCGAGCGGGTAGAGTGCATCCGGTGCGAAGGCAATATAACCCGCTTTGGCCAGTCGCCGGGCCACGTCTTCAATATAGGGGTTAAGCCCGCGATTTTCGTGAACGACCAGTACGACCGGTGCCCGGCTTTCAAGGTTGGTGGGCACCACCAGATACCCCTGGCCTTCGCCGTGACCCCGGGGCGAGGGAAACCTGGTATAGGTGGCCTTGATGTCCGGGTCATTGAAGGACACCTGCTCGGCTTCGGCGTAATTGGGCGTCAGTGCGGCCGTCAGCGTGCCCATGGCAATGCCGGTGGCCGACAATGACATCAGCCGGTTCATAAAGGTGCGACGGTCGATCAGGCCATGGGCGTACTCGTCGTACCACTCGAAGGCTTGCTGCGGAATGGGTAGATGCGGTTGGGCTGGGGTCGTTGCTAATGCAGGTGCGGGTGTATGTGTCATGAGAGCTCCTCCCAGGAGTCGGTCAACCAATTGGTGGATGTTACGATTTCTGTCGGACAAACAGCCTTTGAACCACCATTTGCATGATCAAATTTTATACGACACCGACACGCCAACAGATGATAGACGCCCCTCATGACCCGGCGGTATTCCAGCGTGTAAGAAGTTGGTATAGACCGCTTGCCTGCCCACCCAATGCTCAACAGCAGCGTCTTCTAGCTACAAGTTCTTTGTTCGCTCTGGCGTAAATGGCGCTCTCACCGTTGGCTGTTCTAGCTTTGGTGAATGGATGTGAACACCTTGTTCAAAATTATATTGAAACCGGTAGTGGTCGGGTCGCTAGTAAGGTGCGTATAGGCTGTCCCATTCTGTGTCGAAGTTTGGCGAACAATACGGGTCGTCAAATGATTGACTATCCCTTTCAGCGGTTTTTGTTGAACTGTGACGGTTTTGCCACACTGCCGGTTAAAAAGTCATCAATAGTCGTCCCTAATGGGTCACTGAAAAGAGAATGGGGCAGTCGGAGCGGCGTTCGGATACTCACAGGTAAAGATTCTATTTTGTGAGCCAGATCACGCATATGGTCCGGGTTGAAAAAAGTGCGTCGTTGGCGCAGTGCAGTAAACAATGAGGTGGTAGAAATGGGATTGATTAAGTTGTTCTCCCAGATGTCGGTACGAAGGCGTTTGGTCATTGGGTTCGGGTTGGTTTTGGCGGTCATGCTCGCGATTACCGTGATCGGTGTGCGTAATGTACAAACCATTGATCAGGGGCTAACGGCCATCACCGATCAGAACTCGGTGAAACAACGCTATGCCATTAATTTTCGGGGCAGTGTACACGACCGTGCTATCGCCATACGCGATGTGGTTCTGGCGCCCGATACGGCGGCTCTGAATGAAGAAATTGCGATCATCGAGCGGCTGGAGCGCTTTTATCAGGAAAGTGCAGGTCCGTTAAACCGGTTACTGAACAATGGTGGCGATGTGTCCGCCAGTGAGCGGCAACTGCTCAGCCGCATTCAAGCCGTCGAACAACGCACAGAACCGCTGATTTCAGAGGTTATTGAGTTGCGGCAGGCCGGACAGCGCGAGGCAGCCGAACAACTCATGCTGACTGAAGCCAAGCCCGCCTTCATCGACTGGCTGGCATCGATCAACGCCTTCATTGACTACCAGGAAGCGCAGAGTCAGGCCATTACCGACGACATACGAGAAGGCGCGGCAGGCTTCACGGCCTTTATGCTGCTGCTAACCGGCTTCGCCATTCTGTTCGGGATTGTGCTGGCGATTTTGATCGAACGCAGCCTGAAAGTCTCGCTGGGCGGGGAACCGCGTGAAGTGGCTGATATCCTGTCGAAGGTTCAGGAAGGCGATCTGAGCCAGACGATTCGTACCTCACCGGAAGGCAGTGTGCTGCATTCGGTGCATCTGATGCAGAATCGGCTGGGTGAAGTGGTGACTAATATTGTGAATGCCTCACAGCAACTGGGTAAAGAAGCGGTGGTATTGTCGCGGGAATCCAGTGATGCCCTGACGATGGCCGAGCAGCAGGGCGAGTCGACGACCGATGCCGCCAATCGCCTGGAAACCATGCGCCAGAGTGTGCTCCATACCGCTGAATTGCTCGAAGATACCGAAGAAAACTCGTCGAAGACGGTTGAGCAGTCTGAATCCGGTCGTAGGTTGATTGCCGAGACGGCGATAGAAATTCGTAAGGTATCCGATGTGGTGCACGCGGCGGTTGATCAGATTCGTCAGCTGGAAGCCCGTACCGGCGAGATTGCCAACATAGCCGGTGTGATCAACGGTATTTCCGAGCAAACCAATTTGCTGGCACTGAATGCGGCCATCGAGGCCGCCCGCGCTGGCGAATCCGGCCGAGGTTTTGCGGTGGTAGCCGATGAAGTGCGCACCCTGGCGCAGCGCACTGGCGATGCCACCGGTCAGATCGAATCAATGCTGGGACAGATTCGTCAGGAAACCCAGGCATCGGTGACCGCCATGGAATCAACCTTGCCGCAAATCGAACATGGTTTGTCACTCAGTGAATCGTCCAATGAGGTGCTGACAACCATCGATAATCAGGCGAATGATTCGCTGAAAAAAGTTCGTCAGATTGTCGAAGTGATTCGCGTGCAGGTTGGTGACATCAATGAGTTGGTCGCGTCGATGGAAGGCGTTACCGAGAGTTCGGGTAAATCGATTACCGCCCTGAAGGCGAATCAGAATGCGGTTAACACCCTGAACCGGCTGGCGGGCGATCTGGAAGGCGAAGTCGAGGTTTTTCAGGTGCCGATGGACAACCGGTCGGTTAAAAAGTCGCGATAGAGCGATAGTACCTAAGAAAAAAAGCGGCTGTCCGAGAGGGCAGCCGCTTTTTTTTTGGATAGCCACTTAAGAATCACGAACCGCAGGCACAACCTGTTGACTGACCAGGCGATGCAACTGGTCGCGATAACCGCTGCGGCCTGACGGTTCGTTTTCCTCGGAAGTGATGGCGATGGTCAGCTCAAGCTCGGGCAAGACATAGATCATTTGACCACCGTACCCCCAGCCATAGTAACCATCGACGCCAGAAAAGGTTTGCATAAACCACCCATAACCGTAACCACCGCCATGAAATCGGGACCGGGTACGTCGTTCCCAGCTTGCGTCAATCCAGTCTTGCGACAGCAGTTGCTCGCCGCCTTCCGTCTGCCCGTTCCGGCGAAAGAGTTCACCCAGTGCCAGCAGGGATTCCGGGGTCATGCCTACCTGGTTGCCACCCATGGGAATGCCCTGGGGGTCTTTCAGCCAGCTGTCTACGCGTATACCAGCGGGCGCGAGCCAGCGGTTGGCCAGGCTGTGAGTGGACTCTCCGGCTTCTCGCATCAGTACGGCCGACAACAGGTGGGTACTGCCGGTGGAGTATTGCATGTCGCCCCCGGGTTCTTCCTCGAACGGGCGGGCGAGAGCATTTTTCACCCAGTTATCGCTGACGACCCAGGCGCCGTAGTTGCGCCCGGAGGTTCGTTCCAGCCCGGCCTGCATCGACAGCAAATGGCCAATGGTAATGTCATTTATCCGCGGGTCGGGGTTCTCTGGAAGCTGGTCTTGCAGCAGGGGCGCGATGGGTTGATCAACGCCGTCGAGAATGCCCTTGTCGATGGCTATGCCGACCAACGTAGCGACCAGTGTCTTTGACGCTGACTTGATGTTGGTGGAGGCTGACAGGCTGGCCCCGTTGTAAGCCTCGGCCCAGATGATCTCGCCCTGATGGGCGATATGGATGGTTTTCAGGGTGGCTAACGATCCGGTTGCCGATTGCAGCCCGGATCTGAGTGCCGCGCTGTCGACCGCAAAAACCGGTGCGGATGCCAGCAGTGTGATGGTCAGAGTTGTCAGAGCGCGGGCCGGAACAGGTGCTCCGAACGACAGTAATTGCATGCAGCCTTCCTGTGAAACGTGGCTCGTTGATACGCACACCACGCCGGCTTTGGTTCAGTCGCTCCGGCGTGTGCGTTGATCAGGTTAACTGAAACCGGCCCACCAGTGCGGTTTGGTTTCGGGCCAGTTCGCGCAGTTGCTGGCTGTTGCTGGCCGCCTGGCGGGCCGTTTCAGCCAGGGATTCCGCCATATCGGAAATATGCACCACGTTTTCAGTGACTTCACGGGCCACGGCACTTTGCTCTTCCGACGCCGTCGCGATCGAATGGCTCATGTCGTTGATGTCTGCCAGGCGTTTGACCATGGCCGCCAGCGAGTCGCCGGTCTGTTGTGACTGGCGGGCCGAGGCCTGCGCCAATGACTGATTGCTCGACATGATGGCTACGGCCTGTTCGGATTGCTGCTGTAACCGGTCAATCATCACGCGAATGTCGTTTGCCGACTGTTGTGACCGGGTCGCGAGCGTGCGGACCTCGTCGGCCACCACGGCGAAGCCCCGGCCCTGCTCGCCGGCCCGCGCGGCTTCAATCGCGGCATTCAGGGCCAGCAGGTTGGTTTGCTCGGCGATGGCCTGAATGACATCGAGTATGGTAGCCACCTGCTGGCTTTCATCCCGCAGGGTCTCAATCACGGTTTTGGCGTGCGCCTGGGAGTCGTTCAATTGCCGCGCCGAGTCAATGTTTTGCGTCATGCTGGCCATGTTCTGCTCGGCCGACTCCGTCACTTCAGACACTTCGGTGCGCGTGCGCTCCGCATTGGCGGCCACTTCCTGAATGGCGCTTTCCATTTCGGTGATGGCTGTGGCCACCGACTGGGTCTGCTCCTGCTGTTGCTCGACACTGGCGCGCGTGGTTGCGCTGACTTCCGACGTACTGGCCGACAATTCAGCCACCTGCTCGGAAGACGTCCGGATGTCGCGAATGACATCGCTGAGCCGGTCGGCCAGGGTATTCACGTTGCGGGCTATCTGTCCTATTTCGTCACTGGAGGTGTGTTTGATGCGTTCGCCCAGATGGCCCTGTGCCAACTGGTCCAGCACGGCCAGGGTTTCGGCCATGGGCTTGCGAATAGAGCGGACGATGGAAAACCCGATGAGCACCGATATGACCAGCGCCATCACCAGCAAGCCCAGGGTGATGGCAATGGCCCGGGTTGCCATGGCATTGCCTTCCTGGGTGGCCCGCGCCGACACACTGCGCGTCGCGCCGACCAGACTGTCCAGTGCTGTGAGGTTGGAATCCATGGTGTCGTTCAGTTCAAGCAGAACCAGGGTGCTTTGCTCGTTCAGTTCAACATAGCGCTTGTGGCTTTGAAACAACCCCGATTCGCCGGCAATGGCGGTGCGCAACAGATCGATATAGTCATTGGTGTCGGCGGCATAGCGGGTAAAATTCGATTCGATCGATTCCGCCTTGGCGTTCAGCTGTTCCAGAGTTGTGGTTAACTGGGACTCGATTTCGCCCATGCGTTCGGACGAATTGATGGCCAGCGCCCGCTGCAAATAAGCCTGAGCGCCCTCAGCCTGGGCAATGATGTAATCGATTTCCCATTGCAGACCCGAATCCCCCTGAGCAGTGGCCCTGGAACCAATGGCGTTCAGATCCCCGGTAAAGAATATCCATTCATCGTCAAATTGCTGGGCTTGCTCCAGAGCATTCAGGCGGGTCTGCACCCGCTGATTCTGCAGCGCCAGATGGTTGGCGCCGGTTGCGAAGAGCGAGTCAGCCAGGGGCTGGCTGGCAGCCAGTTGATCACGAATGTCCGGATAGGCTTCGAGCCGTTGCATCAGGCTCTGAAACAGGCTGTCGTAGCCGCTGCGCGCGTCACTGAACTGGGCCTCCAGCAGGGTTCGGCGCTCTGCATCGTCGGCATTGGCGTGCAGGATGACCGCCCGGTTCGCCTCCTGAAGGGTGTTACGCAGCCGGTTGGTATCATCCAGCAAGGGGCCCAACTGACCTGACGTCAGCTCCAGTTGTCCGGCAAGACGGTTTTCAACGACCAGCGAGTAGAGCGTAATCATCGAAAACAAGATCAGCAGAGTGGTAAAACCGGCAATAACCCGGGCAATCAGGGACAGCTTCATAGTGTTGATCCAAAACCTGATAGGGCCGGCCGTGACCGGGCACCGATGAACGTGTGAGAACTGTGATTATGCCGTTATTTGATCGATCGGTCAGTTATTGTTCTGTGACAATTTTGTTGACCGGGTACTGAAGGCTATCGGCCAGGCCGCGCGAGGGTTTAGGGGCGATGGGCATTGTGAGGATCGCATGGAGAGGGTGTTGATCAGAAAATACGCCGGATCAATCCCCAGACGGGTTGATCCGGCGCTGGCCGATCAGCCTTGCAGCTTGCTTTTCAGAATATCATTCACCTGGGCCGGGTTGGCCTGGCCTTTGGAGGCTTTCATTACCTGGCCGACAAAAAAACCGAACAGTTTGTCTTTGCCGCTGCGGTAATCGGCCACCTGGCCGGGGTTGTTGGCGATCACCTCGTCGATCATCGCCTCAATGGCGCCGGAATCGCTGACTTGTTTCAGGCCCTGTGCCTCAATGATCTCGTCCGCTGAACCTTCGCCCCGGAACATGGCTTCGAACACGGTTTTGGCGATCTTGTTGGAGACGGTGTTGTCCTGAATGCGCTGTATCAGCAGCCCCAGGTCTGCCGCCGATACCGGGCTGTCGGCGATGTCCTGTTCATAGCGGTTCAACTGGCCGGCCAGTTCACCCATGCACCAGTTGGCGGCCAGCTTGGCGTCTTTGGTGACGTCGACCACGGCCTCGAAATAATCGGCCATGGCGCGGCTGGCGGCCAATACCGTGGCATCGTAGTCAGAAAGGCCATAGTCGGCCTTGAACCGCTGGATTTTAGCATCCGGCAGTTCCGGCAGGCGGTCTTTTACGTCCTGAATGTAGGCGTCGTCGATCTCGACCGGCAGCAGGTCGGGTTCGGGGAAATAGCGATAATCGTTTGCGAACTCTTTCGAGCGCATGCTGCGGGTTTCGTTCTTGTCGGCATCGTACAGCCGGGTTTCCTGGGTAACCGTGCCGCCGTCTTCGATGACATCGATATGGCGCTGAACCTCAACGTTGATCGCTTTTTCAACAAACTTGAAGGAGTTGATATTCTTGATTTCGGTCCGGGTGCCGAATTCTGTCTGGCCTTTCGGCCGCACCGAGACGTTGGCGTCGCAACGCAGGCTGCCTTCAGCCATGTTGCCGTCGGAAATGCCGATGTAGGTAACGATGCTGTGAATTTTCTTCAGGTAGGCCACGGCCTCCTTGGCCGAGCGCATGTCCGGCTCGGAGACAATCTCCAGCAGAGGCGTACCGGCCCGGTTCAAGTCAATGCCGGTCATGCCCTCGAAGTCTTCATGCAGGGATTTACCGGCATCTTCCTCCAGGTGCGCCCGGGTCACGCCAATGGTGCGGGTGCTGCCGTCGTCGAGCACGATCTCGACTTCGCCCAGCCCGACGATGGGGTCATCCATCTGGGTGATCTGATAGCCTTTGGGCAGGTCGGGGTAAAAGTAGTTCTTGCGGTCGAACACCGAGCGTTTGCCAATGTGCGCATCGATTGCCAGGCCAAAGGCGACCGCCTTGCGCAGGGCGTTCTCGTTGAACACCGGCAAGGCGCCGGGCATGGCCAGATCGACCAGGCTCGCCTGGGTGTTGGGCTCGGCGCCGTACTGGGTACTGGAGCCGGAGAATATTTTGGATCGGGTTGAAAGCTGAACGTGTATTTCCAGCCCGATTACGGTTTCCCATTCCATCTTTGGGTCCTCTGCTGGCAGCGGGCGCTGGGGCCTGCTGCTCACGTGCGATTAATGGATGCGTGTTTGTCGTGCCATTGGCTCAAAAACCTGCCTCAGAGCACCGGCGCCTGCAGATGCCAGTCGGTTGCCTGCTGGTACTGGTGGCCAATGTTCAGCAAGTGACTTTCCTCGAAGTAGTTCCCGATCAGCTGCAGGCCCACCGGTAACCCACCGACCTGGCCACAGGGCAGGGCCAGAGCGGGCAGGCCTGCCAGGTTGGTCGACAGCGTATAGATGTCTTCAAGGTACATGGCCACCGGGTCATTGCTTTTCTCACCCAGCGTCCAGGCCGGCGAAGGCGTGGTGGGTGCGAGGATGACGTCAACCTCCTGAAAGCCCGTCTGGAAGTCGTCGCGAATCAGGCGGCGCAGTTGCTGGGCTTTCTTGTAGTAGGCATCGTAGTAGCCGGCAGATAGCGCGTAGGTGCCAACCAGAATGCGCCGCTGAACTTCCGCGCCAAAGCCTTCAGCACGGGTGCGTTTGTAGAGGTCTTCCAGGTCTACCGGGTCTTTGCAGCGATAACCGTAGCGAACACCGTCGTAGCGCGACAGGTTGGTTGAGGCTTCAGCCGGGGCAATGATGTAATAGGCCGGAATCGACAACTCGGTGCGAGGCAGCGAGATTTCCTTGACCGTTGCACCGAGTTTTTCCAGCTCGCTGACCGCGGCCATCACCGCGGCCCGGATGCCGTCGTTCAGGCCATCGCCGAAATACTCTTTCGGTAAGCCGATGCGCAGGCCCGCCAGGGGTTCGTTCAGGCGCGCCTGATAATCGTCTGCGGGCCGGTCCATGCTGGTAGAATCTTTCGGGTCAAAGCCAGCAATGGCATTCAGCATCAGCGCCGCATCTTCAGCCGTTTGCGTCATTGGGCCGCCGCAATCGAGCGATGAGCCGTAGGCGATCATGCCCCAGCGCGAAACCCGGCCATAGGTCGGCTTCAGGCCGGTAATGCCGGTGAAGGCGGCGGGTTGGCGTATGGAGCCACCGGTATCGGTACCGGTGGCCGCCGCCGCCAGACGCGCTGCCACCGCCGTTGCCGAGCCGCCCGAGGAGCCACCGGGCACGGTATCCCGATTCCAGGGGTTGCGGGTGGGGCCGTAGTAGCTGGACTCGGTAGAAGACCCCATCGCGAACTCATCGAGGTTGGTTTTACCGAGCATGACCGCACCAGCACCAGCGAGGCGGGCAGTGACCGTTGACTCATAAGGCGCGATGAAGTTGTCGAGCATGCGAGAACCACAACTGGTGCGCACGCCCTGGGTGCAAAAAATGTCTTTGTGCGCGATCGGTAGCCCGGTCAGCGGCCCAGCATTGCCGGCGGCGCGCTGTTCATCGGCTGTGGCCGCCTGCGCCAGGGCTATATCGTCGGTTACGGTAATATAGGCATTGAGGTCGGCGTTGTGCTGCCGGATGCGATCCAGGTAGGCCTGTGTCAGCTCCACGCTGCTGAAATCGCCCCGGGCCAGACCGGCGGCAAGCTGGGTCAGTGTTTTATCTAACATGTCGGGTCTGGCTCACTCTATGACTTTGGGGACAAGGTACAGGCCATCGGCCGCGCTTGGTGCAATGGCCTGGTAGGCATCGCGCTGATTGTGCTCGGTGACGTCATCGGGGCGCAGCCGCGCGGTGGCATCCAAGGGGTTCGACAGCGGCTCGACACCCTCGGTATCGATCTTTTGCAACTGGTCGGCAAGATCGAGAATGCTCGACAGACTGGTTACAGTGGCGGCCATGGCGTCCTCCGTGACCTGCAAGCGTGCCAGTTGGGCTACATTTTCCACCTGGGAGCGGTCTAGGCTCATGGTTGTGGATCTCCTGGGGCTAAATTAGGGGCCAAACCACGCCGGTCAATGCGGTTGAAGCAGGCTTTACACACGGCTTCTTGCGGCATCGGGCGGGTGGATGACAAATCTGGTGCATTATTACGGGCCGAGCCTGGCGCTTGCCTTCCCAACCAGAATTGATAACAGGCGTGATTCAAACTCGAGAATCTGCACCAGTGTTCAATTCACATCCGGATGTATTAACGCTTTAACTCTACCCAATAAATCATTGATGAGGCATAAGTTATCATATTTACAGCTTGCCCAAAATCCCTGCCATTGATACATTGCCGGGCTGTGTCATGGCTTTAATAGTGTGGATTTATTGGGTTGTCATCAGGAAATCCTGTAGCCGGTTTCCCATACCCTCTTGTACCGCACCCATCAGAATTGGAATCATCAAAAAATGTTTAAAAAGATTCGGGGACTTTTTTCAAGCGACTTGTCGATTGACCTGGGTACGGCAAACACGCTGATTTATGTGCGCGATCGCGATATCGTCTTGAATGAACCGTCGGTTGTGGCTGTACGCCTGACCGGAAACCAGAAAACCGTTGCCGCCGTCGGCGAAGAAGCCAAACGCATGCTCGGCCGCACACCGGGCAGCATTCAGGCGATCCGGCCGCTGAAAGACGGTGTGATCGCCGACTTTCACGTCACTGAAAAAATGCTGCAGCACTTCATTGCCAAGGTACACGAAAACAGCTGGTTTGCACCGAGCCCCCGAGTGTTGATCTGTGTACCGTGCAAATCCACACAAGTGGAACGCAAAGCCATTCGCGAGTCGGCCTTCGGTGCCGGTGCCCGTGAAGTGTTTTTGGTTGAAGAACCCATGGCGGCGGCGATTGGTGCCGGACTGCCGGTCGAGGAAGCCCGTGGTTCCATGGTGGTGGACATCGGTGGTGGTACCACCGAAATTGCTGTTATTTCCCTCAATGGTGTGGTCTATGCCGAATCCGTTCGCGTCGGTGGTGACCGGTTCGATGAAGCCATTGTGGCCTATATCCGTCGCAATTACGGCTCACTGATTGGTGAAGCGACGGCTGAACGCATCAAGATCGAAATTGGCTGTGCCTACCCGGGAACCGAGATTCGCGAGATCGATGTGCGTGGTCGCAACCTGGCCGAAGGCATTCCACGAAGCTTTACCCTGAATTCCAATGAAGTGCTTGAAGCCTTGCAGGAAAGTCTCTCCGCGATCGTTCAGGCGGTGAAAAGCGCGCTGGAACAAACACCACCCGAGCTGGCCTCCGACATCGCCGAGCGCGGTCTTGTGCTCACCGGTGGTGGCGCCCTGTTGCGGGATATCGACAAGCTGTTGAGCGAAGAAACCGGCTTGCCGGTGCTGGTGGCTGACGATCCGCTGACCTGCGTGGCCCGCGGTGGCGGCCGTGCACTGGAAATGATGGATGAACGTGTGTTCGACTTTTTCAGTGAATAATGGTCGCCTGCAGTCAGTGCCGGCCTGAAACCGGCCTGACTGCACTGTTCGTGCGACCCGAATTTCATAGGAGAGTCTGTCATCAAAGCGCTGTTTTCTGCCGGCCCACAGCACGGTTATCGTCTATTGGTAGCTGTGGTGGTCTCTGTCGCGCTGATGGCTCTGGATGCCCGCTACACCCAGGTCGATTATCTGCGACAGACCCTGTCTTATCTGGTATCTCCCGTACAATCTCTGATCAGCCTGCCCACCGATATGGTGGAGTGGTCGAGCCGCACTTTCGCCGAGCGAGATGAGCTGATCGAAGATAACCGTTCACTGAACAATCAGGTGCTCGTGCTCCGGCAGCAGGCGCAGCGGCTGGCCGTGCTTGAAGCTGAAAACGAGCGTTTGCGTCGTTTGCTGGATGCGACTCCGCGCTTCGAGGCCGACTATCTGACCGCCGAAATGCTCAGTGTCGACCCGGACCCGTTCACTCATCAGGTGATCATTAACCGCGGCGCCCAGGATGGTGTTTATGTAGGCCAGGCAGTGCTCGACGCCACCGGGTTGTTTGGCCAGGTGATTCAGGTCAACTCCCTTACTTCCCGGGTTTTGATGGTGGCGGATGCCAACCATGCGGTTCCGGTGCAAATTAACCGCAACGGCATGCGCAGCATTGTGGTGGGAACCGGTGATCTGAACGTGCTGGAAATGGAGTTTGTACCCAGCACGGCCGATGTACAGATTGGAGACCTGCTGATCACCTCCGGTTTGGCCGGGCGATTCCCGGAAGGCTACCCGGTCGCTGAAGTTCAGGCCATCGAATACGATACCGGCGAGCCTTTTGCGACCATTCGCGCCAAACCGCTGGCTGAATTGTCACGCAGTCGAAATTTACTGCTCATCTTCAAGCGGGAGTCGGAATGAAAACCAAACCCGCCAAGGGCTTGTGGGTGATCGCCCTCAGTTTCTTTATCGCTTATTTGCTTGCCGCGGTTCCGCTGCCACAGATGATTGCGCTGGCCAGACCCGACTGGGTTGGTTTGTTTCTTATTTTCTGGGTTCTGGTGTTGCCCGACCGGGTTGGCATTACCGTTGGCTTTTGCGTGGGCTTGTTGCAAGACGTGGTGTTGGGTACCTATCTTGGGGTGTTTGCTCTGTCGTACAGCGGGCTGGTGTATCTGGTGCTGCTGTTGCATCAACGGCTGCGCATGTATCCGATCTTACAGCAGGCACTGGTCGTGTTTCTGATCATTGCGGTCAGTCAGTTGCTGGTGCAGTGGTGTCGTGATTTTCTGGGGTCGGGCATCACCGGCGAGATGCATTTGCTGCCATCGCTGGTCAGTGCCTTGCTGTGGCCCTGGGTTTACGTCATTTTGCGGGCGTTGCAATTGCGCTTCCGGGTTCAGTAGGTGTTGATGCTTGCGCTGTGCGCTGTGCGCTGTGCGCCGTCGCTGCACGCTTTGATCGGCCGGTCGATTTTTGACCTCGTTTTTATTGGAAGGAGTCTTCATGTCCCTGTACCTGGCTTCACAATCCCCCCGCCGACGTGAATTACTGAGCGGGCTGGGGGTTGAGTTTTCCATTTTGCCTATCGACATTGATGAGCGCATGCAGTCGCTGGAAAGTGCAGCCGATTACGTCAGCCGGCTGGCCCGCGAAAAGGCGGCCGCCGGGTTGGCGGTTGTTGCAGAAAGGGGCGAATCCGGTGCCCTGGTGCTGGGCTCCGATACCGCCGTTGTCGTCGACCGGGATATTCTCGGCAAACCGCGCGACCGGGACGATTTTCTCGACATGATGGAACGGTTGTCTGGTCGGGCGCACGATGTGATGACTGCAGTTGCGTTGGCCAGCCACGATCAGGTGGACGTTGAGGTGGTGACCTCCAGGGTGGTTTTTGCCGAGCTGATGCCGGAACAGGCCCGCGCCTACTGGGATACCCAGGAACCCTGTGATAAAGCCGGAGGCTATGCGGTACAGGGGCTGGCCTCGGTGTTTATCAAACGGATTGAAGGCAGCTATTCTGCTATTGTAGGTCTACCACTGCGCGAAACGGCCCAGTTGCTGACCCGGCGTGGTGTGACGGTCTGGGATGGAGCCCTGGTGTCAATCTGATCGGGTGATGGTTACAGTAGAGCGGCCAGACAGTGTGAGCCTGGGGTATTAGCAGTGCGCCAGCGCTTGAATCGACAGGTACGAACAGGCTCAGTTATGAATTCAGAAATATTGGTAAACGTAACGCCGATGGAGACCCGGGTGGCTGTTGTTGAAAACGGCGCCGTCCAGGAGATATTCATCGAGCGGGAGCAAACGCGCGGTATCGTCGGCAACATTTACCGGGGCAAGGTGGTTCGGGTCTTGCCGGGCATGCAGGCGGCCTTTGTTGATATTGGTCTGGAGCGGGCGGCGTTCATTCACGCCTCGGACTTTGACCAGCCCAAACGGGAAGGTGAAGCGCAAAAGTCCATTCAGGCTCTGGTCCGTGAGGGTGAATCGATCACGGTGCAAGTCATTAAAGACCCCATCGGCACCAAAGGTGCTCGGTTGACGACCCATTTATCGATCCCCTCGCGCTACCTGGTGTACATGCCAGACTCCAACCACATTGGGGTTTCCCAGCGCATTGACGGCGAAGAGGAGCGTGAACGCCTGCGCGCTCTGGTGGTGAAGGTGAAAGCGGATGAAGGCATCGAAAAGGGTGGGTACATTCTCCGAACCGCCGCGGAAGGCATTGGCGAGGCTGAAATCCAGTCGGATCTGAACTATTTGAAGCGTGTGTTCCGGGTGCTGGGCGAGCGCATTGTGGAGACCCCGGGGCCGGCCACCATTTACGAAGACCTGCCGCTGTATCTGCGCGTAGCCCGGGATCTGGTGCGTGCCGACGTCGAAAAAATACGCATAGACTCGAAAGAAACCTACACCAAAGTAATCGACTTCGTGCGCAAGTACACGCCCGAAGTGGAGCCCGTGTTTGAGTATTACCCGGGTGAGCGGCCGATTTTCGATCTGTTTGCGGTCGAAGATGAAATTCGTCGGGCGCTGGGGCGCAAGGTCGAACTGAAGTCGGGCGGTTACCTGATCATTGACCAGACCGAAGCGATGACCACGGTTGACGTCAACACGGGTGCCTTTGTCGGGCATCGTAATCTGGAAGAGACGATCTTCAAGACCAATCTGGAAGCCGTGACCACCATCGTGCGCCAACTGCGCCTGCGTAACCTGGGCGGTATCATCATCATCGATTTTATCGACATGGACGACCCCGAGCATCAGCGCCAGGTGTTGCGCATGCTGGAGAAGTACCTGGAAAAAGACCATGCGAAAAGCAAGCTGACTGGCGTGTCCGACCTCGGGCTGGTGGAGATGACGCGCAAACGAACCCGCGAAAGCCTGGAACACATGATGACGGAGACCTGTGCGGTCTGTAACGGTCGCGGTCGTGTTAAAACGCCCCAAACCGTCTGCTATGAAGTGTTTCGGGAAATACTGCGCGAAGAGCGTGCCTACAACAACGACCAGTATCTGGTGCTGGCATCGCAGGAAGTCGTCGACCGTCTGCTGGATGAAGAATCCTCCAATCTGGCCGACCTTGAGGAGTTTATCGGCAAACCGATTCGGTTTCAGGTTGAGCCCATGTACAGCCAGGAACAATTTGATGTCATTTTGCAGTAGGCAGACGTTCGGTTTGACCCCATTCACCGGCTTTGACAGTAATGGCGGTACCACTGCCTTTACGCTGACATATTGACTTATGGCCCGTTATCGCATTCTGAAAGCCCTGGGCACGGTGTTGCTCAAGATTGGCGCGTTCTGGATACTGTTGGTGGCCGCCTATCTCGCGCTTGGCCGGCAGTTCTTCCCGCACGTCGAACGCTATAACGCCGAACTGGCGTTGTTGCTCAGCGACCGTCTCAATGCCTCGGTCTCCATTGGCAGTCTCACCGGAGAGTGGCGTCAGTTTAACCCCATCCTGATTGCCGAAGATGTGCACATCAGCTCGACCCTCAGTGTCGACCGAATGCTGTTGGAACCGGCGCTGATGCAGTCGCTGATAACGCTGTCTCCGGTGTTCAAGCGGTTTGAGCTGACCGGGTTTGAAGCCAATCTGGAGCAAACCGATGCAGGCTGGAGCTTTGCTGGCGTAAACGCGGGGTCCGGTGCAACCAACACACCGGATATGTCGCTGGAGCGGGTTATCGCGCTGATCCGCCAGCAACGTGAAGTACGCTTTACCGATATGGCCTTGCACATTGAGCCGCTGCTGTTGCCGGGGATGACCGTTGCAATGGAGTCAGCGCAACTGACCGGGTCGGGTGACGACAACTGGATGCGTGCTGAAGCCAGTGTCAATTACGATGGCCTGTCGGTGCCCATTGAGTTGCAACTGGAAAGCAGCCGGCGCGACGATCAATACGAGGTGGATCTGTATGCCCGGCACGGGGCTTTCGATATGGCACCCTGGCTGCAAGAATGGCTGCCGGATGTGCGCCAGGCCGCTGTAGCGGGCGAGTACTGGGTGAGCCTGACCCGCGATCAATGGCAATCGATCCAGGCCCGCCTGCAAAGCCCGGCGACCCGTCTCAGCGGCCGCCGCAGTGCCATGGCCCTGCGCAATCTGGATATGGAGCTGTTTGCCGAGCGAAGTACCGGAGGGGTGGATGTCTGGTTGCACCATTTTTCCCATGACCTGGAGCGGTCCGCCGCTGATGAGCCCGAGGTTCAGGGTGAGTTCGTGGCCCGGGCCAGCCTGCGTCAAACTCAGTGGCAGATACAGTGGGATCAATTGCCCCTTGCGCCGATCAGCGCCTTTCTGGCGGTCAATGATGGCAGTGGTTACTGGGAGCAGGCCTTTCCACAAGCCAGTATTGACCAGGGCAAGGTGTCTTACCGCATCGGTCAGCACGATTCATTGCGTATGACGGCGAGTGTCAGGGATGTACGCATGCAACCTTACTCGGGTATCCCGGGTCTGAGCGGTATCAATGGTGAGCTGCGGGCCGAAGGGTCACGGGCGCGGCTGACGTTCAACAACAGCGGCGTCGACTTCCAGTTGCCCGCTATTTATGACCAGCCGTTCCTGTTCGAGCGAATCGAGGGGATATTGGATGCTCGATGGTCGGCCGGTGCGGGTGTGCAACTGGAAGGGCAGCATCGAGCGGCCATTGCCCCCGATGCAACGCAACAAACCCAGGGGGAGTCGGCTCAACCGCTAACCGGTCACTGGCGGGTTGATCTAGTCAATGGCGGCGACCTGGCGTCCGCTCAGCGCGAAATCGGGTTCCGGCTGGCGGTGGCGACCGACGCAACCAATGCCAGCTGGGCCAAGCGGCTGACGCCGGATAACCGTTTACCCGACCCGGTCAAACCCTGGATCGTCGATAACATTCAATCGGGCCGGTTTTCGGATCTGGATTTCTCCTTTGTCGCTGGCTTTCGCAAGGGGCAGATGACCGACAGCGGGCTCGCCCTGGTGACGGATTTCGACGAGGCCGTGGTCCGCTTCAATGACGCCTGGCCAGCTATTTCCGGGGGGGCTGGACAGGTTCGGCTAACCCTCGATGACCTGCGCGTTGAAGCGCAACAGGGCACCCTGGCCGGGATAACGCTCGACAGCGGCCAATTGCACTTGCCATTTGCCGAGCGGCAACTGCTAATCGACCTCGATGTGAGTTCAGACGCGGGCGACGCCCTGGCGCTGTTTCAGCAGGACGGGCCGCTCGAGTTTCTGGCGGCCGATGTTGTCAGTGACTGGACACTCACCGGTGATACCCAAGCTGACCTGGAACTCAGAGTGCCGTTGAGCGACGCGCCGCTGGGTATTGCGCTGACCAGTCAGCTCAGCAATGGCGCGCTTGAACTGACCGACCTGGATCTGACTCTGTCGGCGCTCAATGGTGACATTGGCTACAACAGCCAGCGAGGGCTCTACTCGAACCGCCTGGATGGTGAACTGTTCGGCGCCCGGCATCGGGCACAACTGACGTCCGATCTGACCGGGGCTAATGCCCGGGTCAGTCTCGCGGTTTCCGGTGAAACGCCGCTGGATGCCTGGGGCCGATGGCTTGAAGACCCCTGGCTGGCAGGCCAGCCGTACCGCATTGCCACCGATGCACAGCTGGACTTTCTGCCTGGCCAGACCCGCATTGCCCTGACGTCGGATCTGGTCAACCTGCCACTGGCGTTTCCGGCGGCTCTGGGTAAAACAGCAGAGGCGGCCCGACCGCTCGCGCTGGACCTGGTGTTTACCGATGGCGAAGGGCTGGGTATCTCCGGTCATTACAACGAGGTGGTGCAATGGGCATTCGACGTCTCACCTGATAGCCAGCTTGAGGCGGGAACCGTGGCCCTGAACACGCCGCTGGAGCGGCGGATTCAAAGCGGGATTTATGTCGATGCACTTCTGCCCGAGGCGGACATCGATCAATGGCGCGACGCCTTGCAAGCTGTCAGTGACGTTTATCGGGAGGCCGGGTCTCCCCTGGTGGCGCTCGGTGCAGAGGCGAGTGCGCAACCGATTCGCGAAGTGAATTTGCGCGGTGCACTGTGGCGCGGTCAAGGGTTGAACTGGACTCAACCCCGCATTCAGATACTCAGTAGTGATGAAGGCTGGCTGGCAACGCTGGAAGCCCGGGAGCTCAGTGGCCGGGTGTTGATCCCGTTCAACGGCGATCCGCATTTCGCTGACTTTGATTTTGTGAACATCAACCGGACGCAGCAACCTGCCGACACGACAAGAGCGGAAGCTGACGATGCATCCGCACCAGACCCGATGGCCATGCTGCGGCCGGATGAGCTGCCGGATGCGAATATACAGATCGCCCGGCTGTCGATCGACGGTCGCGATATGGGCAGTTGGCGGGCGGAGATTCGTCGTGACGGCGACAGCGCCGTTTTGCGCAACCTGAGAGTCGAAATGCCCGAGGCTCGTCTGGATGGTGAGCTGACCTGGCGCTATCTCAATAACGAACATCGCACGGCGTTCAAGGGGCAGGTCAGGACCGGGAACATCCTGAGCGTATTGCAAAGCTGGGATTACGCCCCGGTACTCGAAAGCCGCTCCGGCCAGTTTGATCTGGATTTTGAATGGCCAGGCACGCCCGCTTATTTCGACTATGAGCGCTTGCGCGGTCGCATCGAGCTGCGCCTGACCAATGGCTCGATACTGGAGCTGGATGAATACGAAGGCGTGAAACTGGTGGGGTTGCTCAACTTTACCCGGGTGCTGCGCCGTCTCGCCCTCGATTTTTCCGACCTGATTCGCGACGGCATCAGCTACGATGTGATCGAAGGCGAATTGTTGTTTGACCGGGGCTTTGCCCGGGTAGGCGACCGGCTGCTGATTGACGGGCCCTCGACCAAGTTCCGTTTCAGTGGCGATGCCGATCTGGTGCGGGATGTGCTCGATGTTGATATGGTGATGACCGTCCCGCTGTCGAGTACCTTTCCGCTGGTCGCCCTGTTGGCCGGGGTGACGCCTCAGGCGGCGGCGGCCATTTACGTGACCGAACGCGTGTTTAACAACGAACTGGAACGTCTGAGTTCAGCCCGCATGCACGTGACCGGTTCGCTTGAGGAGCCTGAGCTGCGCTTTTATCGTGTGTTTGATAACAACAGCGGCAGCTCATTGAACCCCAGTGTTGGCGACCGGTTGCGTAATGTGGTGCCCACGAACCCGGGCAGTCCGGGTTCACCCTGAAGGCTGCGCGTTGGTGTGAACCCAACCAGGAGAGCGACGCATGAAATGGTATCTGGCCCAGATGATCAGTTCGCGGTACCTGCAGGAAAATCTCGATACGGTTGACCGGCATTTGGCAGCGGCCGCCGAGACAGGTGCCGATGCCGTGCAACTGCCTGAAATGTTTGCGGTGTTCGGCGGCGGTGTCGCGAAGGAACTGGCCGCCAGTGAGGGAGAGTTTACCGGGCCGGTTGGGCAGCACCTGCGCGATGCCGCGCGCCGCTACAAAGTCTGGATTGTGGCCGGAACACTGCCGGTCTACGCCCCGAACGAGGCCAAACCCCGGGCGCGCATGCATGTGCTCGATGATCAGGGCGAGTTGCGGGCCCACTACGATAAAATCCACCTCTTTGATGCCGCCGTGGGTGATGCTCAGGGCCGCTATCGTGAATCCGACCACTACCAGCCCGGCAGTGAGGTCGTTACCCTGGAAACCCCCTGGGGGCACTGGGGCCTGAGTGTGTGTTACGACCTGCGCTTCCCCGAGTTATACCGGCTGCAACGCAACCGGGGGGTGGATACGTTTGTGGTGCCTTCGGCCTTCACCTGGTCTACCGGGCAAGCGCACTGGGAGGTGCTATGCCGCGCCCGGGCTATCGAGAATGCGTGTTATCTGGTCGCCGCCAATCAGGGTGGAAAACACGATGAAAAACGCCACACCTGGGGCCATAGCCTGATGGTCGACCCCTGGGGGGAAGTTGACAGTATCGGTGAAGGCGAGCAGGGGGTTACCCTGACGACCGACCTTGAGCGGGTTGAGTCCGTGCGGCTGAAAATGCCGACGCAGGAGCATCGCCGACTGTAGCGTTGTGTACTAAACCAGCCAGGAAAACAACCGGGGTTCATCGATGGCGCCTTCCGGGCTCAGTTGTGCTTCGCTGACCTGTAGCTGGCCGCTGCGATGCAGGGCAATCCAGGTGCGGCACCGGCTGGCATAACGCTCCGAGGCGATGGTCTGGGCAGACAGGGTGCGTTCCCAGTCTTTGGGAACGCCGGTATCCGGCAATTGTTCATCGGGCTGGGTCTGCGGATCCGCCAGTATCGGCAAATTAGCCAGGTCGGCCGGTTGCCACGGCATGACCTCCAGCCGGGCATGGTGCGCAGCCATCTGTGCGCGGGCCAACTCAACTTTGGGCCAGGGCGTGTTCAGGGCATCGTTGCTGAGCCCGTGAATGCCCGGCGTCAGCCATTGACCCTTGGGGTGGTCGGAACTGAACCAAAACAGGCCGGTTGCATCAAATAACACCAGGTTGAAACCAGCGTACTGATCGATCTCGGGAAGCAGGGACCGGTGAAAGGTGCGGATGTCGTGCGATTGCCGCAAAAACGCCAGCGGCAGTTCGCCCCGGCTGCGCTGGCCCGACCTACCCAGATACCCCGGGCGGATGTTGGTCAGCATGGCGATTCGGCCTTTGGCGTCTACTGCCAGCCAGGTGCCTCCGGCTTTGAGGTCCCGACCGCCCAGGATAGGCGTATCGTGCGATACGGATGGCTGCTCCCACCAGTGCATGGCTTCGGCTGGCCGGTCCAGAAATTCATCTCGGTTGGCGGTCAGTAACAGAGGCCAGTCGTGCTCGGGTCGGTAATTCACTACGCAAAGACACATTAATCGTTCATTCCCATGCTATGCAGGGCCACCCGATTGCCTTCGCTGTCACGAATGACAGCACGAAAACCAAAGGGCGCCAGGGAATGGATGGGTTGTTCGATGATGCCGCCCCGCGGTTCAACCTGCTCCATCGCCAGTTTCAGCCGCCCATGGCAGTTAAGGTAGGGCAGTGGGCCCAGCCCGCCCGGCGCTGACGATTGCAAAATGAGCGCTATGGCAACCTCACCCCGGCCATGCCGGAAAACCGCCATATCGGCCTGTGGTCGCTGATCGTCGAGCGTCCAGTCGAGCACGGGCTGGTAAAAGGCGATGGCCCGGTCGAGGTCCACAACGGGAATGTCCAGCCAGACGAGCGGGTTTGAGCGAATCAGTGGGGGCATAAGGGGGACCAGATCAATTACGGAATATCAGGCGCTAACCAAGGCGACACCGCCCGAACGGTAAGCGAGACAGGCGGGCTTACAACCAGGAAGCCAGGGTCTGTTGAATCTGGTCGATCCAGGTCAGCGGGTGTTGGCCGTTAGCGTCGGCACTGACCGGGTTTCTCATGAAGTAACCGGGTGTTACCTCAGGCTGCCCAAGCGCCATATACAGAGCCGTAATGGCAAGTGTGACCACAGTGAGTGTAAACAGTGTTGAACCTTTCATCCCTGTACCTGACCTGTTTGAGTAAATGCTGAACCTGTCAACAACCCAAGCAGTCTAGCACCAAGATCCCAGGCCCGAAAGTGACGGGAGGAAGCGGTGGCCCGCAAGTGCGGTCAGGCCACCGGAAAGACAGTCTGTGTCAGGCGTCTTTGCGCATGTCGGTCGATTCGAAAATCTTGTCGGCACTGGCCGCTACAAAACCCTGGTAGAGGTTGCCTTCGTCGTCATGGTAGCGCTTGGCAAATTCGTAGTAGCAGGTGGTTACGTCGTGTTGCTTGCCATCGGCAAAGGTAAAAGGCTGTACGCTGGCTTTGGTTGAACCCTGTTCCAGGAGCACCGCAGGTGACCCCTTAACTCGTCCGCCAGCGTCGTTGATGCTGAACCCCAGTTCTTCAATCATCTGGTTCATCTGTTCAATGTCGTTTATGCCATTGAGGGCATTCACATTGATGGTGAAGTGGTTACAGCGCAGGCCAATCACGCTCAGCCAGGCGGCGTATTCAGATTCACTGGCCAGCTGCTCGTAGTCCTCATAAGACGGTGTTTGCCACAGCGGCCCACGCCAGAAGATGGACGCATCAGCCACGTCATCCGGGTTGATCTGGTCGACCAGGCGACGAACGAGGGTCTGGGCGGTGTCGGTCAGCTCTTCAACGCGCAGCTCACTGAGAAAGATGCGCGGCATGTCCGGGCTCGGCGGAATGTATCCGAACGCATCGAGCTTCTTCGAGGGGAAGTGGTAGGGTTCATACCGGCTGTAGCCCATGTCGAGAATAAAGGGCTCGAGGTGTTTCAGCTGGATGGGGCCTGTATTGAAGGTGCGAAAGGCAACGTGGTCGTTCTGAACCACCTCACCCCGGGCGATGAGGGCATTGGCAATGGCCTCTGCCTGGGGGGTCATGTTGATGTAGTCCTGCCACAGGTTGTCAAAAAACGCGTCGATCTTCATCTAAGTCTCCAGCGAGTAAAGGGGTTGGCCTGGTGGTCAAACCAGGCGATGCACGCAGTCTACTGAGCTGCGCTCACAGCAGTTATCAGCAGCACGCCGTCACTTTGTGAATGCGCGACCTTTATGGTTGTCTGGCTGAGCAGCCGCTTCTGGACTAGGCTTTGGCGATGGCAAGTTCTTAGTCGTCCGGGTTGGACGTGCGCCTGTGATCGGAGGGTTTCAATTGACGCGTTGTGTGAAGCTTGGCCAATCCACTCTGTCCGATCCCGAAGCGGCCGTTCGGGACTTGCACCAGCAAATCAGTCAGCCTAACGCCAGTCTGGTGATCTTTTTTTGTTCGAGTCGCTATGACCTGGCTATTCTGGCCAATACGATTAATCAGCTGTTTAGTGACACCCCAGTCATTGGCTGTACCACCGCCGGAGAAATAGGGCCTGAAGGGTATTGTGATCACAGTATCAGCGGGGCCAGCTTCCCGGCCGATCATTTTGTGGCCTCCGTGGCGCGGCTCGACAGTCTGAAGTTAGCAGAAGTCGGCCGCTTGCAAACCTTTGCTCACAGTCTGGTGCTGCGCCATGAGAACCAAAAAGGCGAGTTACCCAATACCTTTGCCATGTTACTGATCGATGGCGTCTCCCAGCGCGAAGACGCGGTAACCCGAACGCTCTTTAATAGTTTACCCACCATTCCCATTGTGGGAGGGTCGACAGGTGATGACCTGGTGTTCGAGGATACCTGGGTGTTTCATCAGGGCCAGTTTCATACCAACAGCGCGCTGATGTTGCTGATGTCGACCCAATGTTCCATTGCGCTGGTGAAGTCCCAGCACTTTGTTGCGACCGATCAGCGACTGGTGATCACGGCTGCAGACCCGGAGCGGCGGCTGGTCACTGAAATCAACGGATTGCCCGCTGCCGCCGAATACGCACGCCTGACCGGTGTTGATGTGGATGATCTGAACCTGATGCGGTTTGCAGCGTCACCGGTGGTGGTGATGATCGAAGGCAAGGAGTACGTGCGGTCCATTCGGCAGGCTAACCCGGATGGCAGCCTGAGCTTTTACTGCGCCATTGAAGCTGGCCTGGTGTTCCGGGTTGCCCGGGGCGTGGATCTGATTGAAAACCTGCGACTCTCTCTGGAATCTGTGCGGCAGAGCCTGGGTTCGCCGCAAGTGTTGCTGGCGTTTGATTGTGTGCTGCGCAAGCTCGAGATGGGGCAAAACGACGATACTGCCCGGGCGAGTGCCCTGACGCAGGCCTGCAATACCCTTGGCTTCAATTCCTATGGCGAGCAGTTCGGCGGTGTGCACGTAAACCAGACCTTTACCGGTCTGGCGATTGGGTATCCGGAGGAGGCGCAACCATGAAGCCCAGGTCGCCGGCGGGTCATGCAACAGAGGCCGATGAGCCAGGGCCAGACGCTGAGATTCGCCGGCTCCACAAAATCATCGACGCCCTGATGGACCGATCCGAACGCAGCATGTCGCAACAGGGATCTGATTTTGGGCTGTTTCAGACGGCGCTGACACTGGAAGCAACGGTGCAGCAGCGTACCCAGGAACTGGCGCGAGCGCTGGAATACAACGAGCACATCACCGAGAACCTCTACCGGCTGACACGGGACTTAAAAGAGGAGATTGATCAGCGCAAGCGGGCAGAGGCTTTGCGCACCGGTCAGTATGACGTTCTGGAACTGATTGCCGCCCACGCGCCGCTGGAATCCATTTTGCGTCAATTGGCGCATTGGGTGGAAGCTCAGGGGCATGTTGGGCTGGCGTCGATCGTGCTCCTTGATGACAGTGGTCAATCCATAGGACAAAGTATTGCGCCGAGTTTGCCGGAAGAATACTGCCGCGCGCTGATTGGTGCCGCTATTGGACCCAGGGCGGGTTCCTGCGGTACCGCCATGTATTTGAACCAGACGATTGAAGTCACTGACATCGCGACCGACCCGCTCTGGGATGACTATCGTGAGCTGGCACTTGGCGCCGGGCTTAAAGCATGCTGGTCCACCCCCATCACTACTCAGTCAAACCAGGTGTTGGGGTCCTTTGCCATTTATTACCGCGATGTGAGAGGCCCCGGCGAAGAACAGCGGGTACTCATTGCGTCGGCCGTTCATCTGGCCGGCATTGCGATTGATCGGGCCCGGGCCGAAGCTCGGATTCAGTACATGGCGCATCACGATGAGCTGACTGGATTGCCTAACCGGTCGCTGTTGCAGGATCGCGTTGACGGGGCCATCGAATTGGCGAGGCGTCGGCAGTCTCGAACCGCGGTGTTGATGATCGACCTCGACCGGTTTAAACACGTGAACGACTCCCTGGGTCATCAAACCGGTGATGTTTTGCTTAGGGAAGTAGCCGTGCGGCTTCAGCGCTGTGTTCGCAGCAGCGATACCATCGCCCGCCTGGGGGGTGATGAGTTTGTTATCTGTTTGCCCGATATCGGTTTTGACACAATCGCATCAACAGTGGCTGCCAAGGTGATGCATGAGCTGGAAGCCCCGTTTTTCGTCAGGAATCAACCGCTCAAGCTGGGCGCCAGCATTGGCATCAGCCTCTACCCGGAAGACGGTGACAGCGCTCACGATTTGTTGCGTACCGCCGACACCGCCATGTATTCGGCGAAAAAGAGCGGGCGGGGCCAGTACTGCTATTTTACGCATGAACTGAACCAGGCAGCCCATGAACACCTAGTGTTGTTGTCCCAGTTGCAGCATGCCATACGCAACAATGAATTCGAGTTGTATTATCAGCCCTTGTATCGTCTTTCGGATAACCGCCTGACCGGTGCCGAGGCCTTGCTGCGCTGGAACCATCCCGACCGTGGTGTTCTGGCGCCCGGCGAGTTCATGTACCTGCTCGAAGAACATGGGCTGATGGTGGAAGTGGGTCACTGGGTGTTGCAAACGGCCTGCGCTGAAGCGGCGAACTGGCATCAGCAGGGCTTGCCGTGTCGGGTTTCGGTGAACCTGGCGGCAGACCAGTTCTACCGGGGCAATGTACTGCAATCGGTGAAAACGGCTCTGGCTAACTCGGGCCTGGTGGCCGATCAGTTGTTGCTGGAATTCACCGAGACGGTCTTGCTGCATCATTCCGACAGCATTATTGCCATCATGCATCAGCTCAAGCGGCTGGGCGTGCAGTTGTCACTGGACGATTTTGGAACCGGCTATTCATCCTTGTCTTACCTGCATCGCTTTCCGGTCGATCAGCTGAAAATTGACCGCTCTTTCATCAGCGCCATTGATGAGCACCCCAGTGCGATGGACATTGTAACCAGCATCATTCAACTGGCGTCCAGCCTGGGAATACAGAGTGTTGCCGAAGGGTTGGAGACACGGGCACAGCAACAAACACTGACCCGATTGCAGTGCAATTTTGGTCAGGGTTATTTCCTGGGTCACCCGATGCCGGCTGCGGATTTTGCCAGCAAGCTGGCCCGTGATACAGACTAGCCAAACTGTCACTGTGCCGGGTGCGGCTTATTCAAATACTTCAAGCCGTCGGGTTGGCCAGTTCAGAATGGCGGTACGGCTGATCATCTTTTCTGCCAGCTGTGGCTGGCAATCCCGAATCACGGTTGCGGTAAAGTCGGCCATAAAGCGCGCCTTCATTTCAGCGCGTGCCCGATCGGGGCCGGGTTCCTGATAGGGGGCCGACGAAAGCAGCAGAAAGCCGTCATCGGGGATGCGGCCCTTATCCATATTGCCCTGAATAATGCCCGCCGCCTTTTGAATGGGGTGCGATAAATCCGGGCTGAAAGGGCCGATGATCAGCGCGATGTTAGGGACGTGCAGAAAATCAAAGCCGCGACCCACGCACAGTGTCCATTCCCGGTGCTCGACGGCCAGTTCACGGTTGCTGCTGCGAATCTCAGCGATATGGCGGATGTTGCCCGCCAATAGGGGCATCAGGTCATGCCGTACCTGACCGGGCATATCAGTAAACATGGCCTCCAGACGGGCGGGCAAGTCTGGGTGCTGGACTGAAACCAGGGTTGAGAGGTCGAGCCGGTTGTCTGCCTTGTTGTGCAGGATGAGGGCATCTTCGTCGGTCTCGAATCCACAGACCAGTGGGTAAACGCTTTGATGACCAGCCCCGAAAATGGCCTCGACTTGCGCTTTAATGCCTTGCGCGTGGGCCAGCGCCGCTTCGTGATCGCAATTGAACCCCGCACAGCCGCGCGCGGTATCGCCTCTGGAAAAGTGATAGGTGATGATCACCAGTACGCGGCGACCCTGACGAATCGAATCACTGACCATATCCGCCAGAAGATCTCCCAAGTAAGGCCAGCCCAGGTCGAAGATGCCACCGAGGTTGCGAAACGGGCGAATGATACCCAGGGGGGTTTGGGTGGCGTGGGGCAGGTGGATGCGACCGTCCATGCATTTCAGTGCGATGATTTCAGTGCTGTGTTCAGCCTGGTAACGCTGTCGCGCCAGGTGATTTTCTGGGTCGCAAAAGCGTTCCGAGTGGGTGCGGCTCAGGTCGAGCAGCCAGTCGATGCGGTCCTGAATCGGGCGGGTATGCATGGCGCGAATCTCTGCAGGGTCTTGTTCGCAGTATAAGGGGCGAGCTCCCAGTTTGGCGAATGCCCGGCCTCGCTCGCCATTCTGTTCCGGCTTCTGGTAGTCTTCGAACGTTGTTTACTCATTGTGTTGGAGAGTGTTATGCCCGCCTGGTGGCCTTTTGTATTGGTGTATACCGCCGCGGTAATTAGCCCGGGGCCGGATTTTGCGCTGGTGGTTAAATCGGCGCTTACCCGGGGTAAGCGTGCCAGCACGCTGAATGCCCTGGGCATAGGTTTGGGGGTTACTCTCCATACCCTGGTTGCTGTGCTGGGTGTGTCTGCTCTGGTGCAGTCGAGCCGTTGGTTGGCGATGACGCTTCCCTGGCTGGGGATAGGGTATCTGCTGTATCTCGGTTGGGGTGGGTTGAGTGCGCAACCGACACCGCCGGGGCAACCGCTCGACAGTTCCGCCAGGGTTAGCGACCGCAGTGATTTCTGGCAGGGGTTTCTGACCAATGTGCTGAACCCGAAAGCGCTGCTGTTTTTCTCGGCCATCTTGCTGCAGTTGGTAGACGGCCTGAACGGATGGATGCAGTCTGCGCTGGTTGGCTATGTGTTTGTGGTCACCAGCTTGTGGTTTGGATTGGTTGGTTGGGTGTTGTCGCAACCGGTTTTGCAACGCCGGTTTTTAACCCGGCGCCACTGGATCGACCGGGGCGCCGGGGTGATTTTTGTTGCCTTGTCGTTGCTGTTTATTTGGGACTGGTGGCAGCGTTGGATGCTTTGAGGGCGCGTTTGGCAGACTGGTTGCGCCCAAGGGTACGCAACGAGTCGAGCGTCAATAGCAGCAAGGCTGTCCAGATCAAACCGAACGTAACCAGCTTGCCCGGGCTCAGGGTTTCGTCGTAAACGAACACCGCCAGCAGAAACATGCCGCTCGGGGCAATGTATTGAAAGAAACCGAGTGCGGTCAGACTGATGCGATTGGCCGCGGCCGCAAAGCACATTAACGGCACCATGGTGACTGGGCCTGCGGCGAACAGCAGCAGGTTGATTGACCAGGTGTTTTCGATCAGATTACTGGTCGGGCTGGTGGTCAACAACAAATAGCCGGCGGCAACGGGCAGCAGTAAACCGGTTTCCAGTGCCATGCCAGTGAAACTGTCGACGCCAATTTTTTTACGCACCAGGCCGTACAGCGCAAAGCTGGTGGCCAATAGTAAGGCAACCCAGGGCAGGCGACCGAACTGGATCAGTTCGAACGCGACGGCGGCGACACACAGCAACGCGGCGATGGTGCGTACCCGGTCGAGCCGGTCCCGGAAAAAGATCATGCCGAGCAGAATGTTCATCAGCGGGTTGATGTAATAACCGAGGCTGGCGCTGAGCATGTAATTGCTTTGCACCGCCCAGATGAACAACCCCCAGTTAAACCCGATCAGTATCGTCGAGGCGAGCAAATTCCAGCGGGTTCGTGATGAGCGCAGCGCGGTCATCAGCGCATCGCGTTTGCGAAACAGGAATATCAAACCCAGTGTTAACAGAAACGACCAGATGATGCGGTGCGACAACAGTTCCGCTGCTGCGACGTCGCCCATAACTTTGAAATAGATGGGGGCTACTGACCACAGAATGTAGGCGGTCAGTGCGTAAAAAGCGCCGCTGCGCGTTGCGGATATCATAGTTGCCTCAAATGTTGGTCAGTGAATCCTGGGCGTTGCCAGGGCTCTGGATCAGGTCGATCAGGGTGTCGATGGCGCTGAGCAGCGTATCGCGTTTTAGCCGGCCACCGATGCAGATGCGTACTGCCTGGGGGGCAGCGAATTGCCCCGCCGCAAACACTTCGGCCGGTTTCAGTTGAATGCGATGCTCGGCCGCGCGCGCAACCAGGTTGACCGCGCGCCAGGGTGCGGGTAAGTCCAGCCAGACGTTGAAGCCGCCGCCGCGCGGGGTGAGCCCTGATTGTTTCAACCGTTCGCAGACTGCGTTTTGGCGCCAGTCGATCTCGGCCTGCTGACGGGCCAGCAGTTGATCGGCATAGCCGTTGTTCAGCCAGTCGCAGGCAACTTCTGTGGTCAGCGGAATGGCCATCCAGCAGGTGGCGCGAAAAGCCGCGCCGATGGCATTCACCCATTCTTCGGGGGCGCGCATAAAACCGACGTGCAAGCCACCGCACAACGCCTTGGACAGGCTGGCGATGGTAACGGTGATGTCCGGGTGGCGCAGGCTAAAGGAAGGCTGGGCCGGATCGCCCAGGCAACCCTGTACGTCGTCTTCAACAACGGTGATTTGGTACTGTCGGCAAAGGAGCGCCAGCTCATCAATTCGCTGTTGCGACATTGAACCGCCGGTTGGGTTCTGCATCCGGGTCATCAGGTACAGCACCCGTGGCGGGTGGCGCTGGCACTGGCTTTCCAGTGCGTCGGGCGTCAAGCCCTGGTCGTCGATCGCCAGCGGCATCAGTCGCAGGTTCTGCTGCGTTGCCGCTGCGACTAGCCCCGGATAGGTCAGCCCCTCACAGGCCAGGCCATCGCCGGGTTGCAGCAGGGCATTGAGCGCAACGTAGAACCCGTGTTGGCCGCCCAGGGTGACCAGTAAATCGTCACTGTTGAAGTCGCCGAGGCCGGTTTTTAGCAGCCAGCGACGGCCTGCTTCACGGTGATGCGCAAGGCCAAATTCAGACTGGTAGCGCAACAGGTGAGGCAATACATCAGAGTGCTGCAGCGTTGCCAGGGTGCGGGTAAGTTGTTCAGACTGATCCATTTCCAGTGCAATGCTAAAACCCAGATCGATACCGGTGTCGACGGTTGAATCGGTGACTTTGAAGCTGGCGGTGCCGGGGTTCAAACCGCGAATGAAGGTGCCGCTGCCGACCCGGGCTTCGATCAACCGGCGACGCTCCGCCTCGGCATAGGCGCGGGTGACGGTGCCAACAGTAACACCCAGCTCTTCGGCCAGCTGCCGGTGCGTTGGCAGACGGTCGCCGGGCTTGAGTTCGCCATCGTGAACGGCGCGTTCGATGCTGTTGGCCAGCGCCTTGTATTTGGGGCCGGTTTGACCGGTCAGTGTTAGGATTGTCATGGTGACAAAGAACTGCTTGCAGTGAATTGTCGTCGTATTACACTGCAATTGTTTGCTTTTGTCGAACACAAATACAGATCCAATGTGTCATTGATGCTTATATCCGGCATTCCAAGTTTCGGAGTTCGAATCAGGTGTATTGGCATGAGTCCGCACCGGGTGGTGGGGCTACTTCTGTGGGGTCGCTGTAAATACATCCATGTAAGCTTAACTTCGGCATCCATGCCTCAGATACCCCCACAGAAGCAGCCCCACCACCCGGCGCTTACCCATCGCGAACTCCGAAACTAGAGTTAGCATGATTGATCTTTGCGTCTGATTTAGGATATTCAAAAAAATATTGTATCGATACAAAGGAAGGTTTATGAACCCTTATCGTTTCTATCAGGATGCCTATCAAACCGAACTTGATACCCAGGTGGTTCGCCTCGAGGGCAACCGGCTGGTGTTGACCGATACGATTTTTTATCCGCATGGCGGTGGTCAGCCGGGCGATAGCGGCGAACTGATCGTCGGTGATCAGCGCATTGCCATTGTTGACACTCGCTACAGTCCGGACCGGTCAGCCATTGAACATTTTTTGGATGAAGCCGCGTGCGAAGGGCTTGGTCTTAGCGAAGGCGATGGGGTAACGATCACCCTGAACTGGGCACGCCGCCATCGTCACATGCGCATGCACAGTTGCCTGCATTTGCTGTGCTACCTGATCAAAGACCCGGTTACCGGCGGTAATGTTGGTACCGACCTGAGCCGGGCTGAATTTGATCTGTCGGAACCACTCGACAAAGCCGAATTGGAAGCACGGTTGAACGCCACCATTGCCGAGGGGGCTTTGGTATCGACCGAGTGGTTACCTGAATCGATTCTGGATGAACAGCCGGAGCTGGTGCGGACCATGAGTGTGCAACCACCGCGTGGACACGGTGCCATTCGGATGGTGCGGGTTGAAGGCTTGGATTATCAGCCCTGTGGTGGTACTCACGTGAATAACATTGCTGAAATAGGGAAGGTGCGAATTCCCAGTATCAAAAGCAAAGGCAAGCAAAACAAACGGATCAATATCGAATTGGTCGACTGACCCTTCTTAAACCGGGGCTGACGTTGCAGCCTGAGAGGCCTGACTAAATGGACGCTTTAACCCTCGGGTTTTTACTTCCGATCGCGATTTACACCTTCAGTACAACGATAACACCGGGGCCCAATGTATTAATGGTAACGGCCTCCGGCATGAACTTCGGGTTGCGCCGTACCATGCCGCACATTACCGGTATATGCATCGGGTTTCTAACGCTCAACTTAGTGGTTGCCAGTGGCATAGGCGCGCTGTTGCTGGCGATGCCGCAACTGCATTGGGCGTTGAAAATCACTGGGTCGATCTACTTGCTGTGGCTCGCCTGGAACATTGCCACGGCAGGCGGTATGGCAAGGGTCGACGGCGAAGCTCGCCCGATGCGCTGGTGGCACGCGGCCTTGTTTCAGGTCGTGAACCCCAAGGCCTGGGCCATGGCGATTACCGGCATAGCCGCCTTCAGTTTGCCGGGCGATGCTTATTGGCCAAGTGCGTTGACCGTGGCTTTTATGTTCGCGCTGATGACGTACCCGTGCAGTTGCGTCTGGGCAGTGCTTGGCTCCCAGTTACGCCGCTGGCTGGAAGATCCGGCACGACTAAGGATGTTCAATCTGGTGTTGGGCATTTTGACTGCATTGTGTGTGGTGTTCATCCTAATGTAATGCCCTTTGCTTTGATCAAATGTCGGAGCTGGAGGCTGCCAGGTGCCATTGGAGCGCAGAGACACCCCCGGAAGCCACCGCTAGTCGCTGGGCGAACGCCGACACGTGAGTGACTCAGTTACCCAATCCTCGCCGACGAAACCCTCCTTAGTCGTGCGAGGTTTTTTACGGTTTATCGGCAGCAACCAGCCAAAGGCACTGGTAGGGCTGCAATACCAAATCATCTTCTTCGTTGTAAACCGCTTCACTGATCAAATCCCGGTATTGGTGATCTTCATTTTTTGGGACCAGTCGCATCAGTGCCAGCGTTTGGGTGACTGAGGTAACGTTAAAAACGCCATATACCCGCTGTTGTTCACTGTCGCGTATCACCACGAAAAAGCTCGACCCCAGATCCTGTACCCGCTGCCGGCTGGCCGGGTGGAACGCCTTACTGCCTTTACGCAAACGAAGCCGGTGTGCCAGTTCCTGGCTGACCAGATGAGATGGATGCCGTGCATCCTTCATGGCTTCGGTAAGTGGTCCCCAGTCCCAGATTTTGCGGTTAATGGAACGCAACCGGCCGGTGCGCTCGACGCCGGCAATGTCGTTGGGCGTGGCGATCAGTGATTGCAGGTAAAAAGCCGGAACGCCCTGAAGCGTCATCATCAGCGTCTGTGAGCAGAGAAAGCGCTCAATCTGCCATTGATCCGGGCCGGTTCGGGTGCCCCTGAGTGCATCGAAATAACTGATGTTGATTTCATAGGGGCTGTCCGGCCCGCGGGGGTTTGCTTTCATGCTGACGTAGCCACCGAACTGGTGCATGCAGTCCAGCAGGCTCTGGATTTCATAAGGCGGCAGAATACCCTCTAGTGCACGCAGACCCACACCGTCGTGGCTGGCGGTGAAGTTCAGATAAGTGCCGCCCTCCGGTGGCGGGGCGAGTGTCAGCGCCCAGTTGGTGAGCAGGTCGGCATTGCCCCGGTTCAGGGTGTAGAGAATCAGTGGGGGCAGGGCGAACTGATAGACCATGGCGGCTTCGTCGCCCTGGCCAAAGTACGACAGATTTTCCTGATGCGGCACATTGGTTTCGGTCACCAGTTCCACCCAGGGCGCAATGGCATCGACCAGATCCCGCATGAGTTTGACCACTTCGTGGGTCTGCGGCAGGTGAATGCAGGAGGTGCCGAGTTCCTTCCACAGAAACGCCACCGCATCGAGTCGCACCAGCCGTGCGCCCTTTGACAGGTAGAATAGAAAAATATCCATCATCGCCAGCAACACATCGGGGTTGCTGTAGTTCAGATCGATCTGGTCTTCACTGAACGTCGCCCAGACATGACGCGTGCCCCTATGCGTATGGATGGGGGCCAATAAGGGGCTGGAACGTGGCCTTACCACCTCGGAGACATCGGTCTGCGGGTCCATCTCGATAAAGTAATTGCAGCCGGGTTCCTGATTCTGAATGTACTCGATGAACCAGAGGTTTTCGCGCGAGCAATGGTTCAGAACCAGATCGAACATGATGCCGAAGCGGCGGGCCAGGGCATCAATGTGGTCCCATTGGCCAACACTGGGGCGAACCTGTTTGAAATCGATGACCGAAAAGCCGTCGTCGGAGCTGTAGGGGTAAAAGGGCAATAGATGAATATTGGTGATCAGGTCGGGGTAGAAATCTTCCAGAAACCGCTCCAGCTGCATCAGCCCCGGTTCTTCGCGCTGGCGAATGGCATCACCATAGGTGATCAGCAGGGTATCCGTTTCGTCCAGCCCGGGGTCCCGGGTGTGATGGTAGATGACAGGCTGGTAGCGTTGTACCAGACCCATCAACTGGTCGGTAATCGCTTCCGCACGGTGGGCACCATACAGCCGAGCCAGCCGCGTGTGGGCTGATATTTTCAACCGGTCCAGTGAACCGTCCTGGCTTGTCATAATGCGTCCTCTTGTTCGCGGTTATACTTTTGCGTCACAATTCAGTCTGAGTTTGGCACGACTTGATCCGGCATGCACCGTATTGGTGCTGCCGACCATTTTGGTGCAGAATGATGGTCGATTTAAGGGCTGGCCGTTCCCTTTGGCTGACCCGGGCACCGCTCCCGCCCAACAAGGGCTGTAGAGACAGTGACCTTGTTGTTTTGCATCGCAAAGGTCGCGCCAAAAATGTTACTGGTCAGGGAATTGCAAGACTGAACACAGACTCGCTGAGCCAGACCAGGCCGAACCGGTCAGCTCAGTGGCGCTAAACACACTGGAAGAGGACGTAACATGATCCGCAAATGTTTGTTTCCCGTGGGTGGCTATGGCACCCGGTTTCTACCGGCCACCAAAGCCCTCCCCAAAGAAATGCTGCCCATCGTCAACAAACCCCTGGTGCAATACGGGGTGGAAGAGTCCATTGAAGCCGGCTTGTTTGAAATTGGCTTTGTAACTGGCCGCGGCAAACGCGCCATTGCCGACCACTTCGATATTTCCTACGAGTTGGAACACCAGATCAACGGCTCCGACAAGGAAAAATACCTGACCTCCATTCGCCACGTTATGCACGAAGGCGTCTTCTCCTTTACCCGTCAGAAAGAAATGAAAGGCCTCGGCCACGCCATTCTGGCCGGCGAGACCCTGATCGGCAGCGAACCCTTCGGCGTCGTACTAGCCGATGACTTGTGCATTCCGGAAGCCGATGGCGACAACGTCATGGCGCAAATGGTCAAGGTATTCAAACAATTCCGCTGCTCCATCGTCGCGGTGATGGAAGTGCCGGAAGACGAGATTCACAAATACGGTGTCATTGAAGGCGAAGAGATGAAAGACGGTCTCTACCGCGTGAAAAGCATGGTCGAAAAACCCAAGAAAGAAGACGCCCCCAGCAACCTGGCCGTTATCGGGCGCTACATTTTAACGCCGGATATTTTCGACATACTGCGTGATACACCGCCGGGCAAAAACAATGAAATTCAGTTGACCGATGCACTGATGACCCAGGCACAGGATGGCGTTGTTATGGCCTACCGGTTCAAAGGCACCCGGTTTGACTGTGGCTCGGTTGAAGGCTTTGTTGAAGCGACGAATTATTGCTTTGAAGAGTTGTATAAGAAGGGCAATTTGAACTGAGTGTAATGTTCGGTGTTGCAGTATGGAGTGGCACTGAATCTTGGCAACATGTTTGAGATTAAAAGGCCATATACTTGTGTATGGCCTTAGTTGTATTGAGACTTTGGGTAATTGATTTCCAAAATAGACCGAATTATTGGTTGTTGAATCTAAGCTTCAGGGTCTGATAGTTTTGCTATTACATTTTTTGAGATGTCGATCGCAAAAGTAAGCGATAGTTGCTTGTGTCTTGTTTTTTACTTTAAATTTTCGACAGCTCTTTCATGGTCAAACGACGCATGGGTAATGAGGCCTTGAGCTAAAGTTAGTTTTTGATAAATACACCAGGGAAGAAAGTGGATACAAGGTCGCATGATATTTTTTTACGTAAATTTGCAGCAGGGATCTTTGTTATTTACTTTGCAACTGTTGTTATTGGAATGATATCTGAAGTTAATGCTATAGCGGTAGTAGGGGCGGTGAATCAATATAGGTAAAGAGTTCGGGAATGCATTTTTTCCCAAGTAGATACTCAGCTAGCGATATCTCGGTGAATACTAAGAAGGTTAGGGGTGTGAAATGAAGAATTCTATATTTTATCTTGTATTGATATGTGTAACTTTATCTACCAATGAAGTATTGGGGAGTGCAGAATCTTGTCTTGATGGAAACCTTACAGAATATAGCATCATGCGCAAAGAGGTTTATGCATATTCTATTCTAATAAACGAATTATGTTTTAGCCGACGGATTGGAGTAGGTTCTGTAGTCCTAAACGTGCCAATAGCTGCACTTTTTCGAGGTGAGGAAATGCAACAGCATATTTTTGGTAGTGGTCTGAATGCTAGAGGTTTGACTTTATACAGCTTGGAAAGTAACAGCTTTCGGAGTGTAACTGAGCCACTTCTTATGGAAAGAAGTACTGAAAATATTTCGGAAGTGACTGTTAATGGTTATAAATATAAGGTAGCAGAGTACGAAAATGGTAGAACTCGATTGTTGCCAGCTAATAATGCGTCTTTCTATGTGGATTGTGCTTTGCAACGAGGAGTGACGATTTATTGTACTTTTAGTGTTTTCGTATCTGATAGCAATATTCAGTATGGGTACTTGGTTTCAGAAGTTGAGGATCCAAAGAGTTTTGACTGGATGCTACTATATTCTAAAGTCGAAAGATTCGTGGAAAATATTTTGATTGAATAGATAAAATTTTAGGGAGAATGGAATGCCGGATTATCTTTTTACGCACGTTCAGATCCGAGCCAACTTTGAAACGAGTAATTTGATATTCACCTATCGACCTCATGCGAACACCTCCAATTATAAGTGCTTGCTTAATTTAAAGGGGTTTTTTCCAATTTTTGTTGCTTTTTTAACTTTGGTTAGTGAGCCGGTATATTCTGAGGAAATAGGATGTTTGGATGGCAGTATTATAAATCAGGATATAATCTTTCAAGATTTTAAAGTGACTTTCAGTCATTCTGAAGATTGTTTGTATTCTAGAGAGATGGATAGAGCCTCTTACTTAAATAGGAGAGAACGCTCAAAAACGAGTGTCGAGTTAGAAATGTTTATGCCTGGTTTTATACCTCCCATAGAAGTGATAGATGGTGACTATCATGCAGTAGAAGATGGTGGTCTGGTTAAGGCGAGAGTCGCTTTTTCATTTGGGCCAACGATAGAGATGATAAACAGCCTTAAAAGTAGGTATATACGTGATGGAGAGTTTTTGAGGGATAGGGGGGATTATCAAGAGTATCAATCTTTATCTTCTGGAAAGCCTGTATCTCTCTACACTCCTAGAGACGGCTCGGCTTATTTTGTTGTTTGCTACAATGAATTGTCTGTGTGTAATATTAAGGGGATTTTTCCTGAATTTAGAGTTCTATATTCTATGACAATATATGATGTTGAATTTTATGACTGGAAGACAATTCATGGTGATGTTGGTAGTTTCATGAGGGAGTCTATAAGTATGCAGTAAGGAGGTTATCGCCTAGATTTTATTTGCCGATTTCTTTAGTTTTTAGTTTGCGACGAACCAAGTGCGGGCTGCCGGGTTAACCTGTCCGGGGTAGTCCGCAGCAAGGAAGCTGCGGTCTAGGCCCCATGGACGGGTTTACGCCGACCCCGGACAGGTTAACCCGGTGGCCCGCACGATTTCCCGGCAACTAAACTAGCCCTGATACCGCTGCATAACCAGGGTCGCATTAGTGCCACCGAAACCGAAGCTGTTCGACATGACCCGGTTCAGGGTGACGTTGTCTTTGCGTTCGATGACGACGTTGGCATCGCCGGCTTCCGGGTCCAGGTTTTCAACGTTTTTACTGGCGGCGATGAAGTTGTTTTGCATCATCAGCAGGGAGTAGATGGCTTCCTGCACGCCGGCGGCGCCGAGGCTGTGACCGGAGAGTGACTTGGTTGAGGCGACTGGCGGCATCGCATCGCCGAAGACGGTGCGCACGGCTTTCAGTTCGGTGACGTCACCAGCCGGTGTTGAGGTACCGTGGGCGTTGATGTAATCAATGTCGCCATCGACCGTGCTCATCGCCATTTGCATGCAGCGAACTGCGCCTTCGCCACTTGGTGCGACCATGTTGTAGCCATCGCTGGTGGCGCCATAGCCGACGACTTCCGCGTAGATTTTGGCACCGCGGGCCTTGGCGTGTTCCAGCTCTTCGAGCACTAACATGCCGCCGCCACCGGCGATGACAAAGCCGTCACGGTTGGCGTCGTAAGCGCGGCTGGCGCGTTCCGGTTCGTCGTTGTACTGGGTTGAAAGGGCACCCATGGCGTCGAACAGGCAGCTCATGGTCCAGTGCTCGGCTTCACCGCCGCCAGCGAAGACAATGTCCTGTTTGCCCAGTTGAATCAGCTCTGCCGCGTTACCAATACAGTGAGCGCTGGTGGAACAGGCTGAAGTGATGGAATAGTTCACGCCTTTGATCTGGAACGGGGTGGCCAGGCAGGCTGATACCGTAGAACCCATGGTTTGGGTCACGCGGTAGGGGCCAACCCGCTTCAGGCCTTTTTCGCGCAGAATATCAGCCGCTTCGGTCTGACTGTCGGAATCGGCACCGCCCGAACCGGCGATCAGGCCGGTGCGGATGTTTGAGACTTGCTCGGGGGTCAGGCCTGAATCTTTGATGGCCTGGTCCATTGAAATGTAGGCATAGCCTGCTGCCTTGCCCATAAAACGGATGGCTTTGCGGTCAATGTGATCTGCCAGGTTGATGTCGGGCGTGCCGCTGACGTGGCTGCGCATGCCCATATCGGCGTATGTCTGGTTGAAACGAATGCCCGATTTGCCTTCACGCAGGCTTTCGGTGACGGTCTCGGCATCGTTGCCCAGGCAAGAGACTATGCCAAGGCCGGTAACTACGACTCTTCTCACGTTCAGGCTCCCATTTGTTCAGGTTTGAACAGACCGACTTTCAGGTCCTTGGCAAAGTAGATGGGTTTGCCGTCGCATTCAACCACGCCATCGGCAATGCCCATGACCAGGCGGGATTCCATCACACGCTTGATGTTCAGCTTGTACACGACTTTCTTGGCATCCGGCATGATCTGGCCTTTGAATGTCAGTTCGCCAACGCCCAGGGCACGGCCTCTACCGGCATTACCACGCCAGCCGAGGAAGAAGCCGACCAGTTGCCACATGGCATCCAGGCCCAGGCAGCCGGGCATAACCGGGTCGCCGGGGAAGTGGCACTGGAAGAACCAGAGATCCGGATTGATGTCGAGTTCGGCAATGATTTCGCCTTTGCCGTACTGGCCACCTTCATCGGTGATCAGGGCAATGCGGTCCATCATCAGCATGTTATCGACCGGCAGCTGGGCATTACCCGGCCCGAACATGCGTCCGTAACCGCATTCGATCAGGTCCGCTTTGTCTAGGGAGGAGGGGCGATCTGTCATAACTGTCGGATTCCGTGTAGTTGAAAGTAATGAGTTGAGTGTAACGTTTTTAAGAATATAGGTCGCATGGTGGCATTGCTCAGCGTGTCGGGGATGAGTTTAGCACTTACCCGATGTTATTTTTGTGGCGCTGCGGTGCCATCCGCGTTATCTGTTGACCGACAATACTGGAATACCCCTGGCTATTCCATGCTGTGCGGGAAAAAGTGAGTGAAGGCGGGGGCAGGGGTGCACCCTGGCCAGGCGGTCTCTGACGGCCTGGTCAGGCACTATTATTGAGGGGTTGTCGTTTATTCACTGCCCGACCCGGACATCAGAAAGACCCCTGAAATGGACTGATCGGCGTCAGCGCTTGAGACGCCAAAGCCACCTACAAACTCCAGACCCTGACTTTCGCTGTTGATAAACAGGCCCTGGAACTCCCCGGTCAGGTCTGTTGCCTGCGGAGACTGATCGCCCGGGTTGTAGCTGCTCACGTCTTGCTCACCCTGGCCATAGTCGATAAACAGGTCATTGGTGTTGAGCAGAGAGTTGTTAACCTCGCCACTGAAGTACAGGCTCCACTGGGAGCCGTCCGACATGTTCAAATTCATGCCCGCCAAGGTCGTCAGGTCGTCCAGATTCACATCCATATAGCCGTCGGCACTCGAGAGTGTCTCGCCGTTGGATGCTAAGACATTGATGCAATCCATACTCGAGCAGAGGCTCAGATAACGGGTACCCGTGAGCGAGGTCAGATCTGCCGGTTCGGCAAAGACATAAAAGAAGGGTGTCGTATCCAGGCTGGACTCCGACAGTGAGGTACTGCTCTCGAGTAAGGTGGCCGGATCGCTGGGGCTGGCGTTCCAGATTCCCCATTCAACCGTCTGATCCTCACGTTCGAGCGTGACCAGGCTTTGTGGATCGGTCTGCGTTGGCCCTTTGTAAACTCGGTCGGGCGACACATAACCCGTGTCCAGCTCGGCGAGGGTTTCACCCTCGTAATTGACAAAAACCGGGCCATTCCCGCCGTCAACCCGGTATACGAAGTGCACGGCATCGCCGTCGCTGTCGGTTAATACAATAAAGCCTTTGCCGGGGTCTTTGGTCAGTGCTGTTTGCTGTGCCTCTGTCAGGCGAACATCCGCCGCTATGGGCTGGTTTTCAGCCTTTTCGCCCAGATCGGTCAGTTCATCGTCGAGCTCAGACAGCAATGCCAGCAATTGAGCCTCTTGCTCGTCTGTTAACTGAGGAATGGTCGGTGGCGGTTCATCGCCGGCAAAGGCCTCTTCCAGTGAGAGGCCACCCTCATCGTCATCCACAAGGTTTGCTTCCGGCTCATCGTCTGGTGCCGGTTGGCCGGGTTGGCCTGTCCCCGGTACAGGGGACTGATTTAAGCGAGCAGGTGGTTCCAGCAGCCCCCGCGGCGCGCTGGCCGGGCCGACTTCTGCAAACAGAAAGTTGCCACCCAGACCCACATTCAGACGGCCGTTTTCGTTGCTGACGACAATGCCGCCGTCATAAACACCCAGCAACAGGCTGGATTCGGCCAGAACAGCCTCATAGTGGGTACCGCGTATACCAATGCTGGCGTTGGGGGTGCGTACCTGGTAGGCATCGCGATCCGTGCTGCCAATGCTGCCGGTGATGGTGCGAAAGCCGCCGGCGAGCAGGTCCATCAATACCTGCTCCTGGTCGTTGCCGGCACCGCGACTGTGGTATTCGCTGATTCTCAACTGCGAATCCGGGCTCAGGGCCAGCACCGCGTTGTCGTTGAAGCGAATCTGCAAACGGCCATCGGTACCGGTTACCAGGGTATCGCCTTCGTTCACATCGGAGCGCCGTGCCAGGGTACGCTGTTCGTTATTGGCGTCGAGGGCATAAACCTCACCCTGGGCGATGACCACCTTGCCAGCCGAGGCCAGCGCGGTAAGCGGCAGCATTAAAACAAGGCTCAGCAATAATTGCGTTGATCGAGCCAGGCCCGCGTGGTGAAACAGGTGTAATGTTGGCATGGTCAGGGCTCCTAAAACGTCAGGGTCAGGGACTGGCTAATCACCCACTGATCCCGGCTGTAGGCATTGATGTTGCTGTCGAGCCAGTCATAGCGCAGCCCGCTGCGGCTGGTCAGCCAGGGCTCGGGAACCCAGGTCAGGCTGGCATCGAACGACAACAGCTGATCAGAGCGTCGCTTGTTATCAGTCGTGCCCTGTTCCACAAAAAGACGGTCATCGGCCTGATACCGATGCCACTGGTGCTCCAGCACCAAAGTCGACGTTAACCGGTTCGGCCAGCGCCAGTCGAGCTGATAGCGTTGTGCCAACCCGCGCCATTCGTTGTAACCGTTTTCGGTTCCGGCCCGGCTGTATTGAACAAATTGACTGCTAATGCGGTGACGGCGGGGCGCATCCTGCACCGTGGCAACCAGACCGAGTGCATCCCGAACACTGTTGCTGCGGCCATCCTGCTGGGCAAACGCCACGTTGGTCGATGCTACCGGCCCGAGCCATACCGTCTCCCAAACCGGGTAGGTTGCTTCGCCGCTCAGGTTGAGACTGAATTGCCAGGGAGTGTTGTCCAGCCACAGCTGCCCGGCATTGACGGCCAGCGTCTGACGCGACCGGTCGGTGTTACTCTGGTACCGCCATTGGCCGTTCAGGCCCAATTGGTTGTAGCCATTGTTGCCGGGATAGAGGGTGGTAAAGCCCTGCAGGCTATAAATATTGGCCGCCCGGAGGTGAGTAGGTCGCACCCAGGTGCTGCCCAGTCGAAAACGCCCAAAACTGCTGTCGATGGCTTTCGACGACTCGCTCAAGTTCGTCAGGCCCAGCAGGTTGGGGGCCAAACGCTCATCGAGCGTTGCGCCGCCGTTGATGTTGGTGTCGTACCCCACATCAAGCCCGGCAAACATCTGAAACTGCTGGATCTGAGCCCGCTGGGCGGCATCGATTCGCGCCAGAAAATCGTTGATGTTATTACGGACATTGACCGGTGGGTTGGTGGCCCGAACCCGCTCAAACTCGGTTCGGCTCCGTTCCAGATTGTTATTGATGAAATAGGCTCGCGCCAGATCGAGCCGCACTCTGTGCCGCTCGGGTGCGAAGGCCAGTACTCGCTCCAGTGCGAAAATGGCCTCTTGTGCCCGGCCTTCCTGAATCAGCACGCGGGCGTAGTAGAGATCAAACCGGGGGGTGCCCTCGAAACGGCTTCGTAGCTCGCTGGCCATCACCCGGGCGTTGAGCCAGTCTTGAGCGTCGACCATGGCTACGAACTTTGCCAGGGCGGACTCTTCGTTTGCAGTGTCGGCCGACAAAGGTGCCGTTGGTTCTGCATCAGGGTCACTGCGTTGCGTCGACTGAGGCGCTGCCGGGTCAGTCGAAGCGGTCGAATCAGATTCTGCGAAGGCGGTCGTCAGCGTCAGGGCAGCGAGGAGGCCAAGGCTAAGCCGAAAAAGAGGGGTGAACAGTCGTTGGGCGTAAACCCGGTACTCGGACAATGCAGCAACAGTCATAATGCAGCGGTTCCGCCCTGTATCTGTTGGTTTTACACCGCCGCTGGCGCCAACGGTGTGTGTACACCCGGCCGACATTCTCAGTTGACCGAACGTGGTGACAGTATAGCCTCAAACGTCGTCGCTCTGGCAGTCTGACCCGGGCAAAAAAACGAAATTGAGGCTACCCTAAGGGCAGCAGCGTGTTTGAACAGAGGTCAAAACGACACAGTCGTTACTTGGTTTGGGGTCTGGTGGGAACCCGAGACTCCCAGACAATTTGAAACCGACAGGAAACAGTGATTTGGAATTGAACCAGTCTTTGAACAAAAAGTTTTTGCTGATTGACGATTTTTCCAATGTGCGCAAGTCGGTCAAGGGTATGCTGAACTCACTGGGGGTCAGCCATGTCTCCGAGGCGTCCAATGGAACAGAAGCAACCAAAAGCGTTCGTGATCAGACGTTTGATGTGATTCTCTGTGACTACAACCTTGGAAAAAGCAAAAACGGATCTCAGTTGCTGGAAGAGTGGCGCACCCGTGGGTGGCTGTCTTACCAGACTGTGTTTGTGATGATCACCGCCGAGACCTCGCGCGATTTTGTGATGGGCGCCCTCGAATTTCAGCCCGATGACTATCTGGCCAAACCCTTCGCCATGGATACCCTGCAAAACCGGTTGGACCGCTGGCTGGATAGACAGTCGGCGTTAGGACCGATCAATCAGGCGCTGGATAGAAAAGACTACCCGGCGTTGGCCAAGGCAGCGCGGGAAGTGATGGAAACCAAACCGAGATACCGGGGCTGGGCACAACGAAAATATGTCGAAGCGCTCTTCCACCAGGGCCAGATGACCGAAGCTGCTCATTTTCTGCAAGCACTGCTCGATAAACGGGACTTGCCCTGGGCGCGACTGGAACGCCACCGGATCGATGTTCAGGAAGGCAAACTCGAAGCCGCCGAGCGCGGCCTGAAAACGCTGATCATGTTGCAGCCCAACATGGTTGAAGCCTATGACCTGCTGGCTGATGTGCAAATGCAGATCAAGCAGCCCGAGAAGGCACAGGAAACACTGTCGCAGGCACTGGTTCGATCGCCGCGGAACATTGCCCGTCAACGTGTCTTCGCCGGGCTGGCCAGCGACAACGGCGACCATGTTGCTGCCACCCGAGCCTACAAGGAAATCGTTAGCCTGGCGGACGGCACCATGCATGAATCATCCCGTGGGTATAAAGATGTGCTGCGCTCTACCCGAACGCAACTCCAAAGCCTGGATGATGACGCCCTCAAGCGCCGGTTGCAGAAGGATGCCCAGTCGCTGCTGAAAAAACTGATCAAGCAATACCCGGATGAGCCGGATACCGAATTGTTCAGCAAAGCCTATCGGGCTTACCTGGCCGATGCAGGTGATGCCGAATCCACCGATCGGGTGTTTTTGGAATCGGTCGCCGAGGCAGCTCGGGAACACATGGGGGACCTCGGTGAGGACAGTGCACTGGATATCGTCGACATTCTTTATGAAAAAGGGCTGTCGAAAGAGGCCGACGCCCTGGTCGAGGAATTGCGTCAGTACCATAAGGAATCCGGTAACTTTGTAAAACGGCTGAACCAGTTGCAGGCCGAACCCATCACCCAGGAAGCTCGGCGTCATGCTCACAAAGTGAACACCGAAGGCATCGAATTGTACAAACACAAGGATTATCAGGCGGCGACCAAGCTGTTTGAAGACGCCCTTAAATTCTCGCCCCGCCACCCGGGCATTATTCTGAATTTTGTTCAATCGAGTTTGCTGCTGATGGGGCAGACCCGCGTGTCTTTGTCACAGCTTGATCGCTGTCTCGATATCGTCAACCGGTTGAACTATCTGCCCGCCGACCACTATCAGTACGAGCGCTATACTAGCATTCGAGACAAAGTCATTGCGCTGCATGCCAAGGTGAAACATGAGCAACCCAGTTGATATGCACACCATCATGGCCGCTACCGTCCATGATGTGAAAAATGCCCTTAGCCTGATCGATAACGAACTGCGTGAAGTGATCGACAGCATTCACGAGCGCGAGCCGGACAGTACGCTGAAATTGAACCGGCTGCGACTGGAAGCAGGGCGCATCAACAACGATCTGGTGCACATGCTCGGCTTGTATCGCATGAACACCGACACCTTCCGGCCGGATTTTGATGAAGTGCTGATCGAAGACGTCATTCACGATGCCACCTCCCGCTATCAACAAACGCTGGAGTCTCTTGGCATTCATCTGGGCATTGAACTGGAAGACCCTGACATTGCCTGGGTCATCGACCCGGTGCTGATCGAAGGCGTACTGGCCAATATTCTGACCAACAGCATTCGTTACACCAAAGACCGGCTCGACTTCCGGGCCTTTATGGCCGACGGTGGGCTGTGCATTACCCTCACCGACAATGGTGAAGGCTACCCCGCGAAGATGATGAACTTCATGAGTGAAACCCCAAACCAGGGCGAACTCAGTTTTCAGAATGGCAGCACCGGCCTCGGGCTGTATTTCTGCCAGCAGATCGCCCAATTGCATCGCCAGGGAGACGCCGAAGGCTACATCAAACTGACCAACCATCCTGAGCATGGCGGGGCAGTGTTCACCTTGTGGCTACCCTAGGAGCCCGTCGGACTTAGGATGAATCGGTTGCGGAAGCGGGACATCGGCCCCAATATCCGCAAATTTCGAGCACATAGGCCCACGATGCACTCGAAATTTGCAAACATTGGGTCTCGCCGTCTACTCCCTCGCTTCGATCCCCTATGTCCGATAGGCTCCTAGTTGACCTTTTGGTCAGCTTTGGTACAGTCTTCCTGTATGAACTACCCGTGACTCGCCATGACCAGCCCCGAACAGAACACCTCACCGGCACCTGATGTGTCGGCCAGTCTGACGCCCGAACAGCTTGCCCAGGCAACCTTGCTACTGGGTCACAGCATCGATTTCCCCGAGCCTGACACGATTCGCCAGTGCCCAAACGCTGCCCTGGTGATCCATCAGGGGCGTATTGCCTGGCAAGGCCCCGCCGCGGAATTGCCAGTGGCGCAACAGGCCTTTGCCCGCGTTGAAGACTATGGCGATGCCTGGATTCTGCCCGGCCTGATCGACACCCATGTCCACGCCGCCCAAATGCCGGTGATGGCCAGCTGGGGCGAGCAACTGCTCGACTGGCTAAACCGCTACACCTTTCCGGCCGAGCGCCGCTTTGAAGACCCGCTGATCGCTCGTCAGCAAAGCGATGTCTTTCTGGATGCGCTGCTGGCACATGGCACCACCACCGCCATGGTGTTTGGCACCGTGCATGAGGCGGGCACTGATGCCCTGTTCGAAGCAGCCCGCGAGCGCCGCATGGCTCTGATTGCCGGCAAGGTACTGATGGACCGAAATTGCCCGGATTACCTCAGCGACACTGCCGACGGTGGGTTTGAAGCCAGCGCCCGGCTAATACATCGTTGGCACGGCACCGACCGCCTGCACTACGCCATCACTCCCCGCTTTGCGCCGACCTCGACCGAAGCGCAACTGGAGCGTGCAGGTGCCTTGCACAGCGAGGCCGCCGGGTTGTACATGCAAACTCACGTGTCCGAAAACCCGGATGAAGTCAGTTGGGTACAGTCACTGTTTCCGAAGGCCAGAGACTATGTGGATGTCTATGAGCACTATGGTCTGCTGCACGACCGGTCTGTGCTGGCGCACGGGCTGCACCTGACCGATCGCGAATGGACTGCCCTGCGCGAGCACCAGACGCGCATTGCTGTCTGCCCCACCTCAAATACCTTTCTGGGCAGTGGCCTCTTCGACTTTGCCCGCGCCGAGCAGGAGGGCGTTGTGCTGGGCCTGGCCAGTGATGTCGGCGGTGGCACCTCGTTGTCGCAACTGGTCTCGGCCGCTGAAGCTTATAAAGTCGGTCAGTTAAAGGGCTACAAACTGACGGCCAACCAGCTGTGGTATCAGATGACTGCGGGCAATGCCCGGGCGCTGCACCTGCAGGCTGACATCGGCACCCTGGACAGCGGTAAAATGGCGGATCTGGTTGTGCTCGACCCGAACCGCAGCGCCAACCTCAGCGCGCGCCTGGCGCAAGCAACATCGCTTGATGAAGCCTTGTTTGCGACCCTGATTCTGGGCGATGAACGTCTGACGCGCGCTACCTGGGTCGCCGGCGAGCTGCGCTTCGGCGCTTAGCCAGCCAGTTGCATTGAACTGGGAAGCCGCTTAAGCTCGAAATGTACGCGGAATCAGTGGGTTAGACTGGCCGGTGAGCGCTGGTCGTGAGCCACTGGCTTCGCCCTCTCTATCACCTCAGTGCGGGAAGTCATCATGGTCGATCAGGCCCAGAAACGCTTGAAAGAAGAGTTCCAGACCAAGGAAAAGGCAGGGCGAATCCGGCAACAGAACGAAGCCATTATTCTTGAAGCCGCCGAAATTGAATTCGCGCAGCATGGCTTCAAGGGAACCTCGCTCAATGCCATTGCCGAACGCGCCGGCCTGCCCAAATCCAACATTCTCTATTATTTTCAGAGCAAAATCGGCCTGTATGGCGCGGTGTTGTCAGACATATTGGGCATGTGGAACCAGGCCTTCAACACCACCACCGCCGACGAAGACCCGGCGGATACGATCTACGCTTACATTCGATCAAAAATACGCTATTCCCGCAGTCACCCTCTGGCGTCGAAGATCTTCGCCATCGAGGTGATCCAGGGCGCGCCACATTTGAAAAAGTATCTGGCGCAAGACATGCACCACTGGGCCCTGGGCCGCACAGAGGTGATCAAAGCCTGGATCGACGCTGGCAAAATAGACCCGATTGACCCACTGCACCTGATGTTCATGATCTGGGGCAGCACCCAGCATTATGCCGACTTCGCCACCCAGATCGAATGGGCGCTCGACAGCGACGGTCTGACGGAAGCCGATTTCGAGGCGGCTGAACGTACGCTGACGCATGTGATTCTAAAGGGCATTGGTCTGAAGGTGCCCAGTGAGTCCTAACGACTGCATTCTGAACGCCAGGCCTGATTTTAACGCCGGGTTAGAGTACAGTAGCCGCCTTTTACTGGTCTCGTAGGGCTGTATGACTGCTGAATTTGACGACATTCGTCCTTTTAACGACGACGAAGTACCGCTCGTACTAAAACGAGTGTTGGCTGACCCGGAAATGCACGCTGCCATCGGCGCTTGGGTCGCCCCGGGATTGAACCGCAAAGCGCCCTGGCTATTGCGCCCCCTGATTCGCCTGGGTCTGGCCTGGCAATTTCGCGGCATCCGCCGAGTGGACGACTTTCAACCCCGGTTGCGCGGTTATCTGAAGCGCATGCTCGATAAAAGCGTCGCCGACCTGACTGTCTCGGGGCTCGAATCGCTCGACCCGACCAAAGGTTACCTCTTCGTCTCCAACCACCGGGACATCGTCATGGACCCGGCCATGGTGAACTGGACGCTCTATCACGCCGGTTTCCAGACCGTTCGTATCGCCATTGGCGACAACCTGCTGAGCAAACCCTTTGTCAGTGATCTAATGCGGCTGAACAAAAGCTTTATCGTGCGTCGCTCGGTCAAGGGCATGAAGGCCAAGTTGAAAGAAGCCCAGGTCCTGTCGCGGTATATACACCACTGCATCACCGAAGACCGGGCGAATGTCTGGATTGCGCAGCGGGAAGGCCGGGCCAAAGACGGTTACGACAAAACCAACCCGGCGGTTATTGGCATGTTCAGCCTGAGCAAACCCAAAGACCGCGATTACGCCAGCTACATTCGCGAACTGAACATTGTGCCGGTAACCATCAGCTATGAAGTGGACCCGCTGGACCTTTCCAAGGCCCGCGAGCTCTATGCCCAGGAACACAAGGGCGGCTACAAGAAAAAAGCCCACGAAGACGTTCAGTCCATTGCCCGCGGCATGACCGGCTGGAAAGGGCGGGTGCATCTGGCCTTTGGTGAGGTACTGAACGGCAACTACGAAAAAGACACTGATGTCGCCGCAGCGATCGACGCCCAGGTGCACAAACATTACCGCCTGTACGAATCCAACAAATGGGCCCACGCCACTCTTCATGGTGACCACACCGAACCGACCAATGCGGATGCAGTGAAGCTGGCTGAGCGAGTAGCGGTAACGCGGGATACCCTCAAACCCTATATGCTGCGCCAGTATGCAAATGCGGTGCAAATGAAGAGGGGGTTACCGGCCCTGACGTCGGCAATGGACGTTGCTGCGCCAGAACCTGACGATACTAAGGATCAATAGTCGTGGGCGTTTTGGGGAAGTAACCCCAGTTTCGGAGGCCGCGACAGGCGAGTTGCCTATAACCCGTGCCGGGCACCGGATAGGCTTATCCAGGGTCGGCATGAACCCATCCATGGGGCCTGGACCGCAGCTCCCTGCTGCGGACCACCCTGGATAAGCCTAACCGGCACCCGTCACTAGCCTTCATTGGCGCGGCCTCCGAAACTGGGGTTACAGCTCACTAATCCAGTTGCGAATTACCAGTCGGCCGCTACTGCCGTTGCGCGCGAAGTCGATTCTTCGAGGTAGGGATTCTCCGGTTTCATCGAAATACACCGGGTAGTCTACCTGCCAGCCCGATTGGGTGATGCGTTGAACCTGCTGACTGGTGGAATCCCGGTCGATGGTGGCGTCGATGCCCGGGTAGGGCCTGGCTCGAACCCAGAATTGCAGGTAGTCGAGCGGCAGATCCAGTTCGGTAATTTCGTAGGCTAGCTCGCGCAGGGTGCTGCGGGTCACCTGATCGGACCCTTTCGTTAGAGTCACTTCGCCCGGTTCACCGCTAATCTGAACGGCACCTTGCCCCAGCGGGCCGCTCAGTTCGATCTCAAAGTCCTGCGCCCGTTGCTCCCAGTCCACATTGAAACTGCTGGCTTCGGTGGCGTTGCGAACCGCCATCTTGCCAGACAGCGCCCAGTTTTCGGTCAGCTCACTGGCTCCGGGCTGCTTGCCGAAACCGGCACAGCCCGTCAGTACCAGAGTCGCCAGAGCAACAAAGAGAAACGACTTCATCGGTCGATGTCCAGCGTTTCAATGATGTTCCTGGCGGTCGGGCTGTTGCTGTTCCAGCTAAACGCCTGGTCGAGCCAGCGTTGAGCTTCTTCCTGTTTGTTCTGCTCCCACAATACCGCCGCCAGGTGTGCTGCAACTTCGTCCGATTCCATCGACTCCAGAGAGCGACGTAACCAGCGCTCGGCTTCTTCCAGATTGCCAAGGCGGTATTCCACCCAGCCCTTGGAATCCTGAATTGCCGGGTCATCCGGTTGCTGCTCCAGTGCCCGGTCGATGTAGCGCTTTGCCTGGTCCAGATTCATGTTGCGGTCTGCCCAGGTGTAACCCAGTGCGTTCAGTGCCGAGGCGTTATCCGGCTCCTGCTCAAGAACTTCTGTTAGGTTTTTTTCAAGCAATTCATACTGGCCTAGGTTGGCCGCCATTAGAGCCTGGTCGTAAAGCAGGCTGGTATCACCCGGGTGGGCTGACAGGGCTTGCCCGTACACGGCCATGGCCTGGTCAGTATCACCCAGTCTGCGAAACAGGTCCGCTTCAATGCGCCACAATACCGGGCTTTGGGCCGGGTAATTCTGGCGGGCCTGATGCAGGGCTTCCTGGACATCGGTGGGGCGAGTGCCTTGCCAGACTTCACTGAGCTCAGCCAGGGCAGATACCAGGTAGGGGGGTGCTTCGACGCTTAAAAATCGCTGGGCGGCTTCATCGGGTACACGATTAATGCGACTGATTCTGCCCAGAAAATAGTGGGCTTCATCGCTGAATTCAGAATTTACCAGCCGTTCGAACAGCACTTCGGCGGTGTCGTAATCGTCATTGTCGAACGATTCGCGGGCGAAGGCGCGGGCGATCACCGGTTCGTTCGGGAAGCGGTTGAACAGAGATTCCAGCGTCTCCGTTTTGTTGGTATCCGAATCGGCATAGGCAAAGCCAGCGAACGTCGTGGCAACCTGGCTGTTGTTAGGATAGCGCTCGGCCAGATCACTGATTACCGTGCGGGCCTGTTCAATGTCGTTCAGTTCGAGGTGGAGCCGGAATTCCAGCAGGCCTTTGTCTGGACTGTCTTGCTGTGCCCGGTTGGCCCTGATGGCCTCCAGCCCCTGTTCGTACTGGCCCAGCGTCGACAGCAACTGGGCATTGGCAAACCCGATGCTGGTGTTCTCCGGGTGGTTGGCCTCGGCCTCGGCCAATACTGGCAGCAAACCTTTTTGCTGGTCGGCCGTCAGGGTGGTAATGCCGGCGAGTGCCCCTTCAATTTTGGCGTCCGGGTCGAGCGCCAGCCACTGATTCAGAGCCCGGCTGGCGGTGACCTTATCTGCATTCGCCAGGCTGGCGATGGTCAGCGCTTGCCAGCCTTCGGCATTCTCTGGTTCGAGCCGTAACCAGTGGCCGGCATGTTCGCCCATGGCATCGTAATTGCCCACCACCTGGTTCAACGCGGTGGCGCGTTGGGCCACTTCCAGATCGTCGTATTGCCGGTCGAGGCGGCTGTAGAGCTGTGCGGCTGCGCCGTAGTCGCCACGGTTAGTGGCAATTTCTGCCAGTAGCAGGGTGTAAAAAGCTTCTCCGGTCAGCGGTGTTGTCGCAATAGGCGTGTCGGACCGGGATGCTTGCGCGTCGGATGAATCGGTTTGAGGCGCGGCATTGTCCGATGACTCGGCCTGGGAGGCTGTCGTGGTACAGCCACTTAAGGCCAGGCTAAGAACCAGAGTGGCCAGCATGGTGCGTTTAAAAGGTGCTGTTGATGTCATGTGTCTCGGCTTCGCAGTCTGATGATGAGGGTTACGACCTGGGTTAACACACAGGTTACTCCGGGGCTTTGCTGCCGGGGTGTTGCCCTGGGATGCACGGACTGAATCACAGCCGGTGCAGTTAACATCGTGGTTAGGGTGTACGCACAGGGCGATGGTACAGCTCAGTCTCGGGTGGCTCGGACAATGCATCCCATCATGCCTCATAGCTATCGGCAATCGTGAGTATAGCGGCCGCGGCATTGTTTGTGACCCGGCTGCCCTCATACTGCCTTCCAGTGCCTGGTTAGAGTGACCTGTGGGTGGCTGCCGGGTACAGCAGACGAAGCGTAAATCCGTGTAAAGATGGCAGTCTTCAGGCGTGCCAGAGCTGGAGTGCCGGGCGTTATCACAGTCGCCTCGGGACTGGAAAATCGGTAGACTACGCGTTTGATCAACGAAGTGAGCAGGCCCCGTCCAAACATGTCATTGCTGGCCCTAGGTATTAATCACAACACGGCGTCAGTAGACGTTCGGGAGAAAGTCAGTTTCGCTCCCGAAACCATGCCCGACTCCCTTTCGTCGGTGTTGGCGATTCCGGGCATCGAAGAGACGGTGATTCTCTCCACCTGCAATCGCAGTGAAATCTACTGCTCCCTGACCGAACCTGCCGTTGGCATAGAAGCCCTGATTCAATGGCTTGCACTGACACACCGCATCTCCCCCGACGAACTGCGCGCTGCGCTCTACATTCATGCCGATGCCGATGCAGTCTCTCATCTGGGGCGCGTCGCGGCCGGGCTCGATTCCATGGTGCTGGGCGAACCGCAAATTCTGGGGCAACTGAAGTCGGCTTTCGCCGTCGCCCAGGAATACGATTCCGTCGGTCAACAGTTGCACCACCTGTTCCAACACAGTTTCCGTGTTGCCAAGGAAGTGCGCACCCACACCGCTATTGGGGAGAATGCCGTCAGTGTCGCCTACGCCGCCGTGCGCCTCAGTACCCGCATCTTCGACCGCCTGGATCGGTGCCGGGCACTGCTGATTGGCGCTGGTGAAACCATTGACCTGGTGGCACGCCACCTGCGCGACAAGGGCGTAACCGACATCGTCGTTGCCAACCGAACGCTGGCCCGGGCGCAAAGCCTGGCGTCGGAATTCGGGGCCCGTGCCGTGCTGCTGTCGGACATCCCCGATGAACTGCCCGGCGCCGACATCGTGATTTCCTCAACCGCCAGTCAGTTGCCGATCATTGGCAAGGGCATGGTGGAGCGGGCGCTGAAGAAGCGCCGCCACAAGCCGGTATTCATGGTCGACATCGCTGTCCCGCGGGATATCGAGAGTGAAGTGGGGGATCTGTCAGACGTCTATCTATACACGGTGGATGATCTCAAAACCGTCATCGAAGCCAACGTACGCAGCCGGCAGGAAGCCGCCCGCGAAGCGATGGACATCATCGCCCGTTCGACCGATGCATTCAGTCAGTCGTTGAAAGAACGCCAGGCGGCTGACACCATTCGCGCTCTGCGTCACCAGGCCGAAGCCTTGAAGGACGTCGAGCTGGAAAAAGCCCGGCGAGCTCTGGAACAGGGTGTCGACGCCCAACGGGTGGTCGAGCAACTGGCCCGGGGGCTGACCAACAAATTACTCCACGCCCCCACGGTGGCCTTGCGCAAGGCCCATGGGGACGGTGATGACAAGGAAGCCAGTGACTGGGCTTCGCGTCTGTTTGATTTATAAGGCACCCAAGCGTCTATGAAAGACTCCATCCGCCAGAAGCTGTCTGAATTGACAGAACGCTATGACGAACTGGCACGTCTGCTCTCCCAACCCGAGGTGATCACCGATCAGACTCGGTTCCGTCAGTATTCCCAGGAATATGCGGAGCTTGAAGACGTCGTTGGCTGCTTTGCGCGCTATGAGGGCGTTGAGCGCGATATTCACGATGCACGCCAGTTGCTGGACGACAGCGACCCCGAGATGCGCGACATGGGCCGCGACGAAGTAAAACAAGGCGAAGAGCGCCTGGAACAATTGACCGATGAACTGCAGATTTTGCTGCTGCCCAAAGACCCGAACGATGGACGTAACGTCTTTCTTGAAGTGCGGGCCGGCACCGGTGGTGACGAAGCCGCCCTGTTTGCCGGTGACCTGCACCGGATGTACGGTCGATATGCGGAACGCATGGGCTGGCGTCTTGAAGTGTTGTCGGCCAGTGAAGGCGAGCACGGTGGTTTCAAGGAAATCATCAGCCGCATCAGCGGTGACCAGGTGTATTCGCATCTCAAGTTTGAATCCGGTGCCCACCGCGTTCAGCGCGTCCCGGAAACCGAGAGCCAGGGGCGCATACACACCTCGGCCTGCACCGTAGCGGTGATGCCTGAAGCCGATGAGCTGGCCGACGTCGAGATCGACAAGGGTGATTTGCGGGTCGACACTTACCGCGCCTCGGGCGCGGGCGGTCAGCACGTTAACCGAACCGATTCGGCGGTGCGTCTGACGCACCTGCCCACCGGCATTGTGGTGGAATGCCAGGACGAACGCTCTCAGCATAAGAACAAGGCCCGGGCCATGTCGCTGCTGGCCGCCAAGATCATGGATGCCCAATCCAGTGCCGCCGCTCGTGAACAGGCCGATACCCGGCGCAGCCTGGTTGGCAGTGGCGATCGTTCCGAGCGCATTCGTACCTACAACTTCCCGCAAGGGCGCATTACCGACCACCGCATCAATTTAACGCTCTACAAGCTCGATGAAGTAATGCAGGGCGCGCTGGACCAGGTAGTGGACCCGCTGGTGCAGGAACATCAGGCACAACTTCTGGCTGATATGTCGCAGTCCTGATCTGCGCTGACCCTACAGGAACCCTCACCCATGTCAGACTCCAGCCTGAATCAGGTGCGCCAGGCCCAGCAATGGGCGCAACAACAGGGCCTGGAAGCGCTCGATGCCGATCTGTTGCTCACCTTTGTGCTCGATAAAAGCCGGACCTGGCTTTTTACCTGGCCCGAACGGGAACTGAGCGATGACCAGCAGCACCGCTTTGAAGACCTCGTGCGCCGCCGACTAGCCGGTGAACCAGTCGCTCATATTCTCGGTACGCGCGAGTTCTGGTCTCTGCCGTTCAAGGTTAATGCCAGCACCCTGATTCCCAGGCCGGATACCGAAACGCTGGTCGAGGCTATTCTGAGTCGCTTTGACCAACCATCCCTAAGAGTGGCCGATATGGGCACCGGAACGGGTGCCATTGCACTGGCGCTGGCCAGTGAACGACCTGGCTGGAGCATCAGCGCTTTTGATGTTCAACCGGATGCCGTGGCCCTGGCGCAAGAGAATGCGCACCAACTGGGTTTGCCAGTGACTGTGGGTCAAAGCCACTGGTGCGATACATTGGCGGATCACAGCCTGGATCTGCTGGTATCGAATCCTCCTTACATCGCCGCCGATGATGTTCACTTGCAGCAAGGCGATGTGCGCTTTGAACCTCGGTCTGCTCTGGTTGCCGCCGAGGATGGACTGGCCGATATTCGAATTCTGATTGAGCAGGGGCGACGGGTTCTCGCGCCAGGTGGCTGGTTGTTTCTGGAGCATGGCTGGACCCAGGGCAAGGCAGTCAGAGCGTGTTTTGAAAGCCAAGGCTATGGCTCAGTAGCAACTGTGCAGGATATGGGGAACCGGGATCGGGTTAGCTTTGGACAGTGGAGTCTTTAACTAATTTAAGTTTTGGAGTTCGCATAATGCGAGTGCCGGTTACCGGTGGTGCCTCTGCGGGGAAGCCCGCAACATGGATGTTGCGGTTTAGGCTCCATGGACGGATTTACGCCGGCCCCGCAGAGGCACCACCGGTAACCGGCGCGGACCACAGGCACCCAACGTCCCCAACTCCGGAACTTGACTTAGTAGACCAGGCGAACCACGGTTTCAGCCACACAGGCTGGGCGTCGGGTGTGTTCGATATTGACGGTGACTTCTTCCGTGACTTCCAGCCCGCGACGCACTACTTCAACCGCGACGATCTTCTTGGTAGCCCGTACCCGGCTGCCTGCTTTTAGCGGGTAGGGAAAACGCACCTTGTTCAGGCCGAGATTGACCACCATTTTCGCGCCAGGGTAGGGCGGATTGGCCGGGTCGACCGAGTTGGTCAGTTTGGGAATCATCGACAGGGTCAGAAACCCATGGGCGATGGTGGCCCTGAACGGAGATTCCTGTTCAGCCCGCGCCGGGTCGGTGTGAATCCACTGCTGGTCTTCGGTCACCTCGGCAAAGGCGTTGATACGGTCTTGTTCCAGAGTCAGCCACTCGCCCTCATAGACGACATCACCCAACTGGCTCAGCAAGGTCTGGCGCATGGCCTCAGCGCGCGGGTTGTCGCATTCTGTCAGTGAATCCTGTGGGGTATCGACCGGTTTGCGATCCTGGTCCAGAACCCAGTTGACCCACTCGTGATTGCGGGCGCTTTGCCAGAGTTCGTTCCAGTACTCGCGCCATTGCGGCGCAATAAGCTCCCTGAATTCCGCCTGGTTCTGACTCAGGCGTTCTTTCTTTTCTTTGATTAAATCGATGACACTCATGTCCGGGAATCCATTTCACACAGAGGCTGGTCCAGCGGTAATAAGAGGGATTATACGCCAAAACCCCCGTATCGCTTAGTCTGGAGGGAAATGAGTGCGATGAATGTAGGTCACTGATGGGGCTTTTTTTACAGCCTGTGAGCTGGCTCACAAGCCGGAGATGGCCACCAGCAAGAAGCAGCCTGATTCATAACCCAAGTTACGGAGTTCGCACAGTACTAGCGGCGGGTGCCGGTGGTGCCTCTGCGGTCTAGGCTCCATGGATGGATTCACGCCGACCCCGCAGAGGCACCACCGGTATCCGACGCGAACGACAGGCACCCAAGGTTCCCGAACTCCAGAAATTGAGTTATTAACTGTCGTGGGTCAGCGAGTCGTCCAGTGCGCCGGGTTCCTGCCGGGCCCAGCGATTCAGTTTTTCCTCCAACTGGCGCAGCAGACGGGCCATGGCGCCATCTGAAGACCAGGCGACATGGGGCGTTACAATGACGTTCGGCAGGGCCGCCACTTGCCAGATGATGTGGTCTGGCGGGGGTGGTTCACTGCTGGCCACATCCAGCGCCGCCCCGCCAATGACGCCCCGGGTCAGGGCATCCAGTAAATCGGATTCAACCACCAGATCGCCCCGGCCGCTGTTGATGAGCAGGGCGTGCGGCTGCATCAGGCTCAGCGTGTGTTGGTTGATCATGCCCCGGGTCTGGTCGGTCAGCGGGCTATGCAAACTCAGTATGTCGGCTAACGACAGCGCCGTTTCGAAGGCGGTATAACCCGGCCTGACCGTCTCTGCCCCAGGCCGTTCAGCGTAAGTCACCGAGAGCCCGAGGGCTTGAGCCCGGGTCGCAACAGCCGTACCCAGGTCACCTTTGCCAACAATCACCAGGCGCTTGCCGCTCAGGGTATTGATCGGAGCGATGCGGTTGCAGAAAAACGGGCTCTGGCTCCAGCCTTTGTTGTCGGCATCTCTGAGGTAGGCCTTCAGGTTTCGGGCCAATGCCAGTATCATCATGATGCAATGTTCACCCACAGCGTCAACGGCGTAACCGGTGGCATTGAACACGGCAATGCCCCGGACCCGGCAGACCTCCAGATCAACGTTGTTGGTGCCGGTGGCTGTTACGCCAATGCATTTGAGGTCGGGAAGCTGCGCCAGCAGGGGCGCATCCAGCACCACCTTGTTGACCAGGGCGATGTCGGCCTGCTGCAAGCGTTCGAGGCGCTGTTCGGGTGACGTTTTGTCGAAGCTTTGCCAGTCGGTTACGGCGTCTGGTGGTGTCAGAGTTAGTTCGTCGGGGAAGGTGGCGGCGTCGAGGAATACGGCTTTCATGAGGGCTCCGTCAGCGGTGACTCTGTGCTTCTGAATGTACCCTATTCTGAGAACCGGTGCCCACCTTGAAGGCACCGGCTCCGTTTTATTCAGCCGACAACTCTGAGTCTTAAACCTTGAAACGCGACAAATTCTGCCGGATTTTGCGGCTGACGCCATGCAGCTCGTCCGACTGGGCGGTTGCCTGATCGACGTTGTCGGCCAATTGATTGGAGGCATCCTGAATGGCCGTGGCGATGCGACTGATCTCTTCTGTCGCGATGTTTTGCTCGCGAGAAGCCTCCGCAATGCTCTGTGCCCGGGAAGAAATGTCCTCTATCGATTCGGCAATAACAGACAGGCTGTGGGTTACCTGCTGGGCGCTGCTGGCGGTTTCGTCGGTCAGAGTTTTGCTGCTGTTCATGATTGATACGGCTTGTTGGGTTTGCTCTTGCAGGGTTTCAATCATGGTCTGAATCTCGCCGGTGGCCTGGTGCGTGCGTTGTGACAGAGCCCGCACTTCATCGGCAACCACGGCAAAACCACGCCCCTGTTCTCCGGCGCGAGCCGCCTCAATGGCGGCATTCAGAGCCAGCAGGTTGGTTTGCTCGGCGATGTTCTGAATGGTCGACAGAATGGTGTTGATCTCCAGTGCCTGCTCGTCCAGTTTGCCGATAACACCGGTGGCGGTGTCGATCTGCCCGGTCAGCTTACCCATGCGCTGGCGATTCTCGGCGGCATTTCCCATGCCGTTCTGGCCTTCAGTCGAGGCTTTCTGAGCCGCTTCGGCGGTATCTCCGGCGTTTTGTGCCACCTCGGCCGAGGTCGACGACATTTCGTTGATGGCAGCGGCTACCTGACTGATTTCGCTCTGCTGCAACTGAATGGCATCGTTATTGGCCTTGGCATTCCTGCGTGAGGAATCCGACAGGGTTTCCAGCTCATGGGAATAGCCCAGGCTTTCCGACACCAGTTGATGCACCGATTCAACGAACTGATTGAACGATTGGCTGAGTGAGCCGATCTCATCGTCGCGGACCACAGTAAGCCGGCGTGTCAGGTCGGCTTCGCCCTGGGCGATATCAGACATGGCTGAATCGAGCCCGGCCAGGGGTCGCAGCAGATAGGAAATCAGAAATCCGGAAACGATGGTCACGATCAGGATGGTCAGGGCAGATACCAGGGTGTTGCTGAGTGCCAGAGCGCCAAGTCCGGCGAAGGCCTCACTGCTTCTAACCATTAAAACGACCTGCCAGTCGCTGCCTTCAATCGGGTAGGCGGCACTGAGCCAGCCTTCACCATTGACGGAAACCCCAGCGGTGGTTGTAGTCAGTTGGGCATTGCCGATCAAGTCATTGAGATTCTCTCCGAGCCGGTTTTCGTCTGGGTGAACCAGAAACTGGTTGGCGCCATCGACCAGTGCCGCATAACCCGATTCGCCCAGTTCAACCCCCAGCACTTCCTGAACGATATCAGTCAGGGCTACGTCGGCAGCGAGCACATTAGCGCCCACCGGTTGGGCAAAACTCATCACCAGATCCCCAGAAGACGCATCAATATAGGGGGCGGTAACAATGCGTTGTTGTTCCTCCTGAGCTTGAATAAACCAGGGCCGGGTGCGGGGGTCGTAGTCATCGGGTAGGGATTCCGCCGGAAACATGATCATGTCACCGGCCCGGGTACCCAGGTACATATAAAGAAAGTTACCCGCGTTGTTGCCTTGCGTCAGCACCGGAATTGGGTCCGGGGCGTTGGCAATGGCCTGGGCGGCTGACTCGACCACCTGTGCCTTGCTGGTCAGCCAGGTACTGACAAAGCGGCGGGTGCCGGTGCCGCTGCGTTGCACCGTGTCGGATACCGACTCAACCAGTGCTGACCGGGCTTGCTGGTAGTTGTAAATGCCGTTGATGGCGACCAGCACCAGTACGCTGAGCGCCACCCCGACCATCAGGCGGGTGCGAATAGTCCAGGACGTCATGAGTCGGGCTCCAAGGAAAAGTAATACCAGGTCATTCGCATTTGAATGACCGCTACCTAATTTATAGATCAGGTAATGGCAATTCGGCCAATTTCTTGAAACCGGTGACTCGTTCAGCCGGGCTGGTTGGCCTGCACGGCAGTCAGGGCGATGGTGTAGACGATGTCGTCGACCGTGGCGCCGCGCGACAGATCATTCACTGGCTTGCTCAACCCCTGCAGCATGGGGCCGATGCTGACCACATTGGCGCTGCGCTGAACTGCCTTGTAGGTGGTGTTGCCGGTGTTCAGATCCGGGAAGATGAATACCGTGGCCTTCCCGGCCACCTTGCTGTTCGGGGCTTTGCTGTTAGCGACTGAGGGTGTTGAAGCGGCGTCGTACTGTAAAGGCCCGTCGATGAGCAGGTCCGGGCGTTTTGACTGTGCCAGTTTGGTCGCCGCTCGTACCTTTTCCACATCGTCGCCAGAGCCTGATTCGCCGGTGGAATAACTGATCATCGCGATGCGTGGCTCTATGCCGAACGCCAGGGCCGAGTCGCCACTTTGAATGGCAATGTCGGCCAGTTGTTCGGCATTCGGGTCCGGGTTAACGGCACAGTCGCCATAGACCACCGCCTGGTCGGGCAGCAGCATGAAAAATACCGACGACACCAGGCTGGCATCCGCTTTGGTCTTGATCAGCTGCAGCGCCGGGCGAATGGTATTGGCGGTCGTGTGCACCGCACCGGACACCAGGCCATCCACATCGCCTTCAGCCAGCATCATGGTGGCCAGTACCACGGTATCTTCCAGTTGTGCTTCGGCCATTGGCGCCGTCAGACCCTTGTGCTGACGCAGGGCAACCATGGGTTGTATGTAACGCGGGCGGGCCCGGTCCGGGTCAATGATTTCAAGGTCCGGCGGCAATGTCAGGTTGCGGCTGGCGGCGACGCGCTCTATGTCGTCACGCTTGCCCAGCAGCACACAGTGAGCGATGCCACGTTGCTGGCAGGCAATGGCCGCCTGCACGGTTCTGGGTTCATCCCCCTCAGGCAGCACAATGCGCTTTTTGGCTTGCCGGGCTCGACCGACCAGCCGGTGGCGAAAGGCTGGAGGCGACAGTCTCGGTTCGAGGCCAACCCGGGCGCGTTGGGCCAGCCAGTCCCCGTCAAGGTCTGCCGCAACCGCGTTCATGACGGCATCCATGCGGTCGACATCGTCGACCGGTACTTCGGTATTCATGGCATTCAACCGCTGGGCGGTCACGAAGGTATTGGAACTGACTTCCATCATCGGCAGGCCGGTGGCGAAGGCGGCCTGGCACAGATCGATCACGGCGTCATCAAGCTTCAGTCCGCCCGTCAGTACCAGGCCTGCCAGGGGCACGCCGTTCAGCGCGGCCATGCAGCTGGCCAGAACGATGTCTTCGCGATCGCCCGGGGTCACCACCAGGGTCCCAGCTTTCAGGGTATGCAGCATATTGCGCATGGTTCGCGCGCAGACCGTGATGGCCTGAACTCTGCGGGTCTCCAGCTCACCACGATTGAGCAGTGTTGCTTGCAGATGGTCGGCAACATCCCGGGTGCGGGGGGCTACCAGCAGCGGATTCCAGCGAATACCCCCCAGAAACCGGAACGACGGCTTCGAAAAGACCGGAAGCGAGGCGATGATCTTGTCGGGGTCGGTAGGAATAGCCAGATGCTGTTCGCCGTCTTCACTCGGTAATATTTGCTGGTAGTCGGGCTCTGGCGCCCCGATCTTGTTGAGTATGCAGCCGATCACCCGGGCGTTGTCGATGCCGCCAAACAGGCTGGCGCTGACCTGAATGCGTTCGTTCAACTGCGCCGTACTTTCTGCGTTTTTGGCGGCCACCAGAATGACGTCGGCATCCAGTGCCCGGGCCATGTTCACGTTCAGCTTGCCGATGTAGCTTTCATCACCCAGCGGCACCAGCCCTTCGACGATGACGACATCCGCCTCGCCTGCCGATTGCTGAAACAGCTGGATGACGTCTTCCATTAAATCATCCGTCTTGTTCTGAGATAACGCCTGCTGCGCTGTCGCCAGGCTGATCGGCGCGGCTGGATGCAGGCCGAGCGTGGCGTTGATCAGGTGTGTCGATCGTTCCGGCCCCGGGTCCGTGCCATAACGCTGGGCGATGGGTTTGCAGAACGCCACCCGAATGCCGAGTTGATCCAGGGCCCGAACCAGGCCCAGACACACAGAGGTCAGACCGGTACCGGCACCGATGGCTGTCATGAAAAAAGTATGTTGCACAGGCGCTCCCTGGTACTCAGTTAGTCGGGGTTTCGTTGATCAGCCGCAGGGTGTCCTGCGCGATCATCCATTCTTCCCGGGTGGGAATGACGGCAGCAACCGGGCCTTTGCTTGTTGAAATTTGGCCCCGGCTGTCACCATGCGCCATGTTCAGGTCATGGTCGAGTTCAAACCCGAATACACCCAGGCGTTGCAGTACATTAGCGCGAATGTCCGCCGCGTTTTCACCGATACCTCCGGTAAAGATCAGGGCATCCAGCCGGCCAAGCGAGGCTGCCAGGCCGCCAATCTGGCGGGCCAGGCGGAAACAGAATACGTCGATGGCCTGACGCGCCTGACGGTGCCCGCCGGCTGCCGCTTCGGTAAGCGTGCGCATGTCGTTCGACAGTTCCGACAGTCCCAGCAGGCCACTGTCGCGGTTCAACATCTGGGTTACATCGGCAATGCTCCAACCGAGTTGCTCACTCAGGTATTCATGCAAGCCTGGGTCGATATCGCCACTGCGCGTGCCCATGACCAGCCCTTCAAGGGGGGTCATCCCCATGGTGGTGTCAATCGAAAACCCGTCGGAAATTGCGGTTGCACTGCAGCCGTTACCCAGGTGAGCCGTGATAATGGCATGCGACTCGGGGTTCAACGCCAGTTGTTGCACCGCCTGTTGCGCTACGTATTTGTGACTGGTGCCATGAAACCCGTAACGTCGAACGCCCTGCTCCCGGTAGAGTTTCATTGGCACGGCATAGAGAAAGGCTTCCGGGTCCAGCGACTGGTGAAAAGCCGTATCAAAAACAGCTACCTGAGGTACCGATGGATACAAGGCCTGCATCACCTGAATGCCCAGCACATTGGCCGGGTTGTGCAGGGGGGCAAGATTGGCGCAGGTTTCGATGCCGTGCAGGGTAGCCTCGGTGATCCGGGCAGAATCGGTAAAGGTTTCACCACCGTGTACAACCCGATGGCCGATGCCCGCCAGAGGCTCTTTCAAACTAAGGCGGGTGACGAGGTTGTTGACCGCCTGCAAGGCTCCCGAGTGACCCTGGTCGGGCAGGGGAGTGGTGTGTTTTTTTTGGGCTTGATGCCAGTTCAGTTCGGCATTGCGCGTGTTGAGTCGATCGACTGACCCCGACAAAATGTCGTTGCCGGTGGTCATGTCGAACAGCGAAAATTTGAGCGATGAACTGCCGGAATTAATAACAAGCACCGGAACTACAGCCATGGAGTTGAATCCTTAACCGGTTTGATGGCGGGCCCAACAGGGAGCCAATAGTGTGTAAGATAGATCGTGCTGACGCCTACAGACTGACGCAGATTCAGCGCGCCATTAGCATGCCGGAGTTCGGCAAGTCGTGAACCTGAAAATGAGTATATAAGATGAGAGCTACCTTGGGTAATGACCTGCATCAGGTCCCGATGCGCATCGACTGGCGAAGCCTTCGCCGCAGCCTCCTGCCATTGATTGCTGCCGCTCTGTGTTGCTTGCTGACGAGGCCAGCCTGGGCCCTGCCGGAAGGGTATGGTGTACTGCAGGGCGGTGGCTATTTTGTCGGCCGGGCCGAGCCCGAAAGCCATATAAGGTTCGCCGGACAGTCTGTACCGGTCGACGCTGAGGGCCGCTTCATTTTGGGTTTCGAGCGTATGATGGAGGGCGAGTACCCGTTATCGGTGAATGTGCCCGGGCAGGCAGAGCAGCGGTTTCAGCTGGACATTGAAGGGCGGGACTATCGAATTCAGCGCGTCGATGGTCTGGATCCGTCGCGGGTGACCCCGCCTGAAGAACAGCTTGCCCGCATACTGGCCGAAGCGGAACGCGTCAAAGCAGCCCGTGCTCGCCGGGTCGACAGTGAAGGCTGGCTTGAGCCTTTTGTCTGGCCCGCCTATGGGCGAATCTCCGGGGTCTATGGCAGCCAGCGTATTCTGAACGGCACGCCTTCAGCGCCGCACTGGGGCATTGATGTTGCGGTACCCACTGGCACACCGGTATACGCGCCAGCCTCCGGCGTTGTGACGCTGGCAGAACCGGATTTGTATTTCAGCGGTGGCACGGTGTTGCTGAACCACGGTATGGGGCTGACGTCCAGCTTTCTGCATTTATCCGGTGTGCATGTCAGTGTGGGCGATCAGGTTGAACAGGGTGAATTGATCGCAGCGGTGGGCACAACCGGTCGCAGCACCGGGCCGCATCTAGATTGGCGCGTAAGTCTGGCCGATGTGCGCATCGACGCCGGGTTGATGGTGCCGGAACAGGAGGAATTGTGCACCGTGGAAGGCGAGGGCGATCAGGTTGTGGTACTGGTGCATGGACTGGGCCGAACCGATAGGTCCATGGCCAGGCTGGCGGGTGCTCTGCAGGAGGCAGGCTTTGCCACCTGTAATCAGGAATACCCAAGCCGAAAGGAGACCGTCCCGGAGTTGTCGGCCTACGTTGCGAACGCGGTGGAGCGGGTAAACCGGCAGGGTTACGACACCGTTCATCTGGTGACCCATTCACTTGGCGGCATACTGGCCCGTTACTGGCTGCAGCGTGCGGATCTGCCGGGGCAGGGGCGGGTAGTGATGCTGAGCCCGCCCAACCACGGCAGTGAAGTGATCGATGCCCTGGGAGACCAGGCCTGGTTTCAGTGGATTATGGGCCCTGCGGCGCTGGAACTGTCGACCGATGACGAGGCGCTGGTGAACCAGCTGGATCCCATTAATGTGCCCGTGGGCGTGATCACCGGAACCCGCTCCAGCGACCCCTGGTTCAATGTTCTGTTTCAGGGTGATCATGATGGCAAGGTATCGGTGGCCAGTGCCCGCCTGAGCGAGGCCGATGGCTTCCGTCTGGCAGAGGCAGGTCATACCTTCATCATGAACGATGAGGACGTGCGGTTCTGGGTGGCCTTTTTCCTGACCAATGGCTTCTTTCCCTGAGTTGGAACCGTGGCTTTACAATGCATCGTAAAGCTTTTTCTTTGGTCAGGGGTGATGTCGCTTGAAAAATAGGAGAAGCTGCGATGGCGCAGTGAAACAATACCGTCTAACAACAAGAACAAGACTGGCACTGTGCACAGCTCACGCGATCACCGGATTGCAGGTCATGTCTGAACAGAAAGTGAACAAAGCCGACAATGCGGGCCTATGCGCCGTTTGAAGGCTTGTGTTTCTGACAAAAAATCCTCAACATGAAGTGGTCCCTTTGGGAAACATAATAACAGCGAGAGAGAACTCTATGATTAAAAAAACACTCTTGGGCGTAGCAACCGCTGCAGCACTCGTCGGTGCCGTACAGGCTGAAGAAGTAAAAATCGGCTTTCTGGGTGGCTTTACCGGCCCGATTGAAAGTTTGACACCTCCCATTTACGACGCTGCGCGTCTGGCCGTCAGGCATGTGAACGGCCAGGGCGGTATTCTGGATGGTGACATTCTGGTCATGCCCAGCGCTGATACCACCTGTGTTGACTCATCGGCCGCTACCAACGGTGCCGACCGACTGATCAACTCGGAAAATGTGACTGCGATCGTCGGTGCCCTGTGTTCAGGGGCGACCATTGCCGCCGCCAACAACGTAGGCATTCCTGCCAGTGTGGTGATGATCTCACCGGCGTCCACCTCGCCGGCGATTACAGAGATGGATGATAATGATCAGGTTTTCCGTACACCGCCGTCTGACGCTTATCAGGGCGAAGTTCTGGCACGGTTACTGATCTCCAAAGGCATTAACGATGCCGCGGTCACTTATGTGAACAACGACTATGGCAAGGGCCTGGCCGATGCCTTCGCGGCGGCCTATGAGAACGAAGGTGGCATGGTCATGGCCAATGAAGCGCATGAAGACGGCAAAGCCGACTACCGTGCCGAAATTGCTTCTCTGGCGTCTACCGGTTCACAAAACCTGGTCGTGTTGGCCTATGCCGACGGGTCTGGTCAGACGATCCTGCGTCAGGCGAACGAGAGTGGCAACTTCGTCACTTACGTTGGTGGTGATGGTATGGTCGGTGACGGCCTGGTCCGGGCTGTGGGCGCCGATGTGCTTGAAGGCATGATTGCTACCAAGCCGGGCACCCCGGATCTGCCAGGATCAGCTGTGTTTGCCGGGTTGGCCGAAGCGGTTGAGCTGGATCCGAACGCGACCTTTGCCGGTCAGTCTTACGATGCCGCCTTCATTATTGCGCTGGCCATCGAATCAATGGGCGAAGACAGCCGTGAAGGCCTGAGCGACCATGTCCGCCGCGTAGCGACTGCGCCGGGCGAAGTGATCCTGCCGGGTGAGTGGAGCAAAGCCAAGCGTCTGCTGGCAGCGGGTCAGGACATCAACTACGAAGGCGCAACCGGCCAGCACGAATTCGATGACAGCGGTGACGTTCCTGGCGTGATTGTTGAAATGACCGTGCGTAACGGTGCGTTTGTCGAAGTGGGCGAAATCCAGTAAAACGAACGGGTTACTGCTCCACGAATAGCGACTGTGATCGTTAAAACCGGCTTTTTGGCCGGTTTTTTTATTGGGCGGCCAATCGCTGCCAAAGCCGGTTTACCGATGGGTTCCGAACCAGCGCACATCGATACAGCCGGATCTCCAGTGGCGCATGCCAGCGCTCTGCCCCGCAGATGACCAGTTCACCCTCTCGCAACTCCCGTCGAATGCATAGCTCCGGTACCCAGGCGATGCCGGCGCCGGTTAATGCCATGCCTTTTAGTCCCTCCGCCATGGCCGTGTCGTAGACAGTTTTTAGCCGCAATCGGATCGGATCCTGTTTTAACATCAGCCTCAGTGTGCGGCCCAGAAACGCGCCGGGTGTATAGGCCAGCAACGGAATTTCATCCTGGCCTTCACGGTCGAGTGAATAGCGTGGCTGGTCGGTGCCTGGCAAGGGGACAGACACCGGAACCAGGCGTGTGTGGCCCAGGGTAATGGAGGGAAAGGTATTGGCGTCGAGTTGCAGAGTGGCGTACGAGTCGTAATAGATTTGCAGTAAATCGCACTGGCCTTCGCGCAGGGCATGCAAGGCTTCTTCAACGTTCATTGCCACCAGGCGCATGTTCAGGTTATTCATCACATCCCGATGCTCGGTCATCCAGTCGGGGAAGAAAGAGAAGGCCAGGGAGTGTGCGGCGGCTACACGCAGCGTGGCTTGCTGGTTGGCATCCAGCCCGCGCAATCGGCTGACGGTTTCGCGCAACTGAGACATCACGGTTCGCGCCGTCAGAAGAAACAGCTGGCCTTCGTCGGTCAGGCGCACCGGGGTTGTTGAACGGTCTACCAGGGGAACCGCCAGTGTGGTTTCCAGCGCTTTAATGCGTCGACTGAAAGCTGGCTGAGTCACAAAGCGTCGCTCCGCCGCGCGGGAAAAGCTCAGGGTATCGGCCAGGGCAATAAAGTCCTCCAGCCAGCGTGTTTCGAAGTCCATCTCAGCTCCATGGTATGCAATATTTGCATACTATAGCTGAAAACGGCATTGGTCGGCGAACCCTGCGAAGCGGCACAATGCGTTCTCCGGTCGCCAATGTGGCAAGCCGGACACACCGGAGGACAGAGAAAACCACCATGCTGCCAACGCAGAACACCACCGCCATTCGCACTGCCCCTGAATCCCCTCAGCCAACGCGCCTGGAACGCGACCTGCTTGGTCAACGGACCGTCCCGGCCGCGGCCTACTATGGCATTCAGACGTTACGCGCCGCCGAAAACTTTGATCTGTCGGGCGTAACACTGGCTCACTTCCCCAAGCTCATCATTGGGCTGGCCATGGTTAAAAAAGCCGCCGCTGCGGCCAATGCGGAACTCGGGTTGCTTGAGGAGAGACGGTTTCAGGCGATCAGCGCGGCCTGTGATCAACTGGTGGCCGGGCAGCATCATGACCAGTTCATTGTCGATATGATTCAGGGCGGTGCCGGTACGTCCACCAATATGAACGCCAACGAAGTCATTGCCAATCTGGGGTTGGAATGGCTCGGTCATGCAAAAGGCGCATACCAGCACCTGCATCCCAATAACGACGTCAATGCGTCCCAGTCGACCAATGATGCCTACCCCACGGCGATTCGGGTGGGCTTGCAATTGTCGCACGCAGAGCTGGTCGATAGCCTGGCATTGCTGCGGGATGCGCTGGCCGACAAGCGCGATGAGTTTGCCGATGTCCTGAAAATGGGCCGTACCCAGTTACAGGATGCGGTACCGATGACACTGGGCCAGGAATTTGGCGCCTTTGCCACCACCCTGGGTGAAGACATCGATCGCATTGCCGGCCTGTTTGATCTGCTGCGGGAAGTGAACCTCGGTGGCACGGCCATCGGCACCGGTCTGAATGCCCACCCGGACTATGCGCTGCTGGCGGTGGCCCATTTGTCGCGACTGTGCGGGCACCCGATGCGGCTGGCGAATGATCTGATTGAAGCCACCTCGGATATGGGCGCATTCGTGTTGTTTTCCGGCATGACCAAACGGCTGGCGATCAAGCTGTCGAAGATGTGTAACGACTTGCGCCTGTTGTCGAGCGGCCCCCGGGCCGGGTTCAGTGAGATCAATCTGCCAGCCCGTCAGCCAGGCTCCTCCATCATGCCCGGCAAGGTAAACCCGGTGATTCCCGAGGCGGTAAACCAGGTCGCTTATCAGGTGATCGGCAATGACCTGGCCATCACCATGGCGGCCGAAAGCGGGCAGTTGCAATTGAATGCGATGGAGCCGCTGATTGCCTATAAACTGTTCGATTCAATGCGCCTGCTGCGTCGGGCCATGGATATGCTGCGCACCCTGTGCATCGAAGGCATTACGGCCAACCGGGCGCATTGCCTTGCGCAAGTTAATGCTTCTATCGGTGTCATTACCGCGTTGAACCCTTACATCGGCTATGACAATGCAACCCGCCTGGCCAGTCTGGCATTGGCCACAGGACACAGCGTCAGGGATCTGGTTTTGGCCGAGGGGTTGATGCAAAAGGCGGAACTGGATGAGGCGCTGAGTCTCGAGCGGCTGGTGTATCCCGGCCGCGAGTCGGTGCCCGAGTCGGTTTAGTGTCCGGTGAGCCAGTCGCCCAGCGTCGCCAGTTTTGAAGGTGCCAGCCCGCCTTTGGCTTCGTGGTGATCGGCCGCATTGTAGAGGGCGTACATGCCTCTGACACCGAGCCAACGCAGAGGCTCTGGCTCCCATCGCCGAACCCGGCGACCAACCCAGGGTAGACGGGTCAGGTCGGTGTCCCGGCCCAGAGTGAGATCACAGAGCGTGCGTCCGGCCAGGTTAGACGTAGAGACGCCCACGCCGACATACCCGCCGGCCCAGCCGAGGCCGGTCTTCGGGTCCAGCCCGACGGTGGCACACCAGTCGCGGGGTACCGCCAATACACCGCACCAGGCGTGGTCAATACGAGCCTTACTGGCTGCCGGGAAGTGCCGGTTCAGAATTCGGATCAGGTGGCGAATGGTGTCGGAGTCAGGCGTGCCGCGGTGGTCAATTTTACTGCCCAGACGATAGGGCAGGCCACGGCCGCCAACCGCGATTCGGCCTTCACGAGTGCGCTGGCAATAACAGTAGGCGTTGGCGAAATCACCTACGATCTCACGGCCGTTCCAGCCAATCTGTTCCCAAACATCGGGCGGTAAGGGTTCGGTGACAATCTGGGCTGAATTGAGGGGCAGCCAGTCCCGTTCCGAGCCGGCCAACGTGGCCGTAAAACCTTCGGTGGCTCGCAGAATGGTGGGTGCTGTAACGCGTCCTTTGTCGGTTACAGCGGTGCCTGGCTCCAGAGCGTTAACCCTCGTTTGCTCGGCGATTCGCACACCCAGACCTTCAACCACCCGAGCCAGCCCCTGCACCAGTTTGGCAGGTTGAATGCGGGCAACGTTATCGATTTCCATCGCGCCCAGTGCGCCGGGTATCGAGATTCGAGCGGTAACGTCTTCCTGGCGCAGTGCCCGAATCCGGCCCGCTTCGCCCCAGGTCTTTCGGTGTTCAATTTCAGCGTTCATGCGGTGCAGCTGCGCCGGATTGGTGGCGATCAGCAATTCGCAGGTGCGATGGATATCGGCGTCTATGCCCTCGGCCGATGCCACAGACAGAATTTCATCGACGCTGGACCCCATCGCATCAACCATGGCCCGAACACCCGCTGCATCACCGTTACTCAGGTATCTTTCATGATCCCAGGCAAAGCCACCTGTCAGCCAGCCACCGTTACGCCCTGATGCGCCAAATCCGGCGAACTCGGCTTCGAGAATGATGACATTCAAATCCGGTTTGGCTTTCTTGAGGTAATAGGCCGTCCACAAGCCGGTGTAGCCTGCGCCAACAATACAGACATCGGCTGTGGTATCGCCCTCAAGCGCCGGTCTGGATGGCGGGAAGCCACCGATATCCTGATACCAGAAGGAAATGTCGCCTGTGGTTTTTGGCCAGTTCGAGAGAGTCATGGAGTGCTCAGTAGCGTTGTCTGTTATTCGGCTGCAATAGTTTACGTGACTCTGACAGGCGGACACAAAAAAGGGAGCTGAAAGCTCCCTTTAGGACCTGCGTTCATCAGATCAGGCGTGATGCGCCACTTTCTCTGGAAACAGCCCTTTGGGGGCGTAACGCAGCACCAGGCTGATGGTCAGTCCGATCACGAATACCCGTGCCTGAAGCGCTCGGCTGTCGAGGTCACCGGGTGGCTGCCACTCAAACCAGGCGGTGCCCAACTGGCGCGCCATGTCGATCAGGAACAGCGCCGCGGGTTCTGACATGGTCCAGATGATGTAGATAAACACCGCGCCAAAAATGGTGCCTTTATTGTTGCCGGCGCCACCCAGAATCACCATCACCCAGACAAGAAAGGTGTGGTTCAGAGGCAGGAAGCCACTGGGGTCAAAAATGCCGTTAAAGGTGACCAGAGCAGCACCGCCAATGCCCATCAGCACGGAGCCCAGAATAAAGACTTCCAGGCGTCGACGGTTGACGTCTTTGCCCATGGCGGCCGAGGAGTTCTCGTTGTCGCGGATGGCGCGCATGGTGCGGCCCCAGGGGGCATTATAAGCGCGGTACAGCAGGAAGTAGATGACCGCAATCATTACCGCGGTGACCGACAGATAGGCTGCCCGGGCTGCAATAAAGCCGATGTCTCCGGCTTGTGGCACTGGCCAGGGCAGGGGCGATACCGTCAGTGTACCCCGGGTCAGCCAGTCGGCATTCTTGAGAAACGCCTTGATGATTTCGGCAATACCCAGCGTCGCAATGGCAAGATAGTCACTGCGCAAGCCCAGGCAGATGTGGCCGATGAAATAAGCAATACCGCCTGCAATGGCACCACCAACCAGCCAGCCGACCCAGACTGGCAAGCCAAAACCGCCGATGAATCCGGCTTCGGACTCAATGGCTTCGGCCACTGGCCCCAGTGAGGTGACGACCCAAAGATACAGAATCGCGGAAGCAATAATGATAAGCGGCAAGCGAACCTTCTTGCTAACGCCGAAACGCTTCAGTTGGGTAAGGCCATACACGATGGCGATCGACAGCAACGCCTTGAGGCCAACGCCGCCGAGTTGGCCGGGCAGGTCGGTGCTCCAGAAGTCGTCGTTGGTCGGGAAGCTGAACAACATGGTTATAAAGCCACCGAGGGCGACGAACCCCATGATGCCCGCGTTGAACAGGCCGGCATAACCCCATTGAATGGTCAGGCCCAGGGCCAGAATGGCATAGCAGCTGGCTTCAGCTAGCACCCGAACACTGTAAGCAGAGCCCTGAGAGGCAAATACGATCAGAATCAAAGCAGCCAACAGGCTGAACAGGATGATGTCTTTCTTTGGCAGTTGCATCAGATGATCTTCCCTTTAAACAGGCCGGTTGGTCGCCAGATTAGAATCGCCAACAGGATGAAAAACGGAATGGTGATTTTGTACTCGGTGGGCACAAACGCCAGGGTATTGGGCAAGTCCAGCGCGGGGATGGCTCGCTCCAGTGGGCGCAGTACGAAGGTCCAGTTGAATACTGCCAGCGTCTCCGTCAGGCCAACCACAAAGCCGCCTGCCAATGCGCCGTAAGGACTGCCGACGCCACCAACAATGGCCGCCGCAAATATGGGCAGCAAAATCATGAAACTCAGGTCAGGCTTCAACGTTACGTCCAGTGACAGCAAGGTGCCAGCCGCACAGGCCAGTGCACCGGCGATGATCCAGGTGACACCGACGACGGTGTTGGTGTTGATGCCGGAGACCTTAGCCAGATCCGGATTATCCGACATGGCGCGCATGGCTTTGCCCAGCCGCGATTTATTCAGGAACAGGTGCAACGCAATGACGGCAAATGCCAGAAACAGAAACAGCAACAATTGAGGTTCGGTGACCACCAGATTGCGCGAAGCCGATTCAAATGGCAGGTCGATGCGGAAGATCGCCTTGCGATCATCAATGTAGAGGCTCTGCGTGCCGGTACCGGCGAAAAAGCGGATCAGCCCCTGCAGCATCAGCGTAACGCCAACCGATGCCATCACCATGACGACCGGTTTGACGTTGTTTTCCCGCAGCTTTTTGTAGAACAACTTGTCGATGCCCACGGCGATAAAGGCCGTAGCCACCATGGCAACGGGCATCATGACAAAAGCGGTGGGTAACCCGATAGCCGGGCCGACGGCCGGGAAAAGCGCCGTCAGGATCAATACCAGAAAAGCGCCCAGTGTCATCATGTCGGCATGGGCAAAATGGGCAAAGCGCAGAATGCCAAACACCAGGGTGACACCAATGGCACCCATGGCGTAGATCGAGCCAATCACTGCGCCGTTGATAACCACACTGTTAAAAAAGAAAATAAACTCGTTCACAACGGACTCCTATTAACCGTCAGCCACCCAGGAAGCTTTTCGCCACTTCCGGATCGTTCAGCAGGTTTTGGCCTGTATCGGTAAAGCGGTTCTTGCCCGCTGCCAGTACGAACCCCTTGTGTGCAATGCGCAACGCTTGCTTGGCGTTTTGTTCCACCATCAGCACGCCAACACCGCTTTCATTGATGGCGATCACCCGCTCGAAAATCTCGTTCATGTACAGCGGGGACAGACCGGCCGTCGGTTCATCGAGCAACAGCAGGCTGGGTTCAACCATTAAGGCGCGACCCATGGCGACCATCTGACGCTGACCGCCCGACAATTCGCCGGCCGGTTGTCTGCGTTTGTCTTTCAGGTCAGGGAAAAAGCTGTAGACGCGTTCGAGCATGTAGTTGAAATCATCGCGCCGGATAAAGGCACCCATTTCCAGGTTTTCCTCTACCGTCATGCTGACGAAGACATTGTGCTCCTGAGGGACAAAACCCATGCCCTTGTGCACCAGTTTATCGGGAGACAGGTTGGTGATGTTGTCGCCTCGCAGTTCGATGCTGCCTTCACTGACGTTGAGCAAGCCGAAAATGGCTTTCAGGGTGGTTGATTTACCGGCGCCGTTGGGGCCGACGATCACGCCAATCTCACTGGATTCAATGGCCATGTTGACGCCATTGAGGATGTTCATGCCGCCGTAACCGGCGTGAATGTTTTTGCATTCAATCAGTGCCATATTACGCTCCGGCCTCGTTCGGATCACTGCCAAAATAGGCTTCAATCACCTGGGGATTATTGCGAATTTCCTCAATGGTGCCCTCGACCATGACACTGCCCTGGGCGAGTACGATTACCGGGTCACACAGCTCGGCGATCATGTCCATGTCGTGTTCAATCACCAGAAAGGTGTAGCCCATTTCCTGGTTCAGGCGCTTGATATTGCCCACCAGGTCTTGCAGAAGGGTGCGGTTTACACCGGCCGCAATTTCGTCGAGCAGTACGACCTTGGCATCAACCATCATGGTGCGGCCCAGTTCCAGCAGTTTTTTCTGTCCGCCAGAGAGATTGCCAGCCAGTTCGTTCTTGACATGATCCAGGCCGATGAAGTCGATCACTTCCATGGCTTTTTGGCGGACGCCGGTTTCAAAGTCGCGCACTTTGCCGGGCTGGAACCAGGTATTGAAGATGTTCTCGCCCGGCTGATTGGGCGGCACCATCATCAGGTTCTCCAGCGCCGACATGTGCGTGAATTCCTGTGCAATCTGAAACGTTCGCAGCAGGCCTTTTTCAAACAGGACGTTGGACGGCAGGTTGGTGATGTTTTCGCCCGCCAGCGTGATGGTGCCCTGGTCAACCGGAAACGCACCGGCGATCAGGTTGAACAAGGTTGATTTACCAGCCCCGTTGGGGCCAATCAGGCCAGTGATCGAACCTTCTTCAACGGCGATGGAGCAGTCATTAATGACGTGCAAGCCGCCAAAGGCTTTCGATACGCCCTGTACTTCGATGATGGATCCCATTAACCCTCCCACATTCAGTCTTCAACCGTCACTCTGCGGCAACTGGTCGCATCAAGTGATCGCGCTGTCCAATTCTGTAAACACACCGCCGGCCCGAGGGATAAGGTTCCGGTCGGTGATAGCCGCTGTACAATAACGGGTAGTCAGGGATAGAGATTGGTCAACCCTGTTGGTACCCGGTTCGTCTGGCTGGTCGTGATCACGCTCGAGAATTGGAAGCTCGATCAATGTTTGATTTTTTATTGTTGATCGTTGCGTCAGTGAGGACGCCCGAAGTGTTGACGGCATGGCCGGTCACTTCTTGTCGTTTTGATGCCCCGCAACCTTACCCGATTGCAAGGGGCTAAGATAAAAAATCCCGGCGATTCTACCTTGTACACCTGTAAAATCAAAAGGAAAGCCGGGTAAATCAGGGCTCCCAGCCTGTATTTTCAACCACAGGGGCAGGTTCGCGTGTAGCGTCAGCGTGACAATCGGGTTGGATGGCTAACCGGTGGCATGACAGCCCGGTCCCCTGTCCCCTATACTGCGCGACCCGTTTCCATAAAGCCGTACCCCATGCTCAGTTACCGACACGCCTTCCACGCAGGCAACCATGCCGATGTGCTCAAACACCTGGTCCTGATTCAGTGCCTCGATTATCTCACGCGCAAGGACTCGCCCCTGCGGTACATCGATACCCATGCTGGCGCAGGCATGTACTCACTCACCGCACCGCAAGCGCAAAAAACCGGTGAAGCCACAGAAGGCATCGTTCGATTACAGGCCAAGCCTGGTAATCATCCACTGATCAAACGGTATTTGAGCCTGGTCGCTCTGGCGAATGACTCGGCAGCGGGTAACCTGTACCCGGGCTCACCCTGGATCGCGCGGCAGTGCTTGCGCCCGCAAGACAGGTTGGTGCTGACCGAGTTGCACAGTAAGGATTACGACGCCCTGGAGTCCCAATTCAAGCGGCAAAAGCCGGTCAAAGTGGCTCGCCAGAATGGCCTCGAGCGCCTGGTTTCTGAATTACCGGTACCGGAGCGCAGAGCTTTTGTACTGATTGACCCTTCCTACGAAGTTAAAGCGGAATACGACGACGTTGCCACCGCCGTCAAACGCGCCATGCAGCGGATGTCGACGGCCGTCATCGCCGTTTGGTTTCCGGTGGTGCAGCGTGAGCGGGTCAGAAAGCTGGAGCGACAACTGACCGGACTGGCAGAAATGCAGGTCTTTGAATTGGGCATCGCGCCGGATTCGCGTGAACATGGCATGACCGCCAGCGGCCTGATGGTCCTGAACCCGCCCTGGGGCCTGGATGCGGTGCTGGAAGAGGTCATGCCTGATCTGATGTCGGCGTTGCAGGTGCCTCAGGATGGTTTTTTCCGTATTCGTCGCCATCCGGTCAAAGGCACGCCAGGCAAGGGTGCTACAGGCCGGGGGTGATCAGTCGTCCCGCCGCCTGAGCCAGCCAAGCATCATCAACCCGACCAGCGGCAACAGGGCCCAGTACGGTCCACCCCAGCGTTGATAAGGGGTCATGCCTTGCCTCAGATTGATACTGCCGGTGACGGCAGCCACTTCAAACTGTCTGCTGCGCTCCAGAATCTCACCGTTGGCGTCAATCAGCGCGGTGATGCCATTCTGCGTCGAGCGCACGATGGCCCGACTGTTTTCAATTGCCCGCATCCGGGTAATCTGCAAATGCTGGTGTGGCGCCAGGGAATCACCAAACCAGGCATCATTGCTGACCATGATCATCAGGTCCGATTCCCGGGCCAGGGCCATCGTCAGGCCCGGATAAGCCGCTTCATAACAAATCACCGGTGCCAGGTAGCGTTCCTCGCCGCGGTGCATCCAGGGCATGGGTGTTTGCGGCTCGGGCGCTGGTGTCAGCGTCGACATCGGGATACTGAAAAAATTGATCAGGCCGCGCAATTGCTGTTCAAACGGCAGGTATTCACCAAAAGGCACCAGATGCTGTTTGCGGTATTCGCCATCGGCTGTGCCAAACCCGAGCAGAGCATTGAAGTAACGACCCTCCTGCTGAGTGACAATGCCGGTGATGATGCCTTGCTGGCGCTCATTGCCAACGCGTTCCAGGTCCTCAAGATACGCTGGAATGCGCTCCGGCCTTACCGTCAGCGCTGCTTCGGGCCAGATCATCAGGTCGGCGCTGTCGTAGCGGCGCGCCTGCTCACTGTAAAATTCCAGCGTGGGCCGTACCTGGCTGCTTTGCCACTTTTGCGCCTGAGCAACGTTGCTTTGAATGGCGACGACATCGGCACTGTCGACAGCGGTTGTCCAGCGCTCGGCGGGCAGCACAACGCCCAGTCCCATCGACAATACGATGATGGCCACGCCCAGCCCGGGTGCCCAGCGCAGGGAGCGGTTCAGTTGGGCAGGCAAGGCCATCGCCAGCGCAGCGGAGGAGAACGCGATAATCGCACTCAAGCCATAAACGCTGAGCACAGCCCCCAACTGCCCGGCCGGTGTATCGGTCAGCGCATAGCCAGCAAACAGCCAGGGCATGCCGGTAAACAACCAGCTTCTGACCCATTCAAACACCAGCCACAGCAGGGGCGCGGCGAGCCACTGGCTGCCACGGCCCTGCTTGAAAAAACGATGATACAACCAGGCCTGAAGGCCTGGTAGCAAGGCTATTGCCAGACAAAATACCGTGGTCATCAGAACCGACAGGGGGATCGGAGTGGCCACGGTCCGCATACTGCCATAGACCCAGGAAATACCCAGTCCGAACAAGCCAGCGCCGTAACACCAGCCCAGCCAGAAGGCTTGCTTTGGCGACTGAGCGCGTTCCGTCACCCAAAAATACCCAATCAGGCTGAGCCAGGCTAAAGGCCAGAAACCGAATGGCGCTAGTGACAGAGGTAGCAGGATGCCGGAGAACAGCGATAACAGTGCCAGCGAGGCGCTGGAACGTAAAACAGGAGCGGTAGGCGTCATTACGAGAAGAGTCCGACGGATTACAAGCCAGTGCGCATAATGCCCAGACTGGGTGAGGTTTTGAAGTCATGCTGTGGTCGAGTGGTGTAAAGCCGCTTTAGGTTATCCCCCCAATGCGCTTCCATGGCAATTAAGCAAGGGGTGGCCGTTGTATCGATACACAGCCATGGAAACCGTCAAAACTGTGACGATGTACTGGCTTTTGGTCGAAACCACGTCAATGTGAGTGCATTGAATTCACAGTTGCGACCTTAGGGGCTAGCATTAGGTTTGAAGCAAGCTGTAAAGCGCAGCCGGTTTACAATTTGAGCACCTAATAAGGTACCTAAAATAAAATGAAGACCCTGGCACTCAAAGACATATCAGCCGTCTCAATCGATGACTTGCTGGGCGGAATTTCATTCTTTCGGGAGTTGCGCGAAGTCGACCCGAAACAAGCCGAGTTTCTGGCCACTTATGCCCGGGTAATGGCTGCCGACCCCGGTGAAATTGTGATCCACCATGGAGATCATGATCCCAGCTTTTATTTTCTGTTGCGCGGTCAATTGCTGGTGTACCCGGACGACGATCATATTAAGGGCGAGCCGCTGAGTATTATTACGCCAGGGCATGTGTTCGGCGCGCTGGCAATGATCTGCAACGTTGATCGCACCGCCACACTGGTTGCTGACCCCAGCGGCGGTGAAGTGAAACTGGTCACCATCGATGGGACCGGTTTTGGAGAGCTGAACGACTACACCCGGGTACGCCGGCACACCAAAATTCTGTTCTATCGCATGGTGGTGGCCAACACCCGCTGGAAGCTGGAAGTCTACCGCATGCAGCAACCCAATCATGTAATTAGCCGTGACATGCGCAAACTGGAACTGTACCGGGGCACGCCAAACAGCGAAGAAGAACTGCAGTCGCTGGCCCGCCAGGCGCAACAGATGACCGTATTGCTGATGCGCTGGAACAACCTCTTCTACGAGGAAGGCAGTGGCGAAAATGGCGCGAGCCCGATCAATACCGACTGACCCGTCTGGCACAGCCAGGCGTTGTGGCTTCAAGGAAGGTGCATAAATGGAACTGAACGTGTTTATCCGTCACGGCGTTATCTGGGCTCGGTGGTCATTGTTGGTACTTGCTACCGGATGCTGGGCTGAATCGACCGATACCGACCCGCGGGCCATCGAATTGCTTGAGCGAATCGATACTCTCTACCAGCAAGATTCGGCACGGGCCATCATGACCATGAGCATTGTTACCCCGGATTTCGAACGGTCATTGTCGCTGGAGTCCTGGTCGCTCGGGCTCGATTACGCGCTGGTCAGAGTGCTTGAGCCGCAGCGCGAGCGAGGCGTCAGTACACTGCAACGCGACAACGAAATGTGGAATTATCTGCCCAAAATTCGCAAGGTCGTTAAAGTGCCACCCTCGATGATGATGGGCAGCTGGATGGGGTCTGATTTCACCAACGACGACCTGATGCGAGACGTCTCCCTGGTGGAGGAATATCGGGTACAGCTAAGCGAGACAGACGCGGAATTTCAGCTGGATTTAACGCCCCGCGAGCAAACCGTAACCGTCTGGGGGGGCATCGACATCACAATCCGCAAAGAGGACTTGCTTCCGGTTCGCCAGCGCTACTTCGATGAAGACGGAACCCTGATGCGCGTCATGGAATTCAGCGACATTACCGACTACGGTGACATCACCTTGCCTGCCACCATGACGCTGACACCGATGAACAAGACCGGACACCAAACCACCGTAACCTATCAGGAACTGGATTTTGGCGTAGACCTTACCGAGGATTTCTTCACGCTCAATAACCTGCGCCGTCCGTTCTGAGCCTCTCCCATGATGATGCTCAAGCTTGCCTTTCGGAACATTCTGCGCAACCGGCGGCGGACCTTGCTGACGGTTCTGAGCATGGCTGGCGGCTACTTGCTGGTCTCTGTGCAGTTGTCCGTTACTGAAGGCAGTTATGATCAGGTGCTCGATTTTTACACACGCGACACCACCGGTCATGTTCAGGTGACCGTTGACGGCTTTGTAGAGACGCCGACGCTCTACAAAGCCTTCCGTTTAACCGGCGACCTGCAACGCGCCATCGACACCGTACCCGGTGTTCAGGCCTCGGCGCCGCGTATCGAAAGCAGCGCGCTGGGCTATGGTGACACTCGCAGTTTCCCGGTAAGCGTTAGAGGCGTCGACCCCGAACGTGAGGCGGCTCTGTCTTATCTGGCCGACAAGGTCAGCGCCGGGCGCTATCTCACCAGTGAACCCGATGGCCAGGGCTACGCCGGTGTCATGATCGGTGCACAGGTCGCGCGGCAATTGTCACTGGATGTCGGTGAAGAGCTGATACTGGTATCGCAGGGGGCAGATGGCTCTCTGGCCAATGATCTCTACCGGGTGCAGGGTATTCTGGGGCAACCCGGTGATGCGGAAGAACGCTGGGTGGTGATGCCGCTAGCCGCCGCTCAGGCCTTTTTCGTGTTGCCGGGCGAAGTGCACCGGCTGGTCATTCTGGGTGCTGATTATCGGAGTGCGCCGCGATTGGCGGAACGCATCGGTGAGGTGTTGCCAGGTCAGGAGCTGAGTGCAAGCCCCTGGCAAACGGTGGCAAGGGAATTTCATGAAACCATGACCGCCGATAAAGAGGGCGGCATGATCACCCTCTACGTGATTGTCTTTCTGGTCTGCATTGGTGTTCTCAATACCGTATTGATGTCTGTATTGGAGCGTACCGGCGAATTCGGTGTATTGAAAGCCATCGGGACATCGCCCGCGCGACTGTTCTGGTTGATTGTGCTCGAGACCTTGTTGCTGGCGGTGATTGCGTGCTTGCTGGGTGGCTTGGTGGCGTTACCCATTAACCTCTGGTTCACCCTGCAAGGCATTGCGTTGGCAGAGCCGATGGACATTTCCGGTATCGTGTTCTCTCATTATCGGGGCCAGATGTCGGCGTACGTGTTTGGTTTTCCGATGCTGGTGATACTGATCGCTGCCGCGCTGATCGCCCTCATGCCGGGTATTCGAGCAGCCCGCATTGTGCCGGTCGATGCCATGAGGACCCTCTAGTATGGGCATAACTGGCCGACTCGCATTGCGCAACCTCGCACGAAACCGGCGACGTACCTTGCTCACCGCCATGATCATTAGCCTGAGCCTGACTGCACTGATGTTTACCGACGCGCTGATACAAGGCATGACCGACACCATGGTGCGGTCAGCGACACGATTGTATTCCGGTGACGCTCAAATTCACCATCGCGATTTTCTGGCGCGTCAGGACGAAAGCCGGGTGATCGATGACCCGGAAGCCGTGCTGGAGCAATTGGCCCGGGAGCCCGAGGTGGCCGGTTTCGCCGCCCGAACGCTGGCCTTTGGCATGGTATCGAGCGCGGCCAACAACCGTGCCGTGCAGGTGGTGGGCATCGACCCGGAGGCTGAAGCCGGGGTGTCCAAAATTGCCGGTGCGATGATCGCCGGTGACTATTTATCGGAAGCAGGGCCGGTCACTCAGTTACTGATTGGGGATCGACTCGCCGAACTGCTGGAAGCCGATCTGGGTGACCGCATCGTGGTCTCGGTGAACAACCAGCTCTCTGAAGCCGCCGAGCAGCAATTGTTTCGAGTCAGCGGGATATTTCATCTTAACGCCCGCGCCATGGACGAAAACCTGGCGTTTATCCGCTTGCCCGAAGCCCAGTCGATGATGGGGCTGGACGGCGCTGTGCATGAAATTGCCTTCAACCTGACCTCGGCTTCCCTGGCGACGGATACCAGCCTCGGCTTATGGCAGCGTCTGAGCAATGACCGCTGGGTTGCCCAGGGCTGGACAGAGCTGATGCCGCAACTGGCGACCATGCTGCAACTGACCAACAGCAGCACGATCATCGCCGGGATCGTGCTGTTTATTCTGGCGGGCCTCGGCGTGATCAACGGGCTGTTTATGTCGATCTACGAGCGAACCTACGAATTCGGTGTCTTGCTGGCGATCGGCACGCGCCGGCGCCAGCTGTTTAAACTGATTATGACCGAAGGGCTTATTCTGGCGCTGGGAGCTATTGTTATCGGCCTGATACTTGGCGTTTTGCTGATTACCTGGTCTGCCTCAGTCGGTATTGATTATGGCTCCATGGAAGTCTCCGGCGTTGCGCTGGCCGAAATCATCCGGCCACAACACCGGTTCATGCAATACAGTGCCTTGCCATTTTGGGTGCTGGTAATGACCCTGGTGGCCTGTATTTACCCGGCCATTCACGCAGCGAGAATTGTGCCTGCGAAGGCACTGCACAAGAGTTTGTAGTGGTGGCGCTTTCATGGTCGACGGTTTCAAAATCACTGGTGGCCATGGTTCGCGTCGGCTACCAGTGATGCCTCTGCGGGGTCGGCGTGAATCCGTCCCTGGAGCCTAGGCCGCAGCATCCATGCTGCGGACTTCCCCACAGAGGCATCACTGGCATCCGACGCTTGCTTCGTACACCCCAAAGGTTCGTAATCGGGCAATTATCAAAGGGAGACAGTTATGTCGTCGGTGATCGAAACCCGGGACGTCAGCAAGCATTACGGTGAAGGCGATACGCTGGTCAAGGCGCTCGACCGGGTGAGCCTTGGCATTGCGCCGGGTGAGTTTACCGCCATTGTCGGGCCATCGGGTTCGGGCAAGTCGACGTTGTTGCAGTTGATGGGTGGGTTGGACAACCCGACTCACGGGCAGGTGCATCTGGCGAACAAGGACATCACGCAGATGTCCGGACGGGAACTGTCGGATTTTCGGCGCGACCACATTGGCTTTATTTTTCAGGCTTACAATTTAATTCCGGTGTTAACCGCTGCCGAGAATTGTGAATACATCATGCTGTTGCAGGGGGTTCCCGAGGCCGAGCGACGTGAGCGGGTTTATGCCATGCTCGAGCGCGTTGGGCTGGCGGGCCGGGAAGGGCGTTTTCCGCATCAATTGTCGGGCGGGCAACAACAGAGGGTGGCGGTGGCCCGAGCGATGGTTAGCCGGCCAGACATCATTCTGGCCGATGAACCGACGGCGAATCTGGATTCGCAAACCGGGTCGGATTTGCTCGACATGATGCACGACTTGAACCGCAACGAAGGCATGACGTTTGTTTTCTCCACCCACGATCCGATGATTATGGAACGAGCCAGCCGGCTGATTCGGCTGAAGGACGGCTGCATTGATTCCGAGTCTGAACGTGAAGCGTAACGGCAGAAACCGCCTCGTGGTTGCCAGGGGGTTTATTGGGCATGGCGTTGTGGCTGCGTTGGTTGGGCTGGCGGGTAGTGCCCAGGCCGAAGTGGATGTTTGGTGGGATTTATCCGCCGGCGCTGAAGCCGTGGCTTACCCCCAGATAAAGGGCTTGCCCGACGAGTCGCAACCCCCGGGCTGGGCACTGGATCAAACCCTGAGCGGCCGTTTGAATCTGGCCTGGTATCCCACGACCTCGTTGGAAGTGGGGGTGCACTATGGCCTGGCTGAACAGGCCCGGCTGGCCCAGGCGGACGGTGACGACGCCTTGCAGCGGGCGCTGGAATCGGACCCGGCCAATTTTCGATGGCGTGACCTCGATGCCACGCTGGTTGACGACGACCCGGTTCGCATTCGCCAGAACCTGGATCGCGCCTATGTGCGTGCCTACCCCGGCTTGGGGGATATCACGCTGGGGCGTCAGCCCATCAGCTTTGGGCTTGCACGAGTGTATTCGCCGGTTGATGTGATATTGCCGACCGGACTGCTGGCGCAGGAGCCTGATTATCGCGCGGGTGTTGATGCAGTGCGCTGGCTGGTGCCTTTGGGGGCAGTGTCCGAGTTGGATCTAGGCTGGGTGTTTGGCGACGATTCAGTGGTGTTTGCCCGCGGTTATACGCAGGCCGGTCGCTTTACCTGGGAGGCCACCGCGCTGACAGTAAACCAGGAGCACCAGGTTCTGGGGCTGGGTACCCAAACCTCGATGGGCGATTGGGGGTTGTGGCAGGAAATGGCGCTTCTTGCGACTGAGCAGGAGCCTGATGGTGGTACCGGCTTTCGGGCCACCCTGGGGGTGGATCAGCAGATTCTGGGCGACGTTTACGTGGTCGCTGAATACCATTTCAACAGCCTGGGTGTCGACGGGGACTACGCAGAGATAAGCAATTCCGGCTGGCATCAAACCGGCCTGGTCTCTCCCTGGGGGCGACACTACCTCAGCCTGCAAGCGTCGAAGCCGCTGTCGCCACTGTGGCAGGCATCGCTCGGGCAAGCCGTTAATCTCAGTGATGGTGGCCTCCTGTTCACCGGAGCGTTCAGTCGCAGTATGGGCAACAACAGCACACTCGATCTGACGTTCATGCATGCCCTGGCGGAGCGGCCTGAGGTCATTGATGATGAGCCCCGGATTTTGGATGAGTACGGCGTGTATCCCTCCCGGATTCAGGTAAACTGGAGCACGGTGTTTTAAGTGCACAAGTCGTGTGAAACAGACGGCCCAACCCCTCGATAATCGAATTCCAAAAAGGCAGGACCATGTTCAAGCAATGGGAGCAGGCTCCCCGCGGTACCCAACTGAGTCTCGATGAAGTTCTCAGTGAATTGAAAACCAATGAAGACGGGCTAATTCCGGCGATTGCCCAGCAACACGATACCGGTGAAGTGTTGATGATGGCCTGGATGAACCGGGCCTCGATCGAGGAGACTCTGACAGAAGGTCAGGTCTGCTACTGGTCCCGCTCACGCCAGACCTATTGGCGCAAGGGCGAAAGTTCCGGTCACCGCCAGCGCCTGGTCAGCATGAAGCTCGATTGCGACGGCGATACGCTGTTGCTGCAGGTTGATCAGCAAGGCCCGGCGTGCCACACCAACCGCCGCGATTGTTTTTTTTATGAGCTGACACCCGACGGTGTAACGCTGACCACAGACCCCAACTCGGGAATGCCCGCTGCCTAATCAGGAAGTCACTGAATGTTGCCGTTAGATGTACTGCGCCTGCTGGCGCTGTCTACCCTATGGGGTGTGTCCTTTATTTTCATGCGGGTAGCGGCACCGGAATTCGGTGCGGTCAGCCTCATTTTTATTCGGATGGGTGTGGCAGCTTTGTTGTTGTCGCCGTTGCTGCTGGTCCGCCGTCACCTGGCACTGGTTTGGCAATACAAGGCGCCACTGACTGTATTGTCGGTGACGAATCATGTTCTGCCGTTCTCCTTGCTGGCGTACGCGACTCTGAGTCTGGAAGCGGGATTCACTTCGCTGATTAACGCCACGACCCCTCTGTTTACCGCACTGATTGGCATGATGTTTTTCGCCACGGCTGTTACCCGGCAACAGTATCTGGGCTTGGCCATCGCTTTTGTCGGGGTCTATGTGTTGTCGGGGAACCGGCTGGATTTCTCTGTGGGTGGTGATGGCTGGTCGATCTTGGCCGCGTTGGCTGCAACGCTGTGCTATGGCGTGGCCGGTAATTTTACCAAGCAACGTCTGTCGCATTTGCCGGTGCAGGTGGTCGCCGGTGGCAGCACCGCTTTGTCGGCGTTGATTCTGCTGATACCGGGTCTGTTGCTTTGGCCGGAAACCATGCCTTCGACACAGGCCTGGATGAACACCCTGGCATTGGCTCTGTTCAGTACGGCGCTGGCCTTTCTGGTGTATTTCCAGTTGTTGTCGAGCGCGGGGGCTACGGCAACCTCTACTGTGACCTTTCTGGTCCCGGTCAGTGCGCTGGGGTGGGGGTATGTGTTTCTTGGAGAGACGATCAGTCTGACCGTTTGGCTGGGGATGGCGATCACCCTGTTTGGGACCGCCATCACCACCCGGTTGATCCGGTTTGGCCGGCCGAAGCCGGCAACCGATCAGGCGCCGATGTAAAGCGCGCGTGGGCGAATCAGTCGGGCATCGGTCTGGAACTCGTGGTAATGCGAGACCCAGCCGAAGACCCGGCTGCAGGCAAAGAAGGACGTAAAATACTGCTCCGGAATGCCCAGCGCCAGGTAAACCGCGCCTTTGTAGAACTCCAGGTTGGCGTGTATTTCCTTACCTTTTTCGCTGAAGACTGACTGGCAGGTGTCTTCCACTGCCACCAGCGTTTCCATCAGGTTTTCCCATTCAGTGCCTTCACAGAACTGGCGCGCCATCGGCTTCAGAATAGCGGCGCGCGGATCCAGTGCTTTGTATTCGCGATGGCCCATGCCCATGATCTTGACTTTGTTCGCCAGTGCATCACGTACCCAGGCGTCAGCCTGGTCCGGCGAACCAATGGTTTGCGCCATGATTACCGCGGCTTCGTCGGCACCGCCGTGCAAGGCACCGGAGAGGGCACCCAGGCTACCGGCAACGCTGGCTTGCAAGCTGCCCTGGGTGCTGGCGATGACGCGGCCGGCGAAGGTTCCGGCATTAAAGCCGTGGTCCAACTGCAGGATCTGGGTGGCATTGATGGCACCCAGCGCTTCGGCTGAGGGCTTCTGGCCCTGAATGCCGTACAACAGCGTTTCCAGAAACCCCAGGCCGGCAGGCAGTACCCGTACCTGACCCAGCGTGCAGAGGTTGTGCCAGACACGAACGACACCGTTCAATCGGGCCGCCAATACCAGTCCATCCTGCCATTGAGCTGAGACAAAGTCGGGCGCGGGCTGGTTGGGTGTCAGATTGGCAACCGGGGCCACACTTTGCAGCACCGCCATCGGGTGCAGGGTGCGCGGCAATTGTTCCAGCAGGCGCAATTCTGTGGCGGTAAGTTCAGATTCGGCCGCCAGCCAGAGATCCAGGGCACCAACCTCGTCTTCGGTCGGGTGTTCACCGGTCATCAACCAGTAGGCAACGCCCGCGAATGGCTGTTTTACCAGCTCTTCAACCACTTCACCCCGGTAAGTCAGACGGCCGATTTCGCCCTCAACATTGGACAGTCGGGTTGCGCCGACGACGACGCCTTCGAGTCCTGAATTGATATCGGTAGTCATAAAATCACCTTCAATACGCTGTGAGGGCGCTATTAAACGCGCCCGGTTTTGGTTAATCTAATTAAACTTTATTAATTTATGATAAGCAGGGCTAATCATGCGCTTCGAAAACAGTGAACTGCGTATCTTTTTGAGCGTGGCCAGAACCGGTGGTTTTCGTTCGGCCGCCGCTGATTTGCACCTGACTCAATCGGCGGTCAGCCAATCGGTAAAGCAGCTCGAGACCAAACTGGGGGTACCTTTATTGATTCGTGAGCGGCCGGTCCGGTTAACCCCGGCCGGCCGACGACTCTATCGGTACGCCGATGACCAGCGTCAGCAGGAGCAGCAGGTGTTCAGCGATCTGAACCGACTGTCCCGCGGGCTGGACCAGCGGCTGACGGTTGCCATCGACAGCACCAACAATCGCTTTGCTGGCGCCGAGCTGATTTCCGTGTTCAACCGGCGCTGGCCCGAGGCGCGATTGCGCATTATCGAGCAGCCCTCGCGGACCATTGTGCAATCGGTCATCAGCGGTGAAGTCGAACTGGGGCTGGGGCCTTTTCAAACCCGGATGGACCGGTTTGAACGCGTGCCCCTGTACCGGGAAAAACGCCTGTTGATGATTAATCCCACCAAGCCGATACACAGCGGCGCCCTAACGCTGGCCGACTTGCGGCGTATCCCTTTGGTGGTGTCGTCTCTTGATGAACCCGACCAGCGGCCTTATCAGGAAAAACTGCGCGACCGCTTTCAGATGATCTGGCAAATCAGCAGTTTGAATGTACGCCTGAATTTGATCGATCAGGGTCTGGCGGTGGGGTACATCAGTACCGAGGTGACACGACAGCTCCCCCAGATCCAGCATTTCCGGCCGTTGCTGGAGTTTGACTTTGCCAGTATTGAACGCCAGGTCGGGGTGTTTTACCGGTCTGACCGGGAGCTGAGCCCGGTCACGCGGGATTTCATTCAGGTCTGCCAGGCGTTCTGGCAAGACCGGCGCGCACTGATTTCCAGTGAAGCCCGGTAAGGGTGGCTATTTCAGCCTCAGATAATCAACGGTAATCTCACGGGGGCGGTCGAGCTCGAAGGCGAACAACTCGAGATGACTGATATTGCTCATGTCCATGTCACGGCCGGACGGCGCATTGCGCACGTCCTCCAGGGAGAATTCAATCAGGTTCCAGCCATATTCGACGATAAAGGTGCTATTGAAACGATCCTGATACAACAGGGAACGCTCATGAGCTTTGTCGTTAATGCGCAGCGTTAAGGGCATCGGCAGCAGGCTCGGGTTGTAGACAGCAAAATTCAGGCTGCTGTAGCCGCTCCAGTCATTTGGCATGCGTGTCATCCGGGCGCCTGAATACGTCTGGGTGGTCAGGCGGACCACCATACTCTGGTGGCCATGCCAGGCACGTGTGTCTGTTCGGGTAACATCGCCTTGCCACCAGTCAATTTCATAGTCGTTCTCGAAGTCGGACACAATCGGAAGCGTATTGTGTAGCCGGTACTCGGTCATGCTGGCCTGGCTGACCATCACCAGTTGGCTGACAAACAGGCCGCTGGCAATCAGCCGGCCAGTCCAGACTTGAGCGCTGGGCGGGTTTAGCCAGAACATGGCCAGCCAGGCACCGATCAGATTGCGCTCAACATCCTCCCAGCTGCGGGTGCGGCCGGTATTGTGTTGAATGTACTCGACGATAATGCTGACCAGAAACACGGCAATGCTGATCGCCAGCCAGTGCGGCCAGGTGCGCATGTCGAGATTGTTGCGCAGTGCAAAAATGGCCAGGGCAAAAAACACAATGTGCCCAAAATTGAGCAGGGTACGTTCGAGTTCCGACTCCAGCCCAAGGCCAGCGCTGTAGAAGAAAAAGGGAATGCAGGCCACCAGGATGGCGGGTAGAAACCAGCGTTTCAGGAGTGTCAGAAGCGGAGTCGGGGTCATAGGCGCCAAGTGTTAATGCTGCGGATTGGGAGCGTCCTTGTCCTGTGGCAGGGTAATGCCATCGGCAGAAGGCTCCCTAGTGCAGACTATGCCCGTGTGCGGCGTTGATGTACACCGCACAGTGGGTTTACCTCAGGCGCCCACCGCCAGAAAGCAGTCGACCAGGCGGGGAATATCACGTTCAGCCAGACCGGCGACGTTCATCCGGCCGCCACCGACCATATAAATACCATGCTCAACACGCAGCGCATCGATGTGTTCATTGCCAAGCCCGGTGACCGAGAACATACCCCGGTGCTCGCCAAAATAGTCGAAGCGATCACTGTCGCTCCGGTCACGGAACTGGCGCACCAGTTCGGCACGAAGATGATTAATGCGCTGGTTCATCACCGTCAGCTCATCCATCCACAGCGTTTTCAGATCGTCCCGCCCCAGAATGGCAGCGACCAGCGCTGCACCGTGATCGGGTGGCATGGTATAGCTGCCCCGGGCCACTTCCAGAATGCGACCCTTGGCTTTCAGGCTCTCTTCGAGGGTATGTCCCACGACGATGGCCGCGCCAGTGCGTTCGCGATAGAGGCCAAAATTCTTGGAACACGAGGTGGCGATGATCAGTTCGGGAAGTCGGTCGGCCAGCAGCCGCAAGCCGGCAGCATCCTCCATCAACCCATCGCCAAAGCCCTGATAGGCGATGTCGACAAAGGGCAGAAAGCCCTGCTGTTCGGCAAGCTCGGCGATGCGCTGCCAGGCTTGCAGGGAAATGTCAGCCCCGGTCGGGTTATGGCAGCAACCGTGTAACAGAAGAACATCCTGTTCGCCCAGGGTAGCGATTTGGTCGAGCATGGCGGCTTCGTTGACTTGCTTGGTGGCCACATCGAAATAGGTGTAGTCGGCAACTTTCAGGCCCGCGGCTTCCATGACGGGGCGATGGTTCACGTAGCTGGGGTTGCTGATCCAGACGGTGGCGTCGGGCCGGGCGCTTTTGATCAGTTCCGCCAGCATGCGCAGCGCGCCACTGGCCCCCGGCGTCTGAATACCAGCGGCTCGGCTGTGGGCAGCCGTGTCAGCAAGAAGCAAATCGATCAGCGCGGAATTGAAGGTTTCATTGCCGGCCAGACCAATGTAACTCTTGGTGGTCTGGTTTTCGGCCTGTTCGCGTTGAGCTTGTCGAACCGCGGCCATGATTGGGGTGGCACCCTCGGCGTTACGATAAACCCCAATGCCCAGGTCCATCTTGTCGCTGCGCTGATCGGCCATAATGGCGAGGGTTAACCCCAGAATCGGATCTTGTTTTGGGGCATTGAGACGTTCAAACATTCGATCACTCCGCTAAATGAGAGAAGGTGGCAGGTTCGGGCCGGGCTGTTACCGTGACCGGATCAGCCCGCTGGCAGCGATTACGCCCAGGGTCACCAAGGATAACCCCAACAGCGTGATCAGTTCGACGCTTTCGTGCAAAAAGACCGCCGCCAGTACCGTCGCGCATACTGGGGTCAGGGAGCCGATGGCCGAGGTGATTTCAGCCCCGAGGGCGCGAATCGCATAGCCGTATAGAAAACCTGCTCCCAGGCCCACGGCAAGCCCCTGAACGACCAGTTGCAGCAGCCACTCACGGGGCGGTACGGTGCCGAGGTCTATTCCGGTTCCGCTGGCGAGCCCCCAGAGTATCAACAAGGCGCCACTGGGTACGGTTAGCACCGCGGCGGTTTCCAGCGGGGCCAGTCCACTCTGGCGGACACTGAGTGTAAACAACGCCCAACACAGGCTGCACAACAGAAACATCAGTTGCCCCTGAAGTACTGCGCCACCGCTATCCAGTCCCGTCGCCGCCAGCATAAGCACAATGCCCAGAACAACGCTGCCCAGGCCAACAAAGCGTGCCAGGGTCAGGGGCTGCCGGAAAACAACCACCGCCAGTGCGGTCACAAACAGAGGTGCCGTGCCGGGAATCAGCGTGCTGCCCTGAACCACCGGTGCCAGCCCCATGGCGTGTGCGCTGAGCAGGAAAAACGGCAAACCCGCGCCAACCAGAATGCCAGCCAGCCAAACGGGATGGACGGCCAGAATAGAGTGGCGCCGGCGGATAAACCAGGGAAGCAGAATCAGCCCCGGCACAGCGAAGCGAAACAGCGTCAGCTCGAAGGTGCCGAGCGCAGACAGGGCACCATAGCGAAGCGACAGAAAATAGCAGGACCAGATCAACACCGTCGCCAGCGCTGCCGCATAACCGGCCAGACGCAAGCCAGGGGTGGACAATTGTGGCAGCACATCCGTCAGGCCCCGGCGAGGCAGGGAGGCCGTGGCTGTGCTGTGAAGTTGGTGTGTCATGCGCGTTGCTCCGCTGGCTGTGCAATCGAATGGAGGGGCATAGTGTGACCTAATCGCTCGGGTGGTTTTGAGTGAAGGTGTGCAGACATTTCACCAAAATTAGCTGGCTGTGCTATGGTTTCCGAAATTAATGACGATTGTTGCTAAGGGTGGGCGAAGATGCTTGACCGGATCGATCGGCGGCTGCTGGATGCGGTACAACGCAATGCCCGCCTGACCACGGCGGAACTGGCGGAGCGGGTAGGGTTGTCGGCATCTCCCTGTGCCAGGCGGCTACGCCGGCTGGAAGACGAAGGCTACATCAGCGGTTATCGTGCGCATCTCGACCGGCAGCGCCTCAACCTGGGCATTACCATCTTCGTGCACGTACGGCTCAACCAACACCAGGACAGTCTGGTCGAAGCCTTTGAGGACACCCTGCGGGACATGCCCGAAGTGATCGATTGCCACACGGTGTCCGGAGCATTCGATTACCTGTTGCAGGTCGTCACGGCCGATTTGCCGGGTTACGAGCAATGGGTGCGGCGCCTGCAGAAAGTTCCGGCGGTCAATACCATCGACAGCAGCTTTGCGATTCGGGCCGTTAAGCAACAGGGGCCTTTGCCGTTGCTGTGAACCCGGTGGAGACCGGGGCAAAATGGCCGTACAATGCCCCTCCGTTTTTGTATGACCCCGATAGGCGACCCTTGCATGTCCGATTTCACACGAGATCATCTGGAAAACTGGTTAAAGGACCTGTCGGTCCGGCATTACCTGTGCCCGAATTGCGAAGGCATTCATCTGACGGATCTGGAAGAACAGCTGGGCGTTCTGGAAAGCCGGGTCTTTCTGGACGAGGGCATGATCATCATTTCCACCGAGCTGCCCATACGCCCGTCAGCCGTATTGCCCTTGCACGGCAGCCTGAACCTGGTGAATTTCGAGCACCCGCTGGTGAAGGTAACGCTGAACCTTCATGACGACGAAATTCCCCGTCTCGTCATCAGCGGCATTCTGATCGCTGCCGAGTTGTCGCCGACCTATTTCAACGCCTTTCTCAGCGCAGTGACCGGGAGCACCCTGAATGTGCTTGAACACGCAACGGCGCTGGACGTACTGTTCCTGGATGAACCTGAGCTGGACGTGGATGCCAAAGGCGATGCGTTGCACTAAATGAAATAAAGGCTAGGTTGGCAGCACATTAAGTGCTGGTTGCCGGGTAGGCCTGGTAGGGGCAGTCCGCAGCAGGGACTAAAAAGCCAGGAGCGTTTTAGCATGAGCGAAGCGAGCCCGAAGGGTGAATCCCATGGATGGGATTCATATCATGCGGTCTAGGCCCCATGGTTGGGTTCATGCCGAGCGAGTGTCGCACCACCCTAGCAAGCCTACCCGGTGACCAGTACGAACTCCCGGCAACCAAAAAACCCCTAACCCCGGAAGTAAAGGGTTATGCGTGAGCAACCAATATGGCAAATAACACTTCAGATCACTCCTTTGTTATCGACCACTGGCGGTTTGATGTGCAGCCCCCTGAGTCCCAGTCGGGTGCGCCCGATGACCTAAGTCGGCGCTGGGTGCATTGTCAGCGGGACGATGCCGGATTGCCGGGCTGGCTTTCGCATCTGGATATTGGTCGCGGGTTGCGCCAGGCCTTGTTGGCGGAAGACACCCGGCCCCGGTTTGAACCCGTGGGGGACGGCTTTTTGCTTATTTTGCGGGGCGTCAACCTGACACCGGGTGCCGCGCCTGATGACATGCTGAGCCTGCGCATGCTGTGGTACAAGGATGGGTTGATCACACTGCGCAAACGTCCATTCAAGGCCATCGCCAATGTACGAGAGCGGCTGGAGCAAGGGCAGGGCCCGGCGTCAGTCAGTGCCTTGCTGGTGACAATCATCGAAGCACTGAATGATCGAATTGGTGAATTGCTGGAAGCCTCGGAGCGCGAACTGGAAGGTCTCGAAAGTCGCGACAGCAGTGTGAATCCGCAGCAGTATTTGTCGGATCTGACGCATTTTCACAAGCGCCTGTTACGTCTGAACCGGTTTATCCGACCTCAGATGGGCGCGCTTGACCGGTTGGCGGGCGAGGCCGGTGAATGGCTGTCTGATCGGGATCTTATGTTGCTGGCCAACCAGCGTGATGTGACGCTGCGCATGCTGGAAACCATTGAAATGCTACTGCAGCAGATTCAACTGGTCCGAGATGAACAGCAGCAAGTACTGGCCGAACGAATGAACCGCAACACCTACTGGCTGTCAGTGATTGCCGGCATCTTCCTGCCGCTGGGGTTCCTGACCGGTCTGTTTGGGATTAACGTGGGTGGGATGCCCGGCGTCGATGAAAGCATGGCGTTCTGGTACACCTGCATTGGGCTGGGCGTGGTGGCCGTCATCGAGTTTCTGATACTGCGGCGGTTACGATTCTGGTAATAAAAGAAACCGGGCTGAACCCGGTTTTTTTAGGCCTGTCTTGCGTTACGACTTGGGTGCGTTGTCAGCTTGCGCAGGCAGGTTGTCCACGTTGTAGTGGTGAACATCCCGCTGCGGAAACGGAATGCTGAGGCCGGCTGCTTCGACGGCGACTTTCACTTTTTTCTGCATTTCCCACCAGATTGTCCAGTAGTCATCCACCGTTGCCCAGGCGCGAATTTGCAGGTTCACCGAGCTGTCTCCCAGAGACTGCACCATAACCTGGGGGGCTGGGTCTTTGAGAAAACGGGATTCTTCATCCACCAGTTGCTGCAGTGCCCGGAAACCGGCATCGAGATCATCGTCGTAGGCAACGCCCACAACCACATCCATCCGGCGGGTACCGTTGCGGGTGGAATTCTGGATGGTAGCGTTCCAGACGTTGGAATTGGGCGCTGAGATGTACTGGCCATCCGGCGTCTTCAGAATGGTTGTAAACAGGCTGATCTCTTCCACCGTACCGCCGGTGCCGTTAAAGGTGATGTAGTCTCCCACCCGGAAGGGCCGCAGAATCAGCATCATGATGCCGGAGGCAATGTTGCTCAGGGTGTCTTTCAAGGCCAGACCAATAGCCAGGCCAGCGGCACCCAATAAGGCGACGATGGAATTGGTATTAACGCCGAAGATATCCAGCACAATAACCACGGCGACGATGTAGACCGCATAACCGGCGATACCGGCGAACAGGGGAATCAGAGTCGGGTCCATGCGTTTGATGCGTTTGCCGCTGTTGCGGATCGATTTCTTAACGGCATTGGAGACAATGCTGGCAACAATGAACACCGCTATGACCAATAGCAGGTTATAGCCGACGCTGAGTATAAAGGGCGAGTTTTCGACCCAAAAATTGACGATCCAGTCGATCATGTGCAGGCTTCCTTCAGGGTTTGGATACCATCTAGCCTATCGCTAACGCTAAATAAAGCAAAGCCTTGGATTTCAGATTATTCGCTGGTCTGCCCATGGGCCAGTGACTCCAGGATGGCGCAGTCGGATGACTCATCCCCCGGGCACTGGGAAACCAGATGAATCAGCGTTTGTTTCATCGCGGTCAGCTCGCGAATCTTGTCATTCAACTCATCCAGATGCTGCCTGGCCAGCGCGTTGACGGAGGCACTTGCCCGGGTCGGGTCATCATACAAGTCGAGCAGAGAGCGGCATTCGTCCAGCGAGAAACCCAGCGTTCTTGAGCGAGCAAGGAACTGCATCCGTTCGATGTCCTTGCTGCTGTATTGGCGGTAACCATTACTGGCCCGACGGGACTCAATCAGACCCAGGCTTTCGTAGTAACGAATTGTTTTTGCCGGTAAGCCGGATGCTATCGCGGCGTCTTTAATCAACATGATGTCCCCCTGTTGGCCGGGCGTTAACACACAGTTTTGACCTTCCAGCCCCGGGAATGTCAAGCCTAAACCGGCTGCTTTTACCAGCGCAGTGGTCTGGCTCTGCTATAGTTAGGGTATACGGTTGTAGCGGGTCTGTATCGACCAGACTAGCCGGTCTCAGGATATTCACGTGTTCCATCACTACAAGGGTCCCATCATGCCAAAAGACCATTTGCGAGCCTTGCTTGAGCGGTTACGAGCGACAATGGATGAAGGCGAAATCAGCCCACAGCAGCAGGAATTGCTGGCCAAGGTTGAGTACCACATCCACAACACGGATGAACCGGACCCGGAAGAGCCCACGCTGCGGGAATCGATGGAGATGCTGATCGAGGATCTAAGCGTCGATCATCCGCGCAGTGCGGCTGTGGCCAGAAACATTCTGGAATCACTGGCCAGTATGGGTATTTAATGGCGGTACGCGCCGTACCCGGGTCACCGGTTTGCCAAGCGTTGCCTGACCTGACTGACGGCCAGCAATACAGCAAAGGCAATCACCGCTGTCACCACAATTGCCGGGCCACTGGGGGCGTTGGTTAGCCAGGAGCCCCCCAAGCCGGCCCAGACACAGATGACACCCAGCACAGAGGCGCCCAATGCCATTTGCTCGGGCGTTTTGGACAGCCAGCGAGCGGCGGCGGCTGGAATGATCATCAGGGCGGTGATCAGCAGAATGCCGACTATCTTCATCGCCACGGCGATGACCAGAGCAATCAGGATCAGATAGACAATACGAATGCGCTCGGTGGCAATCCCTTCGGCCCGAGCCAGATCCTCGTGCACGGTGATGGCAAGCAAGGGCCGCCAGATCACTGCCATGACGGGTAACGCCACAACCAGAATAGCCGCCACCCAGAGTACATCGCCCCGGTTGACCGCCAGCAAATCCCCGAACAGCAGGCCACTCAGGTCGATTCGAACCGATTCGGAAAACGCCAGAACCAGCATGCCGATCGCCAGTGAGCCGTGCGACAGAATGCCCAGCAAGGTATCGGACGGCAGACGGCGTTGGCGTTGCAGGCCGAACAGCAGTAATGCCAGGGCGGTGGTGACCAGAGCAATGCCGACGGTTAAATTCAGGTTCAGTACCACGGCCAGGGTTACCCCCAGCAGGCCGGAGTGCGCCATGGTATCGCCAAAATAGGCCATGCGGCGCCACACCATAAAACTGCCCAGCGGGCCCGCAAGCAGCGCGATGCCGGTACCAGCGAGCAGGGCGGGCCAGAGCATTTCAATCATGAACATGGCCTCCCTGCTCAGCCAGGCTGTGGTTGTGATCGTGATGGTGGCTGTAAAAGGCCAGAGCATCGGCATGTTTGTGCCCGAACAACTGGGTAAATTCCGGTTGGCGGGTGATGGTTTCCGGCGCACCCGTGCAGCACACATGACCGTTCAGACAGACAACCTCGTCGGTTGCGGCCATGACCAGGTGCAGATCGTGTGAGACCATTAGAATGGCGCAGCCCCGCTCGTCGCGTATGCGCTGAATCAGCCGGTACAAGTCCACCTCGCCGTTGAAATCCACGCCCTGTACCGGCTCGTCGAGCACCAGGACATCGGGCTGCTTTAACAGCGCACGCGCCAGCATGACCCGCTGAAATTCGCCGCCACTGAGTTGCTGGACAGGCCGGTCGATCAGGTGTGGAACGTCGGTCAGGCGCAGCGCATCAATTACCGCTGTTCGTGCGGCGCGATGGGTCAGCGTCATCAGCCGGTAAACCGACAAGGGCAGAGAATCGTCGATGCTGATGCGCTGCGGCATATACCCGATGGTCAGTGACGGTGCCAGCGTCAACTGGCCTTCACTGACCCGGTGCACGCCGAGCAGTGTTTTGATCAGGGTTGATTTTCCCGCGCCGTTAGGGCCGATCAAGGTTACGATCTGACCGTCGAAGACGCTGAGATTGACGTTGCGGATAATGGTTTCACCACCGAGACGAACGCCCAGTTGTCGGGCTTCAATGAGAGGTTGGGTGCGTGGCACGGGTGCTATGTCTCCTGGCCGTCGGGCGATGATGGATTGACTGGCGATACCGCCTGAGCCAACACAGGCTTGAAGTTACAGTGTATCATACCAACTATTGATGATTCTCCCAGAACCCAATTGCAAGAGTTGATTATGTTGTTGAAAACCCTGACCCGCCGGACCTGGACACTGGCGCTGCTGGTGTTACTGGTAAGCCCGGCCCGGGCCTTGGCTGAACCGCCCCGGGTACTGGTGTCGATTGCACCGCTGCACAGCCTGGTCGCCCAGGTGATGGAGGGCGTGGCCGAGCCGGCGCTGGTGTATGAGGCCAGTCAGTCTCCCCATTCCAGTGCCATGACGCCGCGCCAGCTAAAAGCAGTGGTTGAGGCCGATGTGCTGTTCTGGATCGGTCCTGAGCTTGAAACAGCGCTTGCCCGCTTGCTGCCGCGGCTTTCAGACAATGCTCAAGCCTTTGAATTGCACGACTTCGATGCCGGCATGACGCTGCTGCCGATGCGCGAAACGCTGTTTTCGGTGCCGGGTACCGGTGATGACCATGGCCACGACCACGGCGACATCGACCCGCATTTCTGGCTGTCACTCGACAATGCGCAGCGATTTGTCGATTTCGTGGAAGCCCGGCTGGTTGAGCAGGACCCGGACAATCGTGATCGGTATCGGAGCAATGCCGAGCAGGCCCGAATCCGTCTGGACACACTGGGCGAACAACTGAATGACCGCTTGAGCACAAGCCGCGACACACCCTACATTCTGTTTCACGATGGTTTTCAATATTTCGAGCACGACCAGGATCTGAACGGGCTGGGTGCCCTGGTGCTGAACCCGGACATACCGCCCGGGCCAAGAACCATTGCCCGGCTGCGTGATATGGCGGCACCGCTCGAGCGCGTCTGTCTGTTTCGTGAACCCCAGTACAGCGAGCGCTGGCTGATGCCGCTGGTGGATAATCTCGACAAGGCAACATTGGGTACCATTGACCCTCTGGGCCAATTATCCGAACCCGGTACCGGACTCTATGCTGATATGATGCTGCGACTGGCCAGCGATTTGGCCGCTTGCCTGGGAGATGCCTGATGGCAGTACCTGATTACGAGGCCGTCCTCTGGGATATGGACGGAGTGTTACTGGATTCAGAACGACTGGTGCGGTCGGTGTTTACCGAAGTCATGGCCAATGGTGGGCCAGTGCCGGACGCCGAGCGCCGCTATCTCGAAACCATTGGCCTGAACAAGGCCGGTCTGATCGAATGGTTTCTGAACTACGTTGATTCCGTGGACAGCGCGGTCTACTGGATCAATCAGACCGGTGACCGTTACACCGAACGAGCCAAGACCGACCTGGTGTTAAAACCCGGCGTGATCGAGTCGCTTGAGCACGTAGCCCGGAGCGGCCGACGCCAGATGGTGGTGACCAGCACTCGCACCGAACTGGCCGAGGCCAAACTGGAGCGCGTTGGCTTACGGGGTTATTTCGAATCGTTGCTGGGCGGCGACCAGGTGAGCCGGGGCAAGCCGCACCCCGAACCCTATCTCGCCGGTTGCACCCGACTGGTCGTAGCGCCAGCCAGCGCCCTGGTGATTGAAGACAGCCCAAATGGCGTGCTGGCCGGGCTGGCCGCTGGTTGCAATGTACTGCATGTGCCGGACCTGGTGCCGACTGACCCTGAGTGGGCGGGGCAGCTGGCCGCGACACTGACCTCTCTGGAAGCCTTCCCAGGCTGGCTTGATGGCGCAGGCGCGGAGGTCACCCAATGATGCAGCTGGACCGCATTGAGCCGCTGGCCAAGCTGGGTATTGACTGGGTTGGCAGTGACGACAATGCCACTCGTTTCCGGATTCCCTTGCAGGGCAATCGGAATGACAAGGGTACCGTGTTTGCCGGCAGCCAGTACGCAGCTCTGGTGATAGCGGGCTGGTACCACACCGCCCGTTGGGCAGGCCTAAACGACTTGCCCGAACAGGTTGCCATCAAAGACAGCCAGGTACGCTACCCGAAGGCCGCCCGCTCCGATCTGGACGTCCAGGCTCACTTTACTGCGCTGCCAGATGTGCGGCCAAGCGGGCACTGGCGCGCACTGGTTGAAGTGACGGCCCGTGATGCCGAAGGCGATGTGGTTGCCGTGCTGACGGGCGACTACCGGGTGCTGCTGCCCGCCGACGCATGAAGCCGAGGCAGGTAACCCTGACCCAGTTGTTTTTGCAGCCCCGGGTACACCGGGTGTGGATGCTCAAGCACGGGTCGCTGTGGTTCGACCTTCCAGCAAAGGTCTGTGAACAATTCGATGCGCTCTGGTATCGGTATTGTGAGGCTTTTAAACCACCACCGACTGCGTTTCTGGCCAATGAAGATCTGGTTGAAAACGACACGCTCTTTGCTTTGTTTGCCAGTGCTGTCTATCTCGATAGAACCTTGCCTGGTTTTAGCAGTGAAGCCGGGGCAAGTGGGCTTTACTGGCAGTTTGATGCTGAAGCGGTTTGAAGCCGGGAAACTTTGATACACTAGGGCAAACGGTCGAAAGAGCCTGCAGGAATCTGAATGACGCAATTGAGTGTTAACCTAAATAAAATCGCCTTGCTGCGGAATTCCCGTGGTCGTGATTTCCCGAGTGTGGTGGCATTTGCCGAAAAGTTTATCGCGCTGGGTGCGCACGGCATTACGATCCACCCGCGGCCGGATGCGCGCCACGCCACGGCACAGGATGCGCACGATTTGAAAGCCGCACTGGCCGCCTACCCGGATGTAGAACTGAATATTGAAGGCTACCCGACCGAAGATTTTCTGGCATTGATTGACACCGTAAAACCCCATCAATGCACCCTGGTGCCGGATGAACCGAACCAGCTGACGTCCGACCATGGCTGGGATTTCAGCCAGCACGCTGAGTTTCTTGAAACGGTGCTGACCCGCATACACACCGCCGGCGTGCGCAGCTCGGTATTTCTTGACCCCGACACCGACCAGGTACAACGCGCGGCAAAGTCCAGTGCCCAGCGCATTGAACTCTATACGGAAGGCTTTGCCAGCGCTCATGGCACTGACTCGGCAAGCAGCGTGCTGGCGCAGTACCGGGAAGCGGCCGAACTGGCCCGGCGCCTTGGGCTGGGTGTTAATGCCGGTCACGATCTCGACCTTAACAACCTGCCGACGTTTCTGACGATTCCGGGTATTCTGGAGGTATCGATTGGCCATGTACTGACCGTTGAGTGCATAGAGCGTGGCATGGCAGCAGTTATTGAAGACTATCTTGCCATCTGCTCGACCAATCGACCTGGCTGACCTGAAACTGGCCGGCTTTCCGACGCCCGAGTGATGAGCCGGGCCGACACCTTTTTCGTTACAGGATACTCCCATGGAACTGGCCATTGCCGACCTGGATGCCACCGCCATTTACAAGTTAATGGTAGGCTCGATTCAACCGCGCCCAATCGCCTGGGTGTGCACCCGCAACGAGCAAGGGGTGTTGAACCTGGCACCGTTTTCCTTTTTTACCCTGGTCAGCGTTAACCCGCCGATTGTTGCTTTTGCCCCGTTGCGTAAACCCGATGGCAGTGAAAAAGACACGGTGCTAAACCTGGAAACCTGTCCTGAATTCACCTTGAACATTGTCAGCCATTCCGTGGTTGAAAAGATGAACCAGACCTCGGCACCTCTGGCCAGGGGTGACAGCGAGATCGGTTACGCCGGGTTGTCGACCACACCGGCTTTGACCGTCCAACCACCGCGCATCGCCGAAGCGTTGATCCATTTTGAATGCCGGTTGCGTGAGATCCAGCGCTTTGGTGATGAACCCATGGCCGGTCGGCTGGTGCTGGGAGACATTGTGCATGTACAGGTTGCCGACCCGCTCTACGACGAGGGGCGCATTCTGGCCGATAAACTGGATGCCGTCGGCCGTATGGCGGGCAACACCTACAGCACCACACGCGATACCTTCGACATTGAACGGCCTGGCTGAAAAGGGTGTCTTTTCTGGTGCTGTTCGCCGTTGCCTTTGTGGCTGCCACGCTGTGGCCAATGGGCACAGAATTGCTGTTTATGGGCCTGGTGCGGGAATCGGGCCAGCTGTTTATTGCTTACTGGTTCGTGGCAACGGCCGGTAACGTACTGGGTGCCTGGCTGATGCTGATGTTGGCCCGCTGGGCGCGCCAGTCGGGTGTCGTATCATCACGCTGGCAACCGGCGCAGACGACAGAGCGTTACCTGCAACGCTGGGGAACACCGTTGCTGGCCATGGCCTGGTTGCCGGTTGTGGGCGATGTGTTGCCGGTGGCCGCCGGGTGGTTGCGCATGCCACTGGCAGCGTCTGCATTTTGGCTGACGCTGGGCAAAGGGGCGCGTTTTTTCCTGCTTGGTTTCTGGCTGGCATAAAGCCGCTGTAAGTACGCGGCAGCCAACGAATTAAGCGTCTACTCTGTTGTTCTGGCTTATACGATCGAATCTTATAGACCGTGTTCTCAAGGATGAAGACGCATAACGACTTAACCCTGGGAGAAACCGTTTGAATCTGGATCACTTGCTGGAAAGCAATCGCCAATGGGCAGAGCAAATTACCGCTGAGCAGCCGGATTTTTTCAAGCAACTGGCGCGTCAGCAAAAGCCCGAGTTGTTATGGATCGGTTGTGCCGACAGTCGGGTGCCGGCCAATGAAATTATGGGGTTGATGCCGGGTGAGGTATTTGTGCACCGCAATGTGGCCAACCTGGTGGTACATACCGATTTGAATTGTCTCTCGGTTATTCAATTCGCCGTCGATGTGTTAAAAGTCAAACACATTATCGTGACCGGGCACTACGGGTGTGGCGGAGTGGCGGCCGCTTTGAGCAATCAGCGGCTGGGGCTGATCGATAACTGGCTTCGCCATATTCAGGATGTGCTGAAAATCTACCGTCGCTATTTTGATGCATTGCCTGATGAAATGACTAAACTGAACAGGCTCTGTGAAGTGAATGTGATGGCGCAGGTGCTGAACCTGGCCGAAACCACCATTGTTCAGAACGCCTGGGAGCGTGGACAGGCTGTGTCGTTACACGGCTGGATTTACGGTCTGGATAACGGCATTCTAAAGGACTTGGATGTCACGCACTCGAAAGATGCCGATCTGCGCGAAACCATGCACAACCGGATAAAAACCCTGTTGAAACAGGCGAAATAATGAATCAGGTAAAACCACTACATAAGGCCGTTGCCGTCGCGTTGGCACTGCCCGCTGCTTTGCCGGCCTGGTCGGGTGGTGTCAACCAGAGTGACCGGGTGCAGGGCATGGCCCTGTTTATGAATGAATCGGCTGAAAACATTCAGTGGCTCTGGCTGGGTGGCATCGCCATAGGCGCCCTGGTATTTCTATTGTTCGTGCGTTGGATTCACTACGCCATGATCAGGCGTCACAAACCCAAGAAGAAAATACCGGTCAACAAAGATTATGCCAATGATCCTTCCGGCAAGAAGAAAGCAGCGCTGACCAAGCCCGCCAAACCGGCTCAGCAACGCCCCAAGCAACCGGATAATCGCAAGCGGCGTTACTGAATCGGATAGCGGTGTTATTTCAACGCCGCCAGTTGCTCCAGCTGTTGCTCCAGCTCACGAACGCTGTGAGCATAACCATCAGCTTTTTCCCGTTCTTTGGCGATGACGTCATCTGGCGCTTTGGAGACAAAATTCTCGTTGTTCAGCTTGCCTTCAACTTTGGCCAGTTCCTTGCGGGTTTTCTCCAGCGCCTTGGTCAGGCGTGTTTGCTCGGCCGCGACGTCAATCAGCCCCGCCATGGGTACCAGCACCTTGAGTTGGCCCACCAACTGAGTGGCTGATACGGGCGCTTCATCACCGTCTTCCAGCCAGGTAACGCTTTCAAGCTTGGCCAGCGTTTTGAGAAAGTTTTCGTTTTCGCTGAGTCGGCGTTTGTCTTCATCGCTGCCTTTCTGGAACAACACTGGCAAGGGTTTGCCCGGGGCGATGTTCATTTCGCCACGAATATTACGCACGCCAACAATAACGCCCTTTACCCATTCAATATCGGCTTCGGCAGCAGCGTCAATTTTGTCCGGGTCGGCCTTGGGGAAGGGTTGCAACATTACCGTATCGCCTTCTCGTGCCGCCAGATCCCGGATCGACAGCCAGATCTCTTCAGTAATGAACGGCATGATCGGGTGAGCCAGACGCAGCAAGGCTTCCAGAACGCGAACCAGGGTGCGCCGGGTGCCGCGCTGAACCTCGGCTGAGGCGTTTTCATCCCACAGCACGGGCTTGGACAGCTCCAGGTACCAGTCGCAGTATTCGTTCCAGATAAACTCGTACAAGGCCTGGCTCATCAGGTCGAAGCGGTAGTTCGTGTAGTGACGCTCGACATCCTGCTCCAGCCCCTGCAGGCGTGAACTGATCCAACGGTCGGCCAGACTCAGCTCTACCTCGCCACCGTTCTGGCCGCAATCCTGGCCTTCGGTGTTCATCAGCACGTAGCGTGCCGCATTCCAGATTTTGTTGCAGAAGTTGCGATACCCTTCAAGGCGTTTGACGTCGAAATTGATGTCCCGGCCCTGGCTGGCCAGTGACGCCAGGGTGAAACGCAAGGCGTCGGTACCGGATGAAGCCATGCCCTCCGGGAAGCTCTTGCGAGTCATCTTTTCAATTTTGGCCGCCAGTTTCGGCTGCATTAAACCGCTGGTGCGTTTGGCCACCAGATCGTCAACGTCAATGCCATCAATCAGGTCGATCGGATCAATCACGTTGCCTTTCGACTTCGACATTTTCTGGCCGTTCTCGTCGCGAATCAGACCGGTGACGTAGACCTTCTTGAACGGAACCTGAGGGGTGCCATCGTCATTCTTGATGAAGTGCAGGGTCATCATCATCATTCTGGCAACCCAGAAAAAGATGATGTCGAAACCGGTCACCAGCACGTCGGTCGGGTGAAAGGTTTTCACCAGATCATCGCGTTCCGGCCAGCCCAGTGTGGAAAACGTCCAAAGGGCAGAGCTGAACCAGGTATCCAGTACGTCTTCGTCCTGCGTCAGTGTCAGGTTGGCATCGAGGTTGTACTTGCTGCGCACCTCGGCTTCGCTGCGACCAACGTAAACGTTACCGTCCGCGTCGTACCAGGCGGGAATTTGGTGGCCCCACCACAGCTGGCGCGAAATACACCAGTCCTGAATATCGCGCATCCAGGAGAAGTAGGTGTTTTCCCATTGCTTGGGTACGAACTGGATATCGCCGTTTTCCACGGCCTTGATGGCTGGTTCAGCCAGTGGCTTGGCACTGACGTACCATTGATCGGTGAGCCAGGGTTCGATCACGGCATCGGAACGGTCGCCACGGGGCACCATTAGGCTGTGGTCTTTAATCGAGTCGAGCAGGCCCAGCGCGTCGAAATCGGCAATGATTTTCTTGCGAGCATCGAACCGGTCGAGTCCGCCATACCCCTGAGGCAGAGCGCCATCGAAATCGTCGATCGGTTTGCCATCGTACGTATAGGCTTCGGCGGCGTGCAGTATCTTGGCGTCCTGATCGAGCACATTGACCAGGGTGGCACCGTGGCGCTTACCGACTTCGTAATCGTTGAAATCGTGGGCTGGCGTGATTTTCACGCAGCCGCTGCCGAACTCCGAATCGACATAATCGTCGGCAACGATGGGAATGCGACGGCCAAGCAATGGCAAATCAACGAATTTTCCGACCAGGGACTGATAGCGCTCGTCGTCGGGGTTAACCGCAACAGCGGTATCGCCCAAGATGGTTTCCGGGCGTGTCGTGGCCACGACAATGTAGGCTTTGCCTTCGGCGGTAGTGGCGCCATCGGCCAGCGGATAGCGGAAGTGCCAAAGTGAGCCCTGTTCTTCCTTGTTTTCCACTTCCAGATCGGAAATAGCCGTGTGAAATACCGGGTCCCAGTTAACCAGGCGTTTGCCACGGTAAATCAGGTTGTCGTCGTACAGGCGCACGAACACTTCGCGCACGGCGTTGGACAGGCCGTCATCCATGGTGAAGCGTTCGCGTGTCCAATCGACTGAATCGCCCAGTCGGCGCATCTGCGAACTGATGGTACCCCCCGACTGCTCCTTCCACTGCCAGACGCGGTCGATGAAGGTTTCCCGGCCTAGATCGTGGCGGGTTTTACCTTCGCGCGCCAGCTCACGCTCCACCACCATCTGGGTGGCGATGCCAGCATGATCACTGCCGGTTTGCCAGAGCGTGTTGCAACCTTTCATGCGGTGGTAGCGGGTAAGCGCGTCCATAATGGTTTGCTGAAAGGCGTGACCCATGTGCAGCGACCCGGTGACGTTGGGCGGCGGAATCATGATGCAATAGGCGTCGCCCTGACCCGAGGGTTTGAACCATTCGTTGTTTTCCCAACGCTGGTAATGCTTGCCTTCAATCGCTTGCGGCTGGTACGTCTTCTCCATGAGGGCTCTTAACTCGCTTGGCTGACGGTGAAAAAAAGGGGGCATTTGTGGTTTGGCCCCGGAGTCTGATGCTTGCCATTATACATGGTCAGAGGTGCGAAACTAATCGTCCGGTGTGGCTGGATCTTCGCTGTCGGTGCGTTTGAAAGACTCTGGCAGCGGCAAGTCGTTGTCTTCATACCACTGGCTGACCAGTGACCGGAAATCCTGCTGCAGGCGGTTGCGCAGGTCACGTTCAAATAACGTCAGGTAGTCCGTTACGGTTTCTTCGATCCAGTGATCGAAGACGGTTTCCAGTTGTGTCAGAACCTGTTCCGGATCGGGGCCCGGAGGTGGTTTGGGTGGTTCCGGTGCGGCAGGCGCGTCTTGCTCTTTGCGAACGATCTCGGTGATCGGTCGCAGCGGTGCCAGTGACGCCAGCTCTTCGGCCGCCCGGGCTTCGGCTTCATTGCGGATGCGAATCAGCTCGGACAGCGACTGACTCGACAGAAAAGGGTTGTCCGGGTTGACGTGCGTGGGGCTGCGTTTGTCGACGATTTCGTCGAGCAACGGAATCTGCGATTCCGACCGGGCAACCCGGTCGAGGCTCTGGCGAATGTCTTCCAGATCCTGCAGCAGGCTTTGTTTGGAATCCTTCTGATCCATTTATACCCGGTCTCGCAGGTCGTGCCGCTTCAGCGGATAGCCCCGGTCCTGATAGAACTTGTAGTGCGACCGGGTGGCGTTCAGGACGGCAGGGTCCTGGCTGACGACTTCAAAGACGCGTTCGAACCGGGAAAAGTACTCCGGAATCTCAGCGGCCAGATTGATCAGAACATCATGATGCTGGCCCGGCTCTGCGTGCCAGCCAATCTGCACATCATCGTCGCTGCCTACGAGTAAACTGTGCGCCAGAAAACTTTCGACCGGAGTCGACCAGAGTATCTCGCTGACGGACCGGGCCATGGCTTCATCGTCCACAGCCAGCAGCACCCGGTGCTTGTGACTGCGCGCTTTATTGACCAGACGCGCGGCATAGGCATAGCGGTCGGCGGCTTGCAGCACCGGAACAATATGGAAATCTACCTGGGTCATGAGTCGGGTTCATCAGCGCGAAAACGCCATGGTACCTAAAGCGGCTGGCAGCAGGAAGAGAGATACAGCCATTGGACCGCGTCGGATACCGGGTATGCCCCTGTGGGGTCGGCGTGGATCCATCCATGGAGCCTAGGCCGCAGCAGCCCTGCTGCGGACTACCCCACAGGGGCACACCCGGTACCCGCCGCTAGTCTCCCAGGCAACCATCAATCCTGAGGCTAAAACCTCAGTCAAGAAAACCACAGTTGATTAGCGACGGGTGGCACGGCAGCTCATGCGGGGGTATCTGAGGCATGGATGCCGAAGTTAAGCCTACATGGAGGTATTCACGGCGCCCCCGCAGGAGCTGCCGAGCCATCTGTCGCGGGTTCGAAGCGCGACAGTAAATCGAAACTCCGAAGTAGGAGCCAATAGCCGGGCAAAGCCCGGTTATTGGCTCAGCTTACTCAGCAAATAGTGGGTTAGCAGGCCTACCGGGCGGCCGGTTGCGCCTTCTTTGGCGGAGGTCCAGCCGGCGCCGGCAATGTCCAGGTGGGCCCATTTGTATTTTTCGGTGAACTGGGAGAGGAAGACCGCAGCGGTGATGGAGCCGCCAGCGCGACCCTGTCCGATGTTGCGCAGGTCGGCGTAGGGGCTGTCTAGTTCGTCGCGGTAGTCGTCCCACAGTGGCATTGGCCAGCCGCGGTCCCAGGCCGTGGTGCCGGCGCTGACCAGTTCCTGTTGCAGGCTGTCGTCGTTGGCGTAGACCGCCAGCGGGTGGTGGCCCAGGCCGATGACGATGGCGCCGGTCAGGGTGGCGATGTCGACGACGCTGGCCGGGTCGAAGCGTTCAACGTAGGTCAGGGCATCGCAGAGTACCAGACGGCCTTCGGCGTCGGTGTTGATGATCTCGATGGTCTTGCCCGACATGCTGCTGACCACGTCGCCCGGGCGTGTGGCGGTGCCCGAGCACATGTTTTCAGCGGCGGCTACAACGCCAATGACGTTGAGTGCCGGTTTCAGTTCGGCAATGGTGTTCAGGGTGCCGAACACCGAGGCAGCGCCCAGCATGTCGAATTTCATGTCTTCCATGCCCTGAGCCGGCTTGATCGAGATGCCGCCGGTGTCGAATGTCAGGCCTTTGCCGACCAGAACGTGGGGCTTCTCACTGGCAGCCGCGCCCTGGTATTTCATTACCAGAACGTAGGGTGGGTTGGCGCTGCCCTGGGTCACAGCCAGGAAGGAGCCCATGCCGAGCGCTTCCATTTCTTTCTGGCTGAGAATCTCGACGCTGATTTCATCGTAAGCATCGGCCAGGTTCTGGGCCTGCTCTGCCAGGTATTGTGGGTTGCAGATGTTGGCGGGCAGGTTGCCCAGCTCGCGGGCAACGTTGACACCGTGAGCCAGGGCCTTGCCGGTGCGAACCGGTGCTTCGAGGGAATCGTCTTTACTCAGGAAAGTCAGCGCTGTCAGGGTGCTGGCATCGGCTTTCTTGGATTTGGTGGTGTCGTACTGGTATAGGCCGGTCAGAATGACCTCGGTTGCTTTCTGGGCCGTCCAGGGCAGGGTGCGCCCGGCGACCTGAATGTCGTCGAGGGCGATGCTGGCGGTTTTTGCCTGGGTGCCTTTCAGCGTGCTGATGGCCGCTTTAATGACTTTAATGAACTGGTTTTCGCGGAAGTCGGCCTGTTTGCCAGCGCCGATAACGAAGACTTGACCAGCCGGCAGATCGGTGTGACCGAGCAGCGGGGTGACCTGTCCGGTTTTGGCAGACAGCAGTTTGGCGTCGCGCAGCGACTGTATCAGCTTGGGGTGCGTTTCGGTCAGCGCCGTCAGGGCGGCGCTGTCAGTGTCTTCAAAATGGAAAATAACCAGGGCGTCTGTGCTGGTAGCGCCGAGTGTGGCGGATGAAACGGTAAATTGCATGATATCTCCAACCTAATAAGCGGTGAACAATTGGAATTGACCGGGTAGCGGCCCGGTTCTTAGGCCCATCATAGCCAATGGAGCCACCAGTTGGCAGCGCTGGCGCGGTGCACGGGCAAAATTCTTTGCCGTAGGGGTGTCAGCAGAAGCTAACGCTGATCGGTCAGCGCTTGGGCCGATAGTAAACCTGAGTCCAGCTTGCCTGATCTTGCCAGCCGGCTCGGTCCGGGTTGGTGTAGCGCCAGAAGACGCCCATGCCGGCCAGTCCCCAGGCGGGAATGGCTGCCAGTAGCCGCAAGGTCGCGTGCATCCAGCCCAACGGCCGGTGATTGGTTGAGGCCAGGTGAATGCGCCAGGCACGCATGCCGACGGTCTGGGTTTTGGTGACCCAGAACCCGGCAAAATAGAAATAGATGATCAACAGGTTCCAGAGTATGAACAGGGGGTTGCCGGGGGCAATGGCATCGGCGCCGGTCAGGAATTTATTGAACGCGACAGCCACAAAGCCAAGCAACATCAGCACGCCCAATAGCACCAGCCAGTCGTAAATCAGGCTGCCAATCAGGCGGATCAGTCCTGCGGGCCGGAGGGGTAGAGCGTCGGTCATGGGGGGTACCTGTCAATCGGAACGGTCGGCAGGGTAATGCAATGCGTGTGGCTTGCCAAGATTCAACCGGCGGCCCGGGGGCTGTCGATGGGCAAAAAAGAACAGTTATCGGTAGAGAAAGTAGAGGGTAGTCGTTTATCATTTGCGTTCACCTAACCAAGGAGCGCGATGCAATGGCCACCGGGAAGCAACGGGTCGTTGATGACATGGAGCAGAACGTACACGATGCCTCTCTGCTACTGAAAGCATTAAGCAACGAATGCCGGTTGCTGATTCTGTGCAATCTGCTCGACGGTGAAAAATCCGTTTCCGAGCTGAATCTGCGCATTGACCTAAGTCAGTCGGCGTTATCGCAGCACCTGGCGCGATTGCGTCGCGATAACCTGGTGAAAGTGCGCAAACAGGCACAAACGGTTTATTACCGCATCGCCAGCGACGAGGCAGAGCAGGTCATTGGGCTGATGCACAAGCTCTATTGCGAATAACCTGCGGGGTTGAAAGCCGACGTTATTTTGACGAGCATGGCCGGAACCTGCGTTTTAACTGCGTTGTGAAGCACAGTTTGGGGGCAGGGGAATTGACTTTGCTGTGAAAGTGTATAGGTTACTTTTTAGTCAGGGAGAAGATGACCGGTAAGACCACACTATTCAGCGTTGCAAGTCACGGAAAGACGAGGTGTACCAGGCAGGCTGGCTACCCCAGGAGGGTATGCGGTCGCTTTACAGTACCATTCGACTGACCAGACAGGGCGAACATGACCGAAGCAAAACCCAGACTTGATGCCAATGTCAGCAGACTGCACGCACCCCGGTACAGCTCAAGTGAGCTGCCGCCATTGCCACCCCGAATCCGACTCGCTGCCCGTTGCTGGGAGCGTGTCTGGAACTTGACACTCAGTCAGGCGCCTGATACTCAGAGCGAACCCATCAAGAGCTTTATTCAGCGCTTCAATACGGAAGCAATAACGACACGCGGCTTTATGCGGTCCAACCGGAAGCTGTGCTTTGCCATTACCGGAGAAGACATTGGCGAGCAGGCAGAATTTGAACTGGCGATGACCATCATGGCGCGCCTGGAAGCCGAGTACGGGCTGATTGAGCGGGTGGAAGATCGCCCGGCGCAGGTATGGCCCTATCAGGCGTTCAGTGATTTCTGACAGACGCCACGACTGGCTTCATCCGTTAAGTGATAGGAAGTAAACAGGATCAGCCCGCCAGCCATTTTTGCCAGATGGCGGCGCCCCATACAACCATGGCGATGAAAATCGTCAGCAAGACCGCAGCGGAGCCCATGTCCTTGGTGCGTCCCGACAATTCATGAAATTCCGTACTGACCCGGTCAACCAGAGCTTCGAGCGCACTGTTGATCATCTCTACCACCATAATCAGCAACAGCGACGCGATTAGAATGGCCGCTTGCCACAGGGTGGGTGCTATCCACAGAGCGGCGGGTAGGCCGATGAACAACGCGATGGTTTCCTGGCGGAAAGCCTCTTCGTGCTTGACCGCGCTGCGCAACCCCTGCCAGCTGTATCGGGTGGCATTGATCCAGCGTTGCAAGCCTCTGGCTGGCAGGTTGCGAAGGTCCCTGATGCGTGAATAGGAGTCCATATAGTGGGAGTTGCCTCGTTATGACGTGCGTTGTTTGGCCAGTTGGCGGTTGGTGGCCTGTGTTGCCGGCGCATCCATCGGCTCGGTTGGCCAGGGGTGTTTGTTATAGCGGCCGCGCATTTCCTTGCGGATTTCAGGGTAAACGCTAGCCCAGAAATGTGGCAAATCGATGACACTGGCGAGCGTGCGGCCGTTGGGCGCCTGCAGGTTGAGTGTCAGCGTCAAATGGCCGTCAACCAACCGGGGTGATTCCGACAAACCAAAGGCTTCCTGTAATTTCAGATCAGCAGATACCCGGCTGGCATCCGCATCGTAGACCAGCGAAATTACTCGGCCGGAGGGCGCTGTCCAGCGTGACGGGCACAGCCGATGCAATTGGTGCAGTCTGTCGTAACCAAGCCAGGCGTTGAGTACTTCGGGGGTATTGAGCCCGGACAAACGCGTCAGAGCGCTCAAATAGGGCTCCGCCCAGCGCACGAGAACCTCCGGAGTCGGCAGTTCGGGCCAGTCATCCGGCAGGTAATGGCGTACCAATTGATAGCGATCAATCCAGTAACCGAGCGATTCGGCGTCAGGCCATTGCCCAACGGGTGTCTGAATCAGACACTGCCGCCAGGCTTCGACTTTTTGGCGGGCGTCTGGCCGGGTGGGTCGGGTAGACATCACGAAGTCACCGCGACGTTGCTCGGCTTCAAACCGGTCCTGTTCGGGCCGGTAACGAACGGTTTCCGTCTCAGGCAGTGCGGCTTCGATGGCGGTTTCATTCAGCGGCCACAGAGTATGGGCCAGAACGCTGCAGCCCTGATCTTGACCGTGCAACAGCAGATACCAACCGGGTTTGGGTGCCTGGTCCCGGCTCCGGACTTGTCGGCCGGCGGCCAGTCGGGCGTTGCCTTCTGAATCTACCCGGACCAGGCGTTGCGGAAATGCCCTGATCAGCAAGGCATCGGGTAGGGTGTCGGCCTGATTGTTGAGCGTTACACCCAGTGAGCGGGCCAGTCGCCGGGTTTCCTGTTTCAGGCGCGCATCGCCCTGTGCCACCAAACTGAAAAATGCATCTCGCACCGGCTCAGGCAGAGGCTGTTCCAGGCTCTGCAGGGCGGCAAACCAAAGGGCGTCGCTGACCAGTCCAGCCTCGGTGGCCAGACTGACCAGGTGTGCCACCGCTGGGGGAAGCCCGACACGAATCAGCGTGCGGCCATGATCGGTCAGTTGCGCGCCAATGGTGTCGACGGCCTGCCAGGCGTGAAGTTGACTCAGTGCGACCTGCCAGCGGCCCGGGTTGGGAGGTGTTAGCCAAAAGGCATCCTCGCGTTGCAGGCCCCAGTCAGCAAGATTCAACACCAGCGGTTTAAGGTCGGCCTGAGTAATTTCAGCGGGTTGATCGGGCGCCAGGGCATTGTGTTCGGACTCCGACCAGAGTCTGTAACACAGGCCTGGCCCCTCGCGAGCCGCACGACCGGCACGCTGATCGGCACTGGATTTGCTGATGCGCCGGGTGACCAGCTCCGTCAGATCGGTGTGCGGGTCGACCCGGGCATAGCGTTCACGACCCAGGTCGATTACGCAGCGCACGCCAGGCAGGGTTACGCTGCTTTCCGCCAGGTTGGTGCTGAGAATCACGGCGGCGTTGCTGGAGCGCAGCTGATCGATCAGATCGTCGTTGTTTACCTGACTGTGTACGATGTAGCTGAGGCAATCGGCTGGCAATCGCTGTTTGACGCGTTCAATGTCGCGCAACCCGGGCAGAAAGACCAGAATGTGGTCGTTACACTGATGGCGGGCCTCATCAATGACCCCGAGCAACTCACTCAGCCAGTCTTTTGTCCGAACGGGCCGGTAATGCAAGGTCAGTGGGTGCAATTGCCCGTCTGATTCAACTTTTGGCAGGGAGAGCCGCTGGTGGAGGGTATCCATGGCCAGCGTAGCCGACATGACCAGCAATTTCAGGTCGGGCCGGAACAAGGCTCTGCAGCTGTGTAGCAGAGTCAGGCAGGTATCCTGGTCGAGCTGACGTTCATGGAATTCATCCAGAATGACCGTGCTGACGCCGGTCAGTTCCGGGTCACGGGTCAGGCGGCGCAGGAAGGCGCCATAGGTGGTGACCGTCAGGCGGGTAGAGGCCCTACGCCGGGTCTCATCGCGCAGGCTGACGCCTACCGACTGGCCAACCGGTTCATCCAGTTGGCGGGCCAGCTGATGCGCGGCCAGTTTGACGGGCAGCCGACGAGGCAGCAGTAACAGGATTTCCTGGCCGGTCTCCTTCAGCAGCCACAGTGGCAGCCGGGTCGTTTTTCCCGAGCCTGGGGGCGACTGCACCAGACAGCCGCCTGTTTGCCAACTCGTTACAACGTCTTCGCGAATGGCATCAACAGGCAGAGCCGGCTTCATGCCAGCGGATTACCATAGGGCAGAAAACGGTTATCGGTGTGAGCCTTGACCCAGCGAGTCAGCTCGACGTCGGGGAACGCCCCCCGGGGTTTAAGAGTTTTGCAGATCCAGATAGCCGGGTTTTTGTCACCCGCCTCCCAGCCAGCCCAGTGCTGCTCGGCCAGTGTAAAAAACCGGACCAGTGCAATCAGGGTTTCGGTTTCCAGCGGCTCCAGCTCCGGCTGCCACTGGGACTGGGGTTGTTTCATCCACCCTTGCAACTCGCTCAGGGCATCGGGGGTCTGCGCCGGAAAAAATTCGGCGTCAGCCTGCCCAAGCGTTGCAGCCTGAATCAATGTGTCGCGGGCCGGGGGTTGGGGTGCGGTATTATCGGGTGTCCAGGTGCCAAGAGACATAGAGGCTCCGTAGAAAAGGTGAGGGTGGCAGTATATCGCAGCAGCCGGCCAATTGAACCCGCCGCGCGCGGCCCCATCTAATTGGGTAGATTCAAGAGGGAAAACAATGAACATACGACGTGATCAGCTGGGTTTCTGGTGCTTGAAACAGGTTTTTCATCAGCGCTGGTTAACCCGATACCGCTGGGTTCACGACCGGCTGATGCGCGGTTTCCGCCATTACGCCGACCGGGATCTGGCCGACGCCCAGGAGCTTTATGGTTTTCTGTTACTGCACCGGGGGTCGGATGTTGGTCATAAGGCCAGCGGGGCACGGTATTTAAGCCGCGTTGCCAGTGTTGACCGGCCCAAAGCCGCCTGGCAAATGCACCAGTGTTATCGCGATGGCAATGTGCCTGGCTTCTCCGCCGACGCCAGCCGGGCAGACCATTATTTAAGACTGGCTGCCGAAGGCGGTCACCCCCTAGCCTTGGATCACCTTACAGAGACTGCCACTCCCGCGCCCAGGGCTGAGTAAATCCTTCGACCACGTCGCTGGCACTGTTGTACTGGGAGCAGAGAATCTGCAACTTGGCCAGTACCGCTTCCAGCGGCATGCTGCCGCAGGCGACCGCCCCCACCTTGCTGAGCAGGCCGCTGGCTGCATACTGGCCCAGGTGTACTTCTCCGAACAGACACTGGCTGCGCACAAAAACGGGTATGGACTGATCGCTGGCTTTTTCCAGAATGCGCTCGAGCGCCGAATCGGTCATCACATTGCCACTGCCGTAGGTGTTCAGCACCAGGGCGCGGTAGTTCCGGTCGACCATGCTCATCAGGCCATCCATCGGCATGCCCGGGAACAGGGTCTGAACGCCCAGCGCCGAGGGGCGCCACGGCCGGTTAAGTTCCAGGCTGTTCGTGCCGGGTGGTTGTGACCAGAGACTGTCGGACCAGTTGGGCGTCATAAAGGCGCTGTCGGCGGCGGTATCGACCTTGCTCACCCGGCTGGCGGGCAGGCAGCGGCCGTTGAATGCAACAAACACTTCGGGCTGTTGTCGCGTCAGAATATCGAGCGCCAGGGTCAGGTTGCCAAAGCCATCGCTGCTTGCCTGGATCAAAGGGCGCATGGCACCGGTGATGACCACCGTTTTGCCCGTTCCAGCCAGCAGAAAACTCAGTGCGGCGGCACTGTAGGCCAGGGTGTCGGTACCGTGAATAATCAGCACGCCGTCACAGTCTGCACTGATGATCTGATCGCGCAGCTCATACCAGTGGCCCGGGCGGATGTCCGATGAGTCGATCAGCGGTTGCCATTCCTGCCAGCTCAGGTTGTGCTCTTGCCAGGCAACCAGACGATCATCACTGAGCAGTGTGGATTTCAATAACCCCGGTTGAGGCGCCAGGCCCGAGGGAGTTTCTGCCATACCGATGGTGCCACCGGTATTGATGATTAGGTAATGCGCCATGCCTGCCAAGCCTCTGATCAGTGGATAGTGAGGGGTGCTGCCTCAAAAAAACGCGCTATCAAACCATTGATCAGGGAGGCTTGCAAATGCAATGCAGCCCCCTGATGGCTACTGTGCCTGGCGGGTGGCGGAAAGTGAGATTGATACCGACTCGGCAAACCGCAAGGCGTGAGGTTTGTCGATCTCCACCTCAGCGAAACGGACTTCCTTATGCTCCATGATCAGCGCCAGGACCTCGTGAGTCATGCGTTCGAGCAGCAGGAACTGGTTGTCTTCAACAAAGGCAATGATTTGCTTGGTAATCACCCGGTAGTTCAGCGTGTCTTCGATCTCGGTCGAGTGAATGGCATCGCTGGCGTCGAATCGAATGGTAATGTTGAGCAGAATGTCCTGCTTGTTTTTTATTTCTTCTTCTTTGATGCCCACATAGGTGCGCAGACGCAGATCCTTGATACGGATACAGGCTTCAGTGTTTTCGTGAATCATCATCGACGTCCCAGCAAGGTTAGGAATTCATTGCGTGTATTTTGCGACTTGCGAAAACTGCCCAGCATCACCGATGTCGTGGTTTTCGACTGCTGTTTCTCAACGCCGCGCATCATCATGCACAGATGCTGCGCCTCCAGAACCACACCGACACCGGCCGCACCGGTTACCTCGAGCACGGCATTGGCGATCTGCTTGGTCAGTTGCTCCTGAATCTGCAACCGGCGCGCAAACATGTCGGTAATGCGCGCAAACTTGCTTAACCCCAGCACCTTGCCCTGCGGAATGTAGGCGATGTGCGCCTTGCCAAAAAAGGGCAGCATGTGGTGCTCGCACAGCGAATAGAACTCGATATCCTGTACCAGCACCATTTCATCGGTATCCGCGGTGAAAACCGCGCCATTGGTAACAGTGTCGAGATCCAGAGAGTAGCCAGCCGTCAAAAATCGAATGGCTTTCGCCGCCCGTTCCGGCGTGTCGAGCAGGCCATCGCGAGATGGATCTTCCCCGAGATCGTTGATCAGGGTTTGGTATAGCTTGGGCAGGGTGTCAGTCATGTAACCGCTCTAGTAAATACAGACTGCCAGTATACGACAGTCTGCTGGCCTTGGATGATTGAAGTGCGCTATCGATGTGCCAGACTCAAAGGCTGTCCAGAACAGCCAGTACATCATCGTGATGGCTCTTAGTCTTAACCTTCTCCATCACGTGGGCCAGTTTACCTTCTTCATCAATGATAAAGGTGATGCGGTGTATGCCATCGAACTCTCGACCCATGAATTTTTTCAGGCCCCAGACACCGAATTTGTCGGCAATGCTGTGGTCTTCATCGCTGAGCAGATCGAAATTCAGGGATTCCTTTTCAATAAACTTGACCAGTCGCTTGGGCGCATCCGGGCTGATGCCCAGGGCGACGGCGTTGCGTTTTTCCAGTTCTGCCTTGCTGTCGCGCAGGCCGCAGGCCTGGGTGGTGCAGCCGGGAGTCATCGCTTTGGGGTAAAAATACAGAATCACCTTCTTGCCGCGATAATCCTTGAGTGACACGGTTTCTTCGTTTTGGTTAACGGTTGTGAACTCTGGCGCGGGGGCGCCGGTTTTGGGGAGGTTTAAGGTGCTCATAGTTGAATGTCCTGTAGTCGTATACCGGTTTGTAGCGCATAAGATCGGATTTAATACGCCGATAATTGGTGCTATGGATTCGTTAATCATCGCATGGCTGAAGTAACCACGGACTGAGTGACTGCTGCCGGGTCGACCTATCCGGGGAAGTCTGCAGCATGGATGCTGCAGTCTAGGCCCCGTGGATTGGGTTGAGTGGGCGGCATCCCGCCCGACCCTGGATAGGTCGACCCGGTGGCTGGCACGGCTTGCAGGCACTTACTGTGGGGTGAGATACGTAGCCACAGTCTAATAATAGGGCCTCAGTAGAGGGCTTCAACCAGTGGCCGACTTCCCCAGTGTTTGACCCGGTTTGTGACTGTCGAAACCGCCCGATTTAAGGTATCCTCACTGCCCCGGTGAGGCCACCTTCAACGCATTGATTTTCTTATGTTTTTCGAGAATGAACGCAATCAGTTTTTCCGACCGATGACCGGTAAATACCGGGCTCAGCTGGTTGAATGTCTGACCGAGCTGTACCGGCGACTCTACAGCAGCTCCAGTGCCGACTATGGCCATGCTCTGTCGCGGGATGATGTGGTCGACACTTTTCAGGGAGCACTGGTGCGTGCGCCGGAGATGGCCACCGACGATGGTGACCGGGAGGGACGCTTCCGCACCAGCCGGGATCAGGCCGTCTGGTCGCTGAACACGCTGGTCGAGCATGGCTGGCTGGAAAAACAAGTCGATGAAGCCACCCTGCAGAGCACCTTCAACTTCAGCCGGCGCGGCCGCCAGTTCACCGAGCCGTTTGTTGCCGGGGACTTGGACCAGATTCGCACCCGCCATCGCAACACCCGCAACGTCCGTAACGCCTTGCAGGCGTTTTTGGAGCGTGGTGAAGTGTACGACGTGCTCGACGCCTGGGAGTACTCGGAGCGGATTATCAGCGATTTTACCGACATTATTGCCGAGCTAGACGAGCGAAAGCGGGCGCTGGTGCGGGAAATGGAAAGCCAGGTCATGATCCAGCGCGTCAGCCAGGACTTTTTCGACTTCATGGAAAAACGCTTCCAGCCGGACCTGTCCATACGGCTGAGCGCCGATAACGTCGAAAAGTACCGCGACGATATCGCCACCTGCATTCGCCAGATTCGCGCCCAGGACCGCAGCTTCAAAGCCCGTGCCGAGCGCCGCTTGCGCGAATTGTTGCCCGATCAGGTTCAGGAAGGGCAGAGCCTGCTCTGGTCTGTGCTCGACAACATCGAAAGCCGGCTAAAAGCCGCCAGCGACATCATGGTGCCGGCCCTGCGCCGTGCTCTGCAGGGGTTCACCAAGCGGGCTGATATCATCATTCGCCAGATCAGCTACCTGGCCAGCCAACAACATAACGACGTGGTCAAGGTGTGCCAGCGCCTGAGCCAGCTGGATGCCGCCGATCGGGATGCCGGCCTATCGCGGGCGGGTGCCGCCATGTCGGTCACCCGGGTTGGCTTTATCGACCCGGGGAGTGTGCGCATGCACGCTGCCCGAACCCGGCGTCACTTCGCCATGGACGTCACCGAAGACAACCAGGACGACTTCGACACCGAAGCGCGCAAGGAACTCTATGTGCAGCAGGTGTTGGACCAGGCTTTCCTGATCAACGACAACCGGGTTCGCAACTATCTGATCAACCAGCTCAGCCGGGGCGAAACCGTCTCCACCGCCGATCTGCCCGTTGAGACGGCCGACGACTTGCTGGCATTGGCGCACGCCATTGAAGTCGGCGCAGCCAGCTCACTGTCGTCCGATTATCGCTTTATCGTCGAGTGGACCGGTGATTCGGTTGCCTCGGAATACTTTGAATCCCAGGATAACTTCAGCATCCGGCTCGAGCCCCAGCGCACGAGCGATGTTCCCGAACAGGAGTCAGACCATGTTTGATGATCTCGATCACCGGCTCGAAACCGCTGGTTTCAGTCGTCAGGAATACAGCGAACTGCTGATTCGGTTGCTCGATTATGGGGTGATTTGCCGGGATGAAAGCCAGATTGAACAGCAGCTGTACGATCGCTATTTGCGTCTGGAAGGACAGGTGCAGGATTATCTGGAACTGATCGGGGTTCAAATTCAGCACGATCGCCGCTTCAACTTCGTGCGTCTGTTCCCACCCGGCGCCGAAGTGCCTGGATTGGACGACAGCGGCGAAGGGCCCTTCAACCAGGGGTTCCGGGTGCGCCTTAATCAACAGGAGGTGGCGCTGGTGTTGGTATTGCGCAGCCTCTACGACCGCGCCCTGCGTGAAGGCCAGGTCGACGACAATGGCTGCGTGCTGGCCTCGCTCGAAAACATCACTATCTCCTTGCGCAATCTGCTGAAGCGGTCACTGCCCGACAACGTCACCGAGCGCAAACACCTGTTCAAGCGTCTGCGCCAGTTACGATTGATTCAACTGAGCCAGGACGACGCCTTAGACAGCGGCGACTTCTGGGTGCGCATTCGCCCTATGATCATGAGCTACGTCTCCGATGACGTGCTCGGCGCTTTGCTTGAAGGAACGGAATTGCCCGACACAGCCGGCCCATCGGCGGCTGACAATAGCCCGGAAGAAAGCGACGCAGATGAAGACATTCAACACCTGGATCGCATTACTGTGACTGACCCCACTGCCTCCGTTTTTGCACAGGACTGACCATGTTTTTAAAAAAATTCATCTACGTAAACTGGGGCAATATTCCGCTGCTGGAATTCGATTTCGGGCCAATCAACCTGCTCAGTGGCGGTAACGGTTCCGGCAAGACAACGGCCGCCGATGCGCTGCAAACCATCATGACCGCCGCGCATGATACACTGTTTCATTTTAACCCGGGGCAAGACGAGGCGACGCAGCGCGGCCGCGGCAAACAGGTACGCACGCTAGCCTCTTATGTGCTGGGATGTGATGACGGCTCCTACGCTCGGCCGGATGGTGCCGTCGGCTACCTGGCCGCCGTGTTTCACCCCACAGAGGGTGAGCCGGCCGAGCCTTTTACCGCCATAATCGGTGCCAGTGCCTTTCTCGACAAAGCCGGCAGTCAGCCGATCGCCCGGCTGGGCGACATCAGCTATATGATTGCTCCGGGCGAGCAACTGAGCCAGTCAGATTTCGTCATCGAAGGCGATACGGGCCGCAGCGTGGTAAAGCTGGATGCCCTGGTTGGCCGCTTAAAAGCACAGACCGTTTCGATAGAAAAGTACGACACCAAAAAACAATATCTACGCCGTTTTTACGCCGCCATTAGAGGCCGTAACGATGCCGTCAGTGAACGCGAAGCGATGAACGCCGCACGCGCTTTCTCCCGGTTTATGGCCTACAAACCAGTGAAAGGCATCAACACCTTTGTAGCCCAGGAAATTCTGGAACAAAAGGATCTGGGTGAAGCCATTCGCACTGTGTCCGACCTGATGAAAACCATCAGCGGCATGGAAGCCGAAGCCAACCGACTGAAAAATACCATTGACCGGCTGACTACGTCGCGGGCTCACAGTGACCGCTACATCGACCAGTGGCTCGACTACAACCTGGCCGATTACATCGCCGCTAAATCCCGCTTTGTGAACGACCAGAAACGCTACCTGACCGCCAAGCAGGAGCAACAAAATCTGTTGCAGCAACGCGATACCGTGCAGTCTGATCTGGATGTCGCCGAGCAGCGCCGGGACCAGTCACACGAGCAGCTGGTGTCGCTGGAAGCGCAGCGTCGGGGCGTGGGCGCGCTGCAGGACAAAGACAAGTTTGAAACCCAGGCCGAGCAGTGCAAGAAAACCCTAACGCAACTGGCAACCCCCTTGTTGAAGCAAGACGACGCTCTGCAACGTAGCCTGAAAGCCAGCGCCCAGATCCAGCAAAGCCTGTTGAAAACCAGCCTGGCGACCGAGCTTCCGGAGTTGGCTGGCAAACAACTCGGGCAACTGAGCAAGTCGGTCATGCAACAGTCGGACAGCCCCGTCGACTTTCGCAGTCTGATGAACCGCGACTGGATTGACTTGTCGCCGCTGGAACAGCATCTGGACGATGTCATTGCCCAGCAAAGTCTGATGAACCAGTGGCGTGAAGCCTGGTTTAGCGATGGCTGGTCGAGTACGGGTGTCAGTCTGCGCGATCAGTTACAGCGCGTGCAGGACCGGCGGGAACAGAAACTCGCCCAGATCCGCCAGTCGATCAGCCGCAAGCAGCAGGACATCGACAGCCTCGAAGGCCAGCAACTGAACTACCCCTATCACGTGCGCACCGCGCTGGAAGCGATTCGTCGGGAACTGCCCCAGGCCGACCCGCGTGTGCTGTGCGACCACGTCGAGATTCGCGACCCGAAATGGCAGTCGGCACTGGAAGGTTATATTGGCGGTGCCCGCTTTGCGATTCTGGTAGAAGCCAAATACGAGGCGGACGCCATTCAAATTGTGCGCAACCTGCCCAAGGATAACCGCGCCCGGGTCATTCAGGGCAGCAAGGCCCGCCAGGATGCCGAACGGGTCACCTTGCCCGCCAATTCGGTGGTCCACCTGATGGAGTTCGATCATTCCGTAGCGCGCGCCTACTTAACCGCAAGCTACGGCCTGGTTGAGCAATGCGAAGACGCCGAGGCGTTGAAAAAGACCCGTCGCGGGGTGACTCATCAGGGCCTCGGCAGCGGCGCCTACGCGATGTATCGCTGTGACATGCCTGTCTCGGACCTGGTGTTCGGGCAGGGTGCGCGCGAGCGCGCCATGGCCGCCAAGAAAGACGAACTGATGACCCTGGCTCAGCAAGCCAACGACTGGCAAACCCAGGTGCAGGAAGTCAGCGCGCTCTACCAGTCGGTGAACCAACTGGCGCATCTGAACCATGCCGATTTAATGCGTGACATGCTCGAAGCCCAGCGTGCCTTGCGCATGGCCGAGCAGGCGCTGACCTCACTGGATCTGAGCGACGCCCAGGGCCTGGAGGACGAGTACCGGGAAGTCAGTGAACAGCTGAAAGCACTGGATGCGCGCATTCGCGAATTGATCGAACGCAAGGGCAGTTTGGGCGAGCGCATCGAGACCCTGTCGCGCCAGTGCAAGGCCCTCAGTGATCAGCAGGAAACCACGGAATTGCACAGCGAGCGTAAGGAAAATTACCTGCGCGATCTGGTCAGCGTGTGGCCTGAATTTGATGTCGAAGCACGGCTCGAAGAAGCCGATGCAGCGGCCGAGACCGCCGATGCCGATACCCAGGAAAACCTGCGCAAATCACTGGAAAGTGAGCTCAATGCCCGCGCACACGAATTGGAACAGTTGCTTAAGGATCACAACCAGGATTGTCAGCCACAGGATGCCATCGCACTCGACCTGAACTACAGCGAACTGCACAGCGCCGATTTCTTCAAGGGCATCGTGTCGCTTCGCCGCCAGGTCGACCAGGTGCACAACCGCCTGAAGAACAACATTCTGGTCGAAAAAGTCGACAACCTGGGTGCGCTCAAAGACAGCTTCAACAATGCATTTGTCACCAACCTGTGCCACGCCATTTATCAATCGATCAATGATGGTAAGCGAGTACTTGAAGATCTGAACGCCGAGCTTGAACACCACCGGTTTGGCGCCGACCGCGAACGTTACTGGTTCGATTGGGACTGGGTGCCGGAATACCGGGAGTACTGGCACTTCTTCGATGAAGTAATCAAAAGCCCATCGCTCGGCGAAGGGCAAACCCTGTTCGATACCGAATTGAGCACTCGTTCAGCCCAGGTCCGCGACCAGTTGATGGAGATGTTGCTCGATGACGATGAGCAAAGGGCCCTGCGCGAGCTGGAGCGGATATCCGATTACCGTAATTACCGTAATTACGAAATCTACAAGCAACCGGAAGGCAAGCAACCGATCGCGCTGAGCCAATACGGCACCGGCTCCGGCGGTCAGCTGGAAACCCCGGCCTACATCATCCGGTCGGCGGCCATCACCTCGGCCTTCCGCTTTAACGAAGGCGATTCGCACCTGCGCATGGTGCTGGTGGATGAAGCTTTCTCCAAAATGGATGAAACTAGATCCAAAGAGGTCATTCGCTATCTGACCGAATCCCTCGGATTGCAATTGTTGTTCATTATGCCGACCAGTAAATCCGGACCCTTTATGGACATGATTTCCAATCAGTTTGTATTCTCCAAGGTGCCGCTGGCCCAGGGTAACCGGGTAGGGCAATTGAATACCCGTGTGCTGGTCGACCGGCAAAAATGCAATCAGGATAAAATCCGGACACTCTGGGCCAACCACCGCAAGGTGATCCGGCAACAGGCCGAACTGGATTTCATGGCAGACATTGAATAAATAAGGCAAGTTCGGAGGTCAATTGTTCCTCGGTGCCAGGAGTCCGTGTCAGGCACCGGGTATACCCGGCACCTGGCACTCACTAGGTTGCGTGCTCCAAAATTTGAATGAATATTACGGTAAATCCACCCGATTGGGCGCCTTACTTTAGTTACTCAAGTTTCGGAGTTTGCTGGCAAAGGGTTAGCACCGGTTGCCAGGTAGGGCTATCGAGGGTGGTCCGCAGCAGGGATGCTGCGGTCCAGGCCCCATGGATGGGTTTACGCCGACCCTCGATAGCCCTACCTGGTAGCCGGTGCGGGCGACTGGCAACATTGTCAACCTCGAACTCCGAAGTTTGACTACTATACAGTCCAGCGGTTTAACGGGTAGCGGCAATAGGCGGCTAAGGAACTATAAATGGCAATACATGAAATTACACACCCACTGATTCAGCATAAACTGGGTTTGATGCGCGAAGCGGGCATCAGTACCAAGCACTTCCGGGAACTGGCCGGTGAAGTTGGCAATTTGCTGACCTATGAAGCGGGACGGGAGCTTGAAACCGAGACCGTTGAAATCGAAAGCTGGACCGGTTTGCCCTTGAAGGTGCAACGGATTAAGGGCAAAAAAATTACGGTGGTCCCTATTTTGCGAGCCGGGCTTGGCATGCTTGATGGGGTTATGCAGCTTATTCCCAATGCCAAAGTCAGTGTTGTCGGGCTGTACCGGGATGAAGAAACGCTGGAACCGGTGCCGTATTTCGATAAGGTCATCGAAGATGTCGAAGACCGGACAGCATTGATTGTTGACCCCATGCTGGCAACCGGGGGCACATTGATTGCCACGATTGAATTGTTGAAAGCCAAAGGGTGCAAGCGAATTATGGGTTTGTTCCTGGTTGCGGCGCCGGAAGGCATTGAGACCGTTCTGAACGCCCACCCGGATATCGATCTCTATGTGGCCTCCGTAGATGACCGCCTGAATGATCAGGGTTATATTATTCCTGGCTTGGGCGATGCGGGTGACAAGATATTCGGGACGCGCTGAGAACGGCTTGCCAAACCGGTGATGACCATTTAATTTGCTGCAAAACTGGAAATAGAGTCTAAAGTAGGGGGTGTGGCAGGCCGAGTCCTCGCCGGAGGCAGTTGGTGGCACCGGACGAGGCAGGCACCTAATATCAGCCTGACGGAGTCAGTGCTGTGGGATATCGGGCTAAAATCATGCAAAAACAGCGTTTGTTAATTGTTGACGACAATCTCGACTATGCACGCAAGCTTAGGGACTACCTTGCGAGCAATGAATACGATGTTGATGTGGAATCCGATTCATCCGTCGCCTTGCGCCGAATACGGGACGAGCAACCCAGTGTGGTGCTGATCGAAGTCGATTTGCATGGGGACAGTGGCCTCACCGTGTGCAAGCTGAGCCGAAAGGAGTTCAAAGGCGGCATTATCCTGTTAAACGACACGGCCGATGAACTCGATCAGGTACTCGGGCTGGACCTGGGTGCCGATGATTACCTGCTAAAGTCGGCTTCGCACCGGTTAATTCTGGCGCGCTGCCAGGCCCTGATGCGACGCTCGGATCGTGCCCGTGTAGCCGAGATACCCGCCAAGACCGAGCGACTTCAGTTCGGCGACCTGATCATCGACAACACCATGCGTGAAGCCTGGCTGGGCAGCTCCACCATCGACCTGACCAGTGCCGAATTCGACCTGCTGTGGCTGCTTTCCAGCCACGCAGGGCAGATTCTAACGCGTGAAGAAATATTCAACCGCTTGCGTGGCATTGAATACGACGGTCAGGACCGGTCGGTGGACGTGCGCGTATCGCGCATCCGCCCCAAAGTCGGGGATGATCCCGAACACCCCCGCCGCATCAAAACCGTGCGCAGCAAAGGTTATTTGTTTGTGGGGGAGGTATTCAAGCACTGACCCGGTTTCAGATTACTTGCGTTTCGCCCGGTACACCTTGAACCCGCGACCGTGGGCCATCTCTTCAACCATGCCAACCGTCGCTGGCAGGCATGACTGGTAATCCAGAAACTCATTGGCAACCCACCAGAGGGTGCCACCGGATACCAACCAGTCGGCACTGGCCCTGAATAACGCTTCACTGGCTTCGTAGTGCGTGCGAATGCCGGTATGGAAGGGTGGGTTGGTGATGATGGCGTTGAAACGGGTTCGATCCAGTTGTGCCAGCCCATCCGACCAAACCACCCGGTAGCGATCGTCGGTCGCCACCCTGGCCAGGTTTTGCTCGGTGGAACAAACCGCCAGCCAGTCGATATCCAGAGCCGTGACGGTGACTTGCTCAGAGCGGCCCAACAGCGCCTGGGAAATGACACCACTGCCACACCCAAAATCCAGACAGTGGCCTTTCATGACGGGCAGAACACTCAGCAATAGGTCGGTGCCTTTGTCGAGGCGGTTCTGGCTGAATACCCCGGGAGCGGCTTGTAACAGCTGGCCCTGATAGTCAAATTCAGTCCAGTTAGGCGCCTCTGGCAAGGCGGCACCGGGCGTGATATGCAATTGGTGCAGCACGCAATGCCTGGCGCTGTCCCATTTTTCGGTTTCTGCCCAATCGAGCACGCGCTTGGGCAGGCTTTTTATGCCACCCTTGTTCTCGCCGACCACCCAGACCTGGCAATGAGGATGCTGCTTCACGAAACGGACGATCCGATGCAGCCACCAAGCCAGGCGTTCTTTGGCTTTGGGATAGAACAGAACGATGCCTTCTGTCTGTTCTGGCCAGTCATCGTCGGCCGCCAAAGTATTCAACCCGGGTGTGTTGAACACACTGCGGTCCAGACAAACAGCCTGATCGGACGTTTTGATCAGTCCGTTGCCCTCAGGCGCATCAAGCCAGAGAACGTTGAGCGCGGAGAAATGAGTCTGGTGCCGTTCAAGCAGTTGCCAGCTTGGGTGCATAAGTGATCGGTCCTTAAAAACGCAGAGTTTAGCAAACTAGTGATGGCCAGGGACAGGCTCATGAGCGGGCGGTTTGGTTGGTGCAGTGCTCGAAATCGACTATGGTCGTCGCAAAAGGTGAGCGTAAAAAAACGGACACCGGGGAAGATGTCCGTATAAACATGGGGCTGGGCCCACATGGGAGTAGTCACCATACTGCTGCTACCAACAGTCTCTGAAGTATAGTGACTGCCTCAGGATTCGCAGGCTTTATATAGAATTAATGCGTTCTAAACTTAAGCTTTTTAACTACCAACCGACCTATTTGCCGGGGCGCGTCATAGACGGTTGTGTCATAACAGGGTGGATACATGGTTAAACTGAGCAAATTAGCGGGCATTGCCGTTTTTCTGGCGCTGGGTGTCATGCCCGTTGTTGGCCACGGTTACGGTACCGTCGGCCACGCCAGCCAGCAATTGCGGCTGCTCGCGTCCGAATTGATTCGGCCCGCCCTAAACCGGCAGGCACTGACCGTCAGTGTGCCCGATCTGCCCTTTGTGATTCTCGATACCGAACCACAGAGATTGCGACAGCAGCTGGATGTTCTGGTTGCCGAGGGCCTATTGCAGCGTGAAGCCGTTGTCGCTGAACAACGGGAATTAACCACCCAGGGGTGGGTAACGCGTAATACAGCAGGGGTACAGTATTTACCGGTCGCCGGGGTGTTGCATCCGACCATCCGCTATGGCGAAGCAGAGCTGCTTCGCCTGGGGGAGATAACGCTCGACCCACAACCCGGAGGCGATACTCAGGCTCGGATCAGTTTTACCTGGCAAGTGGACAACCTCGCCGAGTGGGTATGGGCACCGGTTTTTGATAGCGACGCACGCCTGACCCGTATAAAAGCGAGTGCGGAAACGCCCATACCGGGGTCGGCTGAACTGGTATGGGACCCGCTGGCGCAGGGCTGGACATTGAATGAACTGGTCGCCTTTCCGGTTCAGTGACCCGGGTGGGCCTTACACAGTCGCTGATTCAACTGAAATATGGCCGCCTTTAATGCCGTCGGCATCAACAGCGCATTCAGTGTCGGTTCCTCGGCCAGCAAGGCTTGGATGACCTGAACCAAAATATCTGACCAGTCATCCGCGATAAAGCACTCCGGTGGCAATTCATGCAGTGCATCCATCAATAGGCCTTTCATTTCCGGCATGCGGCGCTGCGCGCACTCGTTAAATGCCAGGCTGACGATCATATCGGCCACCTGATGCCTGCGCAGAAAAACGAGGGATGGCGCCGGCGCTTCGGTCGCGGCATGGTAACCAGTCATTGACAGCCTCCTGTTTCGACTCAACGACCCGTCAAGCTACGCCGGTGCTGGGCATCCGGCAATGCATAACCTTGGGGAGAGGGTGTGTACAAGATGTCAATAACTCAGAGTGAGTGAATGCTCACAGGGCAGGCCTTGAGCGTTCTGGCCAGACTCTTTGTGTATCTTTGTAACTAACTGGGATGAAGAAACATTCGAGTCAGTGGGGGTGTAGATCCGTCGTTGGGAGCGAGCAAAGGAGACAGCGACGACCGGGTTTGTTGCTTGATTGGCCATGGCTTCGAATGGCTGACCGAGCGTTTTCCCTCAGGGCATTTTGCGATTCGGCAAAAATAGACGGCTATCGGAAACCTGAGCGTTGACGTAAACCCAAAATATAAGGAAGACAATGCGATAGATATCGTCACGTCGAATAGTTTTTATACGTGAATTACTCCGGCGCGTTTATCGGATAAAGCAGTGAGTTATTCAATTCTTTCTTTAACCCGACAATCCATAAAGGTGTAATTGGACAGGCTGTCGAATTAACAGGCGATGAAATTAAGACTGACTAAAATGGTTTTTCCCGGTTTTGCGAAAATTATGCGGTAAAAAATGTTCTTAATATCACTTTTTGTTAAATTATAGTTTGCATCTTTAAGGGCATCTGACTAAATTAGCGTTATTGAATTGCTCTTTTGGAATGCGTTTTCATTCCAGATGCCAAAGTAATAAATGAGAAGGAGATACCCATGGCTGTTGCCAAAAAGAAAACCGCCGCCAAGCGTGGCCCAAAGCCCGGTGCAAAACGCACTGCCAAAAAATCAGTAGCGCGTAAGACACCTGCCAAGAAAACCACTGCTAAAAAGGCACCTGCCAAGAAAGCAGCGGCCAAGAAAGCGCCGGGTCGTCCTCGTGCGGCAGCAACGGTCACTGCCTCTGCAGTCAATACAGCCGTTGTCTCGGCCGCCAAGAAGCTCGATAAAGCCGAAGCCGATTTGGTGAAAGCGCAAGCCAAACTGGATGCAGCTGCAGCCAAAAAGGCCACCGCTAAAACCAAGGTTGCAACGGTTAAGTCTGCTGCGGCTAAGCGTGCGCTGGATACAGCCATAGCCCAGGAAAAGGCAGCTAAAGAAGCCGTTGCCAAATTGAAGCAGGCCGTAAAAGCGGCGAAGTTCGATCATAAGGTTGCTGAAATCGAAGCTCAGGCTGAAGAGCTGAAAGCCAAGGTTGAACTGAAAGCGGCCGAATTCGAGATGAATCTGACTGCCAAGCAGGAAGAAGATCTGGCGAAAGAAATCGCCAAATTCGAGTCCAAGTGGCGCCAGGCACGGGTCCGTAAGGATGCCAAGAAATTGAAAGCTTTCCGCGCCAAAGAAGAAGCCAAGAGCAAGGCAGCGGCACGCAAAATCAAGGCAAAGGTCAAGTCACTTGCCAAGAAAGAAGCGGCCAAGCAAAAGCCAGGCCCCAAAAAGCGCGGTCGTCGGCCAGGTCCGGGTCGTCCGCCAAAGGCGAAAGCCGCTGCAGCAAGCTGAGCAGCGATGCCTTTCTGACCTGAAGAAAGACTGAAAAAGCCACCGTAAGGTGGCTTTTTTGTATTCTGAGGGTGCTATTCACTGTGTTAAACTCCCGGTTTTTCAGGGGTCGATCCTATGACACGATTACTGGCCATCGATACGACGGGTGATTACTGTTCACTGGCGTTGAAAGACGGAGACCGTGTTTTACAGTGTCACCAGAATCTGCCAAGGCAGCATGCACGCCAAGTACTGCCGTTACTCGACCAATTATTTGCCGAATCCGGTTGGGCGAGAACCAGCCTGGATGCCGTTGTATACGGGCGTGGCCCCGGCTCTTTTACCGGCATTCGTATCGCAGCCGGTATTGCTCAGGGCATTGCTCTGGGCGCCGACTGTGGCGTCATTCCGGTCAGTACGTTGCAGACACTGGCCATGGAGGCTTCCTCTGCCGAACCCGATGCCAGCCAGATCTGGGTTGCGCTCGATGCGCGCATGCGCGAGCTTTATGTTGCCCGTTATCAGGTAGTGCAAGGCTTGCCTGTGCTGCAGGGCGACGAATCACTGTTGTCGCCCGACCAATTGCCCGAGCCACCAGCCATGGAAAACCGGTCGGCTTTTCGTTTGGCGGGTAATGGCTGGCAAACAGACTATGGGTTCAGCGATGCCTGGGTAGCTTGCCTGGCGCAACAAGTGCAAAGCCTGAGATTACCCAGAGCGATCTGGGCTGCTGAACTGGCCTTGGCGTTGCTGCAACGAGACCCCACTGTGAGCGTTGCCCCTGAGCTTGCCCTGCCAGTGTATTTGCGCGACAAAGTAACCTGGGACAACAAGCCCAAAGTTGGCGAGTAGCCGGTTTTATTTTAGCTTCGACCGTCTTCGGTGCTCGAGGTGGTCTTTAACACATTAGGGATGCATACATGTTGTCTGAGCTGCAAATCATCGTTCTGGCTCTGATTCAGGGAATTACCGAGTTTCTACCCATTTCCAGCTCAGCTCACCTGATATTACCATCTCAGCTACTGGGTTGGCCCGATCAGGGGTTGGCTTTCGATGTCGCAGTGCATGTCGGTTCTCTGCTGGCAGTGCTCTGGTATTTTCGCGCCGATGTTGGCCGCATGCTGTTGCACTGGAGCTTGCATTTGGCGCGACGCCCACACGATGCCAGCGAACGGACGCTGGCCTGGTGGATTATTCTGGCAACCCTTCCTGCGGTGATATTTGGCTATCTGTTTCAGGACCAAATCGAGACTCACTTACGCAGTATTCTGGTGATCGCCATCACCACCAGTCTGTTCGGTGCAGCCTTGTGGTGGTCGGACGTTGGCGTGGCAGAGACGCGAACCCTAGGCCAGTTGAACTGGAAACATACGCTGTTGATTGGATTGGCGCAGGCCGTCGCGCTGATACCGGGAACGTCGCGCAGCGGTATCACCATGACTGCCGCCATGGCGCTCGGTTATGGCAAAAAAGACGCGGCCCGGTTCAGTTTTTTGTTGTCCATACCGCTGATTTTTGCGGCTGGTGTGCTGAAAACCGTCAGTTTGATTCAGCAACCGGATCTGGTGTACTGGAACCAGCTGTTCATAGGATCCGTGCTCTCCTTTATCAGTGCCTATGCCTGCATTGCGCTGTTTCTGACGTGGATTGAGCGAATTGGCTTTTTCCCGTTTGTGCTTTATCGCTTTGTGCTGGGCGGCGTATTGTTTTTTATCTATTTTTCACTGTGATTCGATACCTGCAGCGGTACAGCCAATAACCTATGACCGAACTCACGCACTGGATAGACCTTTACATCGAAGCGGGTGAGTCCGGTAAGCTGGCGGCCCCGCAGACGGAACCTCAACTGGCCGCCCTGTGCCGAACGGTGACGACGCGACCAACCGGACTTTATCTGACCGTTGTTGAGGGTGCCCTGGGCTTGGCCAGCGGTGAAGCACCAAAGCAGCATCCCGTCAGTGTCGATTTTATCAGTGGCGCAGCGCGGCATCGTCAACAATATGGAGGGGGTCGGTCTCAGGCCATCGCCCGAGCTGTCGGCCTGCATCAGCGCAAAGATCTGCTGGTTCTGGATGCCACGGCGGGCCTCGGTCGAGATGCCTTTGTGCTCGCCAGCCTGGGCGCGACGGTTATGATGCTGGAGCGACACCCCGTCGTACGGCTGTTATTGAGTGACGGTCTGGAACGGGCTCGCAGCAGCGGCGACCCCCTGTTTGACCGAATGAGCCTGCTCTCAGGCACGCTGGATAGCCATGCGAACACGGTATCTCCCGATGTCGTGTATCTGGATCCGATGTTTCCCGAACGCCGCAGCAAAGCGGCGGTTAAAAAAGACATGGCGCTGTTTCATTCCCTGGTAGGTGCCGACGAGGATGCGGATGCCTTACTGGCACCCGCTTTGGCCTGTGCGCAGCGTCGGGTGGTGGTAAAACGCCCGAGGATTGCGCCTCCGCTGGCCGGAAAAGCTCCCGGAATGGTGCTTGCCGGTAAAAGCAGTCGCTTCGACATCTACCCGCTCAGGTCCATCGCGCAAGGCGACGACCCGGCGACTTAATGGCTGCGTTTTTCGTCGCCTTCGCGCAGCCCGGTTACTTGCATGATTGAGTACAACACCTGAGCAGGCACCACGCTGTCAGAGGCCAGTACAATGTTCAGGATGCGGTCATCGAATTCCAGACAATGCTGATCATTGACCGTGATTGCCTGGCGGGCTTTCAGGGTCTGCAGGAAATTTTTGAACAGGGCCTTGTCAAAAAACTCTGGGGCATTCAAGCCATTGAGTACTGACAGACGCTGTGCCATCTGTTGCGATTGATTTTCCACTTCGGTACTGGTTGCCTCGCCCGAACCGGCGCGAATCAGTACGGCCAACGTCAGCAGATAGCGCTCCAGTGTCGGCACCATGATGGCGGCCAGCAGTTCAAGTTTCAGCCGGCTGGCGGTGCCCATCAGGGAAGCAAACCAGCGATCGTCCTGGCAATGAATCAGGCCGGCCTGGTGAAAGAAATCGATCCAGACTGGCACCTGATGCTGGGCTTCCTCGGCGCTGGGTGCGAGAAACAGTTCGCTTTGCAAATAGGGGTAAATCAGGCCCACTCGCTCTCTGAGCTTGTCGAGGCTGATGCCCTGTCCCTGCCCGAGCAGCGCAGCAACCAGTGCCGGAATGGCGTAGAGGTGCTGGACGTTGTTGCGGTAGTAGGCCATCAGTACAGCGTTCTGACTGTCCAGGCCAAACAGGTCACCCAGTTTCTGGGGGATACGGCGCAACATGCCCATTTGCTCGGTATAGTCGACCCATTGTTTGGCATCGCCTTCCGGTAGGGTGATGTGGGTATCGTAAGGCAGGTGTTTTTGCAGATCCGTTAACAACGTTAATTGTTGCCGTAACAGTTCTCCATCCATCGCTTGTCGGGGGGTGGCCAGCAGTGTCAGGGCAACCAGGTTGATCGGGTTAAGAGCAGCGGCTGAATTGATGCGGGTGACCACCGTGCGAGACAGCTCATCGACAAAAGGCACCATCCAGCTTGGCCGGTCGTCTGGTCCGTAGCTGTGTTGATCCCAACCGGGCTGAAGCGTGGACAGCAGGGTGTTCAAGTGCAGTGGCTCACCTATGTTCAGGAAAACCTGTCCGTAATTTTTCAGTCGACGCACGGATTTGACCAGATCAAACAGATTTTCTTTTTTCTTTTCCTGACCCTGCAGTTCACCGAGGTAGGAACGAGATTCGAACACTTTTTCGTAGCCGATGTAGATCGGAATAAAAACGATGGGCCGGCTGTGATCCCGCAAATGGCTACGCACGGTCATTGCCAGTGTTCCCGTCGCCGGAGAACGCATCCGGCCAGTGCGTGAGCGGCCACCTTCCACAAAGTACTCTACCGGATAGCCCCGGGAGAACACCGAGTGCATGTATTCGTTGAAAACGGCCGTATAGAGTTTGTCACCACCGAATTTGCGACGAATAAAAAAGGCCCCGCCACGTCGCAGCAAGGCGCCAACAACCGGCATGTTCAGGTTTTCGCCAGCCGCGATGTGAGGCACGTTCAAGCCCTGATAATAGAGGGTGTAGCTCAACAACAGATAGTCGAGATGGCTTCGGTGGCAGGGCACATAGACGATCTCGTGGTCTTCAGCCAGCTTCTTGACCGGGTCAAGGCCATTGACCTGTACACCGTTGAAAATTTTATTCCACAGCCAGGTCAGAATAACATCGAGAAAACGGATAACGTTGTAGGAGACGTCAGCCGCGATGGTATTGGCGTGCTTCTGAGCCAAACGTTGTGCTTTTTCACGGCTGATGCCCTTGGCCGCTGCATGGTTTTCGATGGCTTTTCGAACCGGAGCCGTATGCAGCAGGTGACTAACCAGCACGCGCTTGTGAGACAGGTCTGGCCCGATGACTGCCGTGCGGACACGGCGAAAATGCACGCGTAATACCCGGGCGACCTTGCGGCTGGCAATATCGGTATCTGGTTCATCGTTTACCAGTTGGCGTAATGACACCGGTTCATTAATTTCAAAATAGGTGTTGCGACCGTTAATCAGCACGGTAAACAACTTTCTAATGCGGCCGGCGAGATTCCAGTTCGAGCTGAACAGCACCTTGAGCAGGTTATCGCTTTTGCGTGCACCGCGGCCCCAGAACAGGGCAACTGGCACCAGCAGAATATCCTCGTCGGGGTTTTCCGTCAGGTAATTCAGCATGGGCTGGATGAGCGGTGCGACACCGCTGCGATGTCGCCTCAGCACAGACCGCCGCGCATGAATGCAGATCAACGGTCGGCTGCCTTCAAGGCCCGGTAATTTAAGGCGTCGCGACAGATCAGGTAACCCCAGCTTACGGCACTGATGGTCGAGCACCATGGCGTCGGCGGTGGACTGTTGTTCCAGCACATAAACCACTGGCGTGGCCTGGGTGAGGGCATTTAAGTCTACCCGGGCGGGTTTGTTGTCGGTTCTGACCCATAAAAACAAGACGCTTTGAACACAGCGACTGATCATATCGAGCAACGAACGCATAGTGGGGCACCTGCCTGCCAGAATGTAGTGGCGCTAGTTTACCTCAACCCAGGCAAAAACGCAGAACCGCCCGCTTACCCGGCACTCAGTAATGTGGCGGCGGCTGGTCGACAATGTCGGGTGACAGGCCGTCTTTGAGGTCCCGATGTTCCGCAGCCAGGCGTTGCAAGGCGAGCTCTAGGCGGGTCAGTCGTTGTTGCTGATCGGCGATGACCTGGTTCAACTGGTCAATCGTGTCGTCCTGGTGGGTTAAACGTATTTCCAGGTCTGTCAGGCGGTCTTGCTGGCTCATAATCGTGGTCCGGGGCTGGTTTTTGGCGTGATTTTTGGCATTATGACGGGCTTTGCGGTGACAGATCACGGGCTTTTGTGTGCCCGGGGTATCGAGCAGGAAGCCCAGTCACGGCGGTTTTGCACTGGAACCTGCCTGGGTAGCCATTGCCATCAGTTTGGTGCCAGGTGTTGATAGAAGTAATGTACTTATAATAACAGCGTATCCAGGGATTGAGCGTAAAAATGACAACAATTCGAACAGTTGAGTGGTAATTATGAACGCAAGAATATTTTTGATTCGTGCCGGCGTGGCGCTGCTGGTAGCCCTTCCGGCACCGGTTATTCTGGCCGCTGCCCTGGTTCTGTCTGGTGTCGGTGGCGGCATGACCCTGGCCGAACTGACCGATAGCCAGATCAGTGGGGCAGAGTGGTCGGCTTTTGCAGCGGTGTTGGTTGTGGTGTGTGTGTTGGCCCTTCTGGCGCAATATATGGCTCAGCCGTTGTTGGGACAAGCCGAAAAAGACGATCGCGAAGAAGGCATCGTCAAGTGGTTTAATGTGAGCAAAGGGTTTGGTTTTATTACTCGGGATAATCAGGAAGACGTCTTTGTGCATTTCCGGTCCATTCGCGGACGCGGCCACCGTTCACTGCAGGAAGGTCAGCGCGTGAAGTTTGGTGTGGTAGAGAGTACAAAAGGTTTGCAGGCTGAAGATGTTACTGTGGTTCGACAACGATAAATCGCGGCATTCAGGCACAAAAAAGGCGGGTTAAACCCGCCTTTTTTGTGCCTGTTTTATGCCTGGCCGGTTTTCCAGGTAATGGCGGCTTCTGTGCCATCTGGCATGATTTGCACCCAGGCATCGGGATCGTCAGATTCCGTCCAGCCGCCGGCGGCGATGCGGGTTTCCTGATTGAAATGTTTGCTGGCGGCGCGGGCACAGGCTGCGTCGTCAGACCAGGGAAGGTGACTGCTGTTCAACCACAGGCTGGTGAACCGACCAACCACCCGTTCGAGCACCAGAATGGAAAATGACTGGCCGTGCCAGTAGCCGGTCATCGCTGCGGCATTTTTGGGCATTCCCGGCTGACGTTCGGCTGCTTCAACATTGTCCAGATGTTCTGCAAGCCAGCTTTTTAGAACGTCGGCGGAGGTGCTCGCAATGTATATTTCAATGTCGGTCGCTTCGGTCATGCGAAGGCTCCAGTAAGAAAAGCAGTATGCGTAACAGGCTGATGGCCAGATACCCCATCAGCGCGAAAAAGGAACCCAGCCCCACTAAAAACAGGCCGAGCAGCGTTGTAAGTTCCTGCTGCAGGCTGGGCGTGAGCATGGCGTCTGCCATCAATATCACCATAAGGCCAGCACAAAATACAAAGCCACCCGTGGTAAAGCGTTTCAACGCGACCTCAGGTTCGGGCGTTCGGGCTTGCAGCCAATGATACCATCGGGTTCGCCGGGAAGGTGGAGCTGTCATTGCTGAGTGCGGTACTCCCAGGGTTGAACGGGCCGGTTAACGCCCGGGTCATTTACCCGTATCATACGCGCCATCATTCTATTCGTAAAAAGGTCGTCTATGTCCTCTGCAACGCTGACTCTGGCAAAAGAACTGATTTCACGCGACTCGGTAACCCCCGACGACAAGGGGTGTCAGGCGATAATGGCCGAACGATTGGCAGCCGTTGGGTTCGTGAACGAGTCAATGCGGTTCGAAGACGTCGATAACCTGTGGTCGGTACATGGTGACGGCCAGCCGTTGCTGGTGTTTGCGGGCCACACCGATGTTGTACCGACCGGCGAGGCTGCTAATTGGACCTTTCCGCCGTTTGAACCAACAGAGCATGATGGCATGCTGTACGGTCGCGGCGCGGCCGACATGAAAGGCAGTCTGGCCGCGATGGTCGTCGCTGCCGAGCGGTTTGCAGCGCGTCATCCCGCGCATCATGGTCGGCTGGCGTTTCTGATCACCTCGGATGAAGAGGGCGATGCCTATAACGGCACCGTCCGGGTTGTCGAAACCCTGACCGAACGGGGAGAGCAGATTGACTGGGCGGTGGTTGGTGAGCCGTCCAGCACGGCTGTGGTGGGCGATACCATTAAAAACGGCCGGCGTGGTTCCATGCTGGGGTATTTGACGGTAAAGGGTGTTCAGGGGCATGTAGCTTACCCGCACCTGGCCAAGAACCCGGTGCATTTGGTGGCCCCGGCGATTGCCGCGCTGAGCACTGAAGTCTGGGACCAGGGCAATGACTATTTTCCGGCGACCAGCTTTCAGATTTCCAACATCAAATCCGGTACCGGCGCCACCAATGTGATTCCGGGTGATGCCGAGATCATGTTCAGCTTCCGGTTCAGCACGGAAGTCACGGTCGAGCAATTGCAGCAACGTACCCGGGCACTGCTCGATCAGCAGGGGTTCGACTATGACCTGCGGTTTGAAGTAAAAGGGCACCCGTTCCTGACCGACCGGGGTGCTTTGGTTCAAGCCGCAACCGCAGCCGTTGAACAGGTGCAGGGGTTTGCCACCGAGTTATCGACGGCTGGTGGCACGTCGGACGGGCGCTTTATTGCCCCGACCGGCGCGCAAGTGGTTGAACTCGGCCCGGTCAACGCAACCATTCATAAGGTGAACGAATGCGTATCCATGGCCGATCTGGATACTCTAACAGACCTGTATCTGGCGATTATGGAGAATTTGCTGACGGACCCGGCTGCGTCGTAGCGGCAGGGTCCTGCAGACCTTTAAGCTGCAGTTGCAGTGCCTGGCCACTGATCTGTACCTCGTATAGGCTGAAACCCAGTGATGCCACCAGCAACACCAGTGAGGCCGCAAACAGCACGGTGCCGGGGCCAGGTAACTGCAAAAACAGCAGCAGCATCGACAGAACGCAAAAGATGAACGCAATGATGCCCAGTACCTGCATGCGCCGAATGGCGATGATCCGGACTTTCAGATGCAGGATTTGTTCGCGCAAATCCCGGTCCGGATGTTCCGCATTTTGCTTGTAGAGGGATCGAATCAGCTGGGCAATGACCAGAAAACGATTGGTGTAGGCCAGTAACAACAGGGAAATGGCCGGAAACAGTAAAGCCGGTGTGGTCAGATTCATCTGCTTGCTAGACTCCCGTGTAAGCAGTTCCAATGCGATGGCCGGAGGCCACCGGCCAGAAACGTGAATAATGACAAAGAGGTCGCTATGTTATCTAAAATCATGGCCTGGTTTGATACTCCCGAAGAGCCGATTCCCGAATTGACCGTGGAAGAAGCCATAACCGTCCTGATGGTCGAGATCATGATGTCCGATCACGACCCGGACGACCGTGAACAGGCGGCCATCATTGACCAGTTGATGGAACGCACCGGAGAGCCGCGCGATGACATACAGGCCCTGGTTACCCGGGCCCGGCAGACCCACGCAGACAGTCACGATCTGTATCAGTTTACCAAGTTACTGAATGAGCAGTTGAGCGTCGATGAAAAAATGGATCTTATGGTCGATCTATGGCGCACGGCTCTGGCCGATGGGGTGATCGACAAGCACGAAGATCACATGATCCGGCGTTTGGCAGATCTCCTGTATTTGCACCATAGCCACTTTATCAGGGCGAAGCACTTGGCTATGGAGGTAGATTGACCCCACAACAGACAAATTATTGACACCCCGACCCCGGTTTCGAATCAAGTATTTAATTTATTACTTCAATAGGTAGCGGTGCGTTGCAAATGGCGCAAAGGCAACCGATACTGCGCTGTGACCGGAGTCTCATACTAAAGATTAGAGTGCCCCGGCCGCCATCAAGCATGGTTAATGTGCCTGATACATCATTTTCTGGAGTACATGCGTGAATCGAAGACAATTCCTGTACCAGACGCTGTCTGCATCGGCAGTGTTAGTTGGAACAGGCTATGCCTCCGTTGACATGATACGGCGTTCGTCCAAGGTTTGGGGTCCGACCGAGGCCGAGCAGGCAAAAGCTGCAGTAGAACAGGCTCTGAAAGGAGCTCCCCTGGTTGATGAAGCGGTGTCACACAGTGCGACACCCTTTGCGGCGGCGCCTGATCGTGAGGGGCTCAGCTATGCCCAGCCGGCGAGGGCCATGCAATCGATGGGCCCACGCTATGAAACACCGAATGAGGCTACCGGCCTGAAAGTACCATCCTCGTCCGAGGCAGTAGCGGCTGTGTCACCACCACCGGCCATTGCAGACACCCTGACCCCCGACTTCGCCACCATGACGCCCGCACAGCAAGAAGTGCCGGTGTTGGATGAAACCGCCGCAGCGGTTGAAGCCCCGGTATACGTTGCTGAAGTGGAAGACGAAGCAGAGCGCGTGCGACAGAAAGTCGAGCATTTCGAATACGACTTCTCGGATGACGTCCTGATGACAGACACCGAATATACCACCCTGGTGTCGGCACTGGAGCGTTTAAATCGGGTTCAGTCCTATGTCGGTCATGGCCATTTCAATGTGTTGTCGTTCGATGACATGCTGCGTTATGCCCGTTATCAGCCACGTATTGGCGATTTTACAACGGCAGAACTCGATTACCTGGAAAAACTCTTTTACGACGACGTCTCACGCCTGGGCTTTTTTGGTGAGCGGGTGATTTCCGATCTGACACACAGTTACGCAGAAAATGACATTTCCAAGATTCCCGGCAGCGGGCACTATTTGCTGCGCGGCGACTCGGAAGCCTTCTACGATAAAGTTCGTGAGAAAGTAGGGGATACGCTGTTGTTGACCAGCGGCGTGCGCGGTGTGGTCAAGCAATATCACCTGTTTATGGCTAAAGCAGTACAGGCGGAGGGGAATTTGTCACGTGCCTCTCGCTCTCTGGCACCCCCGGGCCATTCCTATCATGCCATTGGCGACTTTGACGTAGGCCGGGTCAACGGTGGGCTCAGTAATTTCACCGCCGATTTCGCCCAGACGGATGAATTCAAGAGACTCCAGGATCTGGGTTTCGTTAAGATTCGCTACACTACCGACAATGAGTACGGCGTGCGCTATGAACCTTGGCATATTCGGGTTGTTTGAGACACAAGACATGTTAAAGAAAGCGGGCTGAGCCCGCTTTTTTTGTGTCTGAGACAGGGGCTATTTTGAGTCACGAGCCCGCGTCAGTTACCGGGTAGGTCTAGCCGGCAGCAGACACTCTGTCTTGGGTCACAACGTTTTCCGCTTGAACCCGAAGCTAATGGCTTTATCCCTTTCTTGCCTGCTTAACAGCATCAGCAATCAGAAATGACAGTTCCAGGGCCTGGTCGGCATTCAGCCTTGGGTCGCAGTGGCTGTGGTAGCGTTCTGCCAGGTCGTGCTCGGTAATCTCGAAAGCACCGCCAATGCACTCGGTTACGTTGCGGCCGGTCATTTCAAAGTGAACCCCGCCGGCGTGTGTGCCTTCGGCCCGGTGAATCTGGAAGAAGTCTTTTACCTCAGACAGAATCGAATCAACGGCGCGCGTTTTGTACCCGTTGCCAGTTTTGGTGGTGTTGCCGTGCATCGGGTCACTGCTCCAGACCACGTGGCGACCTTCCGCTTTTACTCGCTGTAACAGGGCGGGAAAATGGTCGGCGATTTTGTCGGCGCCCATACGCACGATCAGGTTCAGTCGGCCTGGTTCATTGTTTGGGTTGAGAATATCGATCAGGCGGATCAGGTCTTCCGGGTCTGTGCTGGGGCCTGCTTTCAACCCGAGCGGGTTGTGGATGCCACGGCAGAATTCGACGTGGGCGCTGTCGAGCTGTCGGGTGCGGTCGCCGATCCAGAGCATGTGAGCTGAGCAATCGTACCAGTCGCCAGTCAGGCTGTCCTGACGGGTCAGGGCCTGTTCGTAGGGCAGCAACAGCGCTTCGTGAGACGTGAAAAACTGGGTCTCGCGGATCTGCGGCGTGTTGTCCGGGGAGATCCCACAGGCGCTCATGAACGCCAGGGTGTCGTCGATCATGTCGGCCAGATGCTGGTACCGTTCGCCCTGAGGGCTCTTGTCGACAAAACTCAGGTTCCACTGGTGCACCTGGTGCAGGTCGGCGAGACCACCCTGGGCGAATGCGCGCAGCAGGTTCAGGGTTGAGGATGACTGGTGGTAGGCCTTCAGCATTCTCGCCGGGTCGGGAACGCGGCTGGCTTCGTCGAAATCGATGCCGTTGATGATGTCGCCGCGGTAGGACGGCAGGGTGACGCCGCCGATGGTTTCATCATCGGCCGAGCGTGGCTTGGCAAACTGGCCGGCCATGCGGCCGATTTTGACCACCGGGCTTTGCCCGCCAAAGGTCAGCACAACCGCCATTTGCAGCAGCACTTTAAAGGTGTCGCGAATCTGGTTCGAATTGAACTCCTTGAAGCTTTCCGCGCAATCACCGCCTTGCAGTAAAAACGCATCACCCTTAGCGACGCGTGCCAATTGCTTTTTAAGGGCACGGGCCTCGCCAGCAAACACCAGCGGGGGCTGGTGGGCGAGTTCGGACTCAACGGCGTTCAATGCCTCCTGGTCCGGGTAGGTGGGCAGTTGGCGTATGGTTTTTTGGCGCCAGGATTCGGGGCTCCAGGATGTCATGAGGTGTCCTTTGATTCAGTTCCGGGTTAGGTTCGCGGGTGAGGTTTCAGCATAACCTGATGGATGCAGTTTTCACGTCATGGCATTTTATGCGATCGATTCACGATTGCTATTGATGATTCGGCAATGCTGGTATGCGCCGACGTTGTTCTGGTAATGATCGCCCCGTTTCCGGGGAGACCATCAGCCTGTAAATCGTCCGGCCAGATACTGCAGTGGGTGCTTCAGCGTAACACCCTGCTGACGTTGTGCCTGGCTTCGACAGGAATAGCCGGTTGCTACCCATTGGTCGGCGGGCTGATTTTCCAGCAGGGGGCGCCAGGAAAGGTCATAAATTGTGGCTGAAGTGCCTTTGTTGCGGGTTTCGTGGCCATAGGTTCCGGCCATGCCGCAGCAGCCCACGGCTTCATGCTCAAGCGTTAGCCCCAGGGCAGAAAAAACCGATTGCCAGTCTTTCATGCTGGCCGCAGCGTTTGTTTTTTCCGTGCAATGGCCAAGCAATTTGACCGTACCCGGTTTAAACCGGCTTTGCAGTGATTCCAATTGTGCCAGTCGTTGGCCCAAAAATTCCTGCAACAACAGCACGGGCGTTACGTCGCCTTCCAGGTACTTTTTGTATTCCGACCGGTAAGCGAGGGTCATTGACGGGTCGATACCGACCAGTGGAATGCCGCTTTTTTCCAGCTCTGCAAAATCTCTCTGGCGCCGCTTGGCCACCCAGGTAAAGGTCTTTAAAAAGCCGTGAACGTGCAGGGGCTTGCCGTTGGCCCGGTAGGGCATGACCCAGACTCGGAAACCCAGTTGCTGCAGGCAGCGTAGAATATCGGCCACGGTATCGGTATCGAAAAAGCTGGAGAAGGCATCCTGTACGATCACCACAGACCGCTTGCGTTCGGCCGCTGGCAACCCCTGAAGAATGTCAGCCTCGGCCCAGTCGATGCCCAACTTGTGCATCAGGCTGCCCAGCTGATGACGGTGGATGCGCGGGCTGTCGACCATGCCCGCTCCATGTTCCAGAAACCACTGAACCGGCCTTGTCGCCATCAAGCCATTGTAGACCCATTTGAAGGGGCGCTTTGCCAGCCAGGGAATGACGAATTCCAGGGTGCCAATGAAGTAATCCTTCAGTGGACGCAGATATCGACCGTAATACAGGTGCAGAAACTTGGCACGGAACTCCGGCACATCGACTTTGATCGGGCACTGACCGGTGCAGGATTTGCAGGCCAGGCAGCCAGACATCGACTCGTAGACTTCGTTACTGAAGTCGTAATCACCCCGTTCCCGGCGCCAGGTATTCCAGGCGCGTGGTAGCCAGTGCAACAGTGGCGCACGACGCGCTTCCGCTGCAGCCAGACTCTGGGTGTTTTGCCCCTGTTCGCCCAGCAGTCGTGTCCACTCGCGTACCAGAGAGGCACGCCCTTTGGGCGAATGCTTGCGCTCACGGGTGCCTTTCCAGGAGGGGCACATGGCGTCGTTGGGGTCGTAGTTGTAGCAGGCACCGTTACCGTTGCAGTACATAGCCTCCGACTGATAAGACCAGCTTTCTACCGGGATGGTGCGGTCGTAGTCGCCGCGTAGGGTCACTGCATCAATCGCCAGTAACTTAAGCTCAGGTGCTGTCGTGGCAATTTTGCCGGGATTGAGCTGGTTATGCGGGTCGAAGGCGCGTTTGATCGCCTGCAATTCCGGGTAGAGATCGCCAAAGAAGGCCGGTGCAAACTCGGATCGCACGCCCTTGCCATGCTCACCCCAGAGCAGGCCGCCGTATTGTTGAACCAGCTCAACGACAGCATCCGTCACCCGGCGCACCGTTTTGACCTGCTCCGGGTCTTTCATGTCCAGCGCTGGCCGTACGTGCAAGACACCGGCATCAACATGGCCGAACATGCCGTAGGTCAGGCCTTCGTCGTCGAGGACCTTGCGGAACGCCATGATGAAGTCGGCCAGGTTTTCGGGAGGTACTGCCGTATCTTCCACAAAAGGTACAGGCCTTGCCTCGCCCTGGGCATTGCCCAGCAACCCAACAGACTTCTTGCGCATGCCCCAGATTTGATTGACTGCTTTGTTGCCCCAGGCTACTGAGTAGCCGTTGCACTTGCCAGGCTGCCCCTGCAAGGCATCGAGGGAGTCGGTCAGGCGTTTTACGCCAGCCTCCAGGGTGGCATCGTCGTCGGCCGTAAATTCGACCAAGTTGATGCCATTGACGATTTCGCCCTCGGCCGACGGGAAATACTCGGCCACGGTGTTCCAGACGATGTCGCCCTTGGCCAACTCCAGCACGCGGCTGTCGACCGTTTCGATGGACGTAGGCTGAGCCTGCATCAATGTCTGTGCATCTCGCAGTGAGGTTTCAAAGCTGTCATAGCGCACGTTGACCAGTGCAGACACCTTGGGAATGCGCAGTACATTCAGCCGGGCCTCGACAATAAAGCCGAGGGTTCCCTCCGAGCCGCATAGAATATTATTCAGGTTGAATTGGCCCTGGTCATCACGAATATGGGCCAGGTCGTAGCCGGTCAAACAGCGGTTCAGTTTTGGAAAGCGGGCTTCGATGTCTTGCTGGCGACGTTGATGGATATCGTCGACCGTCTTGTGAATTTGCCCGGCCAGGCCCGGCTGTGCTTTCGCGTCAGCGAGGCCGTCTTCGTCCAGCGGTCCGGTTTCCAGCAAAGTGCCATCCAGAAGCACGGTACTCAAACTCAGCACGTGATCCCGGGTTTTGCCATACATGACCGAACCCTGACCACTGGCATCGGTATTGATCATGCCGCCAATGGTGGCCCGGTTACTGGTCGACAGCTCCGGTGCGAAAAACAGGCCGTGGGGCTTCAGCGCAGCGTTCAACTGGTCTTTAACCGCGCCGCCTTCGACCCGCACCCAGCCTTCTTCCGCGTTGATTTCCAGAATCCGGTTCATATGGCGTGACAGGTCGACCACGATGCCATCGGTTAGCGACTGGCCATTGGTGCCGGTACCGCCGCCGCGCGGGCTGATAACGATACTGTGCCAGTCGGGCTGGCTGAGCAGTCGGGTCAGGCGCTGCAGATCTTCGCGATGGCGCGGATAGATCACGGCCTGAGGCAACACCTGATAAATGGAGTTGTCGGTCGCCAGTACGGTGCGATTGGCGTAATCCGGGTTCAGTTCACCCTCAAACCCGGTTTTGCGAAGGGCATCGATAAACGCAAGGTAATGGCTCTGGACCGGTGAAACATCTTTCAGGCGTGGAATCATGAACTGGGACACTTGGCGACAACGACGGGGGGTATTCTAACGAAATACCCGCCAAATTCGAGGTCAGTTGACGCTAGGGTGTAAATTGAGGGTGGTTAACGTTGCTAGGGGAGCACGGGTCTGAAACTCAAGTATCAGAGTTCGGCTTGCCTTTGAGGCACCCCCGGCCCCCGCCGCTTGTCATTGCAGCGAACTCTGATTCTTGAGTTTCTGGGCCAGCGGCTCCCCTAGGCCGTTTCTTTGTGCCAGGCCCGAAGCCGCAGCAGGGCGGCGAGCACATCAGTACGGGTGATTTCACCGATGAGTTTGCGGTGATCGGTGACGGGGTATTTTTTGGGTTTGTCCTGGGTCATGATCTGGGCGAGATCGATGATGCTCATCTCACCCGACATGGTGAGCACATCATGGCGCATAATGTCCGAGACTAGGGTGGTGTTTTCCCGAAAGTAGCTGTCGGTAATCAGATGCTTCAGGCAATCCTGCTCGGAAATATAGCCAACCAGATGGTGGTGCTCGTCAACCACTGCACCGCCGAGCATCTTGTTTTTCAACAATTTCTGGACGGCTTCGGTGACGGTTGCTGTTGCCGGAATAGTGACCCAAGCCGGGGTCATGCAGTCAGCAACGGTGAGGGACTCCTGCTTCATGATGGACTTCTCCTTCCAGGCTAACGGGAAGCGCAACGGCCGATGCCGGTGCGCTTCGCAGATCGGGTGCCCAGGTCAGAGACACCCGGTATTAGCTTAGTAGGCGGCCGAGCGTCTGTAAAATTCAGCGGCCCAAGCTGGTCAGGATGTGTGCGATGGCGTCTTCTTTCTTCAACACCACTTTGTCGTCGGCGCCGCGTGCCTTGTATTCCAGCTCACCATCGGCCAGGCCGCGGTCGCTGACAACGAGGCGGTGCGGAATGCCCATCAGCTCCATATCGGCGAACTTGACGCCCGGGCTGGTTTTCTTGTCACGATCATCCAGCAATACCTCGATACCGGCTGCTTGCAGGTCGGCGTAGAGTTGCTCGGCGACTTCCATTACCTCCGGTGTTTTGTGCGCATTGAGTGGCACGATGCCGACCTGGAATGGTGCCAGGGCGTTGGGCCAGATAATGCCGTTCTCATCGTGGTTTTGCTCGATGGCGGCCGCGACGATGCGGCTGACGCCGATGCCATAGCAACCCATGTTCATGATCTGGCTCTTGCCGTTCTGGTCGAGCACGGTGGCGTTCAATGCCTTGGCGTATTTTTTGCCAAGCTGAAAAATGTGGCCGACTTCAATGCCTTTCTTTATCAGCAGGGTGCCTTTGCCATCCGGGCTTGGATCGCCTTCGACCACGCTGCGCAAGTCGGCAACGGTTGGCAGGGCGACGTCGCGCTCCCAGTTGACGCCAAACCAGTGCTTGTCGTCTTCATTCGCACCGGCACCAAAATCAGACATGACGCTGACGGAGCGGTCGATGATCATCGGAATCGGCAAGCCAACCGGGCCCAGTGACCCCGGGCCAGCGCCTACGGCCGCGCGAATGGCTTCCTCACTGGCCATGGTCAACGGCGCCTTAACACCAGGCTGTTTCTCGGCCTTGATCTCGTTCAATTCGTGGTCACCGCGGACGATCAACGCGATCAGGCCACCCTCAATGTCCTCTTCCGCTTCGACGATCAGTGTTTTGATGGTCTTCTCAATGGGCAGGTTGAAGCGTGTGACCAGGTGTTCAATGGTCTTGGTGTCCGGAGTATCGACCTTGCGTAATGCTTCTGTGGCTTCGCCCCGGGGTTCCGATGGCATCAGCGCTTCGGCCATTTCGATGTTGGCGGCAAAATCGCTGCTGTCGGAAAAAGCGATGTAATCTTCACCGGAGTCGGCCAGAACCTGAAACTCATGCGAGGCTGCGCCGCCCATGGCGCCAGAGTCGGCCAGTACCGGGCGGTAGTCGAGGCCCAGGCGGTCAAACACCCGACAGTAGGTGGCGTACATGTTGTCGTATTCAGCCTGCAATGATTCCGGCTCGATGTGAAACGAGTAGGCGTCCTTCATGATGAACTCGCGGGCGCGCATGACGCCAAAGCGGGGCCGGAATTCGTCGCGAAACTTGGTCTGAATCTGATAAAAATTAACCGGCAATTGCTTGTAGCTGGTCAGTTCATTACGCGCGATGTCGGTGATGACTTCTTCGTGGGTCGGGCCGAACACAAAGTCTCGCTCATGGCGGTCTTTCATGCGCAGCATCAGGCCGTCCATGGCGTCGAAGCGGCCACTTTCCTGCCACAGTTCCGCGGGCTGGATGGAAGGCATCAGCACTTCCTGAGCCCCTGAGCGGTCCATTTCTTCGCGCACGATACGCTCTACTTTGCGCAATACCCGCAACCCTGTCGGCAACCAGGTGTACAGGCCCGAGGCCAGTTTGCGAATCATGCCGGCCCGCAGCATCAGTTTGTGGCTGACAACAACGGCATCGGCCGGGGTTTCCTTGACGGTGGCGATCAGGTACTTGCTTGCGCGCATTGGAGATCTCTGGGTTGCAATGAGTGTTGGCGGCGTATTGTAGGGACAATACGCCTGAAGGTGTAGTGGTGCCCTTATAACTCAAATTTTGGAGTTCGCGATTGGCTATGTTGCCAGTCGTCCGCACCGGCCACCAGATAGGGCTATCGAGGGTCGGGCGGAGTGCCGCCCACTCAACCCATCCATGGGGCCTGGACCGCAGGATATGAATCCCATCCATGGGATTCACCCTTCGGGCTCGCTGCGCTCATGCTAAAACGCTCCCGGCGTTTTAGTCCTTGCTGCGGACCACCCTCGATAGCCCTACCTGGCATCCGGTGCTAGTGCTTTGCGACCGAACTCCAAAATTTGAGTTATAAGTACAAGCCCAAGTTTCGGAGTTGGCACCCAACTGAGTGTCAGGTTCCGGGTGTACCTATCCGGGGAAGTCTGCAGCAGGGATGCTGCAGTCTAGGCCCCATGGACGGGTCTACGCCGGCCCCGGATAGGTACACCCGGTGCCTGACACGGACGCCTTCCGCCAAGCCGTCAGGCTACCACTCGCCCTGGTTGGGCATTGATGCCCAGGGTTCTTGGCTGGGCAGGGCGTCGCCTTTTTGCAGCAGCTCTATCGAGATGTTGTCCGGGCTGCGCACGAAGGCCATGTGGCCGTCGCGGGGCGGGCGCAGAATGGCTACGCCGTTGTCTTGCAGGTGCTGGCACAAGGCGTAGATGTCGTCGACCCGATAGGCCAAGTGGCCAAAGTTCCGGCCGCCGCCGAGTACTTCATCCGACTCCCAATTGTAGGTCAGCTCAACTTCCGGCTCGCCGGGTTCGGTGGCCAGAAATACCAGGGTGAATTTGCCGGCGGGTACGTCTTTGCGGCGAATTTCCTGCAGGCCGAGCAGGTCACAGTAGAAATGCAGTGAGGCGTCGAGGTCGGTGACGCGAATCATGGTATGCAGATACTTCAAGGTTATTCTCCGTCCGCGGTGGCTTTAAAGGGTAGGGCTTCAATCATTTGCTGGCGGTAGTTTGCCACCATCTCTGCTTCTTCGTCACAAAAGCGTTGCACCGCGTCTTTGAAGTCCGGGTGTGCCAGCCAGTGAAAGGAGTGGGTCAGCGTCGGCTCGAAGCCGCGCGCAACCTTGTGCTCGCCCTGGGTGCCCGGATCGAAACGCTGCAGGCCGTTACGAATGCAATAGTCGATGCCCTGGTAATAGCAGGTTTCAAAGTGCAGGTTGTTGTATTCGGCCAGGCACCCCCAGTAACGCCCATAGAGCGAGGTCTCGTCGCGAAAGCAGAGGGCACCCGCCACGGCTTCCTCACCCTCATAGGCCATGAAAAGCACCAGGGTTTCAGGTTGACGGGCCAGCAATTGTTCAAAAAACGCCCGGTTCAGGTAACCCTGACGGCCCCGTTTCAGATAGGTGGCGTGGTAAAACACATAAAAGCGATGCAGCGTCTCAAGGCTGATGTCGGTGCCTTCATAACAGCGCAAATTGAGGCCCTGGTCGGTAATAGAGCGACGTTCCTTACGGGTATTTTTGCGTTTACGTGAGCTGAACCGGTCCAGGAAATCGTCGAAATCCCGGTAATTCCGGTTTTTCCAGTGAAACTGGACATCACAGCGTTCTGCCCAGCCGGTTTGACGCCAGAGTTCGGCCGTTTCAGTATCCGGAAACAACAGGTGGGCACCGCTGTAAGCCTGGCCCCGAACCCTGTCTTCAATCGCGCCCGCCAGCGTAATCACCTGGCTTGCAGTCAATGGTTGGGTAGCGCGCGGTCCCTGAGAGGGGGTATAGGGAATGGCCGCCACTAGCTTTGGGTAGTAGGGCAGGCCGTGCTGCTCATAGGCATGCGCCCAGGACCAGTCAAAAACGTACTCGCCCCAGGAGTGCGTTTTAGCGTACATCGGCATCCAAAGGGGCTGGTCGCCTTCATTGAGGCTCAGATGTTCCGGCTGCCAACCCGAGTTTTCACTGCAAACGCCAGTTTGCTCAAGTGTCGATAGAAACGAAGACCGCAGGAATGGGTTGTGCTGAGTGCCGCTTGCAGCGGCCCAGTGGGCGTGCCAGGTAACGGTTGGCATAATCGGTTTCCAAAAAACGTGCGGTTATTATAGGGACAGCCAGACAGGTTCCAAGCCGACATCGCAATGCCCGGGCCGCTTAAGGTAGAATGACCGGTCGAAGGAGGACATCATGTTTGAACTGGATTATCGACTGCAAAATGATTGTGTGGAAGTAGGCTCGCTAATGGTCAGCCGCATTCTGCTGATGAAAGATGCCAATTACCCCTGGCTGATTCTGGTGCCGCAGCGTGAGGGTATCAGCGAGATCTACCAGTTGGATGTCGACGATCAGGAACAGTTGATCTGGGAAAGTTCGTTTGTGGCCGAGCGCCTGATGGCTACTTACGACGGCGATAAAATGAACATCGCAGCGCTGGGGAATGTCGTACCGCAATTGCACATTCACCATGTGATGCGCAAGCAAGACGACGCCGCTTGGCCGAACCCCGTTTGGGGCGCTGTGCCGCCCAAAGCCTACAGCCGGCATGCGTTGCGTCACCGGGTAGAGCAATTGCAAGCCGCATTTGAAACCTCCACGTTCAAGCCTGCTGAGTTGCCGCCAGCCTGACACCGCTCGGTGTCATTGAAGGTTCACGCAATTGTCAGATAGCTGACATCTGAAACTGAATAATAAGGCTCTGAACGATGGAGGTTTATTATGAAATGGTTGCAGACGATTCAGCATCTCGACATCCAGACGTTTAACTGGTGCATGGCAAGGCGTCGACGCGAGCAATTGACGGCGTTGAGCCGGGCGGTGTCCAGAACGGCCGATGGCTGGATGTACCTGTTGTTCTTTGCTTTCTACGCCCTGGTGCAACGCGATTCCGGCCTTGCCCTGGCGACGCTGGCATTCTGGGCCTATGGTGTGGAGCGCAGTATCTACTGGGTCATGAAGAACACCTGCCGACGCAATCGTCCGCAACAGGCGCTGGACGAATTCACCAGCTTTATCATTCCTTCCGACAAGTTCAGTTTTCCATCAGGGCACACGTCCGGTGCGTTCCTGTTTACGGTTCTGGCAGCCAGCCAGCTACCGGCCTTATTGCCCTTTCTGCTGCTTTGGTCGGTGGGCGTTGCCGGTTCCCGTATTTTTCTCGGCGTGCATTTCCCAACGGATACGCTGGTCGGCGCGTGCCTGGGCAGTCTGGTCGGTTATGGCATGCTTGGTTTGTTCACAACGCAGGGGTGGCTGTGATGAAGGTGTTATACGGCGTTCAGGGAACCGGTAATGGGCACATTACCCGCGCACGGGTTATGGCCGAGGCAATGGCATCGCGCGGTATCGAAGTCGACTGGGTCTTTTCAGGCCGGGAGCGCGAAAAATTGTTCGATATGGAAGGCTTTGGCGACTTCCATTGCTTTCGTGGTCTGACCTTTCAGGTCCACAACGGTAAAATTGACATGCGCCGCACCATGAACGATGCCTCCATGAGCGACTTGTGGCGGGATATTCGAACCCTGTCACCCGAACAATACGATCTGGTACTGACCGATTTTGAACCGGTGGTCGCCTGGGCAGCGCGTCGTCGCGGTGTGCCCTGTATTGGCATTGGGCATCAGTATGCCTTTGCGCATGATATTCCCAAGGCAGGGCACTCAGTGGTGGCTGAAGCGATTATGCGCTGGTTTGCGCCGGTTACGCTGGGGCTTGGCGTACACTGGCATCATTTTGACAATGAGATACTGCCGCCGATCATCGAACCGGTACCACAGCCCGAGCCCGGTGATCTGGATTCTGTACTGATCTATCTGCCGTTTGAAAACAGCCTCAACATCATCGAATTGCTGGCACCGTTAAAGCGGACCCGTTTTGTTATGCACTGTGGCGATCTCACGCCCGGGCAATACGGCAATGTAACGGTTCGGGGCTTCAGCCGCGATGGATTCAAGGTGTCTTTGCACCAGTGTGGCTCAGTAGTCTGTAACGCCGGTTTCGAGCTGACCAGCGAGGCGCTAGCTCTGGGTAAACGCATTCTGGTTAAACCCCTGCACGGCCAAATGGAGCAATCGTCCAACGCTGCTGCACTCGAGCAACTGGGTCTCGGGCAAGTAATGCCAGAATTGAGCGCCGAGACCATTGCCTATTTTCTGGCAACCGGAGAGCGGCAACTGGTGAATTACCCGAACGTGGCCGAGGCCATCGTTGACTGGTTGCAGCAGTATCCGACCCGATCGGTGGCCGACTTGGTCGCTGAACTTTGGCAGGATGTCCAATTCAGTACCCCTCAGTCTATTCAGGCGGCCTGACGCCTGTTAGGTCCACCGCCATTCCCTATTGACAGCCCCTTGCCATTACTGGCTCTGCGGGCTGTTCGTCCACCAGTGTTGACAACATCCCAGGCTGCGACCAGCAACGCCCCCATTGTTGCCCCGAGGGGTTCAGAGGTACAACAGAGGTCTCAATCATTGTCGTTGAAACGATGACTGGACCAACAGGCCAGCAGGGTTTCCGATCCCGAACACAAAAAAGATAAGGGTGAATACAATGGCAAAGGCAAGCCGCTATGTGGCGCATGAGCCCGATGCTCAGGGGCATGTGGCCTGGCAAACAGCTGAGCACGATATATGGCAACGGCTGGTCCGTCGTCAGAACAAGGCCATTCCCGGCAAGGCTTGCCAGGAGTATCTGGAGGGCCTGGAGCACCTGAACCTGCCCGAAGACCGGATACCGCAACTGGCCGACATTGATGCGGTGCTGACCAAAGCCACCGGCTGGAAGACAGCCCCGGTACCGGCACTGATCGATTTCTCCGAGTTTTTCCGGTTACTGGCTAGCCGCCAGTTTCCGGTGGCGACTTTTATTCGCTCCGAGCGGGAGCTCGATTACCTGCAGGAACCGGACATTTTTCACGAGATATTCGGCCACTGCCCGATGCTGACGCATCAGGCCTTTGCCGACTTTACCCAGCTGTACGGCGAGCTGGGCCTGAACGCCTCGAAAGAAGACCGCGTCTTCCTGGCCAGAATGTACTGGTTTACCGTCGAGTTCGGGTTGTTGCAGTCGGGTGATAGTCGGGCCATATACGGTGGCGGTATTCTGTCATCCCCGGGTGAAACCGATTATGCCTTTAACAGTGAGGTGCCCGAGCGGTTGCCGTTTGACCTGGTCTCGGTACTGCGTACTCCCTATCGCATCGACATCATGCAGCCGGTTTACTACTGTCTGGAGTCGGTAGATCAGCTCTACGACATTGCCCGCATGGATATTATGGGGGCCGTTCAGGAGGCAAAGCGACTGGGCTTGTTTGCCCCGCGGTTTGAGCAAAAGCAGGCGGTGTGAATCAAATGCGATTTGTGGCTTAGTCTCAAGTTTCGGAGTTTGCACACTGCGAGCTGCGAGCTGCGAGCTGCGGACGATAACCTCCCGGGTAACCCAAACTCCGAACTTGGGGTAGATAATCGAATGAGGAGACAGCATGACTCTCGCAACAGAACACTGTGAGGCCTGCCAGGCCGGAGCGCCCCAGGTTTCAGACGACGAACTGGCGGAATTGATTAAAGACATTCCTGACTGGCAGCCGATCACCCGTGACGGCATGTTGCAGTTACAACGCAGTTTCAAGTTTAAAACCTTCCGCGCCGCTCTGGATTTTACCAATCAGGTTGGGGAGTTGGCTGAATCCGAAGGCCATCACCCGGAAATTGTTACTGAGTGGGGTAAAACCACGGTGACCTGGTGGACCCACAAAATCAAAGGCCTGCACCGCAATGACTTTATCTGTGCGGCCAAAACCGATGCTCTGGTATAAGGAGCAGCAACAACCACGACAGGGTGCCGTGAGCGCCCCTGTTTGAGAGTTAATAACGCTGTAAAGAACAGTTGACAATAGATCGCTTCTGCGGCAGCTTAGGCCTCCGGCAAGATCACCGTACAGACGGTAGATAACGGAGAGCAGCATGCGGCTGAAAATTGAATGCGAAGAACGTCTTGGTATCTGTGCCGAGGTGCTGGATATTCTGGTGAATCACCAGATCGATTTGCGCGGTATCGAGATTGACCCCACCGGCGAGATCTACCTGAATTTCCCTACCGTTGAATTCGACGAATTTCAGCACCTAATGCCTGAGATTCGGCTGATTCCTGGCATTCACGACGTCTCGATGATCCCCTATATGCCCACCGAGCGGGAGCAGCAGGAACTGCGAACTCTGTTGAAAACCTTGCCAGAGCCAGTGATTTCAATCGACAGCAAGGGCTATGTGGTGATCGCCAACGAAGCAGCGCTGGATATCCTGCAACTGCCTGATGCCGACGTAGTCAACAAACTGCTCAAGAACTGGGTAAAGGGTTTTAATTTCACTAAATGGCTGGGCGGCAAAAAACCCGCAACTGAATCGACCCACATGCAGTTAAAAGGCCGAACGTTTCTGGCCGACATTTACCCAATTTGGCTGCCGGGTGAAGGCCCCGAAAGTGGTGAAACGCTGTTTGCAGGCGGTGTGATTACCTTTAAATCCCCAGAGCGTCTGGGCCGGCAGATGACCGCTTATCACCAGCAAACCGGTGAGTTCGAAATGCTGATTGCCGAAAGCCAGTCGATGAAGCGCGTGATCCGCCAGGCCAAGCGGATGTCAGGGCTCGATGCACCGTTGCTGATTACTGGCGAGACGGGCACGGGTAAGGAATTACTGGCCAAGTCCTGTCATCAGCACAGCCTGCGCAAAGACAAACCTTTTCTGGTACTCAACTGCGCGGCCCTGCCGGATAACGTGGCGGAGAGCGAGTTGTTTGGTTATGCAGCAGGCGCGTTTGAGGGCGCTACCCAGGCCAAAAAGGGCATTCTGGAGCTGTCGGAAGGCGGTACCGTGTTCCTGGATGAAATTGGCGATATGTCGAAGGTGCTGCAAAGCAAGTTTCTGCGTCTGTTGCAGGATGGCACCTACCGGCGGGTCGGCGACGAAAAAGAGTACCGGGCCGATGTGCGCATCATCTGTTCTACCCAGAAAGACCTGTTGAACATGGGTCATAAAGGTGAATTCCGCGAAGACCTTTATTATCGGCTGAATGTACTGACGCTGCACATTCCGCCGCTGCGGGATCGCAAGTCTGATGTGTTGCCCATGGCCGAGCGATTTATTGCCCGGTTTGCCGAACCCCAGCGGCGACGCATCAAGTTATCGAGAGCCTGCCAGAACGCACTGCAACAATACCCATGGCCCGGTAATGTCCGCCAGATGGAAAACGCCCTGCTGCGAGCGGTTTCCCTGGCCGAAGGCGACATCCTCGAGCCGGAGCATTTGCAATTGCCGAGTTTTACCAGCGGCTGGGGCTATGCCGAGGAGAATTTTGACGGCTCCCTTGACGAAGCCATGAAACGCTTCGAATCCGACCTGTTGCGGCGGCTCTATCCGGCCTACCCAAGCAGCCGACAACTGGGCAAAAAGCTTGGTGTCTCACACACTGCCATTGCCAACAAGCTGCGGGAATACGGCATCGGCAAACACGCCAAGCGATAGGCTGTGTATTGAAACTTAAGTTCCGGAGTTCAAATGGGCTACAGCGCCTTGAGCCCGCGACGAATAGCAGGGATGCCCCTGCGGGGGCGCCGTGAATACCTCGAAGCGTCGGACCGCCCTGTAGGCTTAGCTTCGGGATATGAATCCCATCCGTGGGATTCACCCTAGGGGCTCGCGACGCTCGTGCTAAAACGCTCCTGGCGTTTTAGTCCATGCCTCAGATACCCCCGCAAAAGCATCCCTGCAGTCCGTCGCTAATCTAAAGTGAACTCCGAAACTTAAGTTTAAAACTACCGGCTGCCTGTCGGTTTGCACTCTGTATTAGAAAGCGTCCATTCAGAGAGGGTGGTAGAGGCAGTATGGTTCTGTAACCTATTGATATAAATAGACTTATTGGCCTCTGTAAAAAACGTCCGCCAGACTTTACGGAATTGGCTGACACCGCACTTCAACTAACCTGATGGCACTCTCTGGCGTTCTGCCCCGGGTAGGTTCACAGTTTCTCCAGCCTAAAACAGCGCGCGCTTTCTTCGTTTCCGACAGTTGAACAGCGCTGACAATAACAACAGATTTTGTCTTAACTGGAGATACGCACCATGACCGATATGCAGGTACAAGGCACCGCCAACCCGCTGGCCACAGACGGTTTCGAATTTGTCGAATACACCGCACCCGATGCCCAGGGCATTCAGAATCTGAAAGACCTGTTTCTTGGTCTTGGTTTTGCCGAAGTGGCCAAGCACAAGAACAAGAACGTCTGGCTTTATCGCCAGGGCGATATTAATTTCGTCGTGAATGCAGAACCCAATTCGCACGCCGAAAACTTTGCACACCAGCACGGCGCCAGTGTGAATGGCATGGCCTGGCGGGTTAAAAATGCTGCTAAGGCTATGGACCAGGCCGTTGCGGCCGGTGCCAAACCCTTTACTGGAAAAATAGGCCCGATGGAACTGAACATTCCGGGTGTATTTGGTATTGGCGAAAGCACGCTTTATTTTGTCGACCGTTATGACGGCTCGTCGATTTACGACATCGATTTCGAATTTTATCCGGGCTGGGAAGAAAAAGTGGCCGAGAACAGCGTTGGTCTGGAATTTGTCGATCACCTTACGCACAACGTTCAGCGCGGCAACATGGGCGTTTGGGCCAGCTTTTATGAACGCATCGGTAATTTCCGTGAGATTCGCTACTTCGATATCGAAGGTAAATTGACCGGGCTGGTATCCAAAGCCATGACGTCTCCCTGTGGCAAGATTCGTATTCCTATCAACGAATCGAGCGACGACAAATCCCAGATCGAAGAGTACCTGCGCGAATACAAAGGCGAAGGCATTCAACACATTGCACTGGCGACGTCAGATATTTATGAGACCGTGCGAACTATGCGCGAACGCGGCATGAAATTCATGTCAACGCCGGATACCTATTACGACAAGATTGATGAGCGCGTAAAAGGCCACAAGGAACCTGTCGACCAGCTGCGTGATTTGCGCATCCTCATCGATGGTGCACCGGAAGATTCCGGTATTCTATTGCAGATTTTTACCAACACCGTTATCGGCCCGGTGTTTTTTGAAATCATTCAGCGCAAAGGCAATGAAGGCTTTGGCGAAGGGAATTTCAAGGCCTTGTTTGAATCAATCGAGGAAGATCAGATTCGCCGTGGTGTGATCAAGGGCGACTGATCAAAAGAATGACGGGCCAGAGTTCTGGCCCGATTTGCATTTTATAAGAAAGCTGAACACACAGCCAGATTCGTGTGCTCAGCTTTTATCCGCTGCTTCCTGAGCTTTGCTCAGCACCCCGCGCAACAATCGCAATTCTTTAGCCGTAGGGCGTGCCCGACGATACAGAGCCTTCAGGTGGTCTAAAGCCTGACCGGGCGCTTTGGTGTTGGTAAAACCAATCTCATCCAGCGTTTGTGCCAGGTGATCATAAAACCGGTTCAGATCCTCGTTTAACGGATAGTCTTCTTCGACTTGCAGCAGCTGGTTTTGCCGCTGACTTGCCTTAAACACTTCGTAACACACCAACTGTACCGCCTGGCTGAGATTGAGCACCGGGTAGTCCGGGTTGGCATCTATGTTCAACTGGGCATGACACTGTTGAATATCATCGTTATGCAGACCCATGCGTTCACGACCAAACACAATGGCGACCGGCGCTTGCTGCTGCAACGTAACGGCTTCTTCGGCGCATTGCTCGGCCGTGTAAGCGGGCAACCGTATGCTGCGATCACGAGCGCTGGTACCAACCACCAATACGCAATCACTGATCGCTTCTGCCAGCGAGGACACGACACGCGCGTTGTCCAGAACATCCGTTGCCTGACCGGCGCGACTGTAGGCTTCATCACTCGGAAAATCGACCGGGTTCACCAGCACCAGGTCGGACAAGCCCATATTCTTCATGGCTCGCGCCACCGCGCCAATGTTACCGGGATGCCAGGTCTGGATCAGGATAATGCGAATGTTTAAGGCCATGACGGGTAAGCGCCCCCTGGAAATAAAAGAGGCGCAGTTTACCTGAAAAGGGTGGGGAGGGTCAGGCTCTCAACGCCTAAAATGCCTGGGACTGATAAGGCGTAAGCTGCACGCCCGCAATGCGCCACTGGTCTTCACTGTTCAGGCGCATGGCGTAGTAGGCCATGTATTCGTCGCCTTCACGGTCGCGCAACCAGATCGGCTGTATCCAGGCGTCGCCCCCATCCCGCGCCTCTTCGAAGCGCATGACGGTGAAGTCGATCAGTGGGCGATAGCCTTGCTGGACCATACGATAGAAGCGATCGGGTGAGCCAAACTGGCGCTTGATGCCGGCATCGGCAAAGCCGTAGGCCGTATCAGCGTCACCATTTTGCAACGCGCCCAGTTGCTGGGTAATCAGGGGTTGAAACTGCTCCGGCGGGGTGGTGTCTTCGGCCAGGGCGGCGGTGGCCAGACCCAGGCTCATGATTGCGATTCCAAGCCAGCGTTTCATGACACACTTCCCCTCTGATCAGTATTTGTACAACTGGATACGCAGTGAAAGGATAGCTGGTTTTAAATCACGAGCACTTTATTTCTAACAGTTCTGGTGTAACCACTGGGCTAGTATCGGCTGCCGGGTAAGCTTGTACGGGGTAGTCCGCAGCAGGGACTAAAACGCCGGGAGCGTTTTAGCACGAGCGCAGCGAGCCCGGAGGGTGAGTCCCATGGAAGGGATTCATATCCTGCGGTCTAGGCTCCATGGAAGGATTGAGTGGGCGGCATTCCGCCCGACCCCGTACAAGCTTACCCGGTGGCTGATACGGATTTCTGTCTCACTTGCGCTTGGCAGGCAACTCTCGGGTTCTGGCGGCGATGACCGCGTTGTCCCGGATCTGTAGGATTTCGATCAGATAGCGGTCGATTTTGATGCTCAGGTTGGCATCGGGGATGTCTTCGATGTGTTCCAGAATCAGGCCATTTAGGGTTTTGGGGCCATCGATGGGAAGTTCCCAGCCCAGTGCGCGGTTGATTTCCCGGATGTTGGCAGTACCGTCAATTACATAAGAGCCATCCCGCTGGGGGTGAATCTCCTTGCTGCTGTTGGCGAAATCGGTCGTGAATTCACCGACGATCTCTTCCAGCAAGTCTTCCAGCGTTACCAGACCCTGAATATCGCCATATTCATCGACGACCAGGCCCATGCGCAGCTGTTGTGCCTGGAAATTCAGCAACTGAGTGTGCAGCGGCGTGTTTTCCGGCACGAAATAGGGGTCTTTGGCAGCCTTGGTCAGCATGACCTTACTCGGCTCATCGGCGTATAGGAATTCGGCAGCGTCGCGAATGTGCATAATGCCGATGACTTTGTCCAAATCGCCCTTGTAGAGCGGGAAACGCGTGTATTCGGTGCGACGGATCTGATCGGCAATGGTGTCGATGTCGTTTTCCATATCGATGCCCGACACCTCGTTACGGGGCACCATGATGTCGTTCACGCTGACGTTTTCCAGCTCCAGAATGCCGAGCAACATGTTTTGGCGCTGCGCTGGCAGGCTATCGCCAGACTCGTTCACAATGGTTTTCAATTCTTCTGCCGACAACGCTTCCTGGCCTGCATGCGAGTGACCTACGCGCATCAGCCAGAATATGGCCTTCACAATCAGATTAACCAGCCAAATGGCAGGCTTCAGAAAGACAAGAAGCGGACGCAATACATAGGAGGCAGGAAAAGCGATTTTCTCAGGGTAGCGCTGAGCCAGGGTTTTCGGGGTGACTTCGGAAAAGATCAGTACAACCAGCGTTAGCGTGACCGTAGATACGCCCAACGCCAGGTCCGGGTGTTCGGGCATCAGTCGAATTGCAATGAGAGTCGCCAGCGAGGCTGCCGCGATATTGACCAGATTATTGCCGATCAGAATGGCACTGATCAGCCGGTCGGGGGTATCGAGCAGTCGACGGGCCTGAGTGGCGCCGCGATGGCCTTCATTGGCAAGGTGTTTGAGGCGATAACGGTTCAGAGACAGCATACTGGTCTCTGAACTGGAAAAAAATGCAGAGAATAGCAGCAGCAGGCCCAGCATAAGAAACAGCAGGCCTATGGGTAGATCGTTCAAGGTGGGGAACCTAAATTACCGAATAAGTGTGCTTTTTAGCGGTGCGAGGGGTTCAGTGTCAAGGAATAACCGGAATTGGCGCACATTTTAACCCTACCCATAGCGGTGCAGCAGGTATTCCAGCACGAATTTGGAGCCGAAAAAGGCCAGCATCAGAAAAATGAAACCAAACACCGTAAGCTTGCTGGCCAGCGCACCACGCCAGCCGAGGTAAAAATGACCAAACAGCAGCACGGCAAAAAACAGCCAGGCGACAAAGGTGAGCACGGTTTTGTGCACCAGATCCTGGGTCAGCAGATTATCAACAAAGAGCCCGCCAGAGATCATCGCTGCGGTTAGCAGGATAAAGCCGATCATCAGCCATTCGAACAGCAAGCGCTCCATGGTCTGTAAGGGCGGCAGAAACCGGTTCAGCCGGCCACTCAGGTGATGCTCGTGTAACTGGCGGTTTTGAATGCCCAGCAGGAGGGCGATCAGGGTGGCAATGGTGATGACGCTGTAAGCCAGCATGGACAGAAAGACATGCAATACCACGCCCGGTTGATAAAGCCTGGGCGCAAATTCCTGCGGCGTTACTGCAACAACGATCATGATCAGGGCGGCGGCCGGCAATACAAAGGCAAAGAAGCTGTGCAACGGCTTGGACCAGCCACTGATCAGCAGAACCGTCACAATGAAAAATGTAATGACCGAGGCCGCGTTGGTCAGGCTGATTTGCAGCGCTCCGAGCACAATGACTTCGGACGCCAGCGTCGACAGATGAGCAAGAACCGCCACAACGGCAGGCCAGAATACCCAGGCCCGGGGTGGCAGCTCCACCCGATAAAGGCCACGCAGGGCGATGGCGCCACTGAAGATGTATCCCAAGACGGCAAGCCAGATCAGCATTCGGGTTCCTTGAATCGGGTAGTTTGGGGTTCGACCGGGGTCGGGTGGCTGAGTGTCGCATAAATGATAGCGATTCCCAACCGGACTGCACGCTCAGGGTGGTCGAAAAGCCATCATAGAGACGAGCGCGCCGCACTGTTATACTGCCCCGATTCTCACTTGCACGGAAGTCATGATGTTTAAAAGCCTGTCCGAACGTCTGTCCCAGACGCTGAAACAGATCTCCGGTCAGTCCAAACTGACGGAAGACAACATCAAGGCCACCTTGCGCGAAGTGCGCATGGCCTTGCTGGAAGCCGATGTCGCCTTGCCGGTCGTCAAAGCCTTTATTGACCGGGTGCGTGATCGCGCCGTTGGTCAGGAAGTCAGCAACGCCCTTAACCCGGGGCAGCAGTTCCTGAAAGTTGTCCAGTCTGAACTGGTCGAGGTGATGGGCGCTCAGGGCGAGCCACTTGATCTGAACACCCAACCACCGGCCGTGATTTTGATGGCGGGTCTGCAAGGGGCCGGTAAAACCACGACCGTTGCCAAACTGGCGCGTTATCTGATCGAGCGTGATAAGAAAAAGGTCATGGTGGTTTCGGCCGACGTTTACCGCCCGGCGGCGATTAAACAGCTCGAAACCCTGGCCGGTGAAGTCGGCGCCGTGTTTTTCCCGAGTGATGTGTCTCAAAAACCGGTGGCCATCGCCGAAGCCGCCATCGCAGCGGCGCGCAAACAGTACATAGATGTCGTTCTTGTGGATACCGCCGGTCGATTGGCGATCGATGAAGCCATGATGGCCGAGATTCAGTCGCTGCATAAGGCCATCAACCCGATAGAAACCCTGTTCGTGGTTGACGCCATGACCGGTCAGGATGCCGCCAATACCGCCAAGGCCTTCAACGAGGCTTTGCCGCTGACCGGTGTTGTGCTGTCCAAGGCCGACGGCGATGCCCGGGGTGGTGCGGCGCTTTCGGTGCGACACATTACCGGCAAGCCGATCAAGTTCATGGGTATGGGCGAAAAAACCGATGCCCTTGAAGCCTTTCACCCCGATCGGGTTGCCTCGCGCATTCTCGACATGGGCGACGTGCTTTCGCTGATTGAAGAAGTCGAGCGTAAGGTCGATAAAGGCAAGGCTGAACAGCTGGCAGCCAAGCTGAAAAAAGGCAAAGGCTTTGATTTGGCCGATTTCCGCGACCAACTGCGCCAGATGGACAGCATGGGCGGACTGATGGGCATGGTCGACAAACTGCCGGGGATGGGCCAGATGGGCCAGGCGGCCAGCCAGATGCAAGGCGCCGAGAAGCAATTCAAGCAAATGGGAGCCATCATCGATTCGATGACTCCGGCCGAACGCCATTTCCCCGACAAGATCAATGGCTCGCGTAAGCGCCGCATCGCCATGGGTTCTGGCACCCAGATTCAGGACATCAACCGCTTGCTGAAGCAGCACAAACAGATGTCCAAGATGATGAAGAAGGTCGGCAAGAAAGGCGGCATGTCCAAGATGATGCGTGGCATGGGCGGCATGATGGGCGGCGGCGGTGGCCTTCCGCCAGGTGGTTTCCCGGGCGGTGGCGGACGCGGCCCCTTCGGCTGATAGGGGAATCCATCTAGCTCAAGTTTCGGAGTTCGCCGGAGAACCGAGCAGCGGGTGCCGGGGTAGCCCTTGTGGGGAAGTCCGCAACATGGACTAAAACGCCAGGAGCGTTTTAGCATGAGCGCAGCGAGCCCGAAGGGTGAATCCCATGGAGGGGATTCATATTATGCGGTCTAGGCCCCACGGACGGGTTCACGCCGACCCCACAAGGGCTACCCCGGTACCCGGTGCGGGCCCAAGCCACCCAGCCAACCCGAACTCCGAAACTTGGGCATCCGCGCCCGACATACCCCTTACGACTTGATTTACAGCCCCTAATACGTATACTTTCGCGGCCTTGAAAACCGGGGTGGGCCCGGTTTTCGGTATAACTTTGGGTTAGTGAGCCCGTGTTTCAGCTTGCTGAAGCCGGTTCATGATCAGGGGTAACCCCTCTGAAGATCCAAAACGGCAGGTGATTTCAAAGCTTGCCCAGACAGGAGGACGCGATGGTAGTCATTAGACTCTCACGTGGCGGTTCTAAGAAGCGCCCGTTTTATCATATTTCCGTAGCCGACAGCCGTAATGCCCGTGACGGGCGTTTTATCGAGCGTGTTGGTTTCTTTAACCCGGTCGCCCGTGGTCAGGAAGAGCGCTTGCGCGTTTCTCTGGATCGCGTCGAATACTGGGCCAGCAAGGGTGCGCAGACTTCTGACCGTGTCGCCCAGCTGCTTAAAGAGTACCGGAAAGCCCAAGGCTGATCCGTCCAGTCAAGGGTTGATGTATGACGCCGGAAAAACCGGAAGAAATGATCGTGCTGGGCCGGGTTTCCTCGGTATACGGTATTCAGGGCTGGGTGAAAATCTACTCCTATACCGAACCGATGGACCGGATTCTGGATTACGGTCACTGGTTGCTCAATATGAACGGCCGCTGGACACCGATTACCGTTGATAAGGGGCGCAGTCACGGCAAGGGCATGGTGGCACACTTTGAAGGGTGTGATGACCGTGACCAGGCCAAGCAGTACTGCGGTGCCGATATCGGGGTAACAAGTGATCAATTGCCGACGCTACCTGACGACGAGTTCTACTGGTATCAACTGGAAGGCTTGCGCGTTGTGAATGAGCAAGGTGTCGTACTGGGTAAAGTGGATCATATGATGAGTGCGGGGGCCAGCAACGATGTGTTGGTGGTCAGTGGCAGTGCCGACAGTATTGACCGTCAGCAACGCCTGATTCCGTACGTACCGGATATCTATATCAAAGACGTCGACCTTGAAGCGGGTCAGATTCGAGTTGATTGGGATCCGGAGTTTTGACAATACCGTCAGAGGATGAGCGGGCCGAGATGGCTGTTCAACCTGAGCACAAGCAGTGGTTCGGTGTGGTGAGTCTGTTTCCGGACATGTTCGAGTCCTTTTTGGACCAGGGCGTGATCGGGCGGGCGGCCAAACAGGGGTTGATTGATGTCGGGTTCTGGAACCCGCGCGATTACACCCACGACAAGCACCGTACCGTGGACGACCGACCCTTCGGGGGCGGGCCTGGCATGCTGATGAAGGTGCAACCCCTACGGGATGCGATTCAGGCAGCGAAAGCCGCCAGCGGCAACCAGGCCAGGGTGATCTATTTGTCGCCTCAGGGCAGACGACTGGATCAGGCCGGCGTACAGAGCTTGGCGCGGCATCGGCACATGATATTCGTTTGCGGCCGTTATGAAGGCATCGACGAACGTGTGATCGAGACCGAAGTGGATGAAGAATGGTCGTTGGGTGACTTTGTGCTCAGCGGTGGTGAGTTGGCCGCCATGGCGTTTATCGATGCCATTGGCCGGCAGGTTCCCGGCGTACTGGGGCATGAGGCATCGGCGGTTGAAGATTCATTCACCGATGGATTGCTGGACTGTCCACATTACACACGACCTGAAGTACTGGATGGAATGAGTGTGCCGGAGGTACTGCTCAGTGGTCACCACGATAACATTCGTCGGTGGCGGCTTAAGCAGGCACTGGGGCGCACTTGGCAACGTAGATCAGACCTGTTGGCTGACCGGGAAATGACCGCAGAACAGCAGGCGCTTTTGGACGAGTATCTCAATGAGCAGAACTCGCGCAATGGATCAGGAGCGATTTGATGAGCAATAAAAATTTGATTATTCAGCAGCTCGAAGCTGAACAGATGAACAAAGAAATCCCTGCCTTCGGCCCGGGTGATACCGTGGTTGTGCAGGTTAAGGTTAAAGAAGGCGAGCGTGAGCGTTTGCAGGCCTTTGAAGGCGTCGTGATCGGCAAGCGTAACCGCGGGCTGAACTCAGCTTTCACGGTTCGTAAAATCTCCAGCGGCGTTGGTGTTGAGCGGACCTTCCAGTCCTTCTCACCGGTTGTAGACAGTGTGGAAGTCAAGCGTCGTGGTGACGTGCGTCAGGCCAAGCTGTACTACTTGCGTGAGCGTTCAGGTAAGTCTGCACGCATCAAGGAAAAAATCGATCACAAGCGTTAATACGCCGAGCGATTATCGCTCTGTGACGATCTTGAAAAGGCAGCCTCGGCTGCCTTTTTTATTGGCGTCGCGGATGCGTCTGAGCGCGTGAAACAGCCTGTTGCGAAAATATCACGGTCGCGGGAGCCAAAGTCCGCGTTTGACGCGGGTTTCGCGTTGACACCCAGCGGCGTGCTCAGTATGTTTTGAACTCCCTACCGTACGGTCGGCGTTTGCCCGGCCGTTGTTGGATTCCAGTCAGTTAATGAGGTCAGTTTTGAAATCAGTCAATGTGGGATTATGCGGTCTCGGCACCGTAGGCAGTGGTACTTTCAACGTCATGCAGCGCAACCTCGAAGACATTGCGCGCCGTGCCGGAAAGCCTGTGCGAATTACCCACGTTGGTGCCCGTCGGGATAATCCGGCCTGTCACCTGGGCAGCGTCAAGGTATCGCGCGATATCTTCGATGTTGCACGGGACCCGGATATTCATATCCTGGTGGAACTGATCGGCGGCAACGATGTCGCCAAAGAACTGGTGTTAGAAGCCATTAAACATGGCAAGCACGTCGTTACCGCCAACAAATCAATGATTGCGATACACGGCAACGAGATTTTCAAGGCCGCCGAAGCCCAGGGCGTGGTGGTGACCTATGAAGCGGCCGTTGCCGGCGGCATCCCGATCATCAAGGGTATTCGCGAGGGCCTGGTCGCCAACGACATCAAATGGCTGGCTGGCATCATCAACGGCACCGGTAACTTCATCCTGACCGAAATGCAGGAAAAGGGCCGTGCCTTTGATGACGTCCTGAAAGAAGCGCAGGCGCTGGGCTATGCCGAGGCCGACCCGACCTTTGATGTAGAAGGCATCGATGCGGCTCACAAACTGACCATTCTCGCGTCCATTGCCTTCGGCATTCCGCTGCAGTTCGATAAGGTCTATACCGAGGGTATTACCAAAATTACCCGGGAAGACGTTCAATACGCAGAAGAGTTGGGGTACCGCATCAAGCATCTGGGCTTTACCCGAAAAACCAATGAAGGTGTCGAACTGCGGGTGCACCCAACCCTGGTGCCCTCCAAGCGGCTGCTGGCCAATGTGAATGGCGTATTAAATGCGGTACTGGTGGAAGGCGATGCGGTTGGGCCAACCATGTATTACGGCCCCGGCGCTGGTTCGGAAGCGACCGCCTCGTCCGTGATTGCGGATATCGTCGACATCGCCCGTGAAATCGACAACGCCGGTAACGTGCCGCACCTGGGTTACAGCTCTGAAACGGAGAACATGCCGGTATTGCCGGTCAGTGAGATTGTCACTGCTTATTACCTGCGTATTTCTGTGAAGGATGAGATCGGCCAGATGGCCAACATCGCGCGCATCATGAGCGAGAAGGGTATCAACATCGAGGCCATCATCCAGAAAGAGCCGGAAGATGAATCGGATGTCGTGCCACTTATTCTTCTGACGCACCCGGTACGTGAGCATAGGATGGACGATGCCATCAGTGCCATGCAGGCGCTGGAGTCGGTCACCAAACCGATCGTTCGCATTCGTGTTGAACAGTTGGATGGCTAAATTGGTTTTATAGCCCAAGTTTCGGAGTTTGGTTGTCCATTGGTGCCATGAGTCCGTGTCAGGCACCGGGGGTACCTATCCGGGGTCGGGCGGAATGCCGCCCACTCAACCCATCCATGGGGCCTAGACTGCAGGATATGAATCCCATCCATGGGATTCACCCTTCGGGCTCGCTGAGCTCGTGCTAAAATGCTCCTGGCATTTTAGTCCCTGCTGCAGACTACCCCGGATAGGTACCCCCGGCACCTGACACTCAATTGGTTGCCAACTGTGAAACTTGAGTTGAACACCCGTCGGGCCTGTACCCGGCAGAACCCTTTCTAACGAGACTTGATTCGTGAAATACATCAGCACACGGGGCCAGGCCCCAACCCTGGGTTTTGAAGATGTTTTGTTAACCGGCCTGGCTTCAGACGGTGGCCTTTACGTGCCGGAAACTTTGCCCGAGTACTCACTGGACGAGATTCGCCAATGGCGCGGCCTGCCGTATCACGAACTGGCTTTTCACATCATCAAGCCCTTTGTCGATGGCGCCATCGCCGACGACGAACTGGCGGCCATGCTGAAGGACACCTACAGCGTGTTTGGCCACAAGGCCATTGCGCCGCTGACCCAGCTGGACCACAACGAGTACGTGCTGGAGCTGTTTCAGGGGCCGACCCTGGCGTTCAAGGACTTTGCTTTGCAGCTGCTCGGGCGCATGCTTGACCATGTGCTCGAAAAGCGTGGCGAGAAAGTCGTCATCATGGGTGCGACCTCAGGTGATACCGGCTCGGCAGCCATTGAGGGCTGCAAGCGCTGCAGCAATATCGATATTTTCATCCTGCACCCCCACAACCGCGTCTCCGATGTGCAGCGCCGCCAGATGACCACCATTACCGGCGACAACATTTACAACCTGGCTGTTGACGGCAATTTTGACGATTGCCAGAGCATGGTCAAAGCCAGCTTTGGGGATCAATCCTTCCTGCGCGGCGAGCGCCGCCTGGTTGCGGTTAACTCGATCAACTGGGCACGCATCATGGCCCAGATCGTTTACTACTTTTACGCCTCGTTGAACCTGGGTGGGCCAGACCGCTCCATGGCGTTCTCAGTACCGACCGGAAACTTTGGCGACATCTTCGCCGGCTATCTCGCGCGCAAGATGGGGCTGCCGATCAGCCAGTTGATCGTCGCCACCAACCAGAACGACATCCTGCACCGGGTGATGAGCAACAACGTTTACGAAAAGCACCCGCTGGCGCATACCCTGTCTCCATCCATGGATATTGTGGTATCGAGCAACTTCGAACGCCTGTTGTTTGACCTCTACGATCGGGACGGTGCCGTTCTGGCCGACCTGATGAACAAGATGAACACCGAGACCGTCACCCTGGACGAAACCCGCCTGGCCAAAGCCCGTGAAGTGTTCGACAGCTACGGCGTAGACGATGCCGTCACGGTCAGCACCATCAAGCAGGTCTTCGAAGAAACCGGCTATTTGCTTGATCCGCACACCGCCATCGGCGTAAAAGCCGCCCGGGAAACCCGGCGCAGTGCCATCGACCCGATGATCACCCTGGGCACCGCCCATCCGGTGAAGTTTGCCGATGCGGTGAAACAGGCTGGCCTGACATCACCAGAATTACCGCACCACCTAACCGACCTGTTCGACCGGCCGGAGCGCTATGACGTTCTGCCCAACGAGCTCGGCCGGGTTCAGGCCTATGTCGCCAACGCCGTCTTCGGCGAGGGTAGCTGAGCGGCGTGGCCGCTCCGTTTCCCAAACTTCAAGCCCGACCCGTTCCTGACGGAGCCGTCGTCGCTGAGCAGCCGTTGCTGGATCGGATCTACCGGTCTCGCGGTGTGCGCTCACCGCAGGAACTGGACTCATCCCTGCAGCATTTGTTGCCATGGCAGACGATGAAAGGGATTGAGCCGGCAGTTGAGCTGTTGATCAAGGCGCTGGATGACCGTCAGCGCATTCTGGTGATCGGCGATTACGACGTCGACGGCGCTACCAGTACAGCTCTTGTCGTTCAGATATTGCGAGCCCTCGGCGCCCAGGTGGATTACCTGCTGCCCAATCGTTTCGAGTACGGTTACGGCCTTTCGGCTGCCATCGTAGAGCAGGCGCTGACGCGCTCTCCCGACCTGATCATCACCGTTGACAACGGCATCGCAAGCCTGGATGGCGTCGCAGCGGCGCAGGCCGCTGGCGTTGCCGTGCTCATTACGGACCATCACTTACCAGGTGCCGACCTGCCACCGGCTGAGGCCATTGTTAACCCCAACCAGCCAGGCTGCGACTTTGCCAGTAAAGCCGCCTGCGGCTGCACGGTGGCGTTTTACCTGATGATTGCCTTGCGCGCTGAGCTGCGCGACCGTGGCTGGTTCGAGCAACAGTCGGTTCAACCGCCCAACCTGGCCCAATGGCTGGATCTGGTGGCCCTGGCTACCGTCGCCGATGTCGTACCGCTCGACGCTAACAATCGCCGCCTGGTAAACCAGGGCCTGGGTCGAATCCGCGCCGGTCAGTCCCGACCGGGCATTCAGGCTCTGTTTGAAGTCGCCGGGCGAGAATGGCAAAGGGCGCAGGCGTCCGACTTTGGCTTTGTCGTCGGACCCCGGCTCAACGCAGCTGGCCGCCTTGATGATATGGCCATTGGTGTGCGCTGCTTGCTGACCAATAACCCGGGAGAAGCACGCCAGCTGGCGGCACAATTGGAAGACCTGAACCGCGAGCGCAGGGCTATAGAGCGCTCCATGGTGGTCGAAGCCCAACGAACACTGGAACAGATCAGCGATTTACCACCCCGCAACGGCCATGTTCTGTACCAGGCCGACTGGCATGAAGGGGTGATCGGCATTTTGGCCTCCCGCATCAAGGACCAAACCCACCGACCCGTCATCGCACTGGCCGGCTCTGATAACGGCCGACTGAAAGGCTCGGCCCGCTCCATTCCCGGCTTTCACCTTCGCGACGCCCTCGACTGGATCGCCAAGCAAGACCCTGAACTGCTGATTACCTTCGGCGGCCACGCCATGGCAGCCGGCCTGACGCTTTCCGAGGGCAATGAGGGACGATTGCAACACTGGTTCGAACAGGCGGTTCAGACACTGTGCGAGCCCGAAGCCCTGCAGCCAACGGTTATGACGGATGGCGAGCTCAGCGCCAAAGAACGCGATTTGGGTACGGCCCTGGCTCTGGAACAGGCCGGTCCGTTCGGACAGGGCTTTCCGGCACCGGTTTTTCAGGGTGAATTCTGGATTGAGCAGCAAAAAATCGTCGGTGAACGGCATTTAAAACTGAGTTTGTCGGATAAGGAAGGCCAAAGCATTGAGGCCATCGCTTTTAATATTGATATTGATGTCTGGCCAACGCAAAACAGGGCTTTATCTGGTATTTATCAATTATCCTGTAATCGATTCAGGGGTCGGGAAACCGTGCAGCTTATATTTGATGCAATAAAACCTCTTGAGACGATATAGGCTGTTATTAACAGCTATTAAAACCTGACAGTATTCCAACATTGAATTCACTGAGACAGGCGTTACCACCTTAGCAAGTGGTGGTTGACGGGTAGGCTTGTGCGGGGGAGTCCGCAGCATGGATGCTGCGGTCTAGGCCCCATGGACGGGTTAACGCCGACCCCGCACAATCCTACCCGGCGGACAGCACGAACCCTAGGCAGTACAGCAAACCCAGCCACCAAAGCCGCGCCACAAAATCGGCCAAAGCCACTTAAGCATTGTTTTTTAAAAGGTTATTGGGATATCACTACCCCCGGCATATCAATTTCGTTAAAATGCGCGCCCCGCTAAATTTCATGGGTTTGTACGATCAAGACACGAACAGGAGCGGTACGTGGAAATTAATCCGATTAAAGAACAGATAAAAGACCTCAAAGCGCGCACCGACGTGCTTAGGGGGTATCTTTGACTTCGACCAGAAGATAGAACAACTGGCAGAAGTTGAACGGGAACTGGCTGAACCGAATGTCTGGAACGACCCGGAACGGGCGCAGGCACTGGGGCAGGAGCGCAGCTCCCTGGAAACCATTGTTAAAACACTGACCAACCTGATCGACGGTGTTCGCGACGCGGCCGATTTACTGGAAATGGCCGACGCAGAAGACGACGAAGGGACTGTCAACGAGGTGATCGCCGACCTGGACGGCCTCGACGCCCAGTTGGCCAAGCTTGAATTCCGCCGCATGTTCAGCGGTGAAATGGACCCGGCCAATGCCTATGTTGATATTCAGGCCGGTTCCGGCGGCACCGAAGCCCAGGACTGGGCTGAAATGCTGCTGCGCATGTACTTGCGCTGGGGCGAAGAGAAAGGCTTCAAAACCGAACTGATGGAAGCATCGGCAGGCGAAGTGGCCGGCATTAAATCAGCCACCGTTCGCTTTGAAGGCGAATACGCCTTCGGCTGGTTGCGCACTGAGACCGGTGTACATCGCCTGGTCCGTAAATCGCCGTTTGATTCGGGCAACCGTCGCCATACCTCGTTTTCATCCGTGTTCGTATCGCCCGAAGTCGACGATGACATCGAAATCGACATCAACCCGGCCGATTTGCGCATCGACGTCTACCGAGCCTCGGGTGCCGGCGGCCAGCACGTGAACCGGACCGAATCGGCCGTGCGGATTACCCACAACCCGACTGGCATCGTTACCCAGTGTCAGAATGACCGTTCCCAGCACAAGAATAAAGACCAGGCCATGAAAATGCTCAAGGCCAAACTGTACGAGTTCGAAATGCAAAAACGGAACGAAGCGGCACAGGCGGTTGAAGACTCCAAGTCAGACATCGGCTGGGGCAGCCAGATTCGCTCCTACGTGCTGGATGATTCACGCATCAAGGATCTGCGTACCGGCGTTGAGACGCGCAATACCCAGGCCGTGCTCGAAGGCGGGCTAGACCCATTCATCGAAGCCTCGCTGAAAAAAGGCCTTTAAGCCTGGCCAGCTCGGCTTTGGCCGGGCACCGATTAATCCGCAGCCGCCGAGAGCGGCTGAGCAACACTGGACAGACTGTATATGACCGACAAGCACACCGACCACGATGAAAACCACATCATCACCGAGCGCAAGCAAAAGCTCGCGACCCTCGCCGAGAGCCGCCCACAGGCGTTCCCGAACGACTTCAAACGCGACCAGATGGCCGGTGACCTCCAGGCGCAGTACGGCGAGCTGGAAAAAGAAGCCATTGTCGATCTGAAGGTTGAAGTCAGCGTTGCCGGCCGGGTCATGCGCCGGGGCGGCCCCTTTGTCGGTTTGCGTGACGTCAGCGGTCGCATTCAGTTTTACCTCGGCAAAGCCCTGCAGAAAGAAAGCACAGACTGGCAACTGCTGGATATCGGCGACATCGTCGGTGTGCGTGGCACCCTGTCCAAATCGGGAAAGGGTGAGCTGTACGTCGAAGTAACCAGCATTGACGACATGGTGCTGCTGACCAAATCACTGCGCCCGCTGCCCGATAAATTCCACGGACTGTCCGATCAGGAAATGAAGTATCGCCAGCGTTATGTTGACCTGATCACCAGCGATGACACGCGCCGGACCTTCCAGATTCGCGCCGGCATCATCAATGGCATTCGTCGCTACCTGTCGGATCGTGACTTCATGGAAGTCGAAACACCCATGCTGCAGGTGATTCCCGGTGGCGCCACGGCACGGCCGTTCACCACCCACCACAACGCCATGGACATCGACATGTACCTGCGTGTGGCGCCAGAGCTGTATTTGAAGCGGTTGGTTGTAGGCGGCTTCGAAAAAGTCTTCGAAATTAACCGGAACTTTCGCAACGAAGGCGTATCCACCCGGCACAACCCGGAATTCACCATGCTGGAATGGTACCAGGCCTACGCGGACTACCATCAACTGATGGACCTGACCGAAGACATGTTGCGCACTCTGGCGCGCGACGTGCTGGGCACGACCGAACTGGTGTACCAGGGCGAAACCTTTGATCTCGGCCAGCCGTTTGAACGGGTGACCATGTTCGATGCCATTCTTAAGTACAACCCAACCTTGTCCGCAGCCGATATCGATACCCGCGAGGCAGCCACTGCAGTGGCATCCGGTTTGGGCATTCAGGTAAAAGACAACTGGGGCCTGGGTCGCATTCAGACTGAGATTTTTGAAGAAACGGTCGAGGAAAAGCTGCGTAACCCGGTCTTTATTACCGCCTACCCGGCAGAAATCTCACCCCTGGCGCGTCGTAACGACGACAACCCCGAGGTGACCGACCGTTTTGAATTCTTCATCGGTGGTCGCGAGATCGCCAACGGCTTCTCGGAGCTGAACGACCCGATTGACCAGGCCGAGCGCTTTAAAGCCCAGGTCGCCGAGAAAGACGCCGGTGACGATGAAGCCATGTTTTACGATGAAGACTACATCAATGCGCTCGAATACGGCCTGCCGCCAACGGCCGGCGAGGGCATCGGCATTGACCGGTTGGTGATGTACTTCACCGACTCACCGTCGATCAAGGACGTTATTCTCTTCCCCCATATGAAACCTCGCCAGTCGGGCGAGTGAACAGGAGCTCAGCATGTTTGACCAGGATCTGGATCTGAAGATCAAAGAACACGAAGAGAAAATCGAAGAACTGCGTCAGTTGAAGGAGGCGCAAGCCAAGCGCCAGGAAGGGTATGACCTGTACCATGAACAGGTGCGTAACCTCTTCGATGAGTATGGCATTTCCGAGTACGATATTTTCGATGTTCGTGCCAAGGCCATCGTCGACTGGTTGAAAGCCCATGGCAAGAAAGCCGACAAGCCTGCTTTCTTTGAGGAGCTGCAAAGCTACTTTGGGCGCCAGAGTGGCAGCAAAGGCTCACGCAAGGCTGCCAAACCCGCCAAATCGACCGGTCCTAAGCTGGAGATCGGTGTGTATGTGCATCCGAACACGGGTGAGCGCATCGAGAAGAAGCGTCGTAACCCCAAAACTCTGGATGAGTGGATCGAAGCGTTTGGCATTGAAGAAGTCGCTCAGTGGCGGGAAGCCACTGAATAAGATGTAATGATTGAAACAGCCGACCTAAGGTCGGCTTTTTTTTGGCTGTCGATTAGCCCCTGAATGGCTGGCAATGCACGCTGGAAAGACACACTTAAACGACATTTGGATGACAATTTACAAAAAGACACAATATAAGAAGTCGGCGCATCTTGATGACTTTTGAAAAAGGGTTTAGGCGATATATCCCCAGTCGTGAAAACCAGCGCTTGCAGCCCTCAATTCTTGTCGTGTGATCAAAAATTTGCGTGGAACTCCTTGAGAAAACTTTATAACTTATTGAAAAATAAAGGTTTTATTTTGTTGGTTAAAAAATGATCAATCTGTTGAAGGCCCAGAGTAATGGCGGCTAGGGCCGGTTCAATTGCGGTTGTTCACAAAGATATCCACAGTTTTTGTGGACACTCAGCGCCAGCCCTCGCCGCGTCTGGCGTGAGTGTATGCGAGCCTTACAGTCAATATGGTGGCGCTTTTTAGCGGGCATGAAATACTTTGATCGGGAAGCGGGATCAGGGGGTTCAGGCATGGTTCAGCCAGAGCCGGTAAGGTGGATCCATGGCAATAACGTTGGCAACGCATAAAGGAGCCACAATATGAACAAAGCAATGGGTCTGGCACTGGTCATTGGCATGGCGACATCCGGTCTGGCTGTCGCCGATCATGATGATCATCGTTACCGCGGTGATCGTCAGCAGTTTTTTGCGGAAGGCCGGGTAGTGCAGGTAGAACCCGTCTATGAAACCTACTATTACCGGGAGCACAGCCGGGGCAACAGCGAACACCGTTATGAAATATGCCGCACGCGCGATGTGGAAGTCAGCCGTAGCCATCGCGGCGGTAACCCGGCCGCCACACTCATCGGCGGTGCCGTGGGTGCCACAGTCGGTTCGCACAGCGGCAACTCTCCGGAATCCCAGGTATTCGGGGCCATTGCCGGGGGTATCATCGGCGGTGCGATTGGGCATGAACTGGGCGGTCGTGGTGAAACCACGGTTCGCTACCGGACCGAGCGCGAGTGCGAAGTGGAATACCGTCACCGGCGCAGTGATCTGGTAGGCTATGAAGTGCGCTACCGGTACAATGGTCGAGAATTCATGACCTTTATGGACCGTCACCCCGGACGCTATGTCGAGCTTGCTGTGGAGGTGACGCCCCGTTAATTGAAGAGGCACGTTCATGTCAAGCAATGTTGCGGTGCGCCTCGGGCGCCTGGGAATCGGCACCGGAATTCTGTTGATGCTGATGATCTCGGGTGCTGCCCGGGCTGAGAGTGGCGCTCATCCCTGTACCGGCGAACGCCTCCCTCTGTCGACAGAGCGTCAGGTCGTGCAAGCCGCTGAATGCCTGTTTGACGGCCGTGTGGTCAAAGTAGACAGAGTCAGTGCCGGAAACGACTGGGCTTATCGATTGCGCTTGCTGCTCGATGGTGGCCGTGTCCGAACCGTTGATTTGAATCGAACATCGGGCATGCCGACCAATCCGGCGCTGCTGGAGGAAGTGAATGAAACTCTTGATCGTTGAAGATGAAGCCGGTCTACGCGAACACCTGCACGGCGGATTCAAAAAAGAAGGCTTTGCGGTCGACACCTCGGCCGATGGCAACGACGGCCTGTTTCAGGCGACTGAGAACGACTACGACGTCGCCATCATCGACCTCGGTTTGCCCGGGTTGGATGGCATCGAGCTGATTCGTCAGTTGCGAGCCGCCGATAAACAGTATCCGGTACTGATATTAACGGCGCGCGGCCACTGGCAGGACAAAGTCGCTGGCCTGGAAGCCGGTGCCGATGATTATCTGGCCAAGCCATTTGTCTTCGCCGAATTGCTGGCGCGGGTGAAGGCACTGCTGCGCCGCAGCGTGGGCATGGCGACCGCGACGTTGACGGTCGGTCCCTACGAACTGGACACCGCTTCACGCCGGGTGCGAGTCGATGGCCGGGATGTCGAGTTGACCAGCTACGAGTACAACACCCTGGAATACCTGATGATGCACCGGCAAAAAGTCGTCTCCAAAACGGAGCTGACCAATCATCTGTACGAGCAGGATTTTGATCGGGACAGCAACGTCATCGAGGTGTTTATTCGCCGCCTGCGCAAGAAGCTGGATCCCGATAACGAGCGCAACCCGATCACGACCCAGCGGGGTATGGGGTATCGATTCAACGCGGACGCCGTGGCTGAATGACTGGCTGATGTCTGTGTTCCCAGCACGCAAAACAAGAGCGGGAGCCACGTTCTCACTGCGTCGCCGCTTGCTGGTGTCGGCAAGCCTGGTGCTTCTGGTGTTTCTGGGCGTGACCGGTGTCGCCCTGGACCGGGCGTTTGAACGCAGCCAGATGTCGGGTCAGTCGGAACGCCTGTTTTTGCGTATTCTGACGTTACTGGCCGAATCTGAATATCAAACCGATGGACTCTGGCTCCCTGCTTACCTGGCGGAAGAGCGGTATAACTCTCCCGAGTCGGGGCTGGTCGCGCTGGTGCTGGATGAACAGCGCCAGGTCGTCTGGCAGAGCCTGTCGAGCCAATGGTTTGATCAGCTCGACTGGGTCGTTGCCCAGGCCAACATCGACATCGGGCAGGAAGATTTCGGGTTTCGTGGCGATTATATCTTTGAGCGCTATGCGGTGCTGTGGGAAGCAGCAGACGGGCGCGAACAACGCTATGAATTCTGGGTGCTGGAAACCGCTGCCCCCCTGAATCAGATTATTCAAACCTTTCGCCAGCAATTATGGGGTGGCCTGGCCGCGGTTACCCTGGCCTTGCTGATGGCGCTCTGGCTGGTCGCCCGTTGGGGGCTGAAGCCCCTGCATCAGTTGGCGCAGAATCTTCAGAAGATTCGCACCGGCGAACAGGGGCGTTTGCAGGGGCGTTACCCGAGTGAACTGCAGCCGCTGACCGATAACCTGAACCGCCTGCTCGATGCCGAGCAAAGCCAGCGTGAGCGCTACCGAACCGCCATGGCTGACCTCGCGCACAGCTTGAAAACGCCACTGGCGGTCATTCGAACGTTGGAGCCAGCCGATAGCCGGGAGTTGCACGAGCAAGTGCATCGTATGGATCAGATCGTGCGCTACCAATTGCAGCGGGCTGTCACGGAAACCCGGCAGGGCCCGGTGCTGGGCCAGAGAAGTTCACTGAACCAGAGTCTCGACCGGCTTGGCCGGGCGCTGGGCAAAGCCTTTCATCACGAGGACAAAGTGCTGGATTTGCCCGAGCCCGATCAGGAATGGACGCTGGCCATGGACGTCAACGACGTGCTGGAAGTCTTCGGCAACCTGCTGGAAAACGGCTTCAAGTACGCCCGCTCGGTCATCACCGTTTCGGTGGCGCGCCAGCCAGAATTTCCCGATTGCTGGGTGGTCGACATCGATGACGATGGCCCGGGCATCGATCTCGAACGGCGTAATGCGGTACTCAACCGGGGTCAGCGGCTCGATACCTTGCAGCCGGGGCAGGGCATTGGCCTGAGTATGGTGACCGATATTCTGGGCAGTTACGGCGTTTCGCTGCGCATCGACGACAGCCCGCTGGGCGGTGCCCGTTTTCGGCTGGTCTTGCCGGCGGCGCCCTGACACTCTTTTTGCAAGCGACTATCCTGATTAAGATTAAAGTCACCCGATTACCCGCCGATGAGCCTTGGTAGATGGCCGTTGATGCGCAAGTAATCGGTGGTCGTGTTGTTGATTAAAGGAAGTCGCCCATGACGATTCAATCCCGTATCCGGTTATCCCTCTCTGGTCTTTTTGTTCTGTTGTGCGTTGTGGCACTGGCAGGGTTTATTGGGTCCCGTGTGGTCGCCAGTCTTGCCAACTATTATTCCGGCAGCCTGATTCCCGCCATTCAGGTGTACAACGATATGCGGGTAGCGGCCAAGGAGCTGCAGGTAGCGGTTTATAGTGGTGATCAGGCGTCGGTAGACCGCTACGAGGCTCAGGCGCGCGATACAGCTGAGCGCCTGGCTGCTGCTACAAGTCAGGGGCCCTTCCAGGAAGATCAGCGGGTGGTCGGCCCGATCAATGAGATCGTCAGTCGGCTGGACCGGTTGCGGACTCTGGTCGTCGCGCACCCGCCCGGCGATGAGGTTACACCGGACCTGGAACAGGCCATCGCTGCCTGGGATGCCTACAAGCCCAATGCCGATGCAGTGATCGAACACATCATTACCACCGTTGACGGTCAGATTCAGTCAGTTCAGTCCACCGTGCTCAATGTGATTGCCGCCATTGCCGCGGTATCCCTGATCGTGTTTCTGGGGGTGGCCTGGTCACTGGGCGGGGTACTGCGGCGAGGCATGAGTAATCTACTCAGTTCGTTTGCCGCTGTGGCACAGGGTGACCTCGGCGTTCGGGCCCAGGCAGATGCCAAAGACGAATTTGGTGAGCTGGCCCGGCATTTCAATCATCTGGCTCAGAGCCTGACCGATACGCTGGGGCAGGTCTCGCAGCTGGTGACCGAGTTACACAACATGTCCGGTGAATTTAATGCGGCCAGTCGCAATTATGCAGAACGCTCTCAGGCCCAGTCTGAGGAAACGCAACAAGTTGCCACGGCGATGACGGAAATGTCAGCGACCATTCGGGAAGTGGCACAGAACGCGGAAGAAACCTCGCACCGTGCCCAGGATGCCAACCAGCATGCCGGTCATTCTCGTCAGGACATTGAACAGGCTATCGGCTCTGCCCGGGCCATGCAGGGGCAGATGAGCACCCTGTCGGACAACATTCTGGAATTGAAAGACCAGTCCGATGCCATTAACACCGTGGTCAAAACGATCAACGACATCGCCGAACAGACGAATTTGCTGGCATTGAATGCGGCCATTGAAGCGGCGCGCGCGGGAGACCAGGGGCGGGGGTTTGCGGTCGTGGCCGATGAAGTCCGCAACCTGTCGGTAAAGACGTCCCAGTCCACTCAGGAAATCGAGAGTGTCATCCGCTCGCTGCAAACGCGCAGTGAGGCTGCGGCCAGCTCTGCCCGCGACAGCGTCGAGGTGGTGCGAAGTAACGGAGAAACAATCGTTGCCATTGGCGAGGGTCTGCAGCACATTCTGGATTCAGTATCGGCGATCTCATCCATGAACGAGTTGATTGCCACGACCTCTGAAGAGCAAAGCAAGGTGGCCGAAGACATGAACACCAACGTGGTGCGTATCAGCGATCTGTCGGAAGCGAATGCTTCTGAGACGCAGCACCTGGTCGCTGGCATACAGCGCATTGATGAAATGGCGCAGCAGTTGAGCGAGCTGATCCGGCGCTATCGGTTGTAGCCGGGCGCTGGTTTTGCGTTATAACCAGAGGCGATGGCCGTTTTAGTGCAACCAGTGTCGATCAGCCTGCCAGCCGGGGTGCAATCTGCCCACTTCGGCCCAGAATGTTGCCCCGTGGTGTGGGTGCAGCAAGTGAGCTGTCTCGTGGGCGACCAGGTAATCGACAATACGCTCTGGTGCCAGCATGATCAGCCAGTTGTATTGAATGCGGCCGGTGGCAGTACAGTGCCCCCATTTGGTTTTGGTACGACGCAAGCAGACATCGGTCAAGCGATTTTCCCAGCCTTCAGCCAGCACCAGCTGCCGGGTTTTTTTAAACAAATAATACTTAGCCTGGGTTTTATAAAAATCGGCCAGTACATGGTGGACGTGGGGTTTATCCAGCAACGGTGCGACCAGCGTCAGCCGGTCTTGCTCACGACGCCATTGCGACCGAGTACCACGTTGCAGGCTCAGCGTTAACTGCTCATCCATCAGCGGGCAGCGGTACTGTTGGCTAAAGTCGGGTTTTTGCAGTTGCTTCTCGGCCTGGCTGTGTAAGGCCTTGTTTAACCAGTCTTCACGGTCGGCCAGAAAGCGTTTCAGGTCGGTATCGGACAAGTGCCAGGGAGCACGCAGTTCGGGCGATCCGTCCCGCACATGCAACGCCACGGTCTTACGCGTTGAACGCCTTACTGGAATGGTACCGCCCGACCACTTCAGTGTTTCGGTCATCGGCGGTTGCCAGGCATCAGCGGTTCAATCAGGGATTCGAGCCCTTCGGATCGGATCAGCAGTGCCAGCGCCATCAGTTCGCCCAGCTTGCCAGGAGGGAATCCCTTGTTCTGAAACCAGAGCAAGTATTCCTCGGGCAACCGGATCAGCGGTTTTCCGCTATATTTACCGAAGGGCATTTCCGTGCGTGCCAGTGCCAGCAAATCGTCGTGTTGAAAGGACATTCTGTGGAAACCTCGTTAGTCGTCAGTGACGGACTCCCTGAATTTGTGCAACGCCAGGCGCAGGTTGCGCTTGAGCGCTTTTTGCAAAAATCGTCATCTGCCGCAATGTTCCGCGGGCGGTTTCAGAAAACCGCCCTGTTGATTCAGGAGCAGCAACCTCATCCGATAACCGGTGAGACCGTGTTACTGCCCATGGCGTTATTGCACTGGCGCGATGCAACCTGGCGCCTGTATTTCCGTGGCAGCCGGGGGCGGTGGCAGCGCTACCCTGGCACAGAGCCGAGCGTCAGCCCGACCCCGTTGTTGAACCAGGTTTACCGGGACGAACTGTGCCTGTTCTGGCGCCAGTGAGTGTCCAGGCGGTCCAGCGCCAGATCGAGCGTGTCGCGACCGGTACCAAAATTCAGCCTGACGCTGCGCGGGTCACCGAAATCGTTGCCGTCGCTTGGCATGATACCGGCTTCCTTAAAGCGGGTCATGGCCTCGCCGGGCGCCAGGTCGCTTTCAATCCAGGCCAGAAAGGTAGCGGGGGCCGGTGCGTAGTTCAGCCCGTCCAGCTCGCCAATGACTGACGCCACTCTGTCCCGATTCGCCTTTAAATGAGCCCGTAACGCCAGTAGCCAATCGTGTCCTTCACTGAAGGCCGCTTCGGTCGCGACCAGCCCCATGAAATTGGGGTGGGGCATCAGGTCCTGACCTTCTCCTTCTAGCTTCCGGCGCAGGTCGCCATTGGGAATGATGGCGAAAGAACAGCCCAGCCCCGCCACATTAAAGGTTTTGCTGGCTGCCATCAGCGTAATGCTCTGGTCGGCGATATCGGGCAGGGAACCAGCCGGACAGTGGCGGACTCCCGGTTCCAGAATCAGGTCGCAATGGATCTCATCCGAACACAGCATAACCTGGTGTTCGCGGCACAGCTCAGCCAGACGCTGCAGTGCATGCTGATCAAGCATAAGGCCCTGGGGGTTCATCGGGTTACACAGAATCATCAGATGGCAGTCCGGGTCTGCCAGCGCCTGTTCCAGCGCCGTCCAGTCCCATCCGGCGGGCGACCGGGTAGACACTGGCAATTTAACGGCGGTGGCTCCCCTTAATTCAGCGGCTTTGCGCAGCGGTGGATAATTGGGTTCCTGCACCAGCACGCGGCCACCCCGGGCAAAGGTGTCGATAACCAGATTGAAGCTCGGTACCACGCCCGGCAGCCAAACGATCCAGCTCGGGTCAATGGCCCAGTCATACTGGCGCTGGCACCAGTTAACCACGGCCTGGTTTAGCCCCGGCCAGGGATGGCTGTAACCATATACCGGATGAGCGGCCCTGGACTGAAGCGCGTCTATTACGCAAGGCGGAGAGGCAAGATCCATATCGGCAACCCACATCGGCAGTACCGGTTGGCTGCGGTACAGCTCGTGTTTGATGGCATGGGTATCGCTGCGGTCTATGGTATCGAAAGTAAACGGCATGGCGGGGAGGGAATCCTGAGGGGTGGTAAAGAGAACAGTTTGGTCATAAATGCTGCCCGATGTTCTGGCCGGTGGCAAGCACCGGCTGGCCGGTGCAGACGATTGGCAACATAGCGAATAGCGAACTCCGAAACGTGAGTTGTTATACTCCGCCGCCAGCCCCATAGTGGGGCGGGAGCAGGGCAAGACGGATCCTGACAGTAATCATGAGGGTAATTCCAGTAATGGCGTCGGAACGATTTGGGGGCACAGAGCGGCTGTATGGCATCGACCAGACTCGGTGGCTCGGTGAGCAGCATGTGATTGTTGTGGGTGTAGGTGGTGTTGGTAGCTGGGCAGCAGAGGCCCTGGTACGCACTGCCATCGGCCGCATAACGCTGATCGATCTCGACGACGTCTGTGTGTCCAATACCAATCGTCAATCCCACGCCATGAGCAGCACGGTTGGCCAGATGAAGGTGGATGTACTGGCCCAGCGCTTGCGCGATATTAACCCGGACTGTGAGGTCGAGACCCGGCATGATTTTCTGACGCCGGACAACCTGGTCTCGCATCTGACACCCCGACCCTCGGCTGTGCTCGATGCGATCGACAGCGTGCGCGTTAAAGCGGCGCTGATCAATCATTGTCAGCGGCAGAAAATTCCCTTGGTGACCACCGGCGGCGCGGGTGGCCAGACGGATCCGCTGCAGATTCAGGTTACCGACTTGTCGCGCACCGAGCAGGACCCATTGGCCGCCCGTACCCGGCAGTTGTTGCGCCGGGAGTATGGGTTCAGTCGCAATCCGAAACGAAAATTTGGCGTAGACTGTGTTTATTCGACCCAGCAACTGCTGTATCCCCAGGCCAACGGTGAAGTCTGCGCCACCAAGCCTGGCGACGACAGTAGCCGGCGTCTCGATTGTGCCACTGGCTTCGGCGCATCCGTGATGGTGACCGCCAGTTTCGGCCTGGTGGCCGCAAGCCGGCTTGTCGACAAGTTGCTGAAGGTAAAAGACCGCCAGGATAACCCGGCCGATCAAGCCGGGTGATTCCCAAGTCTCAGGCGGCTGTCGTTAACATCGTCCGGGCGATACACTGGCTACCAGACAACCATGCGTGAGGGACACCATGCTGACTCAGTTTTTAAAGTTTTTTAAAGCGTTGAATTCAGACGCCGGCCCCTGGCAATTGTCTTTTGCCGTGGGTCTGGCGCTCATTATCGGGCTAACGCCTTTGTGGTCGGTGCACAACCTGCTGATCATTCTGCTGGCCTGCATTCTACGGGTGCATTTTGGCACCTTCCTGGTGTTCTGGGTGGTATTCACCGGGTTTGCCTACCTGTTGGACCCGGCCTTTGACGCCTGGGGCTACGCCTGGCTGACGCATCCCGGCCTGACCACCACCTGGACGAGCCTGTACCAGAGTGATGTCTGGCAGATCATCAAATTCAATCACACCATTACACTCGCAAGCTTTGTGGTCTCGGTGCTGCTGTTTATGCCCGTGGTGCTGATCATGCGGTACGGGGTGGTGCAGTACCGTGCCCGGCTGATGCCGTGGGCGAACCGTCTGAAACTGGTGCAAATTGTTAAGGCCAGCAAAGTCTATTCCCTGTACGAACGCGTGAGCTAAAGGAGCGCCACAGATGAAGCTTTTTCGATGGAGCGGCCTGATCGCTTTCGTGGTTGTGCTGTCACTGATCATTGTGATCGGCGCCCTGTTTCTGGACAACTGGGTTAAATCGGGCCTGGAGGCCGGTGGTACCCGGGTTCACGGCGCGGAAGTTAATGTCGCCTCGGTGGATCTGTCGCTCAGCCCGCTTGGGTTTGATATTCGCGGCGTCCAGGTCACCGACAAGGAAAACCCCGAGCGCAACCTGTTTGAGCTGGGGACCGCCCGACTGGCGATGGATCTGCCCAAGTTGTTTCTTGGCAAAATCAGCATCGATGACCTCACTGTCTCAGGCATGAGCAGTGGGACCGAGCGTGATGAACCCGGTCGCATCGTCCCGGTGGACACCAGCGACGCCGGGCCCGGCGTGGGGCAGAGAGCCCGGGATGCGGCCGCCAGCAGAGCTGAATCGGTTCGTGCGGAATTACCGGAACCGGCTGACGCGGTCGAGCAGGCTCTGACCCAAACCCGGTCAGCCACAGACCAGGCCAGCACCACCTTTGAGCGTGCCCGTTCTGAGGTTGGCAGTGCCCTGAACAACCTGCCGGCCGATGAGTCCATTGCGCAATACGACGAACGCATTGAAGCTCTGCGTGGCCGCTCACTGAACTCTCTGGACGCGATTCGCTCGGCCCGCTCAGACCTGGAAGCACTGCAGCGTCAGGCCGTGGAAGACCAACTGTCAGTAGCGGCGGCGCGCCAGGCGGCCAATGCGGCCGTTAGTGACAGCCAGGAAGCGCTTGAAGCCGCGTTAGCGGCACCGGCTGAAGACTGGGCTGCATTGCGCGAAGCCTACCCCTTGAACCAGGCCTCTGCGGTTCGGGCCGGCCGGTTGTTGCTTGGTGATGCCATATTCGACCGTTACGATCAGGCCCGTAAATACTATACTCAGGCCGCTCCCTGGCTACGCAGACTCGCGCCTTCGGGTGGCGAGCAGGAGGAAGCTGCGCCAGCCCGACTGGATGGCCGCTATGTCCGGTTTGACACACCCAACCCAACGCCCAACTTTCTGTTGCGCCAGGGGCTGATCAGCTTTGAGGCGGATAACTGGCCCTGGACATTGATCATGAGTCAGGTAACCGGTCAGCAACGCCTGACCGGGGAGCCGGTTCGACTGCAATTAATGCGGGGCGAAGCCGGTGATGAGGCCATGCGCATTGATGCGGTGCTGGATCGCCGGCAAGCGACCACGGTCGATCGCTTTGAATTGATTGGCCGTGACCTGTCGTTCTCGCCACGGTCGTTGGACCTGGGCGGCGTCGATGTCGACTGGGCACCCGGCACGGTTGATTTGGGTGGTGAAGTCACGGTAACCGGTGATCAGGTCGATGGCCTGATCGAACTGAGCTTTAGCGGCTCAGAATTTGAAGCCCGCGGTGAAGGCCGGATCGCAACAACGCTCGGCAATGCGCTTGAAAACATTGCCGCGTTCGATATCGGCATTCGGGTCACCGGCGACATCGATGCGCCGGAACTGCAATTGACGTCCGATCTGGACAATCAGATCCGGTCTGCACTGTCGGCGGCCTTGCAGGCGGAATACAACCGCTGGTTGGAGGCCACCAGAGCGCGACTGGATGCTGAAGTGGAAACCCTGACAGCGCCCTTGCGGGCACGGTTTGATGAAATTGAAGCCCAGGACGACGCAGTCCGGGATCAGGCTGATGAGTTCCAGCAGCAGGTCATGGACCGGCTGGAAGCACTGGAGCAGGAACTGCTGGATGAGCGTGACCGCCTAAGCAATGCGGCCGATGCCGAGCGCCGCCGTGCCGAAGATGAAGCCCGCCGGCGCGCCGAAGACGCGCTGGAAGATCTTAAGCTACCCAGCTTTTAAATATTGAGGTCGGTCCGGTTTGCTGCTGGTTCGACCTGACAACGGAAACCGGCTATGCGCATAGATGTAGTACTCGAGGTAGAGGCATCCGACTCACTGATCGCCATCGATTTTCTGGTCGATAACATTGAGTTGTCGAAGTCCCGCCTAAAAGACATGATGAATAAGGGGGCGGTCTGGCACGTCGATGCCAAAGACAACCGGCAGCGGCTGCGCCGGGCGATGACCGATCTCAAAATCGGCGATCGGCTGGAGGTCTTTTATGATGAAGATCTGCTGTCGTTGCGACCGCCATTGCCCCGTCTGGTTCAGGACCTGACGCACTACAGCGTATGGGATAAAGGGCCGGGCTTGCTGATAGAAGGGACTGACTGGGGCGACCATGCATCGCTGATCCGGCTGGTAGAGCTTTACTTCAAACCGCGCCGGGAAGTCTTTGTTGTGCAGCGCCTTGATAGCGCGGCCTCTGGCCTGGTGATTGTCGCTCATAGCCGCAAGGCCGCAGCGCTGCTGACCGAACTGTTTGATACGCCCAATGCGGTGAGCCAGCAATTTCGCGTCGAAGTGGCGGGCGATGCGCCAGAAGACGGGAATATTGATACCCCGCTGGACGGCAAACCCGCCCAGACCCGGTTCAGCAAGCAGCGTTATGAAGCGCATCCGAACCGGTCGATATTGGATGTCTGGCCAACAACCCGGAACAAACACCAGATTCGCCGGCACCTCGACAGCATTGGCCATCCGGTTATGGGCGATCCGCGGTATGGTAAAAACAACGAGAGTCACGAGAACCTGAAATTGAAAGCGGTTGAAATGCGCTTCGACTGCCCAATTACTAAAGAGACGCAGGTGTTTTCGTTGTTGTAATGTCCCATGCAACGCCCCGGCTTTTCGTGGCTGGGATTGTGGCACCGCGCTATAATTGGCCGTCACCGGTGGTGACCGAGCCCAACCTAATGACTACACAATAAAAGGATCCTGACTGTCATGTTCGAACGAGTTCAAGCAGCCCCGGCCGACCCCATACTTGGGTTAAACGACGCCTTTGCCGCCGACAAGCGCCCGCACAAGGTTAACTTGGGCGTCGGGGTGTTCATGAACGATGCAGGGCAGACACCGATTCTGAACACGGTTAAAAAGGCCGAGGCCGAGCTGGTGAACTCCGAAACCACCAAGAGCTATCTGGCCATATCGGGCGACGTTGAGTATGGCCGTCAGGTTCAGGCTCTGTTGTTCGGGGCTGACAGTCCGGTGATCCTGGAGAAGCGAGCCCGCACCGCACAATCGCCCGGTGGTACCGGTGCCTTGCGCACGGCGGCCGAATTCATGAAACGTCAATTAGGCGTGAGCCGCATTCACGTGTCCAACCCAACCTGGGCCAACCACGGCAATATTTTTGAAAGCGCTGGCCTCGGGATCAGCCAGTACCGGTATTACGATGCCGAACAGCAAGGGCTTGATTTCGATGGCATGCTGGCTGATTTGGAACAGGTGGATGCCGGTGACGCCGTGCTGTATCACGGCTGCTGCCACAACCCGACCGGTATCGACCCGACGGGTGAGCAATGGCAACAGTTGGCCGAGCAGGCCAAACGGAAGGGTTTTGTCGTTCTGTTCGACTTTGCCTACCAGGGCTTCGGCAAAGGCATGGATGAAGACGCCGCCGGCTTGCGCGCCTTTGTTGATCGGATACCGGAGTTGATTGTTGCCAATTCGTTCTCCAAGAACTTTGGATTGTACAACGAGCGAGTGGGTGCGATGACATTGGTGGCCAGTTCGGCTGAAACCGCCGACAGCGCTTTCAGCCAGGTGAAATCCATCATTCGCGGGAATTATTCCAATCCGCCGGCGCACGGTGCCAAGGTGGTTGCTGCCATTCTGAAGGACGACACCTTGCGTGCTGAGTGGATTCAGGAAGTCGCGGATATGCGCGATCACATTCATGAATTGCGGGATGCCCTGGTTGCAACCCTCAAGGCCAAGGGTGCTAAGCGCGATTTCAGCTTTATTCAGCGCCAGAACGGCATGTTTTCGTTTTCTGGCCTGACCGGCGACCAGGTCAACCGATTGCGTGAAGACTACGGCATTTATATGGTCGGCAGTGGTCGCATCAATGTCGCGGGCATGTCGAAAGCCAACATCAATGCCGTCTGTGACGCCATCGTCGACGTATTGTAATCAGACCGGGCGGGGAGCAAACCGGTAAACCGGCTCTGTTCCCCTACGGTAAACCAAGCTCCCAGCCCAGTGATGCCCATGAAACCCTTTAAAGTTCATTCCAGGTACCAGCCAGCGGGAGATCAGCCCAAGGCGATCGACCAACTGGTAACCGGCTTGAACGCCGGCCTGACCGCCCAGACCCTGCTCGGGGTGACGGGCTCCGGCAAAACCTACACTATGGCCAAGGTCATTGAATCGGTACAACGCCCGACCATTGTACTGGCACACAATAAAACGCTGGCAGCCCAGTTATATTCCGAATTTCGGGAGTTTTTCCCGGAAAACGCCGTCGAGTATTTTGTCTCCTATTACGACTACTATCAGCCTGAAGCCTATGTGCCGTCTTCCGATACCTTTATCGATAAAGACGCGTCGGTGAACGAACACATTGAACAAATGCGGCTGTCAGCCACCAAGGCGTTGCTGGAGCGCCGCGATGTTCTCATTGTCGCGACGGTGTCGGCTATTTACGGTCTGGGTTCGCCCGAATCCTACCTGAAAATGATTCTGCATCTGAAGCGTGGCGATGCCGTTGATCAGCGACAGGTGCTGCGCCGTTTGGCGGAATTGCAGTACAGCCGAAATGACATCGAGTTTGGTCGGGGCACCTACAGAGTCCGGGGCGATATCATTGATGTGTTTCCAGCCGAATCGGAACTGGAAGCCTTGCGCATCGAACTGTTCGATGACGAAGTGGAAAACCTCAGCCTGTTTGATCCGCTCACCGGTGAAGTACTGCAAAAGCTCACCCGCTATACGGTGTATCCGAAAACCCACTATGTAACGCCTCGCGAAACCATACTGGCAGCCGTCGATAAGATTGACGTTGAACTCAAGGAACGGCTGACGGTACTGGAGGATAACCGCCGCCTGGTCGAAGCCCAGCGGCTGGAGCAGCGCACCAAGTACGATCTTGAAATGATGCGCGAGCTGGGTTACTGCAACGGCATTGAAAACTACTCGCGATACCTCTCTGGCCGCAACCCGGGTGATCCACCACCGACGTTGTACGAGTACCTGCCCAAAGACGCGCTGATGTTTATCGATGAATCCCACGCGACCCTGCCGCAACTGGGTGCCATGTATAAAGGGGACCGATCACGCAAGGAAACTCTGGTTGAGTACGGGTTTCGTTTGCCTTCGGCACTCGATAACCGGCCGATGCGGTTTGAGGAATGGGAGCGCTTGGCGCCCCAGGGCATTTATGTGTCGGCCACACCGGGTAAATACGAGGAAGAACACACCCAGCAGGTAGTTGAGCAACTGGTTCGACCAACGGGTCTGGTTGACCCGGTTATTGAGATCCGCCCGGCAACCACCCAGGTGGATGATCTGCTGCACGAGATTAATTTGCGAGTAAACGTGGGCGAGCGAGTTCTGGTAACCACGCTGACCAAGCGCATGGCGGAAGATTTAACCGATTACCTGAATGAAAACGGCGTCAAGGTGCGTTACCTGCACTCGGACATCGACACCGTGGAACGGGTAGAAATCATTCGTGACTTGCGACTGGGCGAATTTGATGTGTTGGTTGGTATTAACCTGCTGCGTGAAGGTCTCGATATGCCCGAAGTGTCGTTGGTGGCCATTCTGGATGCCGATAAGGAAGGCTTTTTGCGCAGCGAGCGGTCGCTGATTCAAACCATTGGCCGGGCGGCCCGTAACCTGAACGGCAAAGCGATTCTGTACGCCGACAGAATGACCGGGTCAATGGAGCGCGCCATTGGCGAAACCGATCGGCGTCGCGAGAAACAGATAGCCCATAACCTGGCCGAAGGTATTACGCCTCAGGCGCTGGTCAAAGACGTGCAAGACATCCTCGAAGGCGCAGTGGCGCCGGGCCGCAAGGGCAAGATTGCACGCAACCGCAAGAAGGTTGAACGCATCGATGCCGAAGCTCGCGATTACGCAACCATGACAGCGGCGGAACTGTCTAAAGTGATCGTCCGGCTGGAAGACGACATGCACCGGGCGGCCAAAGACATGGCCTTTGAAAAAGCGGCCGCCTTGCGCGACGAGATGATGGAAGCCAAAGAACATTTAAAATCAGTCTGACAGAGAATCCAATGCTGCCGGGATATTTAAGCGTGGGGCAGGGCCCCACGGTAGTGATGCTTCACAGTTCGCTGAGTTCATCAGGTCAGTGGCGTGATCTTATTCGTCGACTGCGGGGTAGTGCGCAGTGTCTGGCGATGGATTTATACGGTTACGGCGAAACGCCGATGCCAGCGCTTGAAAATACGCAGCCATTCACGCTGTGGCATGAAGTGGCGTTGCTGGAAGCTTTGCTGGAGCAGGAGAAGATTCAGGGAACAGTAAGGCTGGTAGGGCACTCTTACGGTGCTGCTGTCGCACTGGCCTTTGCGCAAAAACATCCTGATCGCGTAGAGCGGCTCGTGCTGTTTGAACCGGTGTGTTTTTCCATTCTGGAGAGTGGACATGCAGGCTTGAAGGATCTTGAATCGGTGTTGCATGTGTTCGACGATGCATCGACCGCATCAGACTCAACGGAGCAGGCCCGGCGATTTATCGAATACTGGAATGGCCCGGGTGCCTTTGATGCCATGCCCGAACGGCTGCAACTGCTGTTCACTCATCAGGTTAAGAAAGTCGATCTTGATTTTCAGGCGCTGATGCACCCAACCTTCACCGCAGAAGCCCTTGCACCGCTCGCGGATCGGCTGACGCTGCTGCACGGTGAGCATACCCGGGCCAGCGCTCGCGCCCTGATAGAGCAGCTTAAACACTGGTTGCCGGAGGCCAGGGTCTTAAGCACACCGGGCGGTCATATGGCGCCGCTGACTGATGAAGCGGTTGTGAATACCCAAATCGAGCAGTGGTTGCATCTGAACGACTAACCGAGGAAACACCATGCCCTATGTAAACATCAAGATCACCCGAGAGGGTGCTACAGCCGAGCAGAAGCAGCAATTGATACAGGGCACCACTGAATTGCTGAGAGATGTGCTGGGTAAGAACCCGGCGACGACCGTGGTCGTTATCGACGAGGTCGAGACCGACAATTGGGGAATTGGCGGCGAGTCCGTCACGGTTCGGCGAAAGCGGGGTGAGTAGGCCCTTCGGGTCGAACTTACCGTTCGCAGCCGGGTTTCCCGGCTGACATAACAAAAAAAGCCACCCCAGGGTGGCTTCTTTCGTTATCTAATCTGGTAGGACTATCCAGATTCGAACTGGAGACCTCTACCATGTCAAGGTAGCGCTCTAACCAACTGAGCTATAGTCCTGAAGAACGAGGCGTATGATACCTGTACCGGGTTTCAGTGCAAGCCTTTTTTGGCAAAAAGATAACGGATTCAACCAGTTACCGGGTTTGGCGGGGCTTGAGCTGGCTGTTCAATAGGCCTCTTTGATCAGGCGAACACCGGGTTCTATGGCCCGGCGCCAGCTGGCTTCCAGCTCATCCGAAAATTCTGGGTCGTGTTTTCTCAACGTACGCATCAGGGCGTCGAGCCACAGGCCGTACCATTCCGGTTTGATGTTGTAGCCGGTCCGGTCATGACTTTTGCCCAGGGCTCTGAGCTTGGTGTCTGGCATGCCACGGGCATGCAGTACCAGTTGCATGATGCCGTTTCGCAGCAGGTGACGCTGTTGTTTCATGTCAGTGTCGACAAACTGCGCGCGAATGGCGTCTGAGCTGCTCATGAAATGGTCGTAGAAATCGACGAAAAAACGGTCTTTGTTGCAAACGCGTCCATAGCTTTGGAATACACTGTCGCTGTCTTTCGACGTCATTGTGGTGCCTCTTGAAAGTGCAATGGGAGTGGCCTTTGCGTTGTGCGGTCCTTGCAGCGGGCCGAACGGGTAGGCTATCAGCAGAAGACTAGAAGTTTACTGATCGAAATCAAGAGGTTGGCAATGCAGGGGGCAAACCCGGATCACACCATGCATCGGGTGATCGGGGTTTGCATGAGTGCAGCGGGATTGGTTATTCGCTGACGCGCCAGCCTTGTACCTTTTCCAACCCATTTTCGAGTATCCAGGTATTCAGCAATTTGGGCGCACGGGTTTTCTTTTCTACCGTTTCCAGGCTCATTGGGTGACGATAAACACCGGGCTCCAGCGCTTTTGCTGGCTGTGGACGGCCTTTACCTATTACCTTTTTCGGTTGTTTTTTGGCGTATTCTTCAAAAAAACTGGACAGCCGTTTTAGCAAGGCGGATTGTTTTTGGCGGACCAGAGTTTTGGTAATCCAGTCACCGATTTTTACACTGCGTCGGGAAAACAAATCTTCTTCGGTAATGCCGTATTCGCGCTCCAGCGTAGCCAGATATTCCATGTAGGCGTTAAAACCAGCCTCTTTTTTTAACGCGGTTTCTTTTAGGCGAATCAGGTTTTCAAGCTCGGATTCGTATTTCTGAATTTCAGCATCAATGTTTAGCGCGTCGATGCGAACAGCAGAGTGTGTTTGTGTCATAGGCTTCCAATGTTCACGGTTATTATCAGTAGTGACAGTGTAATGGGAGTGCCGGACCATCTGCTGGCAAACCCGTTGAGTCTTTGTGTTTGTGACACCCAGTACCACCTGAGCAGGTTCGAACTGGGTTGGTAGCGCCATCAGTAACTGCCAGAGTCGGGCACTGGCCTGTCTTTCACCTTGGTTATTAGTGCACTGGATAACGCAAAAAACAGAAATGAGAGACTATATCCGTTGCCTTTGCCAGACTGGATCAACGGTGCGTTATGACTTGTATGACTGACCATTGAATCAGCGGGGGTTTACAGCGGTTGCAGTAACCCGTTAACGCGACTCTCTCAACGACGTTTACAAATAACCCTTGTATATCCGCGTTGGGAATAGCGGTTAAACCACATGCAATTCGCCGCGAAATAATATCGTACAAATACAATCTTTGTTCGGCGAAAAGGCGGCAAGTAACGCCGATGGAATATTAGTCGATATCGCAAGTGCTTTCAATTGCCGCAATAGGCTTACAGTGACCGAATAATGTGGCTCACTTTGCCAATCAGGCTAAGGGTTTCATGTTCCGGCACTATAAGAATGTCAAAATCCGGGTGTCTCGGCAGCAACCTTGGGCTCGGAGTCAATTGCAGTTCCCGCACCATCAGTTCGCCATTGTAGCCAGCCAGTATGATGTCGCCCTGGCTGGCTCTGGCACTGCGGTCAACGATCAGGGTGTCGCCCGCGATGATGCCAGCCTCGGCCATGGCCATGCTGTGTACTGACACCAGGATGCTGGATTCCGGATTGCGGATGCACAGGCTGGCCAGGTCAATACCCGGTATATCGTGATCGAGCCCTTCATCATCATCGACGGACTGGCCTTCGACGAAAAGTGGCAGATTCAGTTGCGGGCCTGTTTCACAGCGGCCGAGCAGTTGTACTGACATAACGACTCCTCCAAAATACTGTTTATGCATACAGTATGGTGGAAGCGTTCGGGTTTGCCAACTGTCGGTATGAAGTTTACGACGCTTGAACTGACTCAGCGCCTCGTAGCATCGCCAGAACCAACTCTTCGGCATCGAATTTGGTCAGTGCTTCATTGGCGCCGACCTGATTGGCATAGCTGACGCTCATTTCGCTGTTTAATGAGGTGTGCAGAATGATATAGGCACCCGATAGGTCGGGATTGTCGCGAATATTGAAGGCCAGTTCGTAGCCGTCGAGGCCGGGCATCTCGATGTCACTGACCAGCAGGTCAATGGGGTGGCCCTTGCTGGCCTCGGCCTTTAGGATTTCCAGTGCTTCCATGCCGTTGTTGGTCACCTGATAGGTAATGTTCAGGTTATCGAGTGCATCAGACAATTGCCGTCGGGCGACGTGAGAGTCATCTACCAGCAGGATGTTCAGTGGTTTGAGTTTTTCGCGCTGAACGTCGGTCAGTACGGTGAACTTCTTGTCGGCGGGCGCCGGGTAGACAATCGACAGCAGCAGTTCGACATCCAGTAACTGAATGGTCTGTTTCTCGTCCATCAGCAAACCGGTCAGGAAGGCATTGCGCCCCAGCATCGAGGGCGGCGTTTTTATGTCGCGCCAGTTGGTATCGACAATGCGTTCGATTTTTCGAACCAGAAAGCCGACTTCACGGCGCTGGCAATCGGTAATGATGATGGATGCCGAGGCAATTTCGTCCGGCGACAATGGCTGGTAGCCGACCGCGTAAGCCATATCGATGACTGGAATGGTTTTACCCCGGATGGTCGTCACACCCAGCACTGAAGGATGGTCCTGAGGCATTTTGGTGAGCTTGGCGGTCGGGATGATTTCCCGCACTTTTAGGGTGCCGATGGCAAAGGTTTGGCGGCCCGTCAGTGTAAACAGGAGTAACTTTTGGGCATGCTTTGCCTTACTGCTCATAAAAACCTCGCGAAACTGTCTTGGCGCCCGACAGTTCGGACGCCCGTGGCATGATACGTTATCGGCCAGTCGCCACGAAACCCAAGGGCGGATTTGACCACTGATCAGTCTGGTTGGAATTCGGGTATGGTACAAAACGAAGGCAACTGCGTAATGGTAGTCTTAGTGGCCGCCAGAAGTCGGGCTGGATTGTGTATTTGTGTGTGATCAGGATACGGGCTTCAGGTGGGTGGACGCAGCGCCCTCCATCTGGGGGGCACTGTCCGGATACTGTCAACGAACGAATAAGGAAACTGTGAGCGATGCGCATGGCCGCAAAGGTGTTGGTTGTTTTGGGGTGTTTCGGGGTCTCTGGCCTGAGCTTGGCGGAAAACGCATTCAGTCTGGGGCTTGGGGTGACGGCCAGTGAGCAGTCTTTTGGGCAAGGTTGGCGAGCGCTGCCGGCGCCGAGTTTTTCGGTCGAGTACGAGGGTTATCGGCTGGCCACGCGGGGCCCGGGTCTTGCGGCTGATCTGGTGCCTTCCCGGGCACTGAGTCTGGGGCCGCTGGCGCGGTATTCAGGCGGTCGGGAGAGCGATGAATTGCCGGCAAAGTATCAACAGCAGGCTGACATCCCCGCCTCTGCAGAGGTTGGCGTCACCATCGGCTCTGGCATTCCCTGGCGGGTAATTGGCGTGCCATTGCCCGGTGTACTGACGGCATCGGCAGATGTGGTGACGACCTTGCCGGGCGGCCATGAGACGGCTGTCTTTGCACCCTCGGTAGGCTGGGTCAGTCCGGTGACGGAGCAATTGACGCTGATCGGCTCACTCGGCAGTCAGTGGGGAACCGAGGCCCATATGACGACGTTTTTTGGGGTGGAGGCAACGCCTGATACCGGTGTTGCTGCTTATCAGCCCACAGCGGGTTTAAAGAATCTGAGTCTCAGTCTGATCGCCTCCTATCAGCATACGGAACGCTGGTCGACGATTTGGCTGACGTCCGTTAACCAATACCAGGGCGACGCTGCCGATAGTCCGTTGGTGCGGGACACCGGCGCGTTGAACCGGGTGTTTCTGGTCTGGGGTGTCAGTTACAACGGCCTTTTTTAATGGCTACTTTCTAAACAGTTCCACCAGTTCATGCAGCTCGGTCGACAGATTGTTCATTGCCTGGGCACCGCTGACCGAGCTGTGCGCCTGCTCGAGGCTGTGATCAGCCAGGGCGCTGATGCGCGTCAGTTGCTGGTTGATCTCTTCAGACACCTGGCTCTGTTCCTCGATGGAGGTGGCCATTTGGTGCGTCATTTCGGTAATGCGGCTGACCGCGCTGGCAATCTCGTGCAGCGCCTGGTCCGCTTCCTCCACACGCGCGACACCCTGTTCGGCAATATGCCGGCCTGCGTCTGCAGCCGATTCAGCTTCGCCGGTTTTTGATTTCAGGTTGTCGATGATGTTCTGGATTTGTTGAGTGGTCTCAGTGGTACGAACGGCCAGGGAGCGCACTTCATCGGCCACAACGGCAAATCCCCGGCCGTGTTCGCCGGCGCGTGCAGCTTCAATCGCCGCGTTCAGCGCCAGAAGGTTGGTCTGGTCGGTCACACTCTGAATGAGCTCGGCCGCCTTGGAGATGGAATCGGTCTGAGCGACCACTTCGCTGACCGTGGCGCCAATCGACTGCACGGCTTGCGCCAGTTGTTGTATTTCGTCGCGCGTCTGCTGAACGGTGCGGGTGCCTTTTTCCGCCAGGTCGTGAGCGGTATCGGCTTCGTTGGCGGTCACCTGCACATTACCCGACACTTCATGAATGGTTGCTGACATCTCATTGATGGCCGCAGCAATCTGGGTCGTTTCGCTTTGCAGTTCGTCGATGGCGTGTTCGGACTGGCCCGCCAGTTCGTGCGCTTTTTGCGATTGCTGAAAGACCTGACGCGCGGCATCGTCTATGCGGGTCAGGACGGTATTGAGATGCGCACTGGTGACGCTGGCGGCAAGTTCTACCTGGGCCACCGACAGCGATGCATCGGAATAGGTACTGGCGATCAAAGCATCGTTGAAACGGCCTTCCAGTTTACCGGCAACGGTAGCCAGTGACTGCTTGTGGACCCGCCAGCCGTAGAGTGACGCTGCAACGACGGCACCGGCACCGGAGATGGCCGCGAGCCATTGGCCGCTGTAAGCTCCCACTGCAATCATAGCAGTAATCAATACCGCGGCAGGGCCCAGTGCAAAGGCGGCATCCCGGAATCGGCGAAGCGGGGCGATGCCTGCTTTGCCAGCGTTGATGCGCTGATAGGTGCGAAACGCCCGGTCTATGTCTTCGCGCTGGGGTTTTACCCGGACTGATTCATAACCGACCACCTCGCCACCTTTGGTGATGGGCGTCACATAGGCGTTGACCCAGTAATACCCACCGTCTTTGCGCCGGTTCTTGACCAGACCCATCCAGGGGCTACCCGCCTTGAGGTAGGCCCACATGTTCTCAAAGGCGGCCGGTGGCATATCGGGGTGTCGGATCAGGTTATGCGGCTGCCCAATCAGCTCGTCCCGGGAATAACCACTGGCATCAACAAACGCCTGATTGCAATGCTGAATGCGGCCTTTCCGGTCTGTCGAGGATATCAGTTGCTGGTCGTCCGCCAGGACATATTCGCGATCAGTGACGGGTTGATTGTTGCGCATAAAAATCGGATTCCTGAATTAGCTGGCCAAAAGCAGTATAGGGGCGTTATCGGCCAGCGTTCCTTCAAGATTAGCCGTTTGTCATCAACCGTCGACCAAAAAAACCGTTAACGCCTTGGGGCCGTGGGCACCGTAGACGAGTGTTTGCTCGATGTCCGCTGTCTTGGAGGGCCCGGAGATCAGCAGGGTATTGGTCGGCATGGGGCCTGTCCAGTCTTCCTCCGTGATCAGTTGGTACCAGCTGCTGAACAGTCGGCTGACTGGCAGGATGGCGATATGCAGCGGCGGTGCCAGAGTCATCAGCCTGGGCTCAGTGGGGCTGGGAATGACAACCAGTGAGCCGGTATCAGCCAGGCCCGCATGGCAGCCGGTAATGGCGGCATCGGTCTGGTGAAACAGCGCGCTTTGCCAGGCTTCAACGGGCTGATCGTACCCGTGGAATTGAAGGTCGGGCGCGTTGCGGGTCAATTCGTGATGCACGGGGTGCTCGGGCGCGATCAATACCCGTTGAGCGCCCGCCTGCGTCAGTCGTGCCAATATAGCGTGGCTCAGTTCGGGCTGGCTCACCCTGTGAACCTCGCCATGCACGGCCGCTTGCTGGGCTATAAATCGTTCGATGCCGTCTTGCAGCGACCAGCGACGTTGTTGCATGACTGTAAAATCAGGCTGGCTCGTTGCAGGAAGCGGTTTGCGCTCACGCAGTCGGCTCAAAATGGTTTGGCGGGCAGAAGGGGTCATGGTTGTTGCCTCCCGGAGCGGGCGTTCATGGCGCTATGCAGCGTTGTTTTGGCCAGTTTTGGCGCACTGCGATAGCGAGTCCAGCCGCCCAGTCGTTTCGGGCTCAGTGCCCTGAGCTGGCTGGCCAGGCGCGTTGACTGACGGTAGAGCAACGGGTGACGATGCACGATGCGCCAGAACCTCCAAATCAGTGATTCCAGCCCCGAACGTTTGCTGCCGTGGCCGGGTACGGTTGAGGGGCGAGTCTTGTCGCCATCGACGGCTTCGCGACGCAGCCGCAGCAACAGACTGGGCAGTGGAATACGCACCGGACAGACTTCTCCGCAGGAGCCGCACAGAGATGAAGCGCTGGCAAAGTCTGGCGTTTGCTCTAGCCCCAGCAATTGCGGCATTAGCACCTGCCCAATGGGCCCGGGGTAGGTGGTGCCGTAGGCATGGCCACCAATGCGCGTATAGACCGGGCAATGGTTCATGCAGGCACCACAGCGAATGCACTGTAGGGTCTGGGCCAGTTCGTCGTCCTGGTAGATATCGGAGCGGCCGTTATCAACCAGTACCAAATGCACGGCTTCCGGACCGTCTTGTTCACCCGGCTGACGCGGCCGGCTGATCATGTTGACGTAGGTGGTGATCGATTGACCAGTGGCAGATCGGGTCAGCAAGCTCAGTAAGGGCGCGATATCGGTAAGGCTGGGAACCACTTTTTCGATGCCCGTCACGGCGATGTGGCAAGGCGGCGTGGTGGTGGTCAGGCGGCCATTACCCTCGTTTTCGACCAGGCACAGGGTGCCGCTGTCGGCAACGGCAAAATTGACGCCGGATATGCCTACGTCAGCCTGCATGAATTTTTCACGCAATTGTTGACGGGCCTGGTCGGTCAGGTAATGGGCATCTTCGCGCCGCTCGACGCCGGTCATGGTGTGCATCAAGTCGGCGATTTCAGCGGTGTTCTTGTGAATCGCCGGCATGATGATGTGCGACGGTGTTTCTTTGGCCATTTGTACAATGTATTCGCCAAGGTCCGATTCGAGCACGCTGTAACCGCGTTGCTCAAGATGGGTGTTCAGCTCCATCTCTTCGGTCACCATCGACTTGCCCTTGATCACCGTTTTCGCCTGGCGTTGCTGGCAGATTTCAGTGATGACCCGGCAGGCTTCGTCGCCATCGCGGGCCCAGTGCACCTGGATACCGTTGGCCTGGCACTGGCGTTCCAATTGCTCCAGCAGATCGGGTAACTGCCGCAGTGCCCGCTGCCGGATGGCCTGACCCAGATCCCGCAGGGCGTCCAGATCCCAGTCGGCGAAGGCGCTGCTGCGCTTGTGCATCAGGCCGGTCATGGCTTTATCAAAGTTGCCACGCAACTGGCTATTGGCCAGTGCAGATGTTACCTGTGGCTGAAAGTTGATGGCGCTGTTGTGGCCCTGCTGCGAGGTGTCTTCTCGGGTTTGGGACATCGTTTAAACCTCCCGGTTCGACTGAGAGCGTTGCCAAAGAAAGCTCAGCAGGTGCTCACCGGACAGGCCCGTCTTTTGTTTTTCGGCCACACCGGTGAGGTTCATCAAACACCCGCAATCGGTACTCAGAAAACGGTCGCAACCGGTCTGCGCCAAAGCCGCTACCTTATCGTTGGCCATGGCACCGGAAATATCGGCATGGCGCACGGCAAAAGAACCACCGAATCCACAGCATTCCGTCACCTTGGCCGGCTCGACCAGGGTGACGTTATTCAATTGCCGCAGGAGGGCCGGACCGCTATCCGCAACACGCATCTCCCGGCGTGATGAGCAAGAGGTATGCAAGGCGATGGTGACAGGCTCACCGGTATCAGTGAGCTTGATCTGGCAGACGTTCACCAGAAAATCGGCCAGATCCCAGACTCTGGCCGCCAGCTTGCGGGCTTTTTCAGCATCTTCTGTGCCCTCAAACAGCTTTGGGTAGTGGTGTCGCATCATGCCCGCGCAGGAACCGGAGGGAACGACGACTGGCCAGTCTCCAGGGAACAAATTCAGCTGGGCTTGCGCTACGGCCCGGGCTTCGTCGTTGCGACCCGAAGTATAGGCCGGCTGTCCGCAACAAGTTTGATCCTGAGGGTAGATAACCTCTATTCCCTCCCGCTCCAGCAGGTCGACCCCGGCGAGACCGGCTTCCGGATAAAACAGGTCGACCAGGCAGGTACCAAACAAATAGACCTTGTCGGGTTTGCTCGGGTAGAGCAGAACGGGCTGTGACATTGGAACCTCGGCATTGAAAAGGGGGTGCACGGTTGCATCGTTTGCTCTGCCTGGGGTACGATGCTCTTTTAATTGGTAATACCAATTTACCAAATATTTCCAGTGAGAATAGGCCGACTTCACAGGGCTGTCAATCCGCCATGTGAGGGCCGGTCAAGTGAGCGGGGTGTCATGAAAGCAGAGCGCATGTCGGATCAGGTTGCCCGTTTAGTGGAAAAAGCCATCACCGAAGGGCATTACCCGGTGGGGAGCCAGTTACCGCCTGAACGTGAACTGGCCGTCCAGCTGGGCGTATCCCGCCCGACGCTGCGACAGGCGCTGGGTACTCTGGCCGCCCGAGGCTGGCTCGAGAGTCGACAGGGCGGTGGGCATCGCGTCTGCCAGCACCTGGGCGATGGCATCAGTGATCCGTTACTGGCCTTGCTCAGTACTGACAGAGACTACCAATACGATATTCTGGAATACCGGAATGCTCTGGAAGGCATGGCTGCCTGGTACGCAGCCTTGCGAGCGACTGATGCAGACCGCGGCAAGCTTCAGGCCTGTGCGACCGAACTGGAGCGTAGCCATCAGGCAGGCAGCGCAGCAGAGCAAGCCAGAGCAGACGCGGAATTTCACCTGGCCATTGCCGAGGCAAGTCACAACGCCGTGCTGTTGCATAACATGAAAGCGTTGTTCAAAGTGTTGGCATCGTCCATCGCTGAGAGTGTTTTTCAAATAGCCGGTCAGGGGGATACGGCCGATCGTTTGCTGGAGCAGCACCAGCGGTTACTTGAGGCTATTATGAGTGGTGACGCGGCTGCAGCACAGCAGGCATCGCAAACGCATTTGGGGTTCGTAGAATCCTGTTTGAATGAATCGCACCGACAGGGGCGTCAGCGCGGGTTACAGGCCTTTAAAGTGATGCCCGGCTAAACGGCGGTTTCGCTTTGAGTGGCCCTCGGGCATGATGGGGCCTGGTTGCTTGCCATTCCGTGTGCCACGAGCGTCGATTTACACGCTGAGCGCCAGGACAGCCCGCCTCAGGTTGCCATATCAGTCGTACCATGCCGAATAACAGGAGTTTCATGCACACATGACCGTTGGTGTATCGTATACGCACAAAACCGTCCTCATTCTGGGCTTGGCTACCGGCGGCCTGACAATCGCAACCGCTAGCCAGGCTGAAACCTTTGCCGAATCCATCCGGGAATGCCGTTCACTAACCGACCAGCAGCAACGCTACCAGTGTTACGATGACGCTGAGCAAGTGCTGGCCGATGCGCAGAACGTATCGCGTGACATCGGCAAGTTCGATTACGAATCAAATTCTGACCCCATCACCGGGCAAACCGAGCATTCAGTGTTCCTGCGGTCGGATCGCGGCCTGAACCGCCGTCGTAACCCGATCGAACTGGAGCTCACCTGTGATTCAACTCAACCAGGCGATTACCAGCTCGTGCTCAATTGGGGGGAGTTCCTGCCCAGCAATGAGCCCGAGGTGACTACCCGTATTGGCCAGGGTGAATCGGTCACCGGAACCTGGGAAACCGATCGTTTCCGTGAACGCACCATTTTTCCTGGCGTTGCAGCGGGGTTTTCCAAGGTCGAACTGGTTAATCAACTTGAGACCGAAACCGAGGCAGGCAACGCCACGCTGGTGTTTCGAACCACTCCCTATAACTACAGCCCCATTACTGCGGTGTTTGATATGACCGGTTTTACCGAGGTCATTGAGCCGATGCGAACGTCCTGCCAGTTTTAACGGCCGACCGATGACGCCGCTGTTCAACGGGCGTCATCAATCCTCTCTGTAAGCGCCCCTTTACAAATCACCCAGCAAATTATTGTGCTAATTCGGTCTCAGTTTCACCACTCAGGTTTCCGCAACCCACTGCAAGCTGCTAGCGTGCTTTAAGCATCCGTTTTGCGGCCGGTCTTCAATCCATTGACGGATTGTTGCGTGAATCGGGCAAGGATGCAGGCGTTTTGTCGGAAGGTGGCGCTCCAGCGCGCGACTGATCTGGGTCCCCAAAAGGTCGCCAGGGCAGCGCATTGCTGGGTCATGTTGTCTCCAGGCCTGTGAATACGGTGTTCCTGGAAGGGCTCCGTGTTTCTCAACTTCGACAAACAAGGAACTGACATGACCCTGTCTCAATTTACCCTGCGGCACAGTCGCAGATGGTCTGGGGCCTCGCTGTATGCAGTGATAGCGGGGCTCTGCCTGTCACTGGTCGCGGCAACTGCCCTGGCCGAATCTGAAATTTCCGAACGCAACCTCTCAGGCCAGCGAAATGTGCTGGAGAAAACACCCCCGTCAGCATCGGGCAATGCAGCAGGCATTCAGCCATTCAGCCGCTTTGCCGAACCCTTGAACCGATACATCATCACCGGCGATGCCGCTGCCGTGGCGCGGTATCGCGGTGACGTATCCGGCTACCAGGCGACCAGCCCGGAAGGCCGCGCTTCGCTGAATGTGCAAACCCCCGAAGTGAGGGCCTACGGGCAGTACCTGGCGTCTCAGCAGGCCAAGTTGCTGCAGCAAATCTCTCTGCGCCTAGGTCGTTCGGTTGAGGTCATCGACCAGTTCCACCTCGCCGTCAACGCGGTGGTGGTGGAATTGACCGACACTGAGGCCAGCCAACTGGCAAGCTTGCCGGGCATTCGCAGCATTCACAAAGATGAACTGCGACAACTGACACGAACCCCCGGCGATGCGTCTGGTTTTGCCTTGCCCGATACGGGTAATACCGATTCGACAGGCTGGCTGTGGTGGTCTGTGGTGGTCACGCTGAGTCTGGTGCTGGCAACGCTGGTCTGGGCGCTGGCAACCGGGCGACTGAATCGTCGGCATGGCCTGACCGCCTCCTTGCTGGCCACTCTGGGTCTTGCCGGGTGCTTGTGGGAAGGCGGGTTTGCCTGGATTGGAGCACCTGAAGTCTGGCGCGGTGTGGCAGGCCAGGCCGGTACCCGGGGTGAAGGCGTGGTGGTCGGTATTATTGATACCGGCATCAACCCGGTCAGTGATTCTTTTGCCGAGGTCGATGGCGACGGCTACCGGCATCGCAACCCGAAAAGCGGGTATCTGGGCGTCTGTGATCCCGATTCAGGGGTGTACGATCCCGACTTTCCCTGTAACGGCAAGCTGATCGGCGCCTGGGGGTATGAGCTGATCAACGAGGGCAGCCCGCGCGATACCGATGGTCACGGCTCACATACTGCAGGAACCGCAGCGGGTAACCTGGTGTACAACGCAACGGTTACCGCACCTACCGGATTCACTCTGACCAAACACATTGCCGGGGTGGCGCCGCGCGCCAATGTGGTTGCCTACAGTGTATGCGCAGAAGCCGGGTGTTACCTCAGTGCCATTCTGTTCGCGATCAACCAGGCCATCGCCGACGGCGTCGATGTGATCAACTATTCCATAGGCGGTGGGGCCTCCGACCCCTGGGGCGATCCGGATTCCCTGGCCTTTTTGGCTGCGATGGACGCCGGGATATTTGTCGCCACCTCAGCCGGCAATTCCGGGCCGGATTTCGCGACCCTGGGTAACCCGGCCGATGCGCCCTGGGTCACCTCGGTTGCCGCCAGCGCGCACCCCCTATTCTACAAAAATACCCTGGTGGATCTGAGTGGAGGACTGGAATCGCCACCGGTGGAGATTGTGGGGCAGGGTGTTTCACCAGGGTACGGTCCGGCGCCCATTATTGACGCGGCTGATTTCGGCAACCCTTTGTGCCTGGCCGATGAGTTCAGCGCCCGGTTTAACGGTGAAATCGTTCTGTGTGAAGCCGGTGAAATCGGCCGGGTTGCCAAAGGTGAGCATGTTGCCGCCAACGGCGGCGGTGCGATGATTCTCACGCGGGAGCCTACCACGCCGGATGGATCGGGCTATCTGGAGACGGATGCACATGCCTTACCCGCGACTCAAATCACCTTTACCGATGCCACTCTGCTGCGGGAGTGGCTGGCTTCGGGGAATGACCACCAGGGCCGACTGACGGGTACCAAAATGGTGTATAAACCGGAAACGGCCGATGTACTGGCGTATTTCAGTTCGCGTGGGGTAAACCCGTCTGTGCCCAGTGTGGTTAAGCCGAATATCACGGCTCCGGGCAGAGCCATTTTTGCGGCCTTTCACGAGGGCTACAGCGATGCCGAACAGGACTACAACGTCATTCAAGGTACCTCGATGTCGAGCCCGCACATAGCCGGAGCGGGCGCCTTGCTGACCGCCTTGCATCCGGACTGGACGCCGATGCAGATTCAGTCTGCAATGATGACAACCGCCGTTAAAGAGCACCTTAAGGAGGATGGAACGCGTCAGGCCGATCCGTTTGACATGGGTGGCGGCCGCATCGATTTGCCCCGAGCCGCTCAGGCTGCGCTGGTTCTCGATGAGCACCTCGATGCCTTTCTGGCAGCCGATCCGTTCGTAGGTGGCGAGCCTTCAGTGCTGAACCTGACCGGGCTCGGGCAGGCAAGGTGCGTGGTGACTTGCCAGTGGACTCGCACGGTAACCAACGTATCGAACCAGAGCACACACTGGCGGGCCCAGCGACAGCCAGGCCTTGCCGTTTCTCCGCAACGCTTTCGGTTGGCTCCGGGCGAAAGCCAAGTCCTGACCATTGAAGCGGATGCAGCGGACGCGCCGATCGGTGAGTGGCAGTATGCCCAGATGGGGCTTGAATCGCTGACTCGTCATGTGCCCGACGTCCATTTTCCGGTGGCAATTCAACCCGCGCTGAGCAATCTGCCCGGCGCCATTACCATTACCGCGCCGCTGGCCAGTGATGTCGTCCGTCTCGATGGGTTGAAGGCGGTGGAGATCAGCTCAGCCGAGGTCAGCATGACCGGTCTGGCCCAATCGACCGCCACGGAGGCTGCCCTGGTGTCAGATCCAACCAACGACAACCCCTTCGACGGGTTTGACCCCACGGTTGATGGCACCTTCTTTTTCACCCTGGAGGTACCTGAAAACGCCACGCGGTTTGTGGCCGAAGTGTCGGCGTCTGAGTCCGGTGACCTGGATGTCTTCGTGGGCTCTGGCGATTCTCCGGGTTTTGGAAGCCTGATCGACTATGCGGCCACCGGCTCAGCGCTCGAGTATATCAACATTGAGAACCCGCCTGCGGGCACTCTGTGGGTGGTCGTGCAGAACTGGGAAGCCGGGCATGCAGAGCCCCAGGCACTGACGATTCACACCGCCGCTGTGACGGGCGATGAGGGTAACCTCACTGTGGATGTGCCCGTCGCTGTACCTGCCGGTGAAACCTTCAGCGTGGACCTGGGCTTCAATCTGCCAGACTCAGTTGCGGGTGAGCGCTATTACGGCTCATTCAGTCTTGGAACCGACGGCTCGAACCCTGGAAATCTGGGAACAGTGCTGGTGGATCTGGTTCGCCAGTAAAGGCTGGATCAACAGCAGTTTCAAGGGCCCTGTACGGGCCCTTTTTTTATTATTGGACTGACCGGTAAGGGCCTAATTACGTTGGCCGTTTCCCTCGCTTTCCTCCTCCGATACAGCGATAAAAACACTTACGCCACCGTCATGGGGTTGTCTGAGCATCAGCTGTTCACCGTTGAATGACCACTGTGCGGCCGATTCAATGGCGTTAACGTAGGGTCGCTCCAGGCTGCCTTTCGGGCATAGGGCGCGTGTACCGATCATGGGTCCGGTTGAAAATACCGTGTCGGTCAGCCGAACGGAGGCCGCATAGTTATTGCAGTCAGCTTTCAGGCTGATTCGCCCTTCGCTGTTGAACCGGAGCAGATAGCGGCTCGGGGTGTCCGGCTGCACCCGGGAACCGTCTTCATTGAGGCTGTATTGCCACTGAAAGACCCGGCTGATAAGCCGGTGTGCCGGTTGCGATTCGGCTGGCCGGGTCTCGATCGTCGATTCGGCCGGTGTCGTGGTGATACCGGTGTCTGCGGCGGTGACACAAGCCGTCAATAACAGGCATGCAACCAGGCCCCCGGCGTCTTTTGGCAGGCGGGTCAATATCATGAATCAACTCCATTGGCAGACCGTTGAGTTCAGTGTAGACCCCACTGACTGAACGGCAGGTGAACCATGATCTGCTGGTTGTGAAGAGTATTGAGTGTCGGGGCGATAGGCCCCCAGGCCCCGTTATTTGGCGGATGCGCCGCTTTCTAGTATGGTGTAGGGGATTGCGTTCGCAATCGGTCTATCCACGCAGCCACCCTGAGAGCCTCGGGTGGTTCTGCACGCTGCTTCCGATCGAGGCTCTTAAGAGCGAGGTAAGGCTATGAATGATGTAAGACAGTTCGAGCTGATCGTTTCTGAATCGTTTGATTTCGGCGCCCTGGAAATAAGTCGTGATGAGGAGGGTGAATTGCAAGCTAACCTGGAGCCTATTGCCGATATCCTGTCGGCCTCGGGCATTGAAGAAGGGTTGTTGAACAACAACGACGTGTTATCAACGTTGATCAGCACTCTGTACGATTTTCATTTGCAGAATGGTGGCCCGGCAGACCTCGAAATCGAGCGATTCCGTGCTGTCCAGGAAGCAACACAGGAATACGGTCGCGCCGGCGTTGTCGGCAGTGCGACCTTGCACTGATAGATCAGTATCGAGGGGTATATCCACCGACCTGCAGTGAGTCAGGGGATAGTGAGTCAGGAGGTGCGTTCTCTGGTTGATGGCTAACCGGTAAGTGCCACTCATACATTCGATACGCTCAAGGCGGGGATTCCCCGCCTTTTTTATGCCTGTTGCTGTGGTTATTTGGGCTCTGTCGCTTCTTTGTCGTTGTCTTTGGCGGACTGTTGTTCAACCAGCAAAGACTCGAGATCCAGTCCGGTCAGTTTCTTGAGCCGGTAAAGCAGAAAAAAGATAGCAATCATCAGTACAACGGTGCTGGGCAACGCGATGACCGGATAACTCAGGGCCGTCATTTTCCCCAGCTCTTCGCTGAACGCCGTGGTTCCAGGCGGGCTGACGAGAATTATTCTGGCCAGCACATAATTCAGTACGGATGACAAAAAGAAGGAGGTGGCAACAATATAGGAAACCAGCGACAGGCTTTGTTCGAGTTGCCGGTGGGTGCCGCGTTGGTCGAGTGCCTGGTTGACGCGATCTATGGCAATCAACTGAGCGTTGAAAATAAGCGTGCGCACCAGCGGCCACCGGGTTTTCTGGCTAATCAGCACGGCCAGGCCCAACAGGCCGGGAATGGCGGCTTCTTTAATGGCTATGTATTTCGGGTCGAGTTGCAGCAGGCTGATGCCACCCGTCAGAAACACACTGATCACACCAATAACCGACATGGCGTTCAGTTTGCCCGTCTGGCGCATTTCCCAGAGGCCATAACCAATTGGGAAGGCCAGGGCGACCACGATGCTCCAGGCAGGGCCGAGCCGGTCTGGCCCGCTGAATTTGCTGAGTATCACGACGGGGATGATGATGTTGAACAGCAGATTACTGAAAAAACCGCCGCGTTGTGGTTGCTGAGTCAAAGCCTATCTCTCGACGTACTGATGATTTGCGGTAAAGTGTAAGCAATTCATGAGCCTGAGGCACCCGATATCGGGTCTGAAGGTCGTAAACTCTCATCGTTCTGGCAAGGAGTCTTCGCAAGTGTCCTGGCAATACGTGGTTTTTCTTGCGCTGTTAGTCGGCTTTTTCATCACCCACAAGTCCCTGAACTATTTCATCCGTCGCTGGGTCGAAACCAAGGATGTACCGGTGCAACGCAAGGCGCTGGTGCGCAAATTGCTGCGAACGGTGCATGCCGTCAGCTACCTGATCGCGGTGGGGCTGACGTTTGGCATTGAATACGGCGAGCTCACGGTATTTCTGTCGTCGCTGTTTGCGGTCATCGGCATTGCGATGTTCGCCCAATGGTCAATTCTCAGTAATCTGACCGCCAGCATGATCATCTTTTTCCAGTTTCCGTACCGGATTGGTGACCGCGTTCGAATTCTCAATGCCGATTTTGATCTGACCGGTGAGATCGAGGAGATATCCTCCTTTCACGTCATGATCCGGCACGATAAGGGCGATTTGATGACCTTCCCTAATTCGCTGATGCTGCAGACGCCGGTCATCAAGCTTTCGGGCAGTAAAACCTCAGTGATCAATCGGGTTGATGTCGATCTGGCGCCGCCCGAGACGCCGGGAGGCGCCGTATAACAAACTCAACACGGCGATAAAGACCATCAGAAAGGCGGGCACAATTTCCAGCGACAGGCGGTCGGCCAATACGCCGGCCAGGGCCGGCAGGCAGGCTGCGCCAATGCCCGCTGCGGCAATCTGCATGCCCATGGTGTTGGCGAGGTGGGCCTCGCCAACTCGCAAACGCGTGCCTGATACCAGGCCGGGAAACACGGGAGCGAAGGCAAAACCGACCACGCCAATGGCCATTAAACCCACCCAGGCCACCGGGTTCCAGGCAAGCAAAACCGCACCGGCCAGCGCCAGAATCAGGCTGTAAGAGACCAGGCGGTGGTTGCCCAGGTGATTGGCAAACACACCGGCAACCATGCGGCCCAGCGTAAACATGCCCCAGTAAATGGCGATCCACAGACCTGCGGCAGCAGCCTCTACCCCGCGGGATTCGGTCAGCAGTGAATACCCCCACAAACCCAGTGTCAGCTCCAGCCCGGTATAGGCGAAAAACAGGCCCATGCTTAGCCAAACTGCCGGTGTTGCGAGGGAGGAGGCGAAACTGGCGGACGTTCTTTCCGAATGCGGTTCAGCGTCTGTTGCCGGGTGTGACAAGGCGACTTTACCGGCGTCCTCGGTCAGGCTGGGCTCAGCTTTGGTGGGTGCGGGTGCTTCCCACAGCGTCGCAGAGACGAAGAAACAGATGCCCAGAAAGATCTGGGCACTGCCGACCAGCCAATAGCCGGGCGACCACTGCCCGGTCAGATTGAGCATGGCGGTCATGATCAGCGGACCCAACGTGATGCCTACGCCAAAACTGGCGTGCAACCACTGCATCAGCCGCTCGCTGTAATGTTCGGCAACGTAAGTATTCAGGCCGGCATCAATGGCTCCGGCGCCCACACCCACCAGCGTGCCAAGAATCACGAAAGCGGCCCAGACAGGAACCACTGTAAAGGCCAGCAGGGCGGCGCCTGTAAGCGTGCAACTGATGGCCAGCAGCCGTCCGATGCCGAAAAAGCGACTGACCGCTCCGCTGAAAAAGCTGCTGATCATATAGCCGGTTGTGGTCGCCACCAGCAGCCAGCCCAGGGCATCCAGAGGCTGCTCGAAATCAGCCCGGATACCGGGCCAGGCAACGCCCAGCAAGCCGTCGGGCAGGCCCAGCGAAATAAAGGCAATGAAGCACAGGCAGATAAGAATCAAACGGCGGCGGTCGGTCATGCTTCACTCCAAAACAGGGGAGACACCAGGTCAGGCCGTCGACTCCCTAAGACGCTGACGGGCAAATGACTATATCGATTAAGAAACCCGCCAGCAATATACGGCAGTGCGGTCTTTCTTCCCGCCATCCCTGGGACTTGGAGGCCTGAGGCGGTTTTGTTGGGATGCCTGACGTACTGGGACGAAGCGTTCTGAACGTTGTTCTCCTTCCCGGGTCGGAGTATCGTTCCGGGCCTGTTTTCTTTCAATCTGTCAGTCTGGTGCCTGTCGGAGACGTGTCATGAAAGGTCGTTTGATGCCGGTGTTGCCGGTACTGATCAGTGCGTGTTTGCTGTTGATGTTGTCGTTCGGGTATCGGGCCGGGTTTGGACTTTTTATGCAGCCCATTTCCGAAGCGCGGGGCTGGGGCCGTGATGTGCTGTCACTGGCGCTGGCGGTACAGAACCTCGCCTGGGGTGTGATTGCCATTTTTGCCGGTGGCCTGGCCGACCGGTTTGGCAATCTTAAGGTGCTGTTGGCCGGCGTGTTGTGTTACGCCGCAGGCATGTGGGGCATGTCGTATTCGACCACTGAGCTGGCCATGGTCTCCACCGCTGGTCTATTAGTGGGTGCCGGTGTGGCGGGTACTGCCTTTGGCATTGTCCTGCCGGCGCTGGCGCGCGCGGTTCCGGAAGACCGCCGGGGCTGGGCGTTGGGGGTTGGTACCGCGGCTGGCAGCTTTGGCCAGTTTCTGGTGGTGCCGCTGATGCAGGAACTGGTCGATCTGGCTGGCTGGTTCCGGGCCCTGCAATGGCTGAGTGCATCGGCGTTCATCATGGCCGTACTGGCGTTGCCGCTGGCGCCTTACGGGGGTGCCAACGACACCTCCAGCCCCAAAATCGACGCTTCACTCTGGACCATTCTCAAGCGGGCGTTGAAGGTGCGCTCCTATACCTTGCTGGTGCTGGGCTTTTTCGTTTGTGGTTTTCACGTTGCCTTTATTACCGTACACATGCCCGGCTATGTGGTTGACCTTGGCTTCGATGCGAAGGTCGGTGCCTGGAGTATCAGTCTGATCGGCCTATGCAACGTCGTCGGCGCTTACGTGGCCGGCGTGCAAAGCAGCCTGCGCCCCAAACGAACCATTCTGGCATTTATATACCTGGGTCGGGTGGTGGCCATTACCGCCTTTTTGCTGATTCCGGTGTCGCTGGTAACCATACTGGTGTTCAGTGCCACCATGGGCTTCCTGTGGCTGGCGACGGTACCGCCGACCTCAGGCCTGGTTGCCGTATTGTTTGGTACGCGTTACATGACCTTTCTGTACGGTGTTGTGTTTTTCAGTCACCAGGTCGGTAGTTTCAGCGGCGTTTGGTTGGGGGGCTGGCTGTATAAAAACTATCAGAGTTACGACGGCATCTGGATTGCGGGTATTGTGCTCGGCCTTATTGCTGCCTGGCTCCACTGGCCCATTGAAGAGAAAGATTCCATCGCTCGCATTCAGCAGGCATCGACTTAATTGTTAAGGACGCACATGACGTTTATTGCACCGGCAACCAGTTTTCAATCACTCATTCGGCTGTTGAAATACGCGCGCGGTTACCGGCGACGCATTATTGCCGCGACGGTGTGTTCCGCGCTGAACAAGCTGTTTGATATCGCACCGGAAATTCTGATTGGTATTGCCATCGATGTGGTGGTGAATCAGGAAGCCAGTTTTGTCGCCCAGCTTGGGCTGGTTACACCCCAGTCGCAGATCATTGCGCTGGCGGTGCTGACTTTTGTGATCTGGGCCGGGGAGTCCCTGTTCGAGTATCTGTACATGATTCTGTGGCGCAATCTCGCGCAGCACCTTCAAGCTGACATTCGGCAGGATGCCTACGAGCACATTCAAAGACAGGACATGAGTTTCTTTGAATCGCGCAGCAGTGGGCAATTAATTTCGGTCTTGAACGATGACGTCAACCAATTGGAACGGTTTCTCGACGGCGGCGCCAACGACATCATTCAGGTGCTGGTGACCGTTGTCGCCGTGGGTGCGGTTTTTTTCGTGCTGTCACCGCTCATTGCCTTTCTCGCGTTCACGCCGATCCCGCTGATCATCTGGGGAGCGTTCTACTTTCAGAAAAAAGCCATGCCCCTGTATGCGGATGTGCGTGAGCGGGTCGGTGTGCTGGCGACCCGTCTGAGCAATAACATTGGCGGCATGGCGACCATCAAATCCTTTACCGCTGAAGAGCGGGAAGCCAAACAGATTCGCGCCGACAGCGATGCCTATGCCGAAGCAAACCGCCGGGCCATTGCCATCAGTTCGGCATTTATTCCGATAATCCGCATGGCCATTTTAACCGGCTTTTTGTTTACCTTTGTTGTCGGTGGCTTTCAGGTCTTGAACGGCGTGCTCGGTGTGGGTGCCTATGGTGTGCTGGTGTTTCTGACCCAGCGTCTGCTATGGCCCCTGACTGAACTGGCACAAACCATTGATTTGTTTGAACGTGCCATGGCCAGCACCCGCCGCATTCTGGTGCTGATTCACACCGACGTATCGGTTCCGGACGATGGCGACCAGGTATTCAACGGCCCGGTAGCGGGCCGGGTTCAGTTCAAGCAGGTTTTTTTCGAGTATGGTCAGAGTGGTGCCGGTGTCCATGACGTCAGCATTGAGGTGCCCGCCGGTAAGACTCTGGCCCTGGTTGGGGCAACCGGGTCGGGTAAGTCGACGCTGATGAAACTGCTGCTGCGCTTTTACGAACCCCGCGAAGGGCAGATTGAACTCGATGGCATACCCATCCACCAACTGTCATTGCGCGATCTGCGCACCCACATTGGCCTGGTCAGTCAGGATGTGTTCCTGTTCGATGGCACGATAGCCGACAACATTGCCTATGGCCGGCCCGATGCTAGCCTCGACGACATTCAGGCCGCTGCCGAAACAGCCGAAGCGCTGGAATTTATTGAACGACTGCCCGACCGGTTCAATACCCAGGTGGGGGAACGCGGGGTCAAGCTGTCCGGCGGTCAGCGTCAGCGTTTATCGCTGGCGCGGGCCCTGTTAAAAGACCCGGCGGTGCTGGTGCTGGATGAAGCGACCAGCGCGGTCGACAACGAAACCGAAGCAGCGATACAACGGTCGCTCGCCCACATCGCGGAAGACCGTACCGTTATTATGATCGCGCACCGGCTGTCGACCATTGTGCATGCCGATCAGATCGTGGTGCTCGAACACGGCCGCATTGTGGAGCAGGGCACCCACGCCAGTCTGCTGACGGGTGAGGGTGCTTACTGGTCTCAGTGGCAGGTACAAACCGGACAGTTGGCTCAGGCGGAGTTGGATCGGTAACCATCCTGTCAGACATTAACCGCCCGGGTTGCCGGCGGGTCGTCGTTGCGGCTACTGGCCCAATCGGTGAGCTGCCCGATCTTATAAAGCAGCACCGGCACCATCAGTAAAATCAGCAGGGTGCCAAAACCCAGACCAAACACCAGCCCTACGGCAATGGGTTTGAGCAGGGCCGCATCGATGCTGGTTTCGAACAGCAGTGGTGACAGGCCGGCCATGGTGGTGATCGACGTCAGGATGACCGGACGCAAGCGCGACGTTGCTGCCGCCACGGTGGCCTCGTAAAGAGACTGACCCTGGGCGTGCAAGCGACGGAACACCGCTACCAGAATAATCGAATCGTTAATGACAATGCCGGAGAGGCCGATCAACCCGAAGATCGAAATCGTAGATAACGGCATGTCCATGATCCAGTGGCCGGCTACCGCACCAATCAACCCGAAAGGCACGGTGATCAGCACCGCAAAAGGCCAGAGCCAGGATTCAAACACCCAGGCCAGAATAAAATAAATGAGAACGATGGATATCAGTACCGAGACCAGGGTGTCGCTGAAAAACGCATCCAGTTCTTCGGCCTGGCCTTCGATGGCGTAATCGACCGGGAACTGAGACGTTACTATTGGCATGATGTCGGACTCCAGTACGTCATACAGATCCGATAACTGATCGCCACTGTAACTGCCGGAGACGGTAACCGACAGGACACCGTTGCGGGCACTGATCCGGTCGAGCCCCTTCTGATAGGAAAAATCAACCAGGCTACCCAGTGGCAGGGTGCTGCCGTCACTCACCTGAATCGGCAACGATTGTAACCAGCTTTCGCTCTCACGCTGTCGATCCTCCAGTTGCAGCCGAACCGGGATTTGTTCAAAGCCGGTTTCTACGGTATACAGTTCGAGACCGGAGAGTTGAGAGGAAACCTGATGCGCCACATCGCTGATTTCAATGGCAGCGGCTTCAGCGGCGCGGGTTCGCGTTAGCTGGTACTGCTGGGCGTCGAAGGGCAGGTCATCGGTCACGTCGCTGAGGTTCGACAGCGTTTGCAGCTGAGCCTGTAGCAATAGTGACGCTTCTTTCAGCTCGTCAATGTCGTTGCCTTCAAGTCGAATCGACAGGTCGCCACCACCGCCCGGACCCCGAAACGACCGGCCTGTGGAAAAGCTGCGCACGACGGCGGGCAAGTCATAGTTCTGCTGTACGCGTTGCAGTATCTCAGCGTTGGTCAGTGGCCGATCGGTGTCACTGGTCAGCGAAATGTTCAATTCGGCGCGACTGGGTACATCGAGCTGGTTGTACTCGTGGACCATAGTATCGATCAGGCCGCCACCGACGGATGAGTCGATGTCCTTGACTACGGCTTCGAGTTCATCCAGTGCCTGCTCCGCCTCAGCGAGGCTGGTGCCATCAAGCAGGTCGAGCGAGACGCTCATGGTCGGCTGATCCAGAGACGGCGACGCCTCGAAAGCGATTTTGCCGCTGGTGACGGCCCCCAGTGCGAACAGGCTGATCATTGCCAGCGCCGCGATAAAAACGGCGCCATTGCGGATCGACAAGGCCACCAGGGTGCGAAAGGGGCCGTCGCGGAATTTCCCGAAGGCTGCGTCAAACCCCGCCCGCCAGGCACTGGGTTCACGCATGCGTTTGTGGTGGCCCAGGTGGCCGGGCAAAATGATGAAACACTCAATCAGCGAGGCGACAATGGCGGCGGTGACGACGATGGGAATGTCGATCAGAAAGTTGCCAAAGCTGCCGCCAATCAGCATCAGCGGTAAAAAAGCCGCAATGGTCGTCAGGCTCGACGCTACCACGGCGGGCATCATGCGCAGGGCTGCTGTTTTGGCGGCCTCTCTGGGGGCCAGCCCTTCGGATTCCAGTGCTGCCGTGTCTTCGGCCACCACAATGGCATCGTCGACGATAATGCCAATGGCGATGATGAACCCGAACAGGCTGATGGTGTTAATGGTGGTGTCGGTATACCCCATAAACGCCAGGGTGCCCATGAACGAAATGGGAATGCCCGCCGCGACCCATACAGCCAGGCGGGTGCGCAGGAAAACAAACAACACCAGTATGACCAGAATCATGCCACCGATGCCATTGGTCAGCACCAGGTTCAACTGAGCTTCGACCACGCGCCAGACTTCGTTGTAGGCGTGAAAACCAACGCCATAGGGCAGTTCCAGTGCGAAGTCGCTCATCCATTGATCAAGCAGTTCCGCGTTTTCCAGCGTATCTTCTCCGGCGACGCGTTCAATCTCGAGCTTGATGGCGGGCACCCCCTGGTAACGCAGAATGTCGGCGGTGTCGAACCGCTCTTCTACGCTGGCCACTTGCGATAGGCGCACCACACCACCGTCCGCATTCTGGGCAACAATGGCATCTTGTAAATCCGAGACTGTCCAATCGGGGGCGTCGGTGACCAATGCTGTGGTGTTCTGGCCGACCGTGACTGACCCTGCCGTTGAGATGGCAAACTGGGTGCTTAGGCGGGTGGCCAGGGTGTCCAGCGTGATGCCGAGCGAGTTCAGGGCGGCAAGGTCAATGGTGATCAGCCGTTCGCGACCGGGCACACCATCCAGCTCAACCGTCGCCATGCCCCGGTTCAGTAGCGTCTGTCGGGCTTCATAGCCGATAGCCGCGAGTTCGCTGCGTTGCACATCGCCGTATATCAACACACTGGCGACGGGTTCAGTAATCTCGATGGCTTCAACGTCATCCACCTCGGCCCCGTCGGGCAAATTCAGCCCATCGATGGCTTCTTCCAGGGCGGTCAGGCCTTCAGCGGCGGTGTAGCTGTCGGACACCCGGGCGAACAGACTGACGCCACCCTCGCGCGCCGTTGAACGCACAAAATCGAACCGCCGCGAATCCTGTATGGCGCGATCCAGCGGTTCGGCGATGCCGGTGCGCACCGCTTCGGCATCGGCATTCGGCCAGTCGATACTGGCGCGAACTATGGGCAATTCGGTATCGGGAAACAGTTGCGAGCGGACCTGTTGTAACCCCCAGATACCGGCACCGATGACGACCATCATCAATAGGTTGGCCGCGAGGCGATGGTCGAGCAGCTTAGCGTAGACACCGTTCATCAGTTGTTGTCTCCGCTGCTGATGGCGGCTGTTGCACCTGGTTCGAGCACCGTTACCGGCGTTCCGTTGGTCGGCTGTGACAGTCGGGTAGTCAGAATGGTGGCATCGGTATCCAGCGCGTCACTGTCAATCAGAGCCCATTGTTCGCCATCGCGTTGCTGGTAACCGAGTATGCGAATGGGCAGGGCTTGCAACACGCCATCGGTAATCTGGTAAATCTGATCGCCGTAATAAACCGCATCCTGAGGAATGGCAAAACTCTCGACGGCAGGCAACGTCAGACTGATTTCCAGGGTTTCATTAATCAGCACCGGAATGTTGTCTGGCAGGTTCAGTGTCAGGTCCACCGATCCGGTGTTGGACGTTGCGGCCAGGTTGTCGAGGGTCAGCGGGTAGGGCGACTTGTTCAACCAGGCCGTAGCTTCAATGTCGGTCCCGGTGATGCTTCTATAAACCCGCAGGGGGACCTGGGTGCGCACAAACAGCGAAGACCGGTCGACCAGGTTGAGCAGGGTTTCACCGGCATCTACCTGAACCTGAACCGCAGTGTCGATGGACACCACCTCGGCGCTGAATGGCGCTGTGGGGGTGAGGTCCTGTTGCTGGTCTTGCACCTGTTCAAGTGCTATCAGCGCCTGTTCCAGTTGCGATTGGCGCTGGGCAGCCTCATCGTCGTAGTTGGCAACGGTCAGTTGAGCGCTGCGCCAGGTTTGCCGGGCAGCGGCAACATTGGTCTCATTGGAAAAACCCTGTTCCAGCAGGTTTTGTTCGCGCACCAGATCCCGTTCGGCAATGGCCAGGGCTTCGAGGTTGCGTTCATGCTGACGCTCGGCGATGCGAATGCCTGCCTGTTGCTGGTCGATGTTGGCTTGTTGCTGGCGCAGCGCCCAGTCCATCGCTGGGGCGTCAATACGTAATAGAGGCTGACCTTCGGCGACCGACTCACCCGACCGGACCAGAATGTCAGTGACCCGGCCCTCCTGGGAGGCGGTAATGGTTTCCTGGCGCTTTGCCTGAACGGTTCCCAGCAGGGGGATCTGTGGCGCATGGGCGGCTCTGGATGCGTCCAGAGCTTCCACCTGAATGGCCGAGCTGTCTACGCCGTCGCGCCCCCAGCGCGACCCGGTAATGCCGGCACGCATTGACATGGCAGCGTTGCCCCGGCGTTGCTCGCTGGCCGTTGATTCTTCCGGTGCATTCATCCAGCGATAGCCGGCAAAACCAATCGCTAACAGGGCCACAACGACCACGGCTTTCTTCCACATTCTGACAGTTCCTGTTGTGTAATTGGCTCGGAGTTTACGCATCAATCGTGAAGTAAATGTGCACTGGCCGGTCAATGTTCGGTAAAAGCACCCGGTGAATGTTACTCAAACACTCTATTTTCAGGTGGGACAGTGGTATGACCGGCGTTCGCTTTCCGGTAGACTGCGATGCTCTGTTGGCTGGCTGGCGGCGCGTGCCGCCCGCTCGAATACGGTCCCTTGGTAGGGGTAGGTTCGGGTGAGATGCCTGTTAACAGTTCGACTCAATGTATGTGTCCTGTTCACCCGCCGGGTGATTTTGACATCCAACACGTGGCCCATGGTAGGGGTCACCACTGAAGGAGCACCACAATGCCTGTAATTACCCTTCCAGACGGTTCCCAGCGCTCGTTCGAACAACCCGTCAGCATCCTGCAAATTGCCGAAGACATCGGCCCTGGCCTTGCCAAAAACGCGGTAGCCGGCCGTATTGATGGCGCCCGTGTTGATCTGGTCGATGTGGTCAGCAGTGACGCAGCGGTAGAGATCATTACGCCGAAAGACGACGACGGTCTGGAAATTATCCGGCACTCCTGCGCTCACTTGCTTGGCCATGCCGTCAAGCAGCTGTGGCCGGATGCGCGCATGGCGATCGGCCCGACCATTGAAAACGGCTTCTATTACGACATCGATATGGAGCACCGTCTGACCGAAGACGATCTGGTCGCGCTGGAAAAACGCATGCTGGAATTGGCCAAGACCAATTACCCGGTGGTGCGCCACAAGGTCAGCTGGCAGGAAGCGGTAGACGCTTTCAAGGCACGCAATGAGCCGTACAAGCTGGAGATTCTGGAGCAAAACGTCGCCCGGGATGACCGGCCAGGCTTGTACCACCATGAAGAATACGTCGACATGTGCCGCGGTCCGCACGTGCCGAACATGAAGTTCTGTCACCATTTCAAATTGATGCGGGTGTCCGGTGCTTACTGGCGCGGCGACAGCAACAATGCCCAACTGCAGCGGATCTACGGCACTGCCTGGGCCGACAAGAAGCAACTGAAAGCGCATCTGCATTTTCTGGAAGAGGCGGCCAAACGCGACCATCGCAAGATTGGCAAAAAGCTCGACCTGTTTCACTTGCAGGAAGAAGCGCCCGGCATGGTGTTCTGGCACGCCAACGGCTGGACGCTGTATCAGGTGATCGAGCAGTACATGCGCCAGAAACAGCGCGAACATGGCTACCAGGAAATTCGCACGCCGCAGATTGTTGACCGGTCGTTGTGGGAGAAGTCGGGCCACTGGGACAAATTCGGTGACGACATGTTCACCACCCACAGTGAATCCCGGGATAACGCCGTCAAGCCGATGAACTGCCCCTGCCACATTCAGGTGTTCAATCAGGGTCTGAAAAGCTATCGCGACCTGCCGTTGCGACTGGCTGAGTTCGGCAGCTGCCACCGTAACGAAGCCTCCGGTGCTTTGCACGGCATCATGCGCGTACGGGGCTTTACCCAGGACGATGGCCACATTTTTTGCGCAGAATCCCAGATCCAGTCAGAAGTGGCTCAGTTCATCGAAATGTTGAACGAGGTCTATTACGACTTCGGGTTCGATGAAGTCATTCTGAAACTGTCGACTCGCCCTGAAAAACGCGTCGGTAACGATGAAGACTGGGATCGTGCCGAGCAGGCACTGGCCTCGGCGCTGGATGCCTATGGCAAACCCTGGTCGCTGTTGCCGGGCGAAGGGGCCTTTTATGGCCCGAAAGTGGAGTTCACGCTGAAAGACAGTCTCGGTCGGATGTGGCAGTGTGGTACCATTCAGGTCGACTTCTCAATGCCGGGTCGTCTGGACGCCCAATATGTGGATGAACATGGCGACCGGCAGACACCGGTTATGCTGCACCGGGCGACACTGGGCAGCTTTGAACGCTTCATTGGCATCCTGATCGAGCAGCATGCCGGGGCGATGCCCCCCTGGCTGGCACCGGTGCAGGCCATGGTGTGCAACATCACCGATGCGCAGGCCGATTTCGTACAAAAAGTGCAAAATCGCTTGATTTCTGAAGGGTTTAGAGCCAAAGCCGACTTGAGAAATGAGAAGATCGGCTTTAAAATCCGCGAGCATACAATTCAGCGAGTTCCTTATTTACTGGTTATTGGTGATAAGGAAGTCGAAAACGAGGCCGTAGCGGTCCGCACCCGAGAGGGCAAAGATCTTGGTGTCATGTCCATTGACGCGTTCATCGAGATACTCAGCGCGGATAACGCCCGAAAAGGCCGTCTGGTAGAAATGGAGAGTGAGTTATAAAACGCAACGCGAAAGGTGCAAAAGCGGCGGCTAACCGTCATGTCGTAAATGATCAGATCAAGGCGGACGAAGTTCGCCTGATCGGTTCCGGCGGTGAGCAAATCGGAGTGGTTCCCTTGCAAGAGGCCCTGCAGAAAGCTGAGCAGGAAGGCCTGGAACTGGTGCAAATTTCGAACGGCGATCCAGTGGTCTGCAAGATCATGGACCTCGGCAAAAAACTCTACGAAGAGAAGAAAGCCAAGGCAGTGGCCAAGAAAAACCAGGTTCAGGTGCAAGTTAAGGAAGTCAAATTCCGGCCGAACACCGACATTGGTGACTACAACGTCAAGCTGCGTAATCTGACTCGTTTTCTTGAGCATGGCGACAAAACTAAGGTCACCCTGCGCTTCCGGGGCCGGGAAATGGCTCACCAGGAACTGGGTATGGAGTTGCTGGCTCGCGTTGCGACAGATCTTGAGCATCTGGCAACAGTCGAGCAGCGGCCAAAAATGGAAGGCCGTCAGCTGACCATGGTGATGGCGCCAATCAAGAAGAAATAAGGCGTTTACAGGAATAATCAGCTTAACGGCTGGTTATTCCGGCAGGGTCTGGTATCCTGCGCGCTGCGACGGCCTGGAGCCGTCGTTTTTTATGGTGGGTTGAAAGGCTTTTGGCCGGTTAGACCATCGTTGAAGGGGCTCGGGGTGCGCAAGCATCACTGGGCGACATGGCAACCGTTAGCTCCCGATGTCGGGTTTACCAGGCATCACCGGGGATGCGACACGGTTATTGGAAGTAGATCGGGAGATTGAAAATGCCTAAGATCAAGAGCAACTCTGGCGCTGCAAAGCGCTTTAAGAAGACGGCCAACGGCTTTAAGCACAAGCAGTCTTTCCGCAGCCACATCCTGACCAAGAAGAGCACCAAGCGTAAGCGTCATCTGCGCGGTACCCAGCTTATTGCTGAGTCCGACGTAGCGCTGATCAAGCGCATGCTGCCCTACATTTAAGGTCTGGCCTTGCTGTTAAAAACAGCAGGCTGAAAAACAGGATTAGGAGGAAAGAAATATGGCACGTGTAAAACGTGGTGTAGTGGCTCGTCGTCGCCACAAGAAGGTACTGGACCAGGCTAAAGGCTATTACGGTGCTCGTTCACGAGTCTTCCGTGTGGCCAAGCAAGCGGTCATCAAGGCAGGACAGTATGCGTATCGCGACCGTCGTCAGCGTAAGCGTCAGTTCCGCGCCTTGTGGATTGCCCGTATCAATGCCGAAGCCCGGGTGAACGGTCTGTCATACAGCAAGTTCATCAATGGCTTGAAGAAAGCAGCGATCGAAATCGACCGTAAGATCCTGGCGGATCTGGCGGTGCACGACAAGGTTGCCTTTGCTGCACTGACCGAGCAGGCAAAAGCCAAGCTGGCTTGAGACTGACTGGTTAAAAAAAACCCGCCGGATGGCGGGTTTTTTTATGGCTCAGGATTCTATGAGCGCGCAAGGTTTTCCGGGGTTCAGGCCGGCGGCAATACCTGGTGCAGTGCGCTCAGGTCAGAACGCTCAAAGGCATCCAGGTTGGCCAGCGTGACCGCGGTGATGGCTTGCAGCGCTTCTTTGGTGAAGAACGCCTGGTGGCCGGTGATCAGCACATTGCGAAAGGTCAGTAGGCGGGCAAACACATCGTCACGCAAAATGTCGTCTGAATTGTCTTCAAAGAACAGGTCGGCTTCTTCCTCGTAGACATCGAGCCCGAGGTAACCCACCGCGCCGGTTTTCAGTGAGGTGATGACATCGCTGGTGTTGATCAGCGCACCGCGGCTGGTGTTGATCACCATGACGCCATGCTTCATTTTTGCCAGGGTGTCTTTGTTGATGATGTGCCGGGTTGAGGCGACCAGCGGACAGTGCAGAGAAATGATGTCGCTGTGGGCCCACAGCTCATCCAGTTCAACGTATTCGGCACCAGCGGTAACGGCTGCGTCGCTGGGGTAGGGGTCGTAGCAGATGACCCGGCACCCGAAGCCATGCATGATGCGAATGAATGCCTGGCCGATTTTACCGGTACCGATCACACCGACGGTTTTGCCATGCACATCAAAACCAAGCAGGCCGTGCAGGCTGTAGTCGTTTTCGCGAACTCGGTTGTAAGCCCGATGCGAGTTACGGTTGAGTCCCAGAATCAACGCGACGGCATGCTCGGCCACGGCAAAGGGCGAGTATTCGGGTACCCGGGCAACAGTGATGCCCAGCTCAACGGCTGCTGGCAAATCCACATTGTTGAATCCCGCGCAACGCAGCGCCACCAGTGAAATGCCCTGCTTGTGCAGTTGCTCCAGCGTTGGTCGGTCGACACTGTCGTTGACGAAGCAGCAGACCGCATCGTGCCCCTGGCTGAGCGTTGCCGTCTGGGCATTCAAGTGGGGTTCGAGAAAGGTGAACTGGTGCTGTGACTGCGTGACCTGGGTAAAGAAGCGAATGTCATAAGGTTTACTGCTGAAGACGGCGACTTTCATGGTTGACGAGCTCCCTGTGCCGGTCCGTGGATGTGTGAGTGCAGGGCGTAGTAAAGAGTGACTGGCCCGGCTGACGCCAGCATTGCCCTATTGCTGGCTGAAATCAACCCGCTGGCCATTCAGCTGCAGAGACAGAACCCGAATTTCCTCTTTCAGGTCGCCGTCTTCATAGCGCCCGAAACGCATCGGGGTGTAACCCAGGCCGGGCGCGATCCAGATCAGCTTGCGTTCATCGCGGCTGACCGGTTCGGTCTGCTCAACGATCCAGGTGTAGATCTCGCCCTGCGGCAGTTGCAGCATTTCTTCACCGATAACCCGAAACGACATGTCGTCAGGCCGCTTATGGCGCAGCACATTCAGCGTGATGGATTCTTCACCGCGAGCCAGGGCCTGTTGCAACGCCAACTGGTAGCCGATGGCATCATAAATGGGGGCTGCGAAACCTTCGTCGATACGGTCTTTTTCCACACGCCCGGTGACACGCTGACGTTCATGGTCGAAGCGCAATGACTTGGTGGTTTTGACCCAGAACACCTTGCTTTCGAATTCATAGCGCGTCGGCCGAATCTGGTCGTCAACCACCGTCAGCCAGCTTTCTTCGCGAAGCGACAGGGTGCGGCCATCGGTACTCAGGCGATAGTGCCATTCATCGGGCGCGGTTTCCCGCAATTGCAGCGTGCCGCGGGCTTTAATATCGATGGCGCCATGCCGTATGGCTTCCATTTCGGCCGTGAACGGTTGCATGCCCTCGGCCAGGGCCGTCAGGGACAGAGCATAGATGAGTGAGCTGATGAGCAATCGTTTCATAGCGATGCAGTATCCAGCAGACGCCCGCCTTTGGGAAGGGGCTGGTCATCCAGTAACACCTGGTTGGCGTCGAGACGCAGCCGCCCCTTTACAAACCAGTCAACGACCGTCGGGTAGAGTCTGTGTTCCTGAGCCAGTACTTTCCGAGCCAGCGACTCGGCATCGTCCTGGTCTGAAATAGGGACTTCTACCTGGGCAATCGGCGGGCCACCATCGAGTTCGGCGGTTACAAAATGCACGGTAGCACCCGCTTGTGAATCGCCGGCGTCGAGCGCACGCTGGTGGGTATTCAGGCCAGGGTATCGGGGCAGCAGAGAAGGGTGGATATTGATCATCTTCCCTGGAAATCGCCTGACGAAATCGTCGGTGAGAATGCGCATGAAACCGGCCAGAACAATCAGATCGGGTTGCTGGGCTTCGATCAGCTCAGCCAGGGCAGCATCGAAGGCTGCCCGGTTGGCATAGCCGGTGTGGTCGAGCGTCAGCGCCTTTACGCCCGCCTGACGTGCCCTTGACAGACCAAAGGCGTCAGGACGGTTTGAAATCACCGCGACGATATCGGCATCCAGTGAACCAGTCTGGCACTGATCAAGCAGTGATTGCAGATTGGAGCCCCCGCCACTGATCAGCACAACGATGCGAGTCACGGTTAAACTCCGTCGATGATGACAGCGTCGCCCGTGCGTTGCTCAACCTGACCCATCACCACCGGGCTTTCGCCGCTGGCTTTCAGCTGGCTGAGAATGTCTTCCTGTTCACTGGCGGGCACAACCAGCACCAGGCCAATGCCGCAGTTGAAAGTGCGGTACATTTCATGGGCATCAATGTTGCCTGCTTTCTTCAGCCAGTCGAAAACCGGTGGCTGAGTCCAGCTGTGGGCATTCAGTCGGATCGCCATCGACTCGGGCACCACTCTTGGCAAGTTTTCATAGAAACCGCCGCCGGTGATGTGAGAGATGGCATGAACGGACTGGTTGGCCAGCAGACGCAACACCGATTTAACGTAAATGCGGGTGGGGGCCATCAGCGCATCGGCCAGGGTGGTCTCACCCATAGGCTGTTGCAGGTCGGCGCCGGAGACTTCGATGACCTTGCGAATCAGCGAATAGCCGTTGGAATGCGGGCCAGAGGAGGGCAGGCCGATCACGCTGTCGCCAACGCGCACCCGAGTGCCATCAATGATGTTGTCTTCTTCGACCACGCCGGTGCAGAAACCAGCCAGGTCATAGTCATCGCCCTGGTACATGCCGGGCATTTCTGCGGTCTCGCCGCCGACCAGCGAGCAGTTCGCCTGCTGGCAGCCTTCACCAATGCCTTGCACCACCCGAGAGGCGATATCGACCGACAGTTTGCCGGTGGCGTAGTAATCGAGAAAGAACAGCGGCTCGGCACCGCAGACGATCAGGTCGTTCACGCACATGGCGACCAGATCGATGCCAATGGTGTCGTGACGTCCCAGTTCCATGGCCAGTTTCAATTTGGTGCCAACCCCATCAGTGCCAGACACAAGAACCGGCTTCTTATAGTGGCTGGGAATTCGACAGAGGGCGCCGAAACCACCCAGGCCACCCATGACTTCGGGGCGTCGGGTACGTTTCACGGTGTCTTTGATGCGTTCCACCAATTCATTGCCAGCGTTGATATCAACACCGGCGTCTTTGTAACTCAGGGGTTTGGGCGCGTCTGACATCACTGGCTCCATTGCGGCAATTCGAATAAAAGAAGGGTCTGGTCAGAACCGTTGCGTCAGCGGGTGACGATCCTGGCCACAGCCCTCTTGGGCGCGCGGATTGTAGCAGGCCCTGTGTGTGGAATCAGCTTGTCTGTTCGGTCAGGAAATGACGGTCGCTTTGCACAATAATATCGACGACACGACCTGATTTTCACCGCGCGCTCTGTCACAATAGTCGATCATCACCTAATAGAAGCCGGACTTATGCTTTTTCGAACTGTCTCCCTTGCCTGTTTGCTGTTACTGGCACTGCCTGTTTGGGCGGCCCGGACGGTAGATGTCTATTCCGACTCAGCCATTCTTGCTCAGAATGCCTCCGACCGGGATCAGAATCAGGCAGTACGAGAAGCACTGGGCCGGGTGCTGATTCGAGCGACCGGTGATGCCGATATTGCCAGCCAGGGGCGTACAGAACCTTTGCTGCGCAACGCAACCGATTACTTGTCGACTTTCCGCTTCCAGGCGAGCGACACCTTGCTGACCAATGTGCTCGGTGAATCCGTTGCAACCAAGCGTATGGTCATGCAATTTGACCAGCAGGCCATTGAACAATGGCTGGTGAACCAGCGTTTGCCGGTTTGGGGAACGCGGCGCCCGGAAGTGCTGCTGTGGCTGGGCGACCGTCTGCAGGGGCAAGACCGCATTTTGACCGATGGTGACAACCATGAACTGGCGGTGGCGCTGGGTAATCGGCTCGAGGAGCGCGGCTTGCCGGTCTTGCTGCCGATCATGGACCTGACCGATACCCTTAATGTCTCTTTTACCGACGTCTACGGTCTGTTTACGGGCGATATTGAAGCCGCATCGGAGCGATACCCGAACGATGCCATAGCGGTCGGCCGGGTGGCGCAGCAAAGCGGTGGCTTTCAGGCCGATCTGGTGTTTCTGGTGCGCGACAATCGTGAGCGTTTGCAAGTCACTGGAGAGTCCGAAGCGGAACTGATGCAGGCACTGGCCGATGAACTGTCGAACCGGATTGCCGATCAGTACGCCGTGCTGCGCGACCCGGCAATGGCCGGGCAGTTGGCTTTGCGGGTAAATAACGTCACTGAACTGGCGACATTGGCCGCCGTAGAACGTTATCTCGAATCCTTGAATGTGGTCTCCCAGATCACCCTGCGCCAGGTTGAGGCAGACTCAGTGCAATTTGACCTGGAGATCAGTGGTGACCGCAACCAGCTACGGGACGTGTTAGCGCTGGACCGCCGGATTCTGCCGGTAGAAGAGCTGACCCTCGAAGCCCAGCTGGATAGCGAACTGGTGTATCGCTGGCAATGATTACCCGTCTTTTTCCAGGGCGAGCACTGACTGATTTCAACCACCCGGCAGGATTAAGCTCCGTGCCGGCCGCCAGGAGATACTGAGTGGCGATTCAACAACTCCCTCTTGGCGTCACCTTTCGGGAAGATGCCGTTTTTGAAGACTATCTGCCCGGTGACAATGCCCAAACGCTGGGCGCATTGCGCCATGCTCTGGCGCGCCTGGATGAGACCCTGATCTATCTCTGGGGTGCGAGCGGCTCGGGCCTTACGCACTTGTTGCAGGCCTGTGTTCACGACCTGCAATCGCAGGGTCTGGAGAGTCTCTATCTGCCGCTGGCCGACTGTGTGCAATACGGCCCGGACGCCCTGGAAGGGCTGGATGAAATGGCGGTGCTGGCCCTCGATGACATCGACAGCATTGCGGGACTGCCCGACTGGGAAGAGGCCTTGTTTCATTTGTTCAACCGGATGCGAGACAGTGGTCGGGTATTACTGGTCACCAGCCACACCAGCCCGCTAAACCCCACCGTCGCCTTGCCCGATCTGGCTTCGCGCCTGAGCTGGGGCTTAACCTTTCACATTCAGCCGCTGACCGACGAACAGAAAACCGACTGGCTGATCTGGAAGGCGCGGCGCCGGGGGCTAACCATGGAACCGGATGTGGCGGCTTTTCTGATCAACAGAGCGGCGCGATCGATGACCGCACTGGTGGATGCCTTCGAACGGCTCGATCACGGCTCTCTCGCTCAGCAACGCCGGCTGACCATTCCCTTTGTGAAATCCGAGCTCGGGCTCTGAGCTCAGTCGTCCTCATTCGGGTCCCGCGGGGCGTCCTCTTCATGGTCTGACTCGTCGTCTGCCGGTTCAGGCTCAAGGCCGTGCACCTGCGCATAGAGGTGGATGAAGGTGCGCACCGAGTCTTCCGCCTGAACCGCCATCAGGCCTTCGGTATCCATGATCCAGCGGCGCTGATCATCCAGATCCAGAGGGTCGATATCGGTAAACAGCTCGCTAACCGGGACAACCTCGGCGGCGACTTCTTTGTCGTAGGCGTCGTACATCATGTCGAGGCAGTATTCCACCAGAGCCGGGTCTTCGCAGTAGACTTCGCCGTCGTTCAGGTCTTCGGCCCACTCCTTCAGCACATCCAGCACGGTTTCGCCGCGATCCAACAAGTCTTGCAGAGGCGGGGCGCCGGCGGCATTCTGCCCGCTGTCCCAGTCGATGAGCCAGGCGTCTTCCGGCTTGAGCAGGACACTTTTGTACTGGCCGCTTTTCAGGCTCCAGGCGACCGAATAGGGGTACCCCTGATCTTCATCCGTCACTTCAAAGGCGATAAAAACCGGTAATTGCATCGGGTTCGTTTCCGTCATCAGTAAAGGCGCGCAGTATAACGGTCGCAAGGCCCGAGGCACAGGACACCGGACAAGGCATCCCCTATACTGGCGGCTTTGTACTGAAGAAAGGGTGTCGGTTTGATGAGTGATGAACGCCAGCTCCGTAATTTCTACGACCGGGATGCTGAAGAACAAAACGCTTTTCTGGAAAATACCTGGTGTAATCACTGCCAGCAAGTGGATCTGGGCATGTCGGACCCGGTTGAATACACCCTGAAAGGGCGGTTGTTCATTGAAGGGCAGTGCCGGGTGTGTGGCGCGACGGTTACCACCGAACTGGTTGAAGACGATGATGACGTAGATGGCTGAGCCACTGCGCATTCTCTATGAAGATAACTGGTTGCTGGCCGTCGACAAACCCGCGGGTTTGCTGATGCACCCCAGCTGGATTGACCGGTCCGCCACCGACACCCTGGCAGGCCGGGTAAAACACTACCTGCATGGGGTGCCGGTTCATACCGTACACCGGCTCGACCGGCCCACCTCGGGCATTGTGCTGATCGGCAAGACCGCCGACGTGGCGCGCCATCTGGCCGACCAGTTTGCCAGCCGCACGGTTGCCAAAACCTACTGGGCACTGGCGCGTGGTTTCACCGCCGAAGCCTTTGGGTGTGACCGGGCGCTGGTGGAAGAACCCGATGCCGTTTCGGACCGTAAAGCACAGCAAAACAAGGCCGCCCAGCCAGCAGAGACGCAGTTTCGGCGCCTCGCCATTGCCGAAGTCGGTCTGGCCGTCAGCCGTTATCCCAAGACGCGGCTCAGCCTGCTCGAGTGTCACCCGCAAACCGGGCGAAAGCACCAGATACGCCGCCATCTTAAAACCCTGCGCCACCCAATTCTCGGTGATACACGTTACGGCGACCGGCACCATAATCACTGGGCTTTACAACATCTGGTGCTGAGTACACTAGCCCTGCGCGCTATGGAATTGAGCCTGTCGCACCCGGAAACGGGCGAGCGTCTGTGCCTTCGGGCCGGACTGAATGACGGTTGGACTGATCTGCTTCGCCAGCTTGGCTGGTATAGCCTGCAAACTACCGTCTCGACAGGACAGGAAGCCGATTGAATGAGGCCCGGTAACGCTCAAAAACAGTCGACAGAAACACCGACCAAATCGGTGTCCGATCTCGATCTCGGGTTCATCGCCCGATCACTCTGGCCCTATCTATGGGCCTACCGCGGGCGTGTGTCCATCGCCCTGGTGTTTCTGGTAGCCGCCAAAGGAGTGGCGGTAGCCATGCCCTGGGCACTGAAGCACATCGTTGACGGGCTCGATTCGCAACAAGCCCAGGTGGTTGCCGTGCCGCTGGCGTTTTTGTTCGCCTATGGTTTTTTCCGCTTCACCTCAGTGGCCTTTGGCGAGCTGCGTGATGCCATTTTTTCGCGCGTGACCGAGCGCGCCATGCGGCTAGCATCGCTGGAAGTATTTGAACATTTGCATCAACTGGAGCTCGATTACCATCTGAGCCGCCAGACCGGTGGTCTGAGCCGTGACATTGAGCGCGGCACCAGCAGCATTCATTTTCTGCTGCGGTTTCTGGTATTTAATATTGTGCCAACGGTCCTGGAACTGTCGATGGTCGCGGCCATTCTGATCATCAATTTCAATGTCTGGTTTGCACTGATTACGCTGTTTGCTGTGGTGGTTTTCGTGCTGTTCACCGTGGTCATTACCGAGTGGCGCAACCGCTTCGTGCGCGAGGCCAATACGCTCGACAGCCAGACTAACACGCGCGCCATCGATTCGCTGTTGAACTATGAAACGGTTAAATACTTCGGCAATGAAGCCTGGGAAGCAAAACACTACGATCGGAACCTTGAGCAATGGGAAGGCGCCCGGCTGAAAAACCGGATGTCTCTGCTGATGCTCAACACCGGTCAGGCACTGATTGTGTCAGCGTCGCTGACGCTGATGATGTGGTTGGCCGCGCGGGATGTCGTCAGCGGTGCGATCACCCTCGGCGATCTGGTAATGGTGAACGCCTATGTGATTCAGCTGTTCATCCCCCTGAACTTTCTGGGTTTCGTGTACCGGGAGATTCGACGGGCCCTGACCGATATTGAAAAGCTCTTTGGATTGCTCAGGCGGCCGGCGGCCATTACCGACCCCGAAGGTGGCACCGAACTTGCCGTGCCGGAAGGCCGTATTGAGTTTGATCAGGTCGACTTTGGCTACCATGCCGATCGCACTATTTTGCATCACTTCAGCCTGACCATTGAAGCCGGTCAGAAAGTAGCCCTGGTGGGGAACAGCGGCGCCGGCAAATCTACCGTTGGGCGGTTGCTGTTTCGTTTTTACGATCCGCTGGCCGGTGACATCCGCATCGATGGTCAGTCGATTTCCTCGGTCACGCAATACAGTTTGCGCCAGGCCATTGGCGTGGTCCCACAAGATACCGTGCTGTTTAACGACTCCCTGTTTAACAACGTACGCTATGGCAACCCCGATGCGCCGGACGATGACGTCTGGCGCGCCATCCGCATGGCGCACCTGGAAGACTTCATCAACAGTCTACCCGAGCGGGAGCATACCCAGGTCGGTGAGCGCGGGTTGAAAGTATCCGGCGGAGAGAAGCAGCGAATTGCCATTGCCCGGGTGTTGCTAAAGGACCCGCCCATTCTGGTGTTCGATGAAGCCACCTCGGCGCTGGATTCACACGCCGAGCAGGCGATTCTGACGGCGATGAATGAAGTTTCCCGTAACCGCACCAGCATCGTTATAGCGCACCGTCTGTCGACGGTCATCGACGCCGATGCCATCGTGGTGATGCAGGGCGGGCAAGTGGTTGAGAGCGGAACCCATGCGAAACTCTTGGCGGCCGACGGCGTTTATGCGAGCCTATGGCGCACCCAGCTCGATTCACAAAGCAGTTAATTTGGAGGCCCGGCCGTGAGCGTACTCAGACCCATGCATGAAGCCGATTTCAAAGCGTTCTGGCCGGTGTTTACCAAGATATTGCAGCGCCGTGAAACCTATTCACTGGACCCGGGCCTGCCGCTGGAGCAAGGCCTGCGTGACTGGCTGGAGTACCCCGATGAATCCTGGGTGGTTGAACAGGACGGCAAGATCAAAGCGATTTACTATCTGAAAGCCAACGCCACCGGGCCGGGTGCTCATGTCTGCAACTGTGGCTATATGGTCAGTTTGTCGGCGCGCGGCCAGGGTTTGGCCCGAATGATGTGCGAGCATTCACAGCAACGGGCGCTAGAGCTCGGGTACAAGGCGATGCAATTCAATTCAGTGGTGTCCACCAACCGGGTGGCGGTCACTCTTTGGGAAAAGCTGGGTTTTCGCAAAGTGGGTGTCCTGCCCCGGGCGTTTAAGCACCCGGAGCATGGCTACATCGATTCGTTCGTTATGTACAAATGGTTGGAAGAGTGATTCAGCTTACTCAACCGGTTCAGTCAGCGATGCTTCACGGTCGACCGCTTGCGCCGGGCTAATCAGCCGGATCACCTTGCTGCGAGACACCCAACCAACGAACTCGCCGGTATCTGTCGTTACCGCAATGGGTGCAGTGTCGCGAATCATCCGGGGCATCAGACTTTCCAGGTCAGCCGATTCGAGAACGCTGGATACCGGTGACACGCTTTCCCGCAGGGTTTCCTGCGTAGCCGCGTGCAAATTGCTCAGTGTGACGATGCCCTTCAGGTAGTTGCCTTCCAGTACGGTGGCGTAGTCGAATCCATGGCGCATCATCCAGTCTTTGGCTTTGGTAACGGTTGTGTCGGTGTTCAGCGTAGATACCGGTTTGGCCAGGACGTGATGCGCTTTCAATACCTTGCCCCGATTCACGTCTTTGACAAAGTCGGCGACATAGTCATTTTGCGGAGACAGCAGAATGTCCTGAGGGTCACCCTGTTGCACCAGCGCGCCGTCTTTGAGAATGGCAATGCGGTTGCCCAGACGCAGGGCTTCGTCAAGATCGTGAGTGATAAAGACAATGGTTTTGTGCAGCTGTTGCTGAAGCTTCATCAGCAAGTCCTGCATTTCTTTTCGGATCAGCGGATCGAGGGCTGAAAAGGCTTCGTCCATCAGCAGAATATCCGGGTTGGTAGCCAAAGCCCGGGCCAGGCCGACGCGTTGTTGCATGCCGCCTGACAGCTCATGAGGGTGCTGATCACCGAAGCCCTGCAAACCAACTTGTTCGAGCCAGTCGTTCGCGATGACGCGTGCATTTTTTTTATCGATGCCCTGTATCGTCAACCCATAGGCAACGTTGTCGAGCACGGTTTTGTGGGGGAAGAGGGCGAAACGCTGAAACACCATCGACATCTTGTGCCGGCGCAGTTGAATGAGTTCATCCTGGCGCAGATTCAGTACGTTCTCGCCGTCTATGCGAATGCTGCCTGAAGTCGGGTCTATTAACCGGTTGATGTGCCGGATCAGTGTCGATTTGCCGGAACCGGACAAGCCCATGATGACAAAAAGCTCACCTTCTTCGATAGACAGATTGACATCCTGCAAGCCCAGGGTGTGACCGGAGTCGGCCAGCAAGTCGTCTTTCGACAGCCCTTTTTTCACTGCTTGAAGATGACGCTTGGGGTTCGGGCCAAATATTTTATAGATCCCCGAGATGTCGATCTTGGCCATTATTTATCTCCCTGCTTCGGGTATTGCAGGCGCTTGCCATAAGCCTGGGTGACTCGGTCGAACAGAATAGCCAATGCAACAATGGCCAGCCCTGCCAGAAGGCCACGACCTACCTCAAGCCGGTTTATGCCGGCCAACACTTCCTGCCCGAGACCGCGCGCACCGATCATTGAGGCGACCACCACCATGGAGAGGGCCATCATCGTTGTCTGGTTGATACCCGCCATGATGTTGGGGAGAGCCAGCGGCAATTGCACGCCGAGCAGCTTTTGGCGGCGGGTTGCACCAAACGCCGTTGCCGCTTCCATGACCGAATGATCCACCAGGCGAATGCCGAGATCAGTGAGGCGAATCAGCGGTGGTACAGCATAGACAATAGTGGCGATCAGAGCGGGTACCTTGCCCAGACCAAACAGCATAACCACCGGAATCAGGTAGACAAAGCTGGGCATGGTTTGCATGACATCGAGAATGGGCAGCGCTATTTTGCGAAACCGTTCGGACAACGACATCAGCACACCGACCGGTATGCCGACAACCAGACACATGATCAGCGCAACGATCATCAGCGCCAGCGTTTGCATGCCTCGATCCCATTGCCCGATGATGCCAATAAACAGCATCAGCAGAGTCACTCCGACTACCAGAGTCCAGCGTCGACTGCCAAACCAGGCGACGACCGCCAGAGCAGCAATGACCAGATACCAGGGGGAATTGCGCAACAGTTGTTCGACGGATACCAGAAACGTCAGCAAGGGCTGACTTAATCTTTCCAGTGAATCGGCATAGTCAATCACCAGCTGATTAACAAAACCATCAATACCCTGGCGCAGGGAACGTGCATCAAGAATCTCGGGGAAGGCCACACATGCGTCCTTTGGTTACGGCGGGCAGGAAAGTGAGCGGCTGTTGCACACAGCCGCCCGGTGGTGGGCGATTAACGGGCTGCTTTTACTTTTTCAGCCACGTCGGCCGGTACCCACTGAGTCCAGAGTGATTCGTAGTTGGCCAGGAAGTACTCTGCAACCTGGTCGGGTTCGGCGCCCTGTTCATCGGCCCAGGCCAGCAGCGTGTTCACCTCATTGGTCGGGATGTTGATGTCAGCAAAGAAGGCGGCAATTTCAGGAGCGTCTTCCTGAAGGGCGGTCGGAATGGTTTTTTGAATACTCGCCTTTGGAAACGCACTGGCCACAGGGGCTTCGCATTCAGGGTCCATATTGCAACGATGACCTTCGGGATCGTAGGCGGGCATCTCGAGTTCGACCATATCATACTTGCCCAGCACTGCCGTTGGTGACCAGTAGTAGGTGACAAACGGCCGCTGGCGCGCGTAGGACGAGGCAATGGCAGCGTCCAGTGCAGCGCCACTGCCCGGCGAAAACATGATGTAGTCGTCTTCAAGGCCAAAGGCTTGCAACAGGTTATTGTTGATGGCACCACAGACCCAGCCTTCCGGGCAGTTGTAGATTCGGCCCATTCCAGGTTCTTCGCGGTCTTCGAACAGTTCTTTGTAATCTGGCAAATCATACACCGAGGTGAGGCCCGGGTTTTCATCAGCGACATAACGGGGAATCCACCAGCTTTCGACGCCGCCGGAATAGACGTCACCCAGAGAGACGACATCGCCCGCTTCGTTGGCGCTAACCCAGTTTTCAGGCGCGGAATCGATCCATAATTCGTTGTACAGATCGACATCGCCACGCACAACGGCGGCGATCATCGGCACTGTGTCGCCGGATTCAACAACAACGTCGCACCCGTAGCCGTCTTCTAAGATGGCTTTTTCGATTTCGACCATCATCAGGTTCGACATCCAGCTCATGCCCGCCAGGCGCACATTCCGGTCCAGTTCACAGGCCTGAGCCGTTCCAATCAGGCTTACAATCGCAAGCCCCAACCAGGTGAGGTATTTCATAGGTGATTCCTTTTTCAGTGTTATTGGGTGAACGCTGTGTTGCCAGTATGCAGGTCACAGTGACGTAATCTGCACACAGTATTGACCAGTCAAATCTGTTTTTCCAACCCGGAGGGCGGCCATCAATGACCGCGGATAACAAATTACGCGCAATTGCGGGGTTTGGACGCCCTTGAATTGCAGAGTCCGGTCTGATGCTTGAGAAGCGCGTCGTACCAATGCAGGATGGCACCTCCAGAGCCCGCATTGCTAAGGTAGCCCCATGACAGAGACCCCCGTTTCACTGTTGCAGACCGAACAGGAGGGTGCATTACGAGTGATCAGCCTGCACCGCCCTCAAGCCCTGAATGCCCTGGATCTGAGCTTGATTGCAGCACTGGATGCCGCACTGACCGACGCTTTTGCCGACGACACGGTTAGCAGCATTTGGTTGCAGAGCTCCCAGGCCCGGGCATTTTGTGCTGGCGGCGATGTGAAAGCCCTTTATCAGGCGTCAGTCAATCAACCCGCCGACGTTCAGCGAGCGGAAGCCGTCCGCTATTTTGCAGCGGAGTATCAATTGGATGCAAAAATTGAACACAGCCCAAAACCCATTGTGGTCTGGGGGCGCGGCCTGGTGATGGGCGGTGGCTGGGGTCTATTTGCCGGAGGCGATTTGAAACTGGTGGATGCCGAAGCCCGCTTTGCCATGCCGGAATTGCAAATTGGCCTGTTTCCCGATGTCGGGGCGGCTCACTTTCTGCAGAAGCCAGACTGGCGCGCGGGCACCCTGATTGGCTGCTCGGGCATTCACCTGATGGCGAGTGACGTGGTTGCGCTCGATTATGCCGACCGCTGTGTCGATGAGTCGACGGCGGCGGATCTGAAGCACCGGCTGGCCAGCGGCAGCACGTTGGCCGACCTGCCAATCGATGACAGTGAAGACGACTCCGTTCGCCAAAGCCGGGAGGGCTGGCAGGCCGCGCTGGATACCTTGCCCGAGCCCAGCCTCAGTGACTGGATGGCGCAGGTGTCACGCTCAGCATTTGAACCTTTTAAGCAGGCTGCACGTCAATGGCAGACCGGCTCGTCGCTGAGTGTGGCACTGACCTGGCATCATTTTCGGCGTTTGCGGGGTGCCAGTCGGGTTGAGGCGCTGAATCAGGATTTGATGGTGGGTGCCCATGCGGTGGCAGAGCGAGAATTTCTTGAGGGGGTGCGCGCCTTGTTAGTCGACAAAGACAAATCACCGGCCTGGCTTTACCCCAGTGTGATATCTGTGCCCATGAACCTGATCGACCGGTTTTATCGGCCATTGTCAGATGCGCCAGTGATTTCAGCCGATCCGTTCCGGGCAATTGATGGATAACAGTATTCTTTTTTCCAGTAACCAAGCACAGGACCTAATGATGACGACACCTCACACTCTGGCCGGAAAACACATCGCCATCACCGGTGGTGGTCGTGGCCTGGGACTGCAAATGGCCACATCACTGGTTGAGGCTGGCGCCCGGGTTGCGCTGATCGACATCGACCAGGCACTGGTTGAGCAGGCAGCGGCGCAGTTGAGAGACCAGGGTCATGCCGCCCGAGGCTATACCTGCAATGTCGCCGATGAAGCTTCAGTGCAGGCACTGTTTGACCAACTCAAACAGGACGAGCCCCAGCTTGACGGGCTGGTCAACAACGCCGGTATCTTGCGCGATGGCTTGCTGGTCAGAGTCAAAGACGGTGACATTCAGACCATGACCCTGGCTCAGTGGCAGGCGGTGATCGACGTTAACCTGACCGGTGTCTTTTTATGTGGACGCGAAGCCGCCGCCTGGATGGTGGCTGGCCAGACACCGGGGGTGATTATCAACATCAGCTCCATTTCGCAGGCCGGGAATATGGGGCAGACCAATTACAGTGCGGCCAAGGCGGGCGTTACCGCCATGACCGTTACCTGGGCGAAAGAACTGGCGCGTTACGGCATTCGCGTGGCGGGCATTGCTCCGGGTTTCATCGAGACCGAAATGACCGGCAGCATGAAGCCGGAGGCGCTGGAGCGTGTCAAGCAGTCTGTACCCCTGAACCGCGTAGGGCAGCCGGACAATATCGCCCGGGCAGTCACATTTATTCTGACGAACGATTACTATTCGGGACGCATTCTGGAAGTGGACGGCGGGTTGCGTATTTAACGCGCCCACTGTCTTTACCCAGTAAAGAATAGTGCGTCACAAGAGGATTCCCGTCATGACCACAGAGATTGTAATTGTCGCCGCCAAACGCACTCCCATGGGCGGCTTTCAGGGCGCGCTGAGTGGCCTCTCGGCCACCGAGTTGGGGGCCGCTGTGATTGCCGCCAACCTGAGCGACAGCGGTGTAACACCGAATCAGGTGCAGGAATTGCTGATGGGTTGCGTACTGCCCGCTGGCCTCGGCCAGGCACCGGCGCGCCAGGCCGCACTTGGCGGCGGCTTGCCGGAATCGGTACCGGCAACCACGGTCAACAAGGTCTGTGGCTCCGGCATGAAAACCGTGATGATGGCCGCCGACCAGATTCGCACCGGCCAAATCGACATCGCCATTGCCGGCGGTATGGAATCGATGACCAATGCGCCTTATTTAATGGACAAGGCACGTTCCGGCTACCGCATGGGTCACCAGAAGGTCTACGACCATATGTTTTTGGATGGCCTGGAAGATGCCTACGACGGCAACGCCATGGGCGTGCATGCTCAGACGACGGCCAATGAATTCAAGATCAGCCGCGAAGCCATGGATGAGTTTGCGCTGCGCAGCCTAAGCCGCGCCCAGACCGCGATTGAACAGGGCTACTTTACCGCCGAAATTGTGCCGGTAACGGTCAGCTCGCGTAAGGGTGACACCCTGGTAGAACAGGATGAACAACCCGGCCAGGCCCGCCCGGATAAGATTCCGCAGCTGCGTCCTGCCTTTGCCAAAGATGGCACCATCACCGCGGCCAACTCAAGCTCGATCAGCGATGGCGCCGCCGCGCTGACACTGATGAGCCGCAACAAGGCCGAAGAGCTGGGCCTAAAGCCACTGGCTGTCATTCGCAGCTATGCCAGCCATGCCCAGGCGCCCAGCACTTTTACCTGCGCGCCCATTGGTGCAATGAACAAGGCGTTGGAACAGGCTGGCTGGAAAGCAGAAGACATCGAAGTGGCCGAAATCAACGAAGCCTTCGCCATGGTTACCATGCTGGGCATGCAGGAAGTTGGTTTAAGTCCGGAGATCACCAACGTCACCGGCGGCGCCTGTGCGCTGGGTCATCCACTGGGTTGCTCTGGCGCTCGCATACTGGTGACTTTACTGCACAACATGATCCGGCTGGATCGGAAGAAGGGCATGGCTGCGTTGTGCATTGGCGGTGGTGAAGGCACAGCCATGTGCCTTGAGCGTTTATAAGCCTGAATTCTTGATTGTATTAAACCTCAAAACTGGTCAACACCGGCCTGGCACAACTCAAGCCAGGCCTGAATGCCGGGGCTGTGGTACTTCTGGCGGTGCAGCACCAGATAAAAGTCCCGGCTGAAATCCCGGTGGGGCAGCCTGAGCGGAACCAGGGTGCCGCGCCTGAATGCTTCTTTTAGCGAGACATGTGACAAACAACTGATGCCCAGACCGGCTTCAACAGCGCGCTTTATTGCCTCAGTGTGTTCCAGCTCCAGCTCGATGGTCAGATCAGACCAAATGCCGTGCATGCCACGCTCAAACGTTTGTCGGGTACCTGAACCGGACTCGCGAACAATCCAGTTTGCCTCCAGCAGGTGCTGGTCGTTCAGGGTTTGAACGCGGGCGAGCGGGTGATCCGGTGCGCAAAACGCGACCAGAGTGTCGCTGCGCCAGCGCTGGATATCCAGATCGGGGTGGTTGATTTCGCCCTCAATCATGCCCAGATCTAGTTCAAAGTTCAGTACCTGGTCGACAATGGTTTGGGTATTGGCAACCTTGAGCTGTACCCGCGCCGAGGACTGACGAGCCTTAAACTGCGCCATTAACCCGACGGCGAGGTAGTTGCCGATGGTCAGTGTTGCTCCGACCTTGAGCAAGCCCAAGTCCTGATGATGGGCCAGTGCCTGGTCCATCTCCAGCGCCTGCGCAAGCAAGGCTTCTGCCCTTGGCCAGAGCTGTCTGCCAAGCTCATTCAGCTTCAGGCGTTTACCCGCCCGTTCAAACAGCCGGACTGAATACAGTGACTCCAGTTCTTTGAGAGAACCCGAGGCCGCCGATTGTGACATGTTCAAACTGGTGGCCGCACGGCTGATGTTTTCGTAATGGGCCGTGGCCAGAAAGACCTGTAATTGACGCAACGTAAATTTCATAGTTAAAAAACCGATAACGCTTATTGATAATAGGCATTTTGCCGATAAGGCTGGTCTCGGTATAGTAGTGTTATATAACTTATTATTCTTTTTTTAGAGGTTTATATGTCTAATTTGAATATAGAGACGGTCACCAGCGTTCAGCACTGGAACGACACCTTGTTCAGCTTCAAGACCAGCCGTGATCCGGGTTTTCGCTTCAAGAACGGTTACTTCACCATGATCGGCCTGGAGCAGGACACCGGCCGTCCGTTGCTGCGTGCCTATTCCATTGCCAGCGCCAACTATGAAGAAGAACTCGAGTTTTTCAGCATCAAGGTACCCGACGGCCCGCTGACCTCCCAGTTGCAGAACATTAAACCCGGCGACCAGATCTACGTAGGCCGCAAGCCGACCGGTACTCTCGTAACCGACCACCTGCTGCCCGGTAAAAACCTCTGGTTGCTGTCGACCGGAACCGGCCTGGCGCCGTTCTTAAGCATCATCAAAGACCCGGAAATCTACGAACAGTTCGATCGGGTCATTTTGACGCATGGTGTACGCCATGTGTCAGAGCTGGCCTATCGCGACATGATCGAACAGGAGCTGCACGAGCACGAGTACTTCGGTGAAGTCATTCAGGAAAAACTGCTCTATTACCCAACGGTCACCCGCGAACCCTTCCGCAACCAGGGTCGTCTTACAGACCTGATGACAAGCGGTAAGTTGTTTTCAGACCTGGGCCTGCCAGCACCGAACAAAGAAGATGACCGCTTCATGCTCTGCGGCAGCCCGGCCATGCTGAAAGACACCACCGCCATTCTGGACGAGATGGGCTTCAACGAAACCCGTGCCGGACATATTGGCGAGTATGTGATTGAGCGGGCTTTTGTAGAGAAGTAATATTTATTTAGCTTTTGAAATGGATCAAAAAGATTGACTCCATAGCGAGTGTGGCTGCCGGGTATATCCCTCCGGGGGAGTCCGCAGCAAGGATGCTGCGGTCTAGGCCCCATGGACGGGTTTACGCCGACCCCGGAGGGGTATACCCGGTAGTCGACACGGATTCCCGCCACTGGTCTGTACCTCACCTCAGTCGTATTTGAAGCGGCTTACTGATGTTTTCTGTTGCTGGACTAGCGTGTTCAGTTGTTCGAAATTGGATACGTTGCGGCGCGCGTTGGAATAGATCGCGTCGGATAATTCCGCAATTTCCTGAATGGTTTCCGAAACGGACTCTGCCGCCTTTTGTTGCTCGGATGTGCCTTCCGCGATCATCCGGCTCATGTCGGTGATGCTGCCCAAACTGTCCAGAATCGTTTGAATGGACTTGTCCGTATTGTCGGCCTGGGTAACCAGCGATTCAGCCTTGTCCCGATTCGTGCCCATGCGGGCTACCGCCTGGTTGGCGCGTTGTTGTAGCCGGTCGATCATCTGGTAGATTTCTTCCGTAGACTGCTGGGTCTTGCTGGCCAGGCTGCGCACTTCATCGGCCACTACCGCAAAACCCCGACCCTGCTCACCCGCCCGGGCTGCCTCGATCGCCGCGTTTAACGCCAGCAGATTGGTTTGCTCTGCAATGTTCTGAATAACCTCCAGAATCTTGCCAATGTTGCTCGACTCTTGCTGCAGTTCAGATACAACGTCGCTGGTTGAATGTATTTCCTCCAGTAAGCTGCTGATCACTTCACGGCTGGCATTCATGTTTGCCTGACCTTCCGATGCCGATCCATTCACTGCCTCCACCTGAATCAGAGTGTCATTGGCATTGTCGGAAATGTGGCTGGCTGCTGCGGTCATTTCCGTCACAGCGGTGGCAATGGAAGCCGACTGATCCTTCTGGCGCAGCAGCTTGGTCGAGCTGGAGCGGGTGGTTTCCGTTACCTGTTGCGTAACAGAATCGACCTCGCCGGAGGCTCTGGTAATGTCACGAATAACCGCCTGTGTTTGCTCTACCAGTTCGTTAATGCCAGCGGAAATTTGCCCGAATTCATCCTGGGAAGTGATCTTCATTTTCTGAGTCAGGTCACCGGTGGCGACCGCGTGCAGTACCTCGGTGATGCGCTTCAGGGGCGTCCGAATACTGCGAATCAGCGACGCCATTACCAGCAGAGCCACCAGAATTGAAGCGGCCAGTACACCCCATACCGTTAATGCCGCTTGTTGTTTGGCAGAGGCAACCTCATTGGCCAGCGCGACACGCCGATTGGACAAGTCGACCGACAGCTCGGTTACTGCATCAATACTGCGATTGATGCTGTCGGCCAGTTGACCCAGCTGCAGGGTACTGAGTTCACTGGCAGCGAGGGAAGCACGATACCGGGGCAGGGTGCCGGTTTCTCCGGTTACCGCCGTTCTGAGCAGATCCATATAGGTCGACAGGTAACGAAACAGAATCTCGTTATTGCCTTCCAATCGCTCCATGCGAGTGTCGGCACGCTCGATTTCGCGTTGCAGACTGGCTTGTACATTATCGACCTGTTCGGCACTGGAAAGGCCGGTGATACCGCCGACACCCGAGCGGATAAGCGCAATTCTATCCAGAACATAGGTCGCATCTGCGCCAACCTGGCGTGAGACCGAGTCAGTCTCCATGGCCAGGTTTTCCAGCACACGGTCGACAATTTTCATGTCGTTGGTATAGGTCAGCCAGCGTGAGTTCTGTGTCTGAAATTCCGATAGAAAAGCGGCCCGACTTTCTAGGACGGTACGTCGAGTACTCAGGTGTTCTGCCGCCAGCGTCATGGCCTCGTCTACGTTGGTGTAGGCGGCTGACAGTTGTTCTTGCAGCTCAGGTGTATTTCGTAATCGATCACTCAATTGCTGATTCAGTCGATCTACTTCAACCAGCGCCGTTTCAAAATCCGCTTCGTAGCGCGCCAGGGCGTCTTCTGATTCAACCGCCGCATGCTGCGAAACCGCCTTGTTGGCATTCTGGATGCTGATGACGAGTTCGTAGGCGTTTTCAACCTGAGGAACTACCTCATCGGTCGTGATGCGAAACAGATTGGCGATGGATGCCTGGTTGCTCAGTGCTGTCAGAGAGATGCCAATGATGAGCAAGAGCATCAGGCCAAAGCCCAGAGCTGTTTTCATGACAACCGTGATTTTCATAGATCAAGCTCCATCGGCGAGATAGTATTGTGACCAAAACAATGATGCTGCACTGGCGCCTGGAGTACCACTGGTTAGCCCATTAGGGCTTAGCCTTGGTATCGAGTAAGTGATGCCAGCATCGGCGTGTTCACGGCAGACATTTCTCTGGCAACTTGAAGGCTAACCGTTGCTGCGGCAATCCGTTAGCCAGCCATTGTCGTTCTTGTTGGAGCCTACCGCCAATTCAGTCATTGCAGACGTCTGTCTATATCGGCAGTTTAGTAGATTCTTGAAGCAAAGAAACAGGAGAAATTCATGAAGCCCTTTCGCATAGCCCGCTGGGCTATGACCGCCTTACCATTGTTGATCAGCGCTCCGCTACAGGCAGAACCGATAAAAATTGCCCATGTTTATGCCAAAACCGGGCCCTTCGAAGCCTATGCCAGGCAAAGCCATAATGGCCTCATGCTGGGGCTCGAATACGCCACAAGCGGTACCTTTGAAATCGATGGCCGAGCCATTGAAGTTATCGAGAAAGACACCGGGCTGGACCCGGCCCAAGGCCGTGCCCTGCTCGAAGAGGCCTACGGTGACGACAATGCAGACCTGGCGGTTGGGCCGATGTCCTCCAGCGTGGCACTGGCCATGCTGCCGGTGGCCGAGTCATTTGAGAAAATATTGATCGTTGAGCCGGCCATGGCCGACGCCTTAACCGGAGAGGATAGCAACCGGTACGTTTTCAGAACGGGCCGTAACGCGACACAGGATGCCGTCGCCAACGGGGTCGCCATTGGCCGCCCGGGTGTGAAAATTGCGACACTGGCGCAAGACACTCCCTACGGCCGAGATGGTATCGCCGCCTTTCGCGATGCACTGGCCGCTACCGGCGCCGAAGTGGTGCACGAAGAGTACGTCCCGATCGATACCACCGATTTCACCGCAGCGGGTCAACGCATTTTTGACGAGCTGCAAGATGCGCAGGGCGACCGGGTCGTGTTTTTCTATTGGGCTGGTGGTGGCAACCCCATGAGTGAACTGCAGGCGATGAACCCGGAACGTCTCGACATTCGGTTTGCGGCCAGTGGTACTACTTTGTCGGGCCTGGTTCGTTACAAGCCTTTTGTCGGTCTGGAAGGCGCTATATATTACTACTACGAGTCCCCGGGCAACGACATCAACCAATGGCTGGTCGAGCACCACCTTGAGCGTTTTGGCACGCCTCCGGATTTTTTTGCCGCCGGTGGTATGGCAGCGGGTATCGCCGCTGTGGAAGCGATTCGCCGTGCCGGCTCAACAGACACTGAAGAACTGATCAGCACCCTGGAGGGCATGCACTTCGATACGCCCAAGGGTGAAATGATGTTTCGCGCAGAAGATCACCAGGCTTTGCAATCGATGTTTCACTTCCGACTCAGTGTTGAAGAGGACGTTGAATGGGCTATTCCAGAGCAGGTACGCGAGCTCACTCTGGATGAAATGGACGTACCGCTCGGGCGCTGAACGCCTGTCTGCTGGCACCTTGTTAATCTCTCGGCAGCGTTGCGTTAACTTGACACCTCAGCTTCCACCGCTGTTCCCAGGGAAGCCTTCCCCCCTGGGTGAGGGCGCCTCCTACTATTCGCCGATGGGTCTAACCGAGACCGGTCTCTACACTGGCAGCATCTACCTCAATTGTTAACGGTCTGCTCTGTTTTGGGCAGATCAGAGACCGGACATTGCTGTCAACAGGAGACCTGGGATGGCTGGCAACATGATGACTCACCCGCTGAATACCAGCGACATTTTACGCAATGCGGCGCAACGGTACCCGGAGCAAAGCATTGTGTCTGCCATGGCGGATGGCAGCCGGCATCGCTACCGCTATCGAGATGCGCTGCAACGGTCGGCCCAGGTTGCCCACTTGCTGGCGCGGGCTGGTATTCAAAGTGGCGAGCGGGTAGCCACATTGGCCGTGAACCACTATCGCCACCTGGAGCTGTATTTTGGTATTTCCGGCATGGGGGCGGTTGTGCACACCCTCAATGCGCGGCTGTTCAGTGAACAGTTGCAGTACATCATCAATCACGCCGAAGATCGCTGGGTCTTTTTTGATCCGGAGTTTTTGCCCCTGCTGGAGGACGTCGCCGACCAGATTCGCGGTGTGGAGCGGTTTGTTGTGCTGTGTGACGAAGACTCAATGCCTGAGTCCGCCATACTGCCCCTCGATAATTATGAGCATTTGCTGGCCCAGATGCCGACGGAATTCCACTGGCCGCGTCTGCCGGCCGATGCCCCCTGTGGCCTCTGCTATACCAGTGGCACGACCGGCAACCCCAAGGGGGTAATGTACGAGCAGGGCTCAACGGTCTTGCATGCGATGATGAGCGGCTCTAGTCAGTATCTCGATTTCTCTGAGCGGTCGGTCGCCATGCCGGTCGTACCCATGTACCACGTTTGTGCCTGGGGTGTGCCGTTCTCAGCACCGGTATATGGCGCCAAGCTGGTATTGCCGGGTGGCAACCTCGATGGCGAGAGCTTACAGTCCCTGATTGAAGAGGAGTCGGTCAATCAGGCTTTTGCGGTGCCAACCGTTTGGCTGAACCTGCACAACTATTTGCAACAGAGCGGCAAGACGATCGATTCACTGAAGGTGATTGGCGTCGGCGGGGCGGCCTCGCCACTGAGTCTGGTCGAGATTTACGACAAGCTCTACAACGTCTACTGGATGGGTATTTGGGGCATGACCGAGACCAGCCCGCTGGCCACTGCCGCCAACCGCACACCGCAGATGGATGCCATGCCCGACGAACAGCGCTACGAACTGCAAAGCTCGGCCGGGCGCCCGATGTTGGGCGTGGAAATCGACATTTTTGATGAAGCAGGTCGCCCCTTGCCGCATGACGGACGCACCCGGGGCAATTTGCGCTGCCGGGGCTCCTGGGTGCTGGCCCAATATTTCAAGGGCGAGGGCAAAGACAAGTTTATCGACGGCTGGTTCGATACCGGAGACGTTGCCGTTATCAACCCCCAGGGGTATCTGCGCGTGGTAGATCGCAGTAAAGATGTGATCAAATCCGGCGGCGAGTGGATCAGCTCGGTGGAGCTGGAAAATGCTGCCCTGCATGACGATGCAATCAACGAAGCCTGCGTGATTGGCGCTACCCACCCAAAATGGGATGAACGACCGCTCATGCTGGTGACCATCCGCGCCGGTAAAACCCTCGATGAAGCTCGCCTGCGCAAGGTACTGTCAGAACGTGTCGCCAAATGGTGGCTGCCAGATGCCATCATCCAGGTCGACAGCTTGCCGCATACCGGCACTGGAAAACTCCGCAAGGTAGACATTCGCGACGACTACCGGGATTATCTGGTGGAACGAGATAAAGCCTGAGTATTAAGGCGTGCTCACAGCGCAGATGGATATATGGCCGTGTCGAGTTGCCGGGTAGGCCTGTCCGGGGAGGTCCGCAGCAGGGATGCTGCGGTCCAGGCCCCATGGATGGGTTCACGCCGGCCCCGGACAGGCCTACCCGGTAGCTCGACACTGAATGCAAAGAGCAATGTAATCCAAATGTAACCAGTGACGAAGCCGCTGTCTGACTCCCGACCAAAGGACCCGCTCCCGGATGTCACCGACGTTTTTCATCCTTATTTCGCTGCTCTACGTCATCCTGTTGTTCGTCATCGCACTCTATGGTGACCGGCATCCGGTCGCCCGTCGCTGGCAGCCCTGGGTGTACAGCTTGTCGCTGGCGGTATACTGCACCAGTTGGACGTTCTACGGGGCTACACGTCAGTTTGCTGAATATGGCTGGGCCTTTGCGCCTTCGCATGTCGGTGCCATTCTGCTGTTTCTGGTGGGTTATGCGTTTTTGCTAAAAGTGGTGCAGGTCGCCAAACGCGAGAACGTGACCACCATTGCCGACTTTATTGCCAGTCGTTTTGGGCATAGCCGGGCTGTCGCCGTGTTTGTTGCGTTGATCTCCCTGGTCGGGATCGTTCCCTATGTAGCGCTGCAGTTGAAAGCCATTTCGGTGAGTTTCAATGTGGTCGCGCCAACGATCACAGCGGGCGAGTTCTGGTACAACGATTCGGCTCTGTATGTATCGTTGATTCTTGGGCTGTTTACGCTGCTGTTCGGCACCCGCCATCTGGATACCTCTGAACACCACCCTGGCATGATGCTGGCCATTGCCTTTGAATCGGTGGTCAAACTCTTTGCCTTTCTGGTGCTGGGGTACTGGGCGGTCTATGCCGTTGGTGGTGGCTTTGCCGAGGTGGTTAAAACGGCGGTGAATACACCGGAGATCTGGTCGATTATGACCGATTTCAGCAGTCCTTATATTTACACAACCCAGGTCATGCTGGGCGTTGTCGCCATCATTGCTCTGCCACGGCAATTTCATGTGGCGGTTGTGGAATACCGCGATCAGCGCGACCTGCGCATGGCACGCTGGATATTCCCACTCTACCTGGTGCTGATTAACCTTTTTGTGCTGCCCATGGTGCTGGTCGGGTATGAGTACTTTTCGACCAACCCGGAGCAACTGGAATACATGACGCTGATTCTGCCGATGATGATGGGGCGGGATGATCTGGTGGTGCTGGCCTTTATCGGCGGTTTGTCGGCGGCGACGTCGATGGTGATTGTGGCCAACATTGCGCTCAGCACCATGCTCTCGAATGAGATCCTTCTGCCCGGGCTGATTCGTCTTGGCTGGTGGTCTGCCGATGCGCCCAATCTGGGCCGCCGCGTCGTCTGGTTGCGGCGTTTGGGCATCATGCTCATCGTGCTTGCCGCCTTTTTCTATTACCGGCTGATCGTCGCCTTTGAAGGGTTGGTGGCGATTGGTCTGGTCTCCTTTGTTGCGGTGGCCCAGTTTGCTCCGGCGTTATTTTTGGGCCTGTACTGGACAGCGATGAACCGCAAAGGCGTGCTCTGGGGGCTGGGGCTTGGGTCGGCGGTTTGGTTCTATACCTTGCTGATTCCATTGCTGATTCGCGCCGGTTTGATGCCCGATACCCTAATGAACGGCCTGTTTGGCCTGAGCTTTCTGCGGCCTCAGGCGTTGATGGGTGTTGAGGGACTCGACCCCATCGTGCACGGCACCGCCTGGAGCCTGGCGATGAACGTACTGGGGCTGCTGCTCGGCTCTGCCTTTGGCCGGGAAACCCTGAAAGACCGGATGCAGGCCTCGCTGTTTGTGCACGCCAACCGGTCCGATTCGGGCTTGCTGCAAAACGCCAGTCGAACCGTGTCGATTGGTGATCTGCACCTGTTGCTGGGGCGTTTTATGAGCGCCGATAAATTGCACCGATTGTTCTCGCGCTACACCAACCCGCTCAATGGCCGTTTGCTGACCGATCATACCGCCGATGACGATTTGCTTTACCAGGCAGAGCGTTCTCTGTCATCGGTATTGGGGGCTCCCGCGACCCGTTTGTTGTTTGAGCGCTTCGACCAACCGATGACAGGGCAGTGGCGGCATTTATCGACCATGGTGGATGAAGCCTCCCAGGTGCTGAAGTTCAACCGTGACTTGCTCAACTCGGCGCTGCAGTCGATCAGCCAGGGCATTAGCATTGTCGATCGTGATTTGAACATCGTGGCCTGGAACCAGGAGTATCAGCGCATGTTCCGGTACCCTGAGGGCATGCTGCAAGCGGGGCAGCCCGTGGAGGCGTTGCTTCGGCACAACGCAATGAAAGGCGAACTGGGGGACGGGGATCTTGGTGAGTTGGTTGAACGACGTCTGGGCCACCTCAAGGCAGGATCGTCCTATCGGATTGAGCGCAAGCGGCCGGATGGCAGTTACCTGGAAATTCAGGGGAACCCAATGCCAGACGGCGGTTACATCACAGTCTATTCGGACATTACCGACCGCCGTCGTATTGAAGATCAATTGCGCCGTAGCAACGATATGCTGGAAGAAAAAGTTTCTGAACGCACCGAGGCACTGCAGTTGACCAACACCGAACTGGAAAAAGCCAACACCAATAAAACCCGATTCCTGGCCGCCGCCGGGCACGATTTGGTGCAGCCGCTGAATTCAGCTGCCCTGTTTGCCGCGAGCCTGCAAGCCAAGCTGCGACGCCTGGACCAGACGCCGGAACTGCTTGGCCTGGCTGAGCAGATCGAGCGTTCCCTGCACTCTGCCGACAACTTGCTGGGCGAATTGCTGGAAATTTCCAAGCTCGATTCGCACATCATTCACCCGAACCCGGAAACCATTTCTCTGGCCAGCGTGCTGGCCTCGCTTCACGAGGAGTTTGACGTGCTGGCGCGAGACCGGGGCATTCACCTGACCTTTGTTAGAACCTCGCTCTGGGTGCTCAGCGATGCCCGGTTGTTGCGGCGCATGCTGCAAAATCTGCTCAGCAACGCCTTGCGCTACAGTCAGCGTGGCCGGGTCACTCTGGGCGTGCGGCGACACGGAGCCTGGTGTCGCATTGAAGTCTGGGATACCGGCCCGGGCCTGACCGAGAAGCAACAATCGGAAGTGTTTGAGGAGTTTCATCGACTGCCAGACACCCAGAGTGAAGAGCGCGGTCTGGGCTTGGGCCTGGCCATCGTTCGGCGTTTGTCCGTATTACTCGAACACCCGGTCACGGTGCGCAGTGAGCTTGGGCGGGGCAGTATGTTCGGCATTGAATTGCCGCTGGCGTCTGCCGGCATAGCGACCGGTAAAGCAGCGGTACCGGCGGCCGGTTCCCACCAGGGGTATCACATTCTCTGTGTCGATAATGAAGTGCAGATTGTGGAAGGCATGAACAGTCTGCTGGCCGAGTGGGGCTTCAGTGTTTCGGTGGCCAGCCAGCCAGAACAGGCCTGGGACATGGCCCTTGAACAAAAGCCGGACCTGATCGTCATGGATTACCATCTGGACCAGACGTTAACCGGGCTAAGCGTGCTGGAAGCCTGGCACAATCAGGGTCTGGCCGACGTGCCGGTGATTATGATCACCGCGGATTACACGGAAGAAGTGCGCCAGGCGATCGAGAAGCGGGGCTATCGCTTATTGAAAAAACCAGTTCGGCCACTGCAATTGCGGGCTTTGCTGGCGTCTTTGTTGCGATAGTTCATCCACGTTTCGGAGTTCGGGTCCGCTGGGGAGGCATTGGTCCGCGCCGGGCACAGGGTGTGCCCTTGTAGGGTCGGCGTGAATTTGTCCATGACGGTCCGACGTCTCGGCCCAGACCGCAAACTCCATGTTGCGAACTTCCCCACAAGGGCTCACCCAGCACCCGCCGCTCGTTTCTGCAACGAACTCCGAAACTGAGTAGGTAGGTCACCTACTCAGGCACTTCCAAATACTGGTTATACATGGCGGCCTGGGTGCGGTTATACAGATTGAGCTTGCGGAATATTTCGGAAACGTGCGTTTTGATGGTGGTTTCCTTGACGCTCAGCTCGTAGGCAATTTGTTTGTTCAGGTACCCACGGGCAATCAGCGCCAGCACATGTTGCTGCTTGGGGGTCAGGCTGGCGAGTTTGGTAATGGCGTCGATGTCTTCATCGATGGTGTGACTGTCGGCCTGGTGGTTGGCGGGGAAATACCCCTTGCCGCTGATCAGCGCTCGCAATGCATCTACCAGTTGTTCGAGAGACAGCGATTTGGGCAGATACCCGAGTGCGCCCGCAGCCTTTACGTGCGCTACGGTTCTGCTGGCCTCATTGGCGGTGATGACCGCCACTGCAACCTCCGGAAAGCGGGTTCGTATCTGAATCAGGCCGAGTAAGCCTTCGCTACCGGGCATTTTTAAATCAAGCAACAGCAGGTCGGTGGTGTTATTTTCCAGGTGGAACAGTGTCGATTGTAGGGTGTCGGTTTGCTGAATCGTGACCGCAGTTCCGGTGTTCGACAGGGCTTCAGACAGCGCATTGCGGAACAGCGGATGGTCGTCGGCGATCAGAACTTGAAGGGTATCCGTCATGGCATTCACAGCGTCGTTGTTGTCGTTTTTATTGACGGGCAGTGTAGCACTTTCAGGTGGGAGTTTAGCGCTGGAGCGGCGGCCCTCCTCCTAAGGTAGGAGGCGTGACCTGGGTGGGAATGCGGCAACCATCTAACCTGCCTTAACGGAAGCCGGGTCGTCGTCGCGCTGGTTCTGTTCCAGTTCTTTGATGCGTTGCAGCATGGTTTGCGAGTCAGACATGAATTGTTTGACCAGGGTTTCCATCTCTTCAATGTCTTCGTTGCTTTCTGCCCGGGTATCCCGGGCATTGACCTGCTCGGTGCGGGTGCTCAGTTCGGCAACCAGCGTCTCAGTGGAGCGAAGCAGAGCTTGCAGTTGATCGATTTCCTTTTCCTGAGCCGGGAGTATGTCGTCGGTGTCGGCTCCTTCACGCAGGTCGTCCACAAGGTTGCGCAAGGTATCCAGGCTGAGTTGAATCTGAGCGCTGAGCGTCTCGAACTCCTCTGAGGTGGCGGCTTGAGAACTCTCGGCTTCGGGTGCTCCGGTATCGACCGGCTGTGCATTGAGCTCCTCCAGCGCTTGCTGGGCTTGCTGCAACTCCATTTCCAGCATGGCAACGCACGATTCTGAATCCCGCACCAGCAATTCCAGCCGGCTGATTTCATCGTCCTGAACCTGCATGGCGCGCTCCGGATCGTTGCCTGACCGCAGTTGTTCCAGTGCATCGCGCAGGCTGGCGACTGACTCTGCCTGGCTGGAGGAGTTGGAGGTCAGCTTTTTGACATGATCCGGGTTCACCGCTTTGGGGCCGCCTACTTGCAGGTCTTTCAGGCGATTTTTCAGGCCGTGAACCTCGGTTTCGAGTTCTTCATTCTCATGATTGGCGGCTTCCAGTTCCTTCTCCATCAGGTTGACGCTGACATCAGCCTCTTTGACATAGCGGTTCAGCGCCTGAATCAACTCCGCTTGCTGGTTGGCGTACTCGTCGCCATCCGGGTCGATTTGCTGCAATTTCAGCGACAGCTGGTTAATCGTCTCCTGCATGTCGTACTTGTCGCACTTAAGCTTGTAGATCTCATCGGCGTACGTGCCTTTTTGCGGGCGCTCAAAATTGCTTGGGCTGGCCGTGTTAATGGACTTGAGGGTGTTCATTTCCTGCTCGAGCAGCCGGATCCTGTCGCGAGCAGCGGCATACTGGGCTTCGTACTGTTTCAGGTCCCGGGTGAGCTGGTCTTTGCCCAGTTCCGAGTCGGCTCCTTCCTGACGCGCCTCGCGGGCGGGTTCAAGGCCGCTATCTTTTAATACCTGGTGCGCCTGGTGTGCCCACTCCTCATCGTCGATCTCGCCGGCGAGTAGCTTTTGTTCCAGGTCCAGAATACGACGGCGAAGCCAGTGAATATGGGCCGGTTCGTCCGGTTCAGGGGTGCGATGCAGGTCGTTCCCGGCTTCCGTCAATTCGGCTTCCAGGGTGTTCAGGTGGTGTTTGAGTTGCTCCGGGATGGTCTTGCCGGCGCTGTCGGCCGCCACTTGTGCCGATTTGAAATCCTGGGTTAGCTTGCGGTTCTGAGCCCGCAAGGCTGCGATTTCCTGTTGTTTCTCCTGCTGTCGGCGCAATTTCTCCCAGCGCATCTCTTTGAGTATGGCGACCAGCACATGGTAAAGCCGTTGCCGGTAAAAGAGGAAGATCGTGATGACCACATACACCACGGCAATCTCCGCGATGATGAACAGGGTCATTTGATCAATAAACATAGACGGCGCTGCCCTAGACCTGATCGACCCAGCGACGCTGGCCATCATTGAGCGATTGAGTACCCGAAGCGGAATAGGTGTCGGTAGCACCGACCAGGTTTTTCAACAGAGTCAGGCGCGCCTGATTCCGCGCCGACAGGGAGGCCAGCATTTGCCGGTTCACAGCGGTAGAGCGGCTATTTTCGTCCAGGCTCGCTTTCAGTGTTTGCCATTGGGTCAGCAGCGGGGCTTGTTGCGCGGCGTCCAGCTGTTGTTCGCACCAGGCGTGAAAAGCCGGGTAGTCGGGCTCGATACCCTGGTTGGAACACCAGGCGAGCAGGGCTTCCGAGGCGGTGAGCAGGGTGTCAGTCAGGGAGGACTTTCGATCGAGAACAGCGGACAGCAACGTCAGATCACCGGTTTTCAAGGCCTGGTGTTCATCGGCAAGGAGTGGTTCAAATGCATGGCTGGCATCGAGCGCCCTGGCGAGCGCCGCCTGCAGGGCGTTGAGCGTTTCGGTATTCATGGTCCTGTCCCCGCGGTTAACCCGGCGACTGCCTGAACCCTTAAACGATCAAAGGCCCGACTCGAAGCGTCGAAAGGCGGCCGCCAGCTTATTATAGTCGATAGAGTAATCACCGTTTTGAATGGCGGTTCGAATGCGATCGACCTTTTCCTGGTCGATGTCTGGCAATTGCTGCACCTTGTTGTTGACGGTGCGCAATACCTCAGCGCGATCCGACAGCTTGACCACATCGTCTGTGTTCTTGCCGCTATCACTCTTGTTTACAGCTCCAGCACTTTCTGTGCCAGCTTTTTTGGTCGACGCAGCGTTGTCGCTTTCGCGGCTCTTTGCAGACCCGGTTTGTCCCGATGAAAGGCCGTTCAGATTAATGGCCATTGTGCTCACCTCATGTGAAGTTGGTTTTTCCTGAAGGGGGTAGCGGCCCTGGCTTCAGAAACTTGAGTGAATTTTGTGAAAAAAGTCAGCTTTTTCTTCAATCACTGTATCAAATTGGTTAAAAACCAGCCAGTCGGTGGCGTCGCCCTCACTGGGTATGGATCTCGACCACGCCTTTCGATTTCACATAGGCATGAATGGTTTGCCGGGATGACAGGTTTCTGACGGGAATCTGTTGCCCCTGGGACCCTTCTCTGAGTGCCTCACCCTCCGTCTGTACCGAAAGGCCGGCCCCCGTGGCGTATATGATAACGCGGTCTCCCCGCTCGATCATCACCGGCGGTTTGGCCACATAGGGCGTGATCACCGTGCCCTGCGTCAGGTTACGGGCCACTTCGTACCCGCTCAGTTCGGCTGCACTGCTATAGTGTCCATGGCGAAGCGAGGAGACATCCGTCATCGCCAGGCTCATATCAGCCGGCGACAGGCGCTGGCCGCGCGACAGGCTGCGCGCGGTCACGACCACAGGAACATTCACCGTCAGCCCAACTGGAATATAGACCTGCCAGCCCAGACTTTCGCAGGCAACTCGGGGTGTCAGCCGGTTGGATAACGAACTGCCACGCCAATCGACCTGCAAGGGAGCGGGGCAGGGTGCCAGATTGGCCGTGGCATCGTTAACGGTAATGGTTGTTGATATCTGTTCGTCAGGAACGTTCGGGTGATCGTTCCTGACGCGCTCCAGTAGCGATTGTTCCACGGTCTGGGTAATCTGCTGGCCCGCCGTCAGATTGATCGTTTCAGTCGCATTGGCCGTAAAAGCCAGGCTGGCTATGGTCAGGATCACTCCGGCGATTGTGATGCCCGGTTTACCAACAGCGCGAGACGCCAGGTCTGACCGGTCTCGCCCGGTTAAACCTTCTGAAACATCCGCCGATAGGTATAAATGTCTGATCATGCAGTTGTCCTTGGACGATTGCCGACTATGCTTGGTGAAAAGTCACCGATTAAAGGACGCTTGCTGGCAATTCGTTGCCAGTGGGCTGAAAATGCCGCTGGTGCATTCGCCAGTAAATTGACGAAAGGGTTCGGGCAGCGCCTGTGCTACAGTCCTTCTGCAAGGGCTGTGCCGACCTTTCTACAAAGGCTGTACCGACTGTCGTGGATTCGCGGCGGGAGTCGGACTCGGTGTCCGGCAGTTAACAGTATTATCAGTGGAGAATCCTATGGCCGGTGTTCTGGACAGTGTGAACCAGCGTACGCAGTTGGTCGGGCAAAACCGCCTGGAACTGCTGCTGTTCCGCCTCAATGGCGATCAAATTTATGGCATTAATGTTTTTAAAGTCAAAGAAGTGCTCCAGTGCCCCAAGCTGACTCAGATGCCGCAGTCCAGCAAGGTGGTGAAGGGCGTTGCCCATATTCGCGGCGGCACCATCCCCATTCTCGACCTGAGCGTGGCCACAGGCAATGCGCCGATAGAACATATTGAAGACAAGTTCACCATCATCACTGAATACAATATGAAGAGTCAGGGCTTCCTGGTTCAGGGAGTGGAGCGCATCATCAACATCAACTGGGAAGATGTGCAGCCACCACCCAAAGGCACTGGCCACGATCATTTTCTGACCGCGGTGACCAAATACGATAACAAGCTGGTCGAAATCATTGATGTCGAGAAGATTCTGGCGGATGTCACGCCCATGCAGGAAGACTTCAATGAAGACTTGCTGACCCCTGAAGTCGCCGCCAGTGCCGTGTCGAGACAAGTGCTGATCGTTGATGACTCCAAGATTGCACGCAAGCAAATTCAACGCACCCTGGAGAAAATCGGTTTGACGGTCGTAGCGCTCAACGACGGGCGTGAAGCGTTGAATCACTTGTTGGCCCTGATTGACGAAGGCGTGCAACCGACTGAGCGCTACCCGATTATTATCTCTGATATCGAAATGCCGGAAATGGATGGCTACACCCTGACTCATGAAATCCGCAACCACGCCCAACTCAAAGAGGCTTACATCGTATTGCACACCTCGCTGAGTGGCGTCTTTAATAAGGCGATGGTGCAAAAAGTGGGTGCCAACGATTTTCTGGCCAAGTTCCAGCCTGATATGCTGGCCCAGCTGGTGATAGAACGGATCACCAACCTGGGTGGTAATTTGCCAGCGATCGAAGGAGAGGCATGAAACAACAGGCAATCAGGCTCTTCTCGCCCGGTCGGACGAGTAAGGACAAAATCAGGCTGACAGGTCAGCAAACTCAGTGCCCAGGGGCCAGGAGTACAGGGATTAATGGTCGACGTTGAAAAAGGGTACCAGGCATTTTGTGACTACCTGGAAAAGCACAGTGGCATATGTCTGGGTGCCAGCAAGCAGTATCTGGTGTCGAGCCGACTGCGGAAAATACTGCAGCAAGCCGACATCACCAATCTGCAAGATCTGGTGACAGCGATTCAGCGACCCGGTGGCCAAAAGTTGCGCGCTGAGGTCATTGACGCTATGACCACCAATGAAACCCTCTGGTTTCGCGATATACACCCGTTCAGGATTCTGGAAGAAAAACTGTTGCCAGAGTTCTATCAGCAACGCGGCGCCCGCCCGTTGCGAATCTGGTCGGCCGCCTGCTCAACAGGGCAAGAACCTTATTCAATCTCCATGATGATCGAAGAATACAAGGCGCGGAACCGGTTGGTCAGCGGTGGCGAGAAAATCGTCGCGACCGACATTTCCGCCTCGGTACTGGATGCCGCCAAGTCGGCCGAATACGCCATGCTGGCCATTGGCCGCGGCCTGGATCCGGAGCGACTGAAGAAACACTTTGTCGAAGCCCCCAATGGGCGCTGGAAGGTCAAGCCAGGCATTGCCCAGCGGGTTGAATACCGCTCTCTTAACCTGCAGGACAGCTACGCCTTGCTCGGCAAATTCGACATCGTTTTCTGTCGCAATGTGTTGATCTACTTTACCGCAGACCTCAAACGCGACATTCTCTCCCGCATTCACGCCACTCTGAATCCGGGCGGGTATCTACTGGTTGGGGCCTCGGAGGCCGTCAACGGCCTGAACGACCTCTATGAGATGGTGCATTGCCGGCCTGGCATTATTTACCGTAAGCGGTGAGTTGCTGGTCAGGTGGGCGTGAAAGGCCATCGTTCTGCCCGGTGGTGCCGCAACCTGATCGAAGTCGCACGTAGAGACAGCTGCGCCATCCCCCTCGCTCCAACTCTTCGCCCTCGTCTCATGGATGAGGGCTGGGTAGGAGGGCTTTTCAGGCCTTACCCCACGCCAGTCCGAATAACACCAGCTCAACCAAGCTACCCTCATCCGGCTTCTGTCCACCTTCTCCGCTTCATCGGTCAAGGCTTGCCGCTTTGCCGCTGTGCCATTCTCTTGTGTCCATAACCTATTGATTTATAAGGATTTAATAACTTGGCATTCCCATTGCAATACCTTCTGTGAATTCAGAAAAACGGCAATGAGGTTCCATCATGGCGGCACTGGGCTTTAACAATTCACTGGGTATTCATGACGACGCTTTGCTGGTGCGTGCCCGGCGTTCCGAGGTGCTGGCCAATAACCTGGCCAATGCAGATACTCCGGGGTTCAAGGCCCGTGACATTGATTTCAAGGCCATACTGAGCGGCGAAGTTCAGCGTACCCAGAACCTTGAAGTTAACCGGACCCAGGCCAACCACATTCCCGGCAAGTCGGGTGGTGATGCCGAGCTGTTCTATCGTAACCCTTATCAGCCCTCGATTGACGGCAATACCGTGGATTCAAACGTTGAAAACGCCGAGTTCACCAAGAATGCGATGTCGTACAACGCCAGTTTTGATTTTCTGAATCGTAAATTCAAAGGCCTGACCAACGCGATCAAGGGGCAATAACCATGTCACTGTCGAACATAATTAATATCGCCGGCACCGGCATGAATGCCCAGTCCATCCGGCTGAATACCACCGCCAGTAACCTGGCCAACGCCCAGAGTGTTAGCTCCAGTGAGGAAGACACCTACCGGGCGCGCAAACCGATTTTTCAGGTGCTGCAACAGGCCGGTATCGACCGCGACTGGTCCGATGTGGATCTGGACCACGATGTGGGACAGGGCGTTAACGTTCGCGCCATTGTTGAAAAACAGGATCCGCTCGACATCCGTTACGACCCCACCCATCCGTTTGCGGATGAGCAGGGGTATGTCTACTACCCGAACGTCAACGTGGTAGAGGAAATGGCAGACATGATTTCCGCCCAACGCAGCTTTACCGTCAACGTTGAGGTGTTCAACACGGCCAAAACCATGCTGCAGAAAACGCTGACGATGGGGCAGTAAACGAGATGAACCCGATCAACCATAGCCGCGGCCAGAACGCTCACAAGAGGAATCATCATGGCTGACATGAACGACGTAACCGGTGCCGGGGCGCTGAGCCAATACGACATTGCTCAGAAGAAGCCCAAGGAAAATACGTCCAACGAGCTGGGAAAAGATGATTTTCTGAAGCTGATGATCGCTCAGTTGAATAACCAGAACCCGCTTGAACCTCAGGCCAATGCGGAGTTTGTCGCCCAGCTGGCGCAGTTCTCCCAGGTCGAAGGTATTCAGAACATGAGCAAGGGGTTCGAGTCATTATCGAACTCCTACAAATCTTCTCAGGCATTGCAAGCCAGCTCTCTGGTCGGTGGTGCCGTCACCATTGAAGGCAATCAGGAGAGTTTGTTGCGCCATGGTGAGCTGGTATTTGGCATGGCCGATGTGCCATCCGGCGCCAGCGGTATGATGCTGCAAATCACCAATAGTGAAGGCGAGATGATTGAGTCGGTTGCGCTGGGTAATCAGCCGGCGGGCGAACTGAGTTTCAAATGGGATGGGGCCAACCTCGAGGTCAACGGTGAAATGGCCGATATTGACTACGACAAATTTCCGACCGATGACGACGGCAACATCATTCCGCACGATGCCGGTGTTTACCGGTTCAGCGTGGTCGGCAATGTGGCCGGTGAACAGCAGGCTCTGGGTACACATACCAGCGCACGGGTCGACTCCGTCACCCTGGGGCAAGACAGTGACCTGCAGCTGAACCTGGCCGGTGGCGGCAACATTACCATGGCTGATGTGAAACAGATTAATCAGGTGTACTGATCGGCGCTGGTAAATAAAGCGACCGAGCAAGACATCAGGAACCGTTACCGGTGATGGCATCATCCCGGATTTGAACAGCGCAGTGCGAGGAGCAACCCATGAGTTTTGGTACTGGCCTGAGCGGCATCGCCGCCGCAAACAAAGACCTTCAAGTCACCGGCAACAACATTGCCAACGCCAGTACGACGGGCTTCAAAAGCAGTCGTACCGAATTTGGTGATGCCTACACCAACTCCTTCCTCGGCTACGGTCAGGATAAAGCCGGTGCCGGTGTGCGCGTCAGCAACATCGGGCAAAAGTTTGATCAGGGCAATATCAGTCAAACCAACTCGGCACTGGACCTGGCGGTTGATGGCAACGGTTTCTTCGTAATGGAGTACCCGAACGGCTCTGTCACCTATACCCGGTCCGGTATTTTTGGTGTCGACAAACAAGGGTTTATTACCGGCAACACCGGAGCCAAGTTGCAAGGCTTTGGCGTTGATGAAAACGGTATTGTGAATGGGGTGCTGACAGATCTTGAAGTCGATACCGGTAACCAGCCTCCGCGCGGCACTCACGATGTGGATTCGCGTGTGAACGTACCAGCCGGTGCGCAGGTATTGCAACAGGATGGGACCATAACCCGCACCAACGGGCTGGCCATTGGTGCAGCGCAGACCGGTTCACTGGTCGATACCAATTCAACCCTGTCCACCGTTGGCTTTCCGACGACGGCAGGCAGTGCGGCAACGTACCAGGGTGACCCGGTTGGTGTTGGCCTGCCCTGGACGCCCAGCGCCGTTGAAGCCTCCTGGACATTCGATGTCACCATTCAGGGCCCCAACATCAATGGTGGCACTGCTCCCCTTACCGCGAATCTGCAGCCGTTCAGAGACACGGCTACCTACAACAGCGTGGCCGATATGGTCTCCGCTCTTAATGGCAGCATTCAATCGGATTCCGATCTGGCGGGCAAGATCCGGGCGGTCGAGAACCCGGCAGGCACGATTACCTTTGAAACTAATGGACCCTATGCCACCGATGGAACTTCATTTGTTGGCCTGGTTAACTCAACCGGCACCTTGCTGAACGCAGGCTGGATGAACTTTGCAACTCCGACCGTTACCTCACCGGTCGCCGGTACCGAGCTCTTTACCGCAGGTGGCTTTATTGACCTGACGTCTGATCCCGGCCAGGCCGCCAATATCCAGGGTAACGACCAGATGGAGCTTGAGTACAACAACTTCATTCCTGGCACCAATACCACCCTGACCAGTGGTACAACCCTGAACACACTCGATAATACCGACCCGTTTGCCAACGCCGATGCGGGTAACGATATTGCCTTTAATATTAACGTGGGCTCCCTGAGCAGTGCCGTGACCATGACGGTTCCCGCTGGCGGGTATGCCAACCAGGCGGCCTTTGCGACGGCAATAGAAACAGCGGTTAACGGTGCGCTGGGTGCCAACACCATCAATGCCAATGTGGACGGTGCCACCAACCGGCTGGTATTAAGCACAGGTACAGCGGTTGGCATTGGGCCGGAAGACATCAGTATTGTTCACAATGCGGGTGCTACAACGTCGTCCATCAACATGAACACCGTGGGTATGGCGGTGTCTTCTTCACCAGCGCCAACCCGCGTACTGGGTGAGCCGGACACGCCCTTTAACAACCAGCTCGATGTCATTGTGGATGGCGGCGCTCCATTGACCATTACCATTCCGCCGGGCAGCTATGCCAGCTACAACGAACTGATTGATCAGATTAATACCCAGATTCAAACCACACCGGGGCTGGCAGGTGAAGTGAGTGCCTCTCATGTGAACGGTCGCCTCTCGCTCGAGCGCACCGATATTGGTGAATTTCCGATAGACATTGATGTCGCCGACCCTGCGACCGGTGAATCAATTGATGCGCTGGGCTTCGCCAGCAGCACCAAAACGGTTGGTACCGAACCGGTTGACCGCAGCCACAGCTTTAGAGTTAACCTGACCGTGCCCGCGCCGGATGAAGATAACCGGTCCGGCTCTGTCGTCATTAGCCTGGATGAAACCATTCTGTCGGTCGATCAGCTCGCAGCGGCTATTAACCGTGAGTTGGCCGCCGTTCCTGAAGAAGATTACATCGGCGTTCAGGCTGAAGTCGTGCGTGATGAGAATGACAACAAGAAGCTGCAGTTTGTCGCCATTCAGGAAGGTGAGGCGGCCATCGTGTCGGTCACCAACATTCTGGCGCCGGGCGATGATCTGGACGTTGGGCAACTCTACGCCCTGTTGCAGGTTGATTCATTCGACGCCAATTACCTGGAAGTGGGTGAAGCCGCGATCACCAATGGCTACCCGGAACAATCACTGGTGCTGTTCAATGAAGAGGCTGATGAGCGAACGCCCATTACCATTCCGGAAGGGGCCACTGCTGCTGAGATTGCCGCTTTACTCAGTGAAGAAGCTGGCGTAGATGCAGAAGCTGAAACCCAGGTTCGCCTGCTGGCTGAAAACTACGGCAATTCCGGAGATATGGACATCATCATCAACGGTCAGCGGATTACGGCTAACTCTTATCAGGACATGGTTGATGAGATAAACCAGTATCAGCAATCATCGTTGAACAGTATCACCGCTGCGCTCGATGATGACACGGGGGACATCGTTATTACGTCTTCAACCGGTATTGATGTATCGGTTTCCATTGACTCGCCCAATGACAATGACACCTTAACGGTTCAGGGTTTTCAGGGCACCGCACCGGTCGTCCTTGGCGGCGAGCCTGATGCGGAGGTAAACGCCAAGATTGGTGGTTTTGTCGACATCATTCTGAACGAAGGCTACACCATGATCGAGCCAGACCCTCGGGTCACTGGCCTGTTCAATGGTTTGACCGACAGCAGTTTTGAAGACTACACCATTAACGCTTTCAACCCGGATGATACCTCAACCTACAACGAAGTTGCGTCTCTGCCAATTTACGATTCCATTGGCAACCAGCACCAGCTGCAGTTGTTTTACGTCAAGAATCCGGGTGATGAAAACCGGCCCAATGCGCTCAACTCCTGGACGGTTTATGCCCAGATTGATGGGGAGAATGTTGGTGACCCGGATACCAGTTTGCCATTTCCGGAAAACACCGAACCAAGCATGGCATCTTTCCAGCTGTTCTTTAATCCGGATGGCACCATCGACGAGGAAAACACGGGCGAGTTCCTGATCTCCAACTGGAGCCCGATCGACCCGGAAACCGGAGAACCGACCGGTGCCTATGTTGGCTTGCCTGAGGCGCAGGGTGGTCGATTGCCGATCCCTGACCCGAACGTCAACTCGAACTTCGCGATTTCGTTCGATGGCACGACTCAGTACGGTGGTCCATTCGCCCGCTATGATTTCCAGCAAGATGGTTACGCCAGTGGCCGGCTGCAGGATCTTGAAGTGGGGGACGATGGCATCATTTTCGCCCGTTACACCAACGGCGAAGCGCAGGTGCTCGGGCAGGTGGCATTGGCCAGTTTTGCCAACAATGAGGGGCTCGATCCGGTCGGTAACACCGAATGGAAAGAAAGCTTCGCCTCCGGTGATGCGACCATTGGTGAACCAGGGACCGGTTTGCTGGGCAATTTGCAATCAGCGGCCCTGGAAGATTCAACCGTAGATCTCTCCGAGCAGCTGGTGCATCTGATCATCGCACAGCGGAATTACCAGGCCAGTGCGAAGACGATTGAGACGGCCAACGCCGTGACTCAGACGATCATTAATCTACGATAAACGGTTCGTGACTTAAAACGGAAGCGGCGTTGAGCATTGCTCAGTGCCGCTTCCGCAAACCGGCAATTCAGGCCAAAGCTTGCCGTTTGGCCGTCGTTTTTTTATTCCGTCCTTTCCTGTATCACGTCTTTCCCTGTTCTGCGTCCCCTGGGTTCCGCGTCTTTTCTGTCCTGCGTCCGTTCAAGCAAACCTGGCACACCTTTCGCAATACCCTCTGTACAGTCTATTAAAGCGGCAGCAGGAGTCCGGTATGGATCGTGCCCTCTACATTGCAATGACCGGCGCCAAGAACAACATGATGGCGCAAACGTCACACTCCAATAACCTGGCCAACGCCTCAACCACAGGCTTTCGGGCCGACTGGGCGCAGGCCCGGGCAATGCCGGTATACGGTGAGCATTTCCCGACCCGCGCCTATTCGATGACCGAGCGACCCGCGACCGATTTCAATGACGGTCCGCTGATTGAAACCGGCAACGAACTCGATGTTGCCGTAGGCGGCGATGGCTTTTTATCTGTGCTCGATGCCGAAGGTAACGAAGCCTATACACGGCGCGGCGATCTGGCGGTAACTCCCCTGGGTGAACTGATCAACGGTGTGGGGCAGCCGGTTCTGGGTAACGGTGGCCCTATTGTTTTACCGCCTTATGAAAAGCTGGAGATCGCCGGCGACGGTACTATCTCAATTCGCCCCGCGGGTGGCGGCCCCAACGAAATGCTGGTGATTGATGCGTTAAAAGTGGTCAATCCCGATCTGCAAAATTTTGAAAAAGGCACCGACGGCCTGTTTCGCCCGAGAGAGGGTGAAGCGGTATTGGAAGGCGACCCGGCATTGCGAGTGGTCTCTGGGTTTGTGGAGGGCAGCAACGTTAATGCCGTCGCGGAACTGACCAACATACTGGCCATTAACCGCCAATATGAAATGCAGATCAAAATGATGAAGGCATCGGACGATGTGTCCCAGGCCGCTGAACAATTGTTGCGCCTGAACTGATCGGGCCCGGCAGGAGAGTAAGTCATGCACAAGGCATTATGGGTAGGTAAAACCGGGTTGGAGGCGCAGGACATCGCTCTGGCCACTATCTCGAATAACATGGCCAACGCCAGTACCACCGGTTTCAAGAAGGAACGGGCGGTGTTTGAAGACCTGATTTACCAGGTACAGCGGCAGCCGGGCGGGCAGAGTGCCCAAAACACCCAGCTCCCCTCGGGGCTGCAGCTGGGTACCGGTGTGCGCACCGTTGGCACGCAAAAAATGTTCACCCAGGGCGACCTGAACATGACCGAACAACCGCTGGATATGGCGATTAACGGTCGCGGTTTTTTCCAGGTGCTGATGCCGGATGGCAATATTTCCTACACCCGGGATGGCACCTTCCACCTGAATGCCGATGGCGACATCGTAACGGCGAATGGCTACTTGCTGGAACCCAACATTCAGGTGCCCGAGCAAACCAAAACCATCACCGTGGGTAACGACGGCATCGTTACTGCCGTTTCGGAGAATGACAACATTCCGTTCGAGATCGGGCAGATCGACGTGGTCGACTTTGTTAACCCGGCGGGGTTGCAAGCCATCGGCAACAATCTCTATCTGGAAACGGCCGCCAGTGGCCAGCCACAGGTGGGTGTACCCAGTCTGGACGGGTTTGGAGCCATCATTCAGGGGGCGCTGGAAACTTCCAACGTCACCATTGTTGAAGAGATGGTCGATATGATTTCAACCCAGCGCGCCTACGAGATGAACTCCAAAGTAGTCAGCACAGCCGACCAGATGTTGGGCTTCATTAACCAGAACCTGTAACACCTGATGTGGCATAGCCTTGATAAACGAAAGGGGCACAGCATGAACATACACAGCGTACCGAGTTTTTTGGTCGTATTCGTCACCCTCACACTGGCGGGATGCGGCACTATGCAAGTCACTGCCCTCAGCGATTCGCCCAAACCCGGGGACCCGGATTTCGCGCCGGTTCCGTCAGATTCACTGGAACCACCGCCGAGTAACGATGGGTCTCTGTTCAACGATGCTTATGGCATGTCGCTCTATGGCGACAAGAAAGCCATGCGCACTGGCGATATCATCACCGTTGTGTTGGATGAAGAAACCCAGGGCAGCAAGTCTTCCCAGAGCTCATCGTCCAAATCCAGCGAAGCAGGCCTGAACGCACCGGTTATAGCCGGAGGTGCGCCGATTGAAGCGCTGAGCGCCACTATACAGGGAGAGCGCAACTTCTCGGGCCGGGGCGATGCGGATCAGAGCAACAGTCTGAGCGGCAACATCTCGGTGACCGTATCGGAAGTACTGCCAAACGGCGTACTGCGCGTTCGCGGCGAGAAATGGATCACCCTTAACACCGGGGCCGAGTTCATTCGCATTCAGGGCATGCTGCGACCGGAAGACATTAACCTGGACAACACCGTCTCCAGCCAGAAATTGGCCGATGCCCGCATTTCCTACAGCGGCGCCGGCGGACTGGCCAGTGCGAGTCAGCCCGGTTGGCTGACCCGGTTCTTTAATTCCCCATTGTTTCCGTTTTAACAACCCATGCGCTAAGCGGGCCATTGAATGGCCCGCAACTTGCTAATTCATCAACGCACGCCCTAAACCGCCAACAAGGTGACACCATGAAACGCTTCACGATCACACTGGTTCTACTGCTGCTGGGCAGCCTGGCGTACGCCGACCGGATTAAAGATCTGGCTGGGGTGCAGGGTGTTCGCAACAACCAACTGGTGGGCTACGGCCTGGTCGTTGGCCTGGGTGGTACGGGTGACAGAGCCCCCTTCACCAATCAGACCTTCCGCAACATGATGGAACAGTTCGGCATCACCATACCCGAAGGGGAAGACCCGCGGTTGCGGAACGTTGCTGCCGTCAGTGTGCATGCCACCTTGCCGCCGTTCTCCAAGCCCGGTCAGGAAATTGACATCACCGTCTCCAGTATCGGCAATGCCGACAGCCTGCGCGGCGGCAGCCTGCTGCTGACACCGCTGCGCGGCCCGGACGGTCAGACCTACGCTGTCGCTCAGGGTAACCTTGTCGTCAGTGGCTTTGGCGCTGAAGGGTTGGATGGCTCGTCCATTCAGGTGAATGTCACCAGCGCCGGGCGCATCCCCAATGGCGCCATCGTTGAGCGCGGTGTGAACAGTACCTTTTCGCAAGGCGATTATCTGACGTTCAACCTGCACCGGCCCGATTTCACCACTGCCCGGCGCATGTCGGAAACCATCAACGACCTGCTTGGCCCCGGCGCAGCCTCTGCCGTTGACGCTGCTTCGGTTCGGGTAACCGCCCCGCGTGACCCCAACCAACGCGTCAGTTTCATCAGCGTACTGGAAAACCTGGAAGTCACCCCCGGCGAAGAGTCCGCCAAGGTCATTATCAACAGCCGCACCGGTACGATCGTTGTGGGCCAGCACGTCCGCATTGACCCCGTTGCCATTACCCATGGCAACCTGACTGTTACCATCGACAACGCCTTGCAAGTTAGTCAGCCAGAAGGCTTCAACGATGGTGAAACCGTTGTCGTACCCGATACCGACATTAATATCGACGAAGGTGATAACCGGATGTTCCTGTTCGGCGGTACCGTTACCCTGAATGACATTGTGAATGCAGTGAACCAGGTGGGCGCGGCGCCGGGTGATCTGATGGCGATACTGGAGGCGTTAAAATCAGCCGGGGCGTTGAAGGCTGAATTGATCGTTATCTGACTCTGGCACATATCTTGAGTGCACAACTGAGTGTAACGGTTCGCCTCGGTGAACCGGCAACGTTTAACCCATAGAGCGGCAAATCATGGCTTCACAAATCGACGCAGCCTTTAACTACAACGATCTCAATGGCCTAAACAGTCTGAAATCGCTGGCCCGTAAAGACGATGCGGCCGCTCTGAAAGGTGTTGCCCAGCAATTTGAATCCATGTTCATCAACATGATGCTGAAAAGCATGCGCGATGCCACCGATGTTATGGCCTCTGACCTGTTAAGCAGTAACGAAACCAAATTCTACCGCGACATGCACGACCAGCAACTCAGTCTGCACCTGGCAGAAACCGGCGGCTATGGGCTGGCGGAAGTGATGTTTGAGCAGATGTCGGCCAATTTGCCCCAGCGTCCGGCTGACTTTCATAACATTGATGTCAAGCCATTGAACGACAGCATGCGCCCTGAGTTGCCGGTTACACCCGCGCGCCGTGACCCGGCGGGGCTGGACACAACAGAGCCGACATCCAGTGTCGATTTGACGAACCCTGAGCTGGATAAACTGTCGGCGTTTGAATCCCCAGAAGCCTTTATTGAGTCCCTCTTACCTCATGCCGAACAAGCCGCCCAGCGATTGGGCGTGGAGCCGCGCATATTGGTGGCCCAGGCTGCGCTCGAAACCGGCTGGGGCAGGGCGATGATTAAGGACGACCAGGGTGCCAACAGCTTCAATTTCTTTGGCATAAAGGCTGACCAGCGCTGGCAGGGTGCGGTGGCCGATACACAGACGCACGAATACGTTGAAGGCAATCGGATTTCAATTCGTGATGCCTTTCGCGCCTATGAAGACCCGTCCCAGTCGTTCAACGATTACGTCGACTTTTTAAGCACCAACCCGCGTTATCAAGCTGCACTGGATCAGGCATCCGATTCTGAGCAGTTCGTTCGCTCGTTACAGTCTGCCGGCTACGCCACCGATCCGGACTATGCCGATAAAATTCTGCGCATTGCCAACAGCCTGTCCACGACCGATGCTGCTCTCAGCTCGGGTCAGGCGTAAGCCGGAGGCTACAGAATGAGTCTGCTGAACACGGCAATTACCGGTCTTAAAGCGCAACAGGAAGCCCTTCGGGTAACCGGCCATAACATTTCCAATGCCAGCACGCCGGGTTATTCGCGCCAGGAAGTGGTGCTCGATACCAACAGCCCCCTGTTTCGAGGCTTTGGTTTTGTGGGTCAGGGCGTGGATATTCAGTCGGTACGGCGCATTACCGATCAGTTCATGATTGCCCAGCAACGCACCGACACCAGCGTATTTCAGCAACTGAATGCCTACAAGGTCAACATTGAGCAGGTGGATCGCATCCTGGCCGATGAACGCACCGGCCTGCAGCCACAACTGGACCGTTTTTTCGCCAGCTTGCAGGGTGGCGCGGATAACCCGGCCTATGTGCCGGCGCGGGATGTGGTGCTGGGTGAATCCCAGGGGCTGGTCGACCGGTTCAAGACCATTCACAAATACCTGACCGATCAGAACGAAACCCTGAACAGCCAGATGCAGGCCATGGCAGGGCAGGTAAATTCGCTCGCGGCTGGCATTGCCACGTTGAACAACGAGATCGTCAGTGCACGCGGCAGCGCCAGCGCCCAGCCGCCTAACGATCTGATCGACAAGCGAGACGAAATGGTTCGACAGTTGTCTGAATATATGGACATTGACGTGACTGTCGATAACGACCAGTTCAATATTTCCATTGGTAATGGTCAGGCACTGGTGCTGGCCAACCAGGCCAACCGTATTGAAGCCGTGCCGGGTACCGAAGACCCCCAACGCTTTGGTATTCGATTTGTCAGCCCGATTGAGCGCAATGACATTACCGCTGATATTTCCGGGGGGCAGCTCGCCGGCTTGTTGAACTTCCGTTCAGACGCACTTGACCCGGCGCTTAACAATCTGGGCCGCATTGCCGTCAGTTTCGCGCAGGAATTTAATAACCAGCACAAACTTGGCATCGACTTGAACGGTAACTTTGGCCAGAACGCCTTTCACGATATGAATGATCCGGAACTCGCCTCCATTGGCCGGGCCCAGGGCAGTAGCGATAATGTCCTGCCCAGGAACCAGGTGCTCAGCGTTTTCTTTGAAGACACACGGGAACTGACCACGAGTGATTACACCCTAAGCCTGACCGGCCCCGGCAATTCGCGCTATGAAGTCATTCGTAAAAGCGACGGGGCTGAAGTGGCCAGTGGCTCTCTGACCGGCGACTTCCCGGACTCGATTGAATTCGATGGCCTGCGCGTTCAACTGGAAGGCGGTAACTTCAAAGAAGGGGATGAATTCACCATCAATCCGCTGCGCGGCGCGCCTGCCCAACTCGACTGGCTGATTGATGAACCCGCTGAGCTGGCCTTCTCCTACCCCATGCGAGCGGGTACCGGGGTTGGCAATCAGGGGACCGGTGAGATCAACCAGGGCACCATGCTGAGTCGCGACAGCAACATATTTTCGGCCGACGGACAACTGTCGCCACCCTTGGTGATCGTATTCGAAAGCCCAACCCGATACTCCGTGTACGACAACAGCGACCCCGGTAATCCGGTCTCACTCGACCCGCCGCTGGAGAACATCGAGTACGTGCCGGGCGTCACCAATACCTTGTTCACGGACGACCCCGGCGAGACCATTGTCAGTAGCTGGCGGCCGCGCTTACCGGAGAACCCCGCATTGGCGTTGGATGGCCCTGCAACCGTAGCGCCCTACAATGGCATCAATTCCGAACGCTTTGTGTTCTCCAGAACCGACCCAAACACCGGTGAAGTGACGCAAGACGAGACGCTGATTACCCCGCGTGGCGCCAGCGCAGCCGAGATTGCCGGTGAATTGAACCGGGTCGACGGCGTCACCGCGCGCGCCTACAGCGAAGTGCAGATTGCCAACTTTACCAACTCCGGGACTCCCTATGACCCAGACAACCCGTTTGAGGTCTGGGTAAACGGGTTTAATCTTACCGAAAATGACCTGGGCCCCAACCAGAACATCTATATGGACGGGTACCCGGAAGAGCTGCCGGAAGAAATGAACCCGAACTTCCTGGCCGACCGCATCAATGCGCATTACGACCTGCAGCAAGCCGGCATTCGCGCTAAAAGCGATGGCGACACGCTGACGATCACCCAGGAAAACGGCGAAGACATTTTCATCGAAATGCGCGGCGACAAACCTCAGGATGTGATCGTCGGGACGCCGCCAATTCCCGGTTCTTTGCCATCCAACGGCGCCATCGACCCCGGCGATACCTTCGAAATCAGCACGGGCGAACGTTGGCCAGTAGAACCGGTTGCCGGCAATACCCGTGGCCAGCTCAATAACCTGACCGGCTTCGATTTCAGTGAAGACGGCCCCTATACCTACGAGATGTATCTGCCCGATGGACGAACTGGACGCATCACGCTCGAAGGCAACCACGCTACCGCAGAGGACGTTAAAGCTGAGGTAGAAGCCAAAATCGGTGCGCTGCTCGACAGCCCGGGCCGGGTTCAGGCTCGAATTACGGCCCGGGGTGAACTTGAGTATCAAGTCTTCATGAAGGTGGAAGGCACCGGGAATGACGATACGGTGGGCGTCAACGTGGGTGGCCAGGTCGATGTCACCATGGCCGACGGCATTTCACTGGAAACCCGGCCTGAAGCGGGGGCCATTTTTACTGGCACCCCGGAAGCCAAGTCCACCTATCAGGGCTTTCAGTTCGAGATTGGCGGTCGCCCGGAAACCGGAGACGAATTCACCATTAACTGGAACGAGGGCGGTGTCAGCGACAACCGCAACGTGCTCGATCTGGTCGGCCTGGAAACCACCGACACCGTCAACAACCGCGATGGCGGCATGACCTTTACCGAAGCCTACAGCCAAGCAGTGGAGCAGGTGGGTACTAAAACCCGCCAGGCTCAGATACAGACCGACGCTGCTGAAGGTGTGCTGGCCTCCACTGAGGAATCTCTTAATTCCGTAAGAGGCGTTAACCTCGACGAAGAGGCTGCCCGGCTGATTGAGTTCCAGCTTGCCTATAACGCCAATGCCCGGGTCATCAGTATCGCACAGGAAACCTTTGATGCCTTGTTAGGGGCTTTCCGATGAATACGAGGGTTAAATCATGAGTGATCGTCTGTCTACTTACTGGATCTACCAGCGGCCGGTCAACGACATGTTGCAACTGCAAACCAACCTGAACAAAACGCAAGAGCAGATCAGTACAGGCAAACGCATATTAACCCCTGCCGATGACCCGGTAGGGGCCTCGCGCGTATTGCAGCTGAACCAGGAAATCGCGCTCATGGACCAGTACGAGCGCAACATTACCTTGCTCGATGCCCGGCTGGAGCAAGAAGAGGGTGTGCTTGGTGCTGTGGAAGACAGCGTCGCCCGCATCCGTGAACTGGCCGTCAAGGCCGGTAACGCGGGTGTACTCACCGGGTCAGACAGGCAAGCCATCGCCGCTGAGATACGTGAGCGCGTGGAAGAGATGTACGACCTGATGAACAGCAAAGACGGCAGCGGTGAATACCTGTTTGCCGGTTTTTCAGGCAACACTCAGCCTTTTGTTGAGAATCCGGGCGGTGGCTATGGCTATCAGGGCGACGAAGGTGTGCGCTTCCTGCAGGTTAGCCAGACCATTACCCTGGCCTCCAGCGACTCCGGTAAAGACGTATTTATGGACATTCCGTCCGACAAAACCAGCTTTACCAGCTATGCCAATCCGCAAAACACCGGCAACCCACCGGGCATTGTTTCGGCGGGCATCACGCTGGATCAGGAAAAGCTCGATGCCTTCTACCCGGAGGATGCCGTCATCAGCTTCGAAAACCCGCTCGATGTCGATCCTCCAGAGCAAAACTTCACCGTACGCCGCAAATCCGATGGCCGGGTGCTCGAAGGCCTGCAAAACGTGACCTATAACCCTGGTTCACCCATTCAGGTAGGCGGCGTCTCGGTTAACATCACCGGCAACCCAAACGCGGGTGATCAGTTCATCATCGAATCCAGCAACAAACAGGGCGTGCTTACGACCTTCGAAAAGTTCTTGTTTGCACTGGAGAACTACCCTCCGGGCACCGGTTTTGATGAGGTTTATGACGCTAACATCAGTCAAACGCTCAACAATCTCGACAAAACCATTGAGAATGTTTCCCAGGTCCGAGCGCGTATTGGCGCCCGTATGAATACCTCTGAAAGCGTGATGAATCAGCATGCCGACAACAAACTGGCCGCAAAAGACATCAAATCCGGCATAGAAGACCTCGATTTCGCCGAAGCGGTCAGCCGGTTGCAGATGGAGAGCTTCATTCTGCAGGCAGCGCAGCAGAGCTTTGCGCAGACAAGTCGACTCAGTCTGTTCGACTTTATCTAAACGGAGATCGACAAGCTGCTGGCATAGAGTCTTGTCGTTCCGTTATGCTCTATGTCAGTCACTCCCAACCCTGCTTAGTTCTGATGCAGGGGCGAAATCAGGCCCTTGTGGCTTCATATCCTGGAGGTATCGGTGGCACAACACATCCTGGTGACACGGCTTCAGGCGACACTCGAACAGCCCGACCGCCTTGCCGTCACACTCCCGGCTTGGCAGGAAGCGCTGGTTGAAGCCCTGCAAACCCTATCAAAAGCCCGCGCCGAAGCCCTGCTAAACGAAGTTCAAGCCGTCATCCGGGAAAATCGTGCCCTGTTCGAAAATGAAAGCCTCTCGATCCTCGATACCCTCGTGCAACAGCCCAATGCAGCCCGAAGCAGAGCTAAAGCCGGCCGGTATAAAGACGTCGGCAAGCTCTAACGTTGCTGGAAAGTCGTAGCAACATCTTCTTTTGCTCGCAGCTCACGTCTAAATACTAAAAACTACACTTTTTATTCCAAAAAACTCTAAAAGCTTTCTCTTCCTCCGCCGTTAACACAATTGTAAATGAGCGAACATCGCTGACGGTCAGAGCCATCCGGCCTCCGGGACAGCGTAGGAGAGAGAATCATGCCCCAGATTATTAACACCAACATCGCCTCGCTGAATGCTCAGCGTAACCTGAACAGCTCTCAGAGCGCGAACAGTACGGCCCTGGAGCGCCTGTCTTCTGGTCTGCGTATTAACAGTGCCAAAGACGACGCCGCCGGTCTTGCGATTTCCACTAAATTCGAGTCCCAGACCCGAGGTCTGAACCAAGCCATTCGGAATGCCGGTGACGGTATTTCACTGGCACAAACGGCTGAAGGTGCATTGGGTTCAATGACCGATAACCTGCAGCGGGTTCGTGAACTGGCGGTTCAGTCAGCCAACGCCACTAACTCTGATGAAGACCGTGTGGCCCTGCAGCAGGAAGTGAGTGCTCTGGTTGCCGAGATTACCCGTACAGCCGATGAGACCAACTTTAACGGTCGTAACCTGTTCGATGGTAACTTTAATGGCACGTTCCAGATCGGTGCGAACGCTGGCCAGACGGTTGATGTTCAGATTGGTGAATTGACAGCGGGTCGCCTCGGCGCATCCGATCAAGTTGGTGTAAGTGCCATTGGATCTGACCGCGCTATTTCTAACGGTGATTTGACTCTAAATGGTGTCTCGATAACCGCCTCACAAGCTGGCGATGATACCGCTTCTTTTGCTAATGCTGGGGCATCTGCTATTGCAAAAGCAGCTGCTATTAATAAATTCAGCGATCAAACCGGTGTGGAAGCATTCGCCAATGAAAACTTGGCAGCAGGCTCCTCGATGACCGGCACCGCTGGTAGTGGTTCGTTTACACTAAACGGCGTAAGTATTGACTTCACTACTTCTACAGATACAGCATCAACGAGAGCCTCTGTAGCCCAGGCGATTAACGCTGTTTCGGAGCAAACAGGTGTGATTGCTGTATCTGGTGAAACAGATGCAGATGGCATTCAGCTTGTGGCAGAAGATGGTCGGAACATTACTTTGTCCATCGATACCGACGATTTAACGACACTTGATGAAACAACGTTCAATCAGGCAACAGGTTTGATGGGTGGTCTAACTGAAGACCCCAACGATGCTACTGTTTTCAGTAACACAGTCGAGGGTGGCTACACACTGGTCGCTCGTGGGGATACTCAGCAGATCCAAATCGATGGTGGTGACGGCACTGGCCTGGGCAATTTGGAAAATGCTGGCTTGAAGGCCGGTACATTCGGGCGTGGGACTGCAGCGATTGTGTCTTCTGAAACCACTGGAGATACTTCAGGAACCGCACTGGGGCTAGGTGGTACTTTAACCAACACTGTTGGTACCGCTACAGCACCAATAACTGCTGCCTTAACGTTAGCAGTCGAACAAGATGGTGTGACCTATGCAGCGGCGACAACTGCTGGTGACACCTTGAGCGACATCTCAACCCAGCTCAATGCCGCAGGAGCAAACATTCAGGCATGGGAGCAGATTGATGCGACCCTTGATCTCACTGCAGCAACGGCGGCTGACACGATCACTGTTGGTGGCGTTGCGATTGCCCTGGAAGCCGGTGACGACAACGCTGCACTGGTCGACAAGCTGAACGCTGCAGACTTCAGTGCGGCTGATATTGAAATTTCGGCCTCTTTGGATAGTGATGGGAACATCAGTGCCAGCATTCGTAACTATAGCGCCGATGAGGTTACTTTCGCGTCAAGCGCTGCGACTTCAGAACTGGATGTAACCGTTGACGGTACAACCGTGACTGCTGATGGTACCGATACAGCCTTTTTGGCTGGTGATATCAGGTTCGTGTCCACAGATGGCAAAGAAGCTACTGTAACGGTCACTGACTCTTCAGCTACGGCTGCTGAGGTATTTACCGGCGCTAATGAGTCTGTAACTGTATCTGGAGGGGTGCAAAAAGGACTGGGTGCTGGTGATCTCGCGATAAACGGTGTCTCTATCGGTGCGGCTATTGAGTCAGCTGACACTGCTAGCGCAACGACGTCATCAACCGGCGCGACGATTGTTTCCTCTGACAAATCCAAAAGTGCCATTGCAATCTCCGCTGCAATAAACGCCGTGTCTGATGCAACAGGTGTGACCGCTGAAACCAATGCAACTGAGGTTACCGGTGGAGATGGATCTAATGTGAATGGTGATCGCTATGCCGTTGGCGATAGCGCTGAGTTATTCATCAACGGCATTAGCCTGGGTATTTTGTCTCTTCAAGACGATGGAACAGGCAATGTAGATCTGGATAAGGCAAAAGCTGATACTGTTGAAGCAATTAATGCTGCATCAGGAAAGACAGGTGTAACAGCGGTCGATAATGGCGTCTCTTTGACGCTAACGGCAGCAGATGGCCGTAATATATCCGTCGCCATTGATAACAACACAGTGGGTGCTGAAGACGTCAGCGATGACACCCAGAAAGGCCCGAATATTGGTGCTCTATTTGGTTTGGATTCTGCGGTTGATGGGATTGGTGAGGCACGTTTTGATGAGATGCAAGCATCAAGAGGGCTTACCGCAGAAGCAGACGCTGAAGCATTTGTCTATGAGACAACCTATGGCACGGTCTCTCTTGAGTCTGCTAGTGAAATTAGCATTGAAGCTGGCACCAATGGGGCTTCGGCTGTAGAGGACCTGGGTTTGCGACTTGGCTCATACGGTGGTGGTGAAGACGGACAGTTCCTTAAAGATGTTGATATCTCAACCTTTGAAGGTGCTCAGGCTGCGATTACTGCAATTGATAACGCTCTGCAAACTGTAGCTAGCCAGCGTGCTGAACTCGGTGCTCTGCAGAACCGCTTTGAGTCTACGGTTAGCAACCTGGCGATCACCGCTGAGAACCTGACAGCAGCCAACTCTCGAATCCGGGATGCGGACTTCGCGGCTGAAACCGCTGAGCTGTCTCGTACTCAGGTACTGCAGCAGGCCGGTATCTCGATTCTGGCCCAGGCCAACCAGCGGCCGCAGCAGGTGTTGTCACTGCTGGGTTAATCCGGTAGCCGGGTCGGCTCCCAGCCCTGGTTCCCCTCCTAACCGGAGTAAGGCACCAGAAGGGAGGCGACCCACTCTGATTAACTGAGTGTGACCGGAGGTTTAAAGATGAGTGATTTTAGTGGCTATAACGCGGCACTGAATGCTCGGCCTTCCACACCTGAAAGCCGTTCGGTAACGGCAAAGCCGCAACAGCCTCAGGGCGAAAGCGGCAACAGGTTACCGGCAGAGGTTGTGAAACAGGCAGACGGCAAGAACGCTTTGTCGCCTGTCGGCCTCTACACCAAAGCACAGGAAGACATGGCAGGGCAGGGCCCGGCCAAAGCTTCAGGCGCTGAGGAGTTAGAGCAGGCCGTGGCAACGCTGAACGATTACGTTCAAAACACGGAGCGAAAGCTGAACTTCCAGTTGGATGAAGACGCAGGCTTAACCATCATTCGGGTTTACGACAAACAGACTGATGAGTTGATTCGGCAAATTCCCAACGAAGAAGCCGTATCGTTGGCCCAGAAATTGAATGAAGAAGAGCCGTTATTGCTGTTTTCGGCGCAGGTTTGAAGGGAAAGCTGTTAGCTGCGAGCTGTTAGTTTTGAGTTAAAGATTTTTAGCTCATAGCTCCAAACTCGCAGCTTGCAGCTTCAAACTCTCAGCTCGCCGCTACAGAAACTTACAAACAGGGTATCAAGGGTTGGCGATTTTAGCCGATACCTTGAGTATCCTGTTTTTCTGTTTGCAGGTTCTGAACATTTGAGCGAGTGGGTGAATCATGGCGAGTATTGAGTCTCTTGGTATCGGTTCAGGCTTGCTGACCAGTGAGCTGGTCGAAAGCATTATCGAGGCCGAACGCGCACCGACTGAATTGCGTCTCGATCGCAAAGAAGCCGAGGTTGAAGCCAAAATCACTGCTTATGGCGAAGTTCGCAGCGCGCTTGATAAAGTGCAAAGCGCCGCTACTGCGCTTTCCAGTAACAATCTTATTCGGGGCACTACGGCAACCAGCAGTGACGATTCAGCCCTCACCGCTACCACCAATTCCACCGCCGAGCCTGGCAATTACCGTGTTGCGGTCGATCAGGTCGCGAGCGCCCATACGTTAGCCAGTAAAGCCTATACATCCGTGAGTGACACGGTTGGAACCGGCACGCTGACGTTTAATTTCGGCACGACGTCATACGACGATGTGACCGGTGACTATGCCGGATTCGAAAAGAATGCCGATCTGGCGTCCTTCAGTATTGATATCACCTCAGAAAACAACACCTTGTCTGGTTTACGAGACACCATCAACAAAAACGTAGAGGGCGTTACGGCGAGTCTTGTATTCGATGGCTCCGGATACCGTTTGCTGATGTCGAGCGATAAGACCGGTGAAAAATCGAGCATGGAGATCGTCGCTACTGGCGATGCTGGCATACAGTCACTGGCCTACAATGCTGCTCAGAACGACCCTGACAGCAACCTGCGTGAAACCCAGCGCGGCGAAGATGCCCAATTGCGGGTCAATGGTTTGGAGATTACCTCAGCCAGTAACCAGGTGAGCGAAGTGATTCGTGGCGTTACGATTAATGTCAACCAGGAAACGACGGGTAGCATCAACCTCAACGTCAACCGCAACACCGGCGATGTGGCGGATAAGATGGAGGCCTTCGTTGAGGCCTTCAACGAATTCAAGTTTGTCTATGATGAGGTCAATAAATTCGATCCTGATACCAATCAGGGTGGTCTGCTGCTGGGTGATTCTACGCTGCGCAGCACCTACAGTCAGTTGCGCAGCGGATTGAACGCTATTGTCGACAACCTGACGGGTGCCAATTTCCGAAGCCTGGCCGATGTTGGCCTGGAGACGGACCAGACTCAGAATTTCCAGTTCCAGTTCAACCGCACCAAGTTCGAGGCGGCATTAAATGCCAATGCCGATGCGATGGCGGGTCTGCTTGCTCGCCAACAGGAAGTCTCCGATAGCCAAATTCGGTATGTCACCCAAAGTGGCGAAACCAAGCCTGGCCAGTATGATGTGTTTATCGAAAAGGCTGCAACCCAGGCCAAATGGCAGGGTTTGAGTTCCGATGCCCTGGATTTTGGTAGCGATCTGGTCATTGGCGGCAGTAACGATGAATTCACGTTGCAGTTAAATGGTACGGAACGTACCGTCGTACTCGAGCAGGGCAATTATGCCAATGGCGACGAACTGTCGCTGATGCTTCAATCAGCCATCAATACAGCGTTCGTGGATTCCGGTCAATCTGCGACCGTCAATTTTGATGCAACCACTCAAAGCCTCGCGATTACTTCATCCCGCTTTGGGTCAGCCTCAACCGTTAACATATCGTCAGTTGACCCCACACTGGCCGCTACCCTGGGGTTGGCGCCTGCTGGCACTGGCCAGGTTGCCGGACAAAATTTCAGTGGCCTGAATGATGCCAGTTTCGCTGCCTCTACCCTCCCGGGTACCCAAGCTGTCAACCCTGATGAAGGTATTGATTTCAGCACCAATACACTGAGTTTCGATTTGGCAGTCACCGGCACCGGTGCTCCCTCGCCCGTAACCATTACGCTGGATGAGGACTGGAGTGATGTGCTCAACACCAGTGGTGAAGTCACGACAGAGCGTGATCGTGATGATGTACTGGCCTACATTCAATCTGAATTGAATGGGGCGGGGTTAACCGGCTTTGTTAGGGCTGAGTTTAACAGTGCGAATCGATTGGTGTTCCGTACCGAGCCTGACGCCGGCGCGCAATCCATTGAGATCAGTAATATTACTGCCTCTGGTACCGACCCGCTCGGCCTACAAGCAGGGCTGAGCGGTAGTGGCGTCACCCTGGCAGATCCTGCTGAGTTCTCTCTTAGTTACAGTAACCGCCAGTCATCGGTAACCAGCGGTGCAATAACAGTCCCCGCAGGTACGTATGAAACGGGTGAGGCGCTGGCCCAGGCAATTCAGGATCAGATTAACGCGGATGCCAATGTCGTTGCGGGTGCTGCCGGTGCTGAAACCACCAAAGGCAGCCGTGTTCTGGGCACCAACGTCGATTTTGCCAGTGACCCATCGCAGATCCAGTTTTCGCTCAATGGTACCGATTACACCGTTAATGTGAATGCGGAAACGGAAGGCAATACCCTTGGTAATATCCAAAACGCGATTGATGGAGCCCTGGGTGCCGGCGTTATTACTGCTTCGCTGGATAGTGATGGCCTGGTGTTGACGACGAACGCTACCGGTTCAGGTCAAAACCTGGTGATCACCAAAGACGGTATGGGTGCGACAACAGCGTCGGGTAGTGTGGATTTGTCGACCGGCGTTGATTTTGGTGCCAGCCCGGCGACGTTCCGTTTAACGGTTGACGGTGTGGAAATTGATGTGACCGTCGATGGCGATGGCACCACGGGCTCCAATGATGGAGTCTCGAATCTGGCTGTTATCCAGCAGGCGCTTGATACTGGTTTGTCGCAGGCTGGTGGTGGCGGGGAGTTTCAGGCGGGCGATGTGAAGGCTCGGTTGGACAGCAGCGGTCAGCTCTATTTTGAGACGTTGTCCAAAAACGGAGAGCCGACGCTGGCCACCTACGGTGCCAGTGCCATGATTGAGCTTTCCGAGACTGCGGGTGCTGGTTCGCTGGGGCTGTCCGATCAGGGACCATTGATCAACGGTGCCGATGGCTTTGGCCTGGCTGTTGGGAATTACCAGGGGTTTGATAGCCAGGCCAACGTCAGTTACGAGCAGAACGACGACGGAAATGGTCGTTTTGTCGTCAGTTTTGGCAACGATACCCAGGTTCAGTTTGATGCCGTCAATCTGACAGCGGCGGCTCAGTTGGGGTTTTCATTGAATACCGGTAATGAATCAGAACCCGCGCGTGGCCAGGATGTGAAGGGCACCATCAATGGAGTCGAAGCAACGGGTAGGGGTCAGCTGCTGACTGCCCGTGAGGGCAATGAAGGCGCCACCAATGGGTATTTGTTGGGTGGCACCGGCGCTGATTTCACGAGTCCGGTGACGATCGATGGGACGAATGACAACCTAAAAGTGGTTATCGACGGTCAGACATCGGGTGAAATCACCCTGAATAGCGGTGTGTATACGACTGGCAATGCTCTGGCCGCTGAGCTGAAACGAGCGATTAACGCAGACGCAACACTGGCGGGTAACAATAAGGCTGTCGACGTTCAGTATGATCCGGACACCTCAACATTCGGTATTTTCTCAGTTAGCAAAGGTGCTGAGTCGACGGTTCGCGTCTCTGAAATAGACGCAGGGGCAATCGATGTCTTTGGTTTTACCACTTCTACCCAGGGTGTTAAGGGTAAAGACGCAGTTGGAACCAAAGACCCTGCAGCAGGCCTTGTACTCCGGGTCGAAGGCTCAGGCACCGGCGACCGTGGCAGTGTGTCGCTGATCGAAGGCATTTTCGCCCGCTTGGATAAAACCATGAAAAGTTTTCTGGACAGCAGTGGGCTGATTACTGGTCGCGAGAAAGCTCTGGAGCGGGATATGGAAGGGATCACCGAAGACAGAGAGCGTCTCGATGCGCGTTTGGAAGCCCAGGAGAAGCGCCTGAAAGCCAAATTTTTGTTCAACGACCAGATCGTGGCCCAGTTAAAAACAACTGAGGATTTCTTAAGTCAGCAGTTTGAGATTTTGGCGGCGGGTATTACTGGTAAGCAGTAACCGCTGCCGTTTTCGCCCTAACGTAGACCCTCGATGGTTGAGAGAAGGGTGGAAAGGGCAGTGCTGGAATCAGACCTCTGAATCTTAGCCATAAAAAAACCCGCCGAGGCGGGTTTTTTCGTTTCACTCGGCCAATTAAGCCGCTGAAGTAGCAATCACCGAATCGGCAGCTTTGATGAAATCTTCCATCTTGTCGAAGTTCAGGTAGCGGTAAATATCCGCTGACATGCTGTCGATCTTGTTGGCGATTTCCAGGTACTCGGCTGGTGTTGGCAGTTTGCCGTTCAGGGCGGCAATGGCGGCCAGTTCGGCAGAGGCCAAGTACACATTGGCACCATCGCCCAGGCGGTTCGGAAAGTTCCGCGTTGAAGTGGAAACCACGGTTGACTTGGCCGCTACCCGTGCCTGGTTACCCATGCACAGTGAACAACCCGGCATTTCGGTGCGGGCACCGGCGCGGCCGAAGATGTTGTAGTAGCCTTCTTCCATCAACTGGGCCTGGTCCATCTTCGTCGGCGGGGAAACCCACAGACGAGTGGCGATCGGCGCGTTGTGGGCGTCGAGCAGCTTGCCGGCGGCGCGGAAGTGACCGATGTTGGTCATGCACGAGCCTATAAACACTTCATCGATTTTCTCGCCAGCGACGTCAGACAGGGTCCGGGCATCGTCCGGATCGTTCGGGGCGCAGAGAATCGGCTCTTTGATTTCATCCATGTCGATTTCGATGACAGTGTGATATTCGGCATCTTTGTCGGCACGCATCAGACTCGGGTTGGCCAGCCACTCTTCCATCGCCTTGGCGCGACGCTCCAGGGTACGGGCATCGCCGTAGCCGTTGGAGATCATCCAGCGCAACATAACGACGTTGGAACGCAGGTATTCCGCAACCGAGTCTTCACCCAGGGTGATGGTGCAACCGGCGGCGGAGCGTTCTGCTGAAGCGTCAGACAGCTCAAATGCCTGCTCAACGGTCAGTTCTTCCAGGCCTTCAATTTCCAGAATCCGGCCGGAGAAGACGTTCTTTTTGCCTTTCTTCTCAACGGTCAGGTGGCCTTCTTTGATGGCGGCGTAAGGAATGGCGTGCACCAGGTCGCGCAGGGTGATGCCAGGCTGGCGCTTGCCTTTGAAGCGCACCAGAACCGATTCCGGCATGTCCAGCGGCATAACGCCAGTGGCCGCAGCAAACGCAACCAGGCCAGAACCGGCCGGGAAGGAGATGCCCATCGGGAAGCGGGTGTGGGAGTCGCCACCGGTACCGACGGTATCGGGCAGCAACATGCGGTTCAGCCAGGAGTGGATAATGCCGTCACCCGGACGCAGGGAGACACCGCCACGGTTCTTAATGAAGTCGGGCAGGGTGTGCTGGGTCTCGATGTCGACCGGTTTTGGGTAGGCCGCTGTGTGGCAGAACGACTGCATCACCAGGTCGGACGAGAAGCCCAGGCACGCCAGGTCTTTCAGCTCATCGCGGGTCATCGGGCCGGTGGTGTCCTGTGAGCCAACGGTGGTCATCTTGGGTTCGCAGTACTGGTTCGGGCGAACGCCTTCCAAACCACAGGCCTTGCCGACCATCTTCTGGGCCAGGGTGTAACCGGCTTTGCTGTCGGCTACCGCGCCCGGGCGACGGAAGACAGTGCTGGGTTCCAGACCCATGGCTTCACGGGCACGGTCGGTCAGACCACGGCCGATGATCAGCGGAATACGGCCACCGGCGCGTACTTCATCGAGCAGCACCTGGGTGTTCAGTTGGAATTCGGCGATGACGTTGCCATCTCGCTCAACTTTGCCGGCGAAAGGGTAGACGTCGATCACGTCGCCCATGTTCAGCTCGTTGACGTCCACTTCAATTGGCAGGGCGCCGGAGTCTTCCATGGTGTTGAAGAAGATGGGAGCGATCTTGTTGCCCAGCACGAAACCACCGGTGCGCTTGTTCGGCACGAACGGCATGTCTTCACCGGTGTGCCACAGCACCGAGTTGGTGGCCGACTTACGCGAGGAACCGGTACCGACCACATCGCCCACCAGAGCAATGGAGTGGCCTTTTTCTTTCAGCTTTTCGATTTGCTGAATTGGGCCGATTTCGCCTTCTTTGTCGGGGGTCAGGCCGTCGCGGCTCATTTTGTACATGGCCAGGGCGTGCAGCGGGATATCCGGGCGTGACCAGGCGTCCTGCGCCGGTGACAGGTCATCGGTGTTGGTTTCACCGGTGACTTTGAACACGGTCAGAGTCAGTTTCTCAGGGACGTCGGGCTTGTTCAGGAACCACTCGGCATCAGCCCAGGATTGCATGACGCTCTTGGCAGCGGCGTTACCGGCTTTGGCCAGCTCGTCGACATCGTGGAAGGCATCGAACACCAGCAGGGTGTGTTTCAGCTCTTCAGCGGCGGCTTCAGCCAGTTTGTCGTCAGTCAGCAGGCCAACCAGGGTTTCGATGTTGTAACCACCCTGCATGGTGCCGAGCAGTTGCACGGCTTCTGCGGCGTCGATCAGCGGGCACTCGGCTTCGCCTTTGGCGATGGCCGAGAGAAAAGCGGCTTTTACATAGGCCGCTTCGTCAACGCCGGGTGGTACCCGGTTGACGATGAGATCTTTGATGAAGGCTTCTTCGCCCGCAGGCGGATTTTTCAGCAGCTCCACCAGCGCGGTTACCTGGTCGGCGGTCAGCGGCTTGGCGGGGATGCCAAGAGCGGCACGCTCTTCGACATGTTTACGATAGGCTTCTAGCACGGTTAATTCTCCAACAGTGAAGGGGTTGCGGCGCGGCTGAGCCGGCAGGGCAACGGGTTGCCTGAAACACCGGACGCATGCGTCAACAACCGGGACTGGCTGAGCATAAGCGAGGCGCAGTTTAGTGAAAAACAGCACAAAAGTTAAGTAATGGTACCTTATACCCTGTATTCATGAGGTGAATAGTAGGGTGGCTGGCCTGAGTCCGAAATCCATTGTGTAATCGCGCGCGTCGATCGTCACTACCCCGGTGCCAGGCGTACCTGGCACTCCTTTGGTTATCTCAGCGGTCGAATACCATGAATTGCCGACGGCAAGGGTTGATTGGTGTTAATTCGAGACGCCAGGGTCTGGCTGGCTTTCTTCCACCAGACTCAATTCGAGCTTATCACCCTCAATTTTGGCGATGGTTACTGCCAGCGGCTGGTTCAGCATAAAGCTCTTGTCTTCACCCTTCATCATCATGCGCAACGGGTCATAGCTCAGTTTTTTCTTTTGTCCGCGCAGGTCGATAAAGCCGGCAGCTCCGTTGTCGTCGAGTTGGGCGATGATGCCGCCTGAGTTGATATGGACAACGGTGGCTTGCCAGGTCTGCTCAGGTTGCTGGCTAAGCCAGTCCAGACGCAGGCGGTTTTCAACTTCGTTGGCGGCTTTGCGGCTGTTGCCGAGACGCTCGTTGAGGTCGTCGGTCAGCCCGGCGGGCAGAGTGAAAGGCTGGCCCGCCAATTTGGCGTGAATCAGCCGATGCAGGACGAGGTCCGTATATTTGCGGATTGGGCTGGTGACGGTGGTGTAGTGGTCGAAACCGAGGCCAAAGTGGGGCGCTGTGGTGTTGGACCAGGCTCCGCGCTCCAGTCGCTTTAGCAGTACGCTCAGCAACGGGAAGTTTTCGACCGTGCGAGCAGCGCGCAAAATAGACTTGAAGCCTTCCGGCTCATGGCCATCGGTATCGGCGACGTCGTTGGCGAACTCCCGCAACAGGCCCTTGAGTTCTTCTTCTCGGTCAGGCCGAAAACCGGCGTGGGTCATAAACAGGGCGCTGTCTTCGGACAGCCAGGCGGCGGCAATGCGATTGACCGCGAGCATGCTCTCTTCGACGAGGCTGTTGGCGGTGTTGCGTTCTTCTTTGACCACGCTGGTGACGTTCAATTGCTCATCGACTTTAACCCGGTAGTCGGGCCGTTCCTGCATGATCAGGGCGTTGCTCTTGCGCCAGTCGAACAGGGCTTTGCAGCATTGTTTGAGCGTTTCCAGGTGCCAGTGAGCAGCCGGAATTGGGGCGGCGCCGTCGAGCCATTCGCTGACTTCCTGATAGCTCAGTTTGGCACTGCTGCGTATCACCGACGGGGTGATGGCCAGTTTGCTGAGGCTGCCATCGGTGGCGACGCGGATGTGAAACACCAGTGCCAACCGGTCCGCATTGGGGGTCAGTGAACACAGATCGTTGGCCAGGCGTTCGGGCAGCATGCTGATCGGGCGGCCAGGCAGGTAGGTGGTGGTTAGGCGCTGCCGGGCTTCGGTCTCAAGGGGAGACTCTGTCGCGAACCACGCTGCCGGATCGGCAATGGCAACGCGTAATAGCCAGCCATCGTCGGTTTCTTCGGCGTAGAGGGCATCATCCATGTCTTTGGTGGAGGCATTGTCGATGGTGACAAAGGGAATGTCGCGCAAGTCGCTTCGACCCTCCCTGACTGCATCGATGAGGCTTTCATCAAGCGCCTCTGCAGCCGCCAGTGCTTCGGCTGAGAAGTCGCCGGGTAACTGGTGTTTTTCAATGGCAATGGCGTGCCAGGTACCGGGCTCTTCTTCACTGCCGATGACATTGATCACTTCAGCCTGGGCTTTGCCGGTTTCCCAGGGGTGGCGGGTTACCCTGGCTTTTACCCATTGGCCATTGGCGGCGTCGGCGGTCTTTTTGGGTGGTACAAATAGCCATTTGGCATGGCCGATGACTTCGGGTTCAACACCCTGGGCTTTGCCGCGTACGACATAGCGGCCCATAAACTCGGTCAGTGGTGACGACACCAGCGTGACCAGGTCGGCAATGACCTTGCCTTCAGTGGTTTCCGCAACAGTGAACTCGACTTCATCGCCCGGGAACACTTTGGCCATGGTATCGGGCGGTAGAAAATATTCGGTGGCGTCGGCAGCGATCACGAAGCCGAAACTGCGGCCGGTCCCCTTAATAGTGCCGCGCATGACCAGAGGTTCGGGCGTAGTGGACTTGATGTCACTTTTTAGAGATTGAAGCTGGGCGAGGGCTTTGGCATCGAGCATAGAGGACCTGAATCGGGTTCGCATTTCGTTGTGGGCGCGCAGTATACCGGAAACGGCCGGCTTTTTGATAAGCTGGGCGGGTAAAATTCGAGGAGCCAGTCATGGCCGATATTCGCTCGCTGGACGCCGCTCGCAAGCAGGCGCGAAAGAAAAAAGCCAAAGCTATTACCCTGTGCAGGCATGGCCATCACCGCTGGGAGGTCGATAATCAGCCTCAGTTCGATGTGAAAGCTGGAAAACTGGTCACACGGTTACGGTGCAGTCGTTGTGGGGAGGTTCAGGTTAAAGCCCGTTGAGCCACTAGTTTGACCAGCGATCCAAATTCGTCAGGAAGGTTCTGGCCCGCTCGGCATTGGCTTGCAGCTCGGTGTCATTGGGCGTCAGAGTCAGGGCTTCTTCCCATACATCCAGCGCCTCGCCCAGAAAACCCTGGCTGTAGAGTAATTCACCCCGTTCCTTGAGCAGGGCGGATTCGCTGGCCAGGCGGGTATTCAGCTCGTCACGCATCGGCTCCGATTTTTCAGGGTCGAGTTCCGTCATTTCATTGAGCAAGCGTCTTGCGCCCGTCAGGTCGTTCAGGGACAGGCTCAACGCAAAGGCTTCTTCCAGTTGCGGCCACTGCTGTTCAGCGACAGCCGCCTCCTGGGTTCTGGCTTCCTGGCGTTCCGTCTGCTGGGCCTGCTGAATGCTGTTCAGTAATTCCTGGCTCAACTCATTGGGCGACAGCCGGTTCGACAGGCTTAACGCCTGCACCGCACGAAACGAGTCGTTTTCATACAGCGCTTGCCGGCCGGAGGCATAGAGTTGCCGTGAAGTGGTTTTCAGCTCTTGTTGAAAGGTTCGGTAGCGTTGCTGGGTAAAAAAGTTATTGGGCGTTGCTTTCAGCAGGTTCTCTTCGCTGTCGCGAATGGCCAGCAAGTAACGGGCCCGGGCCAGCAGAATGGCATTTTCACTGCGGTTGATGCTGTTCAGACGACGTTGATCGTATTCGCGGCGCTGAGACAGTAATTCCGGCGCTTCCGGCAGATTGGCCAGGGCCGCGTCCAGTACCGCAATAGCACCTGCCCAGTCGTTATCGGCTTCGTGGCGGCTGGCGCTGTCGAGCTGTTCGTCGATGTAGTCGGATCGTCTTTGTTCAATAACGCTCGAACGCTGGCGCAGTTCTTGGTACGTCTCGTGATCGGGGTCCATGGCATTAATGGTCGCCAGGGCTTTATCGTACTGGTGGTTTTCAACCCAGGCATCGACTTGTTCGTTGACATTGCTTTGCTGTGCGTAAAACTGCGCGCAGCCGGCCAGCAGCAGGGCGACGCTTACCATCAGAAACAGGCGGATCATGACTGTGACTCCCCGGTACTTGGCTCGGCAACAGAATCTGCTCCGGCATCATCGCGGGCTATTTTGGCTGGATCGTCGGCCCAGGCATCAACGGTCAACACGTTCACACTGCTTTGCAAACCCTTGATCTGGTGCCATTCATTGGAATGGGTAAGCAAGGGATGCCGTTGATTGAGCATCGAATAGAAATTTCCGTCGGTAACCACCTGGCCTGAATCTGCCAGGTCACAGAGGCGGGAAGCCAGATTAGCGGGCTCACCAATGACCGTATATTGCATTCGTTCATGAGAGCCGAGCAAACCCGCCAGTACCGTGCCGCCGCTCACCCCGACGCGAATCGTAAGGCAGGGTTGATTGGCCTGAGCGCGCTGCTGGTTCATGGCCGTGATTCGATCGCGAATTTGCAGGGCGCACTCCATGGCGTGGAAGCGATGTTCGGGGTCCGATTGCGGGCAGCCAAACACGAGCATTGCGCAATCGCCGATGTATTTATCGACGTTGCCGTGGAATTCGTGGCAGGTGTTGGCGAACTCGGTGAAGTAGAGATTGAGCACTTCGGCGGTCTCCTCCGGGTGGCGCCCCTCGCTGAACGCGGTATAACCCACCAGGTCGACAAAGAGAATGCTGGCATCGACGCGTTTGCCTTCCCGGGCCAGTTCGACATTATCCTGAGCCATGTAGCGGGCAGCGACCGGGTCGCTGACAAAGCGGGAGAACAACTGTTCAACCCGTTGTTTCTGTTCCAGTTCGGCTGACATGTGGTTAAACGATTGGGTCAGGTCGCTGAATTCTCCCTGGTGCTGGCCACGAATTCGAAAGCCATAGTGGCCAGACTCGATGGCGCGTGTCCCCTCTATCAGGTCGCGTACCGGCTTGGCCAGCGATTGGCCCAGACGAATCGCGATAAGCGTAATGGATAACACCAGCAGAATGACGACGACGATACCGGAACGAACAATTGAACGCTGACCGGCAATCATCTCGGACCGGTCGAGACCTACCCAGGCAGCACCGCCGCTGACACCCCGGAACACAACAGGAGAATAGAACCACACCGTTTCTTCGTTGGTTTCAACCTGACCCTGGCTGCGATAAGCCTGGTCTGCATTCACGGCAGGCAGTGAAGATCCGGCTTCTGCCAGCACGTCGCCATCCCGGTTTACCACGCTGGCGGCGACGACAGAGGGTTGGTCGCTGAGTGAAAATACCAGGCTGGCGAGGCTGAGCTGGTCTTCAGTGAACACAAGCTCAACCGAGGCGGCCGCCAGCTGCGATGACAGGCTGTTCCCGGTGTCTACAAACTGAGTCTGCATCATTGAAAATTGTCGGTACACCAGCGTATAGCCAAGAATGCACGACGCCAGTAAGACCAGCATGGTCATGATCAGGGCGAGCTTGTGTCCAAAATGCCATTTCATCAGAGGCTCACGTAATTTGCCGGTTGAATCCGCTTTGCAGCGCTCATGTCTGTTTCCGGCAATATTATCATGCCTCGGCGGTTCTGGTGAGCCTGCACTCACCCGGTCATTGACTGGTACTTATCCGACTGCTGAGCCGGGAGATTCTAATGGTGACTTTCGTCACAATTTGGAAGTGCCAATGAGTCAATAGGCCCTGTTAATGGCTGAACTGTGCGTCAGTTAACGTTAAAGATCGTCTGGAGGCCTGTAATGGCGGGCCTAAAGGCGTTAGAATGCCCATATGATTGAATCTTTCTCACTAGTCTCTTTCTTTCAGGCTTGCCAATGGGGCGTCGCCTTTCTGTTTGTGCCACTGGTCTGCTGGTACGAATGGTCGCGTTCCTCCGTATTTTGCCGCTGGTGCGCCCTGCTCAGCGGGTATGCCGTTCAGTTGGGGCTGATCGTTTTGCTGGTTGACTCCGGTTTCGAGATGTCCACCGTCATTTTGTTCGGCTCAATTTCAGCCTATGCCTGGATCAAGCTGATGACAGGCTGGCTGCCAACGGTTCGCAAAGCCGCCGCCTAGGGGCCTGTCGGACGCCGGGCACGTCCCATTTTATCCCAACCTACACTTTTATACGTTTAGCCGGTACATTGCGATGCCTGTGGCGGGCTCGTCTTATCGGGCCGGTTTTAATCAATATTCGGTTTAGAGGTCTGACGTCAGATGGACATGGAAACACTGGTCAGTTGGGTGACCAGCGCGTTGAATATCGGTAAAGAGCATACCTGGATCATTCAGGTATTTGTGATTGTGTTACTGACCACACTGGTCAGTTATGCTACCAAGAAGGTGTTCGACAAGCTGGAAAAATCGGCAAAGAGGACAAACACCTTTTGGGATGATCTGCTGATTGGCGCGGCGCGCAAGCCGGTTAGGCTTTTCATCTGGTTGAATGGCCTGTTGCTGGCGACGGATGTGGTTCGTCGAGTCTCTAACGAGCCCATTTTCGATTTTGTCGACCCGGTACGGTCGGTGACTTTTGTGCTGGTGTTTGCCTGGTTTATGGTCAGTTTCATCCGCAAGGGCGAAGAAATGGTTCAGGACCCGAACCACGCTTCAAAGCCCATGGATGCCACGACGGCCTCTGCACTTGGCAAACTGATGCGGCTTTCTGTGCTGATCACCTCAGCACTGGTAGTACTGCAGAGTCTCGGGTTCAGCGTATCCGGTGTGCTGGCGTTTGGCGGTATTGGCGGTATCGCTGTGGGTTTTGCCGCCAAGGATTTACTGGCCAACTTCTTTGGTGGCCTGATGATCTACCTGGATCAGCCTTTTCGGGTAGGCGACTGGGTCCGGTCGCCGGACCAGGAGATTGAGGGGACCGTTGAGAATATCGGCTGGCGTCTGACTCGCATCAGAACCTTCGACAAGCGACCCATTTATGTGCCCAATGCCACCTTTGCCAACATCACGGTTGAGAACCCGTCGCGGATGTTCAATCGCCGGATCAACGAGAACATTGGGGTACGTTATTGCGACGCTGGAAAAGTGGCTGCCATTGTTGCCGACGTGGAAGCCATGTTGAAAGAGCACGAAGCGATTGATCAGGATCAGTTGCTGATGGTGCACCTGAATAAGTTTGCCGCTTCATCGATTGAGTTCTTCATCTACACCTTTACCAAGACGGTGGTGTGGAAAGAATTTCATGAAATCAAACAGGATATCCTGCTGAAAATCATCGATATTGTTGAAGGCCATGGGGCCGAATTTGCCTTTCCGACTCACACCATTCACATGGCCGAAGCCGAGCCGGAAGCAAGCCCGGAACCTCAGCAAAGTAATTGATGGCCGTTGCAGCGAGCCCGCATCCGTGCGGGCTGCTGATTCTCAATCCTGCGCCTGCACATAAAATTGCAACATACTGGCGAAGGTGTCCGGATGGGATTTCTCAAACGCCTCCCAGTCGTTCAGGTTGGTCAGGGCAGGGCGCTGGTTGTTCACGCTGGCCAGGAACGTCCGTCGGGCCTCGGGCGACAACACAAACCCCAGAAATTTGAGCGCATTCTGATCGAGCAGGCTTTTGATACGGGCGGGCGAGTAGCAATGCTCTTGAACGTGAAACAGCAGATCCCGGCAGCCGCTGGTGGAGTAAAAATCGCGGCTTTTTAGCAGGGCGCTGTAGTCTCCCTCCAACCGTTTTTGCAGCAGGTGCTCGCGAAAGCGTCGGATGTCTGCCTGACGGGCGGTATACCCCAGACGCGCTATCTGCCCCTGAGCCTGGCTGACGATTCTTCGGGCGCGTTCACTGTAGAGTCCGATTTTCAACAGGCCATTGGCTTCCAGCCGGCGTTGCAGTGCTTTTAGCCCTTGTTCCGGCTCGCTCATGTGGTGCAGTACGCCAGAACATTCAATCACATGAAAGCGCTCGTCTAGCTGGTCCAGTTCAAGAATGTCGGCTTGCAGAAAGCGAACATTGTGGATGCCATAGCGCTCGGCCATACGCTTTGAGTAGGCCAGGCTGCGCGCGCTGAGATCAACGGCGGTTACTTCTACGTTGCGAAAATAGCGGGCTACATGCAGGGCATGCCGGCCCGTTCCTGAGCCGGCCACCAGGATTTTTATCGTCCCCATGTTGAAGAACTGCGGCGCCCTGAAGCCTTCCAGTTCAGCTTCAAGCGCTCGACCGTAATTGGTTGGGGTGTTGTAGCCTAAATGCAGCCAGCGCGGGTAGGGGTTTTCTTCATATTGCTGACGCACTTCGCGAGAAATGCTATCTCGGATCGGCGTCAACTGTTCAATGTCTTTGGCCAGTGTCAGTTCATCTTGCAGTTCAATAACGCAGCGGCGAATGATTGGCCGGACATAACTTGGCCAGCGGTTCAAGGCTATGCGAGCGAGCTGTTCACTGTGTGCTACCTGGTGCAGTGGCTCGTACATGCCATACATCAGCAAGGCGCTGGTCAGGTCGGCTGGTTGTGGCTCGGGGGTAGACAGTGCGGTATCCAGTAACTCCCGCAAGGCGTTAAGCAGAGATTGCTCCTCGTCATCCTGCGCCCAAACGTGTTCATTGTGGATGCCCTGCACCACAAACGCCGCAGCCAGGCGCAACAGCGCCGGGTCAGAGAATTGCTGGGCAAGGCAATTGAGCAATACCTGCTTGCGTACCTGAATCAGAAAGTCCTCCAGCTCTGCCTGGCTGAAGTACAGCGTATTCAGTGCGAGACCGAGCATATCGTCCCGGGCAAGATCCTGCAGGTCTACGACGGCATTGGGGTCGTCAAGCTGATACTTGTGCCGCAGCAGCGAGGCGGTGAGCGGTGCCAGGCCATCGTGATCGACTTTGTCGAGTTTCAGCCAGCGAACGACGTCGTCTGCCAACGCAGGCTGGTAGCTGTCGGCCTGAATATGTCGGGACACTTCAAACAGCTTGGCGCGGATGTGCGCGTCGTTGGGGTGTAGCTGAAACAGTTGGCGGTAGCCGTTAAACGCCTGCACCACGTTGCCCTGACGCGCAAAGGTGTATACCAGTGAGGTGGCTGCCCGGGTTTCTCCGGGCGCCAGCTCCAGACTGCGGCTAAAATGGGCGAGAGCGTCGTCGTAGTGACCCGTAGCCAGCTTTACGTGACCCAGAGAATACCAGCAGCCGGCATCGTTCGGCGTTTGGTTCAGGGCAAATTGCAGGTAGTGCTCGGCCCGTTCGTAAAAGCCCTCGTCCAGGGCAATACGTCCCAGCAGGTTGAGTGCCGGCGAATAATTGGACTGACGGTCAAGCAACTGTTGGGCGATCGCCCGAGCCTGACCTCGGTACTGGGCCGTGTGCTCATTGCTCACCCGGTCGCTTAGGCTCAGCTCGTAATAGTGCCGCGCCTGTTGATCCAGTTCAGCCAGGGTGTCGGTTGGTGTCGCCGTCGACAGAGCCGATGTCTGCCCCGGTGTCGCCAGCGCCTGCGATGAGTGTCTCATAACGCACCTTTATGGGTGAGCGGCCAGGCCGCTGCCAGTGTCTGGCGGTCAAAATGTGGCCGCCGGTCGTGAAAAAGCGGCAATGACTCTCCGGTTTGGCGAGAGACTGGCCGTTTTTTCGTTCATTGACAGAGGTATTGCCAAGGCTGTGCCAGTTTTACACTGACCGTAATCCGCCGCTGCTCGATAGCCGGTGTCGCGTCTCAAAAAAACACTCAACAATTCCAGCACAGTGCCGCTACATGGATTAAGCTTGTTCGGCGATCAGTGATGCGCGCGGAGCCACGTGGGGAGTATCCAGATGCTCTCCCGGGGCAAGGCAGATCAATGTTTACCGGGGAGGCTGTGGTGAAAAAAACATCCAGTGGTCTGAGAGGAAACGCTATGTACGCACAGGGGATTAAGCAGTATCAGTCGGTCAGTACTGAAACCTCCATCATGGACGCCGACCCCCATAAGCTGATTCAACTGCTTTTCGAAGGTGCGCTTGCCCGGATATCCACCGCCAAGGGGCATATGGCTCGTAAGGAGTACGACAAGAAATCCAGAATGATTAACTCTGCGATCGACATTGTTGGTGGACTGCAGGACAGCCTGAACACCGATACCGGCGAGTTGGCGCTGAACCTTGAGCGGTTGTACGACTACATGTTGCGTCGCCTGTTTGAAGCCAATGCGCGCAATGATGAGGCGATTCTGGACGAAGTAGCCGGATTACTGTCGCAGATCAAATCGTCATGGGATGCCATACGCGATGAAACCCTGGCTCAGAACCGGCCAGGTGAATAACATGGCGATGGTGCAAACCACATCCAATCGGCCCTTCAGGGTGTCGGAAGATACCCTGCTGGCTCAGACCAATGATCTGATTGTTCAGGGCTTTGAGCTGCAGGACATGCAATCGCTGGATGAACTGGAGCGCTGGGACGATGCCGTCAACGATATCCTGACGATTATCAATGATCAGGTACTGAACGCCGGCCTGGCAAGTTCTGCTCTGAAGCGTCGCATCGAATGTCTGCTCGAACTCTATGTGTCTGTGCTGGCAAGCCTGTCGGAGCTGCAGCAAAGCCGTACCGCTCAGGCGACAGAATTGCGGCAACAACGCCGGATAATTGCCGGCCCTGCCTCCGGCTAGGGTTGCCATGGCCCTGTCGGGTTAATACTGAAATTACCAAAGGTCATCGGTCCCGGCTGCGGGGCGTTGGCCACTCTTGAGCGCTTATAGACGCGTGTTCCTGTCGGTTTCCATCCTGAATTCGGTAATCCTCTGTTACATTCTGTGTGCTGCTGCATGGAACTCAGTGTTTTTCTATGGTAAGCCACTGAAAATAAAGGCATTATCGGGTTTTTGGCGCGTTTTCTCCGGAACCGCCGTGAGTTTGACAGGGCGTGAGTCTCGGTCTTTACTGTTTCAATACAGTCAAATTCCTGACGTGGAATGTCGGGCCTGGTGCCATCTCAGCTGTTTTGATGTGAGGAAATGTTCCCAATGTGGCGTGAAATTAAGCTCCTGGTAGTAGACGATGATGATCAACGTCGTCGGGACATTAAGGTTATTCTGGATTTTTTGGGTGAGGTTAACGTTACCCTGGGCAGCGACAACTGGCAGGAGCAGGCTGTTGCTGAATTGGGTGGAACCGATGAACTGGTGGCAGTCGTGGTGGGTTCAACCCAGCTGTCGCTGGCTCGAATGGTTCAGGCTGTTGCGGATTGGGATGAAGGCTTGCCCGTCATTCTGATGTCTGAACACCCAGAGTTTGAATTGCTCGACGACAGCTTGCGTCACCGGGTTATTGCCCGGCTGTCGATGCCTCCGACTTACAACAAATTGCTCGATACCCTGCACCGCGCCCAGATGTACCGCGAGCAGTTTGATCTGACGCGTGGCCGGGGCCAGCGTCGGGAAGTGAATTTGTTCCGCTCGCTGGTCGGCACGAGCCGAGGCGTGCAGCAAGTTCGCGAAATGATGACTCAGGTGGCTGACAAAGAAGTTACGGTCATGATTCAGGGGGAAAGCGGCACCGGTAAAGAAGTGGTTGCGCGTAACCTGCATTACAACTCCCACCGTCGTCACAAGCCTTTCGTACCGGTCAACTGCGGGGCCATTCCGGCTGAGTTGATTGAAAGCGAACTGTTTGGTCACGAAAAGGGCGCTTTTACCGGGGCCATTACTTCCCGGGCCGGCCGCTTTGAAATGGCCGAGGGCGGCACTCTGTTTCTCGATGAAATTGGGGACTTGCCGTTGAACATGCAGGTGAAGCTGCTGCGGGTGTTGCAGGAGCGAACCTTTGAACGGGTCGGTGGCAACAAGACGTTTAACTGCGATATTCGGGTCATAGCGGCGACGCACCGTAACCTTGAGCAGATGATTGAGGAGAATACCTTTCGGGAAGACCTCTATTACCGGCTGAATGTTTTCCCGATCGAAATGCCACCACTGCGCGAACGTTCCGAAGATGTTCCTGTCTTGCTCAACGAGTTGATTGCCCGGCTGGAGAACGAGAAACGAGGCTCGATTCGCTTTAACTCCGCGGCGGTGATGTCGCTGGTACGACATGACTGGCCCGGCAACGTTCGTGAGATGGCAAATCTGGTTGAACGGCTCGCAATCATGCACCCCTACGGTGTGGTGGGGGTTCAGGAGCTCCCCCTGAAATACCGGCATGTTGACGATGATGACGAGTCGGTTCTGCCATTGCCGGCTTTGCCAGAGTCGGAATCGTTCAGTATCTCCCATTCCGAGCAGGCTGCATTGCTGCCGGTAAATGGGCTGGACCTGAAAGAGTACCTGACTGAGCTTGAGCGCAACCTGATCCAGCAGGCACTCGATGACGCTCAGGGCGTGGTGGCGCGCGCGGCTGAAAAGCTCCACATTCGCCGAACCACCCTGGTCGAAAAGATGCGCAAATACAAAATCAACAAGCGTGAATCAGTTTAGAGTTTTTGAGCTTCGAGTTAACAGCTAACAGCTAACAGCTAACAGCTCGTAGCTCGCAGCTCAAATTGGCACCCCTCTTGCTAAACCCCTATAAAGCGCCAATAAATGGTCACTGGGAGACGGCATGGGTGTGCCACAATTTGACAATCTGAATCAGCAGCAAGGCTCGGCCGACATGTCCGAGCAATCGCTTGCTGATCTAAAGCAGGCGTTTGCAACCTTTAACCAGGTTTCCGAGCAACTGACCGAAAGCTACCAGATGCTGGAAAGCCGTGTTGTCGAGCTCAGTGGTGAGCTGGCGACCGTCAGTGAACAACGCATGCAGGAGCTGTCGGAAAAAGAGCGCCTGGCCGATCAGTTGGAAAGTTTGCTGAATCTGCTGCCGGCCGGGGTAATTGTTATCGACAATACCGGTCGTATTGGCCGGATCAACCCGGCTGCCGAGGCGTTGTTGCGCAACGAAGCCAACCCCCGATTGATCGGCGAGCCCTGGGTTCGCATCATCCGTAACGCCTTCAAACCCCGCCAGGACGACGGCCATGAGATTTCACTGGTCGACGGACGCCTGGTCAGCATTGAAACCTGTGCGCTCGATAACGCCGGCCAACTGATACTGCTCACCGACCAGACGGAAACCCGTGCCCTGCAGGCGCAGCTGTCGCGCCACGAACGACTGTCGGCGATGGGGCGCATGGTCGCCTCACTCGCGCATCAGATTCGCACTCCGCTGTCAGCCGCCATGTTATATGCCTCGAACCTCAAGAATCCCCGGGTGAGTCAGCCGGTGCGCGAGCAGTTTGTCGATAAATTGCTAGGCCGGTTACACCACCTCGAACAGCAGGTGCAGGATATGCTGGTATTCGTGAAGGGCGAGTGCAAGCTGATTCATAAAGTCACCGTAGCCGACTTGTATTTGGCCATGCAGGACAACCTCTCGGTGCTGATTCGGCAGCACCCGGACGCCCTGGAGTGGCGAGACCTGAGCCATGGTGCCGAGCTGCAATGCCAGAAAGATGCGCTGGTCAGTGCCTTGAGTAACCTGGTCACCAACGCCTTCGAAGCGATACGGTCCAACCCTGCTATTTCCATCACTGCCCGCGAGGAAGCTGGCCGACTGTTACTGACCATTTCGGACAACGGTCCGGGCATGGATGAGGCGACCCTTAACCAGGTCACCGAACCGTTTTTCACAACGAAAAGCCATGGTACTGGCCTGGGTTTGCCGGTGGTCATGGCCGTCACCCGGGCACACCAGGGTGAGTTCCACATCAACAGTCGGCCGGGAGAGGGCACACAGGTTGCCCTGACTTTTCCGGTTAAAGGCTAATCGCCAGCGTGACCTGGCGCGCGGCAAATCGCCGTCAGATATGAGGAGAAATGCATGCGAGTACTCATTGTTGAAGACGATGCCAGTTTGAGAGAGGCGGTCAGCGATACACTGAAGTTGTCTGATTACGAGGTCATTGAGGCCGACTGTGGTGAAGCGGCCATCGTACGGCTCAACGAAAACCAGGTCGACTTCATTGTCAGCGACGTAAACATGCCGGGCATGGATGGCCATGAATTGCTGGCCTACGTGCGCCAACACCAGCCCCAGATTCCGTTTCTGCTGGTGACCGCCTACGCCACGGTCGAAAAAGCGGTGTCTGCCTTGCATGCGGGGGCCGTTGATTACTTGGTCAAACCTTTTCAGCCCGAGCAATTGATTGAACTGCTGGAGCGCCATGGCAGCCAGCCCAATACCGCCATCGATGAGCCCATCGCCAATGAAACCTCAAGCCAGCAGGTGCTGATGCTCGCGCGTAAAGTGGCGGTAACGGACAGCACCACCCTGATAAGCGGCGAAAGCGGGACGGGCAAGGAGGTGCTGGCCCGGTACATTCACCAGCACTCGCCCCGGGCGCTGCAACCGTTTGTTGCCATCAACTGCGCCGCCATTCCGGAAAACATGCTGGAAGCGACATTGTTTGGGCATGAAAAAGGCGCTTTTACCGGGGCCATTGCCAGCCAGCCCGGCAAGTTTGAACAAGCTAACGGTGGCACGCTGTTGCTGGACGAAATTTCCGAAATGGACATGGGCTTGCAGGCGAAACTGTTGCGCGTATTGCAGGAGCGCGAAGTCGAACGCATCGGTGGTCGCAAAGTGGTTGAGCTCGATGTTCGGGTACTGGCGACCACCAACCGCGACCTGATGCGCGAAGTGCAGGCCGGTCGATTCCGCGAAGACCTCTACTACCGGTTAAACGTCTTCCCGCTGCAGTGGCAGCCATTGCGCGCACGGCGGGGCGATCTGATACCGCTGGCCAACCACCTGCTCACCAAGCACGCCAAAAAAATGCACAAACCACGTGTCATGCTCGACGATTCTGCCCGAGCCCGCATACTGGCTTACGACTGGCCCGGCAATATTCGTGAGCTCGATAACGCCTTGCAGCGAGCGTTGATTTTGCAGTCCGGCCAATGGGTGACCGCTCAGGACCTCGGATTGGAAGGCGAACACCTGATCGATTTTGAACCGGCCCGGCAGCAGGCCATGGCGCATCAATCAGAGGCAATGTCGACTAGCATCGCCGAGCACGCCGGTGAGTCTGATGAACCGGAAGCGGCTGTGCATGAATCCATGCAGGTTGACCTGAAGCATCGTGAGTTCGAGATTATTCTGGACGCGTTGCGGGTCACGCAGGGGCGTAAAAACCGGGCGGCGGACAAGTTGGGCATTTCAGCCAGGACCTTGCGTTACAAGCTGGCCAGGATGCGGGAAATTGGCATGGATGTGGATGGGGCTATTGCGGGTATTCGCTAGCTAGTCTTTTGATGCAACCACGAGTTTTCCAAGGAATGCCTGGTGCATCTACTGAGGGCCGTTTGACCGCATGGATGTGGTCTCCGAGCCCCCGGGGAAGAGATCACGGCGTGCCTTCAGTAAATGTGCCAGGCAGTCCGGTTCGCCTCTGTAGTAAAGGAGGCCGCATAAAGTAAGCCTCCGGGAATGCTCACTGCCAACTATGCCAAAGAACTCTTCTTAGACAACCAATGTTCATACTCTTCCTGATTCAACGCCCGGGCTTCGTCTTCCAGCATGACAGGAATGCCGTCGCGAATGGGGTAGGCGAGTTTGGCGGCGGTTGAAATCAGCTCTTCCTTTTCCCGGTCTATTTGCAGCGGCGCCTTGGTGACCGGGCAGACCAGAATATTCAGCATTTGTTTATCGATCATCATTGCGGTGGCCCTCGTGGCTGCAGTCCGTTTTCTGTTTGGTATCTTGCGGACGGGTATCATCCGCTGGCGGCTCATCATAGTCTGGTAATGGCACGCCCGGTACCGGGTCGATGCCGCCTTCACACCCCGGGTGGCAGCGGGCAATGCGTTTTACGGCCAGCCAACTGCCTTTCAACGCGCCGTGGTGCTGCAAAGCGATCAGGGCGTATTCGGAGCAGGTCGGGTAATACCGGCAACGTGGCCCGAGGAGGGGACTGATGGCCAGTCGGTAGAATTTCACCAGAGCGATCAGCGGCCATTTCAGCACGATGCAGGCTCCGCCGGGCTCAGGCCTCGCGAGACCATTGTGTGCCTTCACGGGTGTCCTGAATGAGAATGCCCGCCTGCTTCAATTCCTCTCTGATGGCATCGGCCCGGGCGAAGTCTTTGGCCTTTTTGGCGTCCTGCCGTTGCTGAATCAAAGCTTCAATCGCCTCGGGTTGCAGGCCGTCTTGCTGCTGGCCATGAAACCAGGTCATGGGGTCTTGCTGGGCAATACCCAGAATGCCGGTAATGGCGATTAACTCGCCTTTCAGCCGGGCGCGCTCGGCGTTGTCGGTCGTCTTGAAGAACTGACCGGTCAATTCATAAAGCGCAGCAATGGCCCTGGGCGTGTTCAGGTCATCCAGCAGCGCCTGAACCGCTTCCAGTGAGGACAGGTCGGCAGGCTCAACTGCCGCGATATCCTGACTGTCGCGCAACACCGTGTAGAGCCGATCCAGCGTTTGGCGGCTCTGGCTCAGTAATTGTTCCGACCAATTCAGGTTCGAACGATAATGTGCCGACAACAGTGTCAGTCGAACCACTTCACCGGGGTGCTCGTTCAGTACGTCTCGCAACACCGTGAAATTGCCCAGCGATTTGGACATCTTCTCGCCTTCGACGTCGAGCATCGCATTGTGCACCCAATAACGGGCATAGCCCTGGCTGTCCGGCACGCAGCACAGACCCTGGGCCATTTCATTCTCGTGGTGCGGGAAAATCAGATCGCTGCCACCGCCGTGTATATCGATGGTATCGCCCAGATGCGCCATGATCATGGCCGTGCATTCAATGTGCCAGCCGGGGCGACCCCGACCCCAGGGGCTGTCCCAACCCGGCAGGTCGTCACTGGAGGGCTTCCACAGCACGAAATCCATTGGGTGGCGCTTGTAGGTGGCGACGTCGACCCGGGCGCCAGCCAGCATGTCGTCGATGTTGCGACGCGACAGCTGTCCGTAGTCTTTCATGGAGTCGACGGCGAACAAAACATGGCCTTCGGCCGCGTAGGCATGATCGCGGTCGATCAGTCGCTCAATGATGTCGATGATCTGCGGGATGTGTTCAGTCGCGCGCGGTTGCAGCGTGGGGTCGAGATTGCCCAGTGCTGCCATGTCTTCCTGATAGGCCGTGGCGTACGTGTCAGCAAAGGCCTTGATATCGACGCCTTCGGCTTTGGCGCTGGCGTTGATCTTGTCGTCAATGTCCGTCAGGTTACGGGCGAAAATGACGTTCGAAAACTGGGTTTTCAGTAGCCGGTACAGCAAGTCGAACACGACGGCCGAACGGCCATTGCCAACGTGAATGTAGTTGTAGACGGTAGGGCCGCAGGCGTAAAACGTCACTCTGTTCGGGTCGAGCGGTACAAAGGGTTCTTTCTTGCCGGACAGGGTGTTGTAAACAGTCAGCGTCATCTGCGGTTCCGAAGCTCTCTTGAGTGAATCATTGAATGGATAGCCGTGGCGCCAGTGTAACACCGCGGCGTCATGGGGTCATGAGCCGGATTCGGCGATAGCGCCCTTCATCACGCCTTCAAAGGCGCGCACGCGCCACCGGTCGCGCGGGTATTCCGCCGCCAGGCTGTTAGCCAGGTGCGCGGCGATCAGCTCAACCGTGGTGTCGGTTTTGAGGATTTCGGTGCTTGCCTCTGGTAACCAGACATCAAATCGGCCCTGCTCGGCGTCGTAACCGATATGGACCAGGTCCGACTCAACGGGCTGGCTGTGCACGATATCTTCTTCGGTGATCAGATAGATATCCTGAAAGCGTTCCGCCCAGTCTCGCTCGACTTCGGTATCACGCTGACCATTGCGAAAAATTTCGATGCGCGACCGGTGCCCGTGGCAGATACGCTGACAGTCACCCTGGTGTTTTTTCAGGCCGTGCGAATAGTGATAAAAGGGGCCGTCGATCAGTTCGCTGCGCAGGCGCAACACGACCTGAGAGACATTATCGGGCACCAGGGTATTGAGGTGCGCTTCCAGCGTCGGCCGCACGGAGTCGATGCTGATGTCGTCGGTTTCGACCAGATAAACCGCTTCGCGCGGCGATTCATAGTGAAACCGGCATGCGCCCCGGGCGTTACGAAATTCGGCCTGAATGCGTTCGCCGTTTTGGGTTTCCTGCAGCGTCAACCCGGGCAGTTTTGCTGGCAGCACCAGGGTGTGGTCCATGCCCGAATCAAGCGCGGCCTTGAGCAGTTTTTTGACGTGGCCAAAATCGAATACCATGCCCTCGTCGTTGAGATCGCCCACCAGCTCGACGTCAACAATCCAGCTTTCGCCCACCACACCCCGGGTTGGGTGAAAATAGCTGAAATCGAGTACGGTGAGGTTGTCTACAAAAAGGCGGCTCATTATGGGTCCGGTCGCGAAAAGGGTCGCGTATTTTAGCAGCTTGCCACGCTAGAGGGGAGGGCGGTCTGAATGTATAGCGTCCCAGGTGGAAGGCGGTCTCTGTAAAACTTCGCAACCGTGGCTATTGTTGGCTAAACTTTCCTCAAACATTCTGGGAAACCTGACGTGAAAAAAGTCGACCCCTGGCTTGAAGCTGGGCTGAAAGCGCGGGAAATGCGCAAAAGCCTGGGTTATTCCTACCTGGCCGCTGATGAGATTATCCGCAGCATGCGTGCCTTGCGCGAAGCCCTGCCACTGCCCGACAGCAGCAAGGCGCTGCCTAAGCCTCCCCTTGAGGAGGAGCCAGATAGCTGACGTGCGTCACCCAGTATTCGGTCTCACCGGCTGGTGTTTGCACCCGAATTTCATCGTCAATGGTTTTTTTCAGCAGGGCCCGTGCCATCGGTGAGTCGATGCTGATGTAGCGTGGGTCAAGATCGAACTCATCCGGGCCAACCAAGCGCATTACCCTGGGGACCTCATCGTCATCGACCACCCGTACCCAGGCACCAAAGTAGATACGGCTCTGGTCATCGGGCAGCGTGGCCACCACCTGCAACGATTCCAGCCGCTTGGTTAAAAAGCGCACCCGGCTGTCGATCTGTCGCAATCGCTTTTTGCCGTAAATGTATTCGGCGTTTTCAGATCGATCCCCTTGTTTGGCCGCGTCTGACACCTCCTGTGTTACCAGCGGGCGCTCCACATGCCACAGTTCATGAAGCTCGGCGCGCATTCTGGCTTCACCTTCGGGCGTTGTGTAAGGGCTGCTGCGCGGACGCGGCGGTCGGTAGCGGCTCATCGTTGTCCTCGTATCAGTCGGCGAATGATAAAGCGGTTCGGGTTTAGGTGATTGGCCACGCTCTGGGCGACAGGCAGGGGCTCGCCGTTGATCCAGGCAGCCAGAGCGCGCGACGCCAGTGGTATCGAGCACAGGCCTTTGGAACCATGGGCAAGGTTGGCCCACAAGCCCTGGTAGTATGGCGGCTCCGGCAAACGGTGGGTCAGCCGTTTGGTCAGGCCGGTTTGGTAGGCCAGGGTAAAGCCTTCGGCATCGACCAGGGGGCCTACTTGCGGAAAGTAGTCGGGTGAGGCGCAGCGTTGGCCGGCGCGGGCATCACGAATCGCTTCTCGGCCACTGATCAGACCCGGCAATCGTTGGTGGGCGTTGTTCAGATTGTCGATATCGTCCTGCTGACTCAGGGCTGGCCCGGTTTGACCGACGTGGAAGCTGGCGCCCAGACTGTGGGCTCCATCATAGGCTGGTACCAGATAGCGGTCTGAGCAGATCACCGCTTTCAGTCCCGCAAGGGCCGGGGTCGATTCAATGCGAGTCACCTGGCCGCCAATGGGTTTCAGTGGCAAATACTGGCTCTGTGCCAGTGACTGCGCGTGAAAGGCGTTGCACAGAATGACCTGGGAGGCGACCAGGGTTTGCTCGCCGCCGACGGTCTCGCAATGAACCTGCCAGTGGCCGTCTTCACCCTGGTGCAACGCGGTGACTCGATGATGGGTACGTACCTGAATAAGCGGGTGATCCAACCGGTGTTGCACCAGCGCTGGCGGCTGAACCCAGCCACCACCCGGAAAATACAGCGCCTCGCAGGGCAGGGCTGCGCCCGCCAGTTCACTGGCTAAAGGCTGGCTGACACACTCCGCCAACTCCCCGGCAAAGGGGTTTCGCTGGTGCAGGTGATTGAAGCGCCGGGCCTCCTTGCTGCCCTGGTTCAATTGCAGCAGGCCGCATGGCTGGTGCGGCACGCTCGCTGGCAAGGCCGCCAGGCGTCGCTGCGCCAGATGCAGGGCCGTGGTATAAAAACGGTTCACCGGCGTGTCGTCGTGAGACAGCCGGGCATAAATAGCGCCCTGCTGGTTGCCCGATGCACCCGAAGCTACCTCACCCGCCTGTTCCAGTACCGTCACCTGCCAACCACGACAGGCCAGCTCCCGGGCGGTATGGGCACCGGCCAGCCCGGCGCCGACTACAATGGCCGTGCGATTGCTGGCGTATGCCGGGGCAGCGGGCCAATGCCATTCGTTTTGCGGCCACAGGCCCGGCTTAGGCGGCCCCACAATACCGGCAAAACGACCCTGCAGCATTTCACGCTTCTTGCCGAACCCTGGCCGCCGGGAAACGGTGAAACCGGCACCCCTAAGACCGTTGCGGACCTGGCTGGCCGAGGTGAACGTCGCAAAGGACGTGTCGGTATGGCTTAACCGGGCCATTGATTGAAAGAGGGGCGGTTGCCACATGTCCGGGTTGCGGCTGGGTGTGAAGCCATCGAGAAACCAGGCGTCTACCCGGGCATTCAGATCGTTCAGGGTGTCCTGGGCGTCGCCAAATAGCAGCAATAAACCGACCCGATCGCTCAACTCCACGGCATGAAAACCCGGCAAGCGGGGCGGGTATTCAGCAACCAGGCGCTCGACCCTTGCCGACAGCGTAGGCCAGGCCTGCAAGGCCTGCTGAATCTGGTGTTTCGACAAGGGGTAGCGTTCGGTACTGATAAAGGTTAATCGGGCACTGGCAGGAGCGGCTTGTTCAAACAAATCCCAGGTAGCCAGAGCACTCAGTCCGGTGCCGAAGCCCGTTTCAGCGACGGTAAAGTGACTGTGCTCAGCCAGTTGGGCAAAACGCTGTGCCAGGTTGTTGCCTTGCAGAAAGACGTAATCGGTCTCGGCGTAACCGTTGTCGGTCGAGAAATAGAAGTCGTCGAAGTAAGTTGAGCGCGGAGAACCAGCGTCTGTGAACACCAGGTCAGGGCGTTGCATGGCGGCTTGCTCTGTGTCGTCTGCGCCAGCGTCCGGGTCAGCGCTGAGGTTATTCATTTCGGTTGTCCCCGGTGGTCAGTGCGATACTGGCAAATCCAGCAGTTGGTTCAGCCAGTTCTCGAAATACTGCTTGGGCAGTACCACGTCGTCCATCGAAAAGCGTTGCAGATCTTCCAGCGTATACTGGGTTGCCAGATGCAGCTCCCACTGAACCACAACATCGTCGGCGATATCCAGCGCAAGCTCCGGGGTGGCTGGTATCTGATCGTCAGTCTGGTGATCGAAATCGTCACCAAAGCGCGAGCACCACTCTACAATCTGGAAATGACTGAAGCGGGACATAGACCCGAGCAACCCCTGGCTCAGCAAATCGGCCAGGTTGGACAGGGTATGGGGTTTGGTAATAGGGGTGCTGGACCAGGCCATGGGACCACTCGTTCGAATTTGTTTCAGTGTATCAGTCCGCCCGAATTTACATAAGGTGACAGCGTTTGGGGTAGATCAGATCTCTGGCTTAAGGCTCATCATTTTTAGAGTAAACAAAAGCGACTAGCATCGGTGGCCGGGTGTGCCTCTGCGGTCTAGGCCCGAGTCGTCGGACCGCCAGGATGGATCTACGCCGACCCCACAGAGGCACACCCGGTTGCCGATCCGGGCCAGTGCCACTCAGTTGACTTTATCTCAAGCCCAGCTATCGCGGCGCTTGCTGCGAACTTTCGGTAGCAGTACGCCCATGATCAGGCCAATGACGATCAGGCTGCCGCCGGCGATCAGCATGCGGCTTTCCCGGGTTTCGCGGGTGTTAGCCAGGTTTTGCCGGGCGACATCGAGTTCATTGCGCAGGCTGGCGTTTTCCTCCGAAAGCTGCTGATTACGCTGGTCGAGGTTAATGGCATCTTCGCTGATTTGGGTGATCTCGCGCAGTTCGGTCGTCAGACGCTGGTTTTCCGAGCGCAGCGTGTCCAGCTCACCGGTGACATCGCCCCGGTCGGCCAGCAGACTGGTGTAGCGCTCGTCGAGCTCTGTGACCTGTTCCTGCAAACGGTCTCGCTCTGCCACCAGAGCTTCCAGTTGAAGCTCAGCGGTCGGTTCTTCCTGCACAAAACGCTCCGGAATCCAGCCTTCAATACCTTCTTCGGTGCGCACGTTGTAATAGCCATTTTGCGGCTCGTCCTGCAGGGTTTCCATTCGGGTGCCCGATGGAATGGTCTTCAAAATTCGGAACTGATCGCCGGCTCCCGTTCGGACATTGACCCAAAGCTCATCGATAAGCCACAAGGTAGCGCTACTGGCAGTACCACTGAACATCAGCACCAGAGTCAGACCGAGGATCAGGCGGGTTTTGGAGAGCACAGTCATTAATTCAGTTCCCATGATATCGAAGTTGGTTAATAAAAATGGCTAATAAACAGATGGATATACTGTCGGAACAGTTTACACCCGGAGGGCCATTACAAAACAGGCCCCTTACGTTGCGTTAAGGTAATACTTTTTTAAACGGTTTGATGCTGACTTCGGCATAAACACCAGCGTCGACATAAGGGTCGGCTTCGGCCCAGGCACGGGCATCGGCCAGCGAATCAAACTCGGCAATGATCAGCGAGCCGGTGAAGCCAGCGTCACCCGGATCGTTCGCCTCAACGGCAGGATTGGGACCGGCAATGAGCAATCGCCCCGAGTCCTTCAGTGACTCGAGCCGCTTGAGGTGCTCGGCACGCACACTCTGGCGGCGTGCCAGGCTATCGGGAACGTCTTCACAGACGATGGAAAACCACATGGTTCATTCTCCTCAGACAGGGGGTGGCCGACAAACGTCCACAAATCAGGCATCATACGGCACCAGCCTGAATCCTGACAATTAAGGATACTATGACCAACATTGCCCACACCTGGGAAATGCACTGCCACAGCACCTTTTCGGATGGAACCCTGTCGGCTCAGGGCGTCTATGACCTTGCGCTGGAGCGCCAGTTGGAACACCTGGTGTTGACCGACCACGACACCGCCGCCGGCTACCGCTGGCTGCGCGAGCACGGCACCTTGTCTGACACGCTACGACTCTGGTCCGGGGCTGAACTGTCGACTGTCTGGATGAAGCGGTCTGTGCATATCGTTGGCATTGGTATGGATGTGATGTCACCCGCCTGGCAAACCGTTGAGGCCCGCTATGACCAGGCTCGCGAATCCCGGTTTGAACGGTTGTTGTTTGTGTTGCGGCGTGAAGGGCTGACGCTCGATGAAGCTGCCATTCGCGCCCAGGCCGATGGCGCCACCCTGGGTCGCCCGCACATAGCGCGTTATCTGGTCGATACCGGCCAGGCAAAAGACAGTGCCCAGGCCTTCAAGCGTTGGTTGGGGAACGGCAAAGTGGGCGATGTAAAGCAGTCCTGGCCGGAGCTGGAGCAGGCCGTGGCAGATATCGTTGATAACGGTGGTTGGGCGGTGCTGGCTCACCCTCACCGGTACAAGCTGACCTGGCGTAAGCTGGAGCAGTTGCTGGATGACTTTACCGCCGCCGGCGGACAGGCTGTGGAAGTCAGCTGCCCGGCGATGCCGCCGGCTATGCGCCAACGGTTGGTCGACCATTGCTGTGAACGCGATATCCTGATCGGTGGTGGTAGCGATTTTCATCAGCCCGAGGTGCCCTGGGCAAGGCTGGGTTTCTACCCGCAATGGCCGTCTTTGGGGCCAAAATTGGTGGACAGCCTGTTGAACAGCTAGGTGATGGTGTGTCTTTCCGTTTGACCCTGCAAACGGTTCCGCATCGACCCGCATTAGTGCTAAAGTGCGCCTGTTGTACAAACTTCTGACAATCCCTCTTGGCGGGAGCCAATATGAGCCAGTTTTTTGCAATACATCCGGAAAACCCCCAGCCACGGCTGATAAAGCAGGCTGCGGCCATAGTTCGTGAGGGCGGGGTGATTGCCTATCCGACCGACAGTGCCTACGCACTCGGCTGTCATATGGAAGACAAAAAGGCGCTGGATACCATTCGCCGGATACGTCGTATTGACGACTCTCACCCCATGACGCTGGTGTGTCGCGATCTTTCCGAACTCTCCACCTTTGCCAAAGTCGATAATGTCGCTTTCCGGCTGATCAAGAACAATACGCCAGGCCCGATTACCTTCTTGCTTGACGCTACCCGTGAAGTCCCGCGCAGAATGATGCACCCGAAGCGTCGTACCATTGGCCTGCGGGTGCTGGGAAACCGCATTGCCGCTGCGTTGCTGGAGGAACTGGGTGAGCCGATGATGAGTACAACGCTGATTCTGCCCGGCGAAGATGAGCCCCAGAGCGACCCCTATGAAATCCGCGATATTCTTCAGCACGAGCTGGACCTGGTGATTGACGGTGGGTTTTGCGGCTTCGAGGAATCCAGCATCATCAGCTTTCTGGAAGATACCGTCACCATCGTGCGCGAAGGGGCGGGCGATGTGGAACCCTTCCGGGTCTGACCATGACCAGACCGGTTAACCTCCGACTCAGGATGGCAAGGCGCAATGGCTAGTCCGAACGACAACGGCGAACTGAACACCGCCGGGGATGACAGCAGTATAGCTGGGCCGATTGCGCCTGGCGCACTGTTCACGCCCTCGGAAGCCCCGGTGGTCGAGGTTGGCGCAACGCCCAAAGAACGGGCATTGCAGCGCTTGCGCGAGCGCGCCCAGTCAGAACAGTCGGAAATGCCGTTTGCCATTATCGATGGCGAGGCGATGACGCAAATCCCCATGGATTTGTACATTCCGCCCGATGCGTTGGAAGTCTTTCTGGATGCCTTTGAAGGCCCGCTGGATTTGTTGCTGTACCTGATCAAAAAGCAAAACCTCGATATTCTCAACATCAACGTATTTCAGATCACCGAGCAGTACATGCAATACGTTGAGCTGATGCATAGCATGCAGCTTGAACTGGCCGCCGAGTACCTGGTGATGGCCGCCATGCTGGCCGAAATCAAAAGCCGGATGCTGCTACCGCGCTCCAGCGATGCCGATGACGAGGAGGAAGAGGACCCCCGGGCCGAGCTGATTCGCCGCTTGCAGGAATACGAACAGTTTAAAACGGCGGCGGAAAACCTAGACGAACTGCCCCGGGTCGGACGCGATATCTACACGACCGACGAACACCAGCCCGAATACCAGCGACCGCGCATTCACCCGGATGTTGATATGCGCGAGATATTGCTGGCGCTTAAGGACGTGCTGGCGCGGGCCGACATGTTCGAGGAGCATGAGATTCAGCGTGAAACGTTGTCTACCCGGCAACGCATGGCAGATGTGCTGGAAAAACTGAACGGCACTGCCTTCGTACCGTTCATCACCCTGTTTGACGCGGCCGAAGGTCGCTTGGGCGTGGTGGTGACATTTCTGGCGATTATGGAACTGACCAAGGAATCCCTGATCGACCTGGTTCAGAACGAGGCCTTTGCGCCTATCCACATCAAGGCTCGCAGTGAATGACGGACGAACATAACGATCACACCGGACCCGAGGTGTCCACCGGGGCCCATACCGATGGGGCCGACGGTTCCGCAAACACCCTGCAGGCGGCGGACGACCAGGGTACGGAACCCGCAGCGGCGTCTGATGAAACAACCAGTCAGCCGGATTCAGACCCTGCGGCGCATGATGACCAGCAACTGGATGATCCGGCACTGCCAGGGGCGGAATTCGTCGACGAAGACGAAGACGATGACACCGACCCGGAGCTGGAGTCGGGTGACCCCTACGGCGGTCATGCGCCCGAGGAAGTCAAACAGATCATCGAAGGGGCCTTGTTTGCCGCTGGCACGGCCTTGTCCATTGCGCAACTAGCCGCTCTGTTTGAACCCTATGAACGGCCGCACCGCAGCAGCCTGCGCTCCCTGATGGCGGAGTTGATGGCCGACTATCAAGGTGGTGGTGTCGAGCTGGTCGAAGTCGCCAGCGGCTTCCGGTTTCAAACGCGCCATTCGGTCGGACCCTGGGTCAGCCGCTTGTGGGAAGAGCGGCCACAGCGGTACTCGCGAGCGTTGCTGGAGACCATTGCGCTGATCGCCTATCGCCAGCCGATTACCCGCGGCGAGATCGAGGACGTGCGCGGCGTGTCAGTCAGCACGCAGATTGTAAGAACTCTGCTGGAGCGTGAATGGGTGCGCGTGGTCGGGCACCGTGATGTGCCTGGACGGCCCGCCATGTACGCCACCACCCGTCAGTTCCTTGACCATTTCGGGCTGACCAGTCTGGATCAGTTGCCTAGTCTGGGTGAGATTCGGGACCTTGATGACATTAATCCGCAATTGGGTCTGGAAGGGGATGACGACCGCTCGGTTGGTGCCGTGGACGACCAGGCAGAAATCAGTTTCAGCACCATGGTCGACAAGCTGCGTGAGGGCGAGCGCAGCGGTAAGACCGGCAATACCTTCATTGACGAACAGCTCGACGATGAGCTGTCGGAAATGGATGCCGTCAACGATGCCATTGAGCAGGCGTTCGAAGCCCAGCGTGCGGGGCACGACCATCCGGATCTGGATCTGAGCGATGCTGATGAGGCATCGCCAGAGGGGCAACCGGAGGCAGTCAGTGAAGCCGGGGCTGACGATCAGGTAAGCGACAGGCCTGAGTCTGAAGCACCGGGCCCCGACCAATCAGCTCAGGAACAAGCACCACAGACACAAGCACGACAGGACGAAGAGGCGCTGAGCGAAGCAGAGCAATGGCGCATCATTCAGGAAAAACTGGCACAACAACAAGCCTTGCTGGACGGTCGTGAGAGCGACCAGCCGGGCGGAGACGATGATCATGAGCACTGAACGCATTCAGAAAGTACTGGCCAAGGCGGGCAAGGGATCTCGCCGCGATATGGAAAAAGCCATAGAGGAAGGCCGGGTGAAAGTGAATGGTGAAGCAGTATCCCTGGGCGACCGGGTAGGACTGAACGACACCCTGGAACTGGACGGTCGGCCGGTAAAGGTCGAAGATCTCCGGGCCCGGCGAGTACTGGTCTACAACAAACCAGAGGGCGAGGTTTGTACCCGCCGCGACCCGGACGGCCGCCCTACGGTGTTCGACCGTCTGCCGGAGCTGCCCGGTGAGCGCTGGATCGTGGTCGGACGTCTCGATTTGAACACCTCCGGTCTGTTGCTGTTCACCAACGATGGTGAGCTGGCCAACCGCCTGATGCATCCCTCCAGTCAGATCGACCGTGAATATGCCGTGCGGGTGCTGGGTGAGGTAAAGCCCGAGCACGTCCAACGCATGCACGAAGGCGTTGAGCTGGAAGATGGCCCGGCGCGATTTACGGACATTCAGGAGTTTGGGGGCAGTGGCGCCAATACCTGGTTTCATGTGGTGATCATGGAAGGTCGCAATCGCGAAGTTCGCCGGCTCTGGGAAAGTCAGGACCTGAAAGTGTCGCGTTTGAAGCGGGTTCGTTACGGCTCGGTGTTTCTGGATTCCGACGTACGGGCCGGTACCTGGAAAGAGTTGCCAAAAAGTGAGATCGATAAGTTGGCCAGGTTGGTGGAGCTGGAGCCGGCCCCCTGGAAATCAATTGTCCAGGGCAAGAACGATCCTAACCGACGTAAAGTCGCCAATCAGCGGACGCGCCGCTCAGTCACAGCGCCGCGGCGCAAGAGTGGGGCCATTCGCCGTAAATAAAACGGCTTAAAAGAGGGTCTCAGACCCACTCGCCCTCATGGTTGCGCACGTAGCTGGCGACTACCCGGTTACGGCCAGCGGCCTTGGCCTGATACAGGGCCTTGTCGGCCCGGGTGACCAGCTCGGGCCAGTCGTTCTCGTTTTCATAGTGCGCCAGACCAACACTGACGGTGATTGGCTTTTTCGGATCCGGCGAGCGGCAGACGGTCTGAATCGTTTGCCGGATACGCTCGGCGACCTGACGCGCCAGCGGCAGGTTGGAATTCGACAGCAGCACCAGAAACTCTTCCCCTCCAAACCGGAAACAGGCATCGCAGGCGCGAACGCAGTCTTCCAGTGCCCGGGCGACGTTGCGTAGCACATCATCGCCAGCCAGGTGACCATAGCGGTCGTTCAGCTGTTTGAAGTGGTCGATGTCAATCATCAGCACGCTCATGTCTTGCTCCAGGCGGCGGCTGCGATCGATCTCACGGTTCAGAGTGATGGCCATGGCACCGCGATTACTGAGCCCGGTCAGCGGGTCGATCATGGCGGTGGCAATGGCCTTGCGGTGCGTTAGGCTGTTGCGCAATGGGTAGATCAGGGTGTCCATGATCGATTCAAGCAAGGCCAGGTCTTGCTCGGCCAGGCGCAGTCGGTGCGTAAAGGTGATCTCGCCGTATTGCTCGTCATTCAGGCTGAGCTGGTAGTTGCATCGGTGTCGACCCGGTGTGCCCATATGCAGGGAAAGACCGGCATCGCCGTTGAGGTAGTCGCAACCGGTCAGCGGAATCAGATGTTGAACTTCGGTGAAGAAGGTACGCAACAACTGCTCGGTATCCAGTGAGGTTTGCAGGTGCATCATCAAATGCAGCCGGAAATCCTTGAGCTGGTCCGCGGTTGGCGTATCGATCGCTGACAAACCGGCTTTTGTTGATTTGACGGTCTTGCGTTCTTGCCAGGTTGGCGTTTGGCTGAAGCTGCTGGGCATGATGTCGTTGCCGGTTACAGGAGTTAACGCTAGGTAAGCGATTAGTGTGCCAAGTTTAAAAACCTTTATAAAACAAGGGGTTGAGGTGGGTCGCGTCAGTACGTTGGCGGATCGGACAAGAGTTGCCGCTATTTGGATTAGCGGCAGCGGCGGGATTTTGTCGCGTCTGGTAGGCCCCGGCCTACCAGACGCGTTAAGCCAATTATTGAGTCAGAAAATCCCGGGCGTCCCAGGATATGCCATTGAAAGGCTGGCTGAGCGGGCTGAGCAAGTAACGGTACAGCGGCATGTGCACCTCCGGTGCCGGCACGGTTTGGGGGTCTTCGCCGGGGTAGGCCTTGGCACGCATGTCGGTGCGCGTGCCGCCTGGGTTGATGCAGTGCACTCGCACGCGGGACGTGTTCTGCAGTTCATCCGCCAGAGTTTGCATCAGCCCTTCGGTGGCGAATTTGGATACGGCGTAGGCACCCCAATAAGCTCGGCCTTCACGACCCACACTCGACGTGGTGTAGATAATGCGGCCGTTCGGACCGGCTTCGAGCAACGGTAACAGCGCCTGTGTCATATGGAAGGCGCTGTTGAGATTAACGTTCATCACCGAGTTCCAGACTTTGGGCGGGTACTGGGTGATGGACATTTTATCGCCGAGCAACGAAGCGTTGAGCAGCAGGCCATCGAGCCGGCCGTAAGTTTGTTCAATGCCGTGGGCCAATTCCTGTGCCGACTCGGTGGTCAGTTCATTCAGGTCGAGCGGCAGGATGATCGGTTCGGTCGGGGTCGTGGCTTCAATCTGATCGTACACCGCTTCGAGTTTTTCCTGGGTGCGGCCAATCAGCACCACCTGGGCGCCGGCCCGTGCAAAATCCAGGGCAGCGGCCTTGCCTATGCCGTCACCGGCCCCGGTGACAACGATCACCTGGCCGGCCAGCGCATCGCTGGTTTGGGCCTGGTGCAAGAGATCCAGAGTGAGGTCGGTGCGAGAGAGCGGTGTGCCGGGTTCCGGTTGCGTCATGTCTGTGTCAGCCATTGGGTTGCTGTGTGTTTTAGTTCAAGCGGGGTGTGCACCAGGCCGTGAGCACCCCAGCGATCTGGCTGGTCCTCCTCGTGCAGATAGCCAAAGGTGCAGGCCAGGGTGTGCATTCTGGCGGCCTGACCAGCCTGAACATCGCGCTCATGATCACCGGCATAGAGGCAGTGCTCCGGTGCCAGTCCGAGCTGGTCGCTGGCGGCCCAGAGCATGGCCGGGTCGGGCTTGATGGTCGGCAGATCGCCCTGGCACACCAGGGCAGGTGGTTCCAGTTCGAGCAGTTCCGCCAGAACCTTTTCGGTATGGGGCCGTGGTTTATTGGTCACGATGCCCCAGGGAATGCCTTCGCGGTCGAGCTCCAGCAGCCAGTCGCGGATGCCCGGGTACCAGCTGTTCAGGGTAACCGGTGTGTCCAGAAACAGGGCCAGAAAGTCAGCCCGCCGCTGATTGAACTGAGGGTGCTCGGGCGTCATCTGATGAATCTCGCGAATAGCTGCCCGGGCACCGGCCGAGGCGAAATGCTCGCGGTGTTCGGTCAGCCGTGGTAACCCGACCTGATCCGCATAGGCATCCATAGCCGCCATAAAGGCCGGTGCGGAATCGAGCAGGGTGCCGTCGAGATCAAACAGTAGGCCTTTGCGAGCCGTCATGAGGCTTCCGTTTTGCGGCAGGCCATCAGGTAATTGACGGACACATCGGTGTTCAGGCTGAAACGATTGCTAAGCGGGTTGTAGTGGATGCCGCGCAGATCGAGCGCTTTCAATTCGTGCTGTTCCGCCCAGCGCTTCAATTCCGAGGGGCGAATCAGTTTTTTATAGTCATGAGTGCCTTTGGGCAGCAGTCGCAGCACGTATTCGGCACCCACTATCGCCATTACCCAGGCTTTCGGGTTGCGGTTGATGGTTGAGAAAAACGCATAACCGCCTGGCCTGAGCAGGCGTTGAATGGCCGCCATGATCGAAGTCGGGTCGGGCACGTGTTCCAGCATTTCCATGCAGGTGATGACGTCGAACTGGCCCGGGGCTTCCTCGGCCAGGGCTTCGGCGGTTATTTGCCGGTAGTCGATACCTTCAAGGCCGCTGTCGAGTGCGTGTAAGCGCGCGACTTTCAAGGGTGCGTCGGTCATGTCGATGCCAGTAACCCGGGCGCCGCGCTGAGCCAGCGCTTCAGTCAAAATGCCGCCACCGCAGCCGATGTCCAGGACGGTTTTGTCGGCAATGTTCAGGTATTCGTCGATGTAGCCGGCGCGCACCGGGTTCATGGCGTGCAGTGGCTTGAATTCAGAGTCCGGATCCCACCAGCGACTGGCCAGGGATTCGAATTTGGCGATTTCAGACGGGTCAACGTTGTGCGTCACGGTGTTTCCTGCATCAGGTTTCTGGAGCCATCCGGCGGGGTGATCGCGAGCGTCCTTCCGTGCTGCTGAACCTGGAAAGGCGCAGCACGGAGCGAGGCCGCTGGCGTGTTTATTTGCCGGCAGCGATGCGATCACGCCATTGACGAGCGTTGGCCATGATAGCGTCCTTGTCGAGCGTCGTCAGCACGCGATCGTTGAGCAGGCGCTTGCCACTGACCCAGACATTGGTGACCTGATCGCGGCTGGAGGCATACACGATGTGTGAGACCGGGTCGTAAATGGGCTGGCTTTCCAGATCATCGAGACGAATGGCGGTGATGTCAGCTTCTTTGCCAACTTCCAGGCTGCCGATGTCCTGATCCCAGCCCATGGCTTTGGCGCCGTTCAGCGTAGCCATGGCCAGCGCCTCATAGGCGGGCAGGGCGGTAGCGCTCTGGCTGACGGCCTTGGCCAGAATGGCGGCAGTGCGCATCTCGCTCATCATGTCGAGGTCGTTGTTGCTGGCCGCGCCATCGGTGCCCAGCGCCACGTTCACGCCGCGTTTCTGCAGCGCATCGACCGGGCAGAAACCACTGGCGAGCTTCAGGTTGGATTCGGGGCAGTGAATGATGTGTGCGCCGGTCTCAGCGATGTCGGTAATGTCGTCTTCATTAAGGGCGGTCATGTGGACGGCCTGGAACTGATCGGTCAGTAGGCCGAGTTCGCGTAGACGACGTACCGGGCGGTTGCCGCGTTTTTCTATTTCGCCGTCGACTTCAGTCTGGGTTTCGTGCACGTGCATCTGAATCATTAGCTGGTGTTCTTTTGCCAGATCACGAATGCGGGTCAATGGCTCATCGGAGCAGGTGTAGGGCGCGTGCGGGCCGAACATCATTTTGACCAGTTTGCTGTCCTTATATTTGGAAACCAGCTCCATGCCCAGATCGATGTGCTCATCCGGTGTCTTGGCCCAGTTGGTCGGGAAGTCGATCACAGAGAACGAGAACTGGGCGCGCACCCCGGCTTTTTCGACGCGCTGTGCGGCCGAATCCGGAAAGAAGTAGTTGTCAGCAAAGGTGGTGGTGCCGGAGCGAATCATCTCGGCGATCGCCAGTTCGGTGCCGTCACCCACGAAGTCTTCACCCACCCAGGCGCCTTCCGCTGGCCAGATGTGGTCGTTGAGCCAGGTCATCAACTCCAGGTCGTCGCCGAGGCCTCGAAACAGCGACATGGCGGCGTGGCCGTGGGCATTGATAAAACCGGGTATCAGCGCCTGCTCACCCAAGTCCAGCGTGTCGGTTGCCTGGTACTGGGCGTTGGCGTCTGCGGTGGGGAGTATGGCGGCGATCTTGCCGTCTTTGACCGCCAGGCTGTGATCGACCAGAACGTCGCGGGCCGGGTTAACGGGAATGATCCAGCGGGCGTGGATGAGGGTGTCGACTGTTTGCATGAGGGCCTGCCTGTTTAGCGATGTTCGATGTGTTTTCGACTCGGGTGACCCGGTTGCCTGTGTGGTTGCGTGCTATCGACAACGACCGGGACCTGTCTGATGAGTCAGATTAAGGCGGCATTCTAGTGGCTTGGGCGTTCGATCACCAGTGGGCGGCTGGTAGGTGGCCAGAATCCGAGCCTGCACAGCGGCTGGCCACCAGCCTCTCTGCCCGGTGGATGGCTATCTATCTCATTGATTTGTGGTATGATTTCGCCCTGTTTTACGCCGCTCAGGCACCGGCTTCAGGCCGCAGCAGAGCGACTGACTGAACATAAAGGATACGGTACCGCATGGGTGAGCTAGCCAAAGAAATCCTCAACGTTAATATCGAAGAGGAACTGAAACAGTCTTACCTCGACTACGCGATGAGCGTGATTGTCGGGCGGGCATTGCCCGATGTACGTGATGGCCTGAAACCAGTGCACCGCCGCGTGCTCTTTGCCATGAGCGTGTTGGGTAATGACTGGAACAAACCCTACAAAAAATCCGCCCGTGTGGTCGGTGACGTTATTGGTAAGTATCACCCCCATGGTGACTCTGCTGTCTACGACACCATCGTGCGGATGGCGCAGGACTTTGCCATGCGCTACACCCTGGTCGATGGCCAGGGAAACTTTGGCTCGGTCGACGGCGACTCGGCCGCCGCCATGCGTTACACCGAAATCCGGATGGAGCGGCTGGCGCACGACTTACTGGCCGACCTGGAAAAAGAAACCGTCGATTTCGTTGAAAACTACGACGGCACCGAACTGATCCCCGAAGTACTGCCGACCCGCGTGCCGAACCTGCTGATTAACGGTTCATCGGGCATCGCGGTGGGTATGGCGACCAATATACCGCCACACAACATCAGTGAAGTGATTGCGGGTTGCCTGGCGCTGATGGAAAACCCGGAACTGACGGTCGATGACCTGATGGAATACATCACGGGTCCGGATTTCCCGACCGGCGCCATCATCAACGGTCGCAAGGGCATCGTTGAAGCCTACCGCACCGGTCGCGGGCGCATTTATATTCGGGCTCGCGCTGAAGTCGTTGTTGACCCGAAAACCAGCCGCGAAAGCATCATCGTTCATGAAATTCCCTACCAGGTGAACAAGGCTCGGCTGATCGAGAAGATTGCCGACCTGGTAAAAGAGAAGAAGATTGAAGGCATTTCTGAACTGCGCGACGAGTCCGACAAAGACGGCTTGCGCATCGCCATCGATCTGAAACGTGGCGAATCCGGCGATGTGGTGCTGAACAACCTTTACGCCCAGACCCAGCTGGAAACTGTATTTGGCATCAATACCGTGGCGCTGGTCGACGGCCAGCCGCGCATTCTGAACCTGAAAGAGCTGCTGGAAGCCTTTATCCGTCACCGCCGTGAAGTGGTGACGCGCCGGACCATTTTCGAACTGCGCAAAGCCCGGCAACGTGGTCATATTCTGGAAGGTCTGGCGATTGCTCTGGCCAATATCGACCGGATGATCGAACTGATTCGCGGTTCTGCCACCGGTGCGGAAGCCAAAGAACGGATGCTCTCGCAAAGTTGGGAACTGGGTGAGGTATCGGCCATGCTGGAGCGTGCCGGTTCCGATATTTCCCGCCCTGAGGACCTCGACGAGCAATTCGGTGTGCACGACAACCGCTACCATTTGTCGCCCGAACAGGCTCAGCAGATTCTCGACATGCGTCTGCAGAAGCTGACCGGTCTGGAACACGAGAAGCTGATTGGCGAGTACAAGCAGATTATCGACACCATTGGCGAACTGCTGCGCATTCTCGACAGCTACGAGCGCCTGATGGAAGTCATTCACGAAGAATTGCTGGAAGTGAAAGCCCAGTACGGTGACGAGCGGAAATCCGAAATCATCGCCAGCCGGCTCGATTTGTCGATGGAAGATCTGATCACCGAAGAAGACATGGTGGTCACCATTTCCCACGGCGGTTACGCCAAGACGCAGCCACTGACGGATTACGAAGCACAGCGTCGTGGCGGTAAAGGCCGTTCGGCGTCTGCCCTCAAAGACGATGACTTTATTGAGCATTTGCTGGTCGCCAACACCCACGACACCGTGTTGTGTTTCAGCAACCGGGGTAAGGTGTATTGGCTGCGTGTCTTTGAAATTCCGCAGGCCAGCCGCAACGCTCGCGGCCGACCGATGGTGAATTTGTTGCCGCTGGAGCCTGATGAGCGGGTAACGGCTATTCTGCCTATTCGTAATTACGATGCCGATCACTTCATCTTCATGGCGACCGCCAGTGGTACCGTTAAGAAGACGACACTGGATGCGTTCTCGCGGCCGCGCTCAGCCGGTTTGATCGCTTTGTCCCTGGACGAGGGTGACCGCCTGGTTGGGGTCGCACTGACCGATGGCAAGAAAGAAGTCATGCTGTTGTCGGATGCGGGCAAGGTGGTCCGTTTCAGTGAAGATCATGTTCGTGCCATGGGCCGCACCGCGCGCGGTGTGCGCGGCATTCGTTTGGGTTCTGGCCAGTCTGTTATTTCACTCATCATTCCACAGGCGGGTGGCACCATCATCACGGCTTCTGAGCGTGGTTATGGCAAGCGCACGGACATCAGTGAATTCCCGACCAAGGGCCGCGGTACCCAGGGTGTGATCGCCATGGTTACCAGCGAACGCAATGGGGCACTGGTGGGCGCGAAGCAGGTCTTTGATGGCGATGAAGTCATGTTGATCAGCGACCAGGGCACGCTGGTGCGCACCTCGGTTGAAGGCATTTCCGTACTCAGCCGTAACACCCAGGGCGTTACTCTGATTCGTCTGGCCGATGACGAGCATCTGGTCAGTATCGAACGTATTGAAGAGCCGGCTGAAGACGAGTCGGTTCTCGACGTCGCCGAAACGCCGGATTCAGAGATCGTAGCCGCCTTGCCGGGCGAGCCGGTTGGCAATGATCCGGATGATGCGGAAGACATTGCGGACGATGCGGATCCCGAAGATCCACAGTAACAGTGAATAACGCCGTCGGTTAGGCGGCATGATTAATCAGACCAGGAACGCGAGCGATGACCCGGGGATACAATTTTTGTTCTGGGCCTGCGATGTTGCCCGATGCCGTGATGCAGCGGGCGCAACAGGAATTGATGGAGTGGCAGGGCACCGGCATGTCGGTGATGGAATTGTCGCACCGGTCTGACGAGTTTGTCGGTGTGCTAGCGTCGGCTGAAGCCCGCTTGCGGCGTTTGCTGGGCGTATCCGACGACTTTGCCGTGCTGTTTGTGCAAGGTGGTGCCACCTTGCAGTTTTCCTGTGTGCCCATGAACCTGATGGGGCGTGGTGGTGCAGCCGAATTTCTGGATACCGGGACCTGGTCGGTCAAAGCCATCAAGGAAGCCGCCCGTTACGGTGAGGCCCGGGTGCTGGCATCAACAAAAACCGAAAACTATCTTCGGGCCGTGCGCGCCGATGAATTCAACGCAAGCCCCGATGCAGCCTATTTGCATTACACCCCCAATGAAACCATTGGCGGTGTTGAGTTCGATTACGTGCCGGACTCGGGTTCTGTGCCGCTGGTCGCGGACATGTCGTCCTGCATTTTGTCGAAAACCATTGACGTTAACGACTTCGATCTGATTTACGCTGGCGCCCAGAAGAACATTGGCCCGGCCGGTCTGACACTGGTGATAGTGCGTCGTTCGCTATTGGGCAAGGCGTTGCCGGGTACCCCCTCCTTGCTCGACTATCAGGCTCAGGCCGAGAACGGGTCGATGGTTAACACACCGCCGACCTTCGCCATCTACCTGGCGAATCTGGTGTTCGAATGGCTCGAGAGCCAGGGCGGCGTCGAGGCATTTGAGCGATTGAATGCCGAGAAATCCGGCTTGCTGTATCGGGTCATCGATGACAGCGGTTTCTATTCCAACCCGATATCGACACCACACCGTTCGCGCATGAATGTACCCTTTATATTGGCGGATGAGCGATTGAACGACACCTTCCTGGCGGGCGCTCAGGAAGCCGGGCTTTACAATTTGCAGGGCCATCGCAGTGTGGGTGGTATGCGCGCCAGCATCTACAACGCCATGCCGCTGGCGGGCGTTGAAGCGCTGGTCTCTTACATGAAGGAGTTCGAGCAACGTCATGGCTGAGCAACGTCCCCCCCAAGCTGATGAAATCGATTCGCTCGATCTGGCGCAGTTGCGCGAGGTCATTGACCGTCTCGATCTGGAAATTCTGGAGCGGATTTCTGCCCGGGCGCATTGCGCGTTAAAAGTGGCCGATGTGAAACTCAAGGCCGATCCGGACAATGCCGTTTTTTATCGCCCCGAGCGTGAAGCCCAGGTGCTAACCCGGGTGATGGAGCGCAATCAGGGCCCGCTGGGTAATGAAGACATGGCGCGGTTGTTTCGCGAAATTATGTCGGCGTGCCTGGCGCTTGAGAAGCCGCTTGAAGTGGCCTACCTCGGTCCGGAAGGCACCTTCACGCAGCAGGCAACGCTGAAGCATTTTGGCCAGTGGGTGCAATCCAAGCCCATGCCTGCCATCGATGAGGTTTTCCGTGAAGTCGAAGCCGGCGCCTGCAAGTATGGTGTGGTACCGGTCGAAAACTCAACGGAAGGTGTGGTTAACCACACCCTGGATACCTTCATTAACTCAAATCTGAAAATCTGCGGTGAAGTTGAGCTGCGCATTCATCATCACCTGATGGTTGGGCCCAATACCCAGCGCGGTAAAATTTCACGCATATACAGCCACCAGCAATCACTGGCGCAGTGCCGCAAATGGCTTGATGCCCACATGCCGATGGCCGAACGCATCGCCGTCAACAGCAATGCCGAGGCCGCACGTCGAGTGCACGGCGAGTGGAATTCGGCGGCCATTGCCGGTGAAATGGCGGCCAGTCTTTACGACCTGGACATCATTGAGCAAAAGATTGAAGACTCCCCCGACAACTCTACCCGGTTCCTGATCATTGGCACCGAAGACGTAGGCACTTCCGGTGAAGACAAAACGTCCATCGTCGTCTCTATGCGTAACGAGCCGGGGGCGCTCTACCATTTGCTTCGGCCCTTTAATGACCACAACGTTGATATGACCCGGCTGGAAACCCGGCCATCGCCTTCGGGTAATTGGACCTACGTGTTTTTTATCGATTTTTCCGGCCACCTGGGTAACGAGAACGTTCAGCGGGCCCTGGCTGAGATTCGTGAAAAGGCGGTTGAAGTCAAGGTGCTCGGGTCATACCCCAAGGCGGTTTTATAATTCACTGGCAATGTTTGAGCGGTGGGCTGGTGTTCGTGTGTTGGTCGCTCTGCAGGGAAATAGAGGAGACACTATGAGCTGCACAGGTGGTCTGTGGCTGAGGGCAGCGCCATGACGACACCCGCAGCGAAGCCTCGGGTACTGATGGTTGGCCTGGGGATGATTGGCGCCTCCTTTGCCAAAGCCCTCTGTCTGTCGCAAGCGGCGACGGTGATTGGGCTGGACGCCCAGCCGGGCGTCGCCGACAAAGCCAGGGCCATGGGCATTGTGGATGAGGCTGTTTCCTTTCCCGATTTGAATACCACCTTTGATGCCGTGATTCTGGCTGTGCCAGTGCTGGCCATGGGGCCTGTGCTGACCCAACTGAAACCCTGGCTCAGTGCCGATACCGTTATCTCTGATGTCGGCAGTGTTAAGGGGGCCGTCGTTGATGCCGCCCGCGACGCGCTGGGACAGCTGCCCGCAGGGTTCGTGCCGGGCCACCCCATTGCCGGGGCCGAACGTTCCGGCCTGGCCGCTGCCAAATCCGACTTGTTTGACCATCATCTGTTGATACTGACACCCCTGCCAACCTCGTCAGCGGAGGCGGTCCAGTTATTGACCCGTCTGTGGCAGTCGGTAGGTGCGGATGTGGTGACCATGTCGGTGTCGCGTCACGATGAAGTGCTGGCTGCTACCAGCCACCTGCCGCATCTGCTTGCGTTTTCGCTGGTCGATACGCTGGCCCGGGAATCCGAAAACCGGGAGATATTCCGGTATGCCGCCGGTGGTTTTCGGGACTTCACTCGCATTGCCGCTTCGGATCCCACTATGTGGCACGACGTGTTCCTGGCAAACCGTGAGGCGACGCTCAATATCCTGCGTCGATTCCAATCCGATCTTACTGTTCTGGCCGACGCCATCGAGCACCGTGAGGGCGCAACGCTCAAATCGGTGTTCGGTCGAGCCAAGTCCGCCCGGGACTATTTCACTGAAATTCTCAGCAGCCGTCAGCGCCATACCGATGACATTCGCAAGAATCTGATTGCGGCGCCGGTTCGCGCGGGTCTGGCCGGTGCAGTGGCCGTGCCCGGTGATCGCTCCATTTCCCACCGTGCTGTCATTCTGGCTGCTTTAGCTGAAGGCCAGAGTGAACTCAGGGGCTTTGGGAACGGCCACGACAACCGTACTACCCTCGAAGCCCTGCGCAAGCTGGGCGTTGGTATCGAGGCCGACGATACCGGTTGTGTGCAGTTGACCGGTGTGGGTCGACAGGGGCTAAAAGCAGCGGACAGCCCCTTGTATATGGGGAATTCCGCCACCTCGATGCGGCTGATGGCGGGTGTGCTCAGTGCCCAGTCGTTCAGCAGTGAACTGATTGGTGATGCCTCGCTGAGCCACCGGCCGATGGATCGAATTCAACAGCCTTTGCAGTCGATGGGTGCTCGCATTGACCTGTCGCCACGAAAGACGGCGCCCATTGTTATTCATCCTGCCGAAGCGCTGAAACCGCTCGACTATCAACTGCCGATGGCCAGTGCCCAGGTAAAAACGGCGCTGCTGTTTGCCGGGCTGTGTTCCGGTGTTTCGATGCGTTTACAGGAGGCAGGCCCCAGCCGGAACCATACCGAAGTGTTATTGGCTCGGCTGGGTTGTCCGATTCACGCTGAGGCAGGGGTCATTGAATTAGCGCCTGCGCGTCAATGGGCTGGTTTTCAGAGCGACATCCCCGGTGATTTTTCCCTGGCAGCCGTGCACCTGGCGGCGGCAAGCCTGGTTCCCGGTTCCGAAGTCACTATGTCTGGGGTCGGTGTCAACCCGAGTCGCGTCGGGTTGCTTGACGTGATGGGCCGCATGGGCGCCCGCATCGAACTGACCAACTATCGTGACCTCGGGGGTGAGCCTGTGGCGGATCTTCAGGTAAACTACGCGCCGCTTGTCGCGACCGAGGGTGCAGCGGACGTTGCCGGGTTACTGATCGATGAGTATCCGTTGCTCTTTGTTCTGGCGACCCAGGCAGAAGGGATCTCACGGTTCAGCGGTGTTCGCGAATTGCGATACAAAGAAACCGACCGGCTGAAAACCATGGTAGAAGGACTGACCACCCTGGGTGCCGACATAGAATTGAAAGGAGATGCCGTCATCATCCGGGGCCGGAGCGATCGTCCTCTGGACGGCGGTATTGTTGATTGCGGCGGTGACCACCGAGTGGCACTGGCCTATGTGGTCGCTGCGCAGACGGCGCTGCGACCCATCATTATTCGAAATTCAGGGCGCGTGTTAGGCGCCTATCCGGATTTTGCCGAGCATGCACTGGCACTTGGCTATTCGGTGACCGTAGAGGATTGATTATGTTATCCAAAGCTCCCGTCATCACCCTGGATGGGCCTGGTGGCGTTGGAAAGGGCACCGTCAGCGGCCTTCTGGCCAAACACCTGGGCTGGCACTACCTGGACTCAGGTGCCCTGTACCGTTTGGCTGCCTTGGCAGCGATGAACCATGGGGTTGATTTTGATAATGAATCCGCCCTGGCCGTGATTGCCGAACACCTGGACATTCGTTTTCAGCAGGAAGACGGTGCCGCCGTCACAATTCTATTGGAAGGTGACGACGTGACCCGGCAAATTCGTACCGAAGAAGTGGGCTCAAATGCCTCCCGGGTGGCTGCCTTTTCAAGGGTCCGAGATGCGCTGTTGCGCCGGCAGCGCGCCTTTCGTACCGAGCCCGGGCTAATCGCCGATGGCCGCGATATGGGCACGGTTGTCTTTACCGATGCACCGCTCAAAGTATACCTCACCGCCACCAGCGACGAACGGGCCCGTCGGCGGGTGCTGCAGTTGGAGCAGGGCGGAAGCGTTGTAGAGTACGATCAGGTCTTGCAAGACATCAACGAGCGGGATGAGCGCGACAGAAATCGCGCCGTTGCCCCGCTGAAACCAGCTGAAGACGCTCTGGTTATCGACACGACTAGCCTGAGTATTGAGGCGGTCCTCGAACGCGTTCTGCAGCAGGCAGCAGACCGCGGTCTGGTGAGTCTTTGAGACCGCAGAATCGGCTTATCAACGAGAATTTACAGGGAATAGGGCGAATTTAACCCGGATCAGACCAAAAAAAGGGTTGTACCCCTTGGTTCCGGGCGCTTAATCCGTATAATACGCGCTCCTGATTTCCGCTATTTTCAACTTGGTTTTTGAACCGGAATTGGACGTAGCAAAGACCCTGGCAGACCGCAGTTCCAGCAAAGCGGCTCCAGGATATGTTGGGTTGACCCGTGCGGGCTGGCGTGCGGAAAGGTCTGTATTTACGAGAGAGTCGCACTCCTCACACCTCAGGCCGTTAATCATTGGGACATTTAATCGAATGACTGAATCTTTCGCCGAACTTTTTGAAGAAAGCTTAAAGACCATTGAAATGGAGCCAGGCTCCATTGTTACCGGTGTCGTTGTCGCCATCGACTCTGACTGGGTGACTGTACATGCTGGCCTGAAATCTGAAGGTGTTATCCCTCGCTCACAGTTTTTGAGCGAAGAAGGTGAACTGGAAGTGGCCGTGGGCGACGAAGTTAAAGTTGCTCTGGAAGCGGTAGAAGACGGTTTTGGTGACACACGCCTGTCGCGTGAGAAAGCCAAGCGTTCAGAAGCCTGGTCTGAGCTGGAAAAAGCTTACGAAGCGGAAGAAGTAGTCAAAGGTATCATCAACGGTAAGGTCAAAGGTGGCTTTACCGTCGATATCAGCTCTGTACGCGCTTTCCTGCCAGGTTCACTGGTCGACATCCGTCCGGTGCGCGATACCGCTCACCTGGAAGGCAAAGAGCTGGACTTTAAAGTTATCAAACTGGACCGTCGTCGTAACAACGTCGTCGTATCCCGTCGTGCCGTACTGGAAGCTTCCAACAGCGCCGAGCGTGAAGAACTGCTGGCCAGCCTGCAGGAAGGCCAGGTTGTTAAGGGTATCGTCAAGAACCTGACCGACTACGGTGCTTTCGTAGATCTGGGCGGCGTCGATGGCCTGCTGCACATTACCGATATGGCGTGGAAGCGCATCAAGCACCCGAGCGAGATCGTTCAGGTGGGTGACGAGATCGACGTTAAAGTACTGAAGTTCGACCGTGAGCGTAACCGCGTATCTCTGGGTCTGAAGCAACTGGGTGAAGATCCCTGGGTCGACATCAAGGGCCGTTACCCGGAAGAGTCTGTTGTTAAGGCACGCGTAACCAACCTGACCGACTACGGCTGCTTTGCCGAGCTGGAAGAAGGCGTTGAAGGTCTGGTACACGTTTCTGAAATGGATTGGACCAACAAGAACATTCACCCGTCCAAGGTGGTTTCTGTTGGTGACGACATCGAAGTCATGATTCTCGACATCGATGAAGAGCGTCGTCGTATTTCTCTGGGTATCAAGCAAACGGTTGTAAACCCATGGGAAGACTTCTCCAACAACTACAACAAGGGCGACAAAGTCTCCGGCAAGATCAAGTCGATCACCGATTTCGGTATCTTCATTGGTCTGGAAGGCGGCATTGACGGCCTGGTTCACCTGTCTGACATCAGCTGGAACGAATCTGGTGAAGATGCCGTACGCAAGTACAAGAAAGGTGACGAGCTGGAAACCACCATTCTGTCGATCGACCCTGAGCGTGAGCGCATTTCTCTGGGTATCAAGCAATTGGACAGCGATCCGTTTGCCGAATACGTCAGCGAAAACGACAAGGGCGCTATCGTGACCGGTACGGTCAAGGAAGTGGATGCCAAGGCCGCTATCATCACCCTGTCTGGCGAAGTCGAAGGCACCCTGAAAGCCTCCGAAATCTCGCGTGACAAGGTTGAAGACGCGCGCAACGTGCTGAAAGAAGGCGATTCAGTTGAAGCCAAGATCATCAGCGTTGACCGCAAGAACCGTGCAATTACTCTGTCTGTGAAGTCGAAAGACGTCCAGGACGAGAAAGTTGCGGTTCGCGACCTGAAAGAGAAGACCGTTGAAGCCTCTGGTCCGACCACCATTGGTGATCTGATCAAGCAGAAAATGGAGCAGGGCGACTAATAACTCGCGCTGTCTAAAAAAACCGGCCCAGTGCCGGTTTTTTTGTGCCTGTGAAAAAGAAGGTTTGAATAAAAAGGGAGGGCGTAGCCGGTGACGTGGTTGCCGGGAGCCCGCTCGAATTAGGATGAGCCGTAAAAAAACGTTAAAAAATAAACACTTGTGTTATCTCAAAGGGTGAATTAGTCTAAATATTGACCGTAAAGGAAGACCCGACCGGGGAGGTTCGAAGATGACCAAATCCGAGTTAATTGAACGCATCGTCGACCGTCAGAATCAGCTGTCAGTCAAGGATGTCGAGCTCGCCATCAAGACAATGCTCGATCATATGGCTGAAAGTCTGGCGGATGGGGAGCGCATTGAAATTCGCGGGTTTGGAAGCTTTTCTCTGCATTACCGGTCACCCCGCGTAGGGCGCAATCCCAAAACAGGCGAATCCGTTACTCTGGAAGGCAAATACGTGCCTCATTTCAAGCCGGGTAAGGAATTGCGCGAATCGGTCAACATAGCCATCGAAAGCGACTAACCCATTACCCTGTACCCCATCCCTAAGCCGGGAGGCTTGCGTTAACCATGATCGCCCGATCACTCCGACTCATTATTCTGCTGGTTCTGTTAGTGATGTCCTGGCTATTGGCCTTTGGTAACAACCAAAGCGTTGCCCTGACATTCCTGGGTTGGATGACCCCCGCGCTGCCCCTCTTTGTCTGGCTGGTGCTGGCCGTATTCCTGGGCATACTGATCGGTCTGGTATTTGGACGTCTTGCTGGCCGCAAGGCAGCCCGGAAGTAGAACATGATATCCCTGTTGAAACAGGCCATTCAGCGCCTGGTTAACCCCATGTCTGGTCCCCGCTTTCAGCTGGATCCGTTTGAGCCGTTGTCAGCTCAGCCGGATCGTGAGCTCGATGTGTTGCTGGAACGGCTGGCCGTTGACGAAGATACCCTTGAGATCCACCTGGCATTGGGTGAGCTGTTTCGAAAGCGAGGCCAGATCGACCGTGCCATTCGCGTGCATGAGGCCATGCTTGAAGCCGATTTATCCGAATCGGATACGAGCAGAGTGAGGGTAGAGCTGGCGCAGGATTTTTTCTCCGGTGGCTTTCTCGGTCACGCTGAATCCATACTCGAATCGATGATCGTGGGCGATGGTATGCTCGATTCAGCCCGGGCATTTCGCCTGTGGCTTGCAGTGCTGGAGCGCGAGCAGGAGTGGGAGCGCGCGATCGAACTGGTGCAGAAATACGGCCAGGCAGGGTCCGGCAGCATCCGGTTGGCAAACTTCTATTGCGAACTGGCGATCAAGTTAAGCCACGAAGGTCAGACGGCCGAGGCACGTCAGGCGTTGAAAGAAGCTCGCCGGGTTTCCGACAGTGCCAGAACCTACCTGGTCAGTGCCGAACTGGATACCACTCAGGGTAACTATCACCGGGCGATCCGGTGGTTGCGTGATGGTCTCGACCGGGATGTGCGACGCATCGATGTGATCCTCCCGGCGTTAAAACGACTTAGCCGTTTAACCGGCGGCGAGGCGAATTTTCGCAAGTATCTGGAAACGCTGTATCAGCGCCACCCCAGTCATCGCATTCTAAGTGAATTGCTCGATCTGGTTGGGCCGAACGATCCCAGGGCCCTGCAATGGCAAAACGAATTCGAGCAAATTGTGCACTCCGGTGCCTCCTTTGAATTGATGCAGCGCTGGATCGAGCAACGTCAGGACATCGGCGATCGCGCCCGCTCAGTACTGATTGAATCTCTGAAGCGGATCAAGCTGCGGCTCTCGGATCAATACCAGTGTACCCACTGCGGTTTCCAGTCAACCACCCTGTTGTGGTATTGCCCGCAATGCGAGCGCTGGGAGACGCTGTATTCGCGTCATGAACAGAAGACGTTTGAGGCAAGTAATACTTAAGCACAGGGGTAGGGCGTTGATTTATAACCGAAAATCCTTGATTTCAAATGATGAGTTGGTATTATTTGCCCCGCTTTCAGCAACCAGCTGAGTGCCTGTGTCCCGTTCGTCTAGTGGCCTAGGACACCGCCCTTTCACGGCGGTAACAGGGGTTCGAGTCCCCTACGGGATACCATCTATTTTCTGTTTTGAGAGCATAGGTGTTCTTAAGACAAAAAAGCGCGGGAATAGCTCAGTGGTAGAGCACAACCTTGCCAAGGTTGGGGTCGCGAGTTCGAATCTCGTTTCCCGCTCCAAATCAAAGCGAAAGCAGCCTAAAGGCTGCTTTTTCTGTTTATGGGAACCGAGATTCCATCTCGTTGCGATCCATCACGTCCCTGTGATGGCCCCTTCGGGCGCTAGCGCGTCGTTAAACGCTCCCGGCGTTTAATCCCGCTCCAATTATTGTTAAAGCAGCCTAATGGCTGCTTTTTCTGTTTATGGGAACCGAGATTCCATCTCGTTGCGATCCATCACATCCTTGTGTTGGCCCCTTAAGGCGCTAGCGCGTCGTTAAACGCTCCCGGCGTTTAATCCCGCTCCAATTATTGTTAAAGCAGCCTAATGGCTGCTTTTTCTGTTTATGGGAACCGAGATTCCATCTCGTTGCGATCCATCACATCCTTGTGTTGGCCCCTTAAGGCGCTAGCTCGTCGTTAAACGCTCCCGGCGTTTATTCCCGCCCCAACTCAAAGCGAAAGCAGCCTACGGGCTGCTTTTTCAGTTTATGGGGAACCGAGGTTTCACCTCCTGGCAATCAAATACATACTTCCAGGCACAAAAAAACCGGAACATTGATCAGATGTTCCGGTTGTTGTGGAATGCCGCTCAGGTCACACCTTCCTGGTGTACCTATTCCCTGGCAAAGTGAACCTCGCTCCCTCAGGTTTCCCGTCCTATAACGACGACCGCTTCCCGTAACCGGTTTTGGCCATCCTTGCTGATCCTCCCTGATAATGCCGTCCCTGACCGTTTCTTCCCTGCTTCATCCGTCCCTGGCTCATGCCGTCCCTGAGCTCGCTTCCTTGCCAGCTTATCTTACTTAGCCTGGTTCCCTGTGCAGATAGAATCTTCCCTGTGAACCTCCCTGTTCGTTGCCTCCTTGCTCTGTGTCGGCTTCCTGCCGCCTTCCCTGTGTTCCGCGTGTTGCGGGCCCTACGCCTGTCTGTGCCGGTTCCCTGGCGGTGTTGCCATCCCTGATTCGGTGGTTATTCGTCGGTCATGCCTACTTGAATGCGATCCCGGTTTTTCTCGAGGGTGGCCGGTCCAATGCCCTGAACGTTCATCAGATCTTCAGGGGCAATAAAGGGGCCGAACTCATCGCGGTAGGCAACAATGGCTTCGGCTCTTACCAGGCCGACACCGTCCAGCAGATCAGCCAGTTTTTCGGCAGAGTCATTGTTGATGTCAACGTACAGTACTACGGATTCTGCGGCTGCTGTTTCGGTGGGGGCTTCCTCGGCGTGTGCCAGTGGCAGCAGGCAACTAAAGGCCAGTCCCAGTGTGATGATTCCTTTTTTCAACATCGTCTTTCCTTATCGGTTGTTGGTCGTTTTTGTGGTGCCGTTACAGCGGGCAAGACAAAAAGTAGCAAGCTATCCGATCGGAAAAAACAACCATCGTTCAAGTATATCTAGGGTATACCCCGGGTGGCGTCTGGTAACACCTTTCGAACGCTGTTGTGAAGTCGATCACAAGGTTTCTCAGGCTGTTTTCAAGGAGTTTCGGGGAGGGGTTATGTTGAATAACATGCGTGCGGGAGTTGTTCAGAGGCTTCCTTGCTTTATAATGCGCCAAATCTTGCTTGGGCAGGTTCATGAGTAACCCTCTGTATCGTCGAGACGTGATTTCCATTGGAGATCTGTCGCGCACCGACCTTGAATTCATCGTTAATCGTTCGGCCGAGCTCAAACACTCCGGGCCGTTGCCCCTGTTGAAAGACCGACTGATCGCCAGCTGTTTTTTTGAAGCCTCTACCCGTACCCGTCTGTCATTTGAAACGGCGGTGCAGCGCTTGGGCGGCACGTTGATCGGTTTTTCCGACAGCGGCAATACCTCAGCCAAAAAAGGCGAAACCCTCTCCGACAGCATTCAAATGATTGCTTCCTATGCCGATGCCATCATCATGCGGCACCCTCAGGAAGGGTCGGCCAGGTTAGCGGCTGAAGTGGCTGGTGTGCCGGTCATCAACGGGGGCGACGGCGCAAACCAGCACCCAACCCAAACCTTGCTCGATCTGGTCTCGATCGCAGAATGCCAGGGCCGTCTCGATGGCCTCTCGGTGGCCCTGGTAGGTGACCTCAAGTACGGCCGAACGGTGCATTCACTGGCTCAGGCGCTGGGGCATTTCAACCCCACCTTTTATTTCGTATCTCCCGATGCGCTCGCGATGCCGGCGTACATTGAAGACAATTTGACCGCGATGGGTATTCACTTCAGCCGCGTAGAATCTTTGGAAGAAGTGATTCCCATGGTGGATGTGCTGTACATGACTCGGGTGCAAAAAGAACGGCTGGATCCAACCGAGTACACTCATATTGCCTCTCAGTTTATTCTCAAGGCCGATATGCTGAGCCACGCACGGTCCAACTTGCGGGTCATGCACCCTCTGCCCAGAGTTGATGAAATACACCCGAGTGTCGACCGGACACCCTTTGCCTACTATTTCCAGCAAGCCGAAAACGGCGTCTATGCACGTCAGGCGCTGCTGTCCGGTGTCATGAACGAAGCCATTGAATTGCCATTTCCGGGAGGTCGATGAGATGTCTGCGATGAACCGGGATAAAATGCTGGTTGAGGCCATTCAGTCCGGCACGGTGATCGATCACATTCCGGCCGGAAAGGGGCTGACGATTATTGGGCGTCTGCAGCTGAAGAACGCTGAGGTTCGGCTGACCGTCGGTCTGAACCTGCCCAGCCACGGGGGTGGCCTGAAAGACCTGATCAAGATCGATGAGTGGCGCTTTACCGAGAGCGATGCTGCCGAGATGGCTCTATTCGCCCCCCGGGCGACGGTTAACATCATTGAGGATTATCGGGTCGTTCGTAAATTTCCGATTGGCCTGCCAGAGCGCTTTGTCGGTGTCTTTGCGTGCCCCAACACCAATTGCATTACCCATAATGAGCCGGTCGATAGCCGTTTCCGGGTATTGGTTGCCGATGATGCCGTCAAACTGAAGTGTCACTACTGTGAGCGCGCCTTTGCTGACAGCCTGTTTATTGAGCAAGGCAGCCTCTGAATCGGGGTCGTGAGGCGGCCTTCAGATACCCCGGTACATCTGAGCTTCAGGTCTAAAAAGCCTTGTTTTTCAGTTGCTTATTTTAATCTCATCTTTATAGTAAAGGCTTTTTACAGCCTATTTCCGACGGGAGTCTAGACAGTCCATGGAAACCCTAGCTCAACTGCATGACCGCGCGCTCGACGCGGTTCGCCATGCCAAGGAAACTCAGGAACTGGATGACCTCAGGGTCCGGTTTTTGGGTAAGAAAGGCGAAATTACTGCCCAGTTGAAAGGCTTGGGAGCCCTGTCCGCCGAGGAGCGCCCGGCCGCCGGTGCCAAAATCAACGAGGTCAAGACGGCCGTGGCAGACGCCATTGCCGCGCGCAAGGCCGAACTGGAAGAGGCTGCACTGAGCCAGCGCCTGGCTGAAGAGAAGGTGGATGTAACCCAGCCGGGTCGTCGCCAGGGCAAGGGTGGATTGCACCCAGTCACCCAGACGCTGCGTCGCATGGAGTCCTTCTTCACCGCCATTGGATACGATGTTGCCGTCGGCCCGGAAATTGAAGACGATTATCACAATTTCGAAGCGCTCAATATTCCATCGCACCACCCGGCGCGTGCCATGCACGATACCTTCTATTTCGACGCCACCACCTTGCTGCGTACTCACACGTCACCGGTGCAGGTGCGGACCATGGAAGCCGGTGAGCCGCCTTTTCGGGTGATATGCCCGGGCAGAGTCTACCGCTGTGACTCGGATTTGACCCACACCCCCATGTTCCACCAGATGGAAGGGCTGATGATCGATACCGACGTCAGCTTTGCCGATCTGAAAGGCACGGTGGAGGAGTTTTTGCGGGTATTTTTTGAAAAGGAACTGGCGGTTCGTTTTCGTCCCTCCTATTTCCCATTCACAGAGCCATCGGCCGAAGTCGATATCGAGTGCGTGATGTGCCGGGGCCAGGGCTGCCGCGTGTGCAGCCACACCGGTTGGCTGGAAGTGATGGGCTGCGGCATGGTACACCCGAATGTGCTGGCCGCCTCGAACATCGACAGCACCACCTACAAGGGGTTTGCATTTGGCATGGGGGTCGAGCGGTTGGCGATGTTGCGCTACGGCGTCAACGACCTGCGACTGTTCTTTGAGAACGACCTTAAATTTCTGCGCCAGTTCAACTGAACCCCGGTGGCCCGTCAAAAAGTCAGGATGGTTAACAGTTTATGAAAATCAGCGAACAGTGGTTACGGGAATGGGTGAACCCCGATCTCAGTGCACAGGCACTGATGGATCAAATCACCATGGCCGGTCTGGAAGTCGACGGTGCTGAGCCAGTCGCCGAAGCGTTTTCCGGCGTGATTGTCGCCCATATTACGGCCTGCGAGCCGCACCCCAATGCCGATAAACTGCAGGTGTGCCGCGTTGATACCGGCACCGAATCGGTACAGATCGTCTGTGGGGCTCCCAATGCCCGCGCCGGTATCAAGGTCGCACTGGCGCAAGTCGGCGCTGTGTTGCCAGGCAACTTCAAGATCAAAAAAGCCAAACTTCGGGATGTCGAAAGCCAGGGCATGTTGTGCAGCGAGAAAGAGCTTGGCTTGTCAGACGACCACGACGGCATTCTTGAGTTGGCTGATTCGGCTCCGGTCGGGCAGGATGTGCGCAAACTGCTGAATCTGGATGACCTGAGCATCGAAATCGACCTGACCCCGAACCGGGCAGACTGCCTGAGCATTGCGGGCCTGGCCCGCGAAGTGGCGGTATTGAATGACCTGACCCAAACCGCCCCGGCGATTGAACCGATCGCGGCCACGCATCAGGATACCTTCCCGGTCAGCCTTGAAGACCCGGTAGGTTGTCCGCGGTACGTTGGGCGTGTACTGAATAACGTCAACGTCGCAGCCCCGTCGCCACTGTGGATGGTAGAGCGATTGCGCCGCTCGGGCATTCGCTCGATTGACCCGGTGGTCGATGTCACTAACTACGTGATGCTTGAATTGGGTCAGCCAATGCATGGTTTCGACCTCGATCGGCTGAAAGAGGGTATCACGGTGCGCCGGGCACAGGACCAGGAAACCCTGGAGCTGCTGGATGGCCAGACTCTGACGCTTGGTAATGATGTTTTGATGATTGCGGATGCTGCGGGCCCCCTGGCAATGGCCGGTGTTATGGGCGGCGAGCAGAGCGGTGTCTCCCGGGAAACCCGCCGGGTCTTTTTGGAAAGTGCCTTCTTTGCGCCCATTGAAATAGCCGGCAAGGCTCGTGGTTTTGGCCTGCACACGGATGCCAGTCACCGCTTCGAGCGTGGCGTAGACCCGGCCTTACAGGAGATCGCCGTTGAGCGAGCCACTCGTTTGCTGGTGGACATCTGCGGCGCAGAACCCGGCCCGACTCAGATTCATGAAGTAAAGGCCAATGTTCCGGTGCCCGCCACCATTGCGTTACGTGCTGACTATGTCAAATCAGCGCTGGGGCTGGAAATAGCCGGTGAAGAGATTCGCCGCATATTGGCTGGGCTGGGCTTTGCCGTTCAGGAAACCGCCGCCGGTGAATGGCAGGTGGTGGCGCCGAGCTGGCGTTTTGATATGGCTATCGAGGCCGATCTGGTCGAGGAAATTGCCCGAATATACGGCTACAACCGCTTGCCGGTAACTCAGCCCAAAGCCGCTTTGGGACCCCGGGGCAAGCCAGAACAGCGCGTTACGACCGCCGCGATCGCTGATCGGTTGGCCGCGTTGGGCTACCAGGAGGCCATTACCTACAGTTTTGTCGAGCCAGCATTACAGCAAGCCATGTTTCCCAAAGAAGCGGCCATTGAACTGGCCAACCCCATTTCGGCCGACATGGCTGTGATGCGGGTATCTCTTTGGCCCGGCCTGGCCCGCGCTCTGACGCATAACCTGAAACGCCAGCAAGACCGGGTTCGCCTGTTTGAAACGGGCTTGCGGTTCCGGGAAACCTCGAAGGGGACAGAGCAGATCGCGATGGTATCTGGCATTGCGACTGGCAGCCGGTTGCCTGAAGCCTGGTATGAAAACGGTGAAGCCCTCGACTTTTTTGATGTCAAAGGCGATGTCGAGCAGGTGTTGTCGCTGGTGAAAGGGGTAGAATTCGATTTTCTGCCAGGCCGCCACACGGCATTGCACCCGGGCCAAAGCGCTCGTATTGAGCGAAATGGCAAGCTGGTCGGCTACATTGGCGCCCTGCACCCGAGCCTGGCCCGGCAACTGGATATCAAGCAACCGACTTTTTTGTTTGAGCTGCGGCTCGACCGGATTGTCAAAACGCAACTGCCTGCTTTTACAGCCCTGTCACGTTACCCCGGCAGTACCCGTGACCTGGCCGTCGTTGTTGATGAAGAAACGCCGGTTGCAGACCTGATGAACAGTGTTCGCGAAATGGCCGGAGAGGACCTGGAAAGCTTGACCCTCTTTGATATCTATCGTGGCAAAGGCATTGATTCGCAACGAAAAAGCGTGGCTCTGGGCTTGACCTGGCAGAATCCTTCGCGCACTCTTACTGATGAAGAAGTAAACAGTTTGATGGATTCGATCATCAACACCTTGCAGACGAGGTTCGATGCTGCGCTGAGGAACTGAGAATGGCCCTGACCAAGGCTGAGATGGCAGAGCGCTTGTACGAAGAGCTTGGCCTTAACAAACGTGAAGCAAAGGAAATGGTCGAAATCTTCTTCGAGGAGATTCGCGACTCGTTAGTGCATAACGAACAGGTTAAGCTCTCGGGGTTCGGTAATTTTGATCTCCGAGACAAGCGTCAGCGCCCTGGCAGGAATCCGAAGACGGGAGAGGAAATCCCGATTTCAGCGCGCAGGGTTGTGACATTCCGTCCCGGTCAGAAGCTTAAGGTAAAAGTCGAGGCATATGCTGGAACCGAGCCAGAATAATGAATTGCCTCCTATCCCAGGGAAGCGATACTTCACCATCGGTGAGGTCAGTGAACTGTGTGCCGTCAAACCACATGTCCTGCGTTATTGGGAACAGGAGTTTCCGCAGCTCAGTCCGGTAAAGCGTCGGGGTAATCGTCGTTATTACCAACGAGACGATGTCGTGCTGATCCGCCAGATTCGCCACCTTCTCTATGAAGATGGCTTTACCATTGGTGGCGCCCGGCAAAAACTGTCCGATCCGGAAGAGGGCGAAGTCATGCAGCATCAGCATCAAGCCCTGATACAGGATATGATTCGCGAACTCGAAGCTGTATTAAAGTTGCTTTCTGACGATTAATCGTCAAAAAGGTTTGATTTTTCAACTGCTTAGCGTATTATTCGCGACGTTTTCGGGCATTAGCGCAGTCTGGTAGCGCATCGTCATGGGGTGGCGAGGGTCGCAGGTTCAAATCCTGCATGCCCGACCAAAAACACCACAAAAGAGCCGGCTGAGAAGTCGGCTTTTTTGTGCCTACAGTTAAGGAAAATCGTGGGGTGGCTCGAGCCGTAGCCGGAACGCCGGCCGGATCCAATCCTGCATATCCGACCAAAAACACCACAAAAGAGCCGGCTGTGAAGTCGGCTTTTTTGTGCCTACAGGTAAGGAAAATCGTGGGGTGGCTCGAGCCGTAGCCGGAACGCCGGCCGGATCCAATCCTGCATGCCCGACAAAAATCACCACAAAAGAGCCGGCTGAGAAGCCGGCTTTTTTGTGTCTGATGGTTAAAAAACTCAATTCTCGGGAGGGTTACGCTGTGAGCGTCGGCTGCCGGTGTTGCCTCCGCGGGGAAGTCCGCAACATGGACTAAAACGCCAGGAGCGTTTTAGCTGAGCGCAGCGAGCCCAAAGGGTGAATCCCATGGATGGGATTCATAACATGCGGTCGAGGCTCCATGGACGGATTGAGTGGGTGGCATTCCGCCCGACCCCGCAGGGGCAACTCCGGTGGCCGATGCGGGCCAGGGCCACTTAGTAAGTTCCGAAACCTGAGTAATCGTTACGTGTTGTCGGTCTTCTGCCCCAAGCGGCAAAGATTGGCCCATCCTTTGCTCTGTCTCCCTTGTCAGTGGTCATTTCGAGCGTAAAGCGACTGTATTTTGTCGCCCCCAGCCCGAATCGACCCGAATCACCGGTTTTTTTGACGCTCCTGATGGCCGGAGTGTTTGAGGGGAATACAGATGTCCGATCATCGTCTCGATATTCAGAACGTACTGGGCCAGATGCGGTCCATTCGCGAGCAGATGAACCCGCCTGCCAATACCGCCAACCGGCCAGACGGGCCGGGCTTTGCCAGCCAGTTACAGCAGGCTCGTGAGCAGGCGAACCCGACCGCTCAGGTGCAGGATAGCCTGGCACCACAAGGCATCAATGCGTTGCAAAGTACACCGCCAGCCGAGGATGTGCCGTCCTTTGGCGACATGTTCAAATCGGCTATTGATACGGTAAATGGTAATCAGCAAGCGGCCAGTGGCATTGTAACCCGATACGAAATGGGTGATCCGTCGGTCGACCTGCCCGAGGTGATGATCGCCTTACAGAAATCCAGTGTTTCCTTTCAGGCGATGACCGAAGTACGTAACAAGATGGTCGAAGCCTACAAAGAAATCATGAACATGCCGATCTGAATCGCGTTGTTGTCTGGACGCATGATGACGGACTCCGGTTACTGGAGTCAGGCTAACCAACAGGATAGAGCATGACTGAAAACGTACCCGCTGCCACTGGAACGGCCATGGGCGGCCAATCGCAACAGGATGACAGTGCTTTGCCAAGTCGCTCGCGTGGCGAAGGTCGCGGTATGACAGCGACCGAACGCTCGGACATGGTTGAAACGGACACTTCAGCAACCAGCCGGTTGCATCCACTGGTGCAGGGTTTCAATAAGTTGGGCATGATGCGTCAGTTCGGTTTGCTGATCGGGCTGGCGGCCAGCATTGCCTTGGGTCTGGCCGTCGTGCTTTGGTCGCAGAAAGAAACCTACCGACCGTTGATGAACAGCACCAACAGTTATGCCGCGGCCGATGTGATTGAAGTATTGCAGGCCAATGCAGTGGATTTTGACATCGACCCGGCCAGCGGCGTTATTCTGGTTCGGCAGGGCGATTTGCACCAGGCCCGCCTGGCAATAGCCGGGGCTGGGCTGTCGGATGATCAGACGGTCGGGTATGAGCTGCTCGATCAGGATCAGCCACTCGGCACCAGTCAGTTCATGGAAAACACTCGCTATCTGCGCAGTCTGGAAGGCGAGCTGGCGCGCACCATTTCCTCGATCAATCAGGTTCGCACCGCCCGGGTTCACCTGGCAATTCCAGAGCGTTCTGTCTTTGTTCGCGACCAGCGACAACCAACCGCGTCAGTCTTTGCCGACCTCTATGCCGGCGCTGAAATGGATCGGGATTCCGTCAACGCCATTCGTAACCTGGTAGCCGGTTCAATTCCCGAACTGCAACCGTCCAATGTATCCATTGTTGACCAGCGTGGTCGGCTGTTGTCTGACGATACCCAGACCGCCGCCGAAGAATTGACCGATCGGCAGTTTGCCTACACCCAGCGCGTTGAAGACCGCATGGTCAATGCCATCAACTCCATTCTCAGCCCGGTTGTGGGGAATCAGCAGTTTCGTGCTGAGGTGTCGGCCGACATCGATTTTACGCGAGTGGAGCAGGCTGAAGAATTGTACAACCCCGATCTGATCGCCTTGCGCAGTGAACAAACCATCGACGAAGAACGCACCGGTGAGGCCGAGGGTGACATCCCCGGCGCACTCAACAATCAGCCGCCGGGCTTGGCTGAGGCTCCCGAGGAACTGGATGGAGACGGGCAGCCGGTGCAACCTCCCACGTCAAGCCGTAGTGAGGCGACCCGTAATTATGAAGTTGACCGAACCCTCAGCTACACTCAGTTCCAGCAGGGGCGGGTACGCCGCCTGACCGTTGCTGTTGTGGTAGATGACGTGATGCGTACTGATCCGGAGACCGGTGAAGCCGCTCGCGAGCCATGGACAGAAGCACAATTGCAACAGTTGCGCTTGCTGGTTCAGGATGCCGTAGGCTATGACCCGGCCCGGGGCGACAGTATTAACGTGATCAACTCCAGCTTTATGGGGACTGATGACGCCGTAGAGGTGCCTCAGTGGTACACTCAACCCTGGTTCTGGGACATCGCCAAGCAGATTCTGGCAGGCCTGTTCGTCCTGATACTGGTGTTTGGCATCTTGCGTCCGGCACTGAGGAACCTGATGAACCGGGGAGAAGCCGAGCAGGAAGGGGAGGATGACATGCTGGCCTCACTGGATATGGACGAAGACTCCATCACCGACGACAAAGTCACCCTGAGCACGGTCGACGAGTATCAATTGCCGGGCCCGTCCGAAAGTTTTGAACGGCAACTGGATGCCCTGCGCGGCTTGATAGCAGAAGACCCGGGTCGGGTCGCGCTGGTGCTGAAACGCTGGATTATGAGCAATGACTGAACAGAACCCGAATCTGCCGGTACCCAAGCAGAATAGTAAAGAAGACGCCGAGCGCGCCCTGGATGGCATTCCCTGGCTTAACCGGGCCGCCATTCTGCTGATGAGTGTCGGTGAAGCCGACGCCGCCGAAGTGCTCAAACACCTAGGGCCCAAAGAAGTGCAGCGGGTCGGTACAGCGATGTCGGGTTTGTCTGAAGTCCGTCAGCAGCAACTGGAAGGATCGGTCAGGCTCTTCCTCGAAGAAGTGGGCGGTCAGACCAGTCTCGGCATCGGCGCCAATGATTACATCCGTAACATGCTGACCCAGGCACTGGGTTCCGACAAAGCCTCGGGTCTGATCGACCGTATTTTGCTCGGTGGCAATACCACTGGCCTGGATACCCTGAAATGGATGGAAGCCCGGGCCGTGGCCGACATCATTCGCAATGAACACCCCCAGATTCAGGCCATTGTGATTGCTTACCTAGACCCGGATCAGTCGTCTGAAATTCTGGCCCAGTTCAGTGAAAAAGTCCGGCTCGATATCATCATGCGCGTAGCGGCGCTGGAGACAGTGCAGCCGGCGGCACTGTCGGAACTGAACTCCATCCTCGAGAAGCAATTCTCGTCCAGTGCAGGTACCCAGGCCCAGTCTCTGGGTGGCGTGAAGACGGCGGCGGAGATCATGAACTTTCTGGAATCCGGCGTCGAGGCCGAGATCATGGACGGCATCAAGGAGGTCGACGAAGACCTGGCGACTGAGATTGCCGATCTTATGTTCGTGTTCGACAACTTGTCCGAAGTCGACGATCGGGGCATTCAAACCTTGCTGCGAGAAATCGCCACCGACACACTCAAGGTTGCTCTGCGTGGTGCCGACCAGAATTTGCAGGAGAAAATTCTCGGCAATATGTCCAAGCGGGCAGCGGAGATACTCAAAGACGATATGGAGGCCATGGGGCCAGTACGTTTGACCGATGTCGAATCGGCGCAAAAGGAAATTCTCAACATCGCCCGGCGAATGGCCGACTCCGGAGAGATCGTACTGGGTGGCTCCGCAGGCGATGCAATGGTATGACGCCCGGTTATGAGCGGAGCAACCCAGGCGTCGTTCTCCTGGCGGTACCAGAAGGCCTGTCACGATGATGCCAAATAATGCCGGTGGGCCAACCAGAAGCGCTGCGGGATCGCCCAAAAAAGGCGCGACGGGTTACGCATCGTCCGGACAGGATGCCCCCAACGTAGAACCCTATCAACTGCCACGCTGGGATGCCCAGGGTAAGCCGGTACCCCAACCCAAAGGTCGCCAGGCCGATACCAGCACCGTCGAAGACGTCCAGCCGGAGAGCCTGAGCCCTCCGACGGCAGAAGACATTCGCCAGATCCACGAAGACGCTTACAACGAAGGCTTTGAATCCGGCTTCGAACAGGGCATGAAGCAGGGTCAGGCTACCGGCCAGACGGAAGGTTACAAGGCGGGATATGACAGCGGTGAGCAGGAGGGCCTGAGTGCGGGCCATAAAGCCGGTATGCTGTCTGCTCAGCAAGCAGAAACGGAGCGCATCAACGCCGAGTTGGCACCGCTGAGCGAGTTGTTTGATCAGATCAAAGCCGTGCTGGGACAACAAACCGATGATCTCGAAACGGGCCTGGTTGCGCTCGCGGTGCGAATTGCCCGTAACGTAATCGATGCCGAACTGACACTGAAACCGGAACACATTCAGGGCTTGGTGCATGCCGCCGTGCAGGCGCTGCCTAACGCTGACGAGCGCTTCACGCTAGAAATCAACCCCGATGATGCGGCATACGTGGAACCCATTGCCGAGCCGCACTGGAACCTGGTGCCCACACCCTCAATCAGCCGTGGTGGTTGTGTGATTCGAACCCGCTTCAGCTATGTGGATTACACCCTTGAGCATCGCTATCGCCAGCAGGTTAGCAACTTGCTGGCACATGCCGGGCTGAGCGAGCAACTGGCTGCCATGGAGTCACCCTGGCCCTTGCCGCCCGCGGAGCCGGATGCCGAGCAGGCGACCGGAGCGGCGTTGGACGACGCTGCGCCGACGGGCGAAACCCAGCCTGAAGACGACGCAGGGTTCGCTGCTGACGACCCGACGGAACCCGAAGCTGATGGGTCAGGCGACAGCACGCCGCAGGACGTCGAGGCGGATAATGAGCCGGACGAAGCGGTTGACAGTGCGCACGTGCAGGACGACCGGCCTGAGTCAGCCATCGATGATGTTGACGCCAGTGTCGCAGACTCCTCAGAACCTGCAGCAAGCGGATTGGATGCAGTCGAAGAGGCCGGTGCCGAGCTGCACGAGGCAGTTGACAGCGCGCGCGTGCAGGACGACATGCCCGGGTCTGCAGTCGATGATGTTAACGCCAGTGTCGAAGACTCCTCAGAGCCTGCAGCAAACGAATTGGATGCAGTCAAAGAGGCCGGTACCGAGCCGAAACAGCAGGCTTCGAAAGAGCCGGATACGGCCGGAGCAGACGTGCAGTCGGAAGACAAGGTGCCCCAAGCTGAACAGAGCGAAGCATCCGGTGACGATGAATCACCCGATCAGCAGCAACCCTTGGAACCTGATGGTAACGAGCCATGAGTAAAAACCTGGGCCTGTTTCTCCAGGACTGTCAGCGTTGGATCCCCGAGCGCAGTCCGGTCATTGTTGAAGGCAAACTGACCCGAATGGTGGGGCTCACGCTGGAGGCCATTGGCCTGAACGCCACTGTGGGGGAGCGGTGTCTGGTGATCGACCGGCAAAACCGGATCGAAGCCGAAGTGGTGGGTTTTCAGGACGACAAGGCCTTTTTGATGCCGGTGCAACCCATTTCAGGGCTGCGATCCGGTGCCCGGGTGGTGCCGCTGGAAAGCGCCAGTGAATTGGTGATTGGCGATGAATTGCTGGGCCGGGTCGTCAACGGCTTTGGCGAGCCGATCGATGGCAAAGGGCCACTCAGTTGCCGGGTGGAACAAAGCCTGAACGGAGTGGTGATTAACCCCTTGCACCGACAACCCATTCGCGAGCCGCTCGACGTCGGCATTCGTGCCATCAACGCCTTACTGACGGTGGGTCGGGGCCAACGCCTGGGCTTGTTTGCGGGGTCGGGTGTGGGCAAGTCGATGCTGCTGGGCATGATGACCCGCTTTACCACGGCTGACATTATCGTGGTCGGGCTGATCGGCGAACGTGGCCGGGAGGTCAAGGAGTTCATCGAAGACATTCTTGGTGACGAGGGGCTGGCCCGTGCCGTTGTGGTGGCATCACCGGCCGATGACGCGCCCCTGTTGCGATTGCGTGCGGCTCAGTACACTACCAGTATTGCCGAGTTTTTCAGGGCCCAGGGCAAGAACGTTCTGATGCTGATGGATTCCCTGACCCGATATGCACAGGCCCAGCGCGAAATCGCGCTGGCCATCGGCGAACCACCAGCCACCAAAGGGTACCCGCCTTCGGTCTTTGCGCGCATACCACAATTGGTGGAGCGGGCCGGTAATGCCGAGGCCGGTGGCGGATCGATCACAGCTTTCTATACTGTGCTGACCGAGGGCGATGACCAACAGGATCCGGTTGCCGATGCTTCCCGCGCCATCCTGGATGGCCATTTTGTGTTGAACCGGCGCCTGGCGGAAGAGGGCCATTACCCGGCCATCGATATCGAGCAGAGCATCAGTCGGGCGATGCCGCAAGTCGTATCCGCGGCTCACATGAAACAGGCGCAAACGCTCAAGCAAGTTTGGGCGCGATACCACCAGAATCGGGATTTGATCGCCATTGGTGCCTACAATTCGGGGTCGGACAAAGACATCGATGAAGCAATACAACTGTTTCCGGTCGTTCGGGGGTTTTTGCAGCAGGGGTTAAACGAACAAGTGCGGTATCAGGAAAGCGTCGCCCAATTGCAATCGCTGACACCCGGCCAGACTGCGCCAGCTCCCTCAGCGATGAAAAAAGGCCGGCCTTTGGCTCGGCCGCAACGCGCCCCGTAAATGTCGCGCAATGATCGCACCATGAACCAGGCAGGCAGTACGCCATGAAACGTTCGCAGCGCATGCAATTGATCGAGAAGCTGGCCCGGCAACGGGAAGACCAGGCAGCCCAGGCACTGGCCCAAACGCGTCAGCGCCTGGAGCAGGAGCAGGCTCAACTGACTGAATTGGAAGGGTATCGGGGTGAATACCTTGGCTACCTGGAAACTCAGGGGAGCGCAGGGTTGTCTATAGTGCAATGGCGTCGTACCCAGGGTTTTATCGATCAGTTGGGTGGCGTGATCGGTCAGCAGGAAGGGGTCATAAAGCAATGGCAACGCCAAGAGCAACAAGTGCTGATGCAATGGCAAAAACTGTATCAGCGACGCAAGAGTATTGGCCAGCTGGTCGACAAACTCTCGCTGCAGGAAGCGATTGAGGCGGACAAACAAGAGCAAAAAGTACTGGATGAGTTGGTCGGGCAAATGGCGCAGCGTTCAGGACCGGGCCGATAACCCGGGTACGGCTTGCCAGCCCGCCCTTGCAACCAGTAAAGTAACTGACAGCGGGCCAGATTGTCAGGAGGCGCTATCCTCTTTGAAGCCGTCTACAATAACACAGGGCGGCCATCCCAGAGCCCAATACACCACAGAGGATTTACTATGACAGTGTCGGCAATTCCCAGCGACAACGGGCGCGAAATGACCATCAAGATTACCGGCCGGTTTGATTTCAGTTCGCACCAGGAATTTCGCCAGATCTATGAGAACGCCTCGCCGGATATCAAGGTGTATATCATCGACATGTGCGATGCCACCTATCTGGACAGCTCGGCGCTGGGCATGTTGCTGTTGCTTCGGGATCATGCCGGAGGCGACCATTCGGAAATCCGCATTGTCAATTGCAATGAGGACGTTCGAAAAATCCTGACCATTTCCAATTTCGGACAGTTGTTCAGGATCGAATGATCACCCATCCGACTGCGCAACCTCCAGGGCAGGGGCTGCGGATACTGATCGCAGATGACAATCAGTCCGACCGCATGATCCTTCAGGCCATCGTAAGGCGAGAAGGGCATGAAGTTTTGCTGGCGACCGATGGCCGTGAAGCCGTCGAACAGTTCAAACAGCACGCGCCCGACATCGTTTTGATGGACGCCCTGATGCCGGTCATGAACGGTCTTGAAGCCAGCCGTGCGATCAAAGCCCTTGCAGAGAGCGACCTGGTCCCCATCATCTTTCTCACCTCCCTGCAGGATGCCGAATCCCTGGCCGAGTGCCTCGACAGCGGCGGCGACGACTTTATGTCGAAGCCCTACAACCGGGTCATCCTCAAGGCAAAAATCAACGCCTTCAGTCGAATGCGGGCCATGCACGCGCAACTGCAACGCCATAACCGCCAAATGCTGCTGGAACAACAGGTCGCCAAAACCGTTTTTGACAACGTGGCACACTCCGGTTGCTTAAATCTGCCTAATATTCAGCACTCCCTGTCGCCGATGGCGGTGTTTAATGGCGATACCGTTCTGGCCGAACGCAAACCCGATGGTGGCATGTTGCTGTTTCTGGGCGACTTCACCGGCCATGGGTTGCCCGCAGCCATTGGTGCCATGCCGCTGGCGGAAATTTTCTATGGAATGACCTCCAAGGGTTTTTCGATGGAAGAGGTGTTGCGCGAGGTAAACAGCAAGCTGCGTAAAATACTGCCGGTCGGGGTATTCTGTTGCGGTGCCATGGTGGAGCTGAATTTTCACAACAAGTCGGCCCGGGTCTGGGTTGGCGGAGTGCCCGATGTGTACCTCTACCGTGGGCAGAGCGGACAGGTTGAGCGGTTCGCCAGTGCGCACTTGCCGCTGGGCGTGCTCGACCCCTATGAGTTCGATCCACACAGTCTGGATGTGGTGATGCACAATGGCGATCGGGTGTTTTTGTGGTCAGACGGCATTATCGAAAGCCGAAACCCGGCTGACGAGATGTTTGGTGAAGAGCGGCTCAATCAGGTGTTTGCGCGCACCGACCACCCGGACCGGATTTTTCAGGCGATTCTCGATCAGGTCGACCACTTTATGGGCGGCAGCGACCGGGACGATGACATCACCCTGGTAACGGCCAAAATGGTCGATATCGAAGACATCGGCATGACCACCTACGAATCGAGCAAGGGTTCTATAGGCGGCCCGGTCAACTGGACCCTGAGCCTGGCGCTGCACGAGCAGAGCCTGGCGGCATTTAACCCCTTGCCGCTGGTCATGAATCTGTTGATGGAAGTGGAAGGGCTGCGGCCGTTGGGAGGTCAGCTGTACACCCTGCTGGCTGAATTGTTCAGCAATGCGCTGGAACACGGCGTGCTGGAACTGGATTCCGGGTTGAAGACAGGCCCCCAGGGCTTCGGGCAGTATTATTTGCAGCGCGAACAGGCGCTGGCATCGCTGTCGGATGGGAGTGTCCGGCTCACGCTGACCCATCGGCCGCTGGAGATTGGCGGCGAGCTGATCATGGAGGTCACGGATACCGGGAGCGGGTTCCCCTTTGCCGACTTCGGAGACGAACAACCAGAGTCCGACCCGCAACCCAGCGCTCAATGGGATTACAGCGGGCGTGGTATCACTCTGATCCGGCAATTAAGCGACGAACTGACCTATCTCGACGGCGGTCGGTCGGTCAGGGCCATCGTCCGCTGGCCTCGAAACTGAGCATTTGCGCAGAGGTTTTTGGCTCATTCCCGTTAACGGGTCAGACGGCGTGACTGTCCGGCTGTAAAACTCAGCCGATAACGCCTATTATGAAGGCCAGTAACCGATTTACGGAGCCCCAGGGACGGTGCACAACTCAAACACCCAACGCGAGGCTGCCATGTCTGATTCCGAAACCCCAATTCAGATAGACGATCATCTGGATGTAACCATATTGGGTGAGTTGCAGACACTGCTTGAAGACGATTTTCCGGATTTGATTCACACTTTTCTAAGCGACGCCCGGATTCGCGTCCGTGAACTGGTGCGCACTGTAGATTCTGGTGTCGCGGAAGACATTCGTCAGTCTGCGCACAGCTTCAAAGGCAGTACGCTTAATGTCGGGGCCAAGCAATTGTCCAGCCTGTGTCGGGAGCTTGAAGATCTGGCTCGCTCCGGTCGGACCCAGGGATCCAAAGGCCTGGTTGACCGGATCGAAGTCGAGCTGAATCAGGTCGAGCAACTGATGCGCGATTCTTACCTGTAGAATGGTCACCTGCAGATTCGGTCAGGCCTGTCGGTAGACACCGCCGTTGGATACTGCAATGTGAATCATTTCAGTAAAACCTTTTTTGAAAAGTCGCTGTTTAGACCGGTCTCTTTGCTGGGGCGTTGGTAACTGGTCGAAATAGCAGCCCCGATAGTCTTTCAATCTCACCCCCTGTTTGCTCGATGTAACTTGCTTTTGGCCTGAATGGCCCGGGCTTTGCAATTGATCCAGAACACCTCCTATGTCGGAAAGGGCACCATGCAGTTATTGTCGTCTCAGTTTGCCGTCAGCAGTACCCGGGAAGCCGTCGTCGCCGATGCGGATGCCAAGGCACCCGCCTTGTCTGAGCGGGGCTTTCAAAGCGTTTTTAGCGAGTATACCCATCGATCAGAAGGCTCTGCATCAGCGGCACCCAGGCTCGCCTCGTCCCGCTCTTCTGAAACCATACCCAGTGGGCTCTCTGGCCAATTATTGCCGCAGCGGCAAAGCGATACCGGGCAGCTTGGCGAGTCGGAGTTGGCGCTGGACAATCTGGCAGATACCCTGGAAGGGCTGACGGCAACGCTGGAGGATCTGCTTGAGCTTGAGCAAGACGCGCCCGAGGGTGAGACGGGTCCGCTTACTGAATTGCTGGTTGGCCGGTTGGGTTTGACCGATGAGGCCGCTGCGGACTTTATTAACACCCTGCAGACCTGGGTTGCTGAGCCGCCAACGGTTGCCATGAGCGCGGAAGCTCTGGCTGATCTCGGGCCTGAAGCGCTGCTGACCGTTCAGGCAATGGGTGATTCGCTGGCGTCACTGGAGGCTGATGTAAACCAGTGGTACCAGCAAGTCGCTCAGTTGGCAGGGGATGCGTCGCTAGCTTTGGCCAAGGGCGAACTCGCTGCCTTGTCGCAAGAGGCCGATACCCCCGAACTTATGAACACAGGCTTTCCCCTGATCGGCAGCACTTCCGCTGGAACGGCACCGCGTGATCGCACCATGCTCGAAACATTGCAGCAATGGTCTCAGGCACTGAATGACGGGCAAGGCGGGTTGTCGCAACTGGTAACCTCAATCGCCGAGCGTGTCAGGGCCGTTCTCAATACGGCGGCCGGGGGCAGTCTGCCATCGACTTTTGACCAATCGCGCCCCGAAAATACGCTGTTAGCCCAGGAGACGGCTCTGGTTGGCGACAAGCCGGCTCCCACCGCCGATACTTTGTTCAGTAAGTTGTTGCAGACGGGTGGAACCGGCCCTGACCATTCAGATTCATTGGCAGCGGCTCGTCTGACCCCGCTGGCAGCAGCTGTGGCCGATGAGGCGAGGCAGCCACTGCTGGGCGGGCAACCGATTCCCGAGAAGGCTGATGCCGCTAATGCGGTCATACAGCGTAGCTTGCAACAACCGGTGCTGGCCGGGGAAGCGGGCCGGCAATTGGGTGAACGGCTGGCCTTGATGGTCAGGGGTGATATACAGCAAGCCACGATTCGCCTTGACCCGCCTGAGCTTGGCATGATGGATGTCCGAATTACGGTTCAGAATGATCAGACTCAGGTGCAGATCGTTGTGCAGAGCCCACAGGTTCGCGAGGCTCTGGAAAGTCAAAGTGTCCGGTTGCGTGAATTCCTGGAACAACAGGGTTTGTCGCTGGCGAAACTCGATATCCGGGAGGAATCGTCCGGGCATCAGCAAGCAGGCAGCGAACAGGGTAGCGACGAAAGCGGCGACACCCACGGCTTGGCAACGGGTGATGACGAAGGTACCGGTGAGTCAGTCACCAGCGTAGCCTGGGGGCAGGGACTGGTCGACCATTTCGTCTGACCCGACTAGACTGTTGGCAGTATCGCCCGGGTGCCAGTGCTGAGCAGATCTGACTCTTGGCGCAACCCTTGCTAGCCAAAGCAGAGACACAGGCGGTTTTGACACCCGGACACTGCAAGCGAGTATCAATTAAACGAAGGTGTCCCGACAGGGCTGCCGACCTACCAGGAATTTGGACGTAACGCATGGCGGAAGAACAGCAAGCAGATGTCGAGGAAGCGACGGGCTCGGGCAAAAAGAAACTGAAAATGATGCTGCTGATCCTGGTCGGTGTGTTGGTGGTGGCAGGCCTATCGGTCGGTGGCACGCTGTTCCTGTTGAGCCCGGGGGCCGACGACCCTGAGGGTGAAACGGAGATGTCGGAAGAAGAGATGAACGCGGCCATGAACACTGGCCCGGCCAACTACCTGGCCATGCAGCCGGCCTTTGTGGTCAATTTCAACGAAGCAGGCCGAACCCGCTTCTTGCAGTTGGAGTTGTCGCTGGTGTCTCGCGATGGTGAGGCGATCGATACTGCCAACATGCACATGCCACTGTTACGCAACAACTTGTTGCAAACACTGGCAGAACAGGATTTTGAAACACTGAAGACGGTAGAAGGCAAAGAACAGCTGGTCGCGTCGCTAACAGCAACGGTCCAGGCAACGATAGAAGAAAAGCTCGGTCGGCCCGGTTTTGAAACCGTGTTGTTTCGCAGCTTTGTCATGCAATAGGGGCTGCCGTGCAGGACTTACTGTCACAAGACGAAATTGATGCGTTGCTCCACGGCATCGATGACGGTGCCGTTGAAGAGGAAGACACCGGCGACGCCAATGGCGTTAAATCCTACGATTTAACCAGTCAGGACCGCATTGTGCGCGGTCGTATGCCTACGCTGGAAATGATCAACGAGCGTTTTGCCCGCTATACCCGCATCAGCATGTTCAACTTCCTGCGTCGCAGTGCCGACGTTGCGACCGGCGGCATACAAATACTCAAGTTTGGCGAATACGTGCATACGCTGTATGTTCCGACCAGCTTGAACCTGGTTAAAGTGCGGCCACTGCGCGGCACAGCGCTGTTTATTCTGGACGCCAAATTGGTGTTCAAACTGGTCGACAATTTCTTTGGTGGTGATGGCCGCCATGCCAAGATTGAAGGTCGCGAGTTTACCCCGACCGAGATTCGCGTGGTTCAAATGGTGTTGTCGCAGGTCTTTCAGGATATGAAAGAGGCCTGGGGCGCCGTACTTGACGTGGACTTCGAATACGTTTCTTCCGAAGTGAACCCGGCGATGGCCAACATCGTTTCCCCAAGCGAAGTGGTGGTGGTCAGCACCTTTCACGTAGAGCTGGATGGAGGCGGTGGTGACCTGCATGTCACCATGCCTTATTCAATGATTGAACCGGTACGCGAAGTGCTCGATGCCGGTGTGCAAAGCGATGTCGATGAAATTGATGATCGCTGGGTCGATTCCCTGCGTCACGACATTCTGCGCGCCAAGGTACCCATCAACGCCACGGTAGTCGAGCGCGATATCAAGCTGCGCGACCTGGTTGATCTGGAAGCCGGGGACATCATTCCCATCGATTTGCCGGAAACCTTGACGTTGGCGGCGAACAAGGTGCCGTTGTTTGAATGCACGCTGGGTCAGTCCGGTGAAAATCTGGCGTTAAAAGTGATACGCCCGTCACCCATGGCCAAACGCGATGTGGGTGACCTGAAATCCCGCTTGTTGGGGCAGCGACGGCGCAAACGTGAAGAATATGCGGTCGAGGCGATCAGCCAGACGGTGAAAGAGGAGAGTAACGATGAGTGATAATGACCTGCCACCGGAAGACGAAACAGACGCGGGCGAAGAAAGCAATCAGGACGATCAGGCGCTGGCCGATGAATGGGCTGCCGCCATGTCGGAATCCGGTGATGACGAGCGCGATGACAATGATGACGCCCAGAGTGACCCTACCCGGGCCCCGCTTGAGGAATTCGGTGCGGCCACATCGGTCGGTTCTCCTGGCGATTCGCCAAATCTGGACGTGATTCTCGACATTCCCGTGGTGATTTCCATGGAGGTTGGCAACACCCAGATTCCCATTCGAAACCTGCTGCAACTGAACCAGGGGAGTGTGATCGAGCTGGATCGACTGGCGGGTGAACCGCTGGATGTTCTGGTTAACGGAACCCTGATCGCGCATGGCGAAGTGGTGATGGTGAATGAGAAGTTTGGTATTCGACTGACTGATGTTGTCAGTCAGCAGGAACGGATACAGCGGTTACGATGAGCTTCCCGTTCTTTGACGCTGCCAACAAAACTTTGACGTCTGCCGGTGCAACGGCCACCGGCGGGCTTCTGCTGCTGCCTGTCAACCGGGTGCTTGCCAGCGCCGGTTCCGCTGTGCCTGGCGGGGGTGGTGACTATATGCGCCTGGGTTTAACCCTGCTGTTCATTGTTGGCCTCATCTTTGCGTGTGGCTGGTTAGTACGACGAATGGCTGGCGGCTCAGGCTTCAATAACCGCCACATCAAAGTACTGTCAGTGATGCCTTTGGGTACGCGCGAAAAGTTGATGTTGGTCAAGGCGGCTGATGAAACCCTGCTGATCGGGGTAACCGCACAATCCATCTCAACGTTGCACCGCTTCGATGGCCCGCTCGATCTGACAGACGCGATGCAACCCAGTCCATTCGCCGATCGAATGAAAGGCTTATTGAAAGGACTGGACAGTGACCCTCTGGCCAAACACAGAAAAAACACTCAGAAAACCGCAGGCGATTCGGACACCCAGTCGTAACCGCTGTCTTGCTCGCATCGCGTTGACTGCGATGCTGCTACTGGGCGCTGTTGCCCAGGCCCGCGGGATACCCGCCATTACTCTGACGAGCGATGCTGACGGTGGTCAGACCTATTCGGTAACCCTGCAAATTCTGGCGCTGATGACAGCGCTGACCTTTATTCCCGCCGCGTTGATGATGATGACCAGCTTTACCCGCATCATCGTTGTTTTCGCGATTCTGCGACAGGCCATCGGCTTGCAGCAAACACCATCGAACCAAATGTTGATTGGCCTGGCTCTGTTTCTGACGTTCTTTATCATGACGCCGGTATTGAACGAGGTGAATGAAAACGCCATTCAGCCCTACATCAACGAAGAAATCCTGCCGCTTGAAGCCATCGATGAAGCCGTAGCCCCGATGAAAACTTTCATGCTGGCACAAACGCGGGAAACGGACATTGCCATGTTTATTCGACTGGCGGACATGGAAAACGAAATTGAAACGCCGCAGGACACTCCGCTGAATGTTTTGGTTCCGGCCTTTGTGACCAGTGAACTCAAGACGGCGTTTCAAATTGGATTTCTGCTGTTTATTCCGTTTCTGATCATCGATTTGGTGGTCGCTTCTGTGCTGATGGCCATGGGCATGATGATGTTGTCACCCATCATCATATCCTTGCCGTTTAAAATCATGTTGTTTGTTCTGGTGGATGGCTGGGCCATGATCATGGGTTCAGTCGCTGGCAGCTTTGCGTAGGGAGTCATCCGATGGATGCCATTAACATCGCCGATTTGTTTTCCGAAGCTCTGTTCATTGTGGTCGCCATTGTGTCGATACTGATCGTTCCGAGTTTGGTGGTAGGCCTTGTGGTTGCCACCTTTCAGGCGGCGACTCAGATCAACGAACAGACGCTGAGTTTTCTACCGCGTCTGCTGGTCACGCTGATGATGATGATTTTTGCTGGCCCCTGGATCGTTGGCATGGTGGTGGATTTCACCAATACGCTTATCTACAACATTCCCATTCTGATTGGGTAGAGGCAGAGCCTTGGTCATTACCGACGCGCAAGTTGCGAGCTGGGTCAGCGATTTTTTCTGGCCGTTTTTCCGCATTGGCGCTTTTTTTATGATTGTTCCCATCTTCGGCGCCCAGGTCGTGCCTGCGCGCATCCGGCTGGGGTTGGCCTTTGCCATGACGGTCGCGCTCTATCCGGTTTTACCCCCAATGCCAGTCATTGAAGTAACCGGTTTGCAAAGCCTGGTGATCATCGCGATGCAACTGTTGATCGGACTCACCCTGGGGTTCGTTGTGCTCACGATTCTTCAGGTGTTCGTGTTGGCAGGGCAAACCATTTCGATGCAAATGGGTCTGGGGTTTGCGTCCATGGTCGACCCGGCCAATGGTGTATCGGTTGCGGTGTTAAGCCAGTGGTATCAGGTGCTGGTGACGCTGGTGTTTCTGTCGATTAACGGCCACCTGATCGTGCTTGAAGTGTTGGCGGAGTCTTTTTTCCTGATGCCGGTTAGCGAGTCGGCCTTTAGTCAGAGTGTGTTCATGTCGGTGGCCCAGTTCGGTGCCTGGCTGTTTGAAGCATCACTGATGTTGGCATTGCCGGCCATTGCAGCCTTGCTATTGGTGAACCTGACCTTTGGTGTGATGACGCGTGCTGCACCTCAGCTAAATGTCTTTGCTCTGGGTTTCCCGGTGACCATGCTGGCCGGGTTGGTCATCGTCTGGGCCAGTTATTGGGTGGCCTTGCCGATGGTGCAGCAACTGCTCGATGTGCATCTCGACTTTATGATGCAGATTCTTCAACAACCCTGAGAGGGTAAGCCGGTGGAACTCCAGTGAGTGTGACCGGGTAATGCAGGAGAAGCCTTCCTATGGCTGAAGAAGACAGCTCCCAGGAAAAAACAGAAGAACCCACGGCGCGAAAAAAGGAAAAAGCCGCGGAGGAGGGCAACATTGCCCGCTCGAAAGAACTCAACACTTCTGCCATTCTGGTGGCGGCCGCGGTGGGCCTGTTGATTTTCGGGCCGGCCATGGCGGGTAACTTGCTGGACATTATGAAGTTCAGCTTCAGTTTTGACCCTAACGCAAGCTGGGATACCAGGGTCGCTTTGGGGTATCTGGAAATTTCGTTTGTTGAGGCCATGTGGTCTTTGCTGCCGCTGTTTCTGTTGTTGCTGGTCGCCGCCTTTTTTGGCCCGATTGGGTTGGGTGGCTGGAATTTTTCAACCAAAGCCATCGCCCCCAAAGGCAGCCGCCTGAACCCTCTGTCGGGCCTCAAACGCATGTTTTCAATGAACGCTCTGGTGGAACTGTTGAAAGGCTGGGGCAAAGTACTGATCGTTGGCAGTGTGGCGGTGCTGGTGCTGGTTGGTCTGAAAGACGATTTCATCAGTATGGTCTTTGAACCCACCATACCGTCAGTGCAACATGCTGCCATTGTGTTGGCGTGGACATTTTTGCTGATCTGCTGCAGCACCATCATCATCGCGATCGTCGACATTCCGTTTCAGATTTACAGTCACACCAAAAAGCTGAAAATGACGATGCAGGAAGTTAAGGAGGAGTACAAAAATACCGAAGGGAAACCGGAAGTTAAAAGCAAAATCAGGCAGCTGCAGCGTGAAATGGCAAACCGCCGCATGATGGCCGACGTTCCGGATGCCGATGTGGTGATCACCAACCCGACTCACTACGCGGTCGCACTCAAATACGACCCACAAGGCATGCCCGCGCCCATGTTGCTGGCAAAAGGGGTTGATGAAACCGCTCTGAAAATTCGGGAAATTGCCGGTGAGTATAAGATTCCGGTTCTCGAAATGCCGGCGTTGGCCCGGTCGATCTATCACCATACCGAGATCGGTCAGGAAATACCGGAAGGGCTTTATGTGGCCGTTGCCCAGGTTCTTGCGTTTGTCTTCCAGACCGACCAATGGAAGAAAGGCCGGGCGCCCAAACCTGAACGCAAACCGTCGGTCGATATTCCTGATGATCTGAAAGCCGACGACTAGTTTCGGTCCTGAATGGGCGTCTTTGGCCCAATCCTTGCGATACCTCCTGTAACTCCCTGCATTCGCCTGAAAATTGACAGATGGCCCTATTCGATAACATCAAAGGTTTTGGTACACAGGTCCGCTCTCTGGACCGTGGCGCGGTTCTGACCAGCACGCGCAGCAATGCCAAAATGATGACACAACGGGTGCTCGGCATCCCATTTATGATGCTGATGGTGCTGGGGCTGATGACGCTGCCCGTGCCGCCCATATTGCTCGACGCTTTTTTCACCTTCAATATTGCGCTGTCCATCGTTGTTTTGCTGGTTGCTATATACGTATTGCGACCCCTCGATTTCGCCGTTTTTCCTTCGATCATTCTGGTTGCCACCTTGCTGCGACTGGCCTTGAATGTCGCGTCTACCCGGGTTGTATTGCTCTATGGCCATGAAGGTGGCGATGCAGCGGGGAAGGTGATTGAGGCCTTCGGTGAAGTGCTGATTGGGGGTAATTACGCCGTCGGCTTTATCGTGTTCGCCATTCTGATGATCATCAACTTTGTTGTGGTGACCAAGGGCGCGGGCCGTGTCTCTGAAGTCAGCGCGCGGTTTACTCTCGATGCGATGCCGGGCAAGCAAATGGCCATCGATGCGGATTTAAACGCCGGCCTGATTGATGCCGAAACCGCCAAGACCCGGCGTTCGGAAATTGCGCAGGAAGCCGATTTCTATGGCTCGATGGACGGTGCCTCCAAATTCGTTCGCGGTGATGCCATTGCCGGCATCCTGATTTTGGCGATCAACATTTTCGGCGGGCTCGCCATCGGCATGATGCAGCATGACCTGGATTTCGGTCAGGCACTGCAAGTCTATGCCCTGTTAACGATCGGCGATGGCCTGGTTGCTCAAATACCGTCGCTGCTGCTGTCGGTCGCGGCCGCCATTATGGTGACGCGCAACAGCAACAGCCAGGAGATGGGCGACCAAATCATGGCGCAAATGTTTTCCACGCCCAAGGCGTTGGGCATTGCGGCCTTTATGATGTTCGTCATGGGTATTTTGCCGGGCATGCCGCACACCGTGTTTCTGACGCTGGCGTTTTTGGCGGGGCTTGGTGCCTTGTTCATTGTCTTTCGTCAAAAACAGGCCGATGGGGAGAACTTCTTTCCCGGCATGCCCGACAAGCCTTCCAAAGGACCCGGAAAAACCGGGCCGGCTGGGAAGCCACTGAAAGGTGAATTGGCGGGTACGGAAGCGCCGGCGATTGCCAGCGAAAGCGAAACCCGGGAGCTGAGCTGGGATGATGTGCAACCGGTCGATATCGTCGGTTTGGAAGTCGGGTACCGGCTGATTCCGATGGTTGACCGCTCCCAGGGGGGGCAATTGCTGGGGCGGATTAAGGGGATTCGCAAGAAACTGTCTCAGGAACTGGGGTTTCTGGTGCCATCGATTCATATTCGCGACAACCTGGATCTAATGCCCAATGCCTATCGGCTGACGCTGATGGGGGTCGGCATCGCCGAAGCCGAGGTGTATCCCGACCGGGAGTTGGCCATCAACCCGGGGCAGGTATTCGGACCGCTGGAGGGCGCCAAAACGACAGATCCGGCCTTCGGACTGGAAGCCATCTGGATTGAAGCTACCCAGAAAGAGCGTGCACAGACGCTGGGCTACACCGTGGTTGACGCCAGTACCGTGGTGGCCACACACGTCAATCATTTGTTGCAACAACACGCCTATGAGTTGCTTGGCCATGAAGAAGCCCAGCAAATGCTCGACCTGCTGTCGAAGAAATCGCCGAAGCTGGCCGAAGAGCTGGTTCCGAACACGGTCTCGCTGAGCCAGTTACTGAAGGTGCTGCAGAACCTGCTGATAGAGCAGGTACCGGTTCGTGATTTGCGCAGCATTGCTGAATCGCTGACGAATTTGCAGCCCAAGACCCAGGATATCGGCCAATTGACCAACGCCGCCCGGATGGGGTTGTCCCGGCTGATCGTGCAGGGCATCGTCGGGAACGACAGAGAGATACCCGTTATCACGTTAGATCGCTCGTTGGAACAGTTGTTGCAGAAGACAGTTCAACAAGCCGGAAATGATGGGAATCTTGACGGGGTGTCGCTGGAACCAGGCATGGCTGAACGGTTGCAGCAATCGCTACAGGAAACCGTTTCACGCCTGGAGCAGGAGGGCAAACCAGCCGTGTTGCTGGTCTCGGCATCGGTTCGAATGCTTCTGGCGCGTTTTGTACGCCATGGTGTTCCCAATCTTAAAGTCCTGAGTTTTCAGGAAATTCCGGACAACAAACACATTACCATTGTTGCGTCTGTAGGTGGCCAGTGAGGAATCGTCGATGAAAGTTAAACGCTTTGTGGTGCCCAGCATGCAGGTTGGTCTGAAGCAGATAGGCGCAGCCCTGGGGCCGGGTGCGGTCATTTTATCGAATAAGAAGCTGGCCAGCGGGTTGGAGATCGTAGCCGGAGTCGACGAAGCCGAACTGGCGGAGTATCAGGCCAGCCAGCCAACTGCCGCTGACCCTCAAGCCATCATCAAAGCATCTGGCGAGCGCAACGGTTCCAGCAAACTGGACCCGGCGTCGATGCAGCATTTGCTGGAAGCGCTGGCACCCCAGACACGGGCTGCCTTTGCCGGTACTGAAGCCGCACCGGCCCCCGTTGCCCCGGAGCGTACCGAGGCCGCTGCATCGGCACTGAGCAGACCAGTGCCCGCGGCCACCAGACCCGAGCAGCCCGAGCCAGTGCCTGTTGAGCGCTGGGGCGCGGATCATCAGGCGCGGCGCGAGGCAGCCGGTGAGCGCAGTGCAGACGACAAACAATGGGTGCGGGTCATGCGCGAAGAGATCGATAGCCTGCGCCAGTTGCTGATACAGCAAACCGAACATCTGCAGTCGGTAACACCCTCGGCGATGTCGCCACAGCGAGAGCGGCTCGAAGCCCGGTTGCAGACCCTGGGGCTGAGTGCTCCGGTGCAACGTTCGCTGCTGCGTCAGTTTGATAGCGAAACCAGCCTGGATATCAACTGGCGCCGGGTAATGGGACGCCTGGCGGCGGGTATGACCGCGCCGGTATTTGACCCGGTTGTACAGGGTGGCCATATTGCGCTTTGCGGTCCCACCGGTGCGGGCAAAACCACGACGCTGGCCAAGCTGGCGGCCCGCTATGTCAAACACCATGGCAGCGCGGGCATTGCCATTGTCAGCACCGACTTTTTTCAGATGGGCGCCCAGGATGCGCTGGCCAACATCGCCCGGATACTGGGCGTTCATTTTGTGGGTCTGCAAGAGGACGAGTCGCTGACTGAGGTGCTGGCCGGTCTGTCCGATCGTAATCTGGTGCTGATTGACTCCAGCGGCAGTCGCGAGGCACTGGCTCATTGGCGGAAACAGGTGATCGATACGGGTCTGGATCAGCGGCTTCAGACCGTGATGGTATTGCCCGCGACGGCGCATGCCGATGGCATTAGCCAATACATTAACGGCTTCCCGGGGCGGCGGATTGATGGCGTTGTCGTCACCAAGCTCGACGAAGCCCCCTGTTTTGGCGGAATTTTTGACGCTATCCTCAGGCATCGTTGGCCGCTGTGGTACACCACCGACGGACAGAACATCCCGGCTGATATCGCCCTGGGTGATCCTGTTTCGCTGGTAAAGCGGCTGGTCAAAGGCTTAAGTGAGACTAAAACCAAACTGGCATACGCCAGTTGACCACCGGGGTTGAGCATCGTCGCTGGCGCTAACGGCCTGGTCTGAACACAAGCACCGACAAAGTGACGCTATTTGCCTATACTGTGGCAAGACTGGAGAAACAGAATCGAATGAGTGGTTTGAATCCTATTCAAGTGATTGCCGTCACCGGCGGTAAAGGTGGTGTTGGCAAGAGCAATATGTCGGTCAACCTGGCGGTCGCCCTGGCTGAGCTTGGCAAACGTGTCGTGTTGCTGGATGCCGATCTGGGTCTGGCCAACATTGACATTCTGCTGGGCATCTCCGCTGGTCGTAACATCAGCGATGTACTCAATGGCAACGCCGAATTGCGGGACATACTCGTGCCTGGCCCGGGTGGGGTGAAGATCATCCCGGCTTCGTCCGGAACCCAGAAAATGGCCAACCTCGGTGAGCGTGAGCATGCCGGTATCATTGCCGCTTTCAGTGAACTTGGTGATCAGATGGATGTGCTGATCGTCGATACGGCGGCGGGTATCTCCAAGACGGTCACCAACTTCGTACGGGCCGCCCAGGAGGCGATTATTGTCGTGACCGATGAACCTACCTCGGTCACCGATGCGTATGCTCTGATCAAGGTGCTTAACCGGGATTGCCAGGTCGACCGCTTCCGCGTCGTGGCTAACATGGTGCGTACGCCGTCGGAAGGGCAAAACCTGTTTAACAAATTGTCTAAAGTGACGGACCGCTTTTTAGATGTCACTCTGCAGTATGTGGGGTCGGTACCGATGGATGAATCGGTGCGCAAGGCGGTTCAGCGGCAAAAGGCGGTAATCGAAGCTTACCCGCGTTCAAAAGCGTCGGTAGCTTACCGGTCGATTGCCCAGAAAGTGGCCACCTGGCCATTGCCCAGCACTCCCAGAGGGAATCTGGAGTTTTTTGTTGAGCGACTCGTCAACGGAGCGGGAGTCGCCTGAGATGTCGGTGCAGCAGTACACTATGTATCAAACCGAAAAAAAGGTTGATTACAATCGACTGGTCGAGGATCACGCCGTTCTGGTCAAACGCATCGCGCACCACTTGCTGGCGCGGTTACCAGACAGCGTGCAACTGGATGACCTGGTTCAATCCGGAATGATCGGTCTGTTCGAGGCGGCCCAGAACTACGATAACGCCAAAGGGGCCAGTTTCGAGACCTACGCGGGCATTCGCATTCGCGGCGCCATGCTCGATGAAGTGCGCAAAGGTGACTGGATTCCCCGCAGTGTACACCGCAATTCGCGAAGAATTGCCGATGCAATTCGCGAGATTGAAATGCGTGAGGGCCGGGATGCGCAGGACCAGGAGGTGGCAACCTCGCTGGGCATGAGCCTCGACGATTATTACGGCTTGCTCAAAGACACTCACGGCTCGCGCCTGTTCAGCTTCGAAGAACTGATTGAACAGGGCAACGGCGATTTGCAGGACTATCAGGCCAATCACAGCCAAACGCCGCTGCCGGCAATGGATGTCGAACACGACCAGCTCAACCAGCATCTGGCAGAGGCCATCAAACAACTGCCCGAACGCGAACAACTGGTGCTCTCTTTGTATTACGATGAAGAACTGAACCTCAAGGAGATCGGCGCGGTACTGGGTGTCAGTGAAAGCCGCGTTAGTCAGATTCACAGTCAGGCGGCGTTGCGGTTACGGTCCAAACTTCGGGACTGGCAAGCCGACACGTCCCAAATTTGACGCGCCTTTCCGGGTTACTCGCCGCGCCTGTTGCAGCGGCTCAACTTGGCTTAGAAAGCCACACCGCGCTTTACCCACCCTCACGATGGGGTAAACTAGCGACGAATTCATACGCAGGTTCGGCAATTTCCCCCCTAAACTATTGTGATCACCGGTCGATAACCTATCCAGTTGGGTCCTTCTGGAGCGGCGTCAGTGGCCCGGATGTTCAATCATCTTTGAACCTGGAGAGCGTGTCCGACCAGCGTGTCATGGGTGTTGCCCCGTTGCCTTGTCACCTTGGGCAGACAGCGGCTGGTTGTCAGACAGTTTTGGGAGCAGGTCAGTGACCGGTAGGGCGGTAGTTCACCGTACTTAAGGTTACAGGACTGGATTGCCGGATGTCAGAGTCTATTATGTCTGGGACGGTACCATTCGGGAGAGGCTTTAGGAGGTCATCTTGAACAAGAATATGAAAATTCTGGTAGTGGACGATTTCTCGACAATGCGTCGCATTGTCAAGAACCTGCTGCGAGATCTGGGCTTTAGCAATACCCACGAAGCGGATGACGGCAATACGGCCTGGCCGATGTTGCAGAACGGCGATTTTGATTTCGTGGTGACCGACTGGAACATGCCGGGTATGACCGGTATTGATCTGTTGAAAAAGATTCGGGCCGACGAACGCCTCAAGGGAACGCCGGTATTAATGGTGACCGCAGAGGCCAAGCGGGATCAGATTGTAGCGGCTGCCCAGGCCGGTGTTAACGGCTACGTCGTCAAGCCATTCACGGCGGCTGCGCTGAAAGAAAAAATCGAAAAAATCTTTGAACGTGTCGACGGTTAAGTCGGTAATCGTTCCAGTAGTCAAAAGAGGCCACCATGGCTGATGCACGCAAACCGATAGCGCTCGATTTCCAAAATGCCCTGAAAGAACTGGCGCCCGTACTGTTAAGTCAGGTCGAGCATGGCCATATGGATGAAGCGGCCGCAACGCTGGTGACCTTGCAGCATGCCCGTCAGGCGGGCAGCGGTGACAATGAGTTTTCAGCGGTATTGAAAGAGAAAGCGGCTGAGTTGCATCGTCGAATTGAAGCGGGTGAAGTCGAATCAGCGCTCGAGACCCTACAAGAGATGCAGGATGCCCGCGATCGCGGCTTGTATCAGGAAGTGGGTCGCTTAACGCGGGCTTTGCACAGCGCCATCACCAATTTTCACATCGACTCCGACCCTAGTGAACGCGTTGAGGCCTTGTCGGAGATGACCGATGCAACCGACCGGCTTGAGTACGTGATTAAGCTGACGGAAAAGGCCGCGAACACAACCCTTGATTTGGTTGAAGAGAGCATGCCGGTCGTCGCGGGGCTGACGTCTGAGGCGACTCGGCTGAAAACAGAGTGGAAAAGACTGGTCGACCGGGATTTAAGCGCCGACGAGTTTCGATCTTTGTATTGGGAAGTGGACGCTTTTTTTGATCAGGTCTCAGACCAGTCACAGAGTGTCTACCAGCATTTGTCTGACATCCTCATGGCTCAGGATTTTCAGGATCTGACGGGGCAGGTGATTAATCGGGTGACTGGCCTGGTCAAAGAAGTTGAAGCCAGCCTGGTCGATCTGGTGTTTATGGCCAGCCAGGTAGAAGAGATTACCGGCATAGTAAGGGATGGCGAACCTGAGAAGGAGAACGACAGGCTCAAGGGCGAAGGCCCACAGATCAACAAAGCTGCAGAAGACGTCGTTGCCAATCAGGACGATGTTGATGATCTGCTGTCCAGTCTTGGGTTTTAAGGAGCACGCCAATGGGCTTCGAAGCGGATGAAGAGATATTACAGGACTTTCTGGTCGAAGCCGGAGAGATTCTGGAGCAGTTGTCTGAACAGCTGATTGACCTCGAAAAGAGCCCGGACGACCGGGATCTGCTCAATTCGATTTTTCGGGGTTTTCATACGGTTAAAGGCGGCGCCGGCTTTTTGCAACTCAATGCACTGGTCGACTGCTGTCACGCGGCTGAAAACGTCTTTGATACGTTGCGCAACGGGCACAGAACCATCGATGCCGACCTGATGGACGCCGTGTTAAAAGCGCTCGATTCCGTCAACGACATGTTTGCCCAGGTCAGCAGTGGCGCTGCCCCCGAGCCGGCCGATCCGGAATTGGTTGAGTTGCTTCATCGGTATGCCGCACCGCAGGTACCGGGTGAACAGATCGGTGCAGTCGATGATGAGTCACCGGCGCCCGAAGCACCGGCCCAGTCGGCAGAACCGGCGGCGGGCGACGACATTACCGACGATGAGTTCGAAGCCTTGCTCGATGCTCTGGAGGCCGGCAAAGGCAGCACGGAGACCCAGCCCGTGTCGCCGACCGAGCCAGCGGCCGAGTCGGCCGGTGGTAATGGCGATGAGATTTCCGACGACGAATTTGAGGCACTGCTGGATCAACTGCATGGCAAAGGCAAATTCAATGCCGATGGCACGGCCGCAGTTGCCGCAGACGAGCCTGCCGCACAGCCTCCTGAGCCGCCTGAAAAGCCTGAAGCGGAGACGTCAGCGGGTACTCCGGCAAACAACGACGAAATCTCAGATGATGAATTTGAAGCCTTGCTGGATCAACTTCACGGCAAAGGCCAATTCAAGGTAGAGGCGATTCCAAAGGCGGCCCAGCCCGCTGACGACGCCGCAGCCAGTGCTAAGACGCCGGGCGACAAAGCAGAGGCTACTGAGCCTGCCGGCGCTGAACCTGTGAAACCCGAGCCCGCCAAAACCGAGCCCGCAAAGAAGGCGCCTGCACCAGCTGCACCGGCGGCTAAAGCCGAGGCGCCCCGTCCCGCGAAGGCAGAGCCAGCACCGGCCGCGCCGGAACGGGCCAACGCCCAGGACACAACCGTTCGGGTTGATACCAAACGCCTGGACGACATCATGAACATGGTGGGCGAACTGGTGCTGGTGCGTAACCGTCTGGTTCGGTTGGGAGTCGAGCTGGATGACGAGACCTTGCAGAAAGCCGTTGGTAACCTGAATGTGGTGACGGCCGATTTACAGGCGTCGGTCATGAAGACACGCATGCAACCGATCAAGAAGGTATTCGGGCGCTTCCCCCGCGTCGTACGGGATCTGGCCCGTAGCCTGAAAAAAGACATTGTGCTGGAGCTTATTGGCGAAGAAACCGACCTCGATAAAAATCTCGTGGATGCCCTGGCTGACCCGCTGGTTCACCTGGTACGCAACTCGGTGGATCACGGTATCGAAACGCCGGAAGTCCGTGAAGCCGCCGGAAAACCCCGCACCGGCAAGGTCGTATTGTCGGCCGAGCAGGAGGGCGACCATATCCTGCTGATCATTCGCGACGACGGCGGCGGGATGGACCCGGATAAACTCCGCGGAATTGCCGTTAAACGTGGCGTTATGGATCAGGAAGCCGCCGACCGTCTCAGTAATGCCGAATGCTTTAATCTGATTTTTGCCCCGGGCTTCAGTACCAAGACCGAGATTTCTGACGTCTCCGGCCGGGGTGTCGGCATGGACGTGGTGAAAACCAAAATTACCCAGTTGAACGGGTCGATCGACATCGACTCGCAGATGGGCGTCGGTACCGTCATTTCCATCAAAGTACCGCTGACGCTGGCGATCATGCCAACACTGATGGTGATGTTGGGCGACCAGGCCTTTGCACTGCCTCTGGTTAACGTTAACGAGATTTTCCATCTCGATCTGACCCGTACCAACGTTGTCGACGGTAAAGAAGTGGTGATGGTTCGTGGCAAGCCCATCCCACTGTACTATCTTAAACGCTGGCTCACCCGGGAATCGATGCCCGAGGGCGAAGAGGCCGGGCATGTTGTTGTGGTGACGGTCGGCACCCAGAAAGTCGGGTTTGTGGTGGACCAGCTGGTTGGTCAGGAAGAAGTCGTGATCAAACCCCTGGGGCAGATGTTGCAGGGTACAGAAGGCATGTCCGGTGCGACCATTACCGGCGATGGCCGCATCGCCCTGATTCTGGATGTACCCGGTTTGCTCAAGGCCTACGCTCGGCCCTGAGTTGGGGGAGTCTGGCATGATGCATGGTCGAGCGGTAGAGTGGGGGCGCTGACGGCAGGCTCGTCCCCGGCCGCGCACCCTCAACCCAATACAACAAGAGAGGCGGAACCCCGCTCGGAATGCCAGGGCGCCCGCCAGGACACACTTCCTTCCAGGGAGAAGTAAATGCCCATTTCGGTGCTGATCGTAGACGATTCCAGCTTTTTCCGAACCCGCATTCGCGGATTGATCAATTCCCACCCCGAATTGAATGTCATAGGTGAAGCGACCAATGGCCGTGAAGCTGTCGACAAGACCGTCCGCCTGAAGCCCGATGTTGTGACCATGGATTACGAAATGCCGCTGATGGATGGTATTTCAGCGGTTCGCGAAATCATGGCGAAACAGCCGACCCCGATTCTGATGTTCTCGTCACTGACTCAGGCCGGTGCCCGTGTCACCCTCGACGCGCTTGATGCTGGCGCGGTTGATTTTCTGCCCAAGAGCTACGAAGACGTCGGGGGCGGTCCCAACGCGCTTAAACGAGCCTTGTGCGAAAAAATTCTGGCCATGGCTGGACAAGCCCGGCGCCACCGGGTGCCAGCGTCAACACTGTCCAGGCCGGCGCCTGCTCCCACGCCTGCGCCTCCGGTCAGGCCGAGTGCCCGCAAGCGGTACACCCAGCGTTTTGATCTGGTAATGCTGGGAACCTCGACCGGTGGCCCGGTGGCACTGCAAAAGATTCTGACGCACATACCCGCGAATTTTCCCGCGCCCATTCTCATGATTCAGCACATGCCCGGAACCTTTACCGGTGCTTTTGCGGAGCGGCTGAACCGCCAGTGTCCGCTCAGCATCCGCGAGGCCAAAGATGGCGATTCACTGCGCCCCGGAGAAGCCCTGCTAGGGCCGGGTGGTATGCAGATGATGCTGAACGGCAAGGGACGGATCAAAATATTTGAAGGCGATGAGCGCCTCAATTACAAGCCCTCGGTCGACGTGACCTTCGGCAGCGCCGTTAAGTCTTACGGTGCTAATGTGCTGGCGGTCGTACTGACCGGTATGGGGGCTGACGGTCGTGAAGGGGCGCGTCTGATCAAGCAGGCCAACGGGGTGGTCTGGGCTCAGGAGTCCAGTACCTGCGTAATTGACGGCATGCCTTCTGCTGTCGTCAAGGCGAACCTGGCCGATGAAATCATTCCACTGTCCGACGTTGCGCGGCGCCTGGTCGAGGTTCTGACCTGACCGGTTCAATTTCCTCTTCCGCCGAGCAGATTTGATACTTGGCGCGGGCATTGCTTTATGTTCCGCAATCGATGTAAAAGGGCAAATACCGTCCGCCAATCAGACAAAAGGGGTAGAGATGATAGCGCTGGCTGGCCTTATTCTGGCCTGGATCGCCGTGTTTGGCGGTCATTTGCTGGAAGGCGGACAAGCAGGTTCGCTGACCAATATCCCGGCAGCCCTAATCGTTTTGGGCGGGACGCTGGCGGCGGGCATGATTCAGTCCGATTTTGCCACCTGGCGCCTGGCCTGGCGCCTCTTTCCCGGTATTTTCAGTCACGCTCAATGGCAAACAGAAGCCACAGAGGCAAAGCTTGTTCGCTGGTGCCAGATTGCCCGGCGCCAGGGACTTTTGTCACTGGAAGCGGATTCAAACCGTGAACAGGACGACTTTGTCCGCCTTGGCTTGCAGTTGCTGGTCGATGGCGAAAGCGTGACAAAAATCCGTCACAGCCTGGAGGTGTCGATGGACAGTCGCGAGAGTCGTACCCTCCGGGCTGCTCATTTGTTTGATTCTCTGGGTGGCTACGCACCCACCATGGGGATCATTGGGGCGGTGTTGGGGCTCATACAGGTGATGACCCAGATTGAAGATACAGCCGCACTCGGCGCCGGTATTGCCACCGCTTTTGTCGCCACGATCTATGGAGTGGGGCTGGCCAATCTGTTCTTTCTGCCCGTTGCAGCGCGTTTGAGAAGTATGGCCGAGGCCCGTTTTGGCTTCGAAGACATGGTGCTGGACGGTATTCTGGCCATTGCCGATAGTGAAAACCCACGGGTGCTTGAGCGCCGGCTGAAGGAATACCGGCCGTGAGACGTCACCGTCGTCGTACCCGGTTTCAGGGCGCCCAGACGCACCGCTGGATGATTTCCTACGCCGATTTCCTGACACTGCTGTTTGCGTTCTTTGTGTTTCTGTATGCCATCTCATCAATAGACGAGTCCAAATTTCAGGCGGTTAGCCAGAACCTGTTGCAGATATTCGATGTGCGACCGAGCAGCGTCGACCCGATTGAATTGAACGCGACCCCGCAGGGCCCCGATGTGTTCAACCCCCTGTTCCGGCCCGAGCCGATACCGTCGACCCGAGAAGACGTGTCTGATACGGAAACCTACCAGCAGGAATCGACCTTGCTGCAGGTGCGGCAGCAAGTTGACGAGCAGTTTCAGCAACTGATTCAGGATCAGCTGATCAGCGTCAGTGGCACGGAAAACTGGCTGGCGATAAATTTGGAAGAGCCGGTTTTATTTTCTCCCGGATCGGCCGATATAACAGCCAGCGCTGAAGCGGTTTTGTACGAAGTGGCCAAGGTTCTGGCGCCGTTGCGAAACCCGGTGGCGGTTGAAGGGTATACCGACTCGTCGCCCACGGGAAACGACGAGCTGAGCAACTGGGGCCTTTCGGCGTTGCGGGCGGTCAGTGTCGTTGAATACCTGGAGCAGGGCGGGGTCGCCCCTGAGCGGTTGTCAGCACTGGGGTTTGGCCAATATCAGCCGCGCTTTGATGAAACCAATGCAGCGCGGGCAGAGCGCAACCGCCGGGTGAGCATCGTCATTACCCGGCTGAATACGTCCAATGTTCTGGTGCCGCCAACTGCTGCACCGGTGAATGATGATCCGGCTAATTGATAGGCCAGTTTGAGCAAATAGGTTGAGGAGTTGTCATGCACGTTTGGTCGGTAGCCAATCAAAAAGGGGGTGTTGGAAAAACCACAACAGTGGTTTCTCTGGGCGCCATGCTGGCCGAAAAAGGCAAGCGGGTACTGATATTTGACCTCGATCCCCAGGGATCTCTGACCAGCTATTTTGGCCATAACCCGGACGATATGGACAACAGCGCCTTCAACTTATTTGCGAACAAGGGCAAGGTGGCTGATGACCTTCCCGGCCAGCTGTTATTGGAAACCTCGCAGCCCGGTTTGTTCCTGTTGCCAGCCTCAACCGCGCTGGCCACCCTGGAGCGTAACGTCAGCCAGCAAGATGGCATGGGCCTGGTTGTGTCCAAGACGCTGGCGCACCTGTGGGACGATTTTGACTATGCCATCATCGATACACCGCCGATTCTCGGTGTCTTGCTGATCAACTCTCTGGCGGCCTGCAAACGCTTGCTGGTGCCGGTGCAAACCGAATTTCTGGCCATTAAGGGGCTGGAGCGTATGGTGCATACCATTGCCATGGTCACCGCTTCGCAAAAACGAACGCTCGATTATCTGGTGATTCCGACGATGTTCGATCGGCGGACCCAGGCATCGCTTAAGGCGTTGCGAACGCTGCGTGAGCAGCATGAGGGGCATATCTGGCAATCCGCCATTCCCGTAGATACCCGGCTGCGCGATGCCAGCCGGGAAGGGGTTGGTATCAACCAGTTAGCGCCGGATTCCAGGGGCGCCCGGGCCTATCAGTCCTTGCTGAAGTCGCTGATGGCGTTGGGGTAAGGTGATGAGTCTCTGTTTTGATACAGCCCATCGCCGTGTGCCGTCTGCTGGCTTGAAAGTCAGGGGTAACGGGGGCCTGGCATGGTAAAGACGACGCGAACGACCGACATAAAAGTATCGGCTACCGACGTGGCACTGGCCAATTATTTGGATGCCATGTTGCATACCGCGACGGAGGCAGACGACGCTCGTTGGCCCGATCCTGATCCGGAACCCGAGGCGCTGGCGAAACCGACAGTGCCAGTACCGGTCGTTGACCCACCGGTTACAGCGCCAGAGGTCGATGTGGCACCACCGCTGGTGACCTCTGCGCCAGTAACCGAACAGGTGGACACTCAACTCCCGGAGCTAGGCACTCGGGAAGCGTCGCCACCGACGGTGGAATCAGCACAGGTCGAACCCCTGACGGACGATGTCCCTTCAATTGAGATTGCGGAGCCTGCCTCTGCGGCAATCACTGCTCCGGAATCGGAGTCGGAAGACAACAACGACCTCAGCCGCTGGCTCGATAATGGGCGGCCGGTGTGGGCACAGCAGCGGTTTGATTGCCTGGTCTTTGTGGTCGATGGTCTGAAACTGGCCGTACCACTGATCTTGCTGGGCAACATTCACCCTCTGGACCGGGATCTGACTCCGCTGTTCGATCAGCCCGAGTGGTTTTTGGGGCTGTTGCCCGTGCAAAACGGACGCAACCTGAGGGTGGTGGATACCGCGCGACTGGTGATGCCGGAGCGGTATCGCCCGGAGAGTGTCGAAGAGCTGGCCTTTGGCGTTGGCGTCTATGGCTCAGACTGGGCCTTTGGCTGTCATCAGATCGAAGGCTCAATTTCACTGGAGCCCGACGCCGTCAAATGGCGCAGTGCCCGCACCAGCCGCCCCTGGCTTGCCGGCACCATCATAGATCGGATGTGTGCCCTGGTGGATTTACACGAATTCGCCAGAACCGCATTCAAGGCTCGCAGTGCCTGATCCGACCGGGGCTTTGCGGCGAATCGGAATCAGGCGCTGGACGGGCAACTGGAGTACACTATAGTGACGAAACGCAGTCGCAACAGCATTTATGAGGGTGAGCTATGACAGCGCAAACAGCGAAGACCGGAAACGACCCGATTCTGCAATGGGTGACCTTCCGTCTGGGCGAGGAGACATACGGCATTAATGTGATGCAAGTACGTGAAGTACTGCGTTACTCCGAAATAGCGCCGGTACCCGGTGCGCCCAGTTATGTGATCGGCATTATCAACCTGCGCGGTAACGTGGTCACTGTGGTGGACACCCGTGAGCGCTTTGGTCTGGCACCGGCCGACGTGACCGACAACACCCGTATTGTGATTCTGGAATCTGAGGATCAGGTCGTCGGGATTATGGTCGATGCGGTGGCCGAAGTGGTTTACCTGCGGCAGTCAGAAATCGAAACCGCCCCCAACGTTGGCAGTAACGAGAGTGCCCGTTACATACAGGGCGTCTGCCATAAGAACGATGAACTGCTGATTCTTATTGAAATTGAAAAACTGCTGACCGAGCGCGAGTGGGCGGAAATAGCCGATCTCTGAGCGTCGCAGGCTGACCGACCAGGCGTGATGGCGCAACTTGTGCATAACCCTCTGAAACGTCAAGAGTCTGACTGGACAGAGGGTAACATAGCATGGCATTCGCAGAACTTTGGGTCGCACAGGGGTTTTCACTAGGGCCAACGCTGGTTATTGGCGGTTTGATCATCCTACTGGCTCTGGTACATTGGCGCCACGGGCGGAGATTGCGTCAGCTGGAAGCCCGACTGGAGCAAACGCATCAGGCATTGCGCCAGGAAGTCAAAATGATGGGGCAGGGCGCCATTGGTGTGGGTCACCGGGTAAAACATCTGGAAAAGCAGTTGCGTACCCAGCCAAGTCCGTTTGAGCAATTGCTGATGCAATCGGCTAAAACTCCGGAACCCGTTTCCGAAGCAAAACGCCCCAAGGCACAACCGAAGATGGCGCCAATTGAGAAGCCAGCCCCGGCACGCTCACAAAGCCGGGCAGAGCAAGCCCTGGCGCAATGGATGAGCGACACCCGACATACCGCATAAGGACACCCCTTGACTCTGATCCAGGCTATTCGAATCGCTGCCAGCCTCTCTCTTGTAGCATTGACACCGCTGGCTGCGGCTCAGAGTCATGACCCCTTCGAGTCGACCAACCGGGTCATATACCGGGTCAACGACGGCCTTGACCAGGCCGTATTGAGACCGTTGTCGGTGACCTACCAGACCGTGACACCCGACCCGATGGAGCGGGGTGTGCGCAACTTCTTTCAGAACATTGGTGAAGTACGTAACGCGACCAATAATCTGTTGCAGGGTAAATGGCGTGCAACCGGCTCCTCAACCGGACGTTTTGTGATCAACTCTACGGTGGGCTTGCTGGGGGTATTCGACGTCGCGCGTCACATCGGGATCGAACGTAAAGTCGAAGACTTTGGGCAAACACTGGGGGTCTGGGGCCTGGGGCCAGGGCCTTATCTGGTTTTGCCCCTGCTTGGACCTTCCAGCGTGCGCGACAGTTCCGGCTTTCTGGGCGATATCTGGCTGAGCCCGTTGCAGTACTCCGATTTCAACCTGGTTGAGCGCAGCGGACTGGCAACACTGGACGGTCTACAAACCCGTGCTGACCTGCTGGGGTCTGATCGGCTGATGAGCGGAGACGGGTATCTGGTGCTGCGCGAGGCTTACTTGTCGAAACGCAATTACGATGTGTCTGATGGCAAAAACGTGTCCGACAGCTTTCTGGATGAGCCGGTTGGCTCATCAACTTCAGATGAAGACTTTGTTGACGAGGGTGGTTTCGGGGGAGCAGAAGACCCGGACGACGCCTTTATTGACGAGTCGTTCTAAGCTACCCCGAACCGACGACAGGCGGTTATCGCAGGCTGAGTATTTCCATGCCCAACTGATAGCTCTGATCATCCCTCGCATCGCATCGCAGCACCCGGGCCCTGGCATCCAAAGAGCGAAACTGTTCGTTGGGTGATTCGATCGTTACTCCCACCTCGGTTCCTTTTGCCAGCGGCTGTGCGGCCACCAGGCTGATGCCGGTTGCGCTCAGGTCGGTGCACTGGGCGGTCAGGGGCGGGGTTTGATCGGCCAGGTGTATCAGGGCTTCCGCGTTAAGGGTCATGCGTATGAAATCGCGCTTTTCGCCGTAATCTTTGTCCGCTGTGCTCATAGTCACCTCTCTGTCCCGGTCTGGTCGTGCGTCGGTTTGGACAAGCTGTTCGGGATCACCACGCCATTCAGTGGTTGCGTTCGCTGACCCACCCCGTTAAGTTGCCTGCACTACCCTGGGGAAGTCAACAAGATGCCACTCACAGATGCCACACTTTTGGTTGTTGATGACGAACAAGCCATCCGGGACTCGATTGTCGCCTACCTGGAAGACAGCGGTTATAACGTGCTGGAAGCCGAAAATGGCCAGCAAGCGCTGGCCTTGTACGAGAAGAAGTCGCCGGATCTGATCATTTGTGACCTGCGTATGCCGGTTATGGATGGTTTGTCATTGTTACGCCGCATTATGGAGCTGACCGACGAAGTGCCGGTCATTGTTGTATCGGGTGCCGGTGTCATGACCGACGTGGTCGAGGCCCTGCGCCTCGGTGCGAGCGATTACCTGATGAAGCCCATCGTCGATCTGGGTGTGCTTGAGCATTCGGTTGAACGCGCGCTGGAGCGTTCCTTTTTGGTCAAGGAGAACTACCGCTACCGTGTTGAGCTGGAATCCCGCAATCAGGAATTGCAGGACCACGTGGATCGGCTCAAGCTCGATCTGCAAGCGGGCAGAGCCGTGCAGCAGCGGTTGCTGCCTGAATTTGCCCTGACTCACGATCACTATCGCATCAGCCACCAGATGGTGCCCTCCAACTACTTAAGCGGTGACCTGGTCGACTATTTTCAGGTCATACCCGGTAAGCTGGTGTTCTACATGGCCGACGTGTCGGGGCATGGCGCCAGTTCCGCCCTGATCACCTTGTTGATCAAGAATCAGATAGACCGGCTGCGTGATGAAATGGAGAACGATGCGTCCGACGTGGTACTGATTCCGGCCCAGGTTCTGCGACAGATCAATCTGGAGTTGATTCGCACCCAGACCGGCAAGCACGCCACCATGTTCTATGGGGTGATTGATACGGAAGATAACACCCTCGACTACGCTTCGGCGGCGCATTTTCCGGCGCCGGTACTCTGTACCCGAGAGGTCTGCCGGGCCATCGAACCTGAAAGTCTCGCAGTGGGCCTGTTCGACGATGCGATGTTTGAAAACAGGCGTCAGAAACTGGACGGATTCGAGCGACTTTCCGTCGTGTCCGATGGCTTTCTCGAGTTGCTGGCTGACGTATCTTTGCAAGAAAAGGAGGCGCATTTGCTTGAGTTAGGCGCTGACCCAACCCATACTATGCAGCACGTTTTGACGCAGATGACGAGCGAGGGGAAAACCCGGTCTGCCTCAGACGACATTACAGTCCTTACGGTTGAAAGGGTTAAGTAGGTCGGATAATAGATGAGTACCGGTCGCGTTTTAATGGCGAACAAGTCGGGCTCTTATGTCATTAAGTTGACAGGAGACGTGCGCATGACGTTGTGCACGACACTCGATACCTGCCTGAAAAATATGGTTGAAGATCCCGCCTTCACGTCTGTGATTGTTGATCTTAGCGATGCCGAAGGCATCGACAGCACCAGTCTCGGACTTCTGGCAAAAATTTCCCGTCTGGCAACGCCAGTGATGGGCCATGTGCCAACGCTGATTTCCAGCAAAGCCGATATCACCCGGATCGTCGATACCATGGGGTTCCGGGACAGAGTGTTCGTGATTGTCCCCAATGCCGATGTCGAAGCTCAGGATGCCCTGAGCGAGCAAAGCCAGGAACCGCTCGATGAGTGGTCGGCCCACGAACGGGTGCTGGAAGCGCATAAAATTCTGATGTCACTGAACGACCAGAACCGGCAAACCTTCCGGGAATTGGTTGAGTGTATGGAAAACCAGCCGCACTGATTACCGGTAATGGCCGGTCAGCGGTGTACAAAAGGTCTTGAACGCGCGACGCTCACCCGTTGCGCGTCTTTGTTTAGGGAGAACCATTTTTGTGACACACGCCAATGAAGGGTCGCCACAGACGATTGCCGTCCTCGGCGGTGGCAGTTTTGGTACTGCCATTGCCAACATTGCTGCCACCAATGGTCACCGCGTCAGATTATGGATGCGCAGTGAGAAACAGGCGGAGGACATCCGCACCCAGGGTGAAAACAGCCGTTACTTGCCGGGGTATGCGCTCAGTGCCAACCTGACCCCAGTGCTGGATCTGAACGAAGCCGTATCGGATGCCGACTGTGTCTTTGTTGCGGTTCCCAGCAAGGCCTTTCGCTCGGTGGTTGAGCAGGCTGTGCCGCTGTTGCAGCCTCACACAGCCCTGGTCAGTTTGACCAAGGGCATTGAACCCGGCAGCTTCCGCCTGATGAGTCAGATCCTGCATGATCTGGCACCGGCGCACGATATCGGGTGCATCAGTGGGCCTAACCTGGCCAAAGAAATTGCCGATCACCAGATCTCCGCCACGGTGATTGCGTCCTATAGTCAACCGCTGCGCGCCCGGGTTCAAACCATGCTGAGCAGCCAGTATTTTCGGGTGTATGGCAACCCCGATATCTACGGTGTCGAGCTGGCCGGTGCGCTGAAAAACATCTATGCGATTATAACCGGCCTGGCGTCTGCGCTGGGGATGGCAGAAAACACGCGAGCCGCCATTATTACCCGCTCGCTGGCCGAGATGTCGCGGTTTGCGGTGCGCCTGGGTGCCAACCCGATGACCTTTCTGGGTCTGGCCGGTGTCGGTGATCTTATTGTTACCTGCAGTTCCAAACTCAGTCGCAATTATCGGGTCGGCTACTATATTGGCGAGGGTGACTCGCTGAAACAGGCGATCAAACGAGTGGGCGAGACTGCTGAGGGCATTAACACCCTGCGCATGGTGCATGAAAAAGCCGGTGAAATGGGGATCTACATGCCGCTGGCCAGCGGGCTTTATGCCATTATTTATGAAGACAAACCGATAGCCGCGGTCGCCGGCCAACTGATGGCGGGTGATCTGGCACAGGACGTTGAATTCATGGGGGCGGGTATCTGATGGCATCGTTAAATCGGGAAGAAAAGGAACATCAGGTTATTCGGGCGCTGTGCATGATTCTGTTCTGGATCGTCCTGCGCATCAGTATGCTGGTTACCGGTGTGCTGGCCATTGTGCAGTGGGTGCTGGCCTGGTTTGACGACGATCCCAACCCGCAACTGGCGACGTTTTGCCGCCGTCTGGCGCTCTACCAGAAGCAGTTGCTCGATTACCTCACCTTCATCAGCAATGACAAGCCCTTTCCATTTCGGGACTGGCCGGATGACCCGCAAAGCGAGTTCGACGAGGCTGCATGATTCTGTATTTACTGCGCCACGGAGAAGCCGAGCCCTATGGCCGGGCGTCCGATGATGCATCACGAGCGCTGGTGTCGGCCGGAACCAAAGCCGTTAACCGGGTTGCTGCGGAACTGGCACCCGTCGATGCGGTTTACTGCAGCCCTTATCTTCGAGCTCGCCAAACGGCGGAACTGGTGTTGTCGGCGACCGGTCAGCAGGCTTATCACCTGTATGACGGGCTGACGCCCGACAGCTCGGTGGCGGCACTTATGGCCTGGCTGGAGACAATAAAACCACAGCGGCTATTGCTGGTCGCGCACAACCCACTGCTCAGTTCACTGGCGAGCCAACTGACCGGTTTGCCGGGCGGCGTGGCGCTAAGCACCGCCAATCTTGCCTGCCTGGATGTATCCGACTTCCTGCCCGGCGGCGCTGAACTGCTCTGGGTAAAGTAGGGGTTCAAACGAGCGTTTGAATTTGCCGGATGACTCGGGTAGATTGGTCGATGTTCTGTTGATCCTTGGTTGTTATGAAACCCCAACTCCATTTTGCACACGCCAATGGCTTTCCCTCAGCAAGTTACCGTCGCATGCTCGATGGCCTGGCGCCACATGTGGAACTGAAGACGCTGCCACTGATCGGTCACGACCCGGAGTATCCAGTGACCAACAACTGGCCACACCTGAAGCGGCAACTGATCGACAGCATCGAGCGGCAGTGCGACCGGCCGGTAGTTGGCCTCGGCCATTCTCTGGGGGGCGGCCTGACCATCATGGCGGCGTTAGAGCGCCCCGATTTGTTCTCCAGCATCATTATGCTCGATGTGCCGCTGTTCAGCCGGTTCGAAAGCTGGGTGGTGCGTAGCGTCAAGGCGCTGGGTCTGATTGACAACCTGACGCCGGCCGGCCGGTCAAAACACCGGCGGCGCACCTGGCCCAGCGCTGATGACGCCCTGGCTTACTTTCAGTCTCGAGGTCTTTTCAGGCATTTTCATCCCGATTGCATCCGGGACTATATGGCCTGTGCGACCCGCATCGGTGCCGATGGAAGCGTAGAATTATCGTATGAAGTACCTGTCGAGCTGGCCATTTTCCGCACTGTTCCACACACCCTCTGGGTGCAGCCCGGTCAGTTGCAGGTGCCTGGTGGCGTTATTCTCGGACGGGATACCGATACCGTGCGCAAACATCAGTATCTGCGCATGAAGCACAAGCTGAATCTGGTTGGGTCGCGTTTGCCGGGCAGTCATATGTTCCCGCTGGAACACCCGGATGAAACCGCCGTCGAGGTGCTGTCTCTCATTCATCGACTGCATTCCCACCAGGCTGCTTGATATGAAATCCATTTCCCTGCTGGGCGGGCAGGTACAGGTTGTCGTGATGGGGCAGGGGCAACCTGTGCTGGCGTTGCACGGCTTCCTGGATAACGCTTTCAGTTTCAAACCGCTGTCGGCCGCCATGCCGGATGTCGAAATCTGGGCGCTGGACCTGCCCGGCCATGGCAACTCGTCAGCTCTGGCTATGGCCGAGGGGTGGTCCATTACCCAGTGGTTGCCGGTACTGGGGCATGTCATGGATGAACTGAACTGGGACACCTATACGTTGCTCGGGCATTCGCTGGGGGCCATTCTGGCGCAGATGCTGGCAGTAGTGGATTCCCGGATCGAGCGATTGATCTGCCTGGATGCGCTCGGCCCGCTGAGCGAGTCCGATGAAGGCAATCTGGACCGGATGCAGCGCAGCTATCAGCAACGACGGGATAGCCCGGGAGGACGCCGCTACTATTCGACAACCGATGCCTTGTGGCAGGTTCGGGTGGGTGGCCGGTTTCCCCTGTCACCGGCCAGTGCACGGGTTCTGTCAAGCCGGGGCGTGGGGTTGAATGACCGCGGCTGGTTCCATCGGTATGATCGGCGGCTGCGTCAGGACAGTGCCTGGCGCATGACGGAAAATCAGGTACAGGGGCTGTTGCGTCGTATAGAATGCCCACTGGATCTGGCCCTGTTCGATGACAGCCCGCTTGGTGCGGCGGGGTCAGTGCTCGACGACCGGCTGGCTTGCGTACCGAACCTCAGCGTCGCTCGGTTTCCCGGAGGGCATCATGCGCACATGGAAACCCCACAGCCGCTGGCCAGATGGGTGCGTTCGCGTCTTTAGCTCACCTGTTTACCATCGCGCCCCCAGGCGCCCAGAAACCTGAATCTCCGGGAGTGAGTGAAACGTGAAGTTAGCCGGCCTTTCCAGTGCAATACCCGGAACCTCGCCTTTGCATGAAGAACGGCTCGACAGCGTCTACCAGCGTATCCGGCAAAGCGGTGCACGGCGGGTGCTGGATCTGGGGTGCGGTTCCGGTTCATTGTTGGTCCGGTTGATCAACGATCCGCAGTTTTCACACATTGTTGGTCTGGAATCCTCCGGTGTGGGGTTGGCAGTGGCGCGAAATATGTTCGCCGACAGCCTGGCTAGCGGTCGGCTCAGGCTGGTCGCCGGTTCCTACGCAGAACCGCATCCGGCGCTGACCGGTTTTGACATGGCGGCCATGGTGGAAACCATTGAGCACGTGAAACCGAACGATCTGTCCCGGGTGGAGCAGACCGTGTTTGGGCAGATGCGACCGCATCGCCTGATCATGACCACGCCAAACCGGGAGTACAACCCCTTGTTGGGCCTGGCGCCCGGCGAGTTTCGGGAGCCTGATCACAAGTTCGAGTGGGACCGGCAGAAGTTCATGCAGTGGTCCCGCGGGGTGGCGGCCCGCAACGGCTATGCGGTGCAGTTCGCGGGTATCGGTGAGACCGACCCGGAGCTCGGAGCGCCGACTCAAACGGCCACCTTCTCACTGCCTGCCTGACCGGCCATGCCGGCATCCGGTCAACCAATGCTGAAGACCGGTTAAAGTTATCGGCCGGCTCAGGGTATACTGTGCGTTACTTGTCACCGTTCGGAACCTCAATTTCAATGGCTTTTATCGACAGCGCGGTCAACTTATCCAGTACCGACGATCAAACCGACTGCATCGAACACTTCACCCGCCTGGGCGACTGGGTGCGGTTTGCCGCCAGCGCCATGGACGCCCACCAGGTCTTTTTCGGACACGGATTCGACTCTGGCTGGGATGAGTCGGTGTTCCTGTGCATGCGGGCGCTGGATCTCGACTGGGATGCACCGCCAGAGGTGTTGTCGGCTACCCTGCTTCCACGAGAGCGCCGACTGCTCTGGACACTGATTGGCAGGCGCTGTCTCGAGCGGATTCCAACGGCTTATCTGCTCGAAGAAGCCTGGTTTTGTGGCGAGCCGTTTAGGGTCACGCCAGATGTGCTGATTCCCCGGTCGCCCATTGCCGAGCTGATAGAGGCCCGCTTTTCGCCCTGGTTGTCGCATTCACCAACCTGCATTCTGGATCTGTGCACCGGCAGTGGGTGCATTGGTATTGCGATGGCGCGTGCTTTCCCGGATGCCCGTGTTGACCTGAGTGATCTCAGTGATGCCGCCGTTTCCATTGCGGTCGATAACGTGGATCAAAAAGACCTGGGGTATCAGGTGCGGGTTCTTCAGGGCGATCTGTTTGCCACACTGGAAGGCGAACAATACGATTTGATAGTCGCCAATCCGCCGTACGTCGATGAAGACGATTTGGCGACCATGCCGGCTGAGTTTCATCACGAGCCGCGTCTCGGCCTGGCGGCCGGTCATGATGGCCTTGAGTTGGTGCATCGGATTCTGCGCGAAGCGCCTCAATACCTCACTGACGAAGGCTGGCTGGTCTGTGAGGTTGGCAACAGCTTTGGCGCCCTGACGACCGCTTACCCGGATATGGACCTGCACTGGCCCGATTTTGAGCGGGGCGGGCACGGCGTTTTTCTGGTCTCAGCGGCTGAACTCAGGATGCATTTTGCCTGATCACTGCCGGCAACTAAAACACCCGGGGGCAAGCCCGCATGACGCTGACCGCGTGTCCTGTTGTCAGCAACCGCAGCCCCACTTTTTTATGGCCCGGTAACCGGCCTGTTTTTATGGAGTGATACACGCTCATGTCTGGAAACACCTTTGGCACCCTCTTTACCGTCACAACTTTTGGTGAAAGCCATGGCCCGGCTCTGGGCGCCATTGTCGATGGCTGCCCACCCGGGCTGGAGCTGAATGAAGCCGCACTGCAACGCGATCTGGATCGGCGCAAGCCCGGCACCAGTCGCTACACCACTCAGCGACGGGAAGACGATGCGGTGCGCATTCTAAGCGGTGTGTTTGAGGGCCGTACCACGGGAACGCCCATCGGCCTGATGATTGAAAACACCAATCAGCGCAGCAACGATTACAGCGACATCATGAACACCTACCGGCCGGCCCATGCCGACTATGGCTACGACCAGAAATACGGCTTTCGGGATTATCGAGGCGGTGGTCGCAGCTCAGCGCGGGAGACGGCCATGCGCGTTGCCGCCGGGGCCATTGCTAAGCAGTATCTGGCATTACGAGGTATACAGATTCAGGGCTATCTGAGCCAGCTTGGCCCGATTCGGGCGGAGCGGATTGACTGGGACGCGGTTGAAACCAACCCCTTCTTCTGTCCGGACCCGGACAAAGTGCCGGAAATGGAAGCCTACATGCAGGCCCTGCGCAAAGAGGGTGATTCCATTGGTGCTCGCATCAGCGTGCGTGCTACCGGTTTGATGCCAGGCTTGGGTGAACCCATTTTTGACCGACTCGATGCCGATCTTGCCCACGCCCTAATGAGCATCAATGCGGTAAAAGGCGTCGAGATCGGAGATGGATTTGAGGTGGTCAACCAGAAAGGCAGTCATCATCGCGATGAGTTGTCGCCACAAGGGTTTCTGAGCAATCATGCAGGCGGCATTGTTGGCGGTATCTCGACCGGGCAGGCGATTGAGGCGCACATTGCGCTGAAACCGACATCCAGCATTACCGTACCCGGCAAAAGCATAACCCGCAGTGGCGAGCCAATTGAAATGATCACCAAGGGGCGGCATGATCCCTGTGTGGGCATACGCGCCGTGCCCATCGCCGAGGCCATGATGGCCATTGTGCTGATGGACCATCTGTTGCGCCACCGGGCGCAGAACGCAGAGGTGGTGCCGCCGTTGCCGCCCATAGCGGGGCAGGTTGCGGATAACTGACCGACACTGAGGTGCTATCCCAGTGACGACGAAGCGGGAGTTGGGAATGACAATAACCAAAAAATTGATGGTGGCAGTGCTGGCATTGGGTATCGCGGGCACGGCCATGGCCGATGTCGCCAGAAGCCATTTCACCCGGGGCATCACGGACCGGGAACCGGTCGATCATCTGACGACAGCCAGCAACATTACCCCGCTGTTCTTCTTCACCGAACTGGTGGACATGGCCGGAACCGAAGTGACACACCGCTGGCGGTTCGAGGGGCAAATAATGGCGGACGTTACCTTTCAGGTAGAGGGGCCACGCTGGCGGGTTTATTCCAGCAAAGAGCTGGTGCCCGAATGGAATGGCCTCTGGACGGTTGAGGTGCTCGGCCCCCAGGGCAACCCCCTGACCCGCAGCAGCATCAGCGTTCTGATTGATCGATAACACAGACCCGCGTGCTGAGGGTGATGGCATCCACCCAGGGGACTTCCCGCACAATAGCGCCAAACGTCGCCTGCCAACCGTCGGTGGGCTGATCGGGTAGTACCGTCAGTTCCAGCGTCGTTTTTTGCTGGTGATAGTGAATGTTCAGCTGTTCATAACCGCGTATGCCGCGCTCGAACAACAGGTTCTCGATCGCCGGGCGTAACGGGGCCAGTGGCGCAGGCGTTACGTCGGGCAAGTCCTGCTCGTGGTCAATGTGCAGGGTAACGTCTGTGACATGGCTGAACTGCTCCTTGATAGACCGCAAGGCCCACTCGTTTATTTGATGCCCCTCCGATACACTCAAATACCCGCCCACCTGAATATGGGCGTCAATAAAGACGCTCGGCCCCATCATGCGGGTGCGCAGCATATGAACGTCTTTCACCCCGGGCACCGAGGCCAGCACCTGCTTGAAGGCCTGTTGCTGTTCCGGGTCGACGCCCCGGTCGACCAGCTCCTGCAGGGCATTCCAGGTAAGACTGATGCCCATATGCCCAATCAAACCGGCAACGACAACAGCGGCAATGATTTCCACCGTTGGGTAACCCAGCAGTGTGGCAACAACGCCCACCAGTACCACCAGTGAGGAAAGACTGTCGGAGCGGGCATGCCAGGCATTGGCCTCAAGCAGGGGCGAGCGTGCCCGGCGCGATTGAAACAGAGCGTAATGAAACAGTCCTTCTTTGAGTGCCAGGGCAATCAGAATGGTCACCAGAGCGGCGAGGCTTGGTTCCGGACGGCTATCTTCAAAAAACAAATGAATGCTTTCGTAGGCGATGCCAGCGGCCACCGCCAACAATAAGCCGCCGAGCATAACGGTACCCAGCGTTTCGAACCGGGCGTGCCCATAGGGGTGCTCGGCATCGGCATCGTGATGGGACACCTTGGCCAGAATAATCAGTGGTACATCGGCGGCCAGGTCGCTGAGGCTGTGCATGGCATCGGCAATCAGGGCCGGTGACTTGACGCTGACACCGACCACGATCTTGATCACGAAGGCGATGGCATCGACGGCAACGCAAATCCAGTTGGTGCGGTCGATCACTTTCTTGCGTGCTTCGCGGCTCAGTACAGGTTGGTCGTTGCTCGTGGTCATGCGCGTCCCCGGTAGGCTGCATCGGTAGGCGGGATCATGTCGCCATCTTCATCCAGTTCCGGGTAGGGTAGCCCTCTCTGGTCACAATAGCGCGCCATTTTGGGTTGTGCCCAACGAAACAGGGTGCGGTGATAGTCTTCATCTTCAACCACCGGGCGCTGGTAGTGCCCTGCTGCCTGCCGTTGATGCAGCGCCTCCTGGAGAATGATGGCGGCCGCGACTGACACATTGTAGCTCTCCACCATGCCCATCATCGGTATGGTCAGGTGCACGTCAGCGGCGGCGCTGGCGGTCTCGCTCAGCCCGTATTTTTCGGCACCCATGACCAGGGCGAAAGGCTGGGTGTAATCGGCGTCGCGGTAGCTGATGGCTCGCTCAGACCATTGGGCGGCGTAGAGTGTTAAGCCCTGGTCGCGGGCTGCCTGCAGCGCCGCTTCAATGCTGGGGTGGCCAATGGAGGTGACAAAGCGGGAACTGCCGCCGGCGGTATGATGATATACCAGTCGGCCCCGGGCTGGTTGCACCATGTGCACGGTGGTGATGCCGACAGCATCGGCCGTGCGCAACATGGCGGAGATGTTTTGCGCCTTGTGCACCTGGTCGGTCACCAGCGCCATATCGGGCTGGCGCTGTTGCAGGACGGTCTTGAATTTGTCGAAACGGGAACGGCTCATGGTGTCGTGTTGGGGCTGGCTAAATTCGGCGCGCAGTATAACTCAGTCTCGCGGGGAATTTGAGCGCTGCAGCCGGTTAGGGTTGCAGCGCTCAGGGGCTCTGGTTTATCGGGTGAAGGGATTTGTGGTGGGCAATTCAATCGCGTTTTTGAACTGACTCAGTGTCAGGCTGTCGCGACCGAATGAAAGGTCCTTGTCTGACATGACCGACTCTCCGAACGAATACATCACTTTCAAGCCATGTTCCCGGGTGTCGGCATCGTACTGTTGCTGTGCCTCGCTCACCGCTTCGTTGCGGTGTTGCCATTCTGTAACGGCCCGTGCGCCATGGCGTTCGGTCATCAGCGACAGGGTGCTGGCTGGCGACAGGATCAGCGCGCTGGCATTGTTGCCGCCAAAGCCTTTTGAGTTGATCAGGGTGCCCAGCATGTCGGCGCCCTGGTGTCCGGCGTAATGGTGGTTCATCAGAATATTCAGATGCGATTGGTTCACGTCGTCAGCAATGTGATCAATGGTGCGAATGCCGGGTATCCAGCCTTCCGCCCAGACACCCAGTGCCGCAGTGAGCTGATCACCAGCCGCCGGGCCCAGTGAATGGCCAACGTAGGATTTGATGGCCGAGACGGCCCAGTGTTCGATGCCGAAGGTTTTGGCGACTTCGTTAAAGATATGGGATTCGGTGACGCGGTTTTGGGGCGTGCCGGTGCCGTGTGCCATCACAAAGGTGCGCTGTAGCCCGGCATCGCCGAGAATGGCTCGGGCCAGGGAGGTGGCCTTAGCCAAAGTGATGTAGTTGCCGACGCCGGGCCCGGAAATGGACTTCTTGTTGGCATCGGCGTTGACGAAGACATCGGCGACGCTGCCATAGACGGTGGCACCGGTTTCCAGTGCCAGTTCGTCGTCCATCAGCACCACGAACTGGCTGGACTCGGCCATGGTAAAGCCGGCATTGGACGAGAATGGCCGGCAGGCGCGGCGGTTGTCAGTGGCATCGCTGTTATCGAGCTGCCTGAGCTGTTCGTCTTCGGCCAGCGCGCCCATGATGCGAAAGCCTTCCATGATCTCGGGGACGACCGGTGCCTCTGAATTGCCCACGATGGCAACGCGGCACTTGCCCGCTTCAATATCAGAGATACCCTGGCGCAGGTTGTATAAAAAGGTGGCACAGGCACCTGCGTTGGAACCGGTATTGCCAACACTGTTGAGTATGTAGCTGTTGATGAAGTCGGCCGTCATTTCCGGCATCGACAGTGGCATCATTTTGGAGGTGATGCGATTGCCGGTTAACGGCGACTGATACAGGCCTTTCAGACCGGCCTGGTCCATTTGCGAAATGGAAGAACCGGCATACACCGAGACCTGATCCGGTCGAATGCGATCGAGCACAGACTGCCAGGGCATGCCCAGCGACCGTATTGCATCGGATGCGCCATAAACTGCCATTTGCAGCCCGCGCGGGTGGTGTGCTGCGTTGTAGTAGTCAGCCGGGTTAAAGCCTTCAGGCAGTATGCCTGCCGACGAGACTTTGGACTGATAGGTCTCCGGCAGCAACACCGCCATCGACTGATCGACCTGAGCCTCAACCGGGTCGGCACTGGCATCCGTAACCTGCCAGCCAGCCGGCAGGGGTTTCGGCAGTTGGGATCGTTTGAGCTGAAAGTGCAGACCACCGGGGTGCTTCAAGGTGGCTTTGCGGTGCGTGGGCACAGCATCCGGGTCGAAGTGACTGGCGGGGTTGATGCGGCGGATCAGAGTGCCGTCGAGCAATGCCTGATGATCGGTACTGGCCGGGTCGAGCTTCATCAGACGCGACAGGTCTTGCCAGGTGGCCGCCATCTTCTGGTCATCGAGTGCTTCGTGCACCATGCGGCGATAAGCGTGATGAAGGGACACCCGACCTGCAGGGTTGATGCCTCCAAATCCGGTGATGACGGGAAGTTTTCTCATGGTTAAGCGCCTGTGATTCGTTCACTTAAAAGTCAGTGCGCATGACTATAGTGCCTGTTTCAACGCTAAGGTATTACAATTAGGCCGAATGATGTAACTTATAAGCCATAATTCGCGTATTGAGAGCCGTTTGTCATGAAAATAGCCTTTGCCGTTTGCGAACAGGCCTTAATGACGGGGCTGGCACTGCCGATGGAGATGTTTTACGCCGCCAGTCGCCACCGGGTTCGTCACCGGCGTCAGGATAACCTGACTCTGCAAGTGGTGGGCGAGGCGACGACAACGGTACTGACCGGTGGCCTGCGCATCGTGCCGGATACCGACTTTGAACAGGCCGACCAGGCTGACCTTGTGTTTGTGCCCCCCTTGTGGGGAACCCCGTGGCCGGTGCTGCAGGACAGTCAGCCGCTGCAGCGCTGGCTGGCTAAACAATATCAGGCCGGGGCGCGACTGGCTGCGACCGGAACCGGCGTCGGGCATTTGGCCGAAGCCGGGTTGCTGGCTGGGCGTGTGGCGACAACGCACTGGTATTACCTGGAACGCTTTGCTCGCCGTTATCCTGCTATCCGCTTCGAGGGGCATCATTTCGTAACCCATGAAGACGGGATCTATTGTGCTGGCTCGATCAATGCCCAGACTGACCTAGTATTGTTTCTGATTGAACAGACTTTCGGGGAGGAAGCGCTGGCCCTGGTGGAACGCCAGTTCATGCATGAGCTGAAACGCACCTTTTCAACGCCGTATTTTGAACCGGGCGGGGCCATTCATCACGATGAGGGGGTCAGCCTAGTGCAGGCTTGGGTTCGACAGCATCTGGCGGAGGAGATTACCGTAGATGCTTTGGCGGGCCTGCTTGATCAATCCGCGCGAAATTTCAGTCGCCGGTTCACCCAGGCGACCGGCGAGAGCCCGATGGAGTATGTGCAACGTCTGCGTCTGGAGCACGCCCGTGAATTGCTGCGCGACAGCAACCTAACGGTGGCCGAAGTCGCCGAGCTCAGTGGTTACCGCAACCCGGCTTATTTCGGCAAGATTTTCCGGCAAAAACTGTCACTGACACCGGGCGCCTATCGCAAGGTAGTGCGCAGCAAGGTGTTTGCCGCCGGTTAGCTAGAGGTTTCGCTTTTCGCGCGTGCTTTGGCCGCTTTCTTGAGTGGGCGTAACCAGGCAACGGCATACATGAAGGTGGCGAGCGTGGTACCCGTGAGCAGCAAGCCACCGAGCAGACCCCGGGGTGAGAAGATCAGCACAATGCCGTAGATGAGGTAACCCAACAGCAAAAAGCTCATCCAGCTGACACCGCCCGGGGTAGGGCGCAGGGCGACCAAAACAACCAGCAGCAAGGGCAGGCTGACAAAGAAACCGACCACCAGGCAGGAGGCAATCCATTCACCCACCGGCATGCTGCCAAAGGCGGGTCCATACAGGAAGGCCCCGGCATAGATGCTCAGTAACATTAGCCAGTAGCTGGTGCGCAGACGACGATTCAGGTTAACCGTCTGGCCTTTTTCATTCGTCATCAGTACCTACCTTCAGTGCAAGTTGAGCCAGTCGTTTGCCCTGGTGTCTGGCCAGTTGGCGAACCTCATCGGTTAATGGCCGGTGTGAGGGCCCGGCTACGTGGGAGCTGCCATAGGGTGTCCCCCCCTGAAAGCCGTCGTGCAGGGACTTTTCGGTGAATGGCAGCCCGGTGATGATCATGCCATGGTGCAGCAGGGGGATCATCATCGACAACAGGGTAGACTCCTGACCGCCATGCGGGGTCGTGGTGCTTGTAAATACGCCGGCGGGTTTGCCCACCAGTTTGCCCGATACCCAGAGTGAGGAGCTTTGTTCGAGAAAGTATTTCAGAGACGCGGCCATATTGCCAAAGCGACCGGGTGAGCCGAGTGCCAGACCGTGACAGTTGGCGAGATCGTCGAGTGTGCAGAACAAGGGGCCATCGTCAGGAATGTCGCTGCCCGTTACTTCATGATCGGCGCGCACCGCCGGCACGGTCCGCAGTCGCGACTCGATGCCAGCCACTTCATCGACGCCGGAGGCGATGGCTTCAGCCAGTTGCGCCAGGCTGCCGTGGCGGCTGTAATACAGAATCAGCAAATAGGGCACTTACAGAATCTCCCGAATGGCTTCGGGTGGGCGGCCAATACGAGCCCCTTTGCCGGTTACCAGAATGGGTCGCTCCAGCAATTTTGGGAACCGGGCCATGGCATCCAGTATCTGTTCATCGCTGCTGTTGCTGTCGAGGCCGGCCGCCTTTGCATCGGCTTCCTTGCGACGCAGTACATCGGCGGCAGAGAGACCCAGTTGTTTCAGCAGGGTTTTCAGTTCCGCGACCGACAGGGGGTCGGTGAGATACAGTCTGACCTGGTAATCGATGCCCGCGTCGTCAAGCAACGCTTTGGCTTCACGGGATTTGGAACAACGCGGATTGTGATACAAGACGGGGGTGGTCATGGCGGATATCCTGTCAGTCAACTTGAAAGGCGACTCTGGCCCGGGGCCCTCGGGTACGTGAATGAGGAAACAGGGCGAAAGATCTGCGGGGATTGTAAAGAGTAACGCAGCAGAGTGACACCACCGGGCTCAAGGAGACCCAATGACTGAACTGGATAAGATGCGCAGCGGTGCCGTATTTAACCCGCTTGACCCTGAGCTTCGGCAGTTACGCTTTCAGGCCAGGGAGCGTTGCGCCCGGTTTGCGCATGCGCCCACCCCTGGCAACCTGAAGCGACTGACGGCCCTGTTTGAGGCCTGCGGTCAACACACCTTTATCGAACCGGGCATACAGGTCGATTACGGCACTCAGATACGGCTGGCGGACCGGGTGTATCTGAATTTCGGGTGCGTGTTGCTCGACAGCGCCTGGATCGACATCGGCGAAGGCAGCCTGATTGGGCCCAGCGTTCACTTTTATACGGTGTCGCATCCGCTCGATGCTGATGAACGCGCTCGCGGCGATGAATTTGCCCGCCCCATTACCCTGGGGCGAAACGTATGGGTGGGTGGTCGGACGGTCATTTTACCGGGCGTTACCCTTGGTGATGGCGCGGTAGTGGCGGCCGGCTCGGTGGTTCGGGAATCGGTTCCAGCGAGGACCCTGGTGGCGGGCAACCCGGCCCGTTGGGTGAAAGACTTACCAGCTTAACCCTCCGGCCCAAGCCCGTACAAGCGCTCTATTTCATTTTGATGCCACATGGCGGCTTCCGCACCCCGGTCATTACCCTGATAGACGCCAAGGGCCGTGAGTTGTTGGAAAAACCCGGGGCGTGGAATCGGATCTTTGCCGTTCTGTATGACCAGGGCGGCCCGTTGCGGCCGCTCAAGGTGGGCGTCGTCTTCCTGTATTGCTTCAAGCAAGGCTGCCAGCGCCTGAATTTGCCCTGGCGGGGTGAGGCCAATGGCTTCGGCCACGACCTTGTAAGTGGCTGTCATGCGGCGTAAGCGCAAGCCTTCCAGTACATGCAGCAGGGCGTTGGTATCGGTCATCGGGCGCCAATCGCGGCCGGCTTCAAGGTGTATTGACGCAACATGGCGGAGAACTCCGAGAGCGCCTCTACACCGGCTGCATCGGCTTCTTCGCACCAGGCTTTGAATGCTGCCATTAATTCCTCTTTCGAGCGGGTGCGCAATGACCAGATGTGATTGAGCTCTTCTTTCAGGCTGTGCAGCGTGCGCAGTTCCGGGTGTTTTTCAAAGAAAGTGTTCATCCAGTCGTGCCGTGCGTCATCCCAGTGTTCCTGGTTTTGCGACAGCCACTGCACCAGACCACGGTAATGCGCCCCGGCCGATGCCTTGATGCGGCGGTCACTTCGAATAGTGCGACGCAGCACCTGCCGCTTGAACTGGGCCATGATGCGAAAGCGGTCGTTGGCCGCAGCCAGAGCGGTATCGGCGTCGATCAGGGATTTGCTGGCCACCTTGTGTACCACCGGACCACGGCGAATGTCCCACGCCAGGCCCAGCAACTGAAAGGTTCGGATGTATAGCCAGCCAATGTCGAATTCATACCAGCGCGAAGAGAGCCGGGCGGAGTTGGGGTAGGTGTGGTGATTGTTGTGCAACTCTTCACCGCCGATGAAGGCGGCGATGGGCACCAGATTGCGCGCGGCATCGGGGCTTTCAAAGTTCCGGTAGCCCCAGTAGTGCGCCAAGCCATTGATGACACCGGCAGCCCAGATTGGAATCCACAGCATTTGCACGGCCCAGATGGTCAAGCCGATGGGGCCGAACAGGGCGATATTGATGCCAGCCATCAGGGCGATGCCCAGGTAATTGCCGACAGGGTGACTGTATACCTTGCGCTCCAGCCAGTCGTCCGGTGTGCCATTGCCATAGCGCGACAGTGTCGCGGGGTCGGCGGCTTGCTTGTAAAGCTCAGAGCCTTCCAGCAGCACTTTTTTAATGCCCAGCACTTGCGGACTGTGAGGATCCTGTTCGGTTTCACAGGTCGCGTGATGGCGCCGGTGGATAGCAGTCCACTCCTTTGTTTTGATTGAGGTGGTTAGCCATAGCCAGAACCGAAAAGCGTGTTTCACGATTGGGTGCAATTGCAGCGCTCTGTGCGCTGAATGCCGGTGCAGAAAGACGGTAACAGCGATGATGGTGAAGTGGGTTAGAATCAGGGTATAAACCAGTGGATGCCACCACTGCCATTGCAGCAGGCCGGTTGCCAGGGACATTCGTGTTTCCTCTTGAGTTTCAGCTTTCAGTATAGTTCGGGCCGAGTCCACCTCCAACCCGGTTTTCCCGCAATGCCCTGACTAGTGACGGGAACGCGGCAATAAGCGACGTACAGGGTCACTCTTGCAGTGGGGGATCAAATTTAAGAGTGTGACAGAGATCACATATACTGCAATTTGTAAAGAGAGTGTGAAGTCGTTCCGCTTGCGTCTTCGACTTTATTGCTATGTTCGCCGAATTACCAATAGCCCTCGGCTGGGTGGAGCGAACAATTATGGAATTACAGCAATCAAACAGTGATGTTTCCGGGTGGGTCCGGCGATTGGGTGGATTGGCTCTGGCCGGTCTGCTGACCATGCTGGTCGGCTGCGCCCAGGATTTCGACGGTGATGATACCGCTGCCCGGTCCCTGAACGAGGCCGGCAAGTCCCTATACGCCAAAGAATGCGCCTCCTGTCATGGCGGCAGTGGCGCGGGGGGCTCTGGCGGCCCACTGGTTGGCTGTGCCTCCTGTGGCAGTACCGAGTCGCTGATTTCCAAGATTAAAAAGGACATGCCCAGTGCGTCCAACCCGTTGCGTGGTCAGAATGCACAAGATGTTGCCGAGTATGTCTATGTCGCCTTCAATGAATCCACCAGAGGCAGTGTCGATCGGGCCATTCCCGGTGTAGCAACACTGACACCGCGCGAGGCGGTCTACAAGTTAGCGTTTGAGCTGGCCGGTCGCCTGCCTGAACCCGAAGAGGTCACCCGTTTTTCAGAAAGTCTGGAAGGCGAACGTGAAGTGGTAGCCGGGTTCATGGAAGAAGACTACTTCTATGAGCGGTTGAAAGATGTCTTTAATGACAGCTTCCAGACCGATCAGTACCGTCGCTCCAATGGCGGAAACCCGGGTGAAGTCTATAACCGGGATGTGAACGATAACGACAACCAAGACATTTTTGATGCAATGGACTGGTATGACCGGGTGCTTGATCCCGACAACGACGATATGGCTGATTTTCCGTTAAGCTCTGCTTATCTGCGCCATTTTTCAGATGAAGCCCTGTCACGCAAGCCCCTGATGTTCGTCGAATACCTGGCCCGCAATAACCGGGATTTCCGTGAGCTGGTCAGCGGCAAATACACGGTTGCCAACGCCTTCTCCTGGTATGCCTTTGCCGGCGATACCGACCGGCCCAACATCCGTGCGGTTGACCCCGATGCCAGTGCCAATAACGGCGCTTTACCGGTATTGCCGGAACCTGAGTGGGAAACCTGGCCGAATGTCGAATCGCTGAACAATTATTTGGATGTCGCTGATCTGGTCGGTCGCGATACCAATGGTAACTCAACGCGCACCAATGGGAATCTCACTGCCCAGTACGTTATGGAAGCCTTTCCTTATGATCCGCGTGATATCCGGGCGGTACAGCTTTACTACAACGATGTGGGTGGCAATGTTAAGAATTCCGGTATTCCGCACTCAGGCGTTCTGACGGATCTGGTCTTCCTGAACAAGTTCACTGCAATGGACACCAACCGCCATCGCCATCGTGCTCGCATGGTCTACTGGTTCTTTGGTGGCAAGGATTTATTGGCAATCGAAGGTAACCGCGACGTGGCTGCACTGGAGCTGGATGAGGCGTCTAATACCTCTGTCGGGGTGAGTGATCCGACCAAGACCAATTCCGACTGCGTGGTGTGCCACAAGATCATGGATCCGGTTGCGGAAGCCTTCAGCCATTTCCGTCTCGATGGTGTGTATCAGACCGATGAAGAACTGCAGGTCCTGGACCAGGGCGAAGTGCCGTTGACGCCAGGCGTCGAAGTCGGCTGGTCGCAGCTGGGTGCTGGTTTCGATCAATTCAGCACTAGTAACAACTACAACGGTCGCGAAGTTCAGTGGCTGGGTGAAACCATTGCGCAAGATGCGGCCTATGCCCGGGGTATCAGCCAGATAGTTGTTAGGGGGTTGATCGGTCAGCCAATTATGGGTGCCCCGAATCCTGATTCACCTCAGGCCTATCGTGATGCCTACGCCCAGCAAGCCCGATTGATTACCAATGCTGCATCCGAGTTCTCAGCGGCCGGTTACGACATCAAAGAGCTGGTGTATGCCATTACCAAGAGTGGTTATTACCGTGCCCGTGGTTTGTATCAGCCGGGTATGTCTGATGAATACGACAGCCTGGGTACTGCGCGCCTGATTCCGGCTCATTTGCTGAATCAAAAGCTGCGTGCCATCAATTCTGGGGGCTGGCGGAACAATGGTACTGTGAATCTCTATTCCCGCACCGGTCGTCGCTTTATGGGCGGCAAGGATTCGCGCGAAGTATTGGAAGACGCCGAATCAGCCAGTGGAATTATTGCAACACTGACGCAAGCCATGGCGGTTGAAGAGTCTTGCGATGTGGTGCAAAACGAATTCGATCAGCCGCGTTCGGAACGAAACCTCTTCCGTTTGGTGGAGACGTCAACCGATCTGGTGAGCGAATCGGGCATCAACCGGCGCGCCGAAGCCATGGCCATTCGCACGACGATTCAGTCACTCTATCTGGCTTTGCTGCATGAAGAGGTTGAACTCAACAGTGAAGATGTAGACATCGCGTTTGAATTATTCAGCACCGTTGTAAATGAGGGGATTCAGTCTGGTTGTAACGGACTGAGTGACGCCGAGCACGCCTGGTTTGCCGTGCTGGTGTATCTGATGAACGACTATCGCTTTATTTACGGATAAGGGTCACCCAGATGAAACGCCGTGATTTTATTAAGACACTCAGTGCAACCGGAATGGCCGTATGCAGTCCAATGGTCATGACGCAACGGGCTTATGCTGAATCGACTCCCGTAAACCGGTATTTCGTATTCCTGCATCTGGGCGGAGGCTGGGATCCAACCTCCCTCTGTGATCCTAAAGGTAACCGGTTGCGTCAGACCATTGACCCGGGTGCAAGGGAAGGTGGCTCGCCTGTCAATCGATACAGTGAAGGGGCCATTCGCCGCGCCGTGGATGTCGCGTTGGAAACCGGTATCGATGAAGACATGCGCTATGCGCCATACATTGGTACCTTTAATGACGACGACGAGGGTAGTGAGAATACGGGTCTGCCTATCGAGATGATTCAGCGGATGCTAGCCGGTAACATCGCGGGCGATGTGCTGACCGCGAACACTGAAGCTGGCTTTAGCTGGGAAACGCAAAAATCCACTAATGCGGCAACCATACGCAGTAACGCCGCCGCCATTCTGGAAGGGTCGATCAATACCGTTAATTTTGACACCCTGGTCGCCGATTCCCCAGGGTTCTTTAGTGGCCTGGTGCGTAATAACACCAATATGGCTGCTAACCTCTTTGTTTATGACGCCTTTTTCTGCCTGTATGCCCAGCACGCACGTGTGCTAAATGGGGTAGATAATCGTACCAACGGCCACGATACCGGCACCCGCTTTGCGGATACCGGCAGCATGGATACGTCCTACCCTGATTTCAGTGCCTTGTACGCTGCGGCCAAGGGGGCGGAAATGCCTTTGGCCTATATCACTAACGGCGGTGGCAACAACGAAACGGCTGGACTGGTCGCACGGTCCAGCGCCAGTGATGTGGGTGTATTTAACGCGCTGGCCAACCCGGAAGGCAATTATCTGCAAAATGGCCTGGATTCACTGATCGAACAGGCGAAGGATCAGCGTCGGCAAGTGCTGGCCGAAAAAGAAACACTGCCCAGACGGGTGCGTTTGAAGAGCCAGTTGTATATGGTGCGCGACGAAGGTGTTGCTTTCTCTGGTGTTGCCGCCCAGTTAGCCTCGCCACCCGATGGTACTCCCCAGAAAGCCCTGGATGATCGAGCCCGGAATAACCGCCAACGGCAGATGCGCATTGGAGCCGCGGCGATGGATGCGGGCATGGCCTCATCCATGCAAATCGGATTCGGTGGGTTCGATACGCACAACAACCATGACAATAATCAGTTTCCGAGAATACGGGATGTCCTGGTCGACTTGCATTACCTGTGGCAGGCGATGGATGTCTACAATATTACGGATAAGACAACCGTTATTTTGGGATCGGACTTCGGTCGTACGCCCTGGTTCAACGGCGGTAATGGCAAAGATCACTGGGCCGTGACAAGCTATGTGTTGCTGGGGCGTGACGTGGCCGGAGGCAGCGTGGTTAATGCGACGGATGCACTGGTCGGGCCGCGCAATGTCCAGGTTCAGGGTGGCCGACTTGTGCCAACGGCCTCGAACAGCATTGGTATCCGGATGACACCCGCTCACCTGCACCGGCAGCTGCGGGCAGCTGGTAATATTCAGAACCATGCCTTTTCGCAACGTTTCCCGATTGACGTTGACGCAGATCTGCCGATACTCGGCTAACAAAATTCATCCTTTGGCAGTGTGCCCTGGGGCGCACTGCTTGCGGTAAACGGATAGTGCAGATGACATACATAACTTTGGTAAAGGCAGCAAAAGCGAGTGGGTTGGTGATGCTCTGCCTCGTTGCACTGGGCGGCTGTACGACAGTTCAACCCTGGGAGCGCGGTGTGCTGGCTAAAGAAGAAATGAGTTGGTCTCCGAACCGGCTCGAATCGACACTGAACGGCCATGTGTATTTTTCAAAAGAAGCGTCATCGGGTGGCGGTGCCGCTGCCGGTGGTGGTTGCGGTTGTAATTGAGGATAACGGATGTCTGAAGCAGTAAAGCAGTTGGCCCGCAGTGCATTGGCCATTCCCGGGTTGGTATCCATGGCACAAGCTGCCGCCCCGGCAGAGTCCGAAGCAGGGTATCAGTACACCTATTACACCGAAGATGATTCCCCAGAAAGCCGCACCGACGGTGGCGCCCAGGAGCGTTACACCATTCAGGTACATCAGTTTTACCTGATGATGCCTTATGGCTCCAACATGAGCTGGGATGTCGAAGGCAGCTTCGAAACCATGTCGGGTGCCTCTCCGGTCTACACCTATCTGGATGACGAGGACGTCACCCGGGTGTATATGGCTGGCGCATCCATTGAGCGTCGTTTCGATTTATATGGGACGGGCCGCTATTACTGGTCGCAAGCTGATATAGGCGCACAGGCTGGTATATCCGTTGAACAGGATTATCTGGCATTGAGTTCCGGTATCGATGGTTCCCTGCAAATCAATGATCAAATGACAACGCTCAGTGGCGGAGCGACGCTAGGGTATGATTTCCTGGACCCCACCCAGGATTATTCCGATCCGGCCGATCAGCAGGCAAACACACCGGGACGTTTCGCCGCCAAAGACCAGACCAAATGGCAGGCATCCATCTTTGAAGGGATCAGCCAGATCATTGATATGAACACCGTGGTTCAGGCGGGTGTCAGTGTGACGCATCGTTCCGGCTACATGTCAGACCCCTACCGCGAGCGGGCCGGGGCAGAGGTTCCTTACGATATTCGCCCGGACAGCCGAACCCTGGTAACGCTCTCGGCGGGTGGTCGCAAGTATTTCCCGGGCATTGATGGCGCCTTGCATCTGGATTTCCGTTTTCTGGCTGACAGCTGGGATATCTGGTCGACAACAACCGATCTGTCCTGGTATCAGAACTACGCACCCGGCTGGGACTGGTTTGTGCGCAATGAAGTTGATTTCCAGCTGATACCGTCGCTGCGTTACTACCAGCAGACTCAGGCCTATTTCTACGAAATACCCGATCATGGTGTCTCAGACCCTTACTACACAGCCGATACAACCACCTATTATTCCAGTGATCCCCGGTTATCGAATTATGGGGCGCTGAGCATGGGGCTGGCATTAAAAACGGATTTTAGAAATTATTCCTGGACCATCACCGGCGAACGTTACGCTGCGAACCCCTCATACGGGTTTAACTTCGATGATGAAACACCGGGATTGCCAGCCTTTTGGAGGCTGACTACGGGTTTGGATTTCCGTTTTTGACCGGCTCATACCGGCAAGTCGGAGGAGCCGATACCTCAACTGCTGTCGAGTAATGAACACAGGCATTTGGTTATGACAGAACCTGAGCCAGGGCCCGGACTGTGCCATTTTAAGGGCATGGGTGGCCCCTGTGACCTGGCCGTTTTTGGTGCTCCGGATGGTTTGCTGGAGCGACTTAAGGACGAAGTTGTCAGGTTGGAACAGCGTTATTCCCGTTACCGGCCAGACAGCCTGGTTAGTGATATGAACAGGAAGGCGGGCGCTGTTCAGTTTGTCGATGCAGAGTGCGCAGGGCTACTGAATTATGCCGACCATTGTTACCGGCTCAGTGACGGCGTTTTTGATGTCACGGCCGGTGCTCTTCGGCGGGCCTGGGACTTCAGGCAACAACGCATCCCCGACCCGGCCGAGATAGCCGCGGCCCAGGCCGCTGTCGGTTGGGATCGGGTTGAGTGGGACGGTGAACAGTTGCGACTGGAACCCGGGATGGAGCTCGATTTCGGTGGCATCGTGAAAGAGTTTGCCGCCGATCGCTTGGTGGCTCTGATGGCCGAAGCCGGATGCTGCGGCATGGCCAACCTGGCCGGCGACATTGCTGTAACTGGACCACAGCCAGGTGACCGCCCCTGGATGTTGGGAGTAAGAGACCCGCTAGGTACCGGTCAGGCCATGGCCAGCGTTGCGCTGAACCAGGGTGGTCTGGCCAGCAGCGGAGATTACGAGCGGGGGTTTACCCAAGAGGGGGTGCGTTACAGTCATATTCTGAACCCGCACACCGGTTGGCCGGTTACGGATGCACCACGCGCTGTTACCGTAATTGCCGACCACTGTATTATGGCCGGCAGTCTGGCCACTATTGCCATGCTCAAAGGTAAAGATGCCGAAAGCTGGCTGGTGCAGCTGGAAGTCCCTTTTTTACTATGTGATGCGGGCATGAGTGTGTCTGGTACGCTGGTCACCCCTAAACACTGTTAATTGCAAAAAGGTTCAAGGTTACTACCCGATGATTAAGCACCTGACCAGAATTTCAATGCTCGGTTTTTTCATGCTGGTATGCATGGCAACACTGGGCAACGCCGTTGCATCGGAGTTTTTACCGGTGGACGAAGCCTTCGAGTTAACCGTTGAACGCAACGGCGACCAGTTGAATTTGCACTGGGACATCGCCGATGAATACTATCTGTACCGGGATCAGCACCGGGTAAATACCCGTGATGGTGCTGAAGTCGGTGAAGGCCAGCTTTCTTTCAATGTGTTGGAAAAGTACGACGATACGTTCAAGGACATCATGCCGGTCTATTACGACACCATGACGGCAGAGTACGCGGTATTGGCCGACCAGGGTGTAATAGAGGTTGTTTATCAGGGCTGCGCCGATGCTGGCTTGTGTTACCCACCCCAAACCCGGGTGTTCGATATTAATGGCGAGGCCATGGCTACACCGGTTTCAGGCGCAGCCACCTCCACCACTGCAGCCGGTTTCGCCCCTGCTCGCAGCGCTTTTGATACCGAAGGGCAGACCGGCTCCGATGTAGCCAGTCTGTCGCTGGCGCTGGCGCTGGTATTTGCTTTGCTTGGAGGCATGGTCCTCAATCTCATGCCCTGTGTGTTTCCGGTGCTGTCACTCAAGGCAATGCACCTGGCCCAATGGGGACAAGACACCCACCATTCGCGCCTGCATGGCTGGATCTACACCCTGGGAGTGGTGCTCAGTTTTATGGCTGTTGCAGCTGTTTTGTTGTTGTTGCGGCAGTTTGGAACCTGGGTGGGCTGGGGCTTTCAGTTGCAGTCGCCGATATTTGTTGCCGGCTTGATCATGCTGTTCTACGTGCTGGCATTGGCGATGGCCGGTTACGTTGAAGTTGGCCAGCGGTTAATGGGAGCCGGGCAGACCCTGACTCAAAAACCCGGTGCCTCCGGTACTTTCTTTACTGGCGTTCTGGCGACGTTGGTGGCTACCCCTTGCACAGCGCCTTTTATGGGGTCGGCAATCGGGTTTGCCCTGTTGCAACCGCCCGCAGTGGGTTTGCTGATTTTCGCCACCATGGGTTTCGGTATGGCCTTGCCCATACTGGCAATTACCTACCTGCCGGGCTTGGCGAGCCGACTGCCGAAGCCGGGTGCCTGGATGAACGTTTTCCGTCAATTGATGGCGTTTCCATTGTTCGCCACGGTGCTCTGGCTGCTTTGGGTATTGATTGAAATTCAGGGCACAACGGTGCTGTTGTCAGTGGGCATCGGCCTGATTCTGCTGACCATGGCAATTTGGCCAGCGCTGGCTGTTACCTCCGGCAACGGGCTGTTTGCTCGCTTTCTCAAACGTGGCCTTCGGGTTGCGTTTGTGGCGATCGCTTTTGTGATGGTCTTCGATCAGCGCCAGCAGGTCGACATCTGGCAGCCTTACGATGCCGCCATGCTCGACAGTTACCAGATGCTGGGTCAACCCGTCTTTTTGGACGTTACGGCCGCCTGGTGCATCACCTGCAAGGCTAATGAGCGAGTGGCTTTGTCGGGCGATCGGTTCGAAGCGCTGGTCAAACAGCAGGGGGTTCAGCTGATGAAAGCCGACTGGACCAACCCATCGCCTGAAGTCGATGCACTGATCGAACGCTTTGACCGCCAGGGCGTTCCTCTCTATGCTTACTTCCCCGGTAACGGTGGACCGGTGCAATTGTTGCCTCAGGTGTTAACGCCCGGGTTGATTGAGCGCACCTTTTCCGCATCCTGACGGTCGCCCGTTCCGGGCGCGTGTTGTCCGCATCTGAAGATGCCAGGATCCACTCGCAACAGGGGCTTGCACGCCAGGCCCCAACGCCACCGTATGGAGAGAGAAACCCACACCGATGTTATTGCCAGGCATAATCGACATTGAAGCCTCTGGATTTGGGCGAGGCAGTTATCCGATCGAAATAGGGGTGGCAACGGAATCCGGTGAAGCGATGTCCTGGCTGGTTCGACCTGAATCAGACTGGGATCATTGGGACGACAAAGCTGCGCAGTTGCATGGGATTACCCGGGAGCAACTGGTTCGGGACGGTCTGGGTGTCGATAGCATTGCCGATCATCTGAATGAAATGCTGGAAGGGCAGATTTTGTACAGCGACGGCTGGGGTTTCGATTCCGGGTGGCTGGCACTGTTGTATTATTGTGCCCGCAGGACCATGACCTTTCGGCTGGAAACTCTGCCGCGCATACTCACGGAGTTTCAACTTTCAGTGTGGGATGACACCAAACTGCGCATCCGGTCCGAGCATGCGCTCAGCCATCATCGGGCTGGTGAAGATGCCCGTTTGCTGCAGATGACTTATGAAACCACGGCGCTGATGGAATATCAGGACCAGTTGAAACGTTCTTGAGTTTGACCCACAGCCGAGCCTCTTGAATCCGTCTTTTTCATCCCGATCTTGTTTGCGACAAACCTTTTTTTTACGCCAAACTAAGCGAGCCCAATCATGTCTGTTGCACTTGCGATCAAGAGTAAATTGGCGGCGCTGTCGCCCCATCACCTGAGTGTCGATAACGAGAGTCATAAACACTCGGTGCCCGAAAACAGCGAAACCCACTTCCGGGTGGAAATTGTCAGCGAGGCATTTACAGGCGTGCGGGCAGTTCAGCGTCACCAGAAAGTCTACCAGTTACTTCAGGAAGAACTGGCCGGGCCCGTTCATGCACTGGCTATTCATGCCTATGCGCCTGACGAGTGGCAGGGTGAAGCCCCGGCATCTCCCGATTGCCGGGGTGGTAGCGGCAGCTAGGCAGGGCTGTTTAGTAACAGATACAGATCGGTCAAAATATCCGGTATGTCATTAAACATCTGGCTGAGTAAGGCCTTGTTGCGGTACAACGGCCGATAGTCAGCTTCGTCGGCAAAAAGACCTGAGGCCACTTCGATCGGTAACAGCAAGGTGGCCAGATCGTCTTCACTGGTGTGAGTAAACCGGTCGGGTAGGGCGAAGACTACTTCCATAAAACCCACCGCCCAGGCCTGCATGTCTGAGTCTTCCCAGTCTATGTCCGGCTCGAAACTGAGTGCGACCTGATCGTCTGAGTAGAGCTCGTCTGAAATTTCCCGGTAGAGTGTTACGCAGCTATCAGCAAACTGCTGCACTTCGGCTTCCGGCAAGTCGGACAAAGCCTGGCCGAGGGTGTCGTTGAGCCAGTCGTCCGACAGGGGCTCCTGAGCGATGACCAGCGCAGTGAGATAACCGTGCAGGCCGTGAATGTCGAGACAATCCTCGCTGCGGTTGTCGTCCTCCAGCCAGTCGGCCAGGGCATCCAGATCGGTCTCTGAGGTCATTGGTCGGGCTCCGTTGAGTTGAATGTACGGAGTATACCGGGTTAGTGACCCTATTGAATACGCACCGGCGGCAGGTGAACAGCGGTAAGTCTCTGTTCGCAAACGGGTTTCCATGTTTGGCGAGGGCCGTTACAATGGGTTGGATTCTCCCCGTAGTTCAACTGGATAGAACGAGGCCCTCCTAAGGCTTAAATCCTGGTTCGAGTCCAGGCGGGGAGACCAGGATTATTGATGAGGTGCGGGTTCATACCATCCGGTCGATACCACCCTCTGAATCGCCCAGTCCGTCTGGTCACACCGGTAGCCCGGCGCAGTCAGCGGCTTCAGTCAATGGAAACGAGGTAGGGTATGTCTGATACACTGGCAATCATAGGCGGAACCGGTCTGACGCAGTTACCGGGGCTTACCATTTCCAACGCACACGATGTACAGACGCCTTATGGCTCACCGTCGGCCCCCATACTGGAAGGCGAACTCAATGGCTACCGGGTTTTGTTTCTGGCCCGGCACGGGCATCCGCACCGTGTCCCACCGCACCAGGTAAACTATCGCGCCAATTTGTGGGCGCTGCAAAATCTCTATGCGACCGATGTGATCGCCATTAACGCGGTGGGCGGCATTACCCGCAATATGACCAGCCAGGCGCTGGTCGTGCCCGTGCAGATTATCGACTATACCCACGGCCGCGAATCGACCATCTTTGAAGGCGAGCTTTCCGGAGTGACCCATGTTGATTTCAGTTACCCCTATACGGAAAGCTTGCGTCAATTGCTGCTCAAATCCGCCAAGGAAGTGTCCGAACCGGTTATTAACGGTGGCGTCTATGGTGCGACCCAGGGGCCGAGACTGGAGACGGTTGCCGAGATATTCCGCATGGAACAGGATGGCTGTGATCTGGTGGGCATGACTGGCATGCCAGAGGCAGCACTTGCCCGGGAGCTGAAGCTACGCTACGCCAGTTTGTCGGTGGTGGTGAATCCGGCAGCAGGCAAGGGTGAAGGGGTTATCACCATCAAGGAGATTGACGAGAACCTGGCCGCTGGCATGGAGCGGGTAAAGCGCATCGTTGAGACGGCCGTCAATCGTTTCTATACGGAATAGCCAAGCGTCTGTTAAATCGATCTGCGGATCCAACATCGCATAAAAAAGCCAGCAATTGCTGGCTTTTTTATGATCAGATCACGGGTGTACAACGCGTTGGTCAGGGTGCTTCGCCTTCCGGCGCGTCGAATTCGAGCGGCACAATGTAAATCAGCAGGCCCAGTTCCGGATTGTCAATGTAGTGCAATTCGGAGCTGCGCATGCGCCGTCGCTGTTTCATCTCGATGCTTTCGGTGGCGACAAAATACTGATTATTGTTTGACGTGATGATGTCAGTATCGAAGACGTTGCTGCCCAGGGCGCTGGCTTCCTGGTCGAGACTCAGCCCGCTGAAGGGCAATGATTTGTCACTCGAGCCAGTGATGGCATTGTCGTCGATGAGTCGAAACGGGTTATCGGTCTGAGTGTACCGGACCAGTTGCAGGTCGGTATTAAGGTGCAGGTAGCGTTCAACGTAAAGGTCCAGGTAGCCCTGCAGTTCATGCTGGCTGCCATAGACATCACCGGCGTCGATGCGAATCGGGACTATGTCGTTTCGTCCCGGAACCGGCTGTACCCAACTCTGGTGATACAGTACCCGGTAGTTACGGCTGCTTTCCAGAGCTGCTTTTTCCTCTGCCAGGGTCCACTCGGGTTCGCTCAGAGGCCTGAACGGAATGGGTAATTGTTCAACATCGCCGTCCACGCCGCCGGAGACTTCTGATTGCTCATGGCTGTCGGAGATTGCCAAGACCGGAGAGCGCCGCTCCAGGCTGGGATAGGTTGGCCAGCGTTCCGGGTTTTCAGGGCGACTGCCCGTGTGTTCGAAGATCAGCACTTCCACCTGAAACCAGCTGCCCTCGAATTCAGCAGCGGCGGGCAGGGAAATCAGGCCGGCCAGCAAGGTAATGCAAGTCGTTCGAAGCGTCATGGCATGTCTCATTGGGGTTTCCTGCTGACCAGTGTGATGATTTCTTCAACCGTGTCAAACCTTGACGCAGGCGTCGGGCTTTCGGTGATGACATGCAGCATGGTGCCATTTTTCAATTTGAAACGGTGTGGCTGCGACTGAATCAACTGGACCAGGGTGAATGGATCAATCGTGGTGTTTTTGCTGAACTCAATGGTGCCGCCGGACAAACCGATATCAATGCGCTGCACGCCGAGTGGTTCGAGCTTCTGACGCAATTCAGTCACTTTAAATAGGTGGCTTACCGGCTCCGGTAACAGACCAAAACGGTCAATCATCTCTATCTGTAAGTCGCGCAACTGATCGGCATTTTCACTGGACGCGATGCGTTTGTAGAGGGTGAGGCGAGTATTGATGTCGCCAATGTAGTCGGCCGGGATCAGGGCCGGTATACGCAGGTTGACCTCGACACCGGGGTTGTCCAAATCTTCCGGGTTGAACGTCTCGCCTCTCTGGATGGCTTTGACGGCCTTGTTCAGCATGTCCATGTACAGCGAGAAGCCGATGCCTTCGATGTGGCCGCTTTGTTCCTCACCCAGCAATTCCCCGGCACCGCGAATTTCCAGGTCATGGGTGGCCAGTGTAAAGCCGGCGCCCAGGTCCTGCGCTTCGCCAATGGCTTCCAGTCGCTTCTGCGCATCCTTGGTCAGCGTTTTCCAGGGCGGTGTCATCATGTACGCATAGGCCTGGTGGTGAGACCGGCCAACCCGACCTCGTAACTGATGCAACTGAGCCAGCCCGAACCGGTCGGCCCGCTCGATTAGAATGGTGTTGGCGGTGGGGACATCGATACCGGTTTCAATAATGGTGGTACACAGCAGAACGTTGAACCGTTTGTGGTAAAAGTCTGACATGATGCGTTCAAGCTGGCGTTCCGGCATCTGACCATGGGCGGTCACAATACGGGCTTCCGGCACCAGCTCACGCAACGCCTGGGCGGTTCTCTCAATGGTACTGACTTCATTGTACAGGTAATAAACCTGACCACCGCGGAGGATCTCGCGCAGTAAAGCTTCCTTTACCTGGGCGTCGTCGCGCTCGCGCACGAAGGTTTTCACCGACAGACGTCGTGCCGGAGGAGTGGCAATGATGCTCAGATCCCGCACCCCGGACATCGACATATTCAGGGTACGCGGAATGGGGGTTGCCGTCAGAGTCAGGATGTCAACGTTGGCCCGCAAGGCTTTTATGCGCTCTTTCTGGGTAACGCCGAAGCGATGTTCTTCATCGATAATCAGCAACCCGAGGTCTTTGAAGCGGATGTCTTTTTGCAGCAACTTATGGGTGCCGACCACAACATCGACCTTTCCGTCTGTGATGCCATCGATTACCGATTTGGTGTCGCCCGTGTTGCGAAAGCGGCTGAGCACCTCGACCCGCACCGGCCAGTTGGCAAAACGATCGTTGAAGTTCTCGTAATGTTGCTGGGCAAGCAGGGTGGTTGGTACCAGTATGGCGACCTGGCGCCCGGCGTTGGCGGCAATGAAAGCTGCGCGCATGGCGACTTCGGTCTTGCCGAAGCCGACATCGCCGCAGACCAGGCGGTCCATCGGCTGGGGGCGACGCATGTCTTTGATGACGGCGTCGATGGCATCGGCCTGATCGTCTGTCGGTTCGAACCCGAAACCGGCACTGAACTGGGCGTACTCGGTTTCGTCGAACGGGAAAGCATGCCCCCGGCGGGCTTCACGTGTGGCATACAGAGCCAGTAGTTCTGCGGCTGTATCGCGAATCTTTTCGGCGGCTTTGTGCTTGGTTTTGCTCCAGCGGTCATGCCCCAGCTTGTGCAGCGGCGCGCTGTCGGTATCGGCCCCGGAATACCGGCTGATCATGTGCAGGTTGCTGACCGGTACGTACAGGTGGCTGCCTTCGGCATAGCTGAGTTTCAGAAATTCCTGGGCTTGTCCGTCCAGCTCGAGCGTTTCCAGGCCCTGGTAGCGGCCAACGCCGTGATCGAGGTGAACGACGGCGCTGCCTGGGTTCAGTTCGGTCAGGTTGCGAATAACCTGATCGGATTGATCGGACTGAGCACGGTCTCTGCGTTTTTTCTGAACGACGTAGTCACCGAATAACTGTGGCTCGCTGATCAGGGTGATGCCGGCATCGGTCAGTACCAGGCCCTGGCCCAGCGGCGCGACGGTCAGGCCAACGGCTGAATCGGAATGGTCCAGAAACCCGGATACCGTGTCGAAGGGTTCCGGCTTAATCCGTATGCGCCCAAGCAGTTCTTTGAGCGCTTCGCGCCTGCCCAGTGACTCGGCACAAAACAGTACCCGGTGACCGGTTTCCTTGAGAAAACATTCCAGGCGGTTCAAGGGTTCCTGTGCGCGGTGATCCACTGGGTAGTCAGCCGGCGACTCGGTGCTCAGGTTCAGATGCCCGCTTTGTTCGCGGACCGGGGATGTGCTGAGCGACAGCCGCCGGAATTGGTTGAGCCGGGTGAACACTTCGTCACTCGGCGTAAACAGCTCCCTCGGTGTCAGTATGGGTTGCGTAATGTCGTGGCGGCGGTTTTCGTACCGGCTCTCAACTTCCTGCCAGAAGTGGTCAAGTTGACCGACCAGGGTTGTCTGGTGGGCGACCAGGGCCTGCTCGGGCAGGTAATCCCAAAAAGAATCGGTTCGCTCGTAAAACAGGGGCAAGAAATACTCGATGCCACCGGGAGCAATGCCTTCGCTGACCTCGGTATAAGTGCGACAGCGGGAGAAATCGGCTGCAAAGCGCTCCCGGAAGGCTTGCCGGAACCGGGCAATGCCGGTCTCTGTCAGCGGTACTTCCCGACCCGGCAGCAACGTGATGCGCGGGATAGGCTCGCCGGAACGCTGGGTTTCCGGATCGAAGTACCGGATTGACTCGATGTCTTCGTCGAACAGGTCGACGCGAACCGGCTGTTCGGAACCCATTGGGAAAATGTCGAGAATCGAGCCCCTGACAGCAAACTCGCCGTGCTGGTATACGGTATCGGTGGCCCTGTAACCCGCTGATTCCAGTTGCCGACGCTGCTGGGCGATGTCGATGGTCTGTCCTAGATGCCAGTCAAAGGCCGTGCCGATAATGGCTTCTTTCGGCGCCAGACGGTGGCTGAGGTTGGCGGCACTGGCAATGCAGATCACCCTGGGGTTCTTTGCCAGCGCATTGAGCACGCTGAGTCGATCCGAAATGATGTCTTCGTGCGGTGAAAAGTTATCGTAAGGCAGGGTTTCCCAGTCTGGAAATACCAGAATGTCCCAGTTGTCTGTGCCCTTGAATACGTTCAGCTCCTGCGCCAGCCGGTCGACATCGGCCGGTGTATCGGCGATGAGCAGCAGAGTACCGTCGTGCTGCTTCATGACGTGAGCGAGGTACCAGCCCGTGGCCGCACCGTTGATCTGGCCAATGTGACGGTGATCACCGGGCTTCAGGGGGATATTCAGCGAAGGGTTGTACATGGGCTAGGGTTATCAAGTCAGTCGGAACAGGGCGCGAATGCTAGCAGACTTGGCTGGCAGCGCCCAGCGCTGTAGAGAGCCAATCAGCCTGTCAGGCCCGGTTTTACGGGAAGTCGGCAAAAAAGGAATCTCACACTATGGTAGCCATCCAAACCACTGATCTTTATACTTACGCACGATTTTTTGGGGTGGGTTTGCCGTCGTGCCGACATTGTGTCGTTTTAGGCATTAATCGGTTCGGATTTGGCCAGCCTGAAAGCAATATTTGGTTTGCGTCGTTACCCGGGGGCCGTGTGAACCCGGTATAACGGAGCAAAGCATTGGACAGAGCACACTATGATAACGATCAAGAAAGGGCTCGACTTGCCCATTTCCGGCGCTCCGCGTCAGGAAATTTCGGATGGTCAGCCGGTCAACACAGTGGCTTTGGTCGGTTACGACTACAATGGGATGAAACCGACCATGTTGGTAAAGGAGGGTGACCGGGTCAAGCTGGGTCAGGCCGTCTTCACCGACAAGAAAAACGAAGGGGTTGTCTATACGGCCCCAGCCTCCGGCCTGGTTAAGGCCATCAATCGTGGCGCGCGCCGCCTGTTCCAGTCTCTGGTCATCGAGCTGGATGGCGACGACCATGAGCAGTTCGAGGCAACTCCAGCAGATCAATTCAGCTCTCTGAGCACAGAATCGTTGCGCGAAACCCTGGTAAAATCTGGGGCCTGGACCGCCTTTCGGACGCGGCCGTATTCCAAGGTGCCCGCCATCGATTCCGAGCCGACAGCCATATTTGTACAGGCGATGGATACCAACCCACTGGCGGCTGATCCGGCAGCAGTGATTGCGACCGATACCGACGCGTTTACTCAGGGCCTGACACTGCTGACCAAGCTCACTCAAGGCAAGGTGTGGGTTTGCAAGGCGCCGGGCAGTCAGATTCCTACGGCTGAAGGGGTTTCCGTTGAAGAATTCGGCGGTGTCCACCCGGCTGGCAATGCAGGTACTCATATCCACTTCCTCGAACCTGTGCACGCTGGCAAAGTTGTATGGACAATTGGTTATCAGGAAGTGATTGCCCTGGCCAAATTGATTGTGACCGGTGTAGTGCCAACCGACCGTATCGTCGCGCTGGCCGGTCCTCAAGTGAAAGAACCCCGCCTGGTTCGGACACGTCTGGGCGCATCCCTGGTCGAACTGACCCGTGATGAGTTGAAAGACGGTGAGAACCGGCTGATTTCCGGCTCGGTATTTGGGGGTCGTGGTGGGCTTGAAGAAGCCGCCTATCTCGGTCGCTATCACACTCAGGTCAGTGTGTTGGCCGAAGGTCGCGCACGCCCGATTTTGCATTACCTGCATGCCGGTAAAAACCGCCATTCGATACTGAACATTTATTTGTCCAAGCTGATGCGCGGAAAAACCTTCGATTTCAATACCACCACTAATGGCTCTGAACGGGCAATGGTTCCGGTGGGACAGTATGAGAAGGTGATGCCTCTGGATATTCTGCCAACTCAGCTGCTGCGTGCGCTGATTGTGGGCGATCTGGATTCGGCGGAAAAGCTGGGTGCATTGGAGCTGGATGAAGAAGATCTGGCGCTGTGCACCTATGTGTGTGCTGGCAAGTATGAATATGGCCCGATCCTGCGGGAAAATCTGACTCGCATCGAGCTGGAGGGGTAAGGCATGGGTTTACGTACAACGCTAGACAATATGGCGCCGCTGTTTGAAAAAGGCGGCAAGTATGAAAAGTGGTATGCGCTTTATGAAGCGGTCGATACCATTTTCTATATGCCCAACTCCGTTACCCGCACCACGTCTCACGTGCGTGATGGTATGGACCTGAAACGCATCATGATCACCGTTTGGCTGTGCACCTTCCCAGCCATGTTCTGGGGGATGTGGAACCTTGGCTTCCAGGCCAATACCGCCATTGAAGCTGGCATGGCTGTCAACGACGGCTGGCGCGAAGCGCTGATCAGCCTCTTTGCGGGTCATGATCCGTCGAGCATCTGGGATAACCTGATCTACGGGGCGGCCTATTTTGTCCCCATTTATGCGGTTACGTTTATTGTGGGCGGCTTCTGGGAAGTCACCTTCGCTATGGTGCGTGGCCACGAAGTCAACGAAGGCTTCTTCGTGACGTCGGTGCTATTCGCCCTGATTTGCCCACCGACGTTGCCATTGTGGGCGGTCGCGCTGGGTATTACCTTCGGCGTGGTGGTCGGCAAGGAAATCTTCGGTGGCACAGGCAAGAACTTCCTTAACCCGGCACTGACCGGACGTGCCTTCCTGTACTTTGCTTACCCGGCAAGCATGTCTGGCGATGCCGTATGGACAGCCGTTGATGGGTTTTCGGGCGCAACGGCACTGAGCTTCGCGTTCAGCGACGGCCTGGTAGATGGCATGCTGGGTAGTCTGACCTGGCTAGACGCCTTCCTGGGTATTCAGCAGGGCTCGGTCGGTGAAGTTTCAACACTAATGATTCTGCTTGGTGGCGCCGTATTGCTGATAATGGGTATTGCCAGCTGGCGGATTGTACTGGGTACGCTGGTGGGCATGATCTTGTTGTCGAGCCTGTTCAATCTGATCGGGTCTGACTCCAACCCCATGTTCGGTCTGCCCTGGTACTGGCATCTGGTGATTGGCGGTTTTGCCTTCGGCATGATGTTCATGGCCACCGATCCGGTTTCTAGCTCCATGACTAATACCGGGAAAATCTGGTTCGGCATACTGATTGGCGTAATGACGGTATTGATTCGCGTCGTTAATCCGGCCTTCCCGGAAGGCATCATGCTGGCTATCTTGTTCGCTAATATTTTTGCACCGACCATCGATTATTTCGTGGTTGAGCGAAACATCAAACGGAGGCTTGCTCGTGTCCAGTAACAAAGACTCCATCACCAATGTTCTCAAGGTTGCCTTGCTGGTCTGTCTGGCCTGCGCAATCGTTGTTTCTACTGCTGCTGTAGCCTTAAGACCGGTGCAGCAGGAAAACCGTCAGTTGGACTTGCGTCGCAACATCCTGGCAGCGGCTGGTCTGTTGCAGGATGGTGTCTCTGTTCAGGAACAGTTCGAACAGGTGAATACTCGCCTGATCAACCTGGAAACCGGTGAGTTCTCAGACGAGTTCGATACCGAGACGTTCGAGCCACGAGATGCTATTCGGGACCCTGCGCTGTCCGAAGCCATTCCGGCCTCTGAAGACATTGCCGGTATCAAGCGTCGCGAGCAGTACACTGAGGTGTACCTGATCAATGACAGTGAAGGACAGTTGCAGACCCTGATTCTTCCCGTACGTGGCTATGGCCTGTGGTCAACTCTGTGGGGCTTTATCGCCCTGGACAGCGATCTCAACACGGTGCGTGGGTTCGGGTTCTATGAACATGCTGAAACTCCGGGACTGGGTGGCGAAGTGGATAACCCTAACTGGAAAGAGCAGTTCATCGGAAAAGAGGTTTATGGCGGTCAGGGCAGTGTTGAGTTGGCCGTTAAGAAAGGCTCGGTCAACCGCAGCAATGAAATGGAAGCGACGCACATGGTCGATGGCCTTAGCGGCGCAACGCTGACCAGTCGCGGTGTTACCAGCCTGATTCAATACTGGCTGGGCGAACGTGGGTTCAAGCCTTTTCTTACCAAACTTGAAGCGGGAGAAGCCTGATCATGTCTGAGACACGGAAGGTATTACTGGCACCTATTTTTGCCAACAATCCCATTGCCCTGCAAATCCTGGGGATTTGCTCTGCACTCGCGGTGACCACCAGTGTGAACGTCACCATTGTGATGTGTATTGCACTGACGTCGGTCACGGCGTTTTCCAACCTCTTTATCTCGATGATTCGCAATCAGATTCCGAGCAGCATCCGGATTATTGTGCAGATGACCATTATTGCCTCGCTGGTAATCGTGGTTGATCAGATTTTGAAAGCCTATGCTTTCGAGATGTCGAAGCAGCTGTCCGTTTTTATTGGTCTGATTATCACCAACTGCATTGTGATGGGGCGTGCGGAAGCCTTTGCCATGCAGAACCCGCCGGGCATGAGTTTCATCGATGGTGTTGGTAATGGACTGGGCTACAGTGTTGTGTTGCTGTTTGTTGCGGTCATTCGTGAGTTTCTCGGAGCCGGCAGCTTGTTCGGTGTGGAAATTCTGGCCACGGTAAACAACGGAGGCTGGTACATTCCAAACGGCTTGCTGCTACTGCCGCCCAGTGCGTTCTTTATTATTGGTGGTTTTATCTGGATCCTGCGTACGGTTTACAAGGACCAGGTTGAGGAAAGTGAATTTACCATGAAAGCACACGTCAAGAAGGAGGCCATGTAATGGAAGCATTGATCAGCCTCTTTATACGCGCGGTATTTGTTGAAAACATGGCCTTGGCCTTCTTTCTGGGTATGTGTACTTTCCTGGCGTTGTCCAAGAAAGTGTCTGCGGCGATTGGTCTTGGTATTGCGGTTATCGTCGTACAAACCATTACAGTGCCGGTCAACAACCTGTTATTTAACTTCGTGTTACGCGAAGGTGCGCTGGCCTGGGCGGGCTTTCCTGATGCCGATCTGAGCTTCCTGGGTTACCTGAGCTACATTGGTGTTATTGCGGCCATTGTTCAGATTCTGGAAATGGTGCTCGATAAGTATTTCCCGGCTCTCTACAACGCCCTGGGCGTGTTTTTACCACTGATCACCGTGAACTGCGCCATCCTGGGTGCATCATTGTTCATGGTAGAGCGTGACTACACGTTCAGCGAATCGGTCGTCTATGGCATTGGGGCCGGTGTGGGCTGGGCGCTTGCGATCCTCGCACTGGCGGGTATTCGGGAGAAGCTGAAATACAGTGACGTCCCAGCGGGTTTGCGTGGTCTGGGTATTACCTTCGTCACCGTTGGTCTGATGTCTCTCGGCTTTATGTCGTTCTCGGGCGTTTCCCTGTAACCGGTAAGGAATGAACAGATGACTACAGAAATTATACTCGGTGTTGTTCTGTTCACCGTAATCGTGCTGTTGCTGGTCGGCGTTATTCTGTCGGCCCGCTCCAAGCTGGTGAGCAGCGGTGATGTAACCATCGAAATAAACGAAGATGCCGACAAGGCCATTACCGTGCCGGCCGGAAGCAAGCTGCTGGGTACCCTGGCTAATGATGGTATTTTCCTGTCTTCAGCCTGCGGTGGCGGCGGTACCTGCGCTCAGTGCAAGTGCAAAGTACTTGACGGCGGTGGCGCCGCCCTGCCAACCGAAGAGCAGCACTTTACTAAGGGTGAGCTGCGTGAAGGCTGGCGCCTGGCTTGCCAGGTAGCTGTGAAGCAGGACATGAAAATTGAAGTCGAGCCTGAGTTCTTCGGTGTAAAGCGCTGGGAGTGTACGGTTGAATCCAACCCGAACGTAGCCACCTTCATCAAAGAGCTGACGCTTCGCCTGCCGGAAGGTGAGAACGTCGATTTCCGGGCCGGCGGTTACGTCCAATTGGAAGCGCCGCCGCATGAAGTGCACTACAAGGACTTCGATATTGAAGAACGGTTCCGTTCAGACTGGGATAAGTTCAATGTCTGGCAATACTCTTCCAAGGTGAATGAGACCACCATTCGGGCCTATTCGATGGCGAATTACCCGGAAGAGAAGGGCATCGTCAAGTTCAATATCCGCATCGCCTCTCCACCGCCGGGAACGAGTTATCCGCCGGGCATCATGTCTTCATACGTCTTCAGTCTGAAGCCGGGTGACAAGATCACCGTGTTTGGACCGTTTGGCGAGTTTTTCGCCAAGGATACCGATGCGGAAATGGTGTTTATTGGTGGTGGTGCCGGTATGGCACCCATGCGGTCCCATATTTTCGACCAGCTGAAGCGTTTGAATTCGAAGCGCAAGATCAGTTTCTGGTACGGAGCCCGTAGCTTGCGTGAAACCTTCTATTCGGAAGAGTACGATAAACTGGCCGAAGAGAACGACAATTTCGAGTGGCACCTGGCCCTGTCGGATGCGCTGCCAGAGGACAACTGGACGGGCCATACGGGCTTTATTCATAACGTACTTTACGAGCAGTATCTGAAAGATCATGAGGCGCCGGAAGACGTCGAGTACTACATGTGTGGACCTCCGATGATGAACGCAGCCTGCATCAAGATGCTCGAAGATCTGGGTGTAGAACGCGACAACATCCTGCTTGACGACTTTGGCGGCTAAGCCAGGCTCTGCAATTGGAGAATTGATGTTTTGTGCCTTTAATAAGCCTGCAGTGTGGCTGTGCCTGATGGCATGGCTGCTCTCGGGCTGTTCTGGTTGGGGCGCAGCCGAGGTTCGTAAGCTCAGCGGCTACTCCATGGGAACCAGTTATGCCGTCAGTATTGTTGCCAAAGAGTCCGAAGCCCGGGCGCTTGACGGGGAAGTAAGAACGGCCATAGACGAAGTAAACGTCGCCATGTCCACTTATTTGCCGCGTTCTGATGTATCTCGTTTCAATGAAGCGCCTGTTAATAGCTGGGTTGCCGTCTCGCCGATGACGGCCGAGGTGGTCAGTCTGGCACTTGAGGTTGCTGAAGCCAGTAATGGCGCCTTTGACCCGACCATCGGGCCCCTGGTTAATCTATGGGGCTTTGGTCCCAAGGAAACCACGGACCAGGTGCCGTCTGAAGAAGACATTGAAGCGGCAATGGCGATGGTGGGCTGGCAAGCCATTGAGGTCGATAGTGCCGCCAGCAAACTGCGGAAAACGGAGCCACGAGAGTTGGATTTGTCGGCCATTGCGAAAGGGTTTGCGGTCGATCAGGTGGCTGACATGCTGGAAGCCAGAGGCATCACTAACTATCTGGTGGAAATCGGTGGAGAGATGCGTTTCGCAGGCACCAAGCCAGAAGGTGAAGCCTGGCGTGTTGCCATAGAATCACCAGACAGCGAACGCCGCTCGGTATACAAAGTACTGGAAGTGTCTGAAGGTTCCATGGCGACCAGTGGAGACTACCGGAATTTTTTCGAACAGGACGGGATGCGCTACTCCCACACCCTGGATCCGCAAAGCGGGTATCCTATTCGACATGATCTGGTCAGCGCGACTGTTCTTGGTGAGCGAAGTGTATTGAGCGATGCCTACGCTACCGCCTTTATGGTACTGGGCGCCGAGGCGGCCATGGCGCTAGCCAGCGATAAGGATCTCGCGGTTTACCTGATTCAGCGTAACGGGGAAGGGAATACGGAAATCCTGTCAGAGCGATTCGACGCATTGTTTGAGCAAAGCAACTAAACTGCAGTAAACCTGGCCTGTACCGGATCTGGATCGAATTTTTTACCGGCAATCGGTATTGGCCTTATTGGAGGTGCTTATGGCGACCTTTTTCGCTGTGTTTGTATTCATGCTGCTGGTGATTGCAGCAATGGCGGTGGGCGTGATCTTTGGGCGTCAGCCGATCAAAGGCTCTTGTGGTGGCATGGCTGCCGTGGGTATGGAAGCCGAGTGTGACGTTTGCGGGGGCGATAAAGGCAAGTGTGATACTGAGATCAAATCGGCTCGTAAAGCGGCCCGGCAAAAGGCCCTGTCTGATCTGGGTGTCGACGCAACCCGGTAATGAAGGTGATCGGTTATCACCTCGCACAGACAGTTTCTAAGGAGTAAGCATGTCGGAAGCACAATACGATCTGGTGATCATCGGCAGTGGACCTGCCGGTGAGAGCGCGGCTATGAACGCTGCTAAAGCGGGTAAGAAGGTGGCCGTTGTCGACCTGCGCCATCTGGTGGGGGGCAACTGCACACACCAGGGCACGATACCTTCCAAGGCACTGCGTCATGCGGTTAATCAGGTCATGCAATTTAATCGCAGCCCGATGTTCCGGCATATATCCGAACAAAAATGGTTGTCGTACAGTCAGGTTAGAGAATCGGCACACCGGGTCATTGATAAGCAAGTGTCAATGAGAGCCCGTTTCTACAGCCGCAACGGCGTCGATCTCTATTACGGTGTTGCCAGCTTTATCGATCCGCATACCATCAAGGTGGATCGCTCAGACGATCAGGCCGATATTCTGTCAGCCCACGAAATCATTGTAGCCACCGGTTCGCGGCCATACCGGCCACCTGAAGTCGATTTTAGCCATCCCCGGCTGTTCGACAGCGATACCATTCTCGACTCCTCAGAAACACCCCGGCATCTGGTCATTTATGGTGCGGGTGTTATTGGCAGTGAGTATGCCTCTATTTTCAACGGTCTGGGTTGCAAGGTAGATCTGATCAACCCGGGTGATCGCCTGCTGGCCTTTATGGACGACGAAATTTCCGATGGCCTGAGTTATCACTTGCGCGGCCACGGTGTATTGGTTCGGCACAATGAGGAATTTGTCAGTGTCGATGGTTTCGATGACCATATTGTACTGACATTGGCTTCTGGCAAGAAGATCAAGGCCGACGCCTTCATGTGGGCCAACGGACGTTCTGGTAACACCGACAAACTGAACATGCCAGCGGCAGGCCTTACTGCCAACAGGCGGGGGCAGCTGGAGGTGGATGAATTTTACCGGACGTCGGTGCCGCACATTTATGCCGTTGGTGATGTTATTGGCTGGCCGAGTCTTGCCAGCGCAGCGTACGATCAGGGTCGCAGTGCCTCTGGTGTGATCGTTGATAACAATACCTACCGGCACATAAACGATGTGCCCACTGGTATTTATACCATTCCGGAAATCTCGTCCGTGGGCAAAACCGAGCGCGAACTGACGCAGGCAAAGGTGCCCTATGAAGTGGGCAAAGCCTATTTCAAAGACACGGCCCGTGCTCAGATCACCGGTGAAGACGTCGGGATGCTGAAGTTATTGTTCCACCGGGATACGCTCGAACTGCTGGGTATCCATTGCTTCGGTGACCAGGCTGCTGAAATTCTGCACATTGGTCAGGCCATAATGGCCCAAAAGAATGGTGGCAATAACATTCAGTATTTCATCGAACATACGTTCAATTACCCGACAATGGCCGAAGCCTATCGGGTGGCGGCACTGAACGGCTTGAACCGTATTTTCTGAAAGGTGTCACTGAGTGTGACCGTTTCAAAAAGCAGCCTCAGGGCTGCTTTTTTTATTGCTGCATTCAGTAAACCCCACGTTTGGGCTGCACATAGCGATGAACGCGGATGGAGGGCAGAAAGGCGTCGTCTTCGAGCCGGTTGTCGCTGCGAACCAGGCGCTGGCGTTCTCCGGGTGGGGTGGCCGTGGGGATTGAGAAGTCGGGCAGCTCATTGACGCCCTGGCTGGGAAACAGGAGTGGCAGCGAGACATTGAGTGATTTGCGGCGGCCATCGGCAAAGACCAGATTGGCACGCAATACCGGTGCCTGTTTTTGCACGCGGGCCAGAGGTTCGGCGTCCGGCAGTGAAGCCAGGCGTTCCATCTGGATGCGAATGTGTGCCGATTCGGTATTGAGTTTGATCAACCGCTCCCAGGCCTCTTTTTTGGTGATTTTCTGGATGGATCGCCCGCTGGTGTACCAACTAAAGCCAACTCGATCTGGGCGCTTTACCACCAGAGGAATGTGCCGAAAAACCTGCTTCAGGTGCAAGCGGGTCAGGCCTTCTCGACCCAGAGCATCGTTCAGACCTTTGTAACGACGGGCTAGTTGACCTTGTAGCTCACGCCAGTGAACGGAATCGGCTGTTTTTATCGCCTGTACCCGATTGCGAAACCGGTCTTTGGCGATATTCACTTCAGCCGCAAGCGTTATCTGTTCGCGGTTCAGGGCAATCAGCCCCGGGTAGACCCGGGTTTCCCGGCCGTCCTGATCGTCCTGATACCAGAGGTCCAGCAGCAAATCCTCGAGGTCGGGCGCGCGTACGGCTCCGTTCCAGGGCGCAATCCAGTGCGCGCTGTCGTACTGATGAACCGAACGGGAAAAGGCAGAAATGGAGCGTCGCAATCGCTCAAACTCATCAAAGAGTTGTTTTTCATTCATATTTATACCGTTATCTACAGCCTGATCTTCAGCATAATGGATGTGGCTAGGGTTGCCAAGGTATTCATGTCAGGGCCGAATGACGGGATTAGGTTGTGCGCAGGAGGGGGTCTTAATAGGACAGGAAAACGGGCCCGGGAGGGCCCGCAGGAGTTATCAGGCTGAGTGGGCCTTGATGATGCCTTCCATCTTGATTTGGTCTTCAATGAACTTGCGAATGCCTTCCGCGAGCTTCTCGGTCGCCATCGGGTTGTTGTTCATGCCCAGGCGGAAATCAGATTCCCCGATCGCTTCCGGCTGCTTGCCCGTCGCCGCGGGTGCAACCAGGGCCTGTTTCAGTTCACCGCTGTCGTTACTCAGCTCTTCCAGCAAGGCGGGGCTGATGGTCAGGCGATCGCAACCGGCCAGAGCTTCAATTTCTCCGGTGTTGCGGAAGCTGGCACCCATCACAATGGTTGGGTAACCGTGTTCTTTATAATGCTTGAAGATCTCGCGAACACTGATGACGCCGGGGTCGTTTTCACCGGTATAAGTCTGGCCCGTGTCTTTTTTGTACCAGTCCATAATGCGACCGACAAAAGGAGAAATCAGCGTGGCACCGGCATCGGCGCACGCCTGGGCCTGTTCCATGCTGAACAAGAGGGTCATGTTGCAATGAATGCCTTCTTTTTCCAGGACGCGGGCAGCCTGAATGCCTTCCCAGGTGCTGGCGATCTTGATCAGAATGCGGTCACGGCTCCAACCTGCTTCTTCGTACAGTTCAATCAGTCGATGGGCTTTGGCGAGAGTGGCCTCGGTATCGAACGACAGGCGCGCATCCACTTCTGTGGATACGTAGCCAGGCACTTCCTGAAGAATTTCCTGACCGATCGAGGTGATCAGCCGGTCGATACCATCGTCAAAATTGCTGGCGTTAGCCATGCAGCGCTTGATCAGGTCGTCGTAGAGACCGCTTTCTACGGCTTTTAAAACCAGCGAGGGGTTGGTGGTCGCGTCCTGGGGTTTGAACTTCTTGATGGACTCGAGTTCGCCGGTATCTGCGACGATGACGGTGTATTCTTTCAGCTGTTCAAGTTTGCTCATGTCGACTCTCTTTTTGCTGACCCCGGGGGCCAGTGATGGTGGCTGGGATAGGTGCTGGAGTCCCCGTCAGGCGTGCTCCAGGGGCTCAGCATCAAGCAATTCAACTTCAGACAGTGCCCGCTCCAGTAACGCCATGCCGGCATCAGGTTTGTGCATGCCTTCACTCAAGACTCGGCGGAAACGTCGTGCGCCCGGCTGCCCTTGGAATAGACCCAGAGTGTGTCTTAGTGCGTATTTCAACGGCTTGCCTTGCTGCAGATGAAGGTCTACCCATTGAACGTACGCAGAGACCAACTCTGACTGGGTTTGAAGGGCTGTCGCCTGACCATAGTAGGTTGGGTCCACCGATTGCAGAATCAATGGGTTCTGGTAGGCCTCACGTCCGAGCATGACACCATCAAGGCCGTCATCGAGCAATGACAGGCAGGCGGCATGATCCTTGAGCCCGCCATTGATAATAATGTTCAGGGCAGGGAAATCAGCCTTCAACTGCTTGACCCGATCGTAGTCGAGCGGCGGTATCTCCCGGTTTTCCTTGGGGCTGAGGCCACTGAGAATGGCCTTGCGTGCATGGACTATGTAGGTGTCGCAGCCGGACTCGGCGGTGATGCCGACAAAGTCGCGCAGGAATTCGTAGCTGTCGAAGTCGTCGATGCCAATGCGATGTTTCAGCGTGATGGGCAGTGATACCGAGTCGCGCATGGCTTTGAGGCCGTCTCGGACCAGAGCGCCATGGGCCATGAGTATAGCGCCAATCATGCCATTCTGGACCCGGTCGGAAGGGCAGCCTGCGTTCAGGTTAACTTCATCATAGCCCCATTGTTCCGCCATTTTGGCGCAGGTGGCCAGATCTCGTGCATCGGAACCGCCCAGTTGCAGGGCCAGAGGGTGTTCAGACTCGGTGTAGGCCAGAAAACGGTCGCGCTGACCGTGTATGAGCGCGCCCGTCGTAACCATTTCGGTGTAAAGCAGGGCGCGGCGCGTCAGCAGCCGGTGAAACTGACGGCACTCACTGGTCGTCCAGTCCATCATGGGGGCTACGCTGAAGCGATGTGGATAGCTCAAGTTCATCTCCGGTGGCGGCGTCAGACAGGCTGGCGGGCGGCACTCCGGTTAGCGCCCGCCAGAACGTTCAGGTGCGCATCATAGCCAATATGTGACGCCAATATAACCAAAAGTCGCCATAACCACGGCATAAGGGAAGGCCATCACAACCATCCGACCGTATGACAGCCGCACCAGCGGCGAGATGGCTGACGTCAGCAGAAATAGAAAGGCGGCCTGACCGTTGGGCGTGGCAACCGATGGTAGGTTAGTACCGGTGTTGATCGCCACCGTCAGTAGGTTGAACTGGTCGCGGCTGATGTCACCGGCTTCAAGTGCCAGTTTCACTTCGTTGATGTATACCGTGGCCACGAATACATTGTCGCTGATTGCGGACAATAAGCCGTTCGCTATAAAGAACATGCCGGGCTGGATATCCATGGGCAGACTGAGTACCCAGGCGATGATGGGGGCGAACAGGTGCTGGCTGTGAATGACACCAACGATGGTAAAGAAGACGACCAGCAAGGCGGTGAACGGCAATGCTTCTTCAAAAGCCTTGCCGATATTGTGCTCGTCGGTAATGCCGTTGAACGCTGTTAACAGCACGATAACACTCAGGCCGATCAGGCCCACTTCAGCCAGATGGAATGCCAGGCCGAGTATCAGCCAGATGGCGACCACCCCCTGGACAATCAGCTTGGCGACGTCTTTGCGGGTACGTTTGGCTTGCTGGTGCTCCTCATAGTCCTCCAGAATGCTGCGCACAACCTGAGGCAGTTTGGAGCCGTATCCGAACCATTTGAGCTTCTCGAGCAGAACACAGGTAGTCAGGCCCGCGAACAACACCGGCATGGTTACCGGAGCCATTCTGAGAAAAAACTCTGCAAAGTCCCAGCCTGCTATGCGAGCAATCAGCAGGTTTTGCGGTTCGCCCACCAGGGTGCAGACACCGCCCAGCGCGGTGCCGACGGCGCCGTGCATCAGCAAAGAGCGCAAAAAGCCACGGAATGAGTCGAGATCTTCCCGATGCAGGTCTTCGACCCCTTCGTCCATATTATGGTCGTGGTCGTGGTGGAAGTGCTTTCCGGAAGCGACTTTATGGTAGACCGAATAGAAACCAACGGCGACGCTGATCAGTACGGCAGTGACGGTCAGGGCATCCAGAAAGGCTGACAGGAAGGCCGCTGCGCTGCAAAACATCAGGGAAAGCAGGGTTTTGGAGCGAATGCCCAGTAACAGCTTGGTGAAAATAAACAACAGCAAGTCTTTCATGAAATAGATGCCGGCAACCATGAACATCAGCAGCATGATCACCGGGAAGTTGGTCACCGCTTCGTGGTAAACGACTTCCGGGCTGGTCAGGCCGATGACAACGGCTTCAATGGCCAGCAAGCCGCCAGGTTGCAGCGGATAGCACTTTAATGCCATGGCCAGGGTGAAAATGAACTGACCAATCAGCATCCAGCCAACGATTAGGGGCCCGCTGTCTCCCAGACTGAAAAAAAGAATGGGGTTGATGACCAGGAAGGCGACAATGGTCTTTTTATACCAGTTGGGGCTGTGCCCCAGGAAGTTCTTAACAAAGGACTGACTAAGCGAGGTGTTCATCAGAGGCTCTTCGGGTAATGTGAAAGCGGTATCGCAACAACCCTGTTGTGGCCTGTACGGGTCGCGCAAAGCGCGCCCAAAGTACCCGTTTCTGCAGGAAATTCAAGCCGATTGTAGGAAAACAACAATAACAGGTCGCCAATCGGGAAGCCGATTCCTCCGCTTGTTGCCATGAAACCCTTGCCCGTTAAGACAAAACCTAAGAAATCGACGCTAAATATGTGCTTTTATTAACAAATTGAGTGTGGAACACTGATGCAATGGGTGGTTGCTGGGTATACTGGCAGCAAGGATGCGTTATTCGCTGGTTCACTGCGCAATCGGGCTGATCAACGGTATGATGATTGGCCAGGGCCGGCGGACAGTAACGCCACCCATCGGAGTCGCCGCCAAGGCAGCAGGCGGTTGTTGATCACGTCCCGTACGTGAGTCCCGCAACAAGGTTAGTGAACGATGAGTACAGCCACATCTAAGGAAGCGATCAAGACCGAGCTTGAAGCCACGCTGCAGCAAGCGCAGTCTGCACTTGAGAGTTTTAGCTCGGACACGAGCGATCTGGTGCAATTACAACAATCACAGGATCTGATTGGACAAATGCGGGGCATCTTCCAGGTTCTGGAGGAGGAGGGCGCCATCGCCCTGTGCGACGAGTTTAATGCGCTGATAAACGCTATTCCCACCGGCGATTCAGTCGATAGCGACGATGTGCGCGTCAAACTGGACGCCATGAGCGGCGGCCTGGTAGTGCTGAGCCGTTATCTGGAGTTTTTGAGCCTCGGTCAAAAAGCCATACCTGCGGTCCTGTTGCCCACCATCAATCAGCTTCGGCGGGCTCGGGGCGTGACTTTGCTGGGAGAGGGGCACTTCTTTCAGTTCTCGTTCAAACCCGGCAAACCGGCAGATAACAAAGTCTTCGAGTTTTCACCTCAGAAAGTTCGTCAGCTCAAGAAATTTCGCCATATGTACCAGGCCGGTTTGTTGCACCTGTTGCGGGGCGAGCGCACCGTCGGTGCCTTCAAATACATGGGTCTGGCGTTAAACCGGATTGATCAGCTGCTGGCTAACGCTCCTTGCGCGCCGCTGTGGTGGGTCGCTTCGGGCGCTCTGGAATCCATGGCCAACCGCAGTGCACTGATGACCGGGCCTCGCAAGATGCTGTTTGCGCAGCTCGATCGCCATCTGAAAGACCTGATCAGCCACGCCCCCAAATCGCTGAGCAAGCAACCTTCGCTCGCGCTGATGAAAGAATTCTTGTTTCTGCTTGCCATGAATCCGGCCGAAAGCCTCAGGGCGCGTCAGGTCGCCAAGTTTTACAACCTGCCCACCCTGGGGCAGAGCGATGACATGCTCGAAGAGCAGCGACAAATCCTGTTCAGTCCCGGCCGCAGTGTCCTGTCGAGTGTATCCGACGCCCTGAAAGAGGACATTTCGGTCATTAAGGATACGGTTGATCAGGCGGCGCGCGGTGACAGCGGCTTTTCAGCGCGTACCTTGCAAGAGCGCATGACCAAGGTGGCCGATGTGTACGTCATGCTGGGTCTGCAAAGTCCGGCGAACGTGTTGAAACAGCAAGCGAAAGTGATTGCAGGCTGGGCTGACAACGCAGCCCCCTCCAACGAGCAGCTGCTGACCATTGCCGATGCGGTCTTATACGCGGAAAGCGCCTTGTCCCGCATTTTGCAGGGTCAGCGCCAGTTGGAGGGCAGTGGCGACAACAAGGCCGCCTTGGCGCAGTTGCACGATGCCCGGGTTGTCCTGATCGATGAAGCAGAGGCTGGCCTGGCACTGGCCAAAAGAGCCATTACTGCGTACATGGACTCCCAGGGTGACCGACTGCATTTGTCGAATGTCGTGCCTACGCTCCATGGCGTAAAAGGGGCCTTTGTTTTCCTGAACAGCACTACCGCTGCCAACCTGATTCAGCGTGCCATTAACTACATCAGCCGGGATCTTGAAGAATCCGGCACCATGGTCGATCCGGGGCAGTTGGAGTCGCTGGCCGATGCCTTGTCGAGTCTGGAGTTCTTCCTTGAAGGCTTGCTCAGCGATTCAGCCAATGAAGATATCCTCAAACTCGCCAAACACAGCCTGGCTGCGCTGTCGGTGTAGTCCAATACCATGACACTGATGACGCAATGGCCACTGTTTGCTGTGCTGGTGCTGCCCGGCCTGGTACTGGCTTACATTGCCTTGCGTCTCCTGGTGCGGCGTGGCTGGGTACGTGGCTTCGTTCGAGGCTCCCTGGGCCTCGCTTGCCTGGCCGGCCTGATCATCATCGGCCTCTTTGTTGTTGATCTGGCGGCTTATCGCGCCTTTACCCGGGAAATGGCCATCGCAACCCTGTCGTTCAGTCAGCAGGGCGAGCAGATCTATGAGGTCAGTCTGGAGACCAATCAGGACCAACAACAACGCACCCTGGTGTTGAATGGCGATGAATGGCAGTTGGATGCCAGAGTGCTTACCTGGTCAGGGCCGCTGGTGGTGTTCGGTATGGAGCCGGTGTATCGGCTGGATCGGATCAGTGGGCGTTATCAGTCCGTTGAACGGGAACTGAACGCGCCAAGAAGCGTTATCGATTTGCGTGCGGATGCGCTCTGGTCGGCGAGTGAGGTGAGCGATTGGTTGCCCTGGATCAACGCACGGTTTGGAAGCAGTGTGTATCTGCCCATGGTTGATAACGGCTTGTTTGAAGTGGTGCTGGGTGCTCAGGGACTGGTCGCGAGACCGGTCAATGAACCGGCTCGCGACGCGCTGGGTCAGTGGTTTTCTGACTGAGCACCACTGGTTTGCGCTAAATTACAGAGAAAACAGGTCCGACAGGCGGGTTGCCAGCATCATGTCGCCTTCGGTACGCAACCGACCTGCCATAAATGCCTGCATGCCATTCAAATCGCCTGAAACGATTTCTTTCAACGTCTCTTCATCCATGATCAGGGTGACGGAAGGGTCCTGATGCTCTCCGGATACCAGCTGGCACTGGCTGTCTTTTACGATCAGGTGGTAGGTCTCGCTGTCGTCGATGTTGAATTGAAACACAACATCCAGGCCCGAGGCGGCGTCAGCGTTGAATTGGGACTCGATGTTGTTGAACATGTCTGCGGTCGAAGCCATGGTCTGCTCTCCGTTAAGGGGTGGCTGAATTGTCAATGCCTGGATTGTAGAGAGCTGATGGTTCAAAATCAAACGATTGTTTGAAACGTAAGTTTAACTGATGAAAAGGAGAGAATTGTGTGGGCTGAATACGGTGCATTTGTATTAAAAACCATCACCCTGGTCGTTATTCTGGTGATCGGGCTGATCGCGGTAGCTCGCGCATCGCAGGGAAACAGCGGTGGATCCAAAAAATCCGGGGGTCGGTTGCAGGTCGAAAAACTGAACGACCGCCTGGCTACAGGTGCCGATCGGGTTCGACAGGTTGTCATGTCGAAGAAAACCTACAAGGCACACCAGAAAGCTCAAAAGGCCGACCAGAAGGCCACTGCCGGGAAAACGGCAGATCAGGTCTGGGTGCTGCGTTTTAAAGGCGATATGCAGGCGTCTCAGGTAGACAGTTTACGCCGCGAGGTCACAGCGATAATTCAGGTAGCCAGTGCCAGTGATGAGGTCGTGGTGGTGCTCGAAAGCCCCGGAGGGGCTGTGTCTGGCTACGGCCTGGCGGCATCGCAGTTGGTGCGCCTGAAAGACGCTGGTTTGTCACTGACGGTATGTGTCGACAAAGTGGCTGCCAGTGGCGGTTACATGATGGCGTGCATTGCGGACCGAATCATAGCGGCTCCCTTTGCAGTAGTCGGCTCCATAGGTGTGCTGGCACAGGTGCCCAACATTCATAAGCTGCTGCAACGGCATCAGGTTGATGTGGAGGTGTTGACGGCGGGTAAGCACAAAGCGCCGATGACACTGATGGGTGAGAAAACGGAGGAGGGCCGTCAGAAGCTGCTGGACGATCTCAAGGCCATACATGAACGTTTTAAAGAGTTGGTAGGGCGCTACCGCCCGCAGCTCGATCTGGCGGCGGTCACTGAAGGCGATTTCTGGTTGGCGGAGGATGCTCGCGAACTGGGGTTGGTCGATCAGCTGGAAACCAGCGACGCCTACCTGCTGGCCAAAGCGCGCAGCGCTGATGTGGTTTCGGTTACCTGGGTGCCTCAGGTGGGGGTGGATCAGCGTCTGAAAAAGGCGTTTTCCTCGTCTCTTCAGGGGGCTGTTGAGTCATTATCTCAGCGCTATATTCCCTGAGCCAGTAATGGCAGATGGTAATCGTGGGCGGTGACGCGGCGGGGCAGAGTCGGTTGGCTCTGCCCCGGTGGCTGGAAACACCAGCGTTATCGATTATTGAAGCCGGGTGACGTCGACATAGAGCGTCAGGCGCTGTCCGGGCTGCAAGTATTCCTGACCGATGGTGTTCCAGTTCTGAATATCGGCAATACGCACGTTAAAGCGATTGGCGATGCGGTACAGCGAGTCGCCCGCCCGCACGACATAACCGACTTTACGTACGACTTCACGTCCGTTCCTAACCGATGAGCTGACTGAGGCACTGGTTGATGCCACGGCATCGTTACTGACCCACACGGCCAGTGTTTGTCCGGGGCGAATAACGTCGCGTGGGGCCATGTTGTTCCACCGGGCGAGGCTTTGAACCGTGACGTCAAACTCTCTGGAAATATCCCAGAAACTGTCCCCTGGCTGAACCACATAATCGACGCGTCGGGTGTCTGAGCTGCCTGACGCATTTTGTCGCCGCTCGAGTCGCTGTTCTGCACTCATCGAATAAGCAGTGCTGCTGGCCGAAGCGGTGGGGATCATCAGGGCGTCGCCCGCACGAATCATACTGCCATTTAAATCATTCGCTTCCTGGATGATGGCGACAGTCACCCCGAAGTCACGGGCAATGGTCAGCAATGAATCACCGGGTTCGATGGTGTAGCGTTGCCAGGCCATGCGTGAGTCGAGCGGCAGGTCGGCAAGGCGCTCCCGGAAACCGGCGGCTTTATCCGCATGTACCAGCAACCGGTGCGGTCCTTCAGGGTTGGTTGCCCACTGGTTGAAGCCCGGATTCAGCAAGTACAAATCGCTCAGGTCCATATCGGCCATCGTTGCGGCTTGTGCAAGGTCAATCTGGCTGCCGACATCAACGATCTCAAAGAACGGCTCTGTATCGAGCAATGGCAGTTCAATACCATAGGTTTCCGGCGAGTGAATCAGTTTTGCCAGTGCGAACATCTTGGGGACATAGGCCTCGGTTTCCCGGGGTAAATCCAGGTTCCAGAAGTCCGTTGGTTTGCCTTCGGCCCGGTTGCGACGCATGGCGCGCATAACGGTGCCAGGGCCTGAGTTGTAGGCGGCCAGGGCCAGCAGCCAATCACCATCAAACATGTCGTTGAGTTGATCGAGGTATTCCATGGCAGCCCGGGTCGACTCGACCACATCTCGGCGACCGTCGTACCACCAGTCCTGCTTGAGCCCGAACATGCGCCCGGTCGAAGGTATGAACTGCCACATGCCAGCGGCGCTGCCGTGAGAATAAGCGAACGGATCGAACGCACTTTCAACAATGGGCAGCAAAGCCAGGTCGAGCGGCATGTCCCGAGCCTGCAGTTCCGCGACAATGTGGAACATATAGCGACCTGCGCGTTCGCTGACGCGGTTGAAATAGCTCTGGTGGCTGGCATACCAGCGTAATTGCGAGGTGATGCGGGGGTCTTCCAGTGCCAGATCAAATTCAAAGCCACGACGCAAGGTTTGATACAGATCTTCCGGGTATTGGGCATAAGGGTCGTAAACCGCGCGCGCGCGCAGGGTTTCAGCGCTCAGGTCCGGCTCAGTATCAAACAGATACTCGGTTGCCGTCAGGTCAGCGAGCAGTGGATCAAAGATTGCCTCGGGTTCGGGTTGAGCGGCTTCATCCAGGGCGGTATCCAATTCGCTTTCAACCAGAACCTGCTCGCTGACGTCAGCGCTGGCCTCCGGATTCGGCTCTGCGGTGGTCTGGGAAAAAGACGAGAGTGCAGGCAAGGTACTGCATCCGCTGGTGACAAAGCCTGCGACGGCCAGCGGTATCAATAGTCGTTTGGATGCCATGTATGAGTCGTTTCTTTTTTGATGCTGGATTCCAGTTGGGCGATAATTCTATGTTGCTATGGGGTGCAGGGGCAAGTTAAGGCATAGTAAGGGTGAAGTGATCAAGCCGCTTTGTGACACTGAGCATTGGTCAGGGGATCCTATTTCGGCGCTTTATGACATATTCTGACGTGCGCTGACGTTAATGAGGGCATTTTGGCTAAACGGATAGGTTTCAGATTCAAACAGTGGCTTCGAGCGGGGCCTCCGTCCGTAGCCGTCCAGGAATCAGCCCTGCATGACTGGTACAACACGCCTATGGGCAGTCGTTTGATCGAAGTCGAACGACAATTGGTCGCCCGGGCTCTGGCTGGCCGCTTTGGCACGCACCTGGTTCAGCTGGATTCCGGCTATCACAGGCCGCTGTTTGAGCCCCGTCTGTATGGTTGTGGTGTGTTAATGACGCAGCTCGATAATCGGGCGCCTTGTCCGAGTGTTCGGGGCGATGCCGAAGCCTTGCCGTTTGAACCGGAGAGTCTCGATGCACTGATCATGCATCACACTCTGGATCAGTGCGATAACCCATACCAGGCAGTACGTGAAGCGGCTCAGACCCTAAGACCGGGTGGCATACTGGTGATCGTTGGCTTTAACCCTTATTCCACCTGGGGTCTTCGTGCCTTGTTCAGCCGGGCTCGTTCCGGTCTCTGGCGCAGTCGGTTCATCAGCAGCAATCGGGTTTCGGACTGGATGCAGTTGCTGAATTTTGAACTGGAGCGCTCCGAAAAACACGGGTTTATGTCACCCTTCTCCCGGCCAGCCTGGCTCTCAAAGTTGAGGTTCTTTGGCCGGCTGCAAAAATCGTTGTTGCCCGTCACTGGCTCGGTCTATCTATTGGTCGGGTGCAAACAGGTACCGGGACGAATCAATGGCCGTGCCCGCTGGCGCGCCAAGCCCATACTCGAATCCGGGTTGGCCGGTCGAACCATCAGGAAACAACATGAGCAATAGTGAACAATCTGGCCAGGCTGTGGTGCTTTACACCGACGGTGCTTGCCGGGGTAACCCTGGCCCGGGTGGCTGGGGTGTATTGATGCAATACGGACAGAAACACAAGGAACTCTATGGCGGTGAAGACCAGACAACCAATAACCGAATGGAACTGATGGCCGCCATTGCTGGCCTGGAAGCCCTGAAACGCACATGCCAGGTCGACATTTACACCGACTCGCAGTACGTGCGCAAAGGCATTACCGAATGGATACATGGCTGGAAGAAGAATGGCTGGAAGACATCGGCCAAAAAAGACGTCAAGAACCGGGATTTATGGCAGCGGCTAGACGACAGCATCGCTCGCCACCGGGTGAGCTGGCACTGGGTAAAGGGTCATGCGGGCCATCCGGGGAACGAGCGGGCCGACGCACTGGCCAATCTGGGGATTGACGATCGCAGTGTGCGTGCCTGAGTGAGGCTGCGCCGCGGTGGGTGGTGTGTTTCAACCTATTTCACGATGAGAATATTGACAGCATGAGACAGATTGTTCTGGATACGGAAACCACGGGTTTAAGCCCCAATAAAGGCGATCGCATCGTGGAAGTCGGGTGTGTCGAACTGGTGGATCGCAAGCTAACCGGTCGTCACTTTCATTACTATATAAACCCCGAGCGCGACATTCCCGACGAGGTGGTTGCGGTCCATGGTATTGATAACGACAAAGTAAAGGATGCCCCCAAATTTCGTGACATTGCCCAGGAGTTTTGGGACTACGTTCATGGAGCCGAACTGGTCATTCACAATTCAGCCTTCGACATGGGCTTTCTGCAGATGGAGTTCAACCGGCTTGCTGATGAGGGCTTCTCTCAGTTTGGGCAACTTAATGCTGTCTGTGGCGTACTCGATACGCTGAAGCTGGCACGCGAAAAACACCCGGGTGCCAAGGCGTCACTGGATGCCTTGTGCAAACGCTATGGCATCGACAATTCACACCGTACCTTGCACGGCGCCTTGCTCGATTCGGAAATTCTGGCTGACGTCTATTTGTTGATGACGGGTGGTCAGACTGCGTTGATTCTGGACGATGAAGAAGAAAAGAGTTCGGAGCAGGTCAGTTTTGACGCCAGTGCGGTCATTGCCTCCAACCAGCCTCTCAAGCGCGTTCAACCAACACCTGAAGAGCAGGATGCGCATCGCGACATGATGGCTATTATAGAGAAAGCTGCGGGTAAGACTCCGTTATGGCTTGAACTGGCAACCCCTTGTGACTAGGGGTTAACCAGTTCTTTACCGCCGGGCTTGCTCAGTGCAGAGAACGCCGGATCACGCCTACGTAGAGGCCTTCAATGGCGAAATCCTGCTGGGTTAGATCAACCCGGATGGGCTCGAAGTCTTCATTTTCCGGGTAGAGCGTGACAGTCTGTCCATCACGTTCATAGCGTTTGACGGTGACTTCATCGCCTACTCGGGCCACAACAACATCGCCATTGCGGACCTGGTCGGTTTTGTGAACCGCGATGAGATCGTCTTCGAGAATGCCCATGTTTTTCATGCTCAAGCCCTGAACCTGCAATAAAAAATCTGCCTTGGGGCTGAATAGGGTAGAGGGAAGGCTCAGGAATTCTTCTATCTGTTCCTGTGCCAGTATGGGTTCACCTGCAGCAACCCGCCCGACTACCGGCAAGCCGGACTCGGGTTCCTCGGGAAGGCGAATGCCGCGCGATGCGCCAGGGATGATCTCGATGGCGCCTTTGCGGGCCAGCGCCTTGAGGTGTTCTTCGGCGGCGTTGGGAGAGCGGAAGCCCAGTTGGCTGGCGATTTCCGCACGGGTAGGGGGGTAGCCCGTTTCCAGCATGTGGTCTTTTACGAGGTCGAGAACTTGTTGTTGACGAGCCGTCAGTTTAAACATAATGTCGCCCTGTTTTTATATACAGTAGCTGTGATTATATACAGCCTGTGGTCGCTGTAAAGGATTCTCTGGTTTGAAAAGTAGCAGTCAATACTTCCCGGTTGCTCTGCTGAGCGCGGAGTACAAAGAAGGCATTTATGAAGATGTCTATTCGCTGAAACCCAATACCAGTACCGACAATACGGTGGAGATTGCGCTGGTTCGGCTGCATTCAGAACAGGTGTCGCGGGGTCACCCGGTCTTGCTGGTGCATGATGCCTTCTCCAACCACTGGCAATGGCTCGACTATGGAGTGGGTGGTGTGGCCGGTGCGCTGGTAAGGGCGGGGTATGATGTCTGGCTTATGGACTGGCGCGGCCATGGTTTGTCTTCCCGCAATCAGCGCCCCTCCCTCAATACACTCGATGCGATGGCTGAATTTGATCTGCCGCCTGTTATCCGATTTATTGAGGAGAAAACATCACAGCTACCGACGCTGGTTAGTCAGGGTTTCGGCTGTGAGATGGTGTTGCAGCATGCAGCTGTAAAGCAGTACCAGGCCAATGTTGTCTTGTTGAACGCATCGCCGGTTTGGCCGCGCCGGGTGTTCTGGATTCCGGGCGTCAAAGCCTGGCACAGAGTCAGGCTTGGTTTACGGCGCTGGCATCGAAAAGAAGGGCGGGAAGAGTCGGAGCCCGCGACGCTATTCCGCCAGCTGCTGCGCCGCCAGGGTTGGTTTGGACGTTGGCGTGGCTATGATCGGGAGCTGATGAAGCCCCGTTTAAAAGCCGTGGAATCCCGTCTTTACTGGGTTCTTTCATCACATCAGGCTGATTCTGGTCTAGGGCGCTTTGGGTTAGATCCGAAACGAGCTATTACGGGTGCGGGTGCACGGGATTGGCTGGCGTTAATAGCCTCGATCAGTCCGACCCATAAGCCGGTTGTGCAGGAAGGACACCATGAGTCATGATGCTAACCGGTGTCCGGATTGATCGAATCCAGACACCGGTGATGGGTTCCGTCAGGCGCCTGTTCGACCCGGCAGTACATCCTTAAGCTTGGCATGCATGGATCGCAGTAAATGCTCGGTAGCAGACCAGCCAATGCAGGCATCGGTTACGGAGACACCCGGCTTGAGCTGTGACAGGTCGTCCGGAATGCTCTGGTTTCCCTCTTCCAGGTTGCTTTCAATCATTAAGCCAATGATCGACTGATTGCCCTCAAGAATCTGGTTGGCAACGTTGTCGGCAACCAGGGGCTGCAGCGCATGGTCTTTATTGGAGTTTGCGTGCGAGCAGTCGACCATGATGTTCGTCGGTACACCCGCCTTGCGCAGCGTGGCTTCACACTGGGCAACGCTGACCGAGTCGTAATTTGGCTTGCCGTTACCGCCGCGTAATACAACATGCCCGTAAGCGTTGCCCTTGGTGTGGATGATGGCGACCTGGCCTTCCTGATTGATACCCAGGAACCGGTGTGGTGACGACACGGACTTGAGCGCATTGATGGCGACATCAAGGCTGCCGTCGGTGCCGTTCTTGAAACCAACGGCGGAAGACAGGCCACTGGCCATTTCTCGGTGTGTCTGGCTTTCTGTCGTTCGAGCGCCCACAGCAGACCAACTGATCAGGTCTTGCAGGTACTGCGGTGAAATCGGGTCGAGTGCTTCTGTGGCTGTCGGCAGACCGAGGTGGGCGATGTCCATCAGCAACTTGCGACCAATGTGAAGACCGTCTTCAATTTTAAAGGAGTCGTTCAGGTACGGGTCATTGATCAGACCTTTCCAGCCAGTGGTTGTGCGGGGTTTTTCGAAGTAAACCCGCATCACAATCAGCATGGATTCGCTGACTTCATCGCTCAATGCCTTGAGGCGCTTGGCGTAGTCAATGGCCAGCACCGGATCGTGTATTGAGCAGGGACCGATGACCACGATGATGCGCGGATCGGTTCTATCCAGTATGGCGCGTACGGCATCGCGACCGGCATTGATAACGGCAGCGGCTTGTTCTGTGACCGGAATGTCGGCTTTCAGGGCATCTGGTGTGAGCAGAATTTCCTGGCTTTCTACGTTTAAGTTCGCTAATGCTTGCATGATAACGCTAGGGCTCTCGTTAATGGCTCAATTCATATTGGGTGTCGCCAGGCCGCTAACGCTTGTAAGCCCCGTCGGGGTTGGCCTGAACCTTCAGGAATGATAAGTAAGTAAAGAATAAAATACAACCCGTAAAGAAAAGGATACAGTTTGGTGGTCTCTCGTTCAAAGAGTAAGAAAAACCAAAAGCCATTCTCCGGATTGCTCGGTGGTTTCGTCGTGATCATTGCGTTTGTTGCTGCAATGGGAATCGCACTGGAGGAGATGGCAGCGGGCGAAGGTGAGTATCGGCGAACTGTCTGGGATCGTATGACGGGTAAGCCAGCTGTACCTGTCGGACGGGCGCAAGTCAGTGTGCAGCTGGCCGTGGAGATCTGCCGGCAACGAGTAGTGGGGCAACTTGGCCGCGAGTTGCTGCAGGCGAACTTTGACCAGCGTTCTTCGCGGTACAACACCGAATTGCAGGTCCACACCGTGTTTCTGGATTTGACCCTGGATGGTCGGGAACGCGATGACATCTATGCCCGGTGTGATGTGTCAGCGGTTAACCGCCTAATACTGGAGTATCGGTTGCAGAACTACGGGAATATGTTTTGGGGTTGAGAATTAGGCGAAGGTGGGAGTAATGGCCTGATCAAGGGCCGATAAAAAGATTATGCTAAAAATGAATAATTGATCATCTTTATATAACCTGATAGAAATTGTGCCGTGTGCGTAGTGACATGCAGCGACCTGGGTAGCGGTCGCTGTCGAGTACAGACCGACAACAAAAAAAGTGCCGGGCGATCGTTCTGGAACGGCACCGAACTGGCAAAGGGGAGCACTATGAAGTTGCAGCAATTGAGATACATCTGGGAAGTAGCTCATCACGATTTAAACGTATCGGCAACGGCACAGGTACTCTATACCTCACAGCCAGGTATCAGCAAGCAGATCAGGCTTCTTGAAGATGAACTCGGCATTGAAATTTTTGCCCGCTCCGGCAAGCATCTGACCCGCATTACGCCAGCCGGAGAGGCTGTGTTGAAGGTCGCCGGTGAGATTTTGCGCAAGGTCGACTCGATCAAGCAGATCGCGCAGGAGCACAGCGACGATCGCCAAGGCAGTCTGAGCCTGGCTACGACCCACACTCAGGCGCGGTACGCCTTGCCGCAGGTTATTGATAGCTTTATTCGCGACTTTCCCGACGTATCGTTACACATGCATCAGGGAACGCCCGTGCAGATTGCCGAGATGGCGGCTGACGGAACCGTTGATCTGGCCATTGCGACCGAGGGAATGGAGCACTTCTCGGACCTGGTGATGATGCCATGCTACCGCTGGAATCGCTCCATCGTTGTCCCAAGGGAACACCCGCTGGCAAAGCGCTCGCAAATCACGCTTGAAGACGTGGCGGCCTTTCCGATTGTTACTTACGTTTTTGGCTTTACCGGCCGGTCGAAACTGGATGAAGCCTTCCTGGAACGTGGCCTGACGCCCAAAGTCGTCTTTACCGCCGCCGATGCCGATGTGATCAAAACCTACGTCAGATTGGGGCTGGGGGTCGGTATTCTGGCGCATATGGCCATCGATCCCGAGCAGGACCGCGACCTGGTCAGTTTGGACGCCAGCCACTTGTTTGAAGCCAGCGTCACCAAAATAGGCATCCGCAAGGGCACTTTTATTCGCGGCTTTATGTACCGGTTCATCGAGCGCTTTGCGCCCCACCTGAACAAGTCGGTTGTTGACGAGGCGATGGCGACAACAAGCCGACATGAACTGGATGAGTTGTTTCAACACACCCAGTTGCCAACCTACTAGCTGGCTCAGCGACCGGCCGCTGTCAATCAGCTGGTAAAAGGCAGTGCGCCGGGTTTTCCGCCGGCGTGTAAACCGCATTCTTTCTGAGTGGCTTCTTCCCACCACCAGCGACCTTCGCGTTCGTGCTGCCCTGGCAGTACCGGACGTGTACAGGGCTCACATCCAATGCTGATGAAACCGCGTTCATGCAGGCTGTTGAAGGGAATCTCCATCATTCTGATGTAGTTCCAGACTTCCGCCGATGTCCAGTTTGCCAGTGGATTGTATTTGTACAGATGCTCGGCGCGGCCGGTGAAGCGGTCGTCGCGCTGTACATTGGGGACTTCAGCCCGGGTGCTGGGGCTTTGGTCTTTTCGTTGTCCGGTGATCCAGGCATCCAGACCACTGAGTGCGCGCTCCAGCGGCTCGATTTTCCGAATGCCGCAGCACTCCTGGTGCCCATCCTGATAAAAACTGAATAGGCCCTTTTCACGCACCAGGGTTTGCAGCGGTTCTGCTTGCGGTGAGTAGAGCTCAATTGGCAGATCGTAGTGATTGCGGACCTGATCGATAAACCGATAAGTCTCCGGATGCAGGCGGCCGGTATCCAGGGTAAATACCCGGGGTGATTGGGTCAGCTTGCTTAGCATGTGAACCAGCACAACGTCTTCCGCGCCGCTGAACGACAAGGCGATGTGTTCGTGTGTGTCGAGCGCACGTTTGAGGATGTCGCGGGGCGACAACCCGGAAAGTTCCAGATTCAGTTCGGTCAGATTCATGATAAGGCACGGCAGTCACGGTGAAGCGGCGACTCTACCAGCTTGCGAGGGTTTCGTTAAATAACCGCATCTCATAAGGTTATGTAGATGGATCTATGCGCCGGGACAAAGCGTTGGCAGTCGTGTGAGCTTCCGTGGAACGGTTCCACGTGGAGCGTTAGCTGTGGAACATTTTTTGATCAATAGACAGGAATGCCGGTTGCTGTGGCTTATCTGGCAATACTGCGATTCACTTAATGGCGTTGCCTTCTTTTGGCCAGCCCAGTACCGTTAACCGCTGCAATGTATACCACCATTAGGATGAGCCAACCGTGGAATTAGCCTGCCTTGACCTGGAAGGGGTTTTGATCCCTGAAATCTGGATTGCCTTTGCGGAAAAAACCGGTATAGATGTCCTTAAAGCCACCACCCGGGATATTCCGGATTACGATGTACTGATGAAGCAACGCTTGCAGATACTGGACGATCATAATCTGGGTCTGAACGAGATTCAGGCGGTGATCGCAGAGCTTGAACCGCTGCCCGGAGCCAGGGAGTTTGTTGATTGGCTGCGTGAGCGGTTTCAGGTCGTTATTCTGTCGGACACCTTTTACGAATTCGCGGCCCCGCTGATGCGCCAGCTGGGCTACCCGACGTTGTTCTGTCATCGGCTTGAAGTCGACGGCCAGGGCAAGGTACTGGATTACGTCTTACGTCAGCCCGATCCGAAACGAGCCTCGATCAAGGCGTTTCATGGGCTGAATTTCCGGTGCATCGCCGCGGGCGACTCCTACAACGACACCACCATGCTGGGCGAGGCCGATGCGGGCATTCTGTTTAATGCACCCGCTAATGTGATTGCCGAGTTCCCGCAGTTTCCGGCTGTGACCGGCTACGACAACCTGAAAGCGGCCTTTTTGCAGGCGAGCAATCGGGTTTTACCTGCCTGAAACCGTCCCCAGCGCATTAAGAATGTGCGCCACCTTGGTGGCGCTTTCCTCGTATTCAGCGTCGGCGTTACTGTCGGCAACGATGCCACCGCCACCTGAGCACATCAATTGGCCAGGTGTTCTCAGGAGCGATCGAATCAGGATGTTGCTGTCAAAGGCCCCGCTGTCACTGAGCCAGAATGCGGTGCCGCAATAGGGGCCGCGTGCGCACACTTCCAGTTCATCGATGATCTCCATTGCCCGGCGCTTTGGCGCGCCGGTAATGGAACCGCCTGGAAAGGCGTCGCGCAACACGTCCAGTGCCGTTGAGCCCGTTGCCAGGTCTGCGGTGATGGTGCTGACCAGATGATGCACGTTGCTGAATGCGACCGGCTTGCACAGCTCCGGTACTTTCACACTGCCTACCCGGGCATTGCGGGAAATGTCGTTGCGCAGCAAGTCGACAATCATCAGGTTTTCAGCCCGGTCTTTTTCGCTGTTTGCCAGCGCCTGCGACAAGCGCTGGTCTTCGTCCGGCGATGCCCCTCTGGGGCGTGTGCCTTTGATCGGTTGCGTTGTAATGTGACCCTGGTCGATGGTGATAAAACGCTCGGGTGACACACTCATCAGGGTGTGATCAGCGGCGCGATGGTAAACGGCGTAAGGGGCCTGAATCCGGTCGATCAGGTGGCTGTAAACCGACCAGTCGGAAACCCCGGGCGCTATGTCTGCGTACCAGGGGCGGGTTAGATTGGCCTGGTAAATGTCGCCCGCGAGAATGTATTCCTTCAGTGCGTCGAAGTGCTGCTGATAGGTTTCTCGGCTCATGCCCGAGCGCCAGGCGAGGGATTCAATAGGGGGCGGGGCCTCAGGGGTTGGAGGGCGTCTTCGAACGGTCTCATACCATCCCAAAACCCGCTGTCTCAGCGAATCGGGCAAGTGCTCTGATACGCACAAAAACGCTCGCCGTTGCTGATGATCTAACACCAGGCTCCACTCATAGCGGTCGATACTGGCCAAACAGGTAGGGCTAGGGTGGCGGCTGGTCAGGCCGTGCAGCCCATATCCGGCCTCGTAGTTGAGATGTCCGGCCAGGCCAGACGAAAAGGGCAGGTCATAGCCGGTGCCTGGGTTGGGCTGGCGTGCGGCCAGCCAGCTCAAAAAATCAGGGGTGTTAATCAGTGTTGTCTGACCCTGTTGCTCACACTCAACCTGCTGATTATCGAGCATCCGGTATCGGGTTTCCGGCCAGGCCGAACACCACTCCCAGCGGTGGCCTTCCCGCACGGGATTGCCGGAGTGAAACCAGATGGCCCCGGTTTCATTTGCCAGGGTCGCAAAGTAAGGGCGGGCGGTCGCTGTGTAGGGGAGTTCCAGACGCTGCAAGGTGTTCACTTCTTCGTAAATAAGCCGGCGCTATTCTAGCGATATTGAGCTGAAAGTCCTGCCATAGGGCAGGTTTAGTGAAATTTCTTCTGTAATGAATCGGTTACCGGGTAAAAAGGGGACAGATCCGACACCCGCCGAACACTGAAAGTTGACCGGGTTTACAAAAGCAGCGCACCATCTTTAACCGTTGACAGTTCAGCGCACTCAATAATAAAAAATCCACATCAGGAGTGAACCATGAGCACCGTTCTCGTTATCGATGCGGCCTGCGATTTGCCGTCTGGTTTTATCGATGACCGCAACATTAAATTGTTGCCTATCGCCATTCGGGTTGACGATCAGACCTACACGGATGTTAAAGATGCTCAAAAACTGACCGACTTCTATGCCCAGGACAGGCTTGGTCGTAACCATGATGCCGAATCCATCCCCTACAGCAGTGAAGAAATCGAACGGCTGTTTCTGGATGAGCTGGTGACCGAGTACGATTTCGCACTGGTGCAAACCGTCAGCCGGAAACGCAGCCCCATATACGACAATGCCACCAAGGCTTCACACGCCATTTTGCGCAGTTACCACGATGTTCGAGAAGCGGCCGGGCGCGACGGAAATTTTGGTATGAGGGTCATGAACTCGGGAACCCTGTTTTGTGGGCAAGGTGTGTTGGCTGCATTCACCAGCGACATGATAGAGCGCGGTAAAGCGAAGAACGAGATTCTCAAACTGGCCGATGCCATGCGCCAGCGAATCTATGCCTATCTGGTCGCTCCGGATGTGTATTACATTCGTGAGCGGGCACGCAAGAAAGGCGATGAAAGCGTTGGCATGCTCACGGCTCTGGTGGCTAAATCGCTTGATATCGTGCCAATACTGTCTGCGCGGGGCGATGATACGTTTCCGGTTGCCAAGGGGAGGGGGTTTGACGCCAGCGTCGACCGGTTGCTGCGCTACGCCATTCGCCAGCTAGAGCACGGCTTGTTGACGCCATATGTGGTGGTGTCGATTGCCGGCGACCTTTCTGGTCTGGAAAGCCATGAGGGCTTTAAGGCATTGCAAAGTACGGCTGCCAGCAAGGGTGTGACCGTACTCAGTTGTGTGATGGGGCTGACTGGCGGGCTGAATGTTGGTCCGGGCAGTATCTGTGTGGCTTTCGCCGCTGAAGACCATGAGTTTGACGGCTAGGCGTCCAGATCTTTTCATTCGTTGAGCAAAAGGGGGGAGACAACCAGACTCGGGTCACCTATTCTGAAACGGTGCCAACAGAAAGGTGAACTTGCTCGCTCAAACCGGTCCGGTGCCTCCAGACCAGGCTTGGTTGCCGGGTGTTGAGGCCCGCCGGGAAGTCGTTTGTTCAGTCAGATATTGTCTGGGCAGCCAGGTCACCCGAATGGCTGCCGCGCTGGAGCAACCCTGCTTGCTCCGCTGTCCCGACCAGGAGAAGTTATGCACGCATCTGCTCGTGAAGGTTCCAGCCCGAAAATCTACGCCCTAGATACCAACGTCCTGATCCACGACCCCAATGCGGTTTTTAACTTTGAAGAACACCAGGTTCTGGTGCCCATGGTGGTGCTGGAAGAGCTCGATAAACTCAAAGTTGGCAGCACGGCACTGGCGGCTGATGCTCGTCAGTCGGTGCGTACCATCGACGCTATTCTAGGGGGGGCTACGCCCCAGCAAATCATGGAGGGTGTCGGTATTGAACGCCAGCACACCCAGCAAAGTGTGGGCACGCTGAGCATCATGATGCCCAGAGATCCCTCGGCGTCTATCCTGCCGGCACACAGCAACGACAACCGCATCATTAACGATTTGCTGGCGCTGCAAGCCCAGCATCAGGAAGCGGAGGTGGTGCTGGTTACCAAAGACATCAATATGCGGCTCAAGGCCAGAGGCAGCGGCCTGCAATCCGAGGACTACCATAACGACCAGCTGATTTCCGATATAGACAGCCTCACCACTGGCTACCATGCTCTGGAGGGCAGTTTCTGGGAGCAGATTGAAGCCGTTGCTCCCCAAAACATTCGAGGTGAACGTTACCATGTGATCGATAAGACGGTGTTGGCGGAAGTACTGAACGAACCGTTTTATGCCAATCAGTTTTTTTACGACCAGAAAGAGTTTGTTGGTCGTATTCACCGGGTGGAAGAGGCTCAGGTGTCGATAGAGATGCTCAACACCGGGGTGCTGATGCGTCAGAAAGCCTGGGGGATGGTCCCGCGCGATTTATTTCAGGCCATGGCCATGTACCTGTTGTTCGATCCCGAAATCGATCTGGTCGCGCTGAATGGGGCTGCCGGTAGTGGCAAAACCATGCTGGCGCTGGCCTGTGCCCTTGAACAGACGATGGAAACCAAGCAGTACAAGCGCATCATCGCGACACGCAGTACACGTGGGCTGGACGAAGACATCGGCTTTTTACCGGGAACCGAGACAGAGAAAATGCAGCCCTGGCTGGGCGCTTTTACCGATAACCTCGAAGCGCTGCATGCAGAAGATTTTGATCCGGGCAGCAGTCAGGATTTCGTGGGGGCCAAGGTGCCCATTCAATTCAAGAGCTTGAATTTTGTTCGTGGACGCAGCTTCCAGCAAAGTTTCATGATTGTCGACGAAGCCCAGAATCTTACCCCGCACCAGATCAAGACCATCATCACCCGGGCCGGGCAGGGTACTAAGGTCGTGTGTCTGGGCAACCTCGCTCAGATTGATACCCCCTACCTGGGGCCAACCAGTTCAGGGCTGACCTACATGAGTGAGCGGTTCAAGGGGTTCGAGCACGGTGGCTCCATTACGCTTGAGGGCGTTGCGCGGAGTCGACTGGCGGCGTATGCGGAATCGCATTTGTAGTGATTGCAGCAGTAATGTCGTTAACCCGGAGGCCGTGGGTTGACGAAAAAGTGACATAGTGCTTTTCTCCGATGGGGTTGAGCCGTATCATGGGCCACTGTGGGTGAATTGGCATTCCAGTGGTCTGTATTTTGCGCCAATGCCGGTTCCTCTCTGCTGTCACAGGCCTTCAGAGCCATTCGACAGTATCTTTTTCCCAGGACGGACAAAACCTCAGGATGAGAAGTACAGTTAACGGTTGAGGTGGGTGCGTGATCCAGGTAATCGTGGTAGACGATCATGATCTAGTGCGGATGGGACTGGTCCGGTTGCTGGGCGACGCTGATGGCATTGAGGTCATCAAAGAAGGCGCCAGCGGCGAAGATGCCATTCGTCTTGCCAAAGAGCATGAACCGGATGTCATCATGATGGATGTGCGCATGCCCGGCATCGGCGGCATTGAAGCCACCCGCAAGATTCATCGTCAGTTTCCGGATATTCGTATCATTGCTGTGACTGCCTGTGGCGACGATCCGTTTCCTGCGCGCCTGTTGCAGGCCGGTGCGGCTGGCTACCTGACCAAAGGCGCCTCGTCCGAAGAGATGGTGCTGGCCGTGCGCACTGTGGTTGCCGGGCAGAAATATCTGGCCCCCAATGTGGCTCAAAAACTGGCGCTGCAAAACTTAGGGGCAGGGGGGTCACCTTTCTCGGAGCTGTCTGACCGGGAAATGCAGATCGCCACGATGATCTGCTCTTGCAAGAAGGTTCAGGAAATCTCCGATAAGCTATGCCTGAGCCCTAAGACGGTGAACACCTATCGCTATCGGATTTTCGACAAGCTCAGTATCTCCAGTGATGTGGAGCTGACGCATCTGGCCATTCGTCATGGCATCCTGGAACCCAACGAGATGGTATAATCCTGGCTATGCCAGAGACAACGCACCCCTTTGACCACAAAGCCTACCTCAAACATCTGACAGCCCGGCCCGGTGTGTACCGCATGTACGACACCGACGGCCAGCTGCTTTATGTGGGCAAAGCCAAGAACCTGAAAAACCGGGTATCGAGCTATTTTCGCAGCCGCGGGTTAACCAACAAGACCCTGGCGCTGGTGGCGCGTATACAGCGCATCGATACCACCGTCACCCACAGCGAAACCGAGGCCCTGCTGCTTGAACAAACCCTGATCAAGCAGCACAAACCGCCTTATAACATTTTGCTGATAGACGACAAATCCTACCCCTATATCCGTCTGACGACCGAGCATGAATCGCCCGGGCTCTATGTTCATCGGGGTGCTCGACGCGGCAAGTCCGAGTATTTTGGCCCTTTTCCCAATGCCAGTGCAGTGCGCGAATCTCTGGCGATTTTGCAGAAAGCGTTTAAGGTTCGCCAGTGCAAGGACAGCGTCTTCACCAACCGGCAACGTCCCTGTTTGCAATATCAGATCAAACGCTGCAAGGCGCCCTGTGTCGGGTTTGTCAGTGAAGAGGAGTATCAGGCCGACCTGGAGAAAACCCGGGCTTTCCTGCAGGGTAAGAATCAAACCTTGATTCAGACCCTGGAACTGGAAATGGACACCTCGGCAGCCGAACTGGATTTTGAAAACGCCGCCGAAGTACGTGACCAGTTGCTGGTGTTACGCAAAGTTCAGGAGCAGCAGTACGTCTCCAGTGACCGGGGGGATGTCGATGTCTTTGCGCTGGAATCCGGCGACCTTGGCCTCTGTGTGCATTATCTGATGATTCGTCAGGGTCGTCTGCTCGGCAGCCAAAGCTACTTTCCCAAACCCGGCACTGAAGAGGAGCCGGCCACCATAATGCTCAGTTTTCTCGGTCAGTATTATTTTGGCCGTACTCACGATGATTGCCCGCAGAGCGTGGTACTGAATGTTCCGGTGACTGACAAAGACTGGCTTGAAGCGGCGCTGTGCGAACATTTTGGCCGCAAGATTACGCTGAGCAGTTCAGTACGCGGTCGTAATGCCCGATGGCTGGAGCTGGCTCAAACCAATGCCCGGGAACAACTGCAGCAACGCATCAGCCATCGCCAGCAGGTTGTGCAGCGTTTCGAGGCCTTGCAGTTGGCGCTGGAGCTGGAGGAAATGCCAGAGCGCATCGAGTGTTTTGACATTTCTCACAGTTCCGGTGAAGCCACCACAGCATCCTGCGTTGTTTTCGATCAGAACGGCCCAAACAAGAGCCTGTATCGCAAGTTCAACATTGAAGGGGTGACTGCCGGTGATGACTATGCCGCCATGTCCCAGGCGATTGAACGGCGCTACAGTCGTTTGCAAAAGGAAGAAGCCAAATTGCCCGATCTGTTGATTGTTGACGGCGGCAAAGGCCAGATGAAAATGGCAAGAGAGGTCATGGATGAGCTGGGTGTGGCTATTCCCCTGCTGGGCGTTGCCAAGGGGGAAACCCGCAAGCCAGGGCTGGAAACTCTGTTTTTTGAAACACCGGATCAGGTGGTTCAGTTACCAAACCACGCCCCGGCCCTGCACCTTATTCAGCATATTCGGGATGAAGCGCACCGCTTTGCTATTACCAGCCACCGGGCCCGGCGTAGCAAGGCCAGAGTCGGGTCGCTACTGGATGACATTCCCAATGTGGGTCCGGGGCGTCGCAAAGCGCTGATTCGTCATTTTGGCAGTGCACAGGGCGTCAAGGCCGCCAGTCAGGAGGAAATAGCCCGGGTGAAAGGGGTGTCCCGGGCGCTGGCAGAATCGATCTACGAATTTTTGCACAGCCGTTGACCCGGTATCGGGCAGCATCAACCGACTGTGAAAAAAGTACCCGTCCGGGCCATGCAATGGTTTACAGTGTGGAACAAAGCTGGAATCCTTCCGCCCGTTGGACGCAAAGCGGACCTTGCTGGTCCGCACCATTAAAGGAAGGCTATGAACATACCGAATATCTTAACGTTGTTCAGGATTCTGATGATTCCTGTCGTCGTTGTCGTCTATTACCTGCCGCAAAGTTGGTCGTTTCTGCTAGCCGCGGTCATTTTCACGGCCGCAGCCATAACGGATTGGGTCGACGGCTACCTGGCTCGCAAATTGGGCCAAATGACCCCCTTCGGTGCCTTCCTCGACCCGGTAGCCGATAAACTTATCGTCGCGGCTGCGCTTGTGGTGCTGGTCGAAAGTCACAGCAGCATCTGGATGACCGTGCCGGCGGTTGTGATTATTGGCCGGGAAATCGTTATTTCCGCATTGCGTGAATGGATGGCAGAGCTGGGCAAGCGTGCCAGTGTTGCGGTAAACATGCTGGGCAAGGTTAAAACCACGTTGCAAATGGTTGCCATCGTTATCCTGCTGACTCAGGATCCTGCCATGCGCACGGCGCTCTCGGCAGAGTGGCTGGCCAATCTGGGCCTGCTGGCACTTCAGGTATCCGCCGTATTGACTCTCTGGTCGATGATCGTCTACTTGCGAGCCGCCTGGCCGGAATTGCGACCCAAGGCCTGAGCGCTCATCTGAGCCAGGGTGGTGTCGCGGCGTAAAAGTAAGCTAAGTGCCTAAATTGTAAAGAAAAATAATTGACGCCCCATAAACGAATGCTTAGAATGCGCGCTCGTTGATTGGGGTTGGGGCTGTATTTCCAGCACCAGATGAACGAAGCAGTAAAGCGGGAATAGCTCAGTGGTAGAGCACAACCTTGCCAAGGTTGGGGTCGCGAGTTCGAATCTCGTTTCCCGCTCCAATTGAAGCGCGACCCGAGGGTCACGACCGGAATGCCGGCCAGTTGAATCTCGTTTCCCGCTCCAAGTTAAAATGCCTGTATACACAGGCAAGCCTGTAAAGGCTGGATGGCAGAGTGGTCATGCAGCGGACTGCAACTCCGTGTACGCCGGTTCGATTCCGACTCCAGCCTCCATTTCCTCACTCGGAAGTGGCTAAATAGCCCTAGGCAGGGTTCTGCAGTATCCGCGGCATCGTGACCGCACCGAGACAGTCCTCGATTCGCCCGGATGGTGAAATTGGTAGACACAAGGGACTTAAAATCCCTCGGCCATTGCGGCCGTGCCGGTTCGATTCCGGCTCCGGGCACCAGTTTCAGCCATAGCGCTTACTAACCTTCAGCCTTTGCTAGTCCTTCTGCATATCCTTTTCAATCCACAGTCTTCATAAACTGCATTAAGTTCGTCATTGGTGTCAGAATGCCAGGGCCAGTTGGCGCTCAACGTTGGGCGTTGCTGCCTTGTCGGTGTCGTTAACGGCCTCGGAGCGCGTTGTGCCGAACGGCCGAAAGACGAACACCAGCGTATCACTGCTGTCACCCGTCTGTTTCATCTGTGCGCGCCTGGCATCGTTGTATTCGCCTTGCGGGGGCCAGCACAATACGGCGCTGCTCTGTCCGTTGTGCAGGACGTCGTCCAGTGTCTTCCAGTAATCTCTGATGGTGCGGGTATGAATGATCTGAACCTTGCGGGTATCAACGCCAGCACGGGCCAGCGCGCGTTCATTCGGCAAGCAGGGCGGGGCGATAAAGGTTATCCATTGTTTCTTCTGGCTTAGTTGCGCCAGAACCGGGACTAGCAGCTGCAATTGCCGCAGCCCTTCTGCCTGGCAGAAGACTTCCGTCAGGGTGCTCATTGTCAGCGCGTCAGCAGCGGCCCGGGCGTGATGTGGCTGTGGCCGCGTTGCCCGGTTGCGCCAGACGGGAGTGTGACGGTCGGTTTCGGTCTGAGTGATCTGTGCGGTTGCGGACATGACGGCCTCCTGGTTACTGTTCATCTATACAGTAACTGTAGTTATATACAGTGATTCGGGTGTCGTCAACTTTTTTGTGATCGAGTTGGTGTCTTTGCAGCAGTGTTGGGCTGGTTTTCTGGCTGGCAGGGTAAAAAAAAGGCCCTGCTGAGAGGGCCTGTTCGGGGGACGCTGGCGTGAGGTTGGGAAAGCGCGTCAGCGACGTTCGAATAAAGGAGTGCTGTCGGTTCCGCTCTGGTAGCGAACACTGAACGGAGTCAGCATTGCTAGTGCGACCGACGCTTCGTCGTCGGTTCGGCAGGCAAAGGCGTTGATGCCGCAACGACCCATATAAAACACCTGATCCGGCAAAAAGTCGCCAATGGCCCGAAGCTCACCGGAATAGCCATAGCGTTCGCGCAGCAGGCGGGCTTTGGAGAAGCCCCGACCATCGGCGAACTTGGGAAAGCGCAGTGCAATCAGTGCCAGGTTGTCCAGGCTGCCAGTCACGTCTTCTGCCATCTGTTCATCGTTCAGCCAGACACCGATGTCGCGATCGGAAGCATCCCATTCGGCCTTTTGAGCCAGGTAGAGAGCCAAAGGTAGAATCATCGGGCCTTGGGCCGGCAGGGGCGCGTCGTCTTCAACGAGTGTCCAGGGGTCGTCCTGGCGCTGGCCGTCTTTAATGAGATTTTGCATAAACACGCTCCTTGAACGGCTCGATGCCAATTCGGTCAACGGTATCGATAAAGGCTTCGTCGGGCCGACGGTGGTCAACATAGACCTGAATGACCTTGTCGACCACGGCGGGCACTTCGTCGGCCTTGAACGACGGTCCGAGGATCTTGCCAACCCGGGCATTCAGCCCGGAGTCGCCACCGAGCGATACCTGGTAGAACTCTTCGCCTTTTTTATCCACACCGAGAATGCCGATATTACCAATGTGGTGGTGACCACAGGCGTTCATGCAGCCGGAAATGTTCAGGTCGATGTCGCCCAGATCAAACAGATAATCCAGATCATCAAACTGAGCCTGGATCGCTTCGGCAATCGGGATGGATTTGGCGTTGGCCAGAGCGCAGTAGTCGCCACCGGGGCAGCAGATCACGTCGGTCAGGGTGCCAATGGTTGGGGTGGCGAAGCCATGTTGTTTGGCAGCTTCCCAGAGTTCGAACAGCTGATCCTGACGCACATCGGCCAGGATCAGGTTTTGTTCGTGGCTAACGCGCAAACCACCCAGTGAAAATGCATCGGCCAGTTGTGCCGCCGCGCGCATTTGGCTCGAGGTGCAGTCGCCCGGGGCATAGCCCACCTTCTTGAGTGACAGGGTAACGGCTGCGTAGCCCGGTTTTTTGTGGCCAGTGACATTGCGTTCCAGCCAGCGGCCGAAGCCCGGGTGGGCGTCTTTCTGTTCGGCCAGCACAGCGTCGGCATCACTCAGTTCGGCGTAATCCGGGTCGATGAAGTGCTTGCCTACGCGCTCGATTTCAGCCTCGGTCAGAGTGCCCGGGCCGTCTTTCAGGTGGGCCCATTCAGCCTCAACCCGATCACGAAAGGCGTCTACGCCTAGCGCTTTCACCAGAATCTTAATCCGCGCCTTGAATTTGTTGTCGCGCCGGCCGTTCAGGTTGTAGACCCGCAGGATGGCATCGAGGTAAGTCAGCAAATGCCTGGCTGGCAGGTAATCGCGGACGTTTTGGCCCACCAGCGGCGTACGGCCGAGGCCACCACCGACAAACACGCTAAACCCGATATCACCGGCTTCGTCTCGCACCAGTTCCAGACCAATGTCGTGAAACCGGACAGCTGCCCGGTCTGAGTCCGGGCTGGCATTGACGGCAATCTTAAACTTGCGCGGCAGAAAGGCGAATTCTGGGTGCAAGGTCGACCACTGGCGAATCAGCTCGCACCAGGGGCGCGGGTCGGCAATTTCATCTCGCAACACACCGGCGAACTGGTCGGTGGTTGTGTTGCGAATGCAGTTGCCCGACGTTTGAATGGCGTGCATCTGCACCTCGGCCAGGCCCGCCAGTATGTCGGGCACGTCTTCCAGTGCGGGCCAGTTGAACTGGACGTTCTGGCGCGTGGTGAAATGGGCATAGCCTTTATCGTACTGTTCAGTCAGGTCGGCCAGGCGATAGAGCTGTCTGGAAGACAGCAAACCGTAAGGAATGGCGATGCGCAGCATTGGTGCATGGCGCTGGATATACAGGCCATTTTGCAGGCGCAGCGGCAGGAACTCGTCATCGGCGATTTTGCCATCGAGGTAGCGCTCAGTTTGCTCTCTAAACTGGGCAACGCGTTCATCGACCACTTTCTGGTCGAACGAATCGTACAGGTACATGCAGTCCGCCTATCCAATGAGGGTGTTGGCTTACACTATAGAGAAAGCCTCTTATTCCATAAACAATTTATATTTCATAATTTTATGCTATACCGTTATATGAGACGGCTTGAACCGCCGTCCAATAGACGATTAAATGGCTCGCGTAAATAGCATTCTGGTCCAAAAGCGCTAGCCAGGGCCCGGGAACAACGTTTCCCCGGAATGGTCGCCTAGGGTCGATGGGCTGCAACAGCAGCATGATAGAATGTTAATACCCTGTCTTCGGCATACCAGAACAATGGATGCTGCCACACTGAAAACATGCTCACAAAAAGAACAAAAAGGGGAATTTAATTATGGCAACAACCAAGAAATCAGGCATGACAGATGCTCAGGCGGATGCCATCGCGGCAGTTATTATTGTCACGACCGTTGTGGTTGCAGCGGTTTATTGGGTTGCAACCGCAACCTGACAGCACCTTGACTCTGCACAAGGTCACAAGGTAATGCCGCTAAGGCCCTGCAAAGGGCCTTTTTAGCAGGGGGCTCGCTGGCAGTCTGCTTAAGGTGCCAGCAAGGTAACCAGCCCAATCAGGCTGAATACAAACAGCACGGTGAACAGGATGCCACCGATGATGAAGGGCCAGATACTGCCTGATGAAAAATCGCTGACGCGATTTTTGTCGCTCTGCACACCCACCAGCCCAGCCAGCAGGCTAATCAGTAACTTCGACCATCGCGGTTTGCGGGCACGATTTTCAGTGTCATTAGCAGTCGAACCTGTCTTGCCGGACATGATACAGTCTCTCACTTCAGTATTATCAAATAGATTTCATAAATGCGACCCTGCATCCTGCAATGCGACAAAGCCCCGCAAAACGGTGGCCGGCAGGATGAAAGGGGGTGTCGATTACTAGAGAATACGCCCGGTTCAACTAGTATCAAACGAGCACTTGGAATCATCATTCAGATACAGCACAACCCATACTACCTGTAAATCAACAGTGAGCAATGCCTGACATTGCCGGACATTAAAAAAGAAAAACAGAGGCCAACAATGACGCAAACCATGTCTCATCAGCGAAGTGAGTTGCTTGAAAGCTTGCATGCCCGCCTTCAGCCCCATTTCCCGAAAGAGCACAGTGATAACCTGAAGACGCTGATTCATGCCCTGTTCAAGCATGCGTCAATGCAAGACCTGCTTTCCTATGAAATGACCGACTTGGCCGGTCTGGTGGTTTCAATGTGGCGCACCTTGCAGGGCGGGAAAGCACAGCATGGCCTGGTCAATGTATTCAACCCCAATGTCGAAGAGCACGAGTGGCAGTCGCCGCATACCATCGTGTCCATTTTGCATTCGGATTTGCCATTTATTATCGACTCTGTTCGACTCACCCTGAACCGTCTGGGTGCCAATATTCATACCATTTTTCACGCCAGCCTGGCTGTATCGCGCAACAAAAGCGGTCAATTTGACGGTTTTTCGGGTAAGGGTGCCCAGGAATTGCTGCTGCTGATTGAGGTAGACCGCACCACCATCGCCAGTGAGCGCGATCGTATCGAGAGCGAAATTCGCTCCGTGGTCCAGGATGTTGAGCGGGTTGTTGACGATTACACCGCCATTCTGCAGAAAACCCGGGATGCCATCAGCGATTTCAACACCCTGAAATACCCGGTAGACGCCTCGGAGCTCGATGAAGGCAAGGTTTTCATGAAGTGGCTGGCCAATAACCACTTCACCTTCCTGGCCTATGATGAATACGTTGTCGAGGGTGATACGGTTAAGCAGGTTGAAGGCAGTGCGCTTGGGTTGTTCAAGAAGAGCCCAAAGCGCCGTGATGAGACCATTGCCGGAATGTCCGAGCACCGCCGTTCTCATGTCTTTGAGAAAGAACTGCTGATTTTCTCCAAATCCGGTCACCGGGCCAATGTTCACCGCCCGGCCTATTCGGACTATGTGCTGGTCAAACACTTTAATGACCAGGGTGAGGTGGTTGGCGGGCGCCGTTTTCTGGGGCTCTACACTTCGACCGTTTACAACGAGGCACCGGTCAATATCCCTGTTGTGCGTCGTAAAATTGAGTTGGTTCTGGAAAAGAGCGGCTTTGCCGAGGGTGGCCACAATTACAAGGAGCTGGCTTCTATTCTCTTTACCTTCCCGCGTGATGAACTTATTCAGGCGTCGGTCGATACCCTGTTGAGCATGACGCTGGACGTACTGGCCATTCAGGAACGCAAGCGCATCCGGTTGCTGCTGCGCAAGGATATCTATGGCAAGTTCCTGAACGCCATCGTCTATATGCCGCGCGATATCTTCAATTCGCAACTGCGTCAGCAAGTGCACGACCTGCTGGTTGAACAGTTCGATGTCGAAGGGTCTGATTTCACCACCTTTTTCAGTGAATCCGTACTGGCACGAACACGGTTTGTGTTCAAACTGAGCCATCCGATTGACGAAGAATTACCGACCGAGCTTTTGGAAAAACGCATCGTTCAGATCGCCCGTCGCTGGACGGATGAACTGCAACAGGCGTTGATCGAGTCGTTTGGTGAAGAAAAGGGCATGCGTTTTCACCAGCGTTATGTTGAGGCCTTTCCGGCCAGCTATCGCGAGCAATACAGCGCCCGGGTGGCGGTGGCTGATATCCAGCGCATGGAATCGCTCAACGCGACCAATGCCGACCCCATCACGCTCAGCTTTTATCGTTCGATGGAGCCCACGGGCAGTGAGCTGAAACTGAAAATCTTCAACAAAGGCTCGGCATTGCTTCTGTCTGACCTGATTCCGGTTTTGGAGAACCTGGGGCTAAAGGTCATCGACGAATATCCCTATGAGATCAATTACGGGGAAGACAGCTGCACCTGGATCTACGATTTCTCCCTGCTGTACGAGCCCGATCCGGACCTTGATCCGGCCAAATACCGCGATGAGTTCTCCCGGGCCTTTATCAATATCTGGAATGGCCGGGCTGAAAACGACGCCTACAACCAGCTGATATTGCGCGCCCGCTTAACCTGGCGCGAAGTCGCCATGTTACGTGCTTACGCGCATTACATGAAGCAGCTGCGCTTTGGCCTGTCACAGGAATACATCGCCGACACCCTGATCAAATACACCGAAATTACCGACATGCTGGCCGAGCTGTTTTCGGCCCGGTTCAGCCCGGCCAAACAAAAAGGCAAATCGCAGGTCGACAAGTGGTTGCAGGGCATTGAGCAGTCACTGGAGAGCGTCAACAACATCAACGAAGACCGCATCATGCGGCGCTACGTTGAGCTGATGAAAGCGACTTTGCGCACCAACTTCTATCAGGAAGATGAACCCGGTCGCCGCAAAGATTACATCAGCTTCAAACTGAACCCGGCTAAAATCAGCGGTATTCCCTTGCCGAGGCCGATGTTTGAGATCTTTGTCTACTCACCGCGCGTCGAAGGTGTGCATTTACGCGGTGGCAAGGTGGCCCGTGGTGGACTGCGCTGGTCCGATCGAATTGAAGATTTCCGTACCGAAGTACTGGGGCTGGTCAAGGCACAGCAGGTTAAGAACGCGGTTATTGTGCCCGTGGGTGCCAAAGGTGGATTCGTTGCCAAACAACTCCCATTGGACGGTGATCGCGAAGCCTTTATGCGCGAAGGCATTGCCTGCTACAAAACCTTTATTCGGGCGTTGCTGGATGTCACCGACAACCTCAAAGAAGGTGAGTTGATCGCGCCCGAGAACGTCGTGCGCTACGACGAAGACGACCCCTATTTGGTTGTCGCCGCCGACAAAGGCACCGCAACCTTCTCTGACATTGCCAATGCGGTCGCCGACGAATACGACTTCTGGCTGGGGGATGCCTTTGCCTCAGGCGGCAGTAATGGGTATGACCACAAGAAAATGGGGATCACTGCCCGGGGTGCCTGGGTCAGCGTACAACGCCACTTTCGTGAACTGGGTCTGGATGTCCAGAAAGACCCCATCAGCGTGGTTGGCATTGGCGATATGGCTGGCGATGTCTTTGGCAATGGCCTGCTGCGTTCGCAAACGCTGAAGCTGGTGGGTGCCTTCAACCACCTGCATATTTTTGTGGACCCGGAACCCGATGCCGCGGCGAGTTTCGCCGAGCGGCAACGGTTGTTTGACCTGCCGCGTTCGAGCTGGGAAGACTATGATGCGTCGCTGATTTCCAAAGGGGGCGGCATTTTCAGCCGCACCGCCAAGTCGATTCCGGTTTCGAAGGAAATGAAAGCGGTGTTTGGCATCAGCAAGTCAAAGATATCACCGAACGATCTGATCAGTGCCATGCTCAGGGCGCCGGTGGATCTGTTGTGGAATGGCGGTATCGGCACTTACGTCAAAGCCAGCCACGAAAATCATACTGACATCGGCGACAAGGCCAACGATGCGTTACGGGTCAATGGCAACGAGTTACGCTGCAAGGTGATTGGGGAAGGGGGCAACCTGGGCTTCAGTCAGCTGGGACGGGTGGAGTTCAACCTGAACGGCGGACGCTGCTTTACCGATTTTATCGACAATGCCGGCGGTGTCGATTGTTCTGACCACGAAGTCAACATGAAGATTCTGCTGGACGATCTGGTCGCCAATGGTGACCTGACCGTCAAGCAGCGTAATGAATGGCTGTTCAAGCAGACCGAGGATGTATCCCGCCTGGTCTTGCGCAACAACTATCGTCAAACCCAGGCGTTGGGTCTGGCGTTCACCGAGTCGAGCCGGCGTGTGGAAGAATATCGCCGTCTGATCAATTCGATGGAAGCCGCTGGAAAGCTGAATCGCTCGCTCGAGTTTTTGCCCTCGGACGACGACATTACAGAACGCAAGACGCGCGGCCTGGGTCTGACGCGACCTGAGTTGTCTGTGCTGATTTCTTACGTGAAAGGGGATCTGAAAGAGCAGCTGATTCGCGAAAATGTCGCTGAAGATGCCTACCTGGAAGACGCGGTAACAACCGTATTTCCGGAAAAAATGCTCAAGAAGTTCGAAGGGCCGATGCGCCAGCACCGGTTGAAGTCGGAAATCGTCGCCACCCAGGTTGCCAACGACATCTTCAACTACATGGGCATCGCCTACTTCAACCGGCTTCAGGAAAGCACCGGCGCATCACCCGTGGAAGCGGCCAAAGCATACGTTGCAGCGCGGGATATCTTCGGATTGCATGGGCTATGGGATCAGATTGAAGCTCTGGATCATCAGATTCCGTGCGAGCTGCAAAGCCAGCTGATGTTACGCACCGCCCGCATGGTCCGGCGCGCCAGCCGCTGGCTGGTAAAGAATTACCGCACCGGAATAGACATCAGCAACGTCATCAGTTTGTATCGGGAGCCGGTAGAACGGATGATCGATGCGCTGGAAACGCTGTTGCCTGAAGAGCAAAAAGAGAACTGGCTGAAAGAAGCCGCAGCGCTGGAAGAGCAGGGGATTCCGGCCGACGTGGCACGGCGTGTCTGTGCGTCTGAAATACTGTACACGACCCTGGGCGTCATCGCCGTGGCACAGACCCAGGAGCGCGACCCTATGTTGGTTGCCCAGGGTTACTTCCGGGTCGGCGATGCGCTGGAACTGGATAACTTTGCCGACCAGGTCAACAGCCTCAGTGTCAATACGCACTGGCAGGCCATGGCCCGGGAATCCTTCCGGGACGACCTGGAATGGCAGCAACGACGCATTACTCAGGGTCTCTTTGCGCAAATGGAGAAGGGCAGTGAGCTGGAGCCGGTGGTCTCAGAATGGCTGGAACGTAATACCATTCTGGTCGAGCGCTGGTTACGGATGATGAGTGAGATTCGGGCTGTCAATGAACCCGAATTCAGCATGTACAGTGTTGCGATTCGCGAACTGCTGGATCTGTCACAGGCGACGATGCCAGAACTCTGACGTAACAAGCCTAAGTAGAAGGCTGTTTGAAAAAGGCTCCCCCGGGAGCCTTTTTTGTTAAAGGCCAGCTTGTGTGCGCATTGAAAGTCAGCATAATCACTGTCTGAACACCCTTCACCGATCCTGACACCCCGGAGACCCGTTCTGCATGGCGCAGCACCTCATTGTGGATTTGTACATTTCAGCAGATGACTATCTGCGACATTACAAAGGACAAGTTTCACAGGTGGTGTGCGAAGCGCGTGATGGTCGGCGTGTTCGTTTCCCGTCCAGTATCCTGCAGCGCTTCGTCACCCGCAGCGGCATACACGGCAGTTTTCGCATCGAATTTGACGATGCCAACAAACTGGTATCCGTTAAACGTATTGCCTGATCGAAGCCTGTTGGCGGCTCTTAAGTCTGGGCTGAGCGGGTGCTATACTCCGCGCCGTCCAAAACGGAGCCTGCCCATGTATAACCTGATCCGCCGTGCCTTGTTTACCCTCAGTCCGGAAACCTCCCACGACCTCAGTCTCGATGGGTTAGGTGCCTTGCAGCGGCTGGGGGTATTGGGCGCGTTCAGCAAGAAACCGGAAGGCCGGCGGACAAGGTTGTGGGGCATCGATTTCGAGAATCCGGTCGGTTTGGCCGCCGGGCTCGACAAAAATGCCGATTATCTGGATGCGCTGGGGACCCTCGGCTTTGGCTTTGTTGAAGTGGGCACGGTAACACCGCGGCCGCAACCCGGTAATCCGCATCCGCGATTGTTTCGGTTGCCCGAGCATCAGGCAATCATCAACCGGATGGGCTTCAACAACAAAGGTGTCGACTACCTGGTAGAGCGCGTTAAACGCAGCCAATACCGCGGTGTGATCGGCATCAATATCGGTAAGAACAAGGACACCCCGGAAGACGACGCTCTTAGCGATTACCTCACGTGCCTCGACAAGGTATACGCCCATGCGGACTACGTGGTGGTGAACGTGTCGTCACCGAATACCCCCGGGTTGCGCAATCTTCAGTTTGGTGAGGCCCTGACGCGTTTGCTGGCCGGGCTCAAGGAACGGCAGCATCGCTTGACGGTGATTCATGGTTTCAAGCCCCTGCTGATCAAGATCGCTCCGGATATGACCTCCGAGGAAGTGCAGAGTGTGGCCCGGGCACTGGCGGAATCCGGCATTGATGGTGTGGTAGCGACCAATACCACCTTGGAACGCGAAGCCGTTGCGGGCCACCCTCATGCAGAGGAAAGTGGCGGCTTGAGTGGTGCCCCCTTGCTCGAGTCATCGACTCGGGTGCTGAGACAACTGCGAGAGATACTGCCAGCGCAGGTGCCTATTATCGGCGTTGGTGGTATCTGCTCTGCGGCCGATGCCCGGAAAAAGTGGGATGCCGGCGCCGATCTGGTTCAGATCTACAGCGGTTTCATTTACCAGGGGCCTGGCCTGGTTCGGGACTGTGTGCAGGCTTCTTTGTCTCGGGCTGAATAGGGCTGAGTGTGGTTGTGAAAGGGGAGTGAGCGACCCGAACGTTCGCCAAGGGGCGGAAAAGGGCACAAAAAAGCCGGCAGAATGGCCGGCTTTTGAGTCAAGGGTAGTGAATGTTGGATGACAAGAGTCAGTGGGGCATCAGTACTTCGTTGATACGGTGTACACCGCGTACGCCTGTGAAACCATCCCACTGATCGGATCGTCCTTCGCGCCACCCGTTCATCCACTCCTGATGGACCTCGGGTTTGCCGTCGGGACATAAACTTTTGGATCTACCCTCAAGACCAGCCATGTAGCCTTTTTGATAAGCACGTCCTAGCGGGTCACGTTTTTGTCGCTTCATAAATAGACCTCTCTTTCAGTCCATGGGATTAAACCCGGCCTTCCGAGCCGAGCGTTGTGAAGCTCTTATTACGACTATCCTTCTGGTACTGTTGTATCGAAAGATGGCCACTGGTGTCGATGACCAATTCAGTCTAAAAAACCTCGTTTTAAGTGCTCGATGTCATAAAATGGTGGTTGTAATTGCAACACTGCTCTGGAATCGGTGTTGTGAGGCGAGCCATCTAACCCTGTTCGCGGGTTTTAATAAACTCCCGGCAGTCATTTTCGTTTTTTTATAGAGATTTTGTCTAACCATGCCTTCAGACGCTGTTCAAACGCCGCACAACGAAATCTGGATCACCTGTCCCAACGGTTTTCATGCCTTGCTCAAGCGGGAAATTACCGATCTTACCGGCGTGGTCCCGCGCGACTGGGCTCGGGGCATGGCGCTTGACGCTCCGTTGCTGGAAGCCTATCGCCTGTGCCTCTGGAGCCGGCTCGCCAACCGTATCTATTTGCCACTGGGGCAGACGGATGAGATGAGCATGGACGGGCTCAAGGCATTGGTTGACAGCATCGACTGGGATCAGCATGTGCGGCCCTCGGGCACGCTCAGGGTGGATTTTCAGGGGCATTTGCCGGGTATTGACGACTCACGGTATGGCGGACAGAAGGTTAAGGATTTTATTGTCGACCAGATGCGCGAACGCCATGGCGTCCGCCCGGATGTGGACCGGGATGCACCGGACATCAGTGTCGTCGTGCTGATTGGGCGCAAACGCATCGATCTGGCGCTGGATCTGTCGGGGGATTCGCTGCACCGGCGTGGCTACCGACGGGCGACCGGTCCGGCCCCGCTGAAGGAGAACCTGGCAGCGGCATTGCTGTTGGCCACGGGTTGGCCCGAGCGGGCGCGGGCCGGAGAAAGCTTTATCGATCCATTGTGCGGCTCGGGCACCCTGGTAATCGAAGCGGCGATGATCGCCGCTGACTTTGCCCCGGGCTTGTTGCGCCCCAGGTTTGGCTTTGAAGGCTGGCTCGGGCATGACCGGGCAGCCTGGAACACCTTGCTGGGTGAAGCGCGCGCCAGGCGCCAGGACGGTGAAGCCGCCATGGTGCCGGTACTGGGATACGATGCCGATGGCGGTGTTGTTGCCCGTGCCAATGAAACTCTGGAGCGGCTTGGCCTTAGTCGCCAGACGCGCTGTTATCACAAGCCATTGGCCGAATGGTCGCGGCCAACGCACCTGGCACTCAAACCCGGCCTGGTGGTGACCAATCCGCCCTATGGCGAACGCCTGGGTAACAAACCTGAGTTGCTGTCGCTGTACCTGAAACTGGGCAATCTGGCTCAGACCGAGCTGGCTGACTGGACGGTGGCTTTGCTGACGTCCGATACCGTTCTGGCCCGGGAAACGGGGCTGCGAGCCGCCGAGAAGCTGCGTTTTTTCAACGGACCGATAGAAACCCACCTCTATGTATTTCCAGTCGGAGACCGCACCGCCCATCAGCCCAGCCAGCAGGTGGCGCAGGATGATGCCTTGCGCAATCGGTTGTTAAAAAACCTGAAGTTGCGGCAAAAGTGGCTCAAAAAGGAAAACATAGAAGCCTTCCGCTTGTATGATGCTGATCTGCCCGAATTTGCCATCGCCATCGACTGCTACGGCGACAGTCTGCATGTGCAGGAATACGCACCGCCCAAGGAAATACCCGAAGAGAAAGCCCGGCAACGCCTGATGCACGCCCTTGCGGTATTGGGCGACGTCACCGGGGTGCCCGCCGAGCGTACCGTGCTCAAGCAGCGCCAGCGGCAACGCGGCAAGCAGCAGTACGAACGAAAAGACAGCGCGGGTGACGTCTTTACCATTGCCGAGCACGGCGTGAATTTGCAGATCAACCTGAGGGATTATCTCGATACCGGGGTTTTTCTGGATCACCGGCCGACACGGCTCTGGATTCAGCAGCATGCTAAGGGCAAGCGCTTTCTGAATTTGTTCAGCTATACCGGCGCGGCGACGGCCCATGCCCTGATCGGTGGTGCCAGCAGTACAACCAGTGTGGATCTGTCACGGACTTACCTGAACTGGGCGAAAGACAATTTACGCCACAATGGCGGTCAGGTTTCGGGCCATCATCGCTTTATCCAGGCCGACTGCATGACCTGGATTGAGGAAAACAACGAGACCTTTGATCTGATTTTCATGGACCCGCCGACGTTCAGTAATTCGGCCCGCATGACGGATACCCTGGATATACAGCGGGATCACCCGGGCCTGATCCGAGCGGCCATGAACTCATTGGCCAGCGACGGTGTGCTGATATTTTCCAACAACTTCCGCAAGTTCAAGCTGGATCCGGAATTACTGGCGTTGTATGACGTAAAAGACGTGACTCAAGTGTCGATTCCATTCGATTTCAAACGCTCACGGCCGCATCAGTGCTGGCACTTTCACCACAAAGGGTAATGTCGGCGCCCGGTACGCATTGAACAGGGGCTCAGGTTATGGCTTGGGGCCCGTGCACCTGAAGACGACAAACTTCGGGTGCTGGCTGACCGGGGTGACCTGGCTGAACCAGCGGGTCAGGGTCTTGTGATAATTGAGGTGCCGGTTGCCAACCACCCAGAATTCGCCGCTGTCCGCTAGAGCGTCTGCTGCCTGTTCGAACAGGGTGTGGGCGATATCAGTGGTAAGAGTAGTGCTCTGATGAAACGGCGGATTGCACAGAATAAGCGGTAAATCGGTTAGGCCAAGGCCACTCAGGCCATTGGTGTGATAGAGGTCAACCTGCCGTCCGTTACGGGCTGCACTGGCTGTGGCTGATGCAGTGGCCTGTCGGCTCTCGTCGATCAGAATGGCCTGGCTGTGCGGATGCCTGTGCAGATAATTCAGCGCCAGAACGCCATTGCCGCAGCCCAGATCCACAAACCGGTCGACCGCCGGTAACTGGTCGAATTCAGCCAGGAAGGCCAGGGCGCCCGGGTCGGGTCGGGCTTCACTGAAGCAGCCTGGCAGGGATACCAGGTTAACCTGGCCGGCGACATAGTCATGGGCCAATTCTGTCGAGCCCTGAATAAGCGGGTCCGTCAGCGTGACACACCGGGCTTTTTTGGCCGCCAATCCCGGATTGATCTGTCCAAAATACCGCTGCATGAGCTTCTGGTGACCACGGCTCAGGTGTTTGACCATACCGGCTACCCAGCATTGCCCGCCTTCGGCGAGGCGCCCGGCGATCTGGCTCAATTGCCACTCAAAAAGCGTCAGCGATTTGGGGGCGTGCAAAATCACCAGCGCGTAGTGGTCCTTCAGGTCAGCACTGGACTCAATAAGACGGGGTGTACTGGCCTGGTTGGCGCTGACGTTCAGCTTCAAGGCTTCACCGGCCATGGCGCTGTCGTTCCACCAGTCCGGGCTGGTCGAAGCCAGGGCCGTCGCCAGTGCGCCAAAACCGTCGTTGACCAGCAGCATCGGGCCAGCAGAGCCGTCGTAAGTCTGCAGCCTCTGCAATACCAGCTCATCGGCCGCGTTGTAAGCTTGCAAGTCCGGGGCCGGTGGTACCCGGCTGAGCGTTAACTGAGTCAGATCCTCAATCATCAGTTTTTAACCAGCACCAGGCCCGCTTCCATGTGGTGTGTGTAAGGGAACTGGTCAAAGACAGCAGCGGCCTCAATGCGGTAATCGGAGCCCAGCGCCCGCACGTTGGCAGCGAGTGTGTCTGGGTTACAGGAAATGTAAACAATGCGCTCGAAATGGCGCGCCAGGTCCAGGGTGTCGTCATCGAGACCGGCCCGGGGCGGGTCGACCAGCAAGGTCTTGAAATCGTAGTCCGATACCGCCCATTCGCGCAGGCGACGCGATTCGGTACGCCCGAGCCAGGCGTTGGCGAAGTCTTCACTCGACATCCGGGCGATGGTCAGGTTATCGACGCCGTTGGCTTCTATGTTGTGCTGGGCACTTTGTACCGATACCCGGGAAATTTCCGTAGCGAGTGCGCGGTTGAAGTTGGTAGCGAGCGGAATGGAGAAATTGCCATTGCCGCAATACAACTCCAGCAAGTCTCCTTCACAGCCGGTTGTGTGGTGTTTGGCCCAGCCTACCATCTGCTCGCAGACGCCGGCATTGGGCTGGGTGAAGGAGTTTTCATATTGCCTGAAATGAAAATCCTGCCCCTGAATGGTCAGGGTTTCGTTCACATAGTCGCGCGACAGAACCAAGCGCTGCTTGCGTGCCCGACCAATGACCGGGAAGCCCCATTGTTCCTGCCAGTGCCGCCCGCGAGCTTCCCAGGCATCGTCCAGCGCCTTGTGATAGATGAGGGTGATCAGAGCGTCGCCTTGCTGGGTGGTAATGAACTCGACCTGAAACAACCGTTCCCGCAGCTGTGGGTCTTCCAGCACGCTGTTGCGCACTTCTGTCATCAGGCGGTTAAGCAGTTTGCTGGCGACCGGGAACTGGTCAACCCGAACCGGGACTTTGGGGTCGGCCGGGTCAAACATGGCGTACCAGGAGTCGTCTCCTTCGTGCCAGAACTTGAATTCGGCCCGCATGCGGTAGTGGCTGGGTTCAGACCGAAACACCTCGGGCTCGGGTAGGGTGATGCCATCAAACAGCGTTTTCAGGCGCTCAACCTTCTCGGTCAGCTGGGTTTCATACTGTTCGGGCGCAAAAGGGAAAGGCATGACCAGTCCAGTTCAGGATTCGGGCCGCCATTCTAGTTATTCCCGGCTCTCAAACCAGTTTATACCGTTATCTACATTGACGAGTTTTGCTAATAGTCGAGTGCACCGCGAATCAGTATAATTCCTGGCCCTCAAACAGGCTGTTTGGCCTGACGTTTATCATTCATGTTGGAGTTTGCGTGATTCAAGACCCTGTTAGCCCCGAATTGGCCACAGAAGCCCCCGATCCAAAGACCGTATTGGGGGACATCCCTGATTTTCTCGGCAACCGAACTCCGCAAGCCTGGGTTGAGAAGGCCCTGGACAACCTGACGGTGCTGCTGATCGACCACGCCCAGTGTGAAAAAAAAGCGGCTTCGGCGGCCATGTCGATGATGTACAAATACGTCGATCGCCGTGAGCTACTGTCGAAAATGAGTAAGCTGGCACGTGAGGAGCTGGTGCATTTCGATCAGGTGCTCAAGTTGATGGATGATCGTGGAATTCAATACACGCATCTTACAGCAGGCCGCTATGCCGGTGCCTTGCACGAACTGATACGCAAGAGCGAGCCGGAAAAGGTGGTTGATCGATTGATACTGGGGGCTTTTGTTGAAGCTCGGTCCTGCGAGCGATTCGCAGCGCTGGTGCCGGAATTGTACCGCCGGGGCGATGACGTGCTGGGTCGTTTCTATTTCTCGTTGTTAAAAAGCGAGGCACGACACTATAAAGACTATCTGACGCTGGCACGGCAGTATTCAGAGACGGATATTACGGATCGAGTTGCGGCTTTTCGGGAGCTGGAAGCCAGCTTGATCGAGTCGCCGGATGAGACCTTTCGGTTTCACAGTGGTGTGCCGGTGCAGGCATGACCGTCAGTCTTGCCCGAACGCTAACTGGGCAATACTGAACCGGTTGAGTGTTTTGCAATTCTGCTCGAATTTCAAATACCAACCCAGTTTATCCCAATCACCCATTACCAGGCGTTCACGGTCTGGTTCATTATCGTCCGAGATCCTATGCCAGTCGGCCATATGGGTATGACCATGGATCAGCCCGGCGTGCCGGGTGCCTTTCAGCGCTCGCTTCACGGCTTTTTGATTCACATCGATGTAGCGGGGCGCATCCGTTCTGTTTCGGTCTTTGCTGGCCTTGCGCAGTCGTTCGGCCAACGCTAGCCGCCAGGCCAGAGGCAGTCGGCGCAGGGTGCTCAGCACGGCGGAAGACTGAATGATGGCTCGGTACCGCTGATAACCGCGATCATCGGTGCACAGTCGATCGCCATGGCTTAACAGCCAGGTCTGTGCGCCAAATTGAACCGGGGTCGGGTCTGGCAGCAAGGTCGCATTGCAGCGTTTGGCATAGTGATAGCCGAGGGCAAAGTCTCGGTTACCGACCATCAAATAGACCGCTGTGGTTTCAGACAGTTGATGCAGCCGTCTAGCTATCTCGTCATGCAGGGAGGAAGTGGCGTCGTCACCGACCCAGTATTCGAAGAAATCCCCCAGGATGAACAGGGCTTCCTCCTGGCTGGCAACGTCGTCCAGAAAGGCATAAAAGGCCCGGACCAGGTCCGGGCGGGACTCGCTCAGGTGCAGATCTGAAATCAGAACGGCACGGCGGTGGTGTATCATCCAATCATTCCAGAATAACGGCTTTTTCGATGATGACGTCTTCAGTCGGCACATCCTGATGGCCAGCCTTGAAAGTTGTTGGTACCGCTTTGATCCGGTTTACGACGTCCATGCCGTCGGTTACCTCGCCAAAGACGGCATAGCCCCAACCATCGGTGCTTTCCGATTTGAAATCCAGAAAGCTGTTGTCAGCAATGTTGATGAAAAACTGGGCCGTGGCCGAGTGCGGATCAGCGGTGCGGGCCATGGCAATGGTGCCGACGGTGTTCTTAAGGCCGTTGTTGGCCTCGTTGTCGATGGGCGCGCGGGTAGAGCGCTGTTTCATGCCAGGTTCAAAGCCGCCGCCCTGTACCATAAAGCCGTTGATCACCCGGTGAAAGATCAGGCCATCGTAAAAGCCGGCATTCACGTATTCAGCGAAGTTGGCGCTGGTATTGGGCGCTTTTTCAGTGTTCAGGGTCAGGGTAATATCGCCCAGATTGGTAGTTAGCAATACGTTCACAGGTTGTCCTCGGGTTATTGCGTGAGATTAAGGTGCAACCGTTTGGTTGCTATCAAGGTGTTTTCCATCAGAGTGGCTACCGTCATCGGACCGACACCGCCAGGGACTGGGGTTATCCAGGCTGCTTTCTCAGAGGCCAGTTCAAAATCCACATCGCCAGTCAGTTTGCCATCGTCGGTGCGGCTGATGCCCACATCGATCACAATGGCGCCTTCTTTGATCCAATCGCCCCTGATCAGGCCGGGTCGACCAACAGCGGCCACGAGGATATCGGCGCGACGTACGTGTTTTTCAAGATCGACCGTGAACCGATGGGCGCAGGTTGTTGTGCAGCCGGCCAGCAGTAATTCCAGCACCATAGGCCGACCGACATGATTCGAGGCGCCAACGACCAACGCTTCCTGGCCACGCAGGTCCACCCCGGTTTCGCGCAGCAGGGTCATAATGCCTTTTGGAGTGCAGCTTTCGAGCATGGGCCGGCGTTGAACCAGCCGCCCGGCGTTGAACGGATGAAAACCATCGACGTCTTTATCCGGACGGATGCGCTCAACCACGGTATCGGCATTAATATGCTCGGGCAGTGGTAGCTGGACCAGAATGCCATCAATGGAGGCATCGTCATTCAAATCGTCGATCAGCGCCAGCAACTGAGCTTCTTTGGTCGATGCTGGTAGATCGTAACTGACTGATTTGAAGCCAACTTCATCGCAGGCGCGGCGTTTGCTGCCGACATAGACTTCGGAGGCCGGGTCAGTGCCGACCAGAATGACAGCCAGGCCCGGGGGCCGAATCCCCTGGCTGGTCAGGGCGGTGACTTCTTCGGCGACGCGGGCGCGCACGCGGCTCGCCGTCGCCTTACCGTCCAGTATGTTTGCGGGCATGGAGAGGTTCCTTGGAAGTTTTGCGGATTTTCGCATGCCCGTCTGGGTCGGGCAAGGAAACACACTCAGTTCAAAGATTGATCGAATTCACTGGAAAAGGGTCTATCGTCTTGTTTTTCCTGAATTTTTTTAAAAAAGTGTTTGACGGCACCCCAGCCCGTCAGTAATATGCGCCCCACGTTGACGAGACGTACTGATCGGAGCATAGCGCAGCCTGGTAGCGCATCTGGTTTGGGACCAGAGGGTCGGGGGTTCGAATCCCTCTGCTCCGACCATTAATTTAGTAAGGTGTCGTCTCGGTGGGCAGGCGGTTTCGCCGCTCTGGTAGCGTGACCTTTTGGGATTACGCGCCCGTAGCTCAACCGGATAGAGCACTCGCCTTCTAAGCGAGTGGTTGCAGGTTCAAGTCCTGCCGGGCGTACCAGTCTCGTAACGATAATTTGTGGTGGGCGTAGCTCAGTTGGTAGAGCCCTGGATTGTGATTCCAGTCGTCGTGGGTTCGAGTCCCATCGTCCACCCCACTTATTATTTCAGAAAAGGCCGGTCTCCGGCTTTTTTTGTATGTGCGCTAAAAAAATCGGGCGGCGTCTTGCTTCCCGGTGGATTCAATCATTGGTTGAATCATGATTTATCAGCCGGGCGGCCGGATACCGTTGACTGGGCTTGAATAGTACCCCCATCACCCCTACATTAACCGCCCCCGAATTAACCCAATGTACAGATCGGGCTTAGTTTACCGGTCATTACCTTATAAAAGAGCAAGAGGAAGCCTCATGCAAGTGTCTGTCGAAGCGACTACCGGTCTGGAACGCCGTCTGAAGGTGGGTGTCCCCGCCAGTGAAGTGGATAATGCGGTCAGTGAAAAGCTGAAGCAAACAGCTCGCCGCGTGCGCATCGACGGTTTCCGTCCGGGTAAAGTGCCTGTTTCCGTGGTTAAGCAGCGTTTTGGTGATGGCATTCGCGCCGAAGTGCTGCAGGAAGTTGTACAAAATAATTACGCAAAAGCCCTGACCGAAGAAAAGCTGACGCCTGCCGGTTCTCCGCGCATTGAATTCACTCAGGACAAAGCGGGCCAGGACGTTGAGTTTGTCGCCATCTTTGAAGTGTTCCCTGAGGTAACGCTGGCTGCGTTCGACGGTTATGAGTTCGACAAGCAGTCCGCAGAGATAACCGATACCGATATTGAGGACATGCTGGCCAATCTGCGCAAGCAGCGTGCTGAATATAAAGTTGTCGATCGTGCCGCGGCCGATACCGATCAGGTCAAAATCGATTTTGTGGGCAAGGTAGACGGTGAAGCGTTTGATGGCGGCAGTGCGGAAGATCAGACCCTGATTCTGGGCTCAAAATCGATGATCCCCGGCTTTGAAGACGGCATCGTCGGCATGAAAGCCGGTGAAACCAAAGCGGTTGATGTCACTTTTCCTGAAGAATACGGCAACAAGGAACTGGCTGGCAAAGCAGCTGTGTTCGATATCACGCTGAAGGAAGTGGCTGAAGCCGAGCTGCCCGAGTTGGATGAAGCCTTCTTTGAAGCCTTCGGCACCAAGGGTACCGACCTTGAAAGCTTCAAAGTTGAAGTTCGCCAGAACATGGAGCGCGAAGCTCGTAACGCACTCCAGGCCAAGCTGAAGAACGATGTCATCGAGAAGTTGGTCGAAGACAACAGCCTCGACGTACCTTCAGCGCTGGTTGATGAAGAGATTGGTCGTTTGCAGCAGCAAGCCGTTCAACAGTTCGGTGGTGGCGCCCAGATGGACCCGTCCAGCCTGCCCAAGGAGCTGTTTCAGGAACAAGCTGAGCGTCGCGTAAAAGTTGGCCTGCTGATGAACGAAGTGATCAACAGCGGTGAACTGAAAGCAGACGACGCTGAGGTGCGTGCCTACATCGAAGACCAGGCTTCCGTATACCAGGAGCCGCAGCAGGTTATTGACTATTACTACAGCAATCGTGAACTTTTGAACCAAGTTCGTGCTGTGGTTGTTGAAAACGCAGCAATCGACTATATCCTGAGTAAATCCAAGGTGAACGAATCCACCGTAAGTTACCAGGACGCTGTTAAGAACAAGGCGGCGGCACAAGGCTGAATGCCAGTGCCGGCTCTGATGTCGGCAGCATGAGGCAGCAATGAGAGTTGGCGCTTCCTTGGGGGTGCCAACTTTTTTGTTTTTTGAATACCAGGAGTCGAGTCAATGTCAAAGTTTGATGCCAACGGGTCCGCACCCGATATCATGAACGCCAGCGGTCTGGTACCTATGGTCGTTGAGCAGTCGGCTCGGGGTGAACGGTCTTACGATATCTATTCGCGACTGCTGAAAGAGAACGTGATCTTCCTGGTCGGTCAGATTGAAGACCATATGGCCAACCTGATTGTGGCGCAGTTACTGTTTCTGGAAAGCGAGAATCCGGACAAGGACATTTCGCTATACATCAATTCGCCGGGGGGTTCGGTCACCGCTGGCATGGCTATTTACGATACTATGCAGTTCATCAAGCCCGACGTGAGCACCATGTGCATCGGGCAGGCGGCCAGCATGGGTGCGCTGTTACTGACAGCCGGAGCTAAGGGCAAGCGCTTCTGTCTGCCCAATTCGCGCATGATGATTCATCAGCCACTGGGCGGTTTCCAGGGGCAGGCGTCAGACATCGAGATCCACGCGCGTGAAATTCTGGAAATGAAACAGCGTTTGAACGACATCATGGCGTATCATACCGGTCAGCCGCTTGAGGTTGTCGAGAAAGACACTGATCGCGATAACTTCATGAAGGCAGACGATGCCGTCAGCTACGGCCTGGTCGATAAGGTCATGCAGAGCCGCAATACTGGCTGACTGTGATGAAATCGCTAAAATACCTGTAAAATCAATCGGTTGATCACGTTTACCAAACAACCACAGTGGTTTCCCTGAAAAAACTTGCATTATCGGGGCTGTGGTTTCATCTTTAATCGAGCAACCGTTACCAATGGAGTAGTTGAATGGCCGACGATAGAACCGGAAAAGGCGAAGACGGTAAGTTGCTGTATTGCTCTTTCTGCGGAAAGAGCCAGCATGAAGTCCGTAAGCTGATTGCCGGGCCTTCGGTGTTCATTTGCGATGAGTGTGTCGATCTGTGTAATGACATCATTCGCGAAGAGCTGCAGGACAATGGTCCCAAGCACGAAAGCAGTAAACTGCCGACTCCCGCGGAAATCCGTGAAACGCTGGACGAATACGTCATTGGCCAGTCGCGCGCAAAAATGGTGCTCTCGGTCGCCGTTTACAATCACTACAAACGGCTGCAGTACGGCGAGCACAACGATGACGTTGAGCTGAGTAAGTCCAATATTCTTCTAATCGGCCCGACAGGCAGTGGTAAAACACTGTTGGCCGAAACTCTGGCCCGCATGTTGAACGTACCGTTCACCATTGCTGACGCCACCACCCTGACTGAAGCCGGTTATGTGGGTGAGGATGTCGAGAACATCATTCAGAAACTGCTGCAAAAGTGCGATTACGACGTGGACAAGGCCCAGCGCGGCATTGTCTACATCGATGAGATCGACAAAATCTCCAGGAAGTCCGACAACCCCTCAATTACCCGGGACGTCTCTGGTGAGGGTGTGCAGCAAGCCTTGTTGAAACTGATTGAGGGGACCGTAGCATCGGTACCGCCGCAGGGCGGACGCAAACACCCCCAGCAGGAGTTTCTACAGGTCGACACTGGCAACATTCTGTTTATCTGCGGTGGTGCTTTTGCGGGTCTGGAGAAGGTTATTCGCAACCGATCTGAAAAAGGCGGTATTGGCTTCAGCGCTACCATGAAGTCCAAGGACGAAAACCGGAATCTGGGTGAAACCATTGCCGATGTTGAGCCGGAAGATCTGGTCAAATACGGTCTGATTCCGGAATTTATTGGTCGTTTGCCGGTGGTTGCCACCCTGACCGAACTGGATGAAGACGCTCTGATTCAGATTCTGACCGAGCCCAAGAACTCCCTGGTGAAGCAATACCAGAAGTTGTTTGATATGGAAGGTGTCGAACTGGATTTTCGCATCAGTGCGCTCAAGGCCGTTGCCCACAAGGCTATGGAACGTAAAACCGGCGCCCGGGGCTTACGGTCTATTCTGGAAAACGTGCTGCTCGACACCATGTATCAGATTCCCTCGGAGACCGGAGTCTCGAAAGTGGTCATTGAAGAGAGTGTCATTAAGGGGGAATCCGAACCCCTGCTGATCTATGAAACACAAGACAGCAAGAAAACAGCGGGTGGTCAGCACGACTGATCAGAAAGCGGGCCCTAGGGCCCGTTTTTTATTCCGCGACGACGGTGTTGGCGCCTCTGTGTCGCAACCGGGCAGGTAAAAGTTTTATTGCCCTAAGCTCTTGATTTGACGGGCCCAGGCGCCATTATCAATTCAAATCTGAACAGTTTCCGAGGTTCCCATGGAGCATTCTGACTCCCCGGCAGGCGATCCTATTGTATTACCGCTGCTTCCATTGCGTGACGTGGTCGTTTATCCGCACATGGTCATTCCATTGTTTGTTGGTCGTGAGAAGTCCATAGCGGCTCTCCAGGCTGCCATGGACGATGGCAAGAAAATACTGCTGGTCGCCCAGCGCAATGCTTCTGATGATGAGCCTGATCAGGGCGATCTCTATCACGTTGGTACCCTGGCGACCGTGCTGCAATTGTTGCGATTGCCAGATGGCACGGTGAAGGTGCTTGTTGAAGGCGTTGATCGCGTTAGCATTGACGAGCTGGAAGAGGGTGAGGAGTACATAAAGGGGCACGCGACGCTGATGACCGGCGGGCAGCTCAGTGAGCGCGAGAGCGAGTCTCTGGTTCGGCTGCTGATGTCCCAGTTCGACAAATACGTACAGCTGAGCAAGAAAGTTCCCTCAGAAGTGATTACCTCTTTGAACAGTATTGAGGAGCCGGGTCGTCTTGCGGATACCATAGCTGCGCATCTGTCGTTGAAGATAGATGAGAAACAGCAGGTGTTGGAGTTGTCGGCTGATCGCGACCGGATCGAACATCTGTTGTCGGTTCTGGAAACCGAGATCGACTTGCTGCAAGTCGAAAAGCGTATTCGCGGTCGGGTAAAAAAGCAGATGGAGAAATCCCAGCGCGAGTATTATCTGAACGAGCAAATGAAGGCGATTCAAAAAGAACTGGGTGACCTGGATGAAAGTAACCCCAATGAAATTGAAGAGCTGAGTGGCAAGATCGATAACGCTGGCATGCCTAAAGAGGCGCTTGAAAAAGCCAAAGCTGAACTGAACAAGCTGAAAATGATGTCACCGATGTCGGCGGAATCCTCGGTCGTGCGCAATTACCTCGACTGGATGATCAGCGTACCCTGGTCCAAGAAGTCGCGGGTGCGACATGATCTGAAGCGCGCTCAGGAAGTTCTGGAAGAAGACCACTATGGTCTCGATGAGGTTAAGAAGCGGATCCTCGAATACCTGGCCGTGCAGCAGCGCGTCAAGAAAGTCAAAGGACCGGTGTTGTGTTTGGTAGGTCCGCCTGGGGTGGGTAAAACCTCTCTGGGTCAGTCGATCGCGCGCGCAACAAACCGTAAATTTGTCCGTATGGCACTCGGTGGGGTTCGGGATGAATCGGAAATGCGTGGTCACCGCCGCACTTACATTGGCTCCATGCCTGGCAAGGTTGTTCAGAAACTGAGTAAGGTAGGCGTGCGCAACCCGCTTTTCTTACTCGACGAGATCGACAAGATGGGTATGGATCACCGGGGTGACCCGGCCTCTGCCTTGCTGGAGATTCTTGATCCGGAACAGAATCACACGTTCAACGACCATTATCTCGAAGTGGATTATGACCTGTCGGATGTGATGTTCATCTGTACCGCCAACTCGATGAACATCCCCGGTCCGTTGCTGGATCGGATGGAGATCATTCGCATTCCGGGTTACACCGAAGATGAAAAAGTGGCGATTGCCGAAAAATATCTGTTGCCCAAGCAGTTGAAAGCCAACGGACTGAAAGCAAACGAACTTAACCTGACCACCGGTGCGATCAGTGATCTGATTCGCTATTACAGCCGGGAAGCTGGGGTTCGTGGACTTGAGCGGGAAATAGCCAAGGTAGCTCGTAAGGTTGTCATGGCCAACGTGCTGGAGAAAGAAACCAGAACGACAACCATCGACCATGATAATCTGGAAGAGTATTCCGGTGTCCACAAATACAAGTTTGGGTTGGCCGACAAGGAGAATCAGGTCGGTATGGTCACCGGACTTGCCTGGACATCAGTGGGTGGCGAGTTACTGAACCTTGAGGCCACCTCGGTGCCCGGCAAGGGCCGAACTGTACAGACCGGCTCGCTGGGGGATGTCATGAAAGAATCCATCCAGGCGGCCATGACCGTGGTTCGTAGCCGGGCTCAAAGCCTGGGTATCATGCCCAACTTTATAGAGAACCGTGACATCCATGTGCACGTTCCGGAAGGGGCTACTCCAAAGGACGGACCGTCCGCAGGTATTGGCATGGCTACTGCTTTGGTTTCAGTGCTGACTCGCATTCCGGTTCGGGCTGATGTCGCCATGACCGGTGAAATAACCCTGCGCGGGCAGGTGTTGCCCATTGGCGGCTTGAAAGAAAAGCTTCTGGCGGCTCGCCGTGGAGGTATTAAAACCGTTATTATTCCCAAGGAAAATGTCAGGGATTTGAAGGAGATACCGGACAATATCAAGAAAGAGCTGGATATTCGTCCTGTTGAATGGATAGATGATGTGTTAAATGTAGCCTTGGAGCGCAATCCTACGCCACTGACCGATGCCCAGGTGGAAGCGGAAATGGCCAAGACTCGCTCTGAGAACCAGACATCATCTAGCCTCAGCACTCACTAGAACCGCTTGACAGTGGAATTTTGAGGCTGGTATAAAGTGGGTTCGACATGAATCGAATGCACGGGCTGAAAAGCACAAACAAATAACAAAACAGGTGCAGGGTGCTTTAGTAAGCGCAATGCCCCGGGTTTAGCACCCCAGGCATTGCCAGGGACATAAAACTGCATCACAACGAAGTTAAAGGGGAAAAGTGTGAACAAGTCTGAACTGATTGATGCTGTAGCGGCTGCGGCTGACATTCCAAAAGCGGCTGCTGGCCGTGCACTGGATGCAATGATTGACTCTGTGACTGACACGCTGAAAAGCGGTGATCAGGTCGTACTGGTAGGTTTCGGTACCTTTGGCGTTAAAGAGCGTGCGGCCCGTACCGGTCGTAACCCTCAAACTGGCCAGCCGATCGAAATCAAAGCGGCCAAAGTACCGAGCTTCAAGGCCGGTAAAGCGCTGAAAGACGCCGTAAACTGATTGAAGGGTCTCGGGTGGGAGCATCAGGCTCTCACCAGAACCCGGTTTGAACCGACAGCGTGTCAGCCCTGATGCGCTTTTTTTTTATCTGAATATCCGTAGTGTCCAGACGGGGTGGGAAGCTAAATGCTCCAGTTTTTCCGTAATGCAGCCAAGGGAGTGACGGGGAAGGTCATCGTCGCCGTTATCGTCGTTGCCTTTGCTTTTTTTGGTGCCGAATCCATCGTCGGCATTGTAAACAGTTCCGACCCGATTGAAGTGAATGGTGAGGGCATCAGTGATGTGCAGGTACAGCGACTGGTCCAGGAACGCCAACAGCAACTGATACAGCAACTGGGTGAAAATGCGACCCCTGAATTGTTGAACTCGTCGTTTATCCGTCAGTCAGTCGTCAACGCTCTGGTTAATGAAGAAATTCAACGACAGGCGAGTGTTGATCTGGATCTGGCGGTCAGCGAAGAAGAGGTTAATCAAAATATTCTGACGATTGGTGCGTTTCAGTCGAATGGCCGATTCGATGAAGAAGCCTTTCGCCGGTATATCGCAATAAACGGCTTTACTCCCACTACGTTCCGCAGCCAGTTGAGCAGCCAGATACGGCTGGAGCAAATGCAAGCGGGCCTGGTACGTTCTGCCTTTGAACTGGAGCGCGATGTTGAACGCTCTGCCGCCTTGGAAAGCCAGCGCCGGGAAGTGACTTATCGCCGTTATAACGCCGAAGACTTTCTGGATCAGGTCGACGTTACCGAACAGGATATTCAGGCTTATTACGAAGCCAACAGTGACCAGTTTTTGAACCCGGAGCAGGTTCAGGTTCGTTACGTTGTTCTTAATCAGAGTGATTTGATCCCCGACATGGTGGTGACCGAATCGGACATAGAGTCCCAATACAATCGCTATGTCGCTGAGGCTGAATCAGACACGTTACGCGAAGTGTCACATATTCTCTTTGCCGAGGGTGATGATCCCATGGCGGCGGCTGAAGCAGCCCAGGCACGTCTGGACGCTGGTGAGTCCTTTGCTGACCTGGCCGAAGAGTTGTCTGATGACCCGGGCAGCTCGCTCGACGGTGGATTCCTGGGCGAGTTAAGTGAAGGCCTTTATGTCGATGAATTCTACGAGGCGGGTCAACAACTGCAGACTGTCGGTGATGTGAGCGACCCGGTACAAACCGAGTTTGGCGTGCACTTGATTCGGCTCGAAACGCTTGAGCAGGCCGATGTTGAGCCACTGGAAAGTGTTCGTGACGACCTGGAGCAAGCCGTGCGCGAGCGTAAGGCGCGTGAAGAATTTGGTTTGCTCGAAACAGAGATGGCGGATATTGCGTTCCAGAGTGACCGCATTGAAGAGGTTGCCGAAACGTTCAATACCGCGGTTCAGACCTCCGACTGGATAAACCGTAACAGCACCTCTGGCATTGCGGCTTCTGCGTCATTCGTGACCGCGGCCTTTTCTGAATCTGTAGTGGACAAAAATCTGATCAGCGATGTTGTTCGTCTGGAGAACGGCGGCCTGGCGGTTATGCAGCTGGAGGCTTACGAGCCGGAGCAAGTGCAACCACTGGACGCAGTACGAGACCGGATTGTTGACATCGTGACCAATGAACAGGCAACCGAATTGGCTGAACAGGCCGCGACCGATGACCTGGAACAGGTGAGATCGGCCGGTGTGGTTACAGATGAGCGTTGGGCTTCGCCTACCGTGATCGATCGAGATAACAGCGATTTGCCCTCAAGCCTGGTACAGTTCAGCTTTGAGTTGCCGCGCCCGGCTGCCGATGGTCTGACTGTCGAGCGATATACCGCTGGTGAAACCGTATATCTGGTTGCTGTGTTGTCGGTAACAGAAGGCGAGGTTAGTGACGATGTTCGCCAGTCAGTTGGTAACTATCTTGCGCAGCGTACCGGCCAGGCCGACTATCAGAGTTTCTTCAATGCACTGCGGACCTCTGCCGACGTCCGTATCAGTGGCGCCTTGTCCCAGTAACGGAGGTAGGCGTCCGACCTCTGCGCCAGACGCATGGGGTCGGCTATACTGAGTATTGCAAAGGCCGCCTAAGCGGCCTTTTTTAATGGTGGGAGCCGGACATGAATTCACAGCATCAGAAACTGACCCAGCTACTCGATGAAAATGCGATTACAGCCGAAGACTTTGCCTATTGCCTCGGCATCGAACCGGCACAGGCCGAGCGGCTGTGCGCTGGGAAAAAAGCATTGACGCCCAAGTTGGCACGGCAAATAGAGCAAACCTTTTCCAAGCCTGCCTACTGGCTCGATGATTCCCCGGCGGCGAGCCAGGGCAGCGGTCCGAGTTTTGATCTGTTTGGGTAACCGGGGAGCGTGTCAATGAATGAAGAGCATACTGTCTTATTAAGAGATATCCGCCTGGTTGCTTTCGATGTTGATGGCGTGCTAACCGACGGGCGTTTGTACTATGGACCCGATGGCGAATCCCAGAAGGTTTTTCACGTCCGGGATGGGGTGGCATTAAAGGTGCTCCCCGATGTTGGCATTGACGTCGCTGTCGTATCGGCCAAAGACAGCCCCGCGCTTCGTACCCGTTTGAACGATCTGGGCGTCAAACATGCCTTTGTTGGGTGTCGCAATAAACTGCAGCGGTTGCAGGCGCTGGCGGAGGAGTTGGGGCTGGCACCCAATGAAATCGCCTTTGTTGGTGATGATCTGGTGGATCTGGAGGTAATGGCCTGGTGTGGCTGTAGCCTGGCACCGGCAGACGCTTACAGCCTCGTGCTGGAGCGGGCCAATGTGGTATTGACCGTTAAGGGCGGGCAGGGGGTTGCCCGATGTGTGGCGGATCTTGTGCTGAACGCCCAGGGGCTTTATCAGCAGGCCTACACCCTGGCGGCCGACGCTCATTTTGAACGTCGGCGCGACCCTTCAGACCGCTGAAAGCAGGCGAACGCATGGGCGCGTTAGCCGGTCACCAGGTCAGGCTGAGCTTTGATAAAGTCATCCAGCGCCTTCATTTGTGCCAGAAACGGCTTTAATTGTTCCAGTGGCAGGGCACTGGGACCGTCGCACTTGGCTTGGTCCGGGTCGGGGTGAGATTCCAGAAACAGCCCCGCAATTTTCTGCGACATGCCGGCCCGAGCCAGGTCCGTTACCTGGGCCCGGCGTCCGTCGGCCGAGTCGGAGCGGCCTCCGGGTTTCTGCAGAGCGTGGGTGACGTCAAAAATGACCGGGTAACCGGTTTGTTTCATGATGCCAAAACCAAGCATATCGACCACCAGGTTGTTGTAGCCAAACGAGGTGCCGCGCTCACAGAGAATCAGTTTGTCGTTGCCCGCTTCTTCGCATTTGCGCAGAATGTGGGCCATTTCGTGAGGCGCCAGAAACTGGGCTTTTTTGATGTTGATGACGGCGCCGGTTTTGGCCATCGCCATCACCAAATCAGTCTGGCGGGACAAGAACGCAGGCAGTTGGATGACATCAGCGACATCGGCAGCCGGCTGGCACTGGTAGGGCTCGTGGACGTCGGTGATCACCGGCACGTTGAAAGTTTGTTTGATCTCCTGCAGTATCTTCAACCCTTCGTCCAGGCCCGGGCCGCGAAACCCTGCAATTGAACTGCGATTGGCTTTGTCGAAGCTGGCCTTGAACACGTAGGGAATGCCCAGGTCTTCAGTGATCTTGACGTAGTGTTCGGCCATGGTCATCGCCAGGTCGCGACTTTCAATGACGTTGATGCCACCAAACAGAGTAAACGGCTGGTCGTTACCGACGGCCAGGTCTTGAACAGATACAGCACGCTGTTGCATAACAGTGTCCCTATTGAATTGGGCTGCCATTGTAGCCGTTGACCGCGAGAAGCTAAACCTGCCCATGCTCTCCCCTGAACTGAAAAACACCATTCAGACTGCCTACAGCGAGTACCTCACCGCCCGTGACCTAAAGGCGCGCAGCGGTCAGAAGCACATGCTGGCACACATTGCCCGCACCTTGTCGCAGGTTGAGCTCTCGGCTGATGGCGAGCGTCAGAGTGCAGCGCCCATAGCGGTGGTTGAGGCAGGAACCGGTACCGGGAAAACCATTGGCTATGCCCTCAGCGCCATCCCGATCGCACAGCATTTCGATAAACGGCTGGTTATTGCCACGGCCACTGTGGCCCTGCAGGAGCAGGTGGTTCAAAAAGACATTCCTGACATTCTGGCTTCCAGCGGTTTGAGCTTTAATGCCGTTTTGGCCAAAGGCCGCGGGCGCTACTTGTGCTTGCAACGCCTTGAGCAAAGCATCCAGATGCAGGAAGGCGCGGTGACTGCCTTGTCATTGTTTGAAGAGACGATGGCAGAGGATGAGGCCGCCTTGCAGGTCTATACCGACATGCTGGACCAGTTTGGACGTGGGCAGTGGAGTGGTGACCGGGACCAGTGGCCCGACCGCCTCGACGATGAGCTCTGGCGTCCGGTGACCTCAACGCACCGGGAATGCCTGAACCGGCGTTGTCCGCATTTTCAGAATTGCCCTTTCTATGAAACCCGCAAGGAACTGGAGGACGCTGACGTCATCATTGCCAATCACGATCTGGTGATGGCTGACCTGGCACTGGGAGGGGGTGTGATTCTGCCGGCACCGGCCCAGACCATCTATGTGTTCGATGAAGGGCATCACCTGCCGGACAAGGGGCTTTCCCACTTTGCCAGTCAGCTGCCGTTCAAGCAGACGCTGAATCAGATAGAGGGCTGGCGCAAGCAACTGCCCAAGGTCAGGCTGGAGCTGGCCTACGGTGACTCGGAAGAGCGGCTGCTGGATCAGGTGGAAGCCGCCATCGGTGATGCCCATCTGTGTCTGACCGACGCCTGGGGAGCGCTGGCGCCAGTTCGTCAGCGGCTCGACGGGCATTTGTCGACCCTGACGGTTCATGATCCGGACTGGCTGGCCCAGACCCAGGCGTTACTGGCCCCGCTGGAGCAGCCGCTGAAGCAACTGTGCACGGCCCTGTTGCGCCTGGACGAGTCGGTTCGCAAACGCCTGTCTGCTTCTCAGGATGTGGATGAGAAGGGGCGACTGGAACAAACCCTGCCGTTGCTGGGTCGATGGATGGGGCGCGCCGAGCCGGCGCGCGATCTGGTGGTTTCCTGGCTTCAGGAAGACAAGGCAGAGGCACCACCGACGGCGCGCTGGTTCGACAACATCGACTTGCCGGATTATCAGGATTTGGTGCTGAACGCCAGTCCGGTTTCCGCCCAGTCAATACTGCGACAGCATATCTGGAACCGGTGTTTCGGGGCCATTGTGACCTCAGCGACGTTGACCATCGCGGGTGATTTTAATCGCTTCGCCCTCCAGGCCGGTTTGCCAGACCACACCGGGTATTTACAAGTGTCGAGCCCCTTTGATTACCAATCGCGCGTGATCGCGCGCGTACCGGCGATTGCCTGCGATGGTGGCCTGCGCGAAGCGCACACCACAGCAATGATTGAAGCGGTGCAGGAATACCTGCCAACCTCGACCGGGAATCTGGTGTTGTTTTCGTCGCGTCAGCAAATGAATGAGGTGTATCGGGGGCTCAGCGCCGACTGGCAGGAACGCGTGACGTTGCAGGATGCATTACCCAAAAACGCTCTGATCAATCATCACCGGGAGCGGCTTGAAAGCGGGCAGGGCTCTACGCTGTTCGGGCTGGCCAGTCTGGCCGAAGGAGTGGACTTGCCGGGTAACTACCTGACGCACCTGATGATTGCCAAACTGCCGTTTGCGACACCCGATGATCCGATTCTATCAACTCTGTCTCTGTGGCTGGAACAGCGGGGGTCGAACCCCTTCGCCCAGGTCAGCTTGCCGACTGCCATTATTCGGCTGGTTCAGGCCTGTGGCCGATTGATTCGCAACGAATCAGACAGTGGCACGCTCTGGTTTATGGACCGCCGCCTGATCGACAAGCGATACGGCAGCCTGGTTCGTCAGTCACTGCCGGATTATCGTTGGGAAGTGGAGCCCCCCGCACCGCGTTAGTGAGAGGTGCAGCTTACAGATCCTGTGAATCGAGCAATGATTGCGACAACGTCCCTTTGGGTAGCTGCATGGTAATGCAGTGCAGGCTGCCACCCTGTTCGATCAGTGCCCTACTGGCCAAACCCACAACCCGGTGCCCGGGGAAGGCATCAGCCAGGCGTTCCAGTGCAGCGCCATCCTGGGGGACGCCGTAGGTGGGTACCAGCAAAAGCTGATTGGCAACCAGGAAATTGGCGTACGTTGCCGGCAGACGCTGGCCATTCTGACTGAATTGAGCATCGGGCCAGGGCAGTTCAATGAGCCGGTACGGCTTGCCGTCCGCATTGGTGAACGTTTCCAGCTCGCGTTTCATGGCACTGAGTGCCTCAAAGTGCGCATCGGTTTCATCCTGGCACCCCTGAAACACCAGAGTATGTTCGGGCGCAAAGCGGGCCAGGGTGTCGATGTGAGCGTCGGTGTCGTCTCCGGCGAGCGCGCCGTTTTCCAGCCAGAGTATCTGCTGTACCCCAAACCAGGTTTTCAGCCTCGTCTCGACCGCCGAGCGCGGCTGGTCACCGTTTCGATTCGGGTTCATCAGGCAGGCCGTGGTGCTAAGCAGGGTGCCCTGGCCGTCCGATTCAATGCTGCCACCTTCCAGTACCCAGTCAACAGTTTTCATGGGTGCCGCAAAGAGACCCTTGTCGGCCATAGACTGGTTTAGGGCGTTGTCGTTGCGGGCGTCGAATTTTTCACCCCAGCCGTTGAAGGTGAAATCCAGCAGCAGAGGCTGTTCGTTTTCGAGCACGGTAATGGGAGCATGGTCGCGGGCCCAGGTGTCATCGCCATCGACCAATACCAGATGGCACCGGGCCTGATTAATGCCATCGCGTTCGAACATGACTTTGAGCCGGTCTGTATCAATGCTGGCATGTACCTGAATGACGACATCCTGGGTGTGGCTGAGTGAACTCAGCAGATCCAGATAAACGTCTTCAGCATCGGACAGAGCGTCAGCCCAGTCACTGTCGGGGTGGGGCCAGGTGATAAGAATGGCATCCTGCGGATTCCATTCAGCGGGCAGGTAGCGTTGGCTCATAGATTATTCGTCACGCCTGAAATAAAAAGGGCAGGCAGTATACAGGCAGTTGTTGGTTTTTGCTTGTGTGTAACGCAACCAATAACGTTCCGTTACAGCAAGCGGGAGTTATGAGCCGCGGCTTTGGGCCTGAACTTTGAACAAGTGCCGGGTTAATGACTGGCGCTGAGTCTCACTCAACGCCTGGAACTCAAGGTGCACCCGCGTTCCCGAGCCGTCGGTAATGGCCTCCGCCACCCGGGCATGGCAGAACAGCGATAGATAACTGGGGGAGAAAATCAACGCCAGGGCGAGATCCTCCCCGACCGGGTGGGCACCCTCGAGCCAGCACTGGCAGCCGCCTTCACTGATGTCGATCGGCTGTGCCTGGAGGTGTTCAGTCTGTGTGGTCTGAATGTGCAGGTAGCGGGTCATCAGGGTCAGTTTGGTGTTGAACAGGTCCATCAGTTTGCGTGTGGCCGGGTCTTTGATGCGTTCCAGAAACTCATTGAACTGGGCGTCCACGTTTTCAAATTCTTTCAGCACCGCGACCTGGTGCAGTTGAGGAAAGTAATCAGCAATGGCAGGGCGCTCCGGATTATACGCCGCAGCGGTAACGTAGGCGGTATCGGCGACCCGAAAGAATTCCCGGCGATCTGTGTCCATAATGCGCTCCTTTGAGAAGGCGGTGTTTGGTGGCAGGTTGCCCGACGCTCATTGTGTTAATGAGTGTAACGAAGACGAAAAGCCCCTGTCTGCAGCCCGAGTGTACCCAAAATGATCTTGGCACGCTCAGGGCAGGGTGGTTTAATGCCCGCCATGCTGAATCATATCCCGCTTTTGGTCGGTTTGCGTTATTTGCGTGCCCGCCGCAGAAACCACTTTATTTCCTTCATTTCCGGCGTCTCGATGATCGGCCTGACCCTGGGGGTGATGGTATTGATCATCGTGCTGTCGGTAATGAATGGCTTCGATCGTGAATTGCGCAATCGCATTCTCGGCATGGTACCCCACGCAACCCTGTCGCAACCGGGTGAAATGACCGACTGGCAATCCGTCGTGAACACGGTCACAGAACATCCGCAAGTGCTGGGTGCCAGCCCTTATACAGAAAGCCAGGGCATGCTGGTAGGGCGCTCCCAAACCAAGGGCGCGCTGATCAATGGCGTTGATCCGTCTACCCTGGCTGACGTGTCCATTCTCCCTAATCACATGGTATCCGGCTCACTCGACCCGCTGGTCGAGGGCGGCTTTGGCATCGTGCTGGGTGACATTATGGCGCGCACGCTCGGCGTCGGCGTTGGCGACCGGGTTACCATGATGGTGCCTGAAGTAACGGTCAACCTGGCCGGAGTTACTCCCCGGTTCAAACGCTTTGAAGTGGTCGGTACTTTTTCTGTAGGCGCGGAGCTGGACGCCAATCTAGCGGTGGTTCACATGACCGATCTGGGTCGGATACTGCGCTATGGCGATGCCGTCGATGGTGTTCACTTGAAAGTGGACGACCTGTTCGATGCCCGACGGATCGGCGTCGAGGCCGGGCGTGAGCTTGCTGGCCGCTATCTGGTCAGTGACTGGAGCCGAACGCAAGGCAACCTGTTCCAGGCGATTCAGATGGAAAAACGCATGGTCGGTTTACTGCTGTTCATGATCGTCGCCGTTGCCGTGTTTAACATTGTGTCGAGCCTGGTCATGATGGTGACGGACAAACAGGGTGAAATTGCCATTCTCAGAACGCTAGGCGCGCGCACCGGTCAGATCATGGGAATATTCATTGTTCAGGGCACGGCCATCGGGCTGATCGGTATCTCCCTGGGGGTTATTCTGGGGGTCGTGGGTGCCTGGTCTGTGGCCGACATCATTGCCTGGTTCGAGCAAGTGCTGAACATTCAGTTCCTCAATGCCGAGGTGTATTTTATCAGCTATATACCGTCTGAATTGAAGTGGTCTGACGTTCGGTTGATTGCGGGGGCGACCTTCGTCATCAGCGTACTGGCAACGCTTTACCCGGCCTGGCGGGCGTCTCGAATCTCACCGGCGGAGGCCCTGCGTTATGAATCGTGATGTGTTGCGGTGCGAATCCGTCGGTCGTTTTTTTAAAATGGGCCCCGAGCAGGTCGAGGTGTTGCACGACATCAATTTCACCATCGACCCCGGAGAGCTGGTCAGCATCGTTGGCAGTAGCGGTTCCGGGAAGACGACCTTGCTTAATTTGCTGGCCGGGCTCGATTCTCCGAGTGTCGGTGAGGTGTATATGGCCGACCAGGCCATGTCCAGTCTGAGCGATCGTCGACGGGCCCTGCTGCGCAACCAGCACATGGGCTTCGTGTTTCAGTTTCATCATCTGTTGCCCGAGTTTACCGCGCTGGAGAATATCCTGTTGCCACAGGTGATAGGGGGCATGAAGGCGTCAGAGAGTGAACCGAGGGCGATGCAATTGCTGGAACGGGTTGGCCTGAAAGACAGGGCGCGGCATCGCCCGGCAGAACTGTCCGGTGGTGAACGCCAGCGCGTAGCGATCGCCCGTGCCCTAATTAATCACCCACCTGTGGTGTTAATGGACGAACCTACGGGCAACCTGGATGATTCGACCTCAGAGCAAGTTCATGAGTTGATCATGGAATTGAACCGGGATATGGATTCGAGTTTTATTGTGGTGACCCACAATCAGGATTGGGCCCGGCAAATGCCGAAACAATACGTGCTGAAACGCGGCCACCTGGAGTTGTTGACTGCCTAACGACCCGTCATACACCCCGTCGCTGTTGCCGTAACCGGTTGCGGCGACGGCGGTTCAAGCGCATTCGCCAGTGGTAAAGGCCGCTGATCAGAAAATACCCCAGCGGCGCCAGTACCAGTCCGCACAAAACCCCGCCCAGAAAGGTTGGCCAGTACAGGTCCAACAGCAGAGTCGACCCCCAGCCGTTTTGCTGAATTGTTTCGAACGCGATCACAGATCGGCCGGATAACTGTGCGCCCAGCCAGTAGGTGCCATAAAATATCACTGGCATGGTGAACGGATTACTCAGCCACACCAACGCCAGTGCAATGGGCGAATTCGCGGTAAAGAAAATCGCAGCCAGGGCGGCCAGTGGCATTTGGCCGGGTATCGGCAACAGCGCCACGAACAGACCAATAGCGAAGGCCCGGGCGACACTGCGCCGGTTGAGGTGCCAGATCCCGGGTTCATGCAACCAGTGCCCGAACCGGTGCAGGGCGGGCAACTGTCGAATGTGATCTGGGTGGGGCAGCCATTTTTGCAGGGTACGCCGGGGCATAAACGATTAACACTTGAGGTAGGCGGACAGTATGCCTGTTTAAAGGAGCCAGCTCTATATGGTCAAGGGTATGACCAGCCTGGCAGTGCTGAGTATAGGCCTGCCCTTACTGTGGTTTTACACCGGTGTTGGCTGGGCCAGCGGATTGGTCGCACTGGTCGTGTTGGTCACTCTCTGGTTTCGGCCCTCCCTGGCTTTACTGCTGCTGGTTTTTACGGCCACCTTGTTGTTGCGGCTGGAATATGAAGCGCGCTTCCTATTACCTCCTCAGTGGCAACACAAGACTGCGGAACTGGCCGTTTGCCTGTCTCAACCGGCTCGGGTATTCGAGGATTATCAATCCGCCGTCGCGACGGTGACCGATCAGCCGGCCGAACTGGCGTTACGTCAGTTGCGGTTCACCGCCGATGTCGGGCGAATCCTGCGCGCGGGTGACTGCGTTCGGGGCAATTTCCGACTCAGAAAACCCGTCGGCGCGCTGATACCCGGTCAGTTTAATGCGACGCGCTACTATTTCAGTGAACGCATCGATGCGCTGGGCAGCTTGCGGGAGATTCACACCGTAACGCGACAGCCGGGTGTACCTGTGCGACTGCACGACCGGGCGTCACCGCAGTTTCAGAGCGCAGATGCGCAGGCCATCTGGTCTGCGCTCAGTCTGGGGTGGTCTTCCAGTTTGCCCGCTCATCTGGGTGATCTGTTCGAGCAGACTCAGTTGAAACATCTGATGGTCGTCAGTGGTATGCATGTGGGCATGGTTGCCGCCTGGGGGGTGCTGCTGGGTCGTGCTTTGTTGCTCCTGCCCGGCATACCGCTGAACCGGAGCTTTTACCTGCAACTGGCTTGGGTGGCATTGCTGTGCGGGGCTTTTGTTGGCCTGACCGGGTTTGGATTTCCCGCTTTGCGGGCCTGGGTCATGCTGGCTATTCCACTGCTCGCCCTGAGTGTTGGGCGACGCTTCACTGCGCTCGATGTGCTGGCGTGTGCAGCGGTCGTCATTACGCTCTTTCGACCTCAGGCCTGGCTCAGTACTGGGGCATGGCTGAGCTTTTTACTGGTGGCGATCATCGTTCGTCTCGCCGAGCGTTGGTCGCAACGCGATCATTCAACCGTCTGGCTGGCACTTAAGCTGCAAGCCGCACTGACGCTGTTGATGATTCCCATTACCGCGGCGATGGGGTTTGTCTGGCATCCCTTGTCGCTGCTCATCAATGCCCTGATGATACCGATGGTGACCTTGCTCCTGCTGCCATGGTCACTCTTTATACTGTTGTTCCCTGGCATTGCCTGGGTCAGTGGTTATGAGTGGGTGGTTGGCTTTGCCCTTGCGTTGCTTGAGTGGGTGTCACCCTGGTATCAGTCGGCTCCGGCCTGGACCTGGTGGCAAATCGGTCTGGTCTCCCTATTGCTGTGGTGGTTGCTGAGCCAGACCGTGGAACGAACGGTACGCTGGATTGCCACGCCATTACTGGTGGTAGTTGCCATGGTCATGGCTTCCTCCAGATCTGACATCGACACCTTTCAAATGACATTGCTGGATGTTGGCCATGGTCAGGCCATGGTGTTGCAGTGGCCAGACCAAACCTGGCTCTATGACCTGGCGGGTCAGTGGCAGGATGGCAGCAGCGTTGCCCGGCAGCGTCTGGCACCCTGGTATCGGCGTGAGTCCATTCAGCCTGCCGGGCTTCTGGTCAGTCACGCTGATGCCGACCATGCCGGGGGGGCTTATTGGGCCGTGCGGGAATGGCCCGGGGCCAGCCGGGTGTCTGGTAATCCTGATCGGCTGGCTCAGCTGAGTGGGCGGCCCGGCTGGCGCAATTGCCATCGCATGGGTGCCCGGCAAAATTCGCTGCCGTTTGAATTGATTCCGGTCCCGCTGGCGTTGCAGGCCAGCAGCAATGACACCTCATGCGTAATCTGGGTTCCAACGTCTGCCGGAGCAGTGCTGATCACGGGTGACGCCAGTCGAATGGTAGAGTACTGGTTACTGCAGGCGCGCCCGGAGTTATTTCCAGCCGCGGCCATTGTTGTTGGTCACCATGGCAGTCGAACCAGCAGTGCTTCTGCTTTTTTGGATGCCAGCCCAGAGGCTTTGCTGCTGGTCAGTTCTGGAGACCGGCACCTGCCACGCTGGCCCAATGCCGATCTGGTGGCATACACCCGACGCCATGGCCGAACGTTGCACAATACGGCGGACCTGGGAACCTTCAGGTTGACCGTCAAAGACGGGCGAATGCAATTGAACGATTACCGCTCCGCCTTTCGGAAGCGCTGGCTTAAATGAGAATTATTTCACAACCTGTTTTAAAGCCATGTTCTGACGGAAACAGTATGGTAAATTACGCCGGAGTCTATGGAGGTACGCTAAGTGTTTGAAATTATTAAAGCCGGTGGGTGGTTGATGGTCCCCATTGTGTTGTGTTCCATCGTCGCCATTGCCATTACGGTCGAACGGTTTTGGGCGTTACGCCTGGCCAAGGTAATGCCCAAAGATCAGTTGCCAAAAGTCTGGATGTGGATCAAGAACCACGAACTGGATTCGGCCAAGATCAAGGAGCTGAAAAGCGGCAGTCTCTTTGGCTATATTTTGTCGTCCGGATTAACGGCATCCAAGCATGGCCGTGAAGCCATGAAGGACGCCATTCAGGAAGCAGGCAATCATGTCGCCCATGAAATGGAAAAGTTTCTGAGCACCCTGGGCACCATTGCCGCGATCGCACCTCTGTTGGGTTTGTTGGGCACGGTATTGGGCATGATCGAAGTATTTACCGCCATCATGGTTCAGGGCAGTGGCAACACAGGCGTACTGGCCGGCGGTATATCCCAGGCACTGATTACTACCGCCGCTGGCTTGAGCGTAGCCATACCCGCGGTTATTTTTCACCGTGCGCTGACCCGCCGGGTGGATGATCTGCTGGTTATCATGGAACAGGACAGCGCCAAACTGGTTGATGCCATTCATTCCGATGCCAAGTCGAGCTGACGGGAGCCGCCCATGCGATTCAGACGCAGCCGCCAGGAAGAAGCGCAAGTCAATCTAACGCCACTGATTGACGTTGTGTTCCTCCTGCTGATTTTTTTTATGGTATCGACCACCTTCACGCGTGAAACCCAGTTGCAGATCGATCTGCCTGAGAGCAGCAGTGAGGCCGTGCTCGGTGATGAACGACCGATTGAAATTCAGGTCGATGCCCAGGGCCAGTACGCGGTGAATAACACGCCCTTGCTGCGCTCTGATACCGAATCCCTCAAGCAGGCGCTGGCCGAAATGGCAGGCAGCAGCCGGGATACCACCGTCATCATTACCGGCGATGCCCAGGCACCGCACCAGGCGATGGTCTACGTGCTGGATGCTGTGGGTCAAATGGGGTTCTATCGGGTCAGCTACGCGACCCAGGTACCGGAAAGCCCCTGATCGATGGCGCCGGCAAGTAGCGAATGAACTTCTGGTACGTTAAACCACTCACGCTGGTAGCCCGGCTGCTACTGCCTCTAAGCTGGCTGGCCGGGTTGATTGCCCGGCGCCGGTTTCATCAGCGCCATAAAGGCCATTACGGAGTGCCCGTTTTGGTCGTGGGTAACCTGACAGTTGGCGGCACCGGTAAGTCGCCAGCCATTCAGGCTCTGGTGTCCTCACTTCATGAGCGGGGGATGCGTTGTGGTATCGTGTCGCGCGGTTATGGCGGACACAGCCATCATTATCCGCTTCTCGTAACCACTGACACCGATGCTCGCCAGTGTGGTGATGAACCCAAAACCCTGGCACAGCAATTGGGCTGCCCTGTGGTTGTAGACCCCGATCGCGACCGGGCGGTGCGACATCTGGTTAAACACCACGCGCTGGACGTGGTCGTCAGTGATGATGGCTTGCAGCATTACCGGATGGGCCGTGATCTTGAGCTGGTCATGATCGATGGTGTGCGAGGCCTCGGTAACGGCAAAATGCTGCCAGCCGGGCCATTGCGTGAACCCGCTGATCGACTAACCACGGTCCAATGGCGGGTAGCCAAAGGGCAGCGACCAGCCGACCTTGACGTTGATGCGGTGCTGGCACTCAATCCCCAATGGCCCGTCAACGAACAGGGCCATTCCCTGGCCAAAAACGCTGAAATCCGTGCCTGTGCCGGCATCGGTTACCCGCAAAGTTTTTATCAGCAATTGGCAGAGCAGGGGTTTCGTCTGCAGGCCACTCATTCCCCTGGCGATCATAGACCCGTCCCGCCAGACTGGTTGGCTGATGCTGGGCTACCCCTGGTATTGACGGAAAAAGACGCGGTTAAATTGGCCAGGCCCTGGCCAGACCATTGTTACGTTGTCAGGCTAGAACCCGAATTACCGGCTGACTTGCTGGACTCCATAGAATCTGCCCTCAGGAGCGTCTAAAGATGGCAACCATAATCATGATACCGGCCCGCTACAGCTCCAGCCGATTACCAGGTAAACCCTTGCTCGATATTGCCGGGCAGCCCATGGTGGTTCGAGTGGCCATGGCGGTGCAGGCCTGTGGCGCCGACCAGATTGTGGTCGCCACCGATGACGAGAAAATACGGCATGTCGTCTCGCAGGCCGGGTTCAGCGTTGTGATGACCCGGGCCGATCATCCTTCAGGAACCGACCGGTTGCAGGAGGCGGCTGAGCAACTGGGGTTGAATCCCGATGACATCATCGTCAATGTGCAGGGCGATGAACCGCTGATGCCTGTTGACAACGTCTTGCAGGTCGCCCAATTACTGGAGCAAAATCCCCAGGCTCAGGTTGCTACGCTCTACGAGCCGGTTGCCAGTCTGGCTATGGTCACCAATCCCAATGCGGTAAAACTGGTGCAACGGCAAGACGGTGAAGTCATGTACTTCAGCCGGGCCGGTATTCCGTTTGATCGGGACAACACCCAGACGTCACCAGAAGGCGTCTGGAAACGGCACATTGGTTTGTACGCCTATCGCAAGAGCGCACTGGATGCCTTTATTGACTGGCCAGAAAGCCCGCTGGAGCAACTGGAAAAACTCGAGCAACTGCGGTTTATGGAGCATGGCGCCTGTATTGTTGCAGCGCCGGCTGCGCAACCGGTTCCGGCCGGTGTCGACACCCGGGAAGACCTGGAAGCGGTGCGCGCCCTGTTTAGCAAGGAGATCCCATGACAGACACTCAGCCAACATCGACATCGGTCCTATTCGTATGCCTGGGTAATATTTGCCGTTCTCCTACGGCCCAGGCGGTGTTTGAAGCCCGGCTGGCTGACTCGCCACTGGCAGCAGACGTCGAGGTCGATTCAGCTGGCACGGCGGCCTATCACCTTGGCAAAGCACCCGATCCGAGAAGTCAGGCTGCGGCGCGCGCGCGAGGCTACAAACTGGATCACCTGAGAGCCCGACAAGTCACCCCTGAAGACTTTCATCGGTTTGATTACATTCTGGCGATGGATTCCGATAATTTAATCAACCTGAACGCAATGGCCCCCGAGTCCCATCGGGCAACCGTGGCATTATTTTTGGATTTTGCGGCGGTTACCGAACTGCGGGACGTTCCCGACCCCTATTTTGGTGGCGACGAGGGTTTTGCAACGGTGCTGGACCTGTGTGAACAAGCCAGCCACGGTTTGTTGACGCACCTGCAGACTGCCACACGATGACGATCGATCCACTGCCTCAGGTAGACCTCTCAGCCGCCAATACCCTGGCTGTTCCGTCAACGGCCGCCTGGTGCGCAGAACTCACCGACCCCCGGGATTTGCCGGCGCTGGTGCGCTGGGCAAGCGCCCGGGGTATGGCCATTCGAGCTCTGGGTGGCGGAAGCAACTTGGTGCTGAACGAGCAGGTCAGTGGACTGACGGTCAAGGTCGCCATTCGCGGTAAGACTCGGGTTGAGACTGAATCTGACCGCCAACGCTGGCGTTTGGGGGCAGGGGAGTCCTGGCATCAGACCGTCGTTGATCTGGTGGCACAGGGCGGTTCCGGTATTGAAAACCTGGCGCTGATTCCAGGTACCGTTGGGGCTGCGCCGGTTCAGAATATTGGCGCCTATGGTGTTGAACTGGCGGACTGTCTGTACCGGGTTGAGGCCTACGATATTCTCGAGGAACGCTGGCGATATTTCACCCGGGAGGCCTGTCAGTTTGGTTATCGGGACAGTGTGTTCAAACAATTGGAGAATCGATTCATCATCACGGCGGTCGAGCTAGAGTTGAGTCGAACTTTTGTGCCGAAATTGTCCTACGGCCCATTGCAGGCATTGGCAACGAAGCCTGATCTGAACGCACAGGACGTGATGGAAGCGGTTATTGCGATTCGACAGTCACGCCTGCCAGACCCCAACCACCTTCCGAATGCAGGCAGCTTTTTCAAGAACCCCGTTATTTCTTTCGAGCAATATGAAGCGTTGTTGGTTCAACACGATGATTTGGTGGTTTATGAACAACCAGAAGGCTGGAAACTGGCCGCTGGCTGGTTGATCGATCAGTGTGGGCTGCGCGGACGACACAATGACGATGGCGTGGGCTGTTACGAACGCCAGGCCCTGGTGCTGGTCAACCCAAATCGGGCAGCAGCGTCATCCATACTGGATTGGCAAGCCCATGTTCAGGATGCCGTGTTTGAACGATTCCAGGTTCTGCTCGAACCCGAACCACGTTTTTGGACCTGAAGCCTTTGCAGGAAACACCCATAAAAAAACCGGCCGAAGCCGGTTTTTTTATGGGTAAGACAAGGGTTACTTGTCTTGCTGTTCAGCCATCTTGCGACGACGCACTTCACGAGGATCGTTCGGTGCCCGGCCGGCTGGCTTGGCGACGTCTTCTTCGCCATCCTGAGCGGTGGTTTGCTCAGTTTCCGGGGTCTCGGCGGACTGTACCGAAGCGCTCTGCTGAGGCTCTTCCGTAACTGCTTGCGCCGGTGCGGGCGTTTCGCCGGATTCAGATTCACCCCGATTAACAGGCTCCGGCACTTCTGGCGCGGTTTCAGTCGATGTTTCAGCAGGCTCAGAGGCTGACGTTTCTTCCACGGTTGCCGCAGTGGTTGCCTTTGCTTCTACGGTATCGCTGTGTGTTTCAGACTCAGTGTTTTCCGCAGGTGTGTCGACGTTTTCAACAACTCTGGTTTCGGCAGCGGCTGGTTTAACGTCTGACTCTGCTGAAGGTGACGTTGCAGGGGCAGAATCGGAGGGTTCATCCTGATCGACCGGTTGCGAGGTTGCCGCGTTATCTTCTGTGTTGATCACTTCGTGCTCAACCCGGGGGTTGGGCGACTCTTCCAGCTTGGACGGCTCGCTGTGTACCTTGTCATTTGACTCGACCGTGCTGGGGGTGGCATCGGTCTGTGGTGCATCAGTGTTGGGTGTCGTCTCAGCCGTCGACTCAGTCGACGCAGCCGCTTCATCGGCTCTTACCTTAGCAGCGGCACGCGCATCATCAGCCGACTTGGTGCTGATCATCTCAATGACGGTTTGGATGTCGCTGATGATTTCACCGGGTTTTTCCGGGTTGGGCCGCTTGCTGGCGTTTTTGCTGATGCCCCGAACCTGACGGTTCTTGCCGACTTCGGCCAGAGGCACGCGTCCGGTGCTGTCGTCTCGTTCTTCACGACGCTTCATTTGCGGCTGGCGCGGCCGGCGATCATTCTGGTTCTCGGTCGAATCTGCCCCGTTTTGTGCCGATGGAGCAGAGTCTTTTACCGGTTGCTTGGTTTCTTTTGTGCTGGCGTCAGGTGTTGCCACCGCATCACGGTCACGCGATCCACGACCCGCATTGCGGCCATTGCCTCGCGAAGCACCGTCACGGTTCGAATCCCGGTTGCTGGTGCCACTGTCACGATTGCTGTCGCGAGTGTTATCTCGACCCGACTCCCGGCTGCTATCACGATTACGGTTGCGGTTGTTCCGGTTAGGGCTGCGACGGTTGCCGCGGTTGTCATCGCGCTGGCGCGAACGGTTGTCCGGTTTGCGTTCGGTCGCTGGCTTTTCCTGTTTTTGGGCTTCATCGTCGGATCCCAGCAACTGGCTTACCCAGCCACCCAGTCGGGAAAACAGACCTTTGCCCTCAGTGCGGCGCTTTTCCACCGTTGATTCTGCGGCCGCGCGGGCAGGCTTGGCCGGAGCTTCGCTGCTGGCTTCCGGTGCAGACGGCGGTACCGGCGCACGCGGCGTTACCTGCAGGCTGGAAATGGCGGCTTCCTGGGGCTTGGTTTGCGCTTCCAGAACCGTTTCGGTTTCAGACGGTTTTTCTTCCAGTTTCAAGGCGTAGCTGGGCTCGGCGTTGACCAGCGTTTCGTCATCGTCACGCAGACGCACGACTTCATAGTGCGGAGTTTCCATTTGCGTGTTGGGCACAATCAGAACGTGAACTTTCTGACGACGCTCGACATCGAAGATGGCTTCCCGTTTTTCATTCAACAGGAAGGTAGCCACGGTCAACGGTACAATGGCACGAATCTGAGCGGTGCGCTCTTTCAGTGATTCTTCTTCGATCAGTCGCAGTATGGCCAGTGACAGTGATTTCACATCGCGAATAATGCCGTGGCCATTACAACGTGGGCACACAATACCGCTGGTTTCGCCCAGTGAAGGACGCAGTCTTTGCCGGGACATTTCCAGCAGACCAAAACGGGACAGTCGGCCTACCTGAACACGGGCACGGTCGGGGGAGGTAGCATCCTTGATGCGCGCTTCCACTTCACGCTGATGCTTGGACTGGTTCATGTCGATGAAGTCGATCACCACCAGGCCGCCCATGTCACGCAAGCGCAACTGACGGGCAATTTCTTCGGCCGCTTCCAGATTGGTGTGGAAGGCCGTTTCTTCGATATCAACGCCTTTGGTCGAGCGACTTGAGTTGATGTCGATCGAGACCAGAGCTTCGGTCGGGTCGATAACGATCGAGCCGCCACTGGGCAGCTTTACTTCGCGCTGAAAGGCGCTTTCGATCTGCGCTTCAATCTGGTAGCGGTTGAACAGCGGCACCGGGTCTTCGTAGAGCTTCAGTTTGCTCTGATAATTCGGCATCACTTTCTGCACGAAATCCAGTGCGTACTGGTAGGCATCTTTGCTGTCGATTAATACTTCGCCGATGTCCTGACGCAGGTAATCGCGGATCGCACGCAGAATGACGTTGCTTTCCTGCAGGATCAGGAAGGGTGCAGAACGGCCTTCGGACGCTTGTTTGATGGAATCCCACAGTTGGATCAGGTAGTCGAGGTCCCATTGCAATTCTTCGGCACTGCGCCCAATACCGGCAGTACGGACAATGCAGCCCATGCCATCGGGAATGGTCACGCCCTGCAGGGCTTCACGAATCTGGGCGCGCTCATCACCTTCAATGCGACGCGAGATACCACCAGCGCGCGGGTTGTTGGGCATCAGCACCAGATAACGACCGGCCAGGCTGACCATAGTAGTCAGAGCAGCGCCCTTATTGCCGCGCTCTTCCTTGTCGACCTGCACAATGACTTCGGTGCCTTCTTTGACCAGCTCGCGGATGTTCGCACGAGAGGACATGTTGGCATCGACAAAGTATTCGCGGGCGATTTCTTTCAGAGGGAGAAAGCCGTGGCGTTCGGCGCCAAAATCGACAAAAGCTGCTTCAAGGCTGGGTTCTACGCGGGTGATTTTGCCTTTGTAGATGTTGGCTTTCTTTTGCTCGCGAAAGCCAGTTTCAATATCCAGGTCATAGAGTTTCTGGCCATCGACCAGGGCAACCCTCAATTCTTCTGACTGGGTTGCATTGATTAACATTCTTTTCATTGAGGAACGATACTCTGTAGTAAAGCATGGGTGACAGAGCAGCAAGGGCAGGGATACAGGCGGGCGAACACCGATAGAAATCGGTAACACACAGGTCGGTGCAGGCGACAACGCCAGCACAGTGGATCGGTGTTTTCCATTAACAATGGGGAAACGGACAGAGTCTTATGGGGATGCCTGCTCTATTTAGAAGCACTTGCGCGTTTGTGGTGAAGTGCTTTCTTCCATATGACCCCATCGTCATACGCTGTTTCAAACTGTACTTGCTGCCCAACCGATTCTTGAGTTGCACGTAACGTCGGCGCAACAGGTTGGGGGGTCTGCCCCTTGCCGCCTGTGTGGTCTCTGGGCGGTAGGAAGATCAGAATCCCAGCGAGTAACAGTGTAGCAGTAGAGTCCCGGTTGAACAATCACTTAGCGGAGCGGGCGGTATGGCCCGCCCGGTAGCGTCGCGAAGCCTCCTTTCATGGAGCGACTGCTGGTACAATGACACCGGTAACTTGCCTTTCCATGGCAAGCACCTCATTACCGTTAGTGCTGTTACAGCAAGTTGCTTGCTACAAGGCAATAAAGGTAGCGATATTTAAGCCGGGCACCGGTATTGGCAAAGCAGGGCATTGTGGCAAACGTCGAACTGTATGAAGTTGAAGAAGACCGGGCCGGTCAGCGCATCGATAACTTTTTGATCGGTCATTGGAAGTCAGTGCCCAAGAGCCGGGTTTACCGGGTGTTGCGCAAGGGTGAGGTCCGGGTTAATGGCAAGCGGGTGAAGCCTGAGTATCGCCTTGAAGGCGGGGATACGGTGCGTATCCCTCCGGTCCGCATTGCTGAAAAGCCGGTCAATACGGCGGTTCCGAGCCAGGCACTGCGCCACCAGCTTGATAAAGCCATCCTGTATGAGGATGATGTGCTGGTTGCCCTCAACAAACCTCATGGCCTGGCTGTTCACGGTGGGTCGGGTATTTCATTGGGGCTGATTGAGTCGTATCGGATCATCCGGCCAGAATTGAAATTTGTTGAACTGGTTCACCGGCTCGACCGGGATACTTCAGGTGTGGTACTGATCGCCAAGAAACGCTCCGCCCTGAAAGCGCTGCAAGACGTTTTCAGGCATAAAACAGACGTAAAAAAGGTGTATTGGTGTCTGGTGCACGGGCACTGGCCTGAAGAGCAGCGCTTTGTTGATGTACCCTTGCGCAAAAACGAGGCTCAGGGCGGCGAGCGTATGGTCAGCGTCGCGCCGGATGGAAAGCCCTCCCAGACCCGGTTCAGGCTGCTGAAAGCCTTTGAACGCTGCAGTTGGGTGGAAGCGCAGCCGGTGACAGGCAGAACGCATCAGATTCGGGTACATACCCAGTATGCGGGTCATCCAATTCTGGGTGATTCCAAGTACCAGTCCAGCCGGGCTGAAGCGGTCGCCCGGGATTTAGGGCTGGGCCGGCTGTTTCTGCATGCAGCACAACTGACCGTGCCGCACCCCGTGACGGGCGAACTGCTGACCCTGACGGCACCACTTGATCCAGCGCTAGAGCGTCTGCTGACCGCTCTGGCCAATAAAACGCGCGATCTCAACTAACACATAACACAGACCTCCCAGTCACTGACAGGAAACTGATTGAATGTTTGGAAAAACTCCGCAGCAGGAATCGTCTGATGATTCCTGGGCTGGCTCCCGCAAAGAGTGGCAGCTGATCGAAAAGGTGGTGATGGCCAATACCGCCGAGCTGAAGAAACAACGGCGCTGGGGCATCGTGTTCAAGTTGCTCACCTTTATTTACCTGTTTGCACTGTTGTGGCTGTTTATCAGCAACAGTGACATTGGTGTCGGGGTTCCGGAAAAAACGGGCGGGCACACGGCCATTGTCGATGTGCGTGGCTTGATCTCACAGAGTGAGCCGGCCAATGCCGATGCAATCGTAACATCGTTGCGCAATGCCATGGATCATGAGGATACCCGGGCCGTTATTGTCCGCATCAACAGTGGCGGTGGCAGCCCGGTACAATCGGCCTATGTTTACGACGAAATTCAGCGCCTGCGATCATTGCATGAAGACATACCGATACATGCGGTTATTGCCGATACCGGTGCCAGCGGGGCCTATTACATTGCCTCGGCCGCTGAGAACATCTATGCCAACGGTTCCAGCCTGGTGGGCTCAATCGGCGTGACAGCTGCCAGTTTTGGTTTTGAAGAACTGATTGAGAAGGTGGGCATCGAACGTCGCTCTTTCGCCTCGGGTGAACACAAAACCTTTCTGGATCCGTTTCAGCCGGTTGATCCCGAAGAGCGGGCCTTGTTTGAAGCCTTGCTGGATAACGTGCACCAACAGTTCATCAGCGATGTTAAAGAGGGTCGTGGTGACCGGCTGGTCACTGACAACGACAAGTTGTTCTCCGGACTGGTCTGGACGGGCACCCAGGCGCTGGAGCTCGGCCTGGTCGACGGACTGAAATCAACCTCTGAACTGGCCCGCGAACTGGGGTACCCCAATACCGTTGATTTCACACTAAGACCTTCACCGCTGCAGCAGTTTGCCCGCAACCTTGGCGTTTCGGTCGCTGAAACCCTGGTCAAGCTGGGAGCCACCGAGTCCATCGAGCTGCGCTGAGTGGCGGGCAAGGCTATCAGGGCAGGGCAAACCCTGCCTCGCGAAGCTTGGCCGCCAGTGAAATCAGCGGTAATCCGATCAGGGCGTTGGGGTCGTCGCTCCGGACTGACTGAAACAGGGTAATCCCCAGCGCTTCAACCTTGAAGCTGCCCGCGCAATCGAACGGGCGCTCCCGGTCGAGGTAACGGTCAATTTCCGCCCGGGTCAGATCCCGGAAAACGACTTCAGTCGTGACCACCCAGGCATCGTCGGAGTAGCCGGCGAGTGCGACACCACTGTAAAACGTCAGGGATGTGCCTGAACATCGTGTCAGTTGATCGACCGCGCGGGCCAGATTGCCAGGTTTGTCCAGCAGGGTACCCCGGTCATCGGCAGCGGTCTGATCACTGCCAATAATCAGATAGCCCGGGTGGGAATCCACCAGGCTGCGGGCCTTGCCCCTAGCCAAGCGCATCGCCAGATCAAAAGGCGATTCACCAGGCAGGGGCGTCTCGTCCATGTCGGGCTTAGCCTGTTCGAAGGGCACGTTCAGGCTGGTCAGTCGTTCCGCCCGATACGGTGATGTTGAGGCCAGCAATACCGGTGGCAACATGGTTGTGCTCCTTAAAGGTCGGGGTGGTTTGTGTGAATTGGGTAGCCAATGCCTCACAGCCTACTGTTTATCGGCCATTTGAGCCAAAAAGCCTTTGACTTGAACGGTCTCATCCGTATCATACCGCGCCTATGTCGAAATCCGAGCTCCCAGAACGCGTTGATGCCTATAAGTTGGCAGATCAAGGCCCCCAGAATCTTGAGGGTGTTGTGCCGTCAACCCGGTTGTCACGTCTGACGGATGTGGTGCTCAGTCAGGATGCCGAGTTTAAAGCCGCTTTAAACTTTAATCGTGACGCCGAGCAGCGCCGCATGGTCACAGGCGATGTGTCTGGGAAGGTTGTACTCGAATGTCAGCGGTGCTTGCAGCCAGTATCGGTGGCACTCGACGGTCACTTTACCATGGCCGTGGTGTACAACGATGAAATGGCAAAAGCGTTGCCTGCAGATATCGACCCGCTGATGTTGCTGCCAGACGAACCTCTGGTGGTCGCGGAACTGGTCGAAGACGAGTTGTTACTGTGCTTGCCAATGCATGCGATGCATGACGAAGGCGAGTGTCAGATACAGACTGAATTTAAACCGGATGACGCCGGGGTTGAAGAAACACCGGTGAAAGACAATCCGTTTAAGGTACTGGAATCTCTGAAGAGATCCTGACAGTTTCACAGTGATGGGTGGCCTGCAACCGGGCCATGCGCACAGCGCCCGTTACTGATATTTTAAGTGTCCTATTTAGGAGGCCCCGGCCATGGCAGTTCAGAAAAGCAAGAAGACCCGTTCACGTCGCGGAATGCGTCGCTCGCACGATGCATTGACGACAACCGCTTTGTCGGTTGATCCTACCAGCGGTGAAACTCACCGTCGTCACCACGTTTCCCCAGATGGCTTTTACAAAGGTCGTAAGGTCGTCGCTGAAGCGGACGTCGAGTAACACTCAATGGCTGTTCTGGCCATTGATCTAGAGGGAGGGGATTTCGGCCCCTCCCATTTGCTTCCTGCCTCTATCCGTTTTTTTCAGACCCACCCCCAGCACAGCGGTATTCTGTTCGGCACCTCCAAGCGCCAGACTGCCATGCCAGTCCTGCCAGATAATCTTCGTTTTGAATCCTGCACCGGTGCTTTGCCTTCCAATTTGAATCCCGGCCGGTTATTACGTAACGACTACGGCAGCAGCATAGAGCAGGCGGTTTCTCAGTTGAGCCAGCAACGGTTCGATGCGGTGGTTTCATCGGAACACACCGGCATTTTAATGGCCTTACTGCATCGTCACGGCCGTGTTCACACGGCTCTGGATCGGCCAGTTCTGGTCAGTTGGGTGCCTACTTCCAAAGACGCGATGCTGATGCTTGATCTGGGCGCTTCGTTTTCGGCCACGGCGAAACAATTGCTCGGTTTTGCGGCCGTAGGTGTGGCCATTGCCTCGGGGCAACTGGGCCGAAAACCTCGGCTGGCACTGCTCAATCTCGGCGTGGAGCCCAATAAGGGGCCGCACTCCATTCGCCAGGCGGCGGAGCAACTGGCGCGCTGGCCCGATGTTGACTACCGTGGTTTTGTTGAGGCAGGCGATGTCTTTCGCGGAGACCTGGATCTGGTGATTACCGACGGCTTTACCGGGAATGCGGTTATCAAGGCGGCCGAAGGTACGCTGGATCTTACTCTGGGCGCCATACGGCAGGCGTTAAGCCGGGATGTGACGGGAAAAATACTTGGGCGATTGTTGCGGCATCGGCTGAGGCCGGTGATGCGACAGCTCGATCCCAGACGTAGCAATGGGGCGCTGCTCGCGGGTACTGACATGACTCTGATTAAAAGCCATGGCGACGCTACCGGAGCTGCTTTTCAGGCTGCGTTGAACCGGGCCATAGAGGCCAGTGAAGGTGACTGGTGCCTGTCGATTCAGGCTCAGCTCGATGCATTGTCGGAGCGTGCGGTCACTGGGGTATAAGGCTTATCAGCCTTTATCTGATTTCGTGCGTCAACAATGCCGCTCTAGCTGTTCCCGGAATTCATAAATGTTTTAACAGGGTTCGCCTTTACTGAGCGGTTGTTGCGACCATAATGCACGCCACTGGGATATTCAGTGAGTCGACCCCTTGGGTCGGGCCGCCAGGCTGAGTCTCTACAACAACAGGAACGTATTGCATGAGCCAAAAACTCGCCTTCGTTTTTCCGGGTCAGGGATCCCAGCAGGTCGGCATGTTGTCGGATCTGGCTGAGCAGTACCCGTTGATTCAGGAAACTTTCGCAGAAGCCTCCAACGCTTTGGGTTACGACCTGTGGGCGCTGGTCAGTGAAGGGCCCACCGAAGAATTGAACAAGACCGAAAAGACGCAACCGGCACTGCTCACGGCCAGCATCGCCTTGTGGCGTTTATGGCAAGCTGAGGGTGGCGCCCGGCCTGACTATCTGGCGGGTCATAGCCTGGGTGAATATTCCGCGCTGGTCGCCGCTGGCGTATTACCGCTGGCGGACGCTGCTGTGCTGGTCGAGAAACGGGGTCAGCTGATGCAAGCCGCCGTACCCGCAGGGCAGGGCAGCATGGCGGCCATTCTGGGTCTCGACGATCAGGCCGTGATTGATGGCTGTGCCGCAGCGGCTCAGGGTGACGTCGTTGAAGCGGTTAATTTCAACACTCCGGGTCAGGTGGTTATCGCCGGCTCTGTTGCCGCCGTAGAGCGTGCCATAGAGACGCTCAAAGCCGCAGGCGCTAAACGGGCGATGCCGCTGCCGGTCTCTGTACCCTCGCATTGCTCATTGATGAAAGACGCTGCGGCACAGCTTTCCAGTCATCTGGATACGCTCAACTGGCAAAACGCAGAGCTGCCAATCATTCAAAACGTTTCGGCCGCGGCCGAAAGCAACGCCGCTGCGCTAAAGCAGAACCTCGTCGAACAACTGTATCGTCCGGTATTGTGGTCGCAATCGGTCACTGAACTGGTCCGTCTTGGCGTTAGTGAGACCGTTGAATGCGGTCCCGGTAAGGTACTATCCGGCTTGAACAAGCGCATTGAGAAAACGCTGACCTTGTCGGCCCTTGGGTCGTTGGCAGCTTTTCAGGAACGCATAGGGAGTAACGCATGAGTGATCACAAGTGGGTTTTGATTACGGGCGCCAGCCGAGGCATTGGCGCCGCCATTGCCGAAACACTTGGCCGTCAGGGCTATCGTATTGCCGGAACCGCAACGTCTGAATCGGGTGCACAGGCTATCTCCGAGCGATTGCAAGCCGCTGGTATCGAAGGACGAGGCTACACGCTTGACGTGACCAGTCCGGAGTCTATCGACCAGCTGATGGCGGACCTGAAAGCAGCCGACGCCACTCCCGAAGTGCTCATCAATAACGCCGGTATCACCAAAGACAATCTCTTCCTGCGCATGAAAGAAGCAGAGTGGGACTCGGTGATCGACACCAACCTGTCTTCGGCCTATCGTATGAGCAAGGCAGTGATCAAATCGATGACGCGGGCCCGTTTTGGTCGTATTGTGAATGTTTCGTCGGTGGTCGCTTCCATGGGCAACGCGGGTCAGGCAAACTATTGCGCGGCCAAAGCCGGGCTCGAAGGGTTGACCCGATCATTGGCGCGAGAGGTCGGTTCGCGTAATATCACCGTGAATTCGGTGGCACCGGGTTTTATTCAGACCGATATGACTCATGAGCTACCAGAGGCCACACGGGAAACACTGCTCAAGCAAATCCCGCTGGGTCGTATGGGTGATCCGAACGAAATTGCCGCTGCCGTAGCGTTTCTGGTCAGTGACCAGGCGTCGTACATCACGGGTGAAACATTGCACGTGAACGGTGGCATGTACATGGGTTGACCGGCCAGTTTTGACTTGCCGGTAACGAATAACGTTTAATACACTAAATCGCACCTTGAAGTGCAATTCCAAGTAGGGAGTGTTCGTAATGAGCAACATTGAAGATCGTGTAAAGAAAATCGTCTGTGAACAGCTGGGCGCGAAAGAAGAAGACGTAACTGCACAGGCGTCTTTCGTAGACGACCTGGGTGCTGACTCTCTGGACACCGTAAACCTGGTGATGGCTCTGGAAGAAGAGTTTGAAACCGAGATTCCGGACGAAGAGTCTGAGAAGCTGGGTACTGTTCAGGACGCGATCGACTACATCAACGCCCACCTGGGCTAAGTGCGGTAGCCATCCGGCTATACCGCTCTGGATTCAAGCCGTATTGTCGTCAGACAGTACGGCTTTTTATTTGGAGAACACTATGTCACGTCGAAGAGTCGTTGTGACCGGTCTGGGTTGCCTCAGCCCACTGGGTAACGATGTTACCTCTACCTGGACCGGAATTCTGGCAGGTAAGAGCGGGGCTTCCACCATTGAAAAATTCGATACCGAGAAGTTCACTACGAATTTTGCCTGCATGGTGAAGGGGTTTGATCCGGCCGCCTACATCAACCCCAAAGACACCAAGAAAATGGATGGCTTCATTCAGTACGGCTATGCGGCCGCCATCGAAGCCATTCGTGATTCGGGCATTGAAGCCACCGACAGCAATGCCCATCGCATTGGCCTGGCCATCGGCGCCGGGATCGGCGGTCTCGATACCATTGAACGTAATCACGATGCGCTGAATAAATCCGGGCCACGCCGGGTTTCTCCGTTCTTTGTGCCCTCGGCCATCATCAACATGATCGCCGGTTATCTGTCGATCGATTACGGCTTCAAAGGGCCTAACATTGCGATCACCACAGCCTGCACCACCGGTACGCACAACATCGGTTATGCAGGGCGAACCATTGCCTATGGCGATGCCGATGTGATGGTAGCCGGCGGTGCCGAAATGGCCTCTACGCCTCTGGGCATTGCCGGTTTTGGTGCTGCCCGCGCGCTGTCGACCCGAAACGACGATCCTACCCGGGCGAGTCGTCCCTGGGATAAAGACCGCGATGGCTTTGTGCTGGGCGACGGTGCAGGTGTGATGGTGCTTGAAGAGTATGAGCACGCCAAGGCCCGGGGCGCGACCATTTATGCTGAACTCACCGGGTTTGGCATGAGCGGTGATGCCTATCACATGACGTCACCACCAGAGACTGGTGCCGGGGCCTGCGCCTCCATGCGCAATGCAGTGCAGGATGCGAAGTTGAACCCCGTTGATGTGAATTACATCAATGCTCATGGCACCTCGACGCCAGCCGGCGACAAAGCCGAAAGTCAGGCCGCCAAAACGCTTTATGGCGCCGATGCCGACAAGATTGTCATGAGTTCAACCAAGTCGATGATCGGGCACCTTTTGGGTGCCGCCGGTGCGGTTGAAGCGATCTTCTCGGTGCTGGCCATTCGCGACCAGGTGGCACCGCCGACCATCAACCTGGAGACGCCGAGTGAAGGCTGTGATTTGGACTACGTGCCAAACACCGCCCGTGAGATGGCGATAAACCACGCCTTGTCGAATTCATTTGGCTTTGGCGGTACCAATGGCACCCTGATCTTCAGCAAGGTGTAAGGTCCAAAAGCGGAACAGAGTGCGTTGGCCGTGGCGGTCAGCACACCTTGTTCCGCTGCTTGTTTATCCCTGGTCGAACTGGGCGCCTCGTCCGGGATCGGGTACACTGACGGGCTCATTCAATGCGCCTGAATCCCATGCTAGCCTGCCTGCTAAACAGCCAACCGACCGACCAACTCTCACTGCCCAGCCGGATGCTGGCGTTTGGTGATGGCCTGTTTGAAACCTGCCTGGTAACCCGGCAGGGGCTTCGGTTTGCAAGCGATCATCTGCAACGATTGCAGGAAGGCGCAGCTCGTTTGGATCTTGTCTGGACCGGGCGGGATCAGCGAACCCTGCAGACAGACATTGATACCCTGTTAAAGACGGTTAAATCGCCAGCGGTGCTGAAAATCACGCTGGGCAGGCACGCGGCAGGGCGAGGCTACGATTACGACCCGGCAAACCAGCAAACCGACCGACTTTTGCAAGTGTTCGAGTACCGTCCGGCCCCCTGGTATGAATCAGGAGCCCGGTTAGTGACCTCGCCCATTCCGGCATCGGTCAACGCCGCTCTGGCAGGCATCAAGCACCTGAACCGTCTGGATTCCGTACTGGCCAGGCAAGCGGCGCGAAGCCGTCAGGCAGATGAAGCACTGCTGTGCGACGATCAGGGCTGGGTGGTAGAAGGCAGCATGAGCAATCTCTTTTATCGCCACGACGGACAATGGTTAACGCCAGGGCTGAAACGAGCAGGTGTGAATGGCATTATTCGCAGACGTTGGCTAGGCAGTAGTAACAATGCGTTGGGTATCGCAGACATCAGGCCAGATGACCTGGCTAATTGTGAAGCGCTGTTGATTGGCAACGCCCTGATGGGGCTGGTTCGTGTTACCCATTTCAATGACGTTCCGCTACCCCTGGCAGACCCGACTGAGCTGGCCTCCCTACAACACCGGATTGGATTGAATCTTGATTAAACGACTGATAGTTATCGCGGTACTGTTGATGTTTGGTGCGGGTTTTGGCGCCGCGTTCCACCTTAAGGATCGTATCGATTCCCCAATGGCGCTTACCTCCGAGCAAACCTATACGGTGCCTTCAGGTGCCTCGCTCAGACGGGTGCTGAGTGATTTCGAATCCAAAGGCTGGATTCAGTATGCCCGGGCACATGAGCTTTGGCTGAGGTATCAGGAGCAAACCGCGATTCAGCGGGGCGAATACCGGGTAAGCCCCGCCGATACCAGCAGCGATGCGGTAAACCGGATGATCGAAGGGCGGAAAATCCAGTACAGCGTGCAGTTTATCGAAGGGTGGACCTTCCGGCAGTTCCTGGTTGCACTGGCCGCTAACGAGGCCGTAGATCATACCCTCACGGACACCGATACTGCGTCGGTACTGGAAGCGCTGAACATCGACCAGCAGCATCCCGAAGGTTGGTTTTTCCCGGATACCTACCTGTTTGAACGAGGTACTGCTGATGTGGATATCCTCAGGCAGGCGCATCAACGTATGCAGCAGGAGCTTTCCCGTGCCTGGGAAAATCGCTCTGAATCCACTCAGGTAGATACCCCTTACGAGGCGCTGATTCTGGCGTCCATTATTGAACGTGAAACCGGTGCCGCCTTTGAACGGCCAGAGATAGCCGGTGTCTTCTCCCGGCGACTGGCCCAGAACATGCGGCTGCAAACCGACCCAACCGTGATTTATGGCCTGGGTGAGGAATTCAGTGGCAACCTGACCCGCAGTCACCTGCGTCAGGATACGCCCTACAATACCTATACTCGCAGCGGCTTGCCGCCAACGCCAATCGCCAACCCCGGTCGCGGGGCGCTAGAGGCCGCGGTTGACCCCGCCGAGGGAACAACGCTGTTCTTTGTCGCCCGTGGCGATGGCACCCATCAGTTCTCCGACACCTATGAAGAGCATAATCAGGCGGTGCGACAGTATCAGCGTTTTCAACGACGGGACGACTACCGCTCTGCACCACCACCTGAAGAGCAGGGAGGCGGGTCGTGAACCCTCAATTCATTTCAATCGAAGGCCTGGAAGGCGCTGGCAAGTCTACCCAGCGGGATGTACTGGCCAGTTGGGTTACTGAACGTTTTGGGCAGCCCATGGTCACGCGCGAACCGGGCGGTACCGTTATGGCCGAACAAATTCGCGGGGTCTTGCTGGCCCACCATGAAGAACCCGTCGATGTCTGGACCGAGCTGCTGCTGGTGTTTGCCGCCCGACGGCAGCACCTCAGTGCCGCCATTCTGCCCGCTTTGTCCCAAGGCCAGTGGGTGGTCAGCGACCGGTTTACCGACGCCAGTTATGCTTATCAGGGGGGCGGACGTGGCATTCCCTGGGATCACATCGTGGACCTGGAACGCCGGGTACTTGAAGGGTTCCGGCCTGACCTGACCCTGTGGCTCGATTGTCCGGCCGAGGTGGGCCTTGCCCGCGCCCGGCAGCGTGGTGAACTCGACCGTATTGAGACCGAAGACATTGCCTTCTTTGAGCGCTGCCGGGCCGGCTATGAACGCCGCTGTCAGGAAGACCCGCAACGCTTTGTCAGGCTGGATGCCACCGGTTCCATCGAATCGGTCAGCGCTGCGCTGATTCAGGCTCTGGAGGCCCGATACTCATGAATGAACTGCCCGTCTGGACCCGGGACATTGTCAGCCAGATCAACACGAGCGTTGCCGGGCAACGACTGCCCCATGCGCTGATGCTGGTCGGGCGGGTAGGGGATGGACTGTCATTGCTGGGCGACTATTTGCGCCGCGGCTTATTGTGTAAGCAGCCCGGCATAGAGCCCTGCGGTCAATGCAAGTCTTGCCTGCTGGTTAAGGCCGGGGCCCATCCTGACAGCCGGGTTCTGGAGCCTGAAGGCAAGAGCCTCACCATCAAGGTGGACCAGATTCGAGGCATTGCAGATTTTATGCATGAAACCCCCCAGCAGGGCGGGAACAAAGTCATTCGGCTGACGCACAGTGAAAAAATGAACACGGCAGCGGCCAACGCCGTGCTGAAAATGCTCGAAGAACCGACGCCCAATACCTATCTGCTACTGGAAAGCACCTCGTTGTCGCGCATGCTGCCGACGGTTCGGTCCCGTTGCCGGCTGTACAAGCTGGAGCAACCGAGCTCTGCAGACGCCCGGCAGTGGCTGACGGATAACGGCCTGGAACGCCCCGAACAGCGGCTCGCCATGACCGATGGCGCGCCTCTTGCCGCCGCACTGGTAACCGATGAAGCCATTGAGCAGTGGGACCGGCAAGTCAGTTGCTTTCTGCAGGAACGTAACTTCACAGCACTGGCATTATTCATTCAACAACAGGACCCCGAGACGCTGTTAAACCAGGCCCTGCTGTGGGTCGACACGGCCATTCGCCGGTTGAACCAGCAGTCCGCGCCGGTGCCGGAGCGTGATGAAGATCTCGTCCAGGCGTTGAAGGGGCTGCCAGCGGTGTCGCTTTTTCGGTTTAGAGACTATATTGTGCAGTTAAAACAGGGCCTGCAGCAGCAGGCGAACCTGAATCAACAGATGTGGAGCGAACAATTGTCCGCTCGCTGGCTGGAAATGACAGGAAACGCATGAATCCAAAACTCGGTGGCCCACGCAATGGCATCTTGTCGCTAACCATGAAAGACAAGGCGGTGCTGTACGCGGCCTATATGCCTTTTGTAAAAAACGGTGGTTTGTTCATCGCCACCAACAAGAAGTTCAACCTGGGTGACGATGTCTTTCTGTTGCTGAACCTGATGGAAGAGCCGGAAAAGATTCCGGTAGCCGGTAAGGTTATCTGGGTCACCCCCCGGGGTGCTCAAGGCAACCGGGCGACCGGCATCGGGGTTCAATTCAGCAAGAAGAACGAGTTGGCCAAAGACAAGATCGAAACGTATCTGGCCGGCGCACTCAATTCCGAAAAACCCACGCACACCATGTAAGGTGACAGCGCTGTTGACCTGTAAGCAGGGAATAGCGCGGCCTGCTTTTCCGCGACTGACGAGCTAGACCATGTTCAGGCCTATAGCCAGCGTATCCGACCAGCACCCCACCGAAGTGGCCATTCTAAGCTCTGCGCTGAACCTCTTTATGCTGGTAGGTGAAGAGCAGGTGTCCGTCACCCGCCTGATTCAAACCGCCGCCATCAGTCGGTCTGTTTTCTACCACTATTTCAGTGGCAAGGACGATGTCTACGCTGCGTTGCTGTTGAATGACGAGCTGGGGCTAAGCCCCTTGTTCAAACAGTGCCGTGAATCGCCGCAACTGGGCATCGCGCATTTGATGAGAGAGTTTCTTAACTATCGACTGCAATCCATTGATAATTATGGACTTTTTCTTCGACTCGAAAGTCATTTAAATGCCAGTGACTGTTGTTTGGAGCGGTTCCAGCAATGGCAACGCCTGCGTCGCAACCATGTGGAGCAGTTTACCGAACTGGCGCGCCAGCAATGGGGGGTGGAGTCCCATCAGGACGACGATGACCTGCGCTACCTCTATACCCTGGTCTGGTTGCTGGCCGATGGCATGGTGTCACTGAGAAACAACCCCATGTACTTGGAACTGGTTCAGGACCGGCGTGGTTTCAAACGCTTTTTGACCCGCCTGGCCGAGCAGGCCGGAACCCGAGGAGAGCCCTGATGAGACTGGATGACCTGCTGCAACAGATAGGCGACCAACGCTTCCCACCGGTAGAGCAGTGGAACCCGGACTTCTGTGGCGATCTGGATATGGTGATTCACCGGTCCGGTCAGTGGTCGTACCAGGGGTCCCCCATTGGCCGACCTGCCATGGTCAAGCTGTTTGCATCCATCATAAAGCGGGAAGGGGAAGACTACTTTCTGGTGACGCCGGTCGAGAAAGTCGGCATTCGAGTCGAGGCCACGCCCTTCGTCGCGGTGTCAGCCGAGCGCGTTGACGATACCTGGATCGTGACCAACAACCTGGGCGAGCAGCAGCCACTCGACGCAGCGCACCCTCTGGATATAAACGACCCATCCGGTGAACCGGTCATGCAGTGGCGGCGAAACCTGCCCGCACGCATTCATCAGAACGTCATGTACCAATGGCAAACCAGCGCGCTGGAAACAGCGGCGCCCGACGATCAGGGTAAGCTTTGGCTAAGCAGTGGCGGGACACGATTCTTACTGGCTGAATTGGAAGGCTAGGAACTCAAGTTTCGGGGTTCATATTCGCTTTATACCTTAAATCCTCGACGGATAGCCTATTGCGAACCCAAGCTTAGGAGTTCGCGCAACCAATTGACACGGACTCATGGCACCAAGGGACAACCGAACTCTGAAACTTGAGTAGCCCGGGCGTCTGAACCGTCAGTCAGTGCCCGGTCTGACCCTAGCTTACATATTCGGGTAGGTGGGGCCACCCGCACCTTCTGGCGTTACCCAGTTGATATTCTGGGCCGGATCTTTGATGTCACAGGTTTTGCAATGCACGCAGTTCTGCGCATTGATCTGGAAGCGTTTTTCACCGGCTTCGTCTTCAATCACTTCGTATACACCGGCCGGGCAATATCGCTGGGCGGGTTCCGCGTATTTCGGCAGGTTGCTGGCGATCGGGATAGACGGATCGGCCAGTTTCAGGTGCACCGGCTGGTCTTCCTCGTGATTGGTGTTCGACAAAAACACCGAGCTCAGCTTGTCGAAGCTCAATACGCCATCCGGCTTGGGGTAGCTCAGTTGCGGGCAATCACCGGCCAGTTTCGTCTGCGCATAATCCGGCGTTGTGTCCTGCATAGTCCAGGGCAATTTGCCGCGGAACAGGTTGATGTCGATAAAGGCATAGGCCGAGCCGAGCACATTACCGAACTTGTGCTGCGCCGGGCCAAAATTCCGCTGCTGGTGCAGCTCCTGATACGCCCAGGATTGCTCAAACGCCGTGGCGTATTCCGCCAGATCCTGACCCGCCTGCCAGTCGCCTTTAGCTCGCTCCAGAATGACTTCAGCCGCCACCATGCCGGATTTCATCGCGGTGTGGCTGCCTTTGATCTTGGCAAAGTTCAGGGTGCCGGCATCACAACCGATCAGCAAACCACCCGGGAAATGCATTGTCGGCAGACTTTGCAAGCCGCCCTTGGCAATGGCTCGGGCACCGTATGAGACGCGCTTGCCGTTTTTCAGGGTGTTGGCAAACAGCGGATGGTGCTTCATGCGCTGGAATTCATCGAACGGGCTGAGGTAAGGATTCTGGTAGCCAAGATCGGTGATCAGGCCCAGTACCACCTGGTTGTTCTCGATGTGGTACATGAAGGAACCACCATGAGCCCCGTGCTCTGCGAGCGGCCAGCCTGCGGTGTGAACCACCTTGCCCGGCTGGTGAACCGAGGGGTCGACGTCCCACAGCTCCTTGATGCCCAGCCCGTAATGTTGTGGGTCTTTACCGGCATCGAGCTTGAAGGTGCGGATCAGGTTTTTGCCCAGATGGCCGCGTGCGCCTTCGGCAAATAGGGTGGTTTTGGCACGCAATTCCATGCCCGGCATGTAGCCGTCTTTTTCTGAACCGTCAGCGGCGACACCCATGTCACCGGTGATGATGCCCTGGACGGAACCGTCTTCGCCATATAAAACGTCGGCCGCGGCAAAGCCGGGGAAAATCTCAACGCCCAGGCCTTCGGCCTGTTCAGCCAGCCAACGGCAGAGGTTGCCGAGGCTGATGATGTAGTTACCTTCGTTGTGCATGGTTGCAGGCACAAAGAGGTTGGGGACCTTGATGCCCGCTTTTTCATTGCGCAGCATATAGATGTCATCGCCAGTCACGGCGGTGTTCAGGGGGGCACCCTTGTCTTTCCAGTCGGGAATCAGTTCATTCAGGGCGCGTGGCTCGAAGACGGCACCAGAGAGAATATGGGCTCCCACTTCGGATCCCTTTTCCACGACACAGACGGATAATTCCTGTCCAGCCTCGGCAGCACCTTGCATCAGCCGGATGGCTGCAGACAGACCGGCCGGACCCGCGCCGACAACTACTACGTCAAATTCCATGGATTCGCGTTCCATAGGGACCTCCTGAACGAATTATCGGGGCGAACGGCCCGACAACTGGGCTTTACGGTAGCAGGATGGCGAAACCGGAATCCGGCCGCGCCTCCTGTGACTCGCATACGATTGTAATGACCGGGTTTGGCGCCATAGAGAGTCTATAAAGTCACCGTCGGAGAAAAGACAGAACCGCGGCGCCACCACGATTTTGCACCGAGTTTACCTGCTCAGCCGGAAAAATTAAAACAACTGTTTGAAATTTTCGTTTAAAACGGATTAAATGTCCGCCGTGCGTGGTTGCCAGGGCAGTGCCCTGACGGTGAGCCGCCAACCCCAAACTTCGACCGCCAATTCGACGGTCATCTGACCATGAGGACACGAGACCACTATGAAAATTCTGGTTCCGGTAAAGCGTGTTGTGGACTACAACGTTAAAGTCCGCGTCAAGCCAGACAACAGCGATGTGGATCTGGCCAACGTGAAAATGGATATGAATCCGTTCTGCGAAATTGCCGTCGAAGAAGCCGTGCGACTGAAAGAGCAGGGCACCGCCACCGAAATCGTGGTCGTGTCGATCGGTGAAGCCAAGGCCGAAGAGCAAATCCGCAAGGCCATGGCGTTGGGCGCTGACCGCGGCATTCTGATCACCACTGACGAAGCCCCCAGCTCATTGGGCGTGGCCAAGCTGCTCAAGGCAATTGTTGACGAAGAGCAACCGGGCCTGGTGTTGCTGGGCAAGCAGTCCATCGACAGCGACAACAACCAGACGGGCCAGATGCTTGCCGCACTGACCGGCATGGCCCAGGGCACCTTTGCCAGCCAACTGTTGATAGACGGCGACAAGGCTCAGGTAACCCGTGAAATCGACGGGGGTCTGCAGACCCTGTCTCTGAATTTGCCAGCCATCATCACCACCGACTTGCGCTTGAACGAGCCGCGCTATGCCAAGCTGCCGGACATCATGAAAGCCAAGCGCAAACCGCTCGACAAGAAAACCGCAGCGGATTACGGCGTAACGCTCAGCAACAGCGTTAAAGTGCTCAGCGTAGAGCCACCTGCCGAACGCAAAGGTGGCATTACCGTTGGCTCGGTGGCCGAGTTGGTCGACAAACTGAAAAACGAAGCGAAGGTGCTGTCATGAGTATTCTGATCATAGCTGAACACGATAATGCATCGCTGGCTCCGGTAACGTCCCATGTGGTCACGGCTGCCGCTAAAATCGGTGGCGACATCGATGTTCTGGTTGCCGGTTCCGGCGCTCAGTCCGTGGCTGATGAAGCCGCCAAACTGTCTGGTGTCAACAAAGTTCTATTTGCCGACGATGCGGCATACAGCCACCAGTTGGCCGAAAACCTGGCCGACCTGGTGGCTGAACTGGGCAAGTCTTACAGCCACATACTGGCCCCGGCAACGACCAACGGCAAAAACATGATGCCGCGTCTGGCTGCTCTGCTCGACGTTGAGCAGATTTCAGACATTCTCAGCGTGGAATCGGCCGATACCTTCAAGCGCCCCATCTACGCGGGTAACGCCATTGCCACCGTGCAATCGAGCGACAGCATCAAGGTGATCACCGTACGCGGCACCGCCTTCGATGCCTGCGAACTGAATGGTTCTGCATCCGTTGAAGCCGTAACTGGCGGCCACGACAAGGGCATCAGTGCCTTTGTCGGTGAAGATCTGGCCAAGTCGGATCGCCCTGAACTGACCGCTGCCCGCATCGTGGTCTCCGGTGGTCGTGGCATGCAAAACGGCGACAACTTCAAACTGCTGTACACCCTGGCCGATAAACTCGACGCGGCCGTCGGCGCTTCGCGCGCCGCGGTGGATGCCGGGTTCGTGCCGAACGACATGCAGGTTGGCCAGACCGGTAAGATCGTAGCGCCGGAACTGTACATCGCCGTCGGCATTTCCGGTCAGATTCAGCATTTGGCCGGCATGAAAGACAGTAAGGTGATTGTCGCCATCAACAAGGATGAAGACGCGCCTATCTTCCAGGTAGCCGATTACGGCCTCGTTGCCGACTTGTTTGATGCTTTGCCCGAGTTCGAAAAAGCGCTCTGAGGCATTGGTTAATTGTGATTCAGAAACCCGGCGCTGCCGGGTTTTTTTATTTCAAGTTTCAGAGTTGGCAACCAACTGAGTGTCAGGTGCCGGGTAACCCTATCTGGGGAAGTCTGAGGCATGGACTAAAACGCCGGGAGCGTTTTAGCATGAGCGCAGCGAGCCCGAAAGGTGAATCCCATGGAGGGGATTCATATCCCGAAGTCTAGGCCCCATGGATGGGTTCATGCCGACCCCAGATAGGGTTACCCGGCGCCTGACGCGGACTCCAGGCGGTAATTGGCCTCCTCACGGTTGGGCGGCGGGCCAACAGAGGGTATAGTGGCGGTCTTTGCAGGACGCAGCGGCGTCGGATGACTATCTATGAGTTGGTTTTTTACGCCACAGCACAAAGCCCAGAAAGATCGCGCCATTCTCAAGCGTATCGATGAAACTCTGAGTCGACAGGGACTGCCCAGTGCCGTCCTGCATTTTGTGGTGTTTCTGCTGCTGGAATGGCAGTGGCTGGCCGTTGGACCTACGCCCAATGCCAGTTATGTCTTTGGCCTGGCGCTGGTCATTATGGCAGCCTGGCGTTTTATCATGATCGCCCAGTTTTCCGACTGGTATGCCCGCGGCCCGGCTCGCTGGCGAGATACCTTTATTCTTTCGGGTTTTCTGCACGCTGCCGTCTGGACGGCCTATCTGGTTTACCGTCTGGACGGGCCCGAACACCCGATTGCTTTGCTGGGTTTGTTGTACACCCTGTCGGTCGCAGCGGGCGGCACCTTTGTGTACTCCCTCTATGGCCGCACGGTTCGTGTGTATCTCGCCGTGCTATTGCTGCCTATTGGTCTTTATTACCTGATCCGAGCAGAGTCATCTGGCCATGTCTGGGTCGGAATTGCCTTTATTGCCGTTTATTTCTACCTGGTGAGTACAGCCGGTCGGGTTTCTGAGCTGGTCTGGAGTTTTCTGACGCATAACCACGAGCTCAAGATGCGCCTCAAAGCGCTCGAAGAAGCCCGTGAAGAGAATGTATTGCAGGCCACCACCAACCGGCGCTTTGTCAATCAGCTACTGCACCGGGTAAAAACGCCTCTGAGTGGGCTGCTGGGCGTGCTGGGCATGCTCAGTCATGACGAACAGTCGACGGAACACCAGGGCATGCTCAGTATTGCCCGTCGCAGTGGTCGGTCTATTCTGGATCTGGTGACTGATCTCGAAGCCTTTATCGAACAGCGGGACCAGTCCCGGGTGCCTCAGTCAATCGTATTCAACCTGCGCAAGACGCTGGAGCACGCTCTGTCCGATATGGGCAGCAAGGCGCATGAACATGGGCTGGAGCTGGCTTATCTGTATCACCCCTCCGTACCCGAACGCATAGAGCTCGACCCGCAGTGGCTGTCGAATGCCTTTCGCCGCCTGCTGGACTTTACGCTCGACAGCGCGGAAGAGGGTGAAATTACGGTTCGCATTGCCATGGACGGGGATACCGAGCAGGGTGAAGACAACCTGTTGCTGTCTTTCTATTTCATTAACACCGAGGTCAGTGACGAGGACCTGCGCGCTGCCATTAACCGAAACATGAACACCCTGCCCGAAGACGAAGACGTCTCTGATCAGTTGACCCTGATGGTTGCTGCGGCTCAGTTCAAATCGATGAATGCCAAGCTGACCGTATCGTCGAAACAGGATCTGAGAAAGATCGTAGTCTCGCTGCCCATTCAGGCCAGCTCCCAGCAGGCAAGCTCCTTCAGACCGGCCAAATACATGGCCGGCCGGTCCATTACGCTGGTCGATCTGAGCCCGGTTACCGAGCGTGCGCTCAGCGCCGAGTTTTACAGCTGGGAAATGACCGTATCTACCTGGACGCTGGAACGACTGCTTGAAGGTGATTCGATACAGCCGACTGACTTTATCCTGATTAACCTGCCCGTCGAGGACGCCCGCGCCCAAAGTTATCTGGAACAGGTAAAGCTACTAAAAAGCCGGTTGCAAACCGAAGCACCACAGACCACTGTATTCCTCTATGCGTCCCAGTTGCAGCGCGGCTTGCTGGCGGATCTGGAGCTTGGCTTCCGGTTTATAGAGAAACCGGCTGCCCGGGATGAGCTGTTGCAAATGCTGCGGCAATCCCATGAGGCAACCCGAGTCGACACGGCAGCAGAGTACCGGTGTGATCAGGTGCGCGTGTTGCTGGCGGAAGACAACATGGTAAACCAGAAAGTGGTGGTGCGGTTGCTGGGCCGTATGGGCGCGCAGGTCGATACCTGCGTGAACGGTCTCGAAGCGTCGCAACAGGCCATTCAGGATCCACCTTACAACCTGGTGATTATGGATTGTTTGATGCCGCGCATGGATGGGCTGGAGGCGACCCGAATCATCCGGCAACGGGAGATGGGCACCGGAACCCATTTGCCGATCATCGCGTTGACCGGGGAAGACACGCCGGAACAGGAACGGGCCTGTCTGGCTGCCGGAATGGACGATTTTATGACCAAACCGGTGACCTATGAGAACTTGATCACACTGATTCAACGATGGGTAGGTTGATACCCCCGGAATGAATGATATTCTTCCGCAAATTCAAATGGTTACCGTCCGTCGTTAAGGCAGGACTCACGCATCGGGCAGGCAAGACGCTTGCGAAGATGCCAGCACACAACGGACTTCAGTACAGGACACAGCAATGAATGCGGTACCCCAGGGCGTTACGGAACGACGCCTGCCATTCACATTCGCCAAACGCCATGGCGTGGTGATCGACTACGACCACGCAGATGGCCCACGCCTGTTGTACCGGCCGGATGTGAATCTGAATGCCTTGCAGGAGGCTCAGCGCCTGATGCAGGGCGTCTTCCCGCACATGCAGGTGAACGAACAGGAATTTTCCGACTACCTGAACCGTGCGTACCACACAGATTCTGACGATGCGATGCAGATGGTGGAAGGGCTTGGTGACACCATGGATCTCAGCTCTCTGGCCGACTCTGTGCCGGAGACTGAAGATCTGATGGAGCAGGAAGACGATGCCCCCATCATTCGCCTGATCAACGCCATTCTGTCTGAAGCCATACGCGAGCAGGCGTCAGACATTCACATTGAAACCTATGAAAAACGCCTGTCGATTCGGTTTCGGGTCGATGGTGTGTTGCGTGAAGTGGTACAGCCCAAGCGGGCACTGGCGCCCTTGCTGGTCTCTCGTATAAAAGTCATGTCACGGCTAGACATCGCCGAAAAACGGGTACCCCAGGATGGGCGTATTGCGCTGCGGGTTGCGGGCCGGGAAGTGGACTTGCGGGTGTCGACCATTCCCTCCAACCACGGTGAACGCGTGGTGTTGCGTTTGCTCGACAAGCAAGCAGGGCGTCTGGACGTCAACCAGCTCGGATTGAACCCGCGCGATTTGAAAACCATCACCGATCTGATTCAACGTCCGCATGGCATTATTCTGGTTACCGGACCTACAGGCTCCGGCAAAACCACGACGCTCTACGCTGCCCTGCAGTCGCTGAACAGTCACAGCCGCAACATCATGACGGTGGAAGACCCCATTGAATACAGTCTGCCCGGGGTTGGCCAAACCCAGGTAAACACCAAGGTCGATATGACCTTCGCCCGGGGGTTGCGCGCCATTCTGCGTCAGGACCCGGATGTCGTGATGATCGGTGAGATTCGCGACTATGAAACCGCCGACATTGCCGTCCAGGCCAGCCTAACCGGTCACCTGGTGTTATCGACCCTGCACACCAACAGTGCGACCGGGGCCGTCACCCGCTTGCAGGACATGGGCATCGAACCCTTTTTGCTGGCCTCGAGTCTGATTGGCCTGGTTTCCCAGCGGTTGGTCCGTACCCTGTGTCCGGATTGCAAAACGCCTTACCAGCCCGATGAAGCGGAATGCGAATTTTTGGGCATTTCGACCACTGACAAGCCCACCATTTACCATGCCGCCGGGTGTTCTGCCTGTAAAAGCACGGGCTATCGCGGGCGGCTGGGTCTCTATGAGTTTATTCGGGTAGACGAAGGTTTGCGCCAGCTGGTTCATGACCGCGCCGGTGACATTGACCTGGAGCGCCACGCCCGGACGCTGTCGCCGAGCATATTGCAAGATGGAAAAGACAAGGTACTGAAGGGTCTCACCACCGTTGAGGAAGTTCTGCGCGTGTATCGGAGCTACTGAGTATGGCGGCTTTTGAATACGCGGCGCTCGATGCCAAAGGTAAACGCCGTAAAGGTGTGATTGAAGCCGACAGCAGTCGACAGGTGCGCCAGCAATTGCGCGACAAAGGCTGGTTTCCGGTCGATGTCGAGATGACTCAGCGACGTCAGTCCCGGTCTGCAGGCCTTTTCGGGGGGCCATCGGTCTCCGTGGCCGATCTGGCCTTGCTGACCCGGCAATTGTCGACACTGGTCGCCTCTGGCATGCCATTGGAGGAGTGCATCCGGGCCGTTGCGGAGCAGTCCGAACGGGCCCGGGTTCGCAGTCTGATGCTCGGTGTTCGCGCCCGGGTCATGGAAGGGTACAGTCTGGCAAAAGCGCTGGAAGATTTTCCGAGGGCCTTTCCGCCGCTCTACCGGGCAACGGTCGATGCCGGCGAGCACAGTGGCCACCTAGACCGGGTTATGCTGCGCCTGGCCGACTATATGGAAGACCAGCAACGCACCCGCAAACAGGTTCAGATGTCGTCCATTTACCCGGCCTTTCTGACGCTGGTCGCCGTCGGCATTGTGGTGTTTCTGCTCAATTCAGTGGTGCCCGACATCGTTGGGGTGTTCTCCTCGACCGGTGAAGCGTTGCCCGGGCCGACGCGAGCCTTGCTCGCCGCCAGCGACTGGATTCAGAGCTGGTGGCTGGTGTCGTGCCTGGTAATCGTGGCGATGGTGATTGCGCTGATGCTCTGGAACCGGGCTCCGCGCCGGCGCCGGATGACCCACAGAGTACTGTTGCGTCTGCCGCTGATCGGCCGGGTCTCGCGTGGCTTCAATACCGCCCGTTTTATCAGCACGGTGGCCATACTGTCCGGCTCGGGAGTACCGCTGGTCGAGGCCATGCGCATCTCGTCCGAAGTCGTTACCAATCTTGAAATTCAGGCACGCGTAAAGGAAGCCGCGTTACGCGTGTCGGAAGGCGGCAGTCTGGGCAAGGCCCTGGCTGACGCCGGCCACTTTCGGCCAATGATGTTGCACATGATCGCCAGTGGCGAAGCCAGTGGTGAACTGGACAGCATGTTGCAGCGCACAGCCGATGCCGAGGACCAGCAGGTCAAGGAACTCATCGCCACCATTCTGGGGCTCTTCGAACCCTTGATGGTGTTGTTGATGGGGGGCATTGTACTGATCATTGTACTGGCGATCGTACTGCCCATAATGGAAATGAACAGCTTTGTAGGTTAGGACACAATGATGAAACGCAAACCGAATACACACAAACAAGGCCCGGTTAACCAACAGGGCTTTACGCTGATTGAACTGATGGTGGTGCTGGTTATTCTCGGCGTCCTGTTTGGCCTGGTCGTCCCCAACGTAACCGGTCGGGGTGATGAAGCCCGGGTTACCGGTGCCAAGACGGACATCAAGACCATCGAGAACGCGCTTGAGACCTACCGCCTGCACAATTCGCACTATCCGTCGACCGACCAGGGGCTCGATGCGTTGGTGACCAAGCCATCCGGTAATCCGGAACCCCGTAACTGGCGTGGCCCATACTTGCGTCAGACACCCACTGACCCTTGGGGCAGTGAGTACGCCTACATCAATGACAACAACAATAATTTCGAGGTGATTTCCTACGGTGCAGATGGCCAGCCAGGCGGCGACGATCTGAACCAGGATATTTCGTCCAACGATACGGAATGAAACCCATCCGTCGCTCACACAGCAGCCAGGGAACCCGAGGGTTTTCGCTGCTCGAACTGATGGTGGTGATTGTCATCATCGGCATAGCGGCGGGCGCGGTTAGACTGGCGGTGACCGGCAGCGACCCGGTTCAGGAGCTGGAACAAGCTGCCGGTCAGTACGCCTACCGAATGGAACGTATTCAGGATCAGGTGTTGCTGAGTAACCGCGAGCGCGGCCTGATCTTTGTTCAGGATGGTGTTTATCAGTTGGAATGGCGCGAAGGCGACGAGATGCTCAGCGAACCGGAGGTCGTCTGGTCGCTGTATGAAGACGAGAGAGTCTGGGGCGTTTCAGAGGATATCCAATTGGGCCTGACGCTCGAAAACCAGTGGATTGAACTTAATCAGGCGCTACCAACCGAGCAGTTTGCTCTGGAGCCGCACGTGATTCTGCTGCCTTCTGAAGACTATACCCCAGCCTATGATCTGACGCTGAGCCTAACCAGCAGTATTAACGATGAGGTTCGGGTGCGGGCCGACGGGTTTAACCGGCCAGAGGTGTTACGCGATGAACGCTGAACGCGGTTTTACACTGATCGAAGTCATGGTCGCGCTGGCGATTTTTGCGGTGATGGCCGGGGCCGTGTCACTGGCCAATACCCAGAACCTGATGTCCGCCCGGCAGATTCAGGAACAAACCCAGGCACGCTGGGTAAACGACACTGTGCTCAGCCAATTACGCATGACCGGGTTGCCCGACCCCGGTACTCAAACTGAGCAAGTAACTTTCAACGATCAGACCTGGCGCGTTGAAGTAACAGTAACCGCCGTTGAAATGGAATTGCTGGGTCCTTTTTTACGGCGGGTAGAGCTGCGCGCCTTTCCGCCGGACAGTGACGCATCCGTTGATGCTTTGATTGCGGTGCTGGGAGCAACCCCGTGACGGCACCAGACCAGCATTCCGGTTTTACCCTGATTGAATTGATTATCGCCATGGCCATTTCAGCCATTTTGGCCGTTGGCACCTTTTATTTGGTGCAGGCATCACGTCAGACTCAGGACACCCTGGTTGTACAGAACGAATACTATTCACAGCTGACCCGCGTGGTTCGTACTCTGGTGACCGACTTGCACCAGTGGTCGCCGGATCGTCCGGTCCGGGACCCATTTGGCGATTACCAGGGTGCCATGCTGCTGGATCAGGAGGCGCTGTACCTGACTCGCAACGGCTGGGCACTGAGCCGTTTTGTGGAAACAGAGCGGTCGACCCTGCAGCGCATCAGCTATCAATTGGCGGAGCAGGGCAGCGAGCTGTGCCCCAATACGGATGACAACCAGCAACCTCAGTCCCGGGAACGCCACTATTGCCTGATTCGCAGCCAACGCCAGCATCTGGATGACGACGGTCGCCTTGAGTGGCAACACCAGATGCTGATGCGGCCGGTGCAATCACTACAATGGCAGTTCCTTGCTGAGATCAACGGCGAGCAAAACTGGCAGGATACCTGGCCACCCGAAGGCCTGTTAGACCCGGATACCGTCCCCCGTCTACTGGCCGTGCAATTTGAACTTCAGACCGGGCAAGACGATGCCATCCGCCGTCTGGTCAGGGTGCCCCAGAGTTACCGGGTATCGGAGACCGCCAATGAAGACTGAGCGTGGCTTTGCACTGATTCAGGTGTTACTGGTGTTCGCCATGCTGGCGATCATCGTTGCGCGCCTCCAGTATGAACAGAAAATTCAGATAGAGCGGGCCTATCAGTCATTGTTTCTGAGCCAGGCTCAGGCTTATATCGACAGTGCGGAAGACATTGCCCGGGTCGGGCTGGCCCTGGACCGGAAGGACAATGAAACCGATCATCTGGGCGAACTCTGGAACCAGCCAGCCGTCTCGTTTCCGGTAGAGCAGGGAGTGATCTCCCTCGAAATGAACGACTTGCAGGGCCGGTTTAACCTGAATTCACTGCATCCGGGAGCCGCCAACCCGGAAGGCGCGCAGGCGGGATTGAAGCGGCTGCTGTTAACCCTGGGGCTCGACGAGAGCATTGCCGACGAACTGAGCGACTGGTTCGATTCGGACAGTGGTGCCGAATTCAACTACAGCGACCAGGAGCCGCCTTATACACCCTCTTTTCAGCCAATGGCGGACACCACTGAGCTGCTGTTGCTAAAATCCGTAGACCGGGATGTGCTGGCTGCTTTGCAGCCTTTTGTGGCCGCCTTGCCACCGCAGACCGAGTTGAACATTAACACGGCGCCGGCCGAGGTACTGATGACCATTGCCCCTTATCTCAGTGAAGGCGATGTCGATACCTTTGTTCAGGAACGAAAGGAAGAACCCTATGAATCGGTTGATGATCTGTTGAATCAGGCTGTGTTTCAGGTAGAGGAAGACGAACAGCCAGTCCCCCTGTTAAACGACCAACTGACCGTTGCGTCCGACTGGTTCACGTTATTTGCTGAAGTTACGCTCGATGGCCGAACCCTGACCCAGAGTAGCCAGCTATTGCGTGACGACGACACCGCGCGTGTTGTGCTCCGATCCCAGGCCAGCACTGAAGCCAACCGGACACCGGGCGATACCACCAAGGACGACCCCCTATGATTGCGCAGGAGTATTCATGAACGTGCAGATTTCGATTTTCTGGCAAGACCCCACCCGCCTGCGCTGGCGCTGGTCTGATTCTACCGAGGTTCATGAAGGCCGTTGGGACGACGTACAACTGGAACGTCAGAATCTGAACCTCGATGCGGTCTCTACCCGAGTGTATCTGCCGCATCAGGGTTTTACCGCACTGCAGGTCTCCGTACCCAGTGGTGCGCGGCGTATTCCCGAGGCTGTGTTGCGCTTCGCCGCTGAAGAACAGCTAGCCCAGGACATCGACAGCTTGCACATTGTTCCACTGGCCCGACCCAATCAGGGCAGCTTGCCCGTGGTGGTGATTGAAACCCAGCGCCTGCGCGAACTGCAAGAAACGCTGGCAGAAGGGGGCTTCACGCTGGTACAGGCTTTCGATGCCGGCTATTGCCAGGTCAGCAAGCCGGAAACCCAGGATGTCAGCATCGACGTTACCCCCGGCCGGGTACTGTGCCGCGCCGGTTGGGAATTACACCAGATCCACCCGAATGGGTTCTCGCAGTGGTTCGACTTGTGGAAGCGCAGCCAGGGGCTGGACGAGTCTGCCCTGCAAATCACTCTGACCAGCCGCAGTGCCGACGACCTCGGGCGCACCTTGAAAACAGAGCTCGAAGCCGCGGGCGATGACGTCAACTGGCAGGTTAAGCCAGAGACTGACTTGACGGAGTGGGATGAAACCGTTGCCCATAGCCGTTATCAGGGAAACCTGATGACAGGGCCATTCGCACTGCGTAAATCCAGCAGTCACACTGCCTACTGGGTACCGACGGCGCTGGCTGCCGGGTTTGCCCTGGCCGTCTGGACCGGCCTCACCATCAGCCAGGGCTGGCAGGATAAGGCCGAGGCCGCTTCGACCTGGACCGCCAGTGAAACCGTGTTCAAGCAGGTATTCGGGCAGAACAAACGCATTCAGCAACCACTGATGGTGCGTGAGCTGGAGAACCGGATTCAAGCCATGCAGCAGCCCGATGACGCCAGCGGCGGTTCGGTACTTGCCGCCATGGATGCCCTCGGTACACTCGATTCCGGCCTGTTACTGGAAGATTTTCGCTATCAGGCCAGTCGGCGGGAAATGCTGTTTACTGTCATCCGTAACGGCGACGCTGAGTCTGACGCCTTTGGCGAATTTGAACAGTTAAAACGTCGCCTCGAACAAGCCGGCTACCGGGTCGAATATTCAGCCAGTCAGGATCGGGATGCCGTTCGTGGCCGTTACCGGGCCACCCGGGAGGTACAATCATGACACTTCAGACAACCACTCTGCTTGAACCCCTGGCCCTGCGCTGGCAAGGCTTGCCCACGCGTGATCGCCGTGCTTTGTCGGTGTTGCTGGTCACTGGTGCTTTACTGGTGCTCTGGTTCGGGATCATCGGCCCAACCCTTAACTGGCGCGAATCAACCCGGTCAGACCTGAGAGCCGCTGAAGAGACCTTCCGGCAACTGGTCGAGCGGGCGCCGTTGGCCATGGCCACTGCGGGAAACAGCGCTCAAGGGCCAGCAGCAGGGGGGTCTCTGAATGCCGAGGTACGCAATCAGGCAAACCGTTTCGGTGTGGTCATCCAGAGCTTTGAACCGGACGGTGATCAAATCCGGGTGCGGGTCGATAGCGTGCGCTTTACCAATCTCATGCGCTGGCTGGGTGCCCTGGAAGTCAGGGGCATTAACGCGCCTCAGCTTACGCTTGAGGCGACTGATCGTGCAGGCCAAGTCTCGGTACAGGCCAGTTTCAGTCGCTGATCTGGATCATTTCATCGTCGACAAAATGCTGGCAAGATACCAGACAGAGACCATTACCATGGTCAATAATAAAAGCATAATAACTCAGAGGGTATGGAGTCCGTATGGCGACTATTGATCTAAACGACGTTGAACTCATGGCACTGGATGAACGCTGCAGTCGCCAGGCTCGGTCGCTGTTATACCATTCCTACAAAGACGAACCTACCTTCAAGTACCTGCTCGACAGCAGTCGACCGGGTTACAAGCAACGCATCCGAGCCACCATACGGGAGCTGATTCGCCTCCATTTCGAGCGGGGCGAAACGGTACTGGGCGTGGTTCACAAGCAGGATCGCCGGGTACTTGGCGTAGCCTTCGTCAGTGACGTTGAGCTGAAGATGGACATATCCCGCCAATTCCTGTGGCGGCTTAAAATGACCCTGACCGCCGGGTTTGAAGGAACCCGCCGGTATATCCAGTATTTCAACGACGTTCAAAGCAGTTTGCCCAACAAGGCGCATCGCACTGTTAGCCTTATCGGTATCCACCCCGAATTTCAGAAGCAGGGCCTCGGACGCCTGCTGATGGAAGCCGTGCATCAACAGGTCAGTGATGATGCTCAGTCTATCGGTGTATTTCTCGATACGGGCAACACCCGCTACCTGACATTCTATGAAAGTCTCGGTTACGAGCGCTTCGCCGACATCAAAATGGGCAACGACCTGACTGAGGTTGTACTGTTCAGAGCCAACCCCAATTACATAGAACAGGCTGCTTGAAGGGTGTTGAGCTTTTAGTTTCGAGCTGCGAGCTTTAACTTAAGAGCTCCAACTCGCTGCTTGCCGTTCATTATTTCAGAAACCCCGGTTTAGCCGGGGTTTTTCACGTTTTAACCGGGAATGACTATGACCAATCCATCTTACGATTACGACCTCGTTGTCATTGGCGCTGGCTCCGGCGGTGTGCGGGCGGCGCGCATGGCGGCCACAAAAGGCGCGAGAGTCGCCATTATCGAATCCCGTTACCTGGGTGGTACCTGCGTTAACGTCGGCTGTGTGCCGAAGAAACTCTTTGTCTATGCCTCTGAATTCTCTCAGGCTTTTAAGGATTCGGCTGGTTTTGGCTACACGGTAGATAAAAAGCCGGATTTTGAATGGGCTCGCTTGCGAGACAATAAAACCAATGAAATCAAACGATTAAATGGGGTTTATGATGGTTTGTTAAGCCGCGCCGGGGTAGACATCATCCACGGTCATGGTCGTTTTATCGATGATCACCGGGTAGCGGTCGACAACCGCGAAATCAGCGCCGCCCATGTTTTGATCGCAACCGGCAGCTGGCCGGTCATGCCGGATGTCGAAGGTGCCGAACACATTATCAGTTCCAACGAAGTCTTCTATCTGGAGACCTTTCCCAAGGACGTGATCGTCATCGGCGGGGGCTACATTGCGGTCGAGTTTGCCGGCATCTTCAATGGTCTGGGTGCCAAAACCCACTTGTTGTATCGGGGCGAGCCGGTCTTGCGCGGGTTTGATGACGACATTCGCGAATTTGTTTCCAGCGAACTGGAGCAGGCGGGCATTCAGTTGCTCTACAATCGTGATATCGCCAAGGTCGAAGCACTGGAATCAGGCCGGTTCAGAGTCACTATGTCGGATGGCAGCGCTCGAGAAACCGACCTGGTCGTCAGCGCCATCGGGCGCCGACCCTTACTGGACGGGCTGGACATCGACAAGGCCGGGGTCGAGGCCGCCCCCAAAGGACACCTGGAGGTGAACGATCATTACCAGACCAACGTGCCGCACATTTTTGCGCTCGGTGACGTCATTGGCCGGGTCCAACTGACGCCGGTAGCGCTGGCAGAAGGGATGTACGTCGCAGATTACCTCTTTGGCGAATCCACGCCACGGCCCGTCGACTACGATCTCATACCCACCGCGGTGTTTTGCCAGCCCCCGATCGGCACGGTGGGCATGACCGAAGCCCAGGCGGCAAAGCGGTACGAACGGGTCGAAGTCTACCAGGCCAACTTCAAGGCGATGAAAAACACCCTCTCCGGTAACCCGGAACGCACGCTGATGAAGCTGCTGGTCGACTGCGACTCGCGTAAGGTGATCGGGGCTCACATGGTGGGCGAGAGTGCCGGGGAGATCATTCAGGGGCTAGCGGTAGCGATGACTGCGGGCGCGACCAAGGATGATTTCGACCACACCATCGGGATTCACCCAACAGCGGCAGAAGAATTCGTCACCATGCGTTCTCCGGCCCGAATCATCGGCAAAGACCGTGAAGACGATTAAACCGGGCTGATTTTCTTGCCCCGGGCCGAGTTGTGCCGAGCCTGGCGTTCCACATCGATATAGCGGTCGGTGATGGCGCTGGAGCCGTGGCCTGCGTCATCGCGCACGTGCTCACGGGGCCGCATTTTAACGTCTTCTGAAATACCGGTGTGGCGCAGCCAGTGCACGGTGGCCGCCTGCAGGGCATCGGCCTCTTCGGGTTCGCCCTGGGCTCTGAGGCGATCGATGGCGCGGTCGAAACTGTCCTGAACGATAAAGCGGATCTGCCGGGTGCTGCTGATGCCGCCTTTGCCGCGAATTTTCGGGATCAGCGGGCTCGATTCGCCCGGCAGTGGCAGTGGCGTCATGCCCAGAAAGCCCCGAAACCGGCGCAAGGCATCCAGCATGGCGTCGGAGACCGAAATATCGCGCTCCTTGTTGCCTTTACCAACTGTGGTAAACCACCAGTTTCCCTGACTGTCTTGCCGGAAATCGCCCATGCTGGGCTGCCAGCGGTCCGATTCGGCCAGTTCCGATATGCGCAAATACATGCCGAACAGGCAGCTCATGATGAACAGTGCGCGTTCGAAGCGGGGCGGGTCTTCCGGCATGGCCTGATCCATGGCATTCAGCACCTCATGCCACTGGGCTTCTGACAAGCGGCGGATCGCCTGCGCGCCCTGACGCTTGCGCAGAAACTTGCCCTTTTGGCGAATCTGGGCAACTGGATTGAGCTCAACGTGTTCTTCCTGAATCAGATAATTAAAATAGGTGCTCAAGACCGAGAAAATCGCCTGCAGGGCACCCTGACTCAGCACATAGGATTTGGGGTCTGCGGAGACGCCCAGTTTGTGATCACGTTTGGACACCTTGGCGACGAAAGGACGCCACTCCGGGTTGATGACGCGCTCACCGCCCGCGTTGATAAACCGGGCGACGCTTTTGGTGCCAATCCAGTGGCGGGGCGGGTTCTGGCAAAATTCAATGAACTGCTCAATGTGCTGACGCCGCACCTCGGCCAGCCTCAGCCCCTGTATCAGCCAGCACCATTGAACAAAGCGCTCAATTTCACGGCGATAGCTCGCAAAGGTATCCGGGCTACCGCGATAGCTGTACAGAAATTCCGTGGATCGTTGCAGGTCGGCCTGCAATTGCGACGCCTCAATTCGGGCTGCTTTATCCAGAACATCGCCGGGCTCCACTCTGTCCCGAAACGGATTGCCCATTTCAGACAGGTTATCGAACACCGGGGTGGGGGCCGGGTAGGGGGCGTTCAACAGAGGATCTCCTCAGGCTTCAAGGTTAACTGACCAGAATGGGGTTTCAATCATCAAAGTATGCGCGTCCCGCACCGGAGCTGACAAGGTGACCTTCGGATATGGGCGCAGCTCGGAACACAGGATACACTAGCCACATGAACCGATTCACATCCCGACATGGCTTACCGGTGCACCGGCTGACGCAATCGCTGGAAGGCGTTATGGGCTATATCGCCTGGGCAATTGTCTGCTATCTCACCCTGAGTAACGCGCCGGCGAATACCGAGTCCGGGCAGATTCGGCTGTTTGTTATTGTGGCTCTGTTACTGCTCTTTATCGTCGGCTTCTTCTACACCACCCGAGAGCAACAGTACCAGCGCATGGACACTCGCATCCGGCAACTGTCCTTTGCCGTGCAGTTCCTGGCGGTGCTGGGCATTCGTTTTGTGGCTGAATCCGGGGTTATCGCCATTCTAAGCGTTTCCCTGGCGGCGCAACTACCGTTTCTGATGTCCAGAACCTTCTCCTATTTGACCGTGCTGGTACTGGTGCTGATCGATCTGGCCTTTATCTGGGGTGAGCCCGATGCCATTATCTGGACGGCTCTGGGCGCTGCCTTCCATGTGTTCGCGCTACTGATGAGCCAACGGGTGATTCAGGAGCAGGAAGCACGAGACCAGATCACCATCCTGAACCGGGAGTTGCTGGCTACCCAGGCCTTGCTGGAGGAATCGGCCAAACAGACCGAGCGTATCCGCATCGCCCGGGACCTGCACGACGGCCTCGGCCACCACCTGACCGCCCTGATTCTCAAGCTGCAGTACCTCACCCATACCACCGAAGGGGAAACCCGCACCCGCATTGAGGAAACCCACCAGCTGTCGCGCCTGTTACTGACCGATGTGCGCAACACCGTGCATGAAATGCGCGGCGATTCCAGCATTCGTCTGAAAGAGGCGCTCGAAGCACTGATCTCTCAGATTCCCCGGCTGCAAATCAACTTGCGCATGGACGACAACATCAGCGTCGCCGACATTGAAGTAGCGGAGGCCCTGTTTCGCTGCATCCAGGAGGCGGTAACCAATACCCTGAAACACGGGAATGCCAGCGAGATGAATATTGACCTGCAGCACGGCGTTAATGACGTTGTGCTTACCATTACCGACAACGGCGGCTGCCAGCTCGACTGGCGCGAGGGCGCCGGGCTAAGAGGTATGCGCGAGCGCATTGAAGCGCTCAAGGGCAAGCTGGATGTCGCCTCGGGTGCTGGCTTCAAACTTAATATCACCATCCCTGTTATGGAGTCGCTATGAACGAGTCAGTCAACGTTATGCTGGTTGATGACCAGACCCTGGTGCGTGAAGGCATCAAATCACTGCTGCAGCTAGCCGGACATATCGACATTCTGGGCGAGGCCAGCGATGGTGTGGAAGCGCTGGAAGCCCTCGAAACACTCACCCCCGATGTAATCCTGATGGATATTCGAATGCCGCGTATGGACGGCATTGAAACCCTCAAAACGCTGACCACGCAGGGCAGTACCATACCGGTCATCATCCTCACCACCTTCGATGACCATGAACTGGTGCTCAGTGCCATTCGAGCCGGGGCTCGCGGGTTTCTGCTCAAGGATGTCTCACTGGAGAGCCTGGTCGAGGCGATCGATGCCGTGCATCGTGGCGAAACGCTGATCCAACCCGCTGTCACCGAGCGGGTGCTCAAAGGCTTTACCGAGTTGCAAACCCAAAGCAAGGTGGAGCGAGACCCGATTCAGGAACCGCTGACGCAGCGCGAAATCGAAATTGTTCGGCTGATGGCCGGTGGCTACAGCAACAAGGAGATTTCACGCGCCATCTTCAAATCTGAAGGCACCATCAAGAATCACGTGTCCAATATACTCGCCAAGCTGAATGTCCGGGATCGCACCCGGGCTGTATTGAAAGCATTGGAACTGGGGTTGATCTGAATCAAGGCCAGCAGGCCAGGGGGTTGTACCCTCAGGTGAAAGTCGCGATACTGACGCAATAGAATCTACCGTGTAGACAATATGCCACGTCCACGCTTTCACATCACGCCTGACGACTGGTTCGATACGCTCGACTGGCTTGACTATCAACTCTCCCAACCTGGCTGGTTGCTGGACGATGCACACCCCGTTCATCAGCAGGGGTTGGCTCATCTGACCGAGCGCCTGCATCAGTGCCGCTATGTTCAGTCACCGACGCACCCGGACTGCGACGCACTGCAAACCCTCCTTGAGCAAAACCTCGACCGCCCAGACTGGGACCGGTTGCGAAAAACGCTGTCAGCGCGCCGCCGTCGCCGGCGAGAAAAACGTCTGGCGCAATCGCCAGTTAACCTGACGCTTACCACTCAGGCTCATCACTGGTTAAAACAACTGGCTAGGGCGGGGCGCTTTGCCACGTTAAGTGATGCCCTGGTAGACGCATTGCCAGCTTTGGTCGCCGATCTTGAAGCCCATGCTCAGGCGACTCTGAAGACCGACCTGGAACAGACGCTGGCCAACTGGACTGAAATCGATCTTATAGCCAGCGCTGACCAGTACCTGACCGCAGCCCGCAGCGACCGAAGCCTGGCGACCGCGTGCCGTATTGCTTTTCAGTGGTACCAGCGAGACCCGGACCGACACAAGGCGCAGATGCTGAAGGAACGCTTTATTGAAGACCTGGTCTGGAATCAGATTCATTTGGGCAAACCAGCAACAGCTTATTTATCTGCTCAACCGGCTTCACAAAATGCTGTTGGGGCTGGACGCATCCCTGATAATGAGCTCTGATTAAGCCAGCGACAGGCACAATCGGCCGATTCTCGGCTAAAAAAGGGTTCACGCCCGCCTCATTCACCAACCCCCCAAGGAAACGACGGCTGCGATGGTCGATACCAATACATTTTTGTTAGTTGCAGGATTGCTGTTGCTGATTGGCATCATTGCCAGTTCGCTGACGGTGCGGCTCGGGTTGCCGTTCCTGCTGTTGTTTCTGGGTGTCGGAATGCTCGCCGGTGAAGACGGCCTGGGCGGTATTCCCTTTGATAACTTCGATCTGGCCTTTCTGGTCGGCAACCTGGCGTTATCGGTCATCTTGCTGGACGGCGGTATGCGCACTAAGCGCAGCACCTTCCGGGCGGCACTCTGGCCTTCGGTTACGCTGGCCACCGCCGGTGTGATCCTGACCGCCACCGGGGTAGGCTTATTCGCAACCTGGTTGCTCGGGGTTGATATGCGCTATGGCCTCTTGCTGGGCGCTATTGTCGGTTCTACCGATGCAGCTGCGGTGTTCAATCTGTTGCGCAACAGCGGCATTCGGCTGAATGAACGGGTAGGGGGGACGCTTGAGATCGAATCGGGTGCCAACGACCCGATGGCTATTCTGCTGGTGGTGATCATGATCGAGTTGCTGACCGGTTCGGCCCAGTTCTCGGTTGGCTCCCTGCTGCAACTTGTTTTGCTTCAATTTCTGCTGGGTGGCGCCATTGGTGTGCTCGGCGGGTGGCTACTGGTCGCCTTGCTGAAACGATTGCACCTGGCCGAGGGCCTGTATGCGATCCTGATCGTATCCTTTGGCCTCGTCGTCTTTGCTGGCGTCAACCGCCTCGGAGGCAGCGGCTTTCTGGCCGTCTACTTGCTTGGATTAGTCGTCGGAAATGCCAAAACCAAGCCACCGGAGTCGGTTTCACAAATTATGGACGGGCTTGCCTGGCTGTCTCAGGCAGGGATGTTCCTAATTCTTGGGCTGCTGGTTAGCCCGGCCAACATGCTCGACAACGCGCTGGCCGCTGTTTCCATTGCTGCGTTTTTAATCCTGTTCGCCAGGCCACTGGCCGTCGTTCTCTGCCTGCTGCCGTTCCGGTTTCGCTGGCAGGAGCGCTGGTACATCAGTTGGGTGGGCTTGCGCGGCGCCGTGCCGATTATTCTGGCGGTTTACCCGGTCATGTCGGGCCTGGAAAACTCCCAGTTACTGTTCGACATTGCCTTCGCCGTGGTGCTGGTATCGTTGTTAATACAGGGAACGACAGTACCCATTGTCGCGCGTTTGCTGAATGTCCTGATTCCGGCACCACCGGCCCCGGTTAACCGCCACGCCTTGCTCAACGAAGCCGACCTGTCCCTGGAAGTCGATGAATTCGTCGTACAGCCCAATGCACCGGTGTTGTCGCCATTTTTTAACGCCAACCAGAACGACAGCGCCAACCCTCAATGTGTTGCCCTGATTCGGGACAAGCGCCCGATGGATGTTGACGGTGCCCTACGGTTCAAGGTGGGAGACCGGGTCTGGATGCTGCTGCACACGGAAGACGTTGATGACGTGGCAAAACAGTTCAGTGGGCAAAAACAACAAGGCATGTTGACGGCTCAGAATTTCTATGGCGAATTCGTGATCCGGCCCGAGGCACTGGTCGATGATCTGGTGAAGTCCTATGGTATTGACGCTGAGCCAACAGAACAGTCGATGACGGTAGCCGAGCTTCTGCAGTTGCGTCTTGGCAAACACGCTGTTGAAGGGGACAGAATTCGATTGGGCAGCTTGCGTCTGACCATTCGCCAAATGGAGGGGGATGCCATTCAGGCCATCGGTTTGAAACTGGGTTCCAAAAAACAGGGATAATCAGCTTAGGGCTTTCTTTTAGAACGCATAGACAACGGGTCGTAACAAAGTGCCCGGCTCGACCTAGCGTCATCACAGACACGCCCTTGTCTGGTCACTCCGGCCAGAAGACCGTGACGGTTAATCCGCCATTGTCTGTGTCAGACAGCCTCAACTTGCCCTGGTGTCGCTCAACAATGCGGGCAACAATGGCCAAACCCAGTCCAGCGCCTGAATGTTCCCCGCCACCCCGGTAGAAGCGTTGAAACAGCAAGTGTTTGTCAGCATCGCTCACACCGGGCCCATTATCCTGAATCGTTAGCTCCAGACAACCTGTTTCCGGTTGCCAAAGCACCTCGACCTTGCCTCCTGGCCCGGCATGTTGCAGGGCGTTACCAACCAGATTCTGCAGCAAAATATCCAGACTGCCGGGCTCTAGAGCCAGGGACCACCCGGTACTTTCTTCGTTTCGTAAAAGCAGTTCAGTGCCCTGCTGCCAGGCGAGTGGCGCCAGCTCGGCAAGTACCTGTCGGCTAACGGCCAGAGGGTCAGTCACTGTCTTTTCTACCGGGCCGTCCGGTTCGAGACGCGCCAGCGTCAAAAGCTGAGACACAACCCGGGTAGTGCGTTCGATGCCCGCTTTCAAAGCCACCAGTGATGCATGACGGTCTGTTTCATCGTTGCTGGCCAGCGCATTCTGGGTGTGCAAACTCAGCACTGACATAGGGGTGCGCAGCTCGTGAGCCGCATCCGCAATGAAACGCTGTTCCCGTTCACGCATGTCCTTTAGTTGTGCCAGGAGGACATTGATCGCCTGTTGAATGGTATCCAATTCAGTGGGCAAGTTGGCTTCAGGCAGGGGGGTCAATGACCGTGGGTCCCGGTCGCGAATGTTTTCCGCCAGGGTTTCCAGCGGCTTTAGTCCGTAACCTATCGCAAGCCACAATAGCAGTGCCAGTAACGGCGCGCCCAGCAGTTCCGGCAATAGGCTTCGAAATGCGATCTTGGTAACCAGTTCTCCCCTGACATCCTGACGCTCGGCAAACAGTATTCGGTATGGGTCGCTCAACCCCGGCAGTACAAAAATTCGCCACTGATCACCACTGGCCTGTTCATTCGTATAACCCGAGGTAATGCTGGTCAGTTGTTCCGCTGGGGCATTAAAGGATCTTAAAATGAGGTGACCATCCTGCCACACCTGAAAAACCACTTTGCTCTCATAAGGGTGGCCGTTCCGGCTCTCTTCAAGCGTATTCATTTCCTCCAGGGTGCTGAGCAAGCGGAGCTTTTCGACCTGGCTAAGTGACGTATTGCTAAGGCCCGTCATCAATTTGTTTAACACATGAGCCTGCTGAGCCAAATGAGCGTCGTACAACTCTTCCACTTCGTGAGCGGCATCGTTAAAGCTGGTCCAGGCCATCAACGCGCTGGCACCGAGAAACAGAATGAGCGCGGCCCCGAGCGTTCGCGTTCGGATAGACCTTCGTTTCATGGCCTCGCGTCCTTATCGAGTGCATAACCTACGCCGCGCAACGTGCGAATTAGCCCGGGGAACAGCTTTTTGCGCAGGTGATGGACGTGCACCTCCAGCGCATTGCTCTCAACGTCGTCGTCCCACCCATACAGAAGCTGCTGGAGGTGATCCCGAGTGAATACATGTCCTGGCTGATGGGCCAGCTCATGAAGCAGGGCGAATTCGCGACGGGTCAGGCTAACTGGCGCTTCCTGAAAAAACACCGACTGGCTGTTCACATCCAGCCGCAGAATGCCGAGGTCCAACTGACTATTGGCCCGGCCAGCACTGCGGCGAAGCAGAGCCCGAATACGGGCTTTGAGTTCGGTTATCTCAAACGGCTTTATCAGGTAATCGTCGGCGCCACTGTCCAGCCCTGTAATACGATCAGTCACGGCATCGCGAGCCGTCAGTATCAAGACCGGTGTTGCTTTTCCATCCGCTCGCAATGTCTTGAGAACCGACAAACCGTCCAGGCCTGGCAAGCCAAGATCAAGCAACACCAGATCGAATACCTCGTGCTGTAGGGCGTGAACGGCCTGAAGGCCGTCTGACAGGCTGTCGAGCGTGTATCCTTCAGACTTGAGTGCCGTGCGAATGCCTTCCCGCAGTGATGCATCGTCTTCGATCAGTAGTAACCGCATGAAATCATCACTCAGAGTGGGCCAGAGCCAGCATTCTGCAGAGTTTGCAATTGCGCCTGCCATTGTTCAAGGTCGATTTCGCCCAGTGTACGCAGCTGAGTCTGCTCGTTCCCGGCGTTATCAAAGAAGAGCAGGGCGGGCGGGCCAAAGAGCCCATGCTGCTGCAGAAACTCAATTTGCTCGGCACTGTTGCGGGTTATATCCAGTTGGAGAAAGCGGACTTCGTTGGTGTAACGCCTAGCGCTGGTCCGGCTAAACACCTTTTCCTCCATTTCCTGGCAACTGGTGCACCAGTCAGCATAAAGATCCAGTACCGCGACCTGGCCTTTGGATCGCGCGGTTTGCAGTTGAGCGGTTAGCGTTCCGACACTGCTCGTACGCTGAAATAATGGGTCAGATTCGACAAGCTCGCCCGCCTGACCAGCCGCATTATTCAAGCCCGCCAGAGGTTGCAACGGGTCAGTATGACCAGCCATCGCGCCCAACAACAAGCTGGTTGAATAGATGCCCAGAGCCGCCGCAAGCCCGCGCCGGGTTTTCTGCCAGCCAGTCTGCACCGAGCCCCCTAAACCGATATGCGCGGCGTAAACCAGCGCCAGCAGGCCCCACAGCGCCAGACTGAGATGGCCGGGAACAAAGCGCGCCACCAGGCTGATGGCAATGGCCAGCAACACCACGCCAAAGAAGTGCTTCACGGCCACCATCCACATGCCCGCTTTTGGCAGTAGCCGCCCGCCGCCCGCACCCACCAGTAACAGGGGCGCACCCATGCCAAGGCTAAGCGAAAACAGAGCGCCACCACCAAGCCAGGCGTTACCGGTTGTACTGATATAGATGAGAGCACCGGCCAGTGGTGCCGAGACACAGGGTGAGACAACCAAAGCCGATACCAGACCCATTAAGGCTGTACTGACATATCGGCCAGCACCGCCGGAGGCTGCCGAATCGGTTTGACTGACCCGGCCGAGGCGATTGCGCAGAAAAGCCGGGACCTGAAGTTCATAAAAGCCAAACATGGCCAGGGCCAGCATGACGAATACGCCGGCGAAGAGACTTAATGCGACAGGATTCTGCAGCGCACTTTGCAGATTGAGCCGAGCACCGAAAAAACCGACCAACACACCCGCCAGTGTGTAGGTAGTGGCCATTCCGAGCACATAGGCCAGTGACAAGCTCAGACCTTTGCGGGTGGTGATTTGCTCGCCCTGACCGGCAATGATGCCCGCCAGAATCGGGATCATGGGTAAAACACAGGGCGTAAAGGTGAGGCCCAAACCGAGCACAAAAAAGGTACCGATGATCCAGAATGTGCTGGCCGAGGCCATCCAGGTCGCAAGGGCACCGGAATTCCGTTCACCTCTCACCATCTCTGCAGGACCCTCGGTCGTCGCGCTGTTCAATGCCGCTTTGGCGCTACCACCGAGAACCGTGAAGGTTCGGGTTTGTGGTGTGTAGCACAACCCGTCTTCAGCACACCCCTGATACTGCAGGTTCAATTCAAGTGGCTGAGCGTTGGTGTTCGGCAAGTACGCCTGCAAAACAGCCCGCTCATGAAAGACTTCCACTGCACCGAAGTATGGATCCTGCTTCAGCTCGGGCAGGGTGATGAAGGTGGGTGTAAGAGCCTCGCCGTTAACAGAAAGCGCGATTCGAGACTGATACAGATAATAGCCATCGGCGATGTCCCAGTGGGCCTCAAATCGACCGGGATAGTCGTCGCTTTGAGTGATCGAAGGCGAAAAGGCCTGGTCTGGTGAGAGAAACTCTTCGGCATTGGCAAACGGCATTAACGTGATCAGCAGCACCATTGCCCATCGAATAGAGGCTGAGGTCATGAACGGGATCTCCAACTGGGTGATCCGCCCATCATCACTGCGCAACCTTAAGCCAATATTAAGCGGCCCTTAAGAAAGCCTTAAGTAATTGGGGTCATCCTGTGTGCATAACCCACAACGAGATAAGCCATGATGTTTCGCTCTGCTCGACTCCTTTCGCTTTCTACTCTGCAGCGTGTTGGCATTTCCCTGACACTGATGCTGCTGTCACTGGTGTCTGCCCAAGCGGCCAATATTACGCCGGTCAATCAAGCCGAATTAGCGCCAATGCGTGATTTCAATCTGTCTGAAATGGGCGGTGGTGAGCTCAGTCTCGCCGAATTGCAGGGGCAGGTGGTATTGGTTGATTTCTGGGCTTCCTGGTGCGGCCCTTGTCGCGAGTCTTTTCCCTGGATGAACGCGATTCAGCAGCGTTATATGGACGATGGCCTGGTGGTGCTGGGTATTAATCTGGATCAGGACGCCGCCGCAGCTGAATCTTTTCTAAAAACAGTACCTGCCAATTTCACCCTGGTGCGGGACCCGGATGCTCGGCTACCCGAAGCCTTTGGCCTGATCGGCATGCCCTCCAGCTATCTGCTCGATCGTCAGGGACGCATTCGGGCTACTCACACCGGGTTCCATGCAGGCCGGGCCGATGACTATGAAGCCAGTATTCAGCAACTGTTGGCAGAGTAGGGGGACCACTATGAAGCCATTATTGACGTTATCGCTGCTGTTACTGCTCGCCGGGTGTTCGAGTCTCGGGGTTAAACCCTGGGAGAGAGATCTGTTGGCGCAGTCCGATATGCAACTGGTGAGCGATCCAATCGAAGCATCACTCGATGATCACGTGTATTTCAGTAAAGAAGGCAGCAGCGGGGGTCGCGGTTTTGGCGGCGGCGGCTGTGGTTGCAACTAGGAGCGACGATCAATGACTCACACCAACACCCGCCCCGCGCAAGGTGCTGAACTGGCCAGTATGCTGGCCGCCATCGGTTGCGCCGTCCTGTATGGTCTACCCAATCAGGCGGCAGCCGGTGAACTGGAGAAATGGGACTTCGATGCTGCCGTGTTGCAGTATGTTGAAAGCGATAATAGGGTGCAGGCCACCGAAGCTGTGGTCGGTGCAACACGCCACTTTGATACCGAGACCAGCCTGAACCTCAAACTGACCTTTGATTCGTTGACCGGCGCGTCACCCAACGGTGCCATGACCGATGACCAGCCGCAGACCTTTACCCGTCCATCCGGTAGAGGGCGCTATACGGTAGCCGGCGGCGAGCTGCCGCTCGATGATACGTTTCATGATGAGCGCACAACCGTTGCCGCACAATGGTCTGCTCCGCTGGGGCGGGACTGGAGTTACTCCGGAGGGCTTCAGTATTCAGCCGAGCACGATTATCAATCCAGAGGCGTTAATGCCAGCATTTCGCGCTTTTTTAACCAGAAAAACACAACCTTAACTGTCGCTTCCAACCTGTCACTGGACACCGTCAACCCGGAAGGTGGTGTGCCCGTTGGGCTGAGTGAAGTCGCAGAGTGGGGGAGTCCTACCTTTTCGTCTGATTTTGCCAACAGTCGAGATGGGTCTACGGCCGACAAACAAATCCTTGACCTGGTGCTTGGCGTCACTCAGATCATCGATCGACGCACCCTGATGCAGTTCAACTACAGCCTGAGCTTAAGTGATGGCTACCAGACCGATCCTTATAAACTGGTCAGTGTGTACGACCAGGCTGGCGGCACGTTACAGGGCTACCGGTACGAAGCCCGACCGGATAGCCGGTTGAAACAAGCCGTGTTCTGGCAGACCAAGTACCAGGCACCGAATGATGACATCATCGAAGGCAGCTATCGCTATTTGTTTGACGATTGGGGGTTGGATTCGCACACCCTGGATCTGAAATACCGATGGCGTTTTGCCAATCAGTATCTGGAGCCTCAAGCACGCTGGTATCGTCAGTCCGCCGCTGACGCCTACCAGCCGTACGTCACCACGGCGCAGTTGGCAGAAGACCCGCAAGCACTGACTGCGGACTATCGTCTGGGTGATTTCGATGCCTGGACACTGGGTCTACGCTACGGCTATCGCTTTACGGACGATCGGGAAGTCTACACCCGACTGGCAGTCTATCGGCAAATGCCTCGCGACGTTGAGTCAGATGTCACGCCTGCCGATGCGGCTGATTTGCCGGATATGACGGCATTAATGTTGACGGTTGGCGTGTCGTTCTAATGAACTCGCGGCAGGTAAGCGTCAGATGGCAGGGCGACCTATGGACAGGGCACTTTGATGCCATGGCCAGCTCCTGCGAGATCCTGCTGGCGTTGCCATTTGAGCAGGCTGAACTGGCAGGGCGCCTAGCCCGGTTGGCTGCGGCTGAAGTTTGGCGCATCGAACAACGATACAGCCGTTACCGCCCGGACAATCTGTTCGCGGCATTGCACCGTCGGCCGGGGCAGGCTCAACGGGTCGATGCCGAAACAGCCCGTTTATTGAACTTTGCCGACCAGGCGTGGCGGCTTTCAAGTGGCCGGTTTGATGTGACCTCGGGGCTATTGCGCCGCGTGTGGACCTTTGATGGCAGCGATCGTCTGCCTGACGATGACGCCATTAAAGCGCTCTTGCCCCGGATCGGCTGGCAGCAAGTGACTTGGCTCAGCGGTATAGCGGATTCGTCGGGTGAAGTCGCGGGCGGTTCGTTGACGCTGCCTGAGGGCATGGAGCTGGATTTCGGTGGTATTGGTAAGGAATACGCCGCAGACCGGGCCTTGGGTCTGTGTATGAAAGCCATCCCAGCGCGCTGGCGTCAGTCCGGTATGCTCATCAATCTGGGAGGTGATCTGGCCTGCAATAGACCACGAGCACCGGAGCAACCCTGGCGCGTAGGCCTGGAATCGCCGCATGAAAATGACCAACAGCCGCTCATGCTCGAATTATGGCGCGGAGGATTAGCAACATCGGGCGATAGCCGTCGTTATCTGCTGCGAAATGGCATACGCTATAGCCACTTACTGGATCCCAAGACTGGCTGGCCGATCGAACAAACCCCGAGATCCGTCACAGTGGCTGCGCCCAGTTGCATTCAAAGCGGACTCGTTGCCAGCCTGGCTATGCTACAAGGTGCGTCTGCCGCTGAGTACCTCAAGAGCATCGGTTTACCGCATTGGATTATTAATGAATGGACAGGTGACGATGTTAGGCATCGTGATACAGACGTAGAACTATAATGGCGATAACGGATAGTTGGTGTAGAAAAGCTTATTCAAGGGCTTTATATTCAAGCAACTCACTATTTCCTGTAATAAAGATTACAGGAAATAGTGAGTCTTCATCCAGCTATCCAATACCTTCTAATTTCCAACCTAGTAATACAGGCACGTTCAGCATCGTTGCTATGTGACGCCTACCCTCATGTCAGCGCATGCTGGTAGGCATCACCCAGTTCTTGGCGGCGGCTGCGATCAACCAGGTACTGACTTGGGTGGCTGAACGTAGCGACCGCCGTGTTACTCAGGCTGCGCGACCGCGGTAGATGGTCCGGGGGTCTGTCATTAATTGTGCTTTCAGACGGACGTCGTCCAGGGAGCACCCCAATTTTTCCTGAATGGCACACAGATCCAGATAAGCGCCTGATAGACAGGACGTCACATGGACAGATGACTGGATGTGGAATCGAACGCCGTCGTCACTCACGGTAATGCCCTCCTCCAGTTGCTGACCGGTGCGTGAATCCAGGACATACGAGATAGGCTCAAACGGAGGTTGAACCCGGCTCACATGAGATAATGACAGGGTGGGTATTAAGCCCTGCGCCTGGTTCAGGATATCTTTATCGAGAGCCACAGGACTGCTCGGAGCCTGGTCTTTTGCGGCCTCGGTTATCCTGATGCGCATTTTGCCAGGGGCTTCCATATCCGGTTCCGCAGACAGGATAGAGGCCGGTGTGTCAGGTGTGTAGGCGGTCAGCACCCGGCCGCGTACCATGCCGTGTGCCCTGAATTCCACGGTGTTCATTGGTTCGATCGCCAAATCAGCGCCAAGGCCCAGCCCCTGGGCAAGTTCAAGGCTGGCTAGGCCAGCCGTGCCTACCAGGTAGCGGGTCAGAAAATCGCCTTTATCCGTACGCACACGATAGCCGACCGTGTGAGGCTCAATGTGCAAAACACGGGTATTGCCTTGCAGGCTGACCGTTTTGTCGTAGGAATTGATGGCATCGTCTAATAAGGAGGCCACCAGTGCTTTCGTATTGACCAGAGTGAACTGGTTGGTCGTGCCGATCGCCGCCATCGGTTCAGGGCGCAGCCCTCCTTCGGACGACAAGACCACGTGCGGTTCCAACTCGGCGATGTCGGATCTCTCCCACCATTCCAACATCGGAAAATGTGGTTTGAATGTCTCAAATCGCGCTCTAAGCCACTGTGTATTCGATTCGCCAAAGGCAACAGCCATTTTAGGGCACTTCACCAGCATGCGGCCGGCATCGCTGTGGCGCAAAGCATAGTTGGTCACCATAGAAGCCGACCGGTGCCAGTTTCTAGCCTGGGCCAGCGTGCAGGTTGTATCCACATAGCCGTATTGCAATGCCTGGCTCGACCAGCCATCGGCCAGGGAGGTTCGGCCGAGGTCGCTGGCATCCAGCAAGCGGATGGAAGACAGGTTGGTGAACCTTGCAAGCTGATAAAACAATGCGGCTCCCGCCGGGGAGGCACCGATGACAAGGACATCACTGACAGGTTTGCTCATAGTCCGTCTCCTTCAACAAAGCGGCAGAATAGCCGTGGTAAGCCTGACGCAGTTGCCTTTACTGGCTTACAAGCCAACGATACGACTAAACTGAATACGAACAAGTCGATAATATCTAATTCATACTACGATTTTTCCGAACATTAATAACTGGGAGCCCAGTCAAATGCAGCATCTCAATTACAGCCATTTACTGTATTTTTGGACAGTCGCCCAGGAAGGCAGTGTGACGAGGGCGGCAGAGGTACTGCACTTGACGCCCCAGACCATCAGCGGACAGATCAAGCTGCTTGAGCAAACAGTGGGCAGTGCTCTTTTTGAACGCGCCGGACGAGGTCTTGCACTGACGGCGACGGGTCGGTACATCAAACAATATGCGGACGAGATTTTCCGGCTAGGAACGGAGTTGGCGCATGTTATTCAGTCGTCCGATCACCAGCGCGCCGATACGCTCAATGTCGGCATCCTCGGTTCGATCCCCAAGCTAATCGCCTTTCGGACCTTGGCGGCAGCGATGCATGGCGACCAGGCTCCCGTTGTTCGGTGTATCCAGGGGGATTTGCATACCTTGCTGGGCGATCTGGCTGTGCATCGACTGGATGTGATCATCAGCGACCAAGCGGTGCCTACCGGGCTGAATGTCAAAGCCTTCAGCCACCGGCTGGGAGTATCCGACATCAGCATGGTGGCGAGCCCCGCCCTGGCCCGTCGCTATCAGGACGACTTTCCGAATTCGTTGCAGGATGCACCCTGCTTGCTGCCCACGGTTAACAGCACCGTCCGCCGGCACCTCGACGACTGGTTCGAGCGTCGAAACCTGCACCCGAGGATGATCGCGGAATTTGACGACAGCGCATTGATGAAAGCGGTAGGAGAAGCCGGAACCGCCCTATTCCCGGTTCCGTCTGCCATCTTGCCGGAGGTACGCGAAACCTATGGCGCGGTCCTGGTGGGCCGGATTTCAGACATTCGGGAAACCTACTTTGCGATTACGCCAGAGCGAAAACTGAAGCACCCCGCCGTGATCAACATGACTAATATGGCTCGGGGGCGTTTGTTCGCAAACGGCCCGAGCGAGTTGAGCTCTGGGCGGGATAGGCCTGATTAACCCGACCGGGCGGTCCCACGAATGGGGCACGCCAAGGGGTATGTTGCGCACAATGGGCCATTTACTGACGCGACTCGGCCTCCGAAGCAAACGCTCATTTAAAGTGCGCGGCCGGTATCAAGTTGTTTGGCCAGTCGCATGGCTTCATGCTCTTCCAGTTCGAGAAGCGACATCATCAACTCGCGCGATGTGGCCGTTTCGGCTTTGCCAATCAGGCTGTGGTACAGATTGATCAGTTGGGTGTGATAATCGAAAACCTCACGACAGATGGCTTCATAGTCGAGCTCGGCATACGGCACGGTACAGGTTCTGTGTGACCTGACCTGTCCGTTCGACAGATAATCGTAGACATGGGTATTCAATGCCTTTTGATCCGTTTCCTGCTCAAAACGACCCACCATCTGTTCCAGTGCTTTTTCGTGATCGGCCAGGTATTCGAGCAAGGCCCTGGCCTTATCGTCAGGCTGAGACCGGGCACTGTCTTTCATGCAACGGCTCAGGTGTTGGTGCAACTCACGACTCCAGTCGATCAGATCTTCAAACGTTTTGATGTCCAAAATACACTCCCAATATTGTTTGGCTGGTACTACCCATGTGCTTGTCGATGCAACGATTTCAACCGCCAGTAGTCCATCTATGAAGCTCTGTTACCAGAAAACGACTCCCTCTTGCCTTGACACGCGCTTAGGGGAACCCGGCCCGGACTGCTATACTCGCCAGCCCGCACCGGGATGACCGACCAACCAGGAGTTACTGTTTGAACGACCGCTTGAACAAGTCCATCAATTACCGCGAGCTGATTCTGAACGCTGAGCAAAAGTCTGCTGACAACAATCTGCCCCACAAGGCGTTGTCATACGACGGCGAATCGCTGCAGACGGCCGAGCTGAAACGTTGCATGATGTTGGGCGTTGCGGCCAGAAATGCCCTGACCTTTACCTCAAAAGACCCGTTGCGCAATGCGCCAGAGATATGCCTGGCCGCCAGTAGCGCTCTGACCGAAGCGGGATTTGAACATGAAGTCACCCTGGGCAACCTGGTGCGTCGCGGCAAGCATCTGGTCAGCAATGTGTCGGCCAATGCGATCATCGAAGCCTATCAGTCAGCGGATTCAGTCGCTCGCCCCAATTACTACTGCTGGATTACGCTCAACGATGGCTCTGTCTTCGACTTTGCGCTCCTGTCTGAAGTCAAACCACCGGTTAGAGCCCCCATTCAGAAAGGTCGGGTGCGCCCCCCAAAACCGAAGAAGCCCAATCTGGCCGATACCGTGCTGATGCTCAACCCAACCGAACACGGCACTCTGTACCGCTATGTTCCCGAAGTTGTGGGCTATGATGTGTTGCAGTCGCTGGTTAACCGGACACCGGGACGCTAAAAACCAGACACCCCTGCAACAATTGAGGTGAAACGATGTGCGGCGCCATCAATAACGTCTCCGACTTCCCGCTGCTCGACCCTTTACTGGGGCTGGCCGGTTATTCGGAGGCGGAAATCCGCTCGGTTCTTAACAAACGCGAATGCCGGCCAACCGATGACGTGCTGGCCCTGGTGCCAACAAAGCTGGGGCCACGGCTGATGGCGGCCACCTGGTGGCTGAAACTGGACCCCGACACCCTGCTGCCAGATACGCGCTGGAACACCTTCAACTGCCGCTCGAGCCAGATTCTGAAGTCCCCTCTGCACCAAATGGCGCCCAGAAGTTACCGGGCGGTGGTTATTACCGATGGATTCTATGAGTGGCAGCCACGCTACGCCGGTGGCCGGCTTTATTCCGACTTGTCGGCTGAAGAACAGCAACACTTGCCCAGACCCCAGTCCAAACAACGCCACTGGATCCATAGGCCCGGTGAGCTGATGCTGCTTGGTGCCCTGTGCAAGCACTGGCTGGACGCTGAAGGTAACCCCAAGGTGTCAGTGGGTGTGATCACCCTGCCCCCGCACCCGGCGTTTCTCGATGTTCACGCCAAGTCGTTTCCTCTGGTTCTGCGACCCGAAGAGCTAGAGGACTGGGTGAACCCCCGCCTCAGGCACGAACAGTTTGGATCTTTGTTTGTGCAGACCGAGGTTCGGGTCGACGTCGAAGTTCAGGCTATTAATGACCAGGAATTTGATTTAATTCCCGAAGAGCCACTAATACTGCGGGCTCCACAGGTTTAATTGACTACAGTGTAGATGAAATGGAACCTGACCACGCAGGTTTAACCGCCTCTTTATAGTGTTTTCGGCACATCGATACATAACGGTCGTTGCCGCCAATCTCAACCTGATCCCCCTCGCTGATTGCTTGCCCCTGCTCATCCAGCCTGGCCACCATGATGGCTTTTCGCCCGCAATGGCAAACCGTTTTCAATTCATTCAGTTTATCGGCCAGTGCCAGCAAGCGGGCTGATCCTGGGAACAGGTTGCCCAGAAAGTCGGAACGAATGCCGTAACACAGTACGGGCACTCCGGCTTCATCCACCAGATCGGAGAGCTGGTTAACCTGCTCCGTGGTCAGAAACTGGGCTTCATCGACCAGTATGCAATCGGTATGACCCTCAAATGCGGCGTACCAGGCTTTCAAATCGGTCGTCTCGGTAAAGGTGTCAGCGGCCTTTTCCAGACCAATGCGCGAACTGATGCGCCCTGCCCCATAGCGCTGATCAATTTGCGCCGTCAGCAGGCGCGTAATCATGCCACGCTCCCGGTAGTTGTATTCCGATTGCAGCAAGGAGGTGGATTTTCCAGCATTCATTGCTGAATAGTAAAAATAGAGCTGAGCCATGGGGGCATCCTGATCCGGGGTTTCAATACAACGGTTGAGGGGGAATAATAGCGTGCGATTGATCGCCGTTATAGGTTAAACAGGCGATTTCACGAATTCAGGAACTCATCGGGAACAGGGCAGCCATGCGCATCATATCGTTCAATATCAATGGCATACGTGCCAGACTTCATCAACTGGAAGCACTGCGCGACCGGCAAAAGCCGGATATCCTCTGTCTGCAGGAGATCAAGGTACACGACGATATGTACCCGCACTCGGCGGTTGAAGCGGCTTCCGGTTTTGGGTCGGTGACCCATGGCCAGAAAGGCCACTATGGCGTTGCCACCCTGACCGCAGAACCGCCTCAAACGGTTCAACGGGGGTTTGATGGCGACTCCGAAGACGATCAAAAACGCCTGATCATTACCCATCACCCGCTCAATGACGGTCGGCATCTGACGGTTATTAACGGTTATTTCCCTCAGGGCGAAAACGTCGGCCACGAAACCAAATGGCCCGCCAAACGGAAGTTCTATGCCGATCTGACGCAATGGCTGGAAACCGAAGCCAAGCCCGACGACCTGCTGGTCATCCTGGGCGATTTCAACATCGCACCGGTCGATGAAGACATCGGCATTGGTGAGAAAAACGCCCAGCGTTGGCTGCGCGAAGGCAAATCGGCTTTCCAGCCGGAGGAAAGGGCGTGGTTCGAGAAGCTGCGCACCTGGGGCCTGACCGACAGCTACCGCCACCTGTACCCAGACACCAACGACCGCTTCAGCTGGTTCGATTACCGCTCACGCGGCTTCGAGGACGACCCCAAGCGCGGCCTGCGCATCGACCACATTATGGTCTCCCAGCCGCTGGTACCGCTAATTACCGGCGCTGGCATCGATTACGAGACCCGGGGTCTGGAAAAGCCTTCGGATCATGCCCCGGTCTGGCTGGATCTGGATTTGACCCTGGGCCATCTGGCACTGTGATTGTGTAAACAACGAAAAGCCGCCTTACGGCGGCTCTGTTACCCTACGACTTACGTGTGTCGCCGTCGCCTAACTCAGCGACTCTACCTCAAAGCCCTTTCCGGCCAGCTCATCGGCATGCTTGCGATCGGTAACCACGGCTTTTGAAGCGTTGGCCTCATCAAAGTACGTCTCGGCAACGCGCTTCACATCGGCCGCTGTTACGCCCAGCAAGGCCTCACGATAGGCTTTGCGGAACTCATCGGAGCGTCCGAAAAGTCGGTTCTGAAAGGCTTGCTTGGCTTCACCGGCCGGTGAACCGGGCTTATCCATTGAGCTGATGACACCCAGAATCGAGGATTCGACCTGCTCCTGGTTAACGCCCTGCCCGGTTACCCAATCGAGACTGGCGCGGAAATCGTCCAGCGTGCCTTCAATCCTCGGGTCGCGGTAGGAGTAAAAGCGGAAGGTACCGGTGTTGCTGTCGTGCGACGCCCCACCACCGTAGGCTCCGCCCTGCTCACGGATTGTCCGGTGCAGGAAGTTATCGCGCAGTACGCCACCAAGAACCGTCAAAGGTGCTGAATCTTCATGACCCGGCATCACGGTTCTGTAGGCCGCTGAGCAGAAGTTCACCTGCGTGTTGACGCTCCAGGCGGTGTTTTGTTTGGGCATCAGCCAGTTGGCTGTCTGGGTGGTTGGCTCAAGATTAGATTCCCGGTTTTGCATCCCCTGCTCTCTCAGCACACCGGTAAGCGAGTCCAGTTCGCCGGGTTCGGCAATCAACACCGCATGAGAACGCTGTTGCTGAATTTTCTGGTGCAAGCTGCTAATGCCGGCTAGCCACTCATTCAGGGCTGCCTGGTCATCAGAAAACGCATCGACCCAGCCTTTCACCCGACGAATGGCGGGTAAGCCGCCCATATCGTAGGTCAGTGCACTGGCGCGGGTATGGAAGGCGCTGCTGGTCTGCATGGCCAGCATATGGCCCTGACCGGTCACGCTTTGCTGACGCCGTGCACTCAGTTGTTTGAGCAAATCAAAGACGCGAGCGCTTTCATCGAAACGCGGCGCCGACCAATGCTGAGTCAGTATCTGGGTCAGTTCATCGAGATGGCGCACCAGAGCCCTGCCGGAGAGCACCACATAGCCGGCGACCTCATCGGCGCTTTCCAGCGGGTTACGGAACTGACTGTAAAAACTGACGCTGCCTGTGCGGGCGGCCTGCCATTGCTGCATGGCCAGGTAATCCTTATCGCCGGCACCAATCTCGGTGAGTAAGGCGGTATACACCGGTAGCAGTGCCAGTTCGTCGGCGGTTAAGGCTGGCAGTGGCACAAACCACTGTTCATAGGCAATGCCATTGGTACCGGCGGTATAACGCGTGATGTCATCGCTGGCCACCGGGGCGATGCGTTTTACATCGGGCTTAACGTCGGCCAGCGTTACTTTGGGCAACAGACCGACATCGTCTTCCTGTTCCTGCCGGGCCTTCAACTTGCTGGCCTGCTCGACCAGGCGCTGTTTTTCTTCATCGGTCAGACTCGCCTGAATGCGGGCCAGGCGGGCCGCTTCGTTATCGAGCTGACGCTGGTGAAGTTCTGCATCGGGGCGCAGAGTCAGTCGCACCCGATGGACGTTATCAAGCAACAGCTTGCGAATCAGGCCTGGAATATAAGCCGGGTCCTGGCTGCGTTCGCGCAGAATGGCCAGAGTCGGGTCAATGTCGAGCGACTCCATCACCGAACCGCCATGCGTGGCCGCCCCAATGACCGAGAAGATCAGTTGCAGACCATAGGGCGCGCTGTCGCCGGTGATCTCGCGCTGCGACAGTTCCAGCTGATGCAGCATGGCTTCCACGTCTTCATAGGGCACACCGGTTTGTTCTACCTGCTCAAGCGTTTCGATCACCAGACGTTCAAAATCGGCGGCTTTCTCTGGCTCACTGCCTTCCAGACCACAGAGAAACATCATTTCCCGGTTCGAGTCTTCAAGGCCGCACATCGGCGACGGGTTGCTGCCGATGTCGGTCTGTTCCAGTGCCTTACGCAACGGTGACGAGCTGTTATCGAGCAACACATCGCTCAGCAAGTGGGCTTCCAGCTGCCCCAGCAAATCAGTCGATTCGCCCAGTAACCAGCCCATAACATGGTGTGTCTTGCCGCTAAGATCACCGGGTTCGGCAGCATAGGCATTCTCAACCCGCAAAACCGAGTTGTAGCGACGTTCCAGCGGCACGGAAAGCTTGTGATCCAGGGCTTCAAACCGGTGCAACGCCTGGTCGTGGACCCGCCGTTGAACGTCTACAGCCGGGCGGTTGCCAAAGGTAAAAAAGGTCGCGTTGCTGGGGTGGTAATGCGTTTTATAGAAGGCTTTGAGGTCTTCGTAAGTCAGATCCGGAATCGCCTCCGGGTCGCCGCCACTGTTGAAGTGATAGGTATTGTTGGGAAACAGGTAATGTTTGGCCGCCTGATACAACTGACTGACCGGCGAACTCATGGCGCCCTTCATTTCATTGAACACCACCCCCTTGAACGTCAGCGGTGAAGCCGGGTTGTCGGGCTCAGTGAACTCCAGACGGTGCCCTTCCTGCAGAAAGTCGAGTTCGTTGAGGTTGGAAAAAAAAACCGCATCCAGATAGACGCTGAGCAGGTTTTCATAATCCTGATCGTTCTCACTGGCAAACGGATAAGCCGTCCAGTCACTGCTGGTCATTGCGTTCATAAAGGTATTCAGCGAACGCCGCGTCATCATGAAAAACGGATCACGCACTGGGAACTGTTCGCTGCCACACAAAGCCGTGTGCTCAAGAATGTGAGCGACCCCGGAAGAATCTTTTGGCATGGTGCGCAACGCCACCATAAAGACGTTTTCCGGGTTATCGGAACTGATGTGAAAATGGTCGGCCCCGGTCGCGCGATGCCGGTAATGTTCCAGCGTCACATTCAGTGAGTCGATGGTGCGGGATTCGATGGCGTCGAAAGCGGTGTGCGCATTAAGAGTCATACAGCGAAAATACCTTGATTAATGTACCCCTAATAATGGGGCATAGGGACCAACTGGCAAGCCCCAAATGCATGATTTTGCACTCTTATGACCATCGAACCAGGCTATCGCTCTGGTGAATCCGACAAACAGACGTTGTTTTACTAGACTGATAGTCATCGAATCACGCCAATTCGCGGTTATCTCTTTCAAGACTCGACAGATTCCGTAGAATAGCGGCCCTTTTGGGGATACGAGGACGCCATGTCAGACTTTATACAGGGCCAGCGCTGGCTGGCTGATGGTGAGCCCGAGCTTGGGCTCGGGATGGTTCAAGGTACCGATGCGCGTACCGTCACTCTCTATTTCCCTGCCGTCGATGATGAGCGCTGCTATGCGTTGCGCCAACCTCCCCTGACCCGCATCCGCTTCGAGCGGGGCGAGGAATTCCAGCGTCGCGATCAGCGCAAGGCGGAAGTTAAGGCGGTGCACGATCTCAACGGGCTCCATGTGTACGAAACGCTCGATGGCGAAATGGTACCGGAAACCGAACTGGCCGATACGCTGGACAGAAACAGCCCGCTGACCCGGCTGATGACCGGCCAGACCGATCACCCCAACTGGTTCAATTTTCGTGCAGCCCTCAATGCCGGGCATCAGGCCATCTGGTCGGCGCACTTGAACGGCCTGCTCGGGACTCGTTCCGCTTTACTACCGCATCAGCTGTATGTGGCAAAACAGGCGACTGAACGCACCCGGGTTCGTGCCCTGTTGTCCGATGAAGTGGGGCTGGGTAAAACCATAGAAGCCGGGTTGATCATCAACCGCCTGTTGCAGCAAGGCCGGGCCAGTCGGGTACTGATTGCCGTGCCCGATGCTCTTCAGGCACAGTGGCTGGTTGAGCTGGTGCGCCGTTTCTCCCTGCACTGTGAGTTCTATCAGTCGGAAGACCACGATTTTGGCATGGGTCAGGTGCATCTGATCCCGCACCGGTTATTGAACGACATCGAAGAAATGCCCTGGATTACTGCCCAGGAATGGGATGTCTTGGTAGTTGACGAGGCGCATCATCTGTCGCTCGATGACGCTGAAGGCCTGGATGACACCGAAAGCTGGGTGGCGCTCGCCCGAAAAACTCCCCATTTGCTGTTATTGACGGCCACACCGGAGCAATTGGGCCAGGAAGCGCATTTTCAGCGGCTGCAATTGCTTGATGCCTCTCGCTTTACCCGCTTTGAAGATTACCAGGCCGATGAGTCCCACTTTATTGAACTGTCTTCGGTTGCAACTGCTCTGTACAACGACGACATCGACGACGCCCTGCTCGACCGACTGGCTTCACTGGGTATTGAGTGGCATAACGACAGCCGACGCGCCCTAGCCGATGTACTGGACCGTCATGGACCGGGCCGCGTTGTTTACCGCAACACCCGGCGTGGTGTCTCCGGCTTTTTCCCGCGTGAGGTGCATACCCACCCGGCAGAATCTGAAGCTCAGCGTCAGCAGTGGCTGGTTGACTGGCTGAAAGCCAACCGGACTGAGAAAGTATTGCTGATCACCCAGACCGCAGAGGTTGCCCAGGAACTGTCGCACCATCTCTGGCATGACCACGGCCTGGAATCAACCGCCTTTCATGAAGGGCTGAACCTGATCGAACGTGATCGCGCCGCTGCTCACTTCGCCAACGATGAAGACGGTGCCCAGATTCTGGTGTGCTCTGAAATTGGCGGTGAAGGCCGCAACTTTCAGTTCAGTCACCATCTGGTACTGTGGGACCTGCCTCACCACCCGGACGTACTCGAACAGCGCATCGGCCGGCTGGACCGCATCGGGCAAGACCAGACGATTCACATCCACCTGCCCTTTTTGCCTGACGGCCCCGATGCCGTGCGCCTGCGCTGGTATCACGACGTGCTTGGCTGTATCGAAACGCTGCAGCCGGCCGCCGGTGCCATCCACGAGCGCTTTGCTGACATCTGGTTCGCTAATCCGGATGACAGTGCCCTGACGACGGAAGTCCGGCAATCGCTGGATGACCTGAACCGGGAGCTTGAATCCGGCCGCGACGTCATGCTGGAACTGAATTCCTGCCGGCAACCCGAAGCAGACGAACTCGCCATTCAGGTCGCCGAGCTGGAGCAGAATACGGCGGAAAACGTTGTGGAAATGGCTGCCAACCTGCTCAACCTGCATTTTGAGACGCTGGATGACGGCATTTTCGAGCTGATACCGTCAGACAACATGATGATTCCGGTTATTCCCGGCATTCCGGAAGGCGGTGCGGTCATAACCTTTGACCGTCAACGGGCCATGGCGCGTGAGGATGTGCTCTTTGTCTCATGGGAGCACCCACTGATTGTGGGGCTGTTGGACATCCTGTCCGGCACCCAGCTCGGTCAGGCCAGTGTTGCCCTGCTTGAGACCAAACAGGTACCCGCCGGCCAGGTGTTGCTGGAAGTTCAATGGCAAATTGCCATTCCGCCACGGCTTGCCCACGCGCTCAAACCATACCTGAACCACAACCTGCTGCGCACCCTCACCCTGGAAGGTGGTACCGCCGATCTGTCGTCGGCGCTGACGGAAGCGTCGCTCGCCCCTCAGATCAAAACGTTGCCAGTCAAGATGGTGCGCAAACTGATTCAATCGGCCAAAGAACGTATACCGCCCATTTACGACGTTGGCCTGGGCCACGCCAAGGCACAATTCGATGTTGCGGTAGCGGAAGCCCGACGCGAACACGAGGCCGCCAGTGTCGCCAAGATCGAACGCACGCGTTACCTGGCCAGCGTTAACCCGCTGGTGAATGAACAGGATGTGGTGAAAGCCGAAATGCAGGCAGAGATGCAGCGCCAGGCCTGGGATGATGTCGAATTGCAGCCGGTCGGTGTGCGGATGATTCTGTGCGCCCCGCCGGGTACCGTCTGACCCGCTAGGCCAGCCCTATACACAAAACATACAGAAGCAATGGCCGTCAGTGAGTGGCGGCCATAGACTTTCTGGTTTAGTGTGAAACGACCCTTCGCTAAAAAAGAACAACAAAAGCCATGAAGGAAACCGTACTGATTGAGCGTCTGGAAGATGGGCTTGCCCGGGTGATTATTAACAAGCCCGAGACAGGTAATGCCTACGACGATGAAATGATTTGCACCCTGGTCACCGCGCTGGATGATCTGGCCGACGATGCCTCACTGAAGCTGATTTGGCTCAGTGGCAAGGGTGCGCATTTTTGCAGTGGGCCCGATAGGCAATGGTTGAAACGTCGTGAAGGCGTTGGCCGTGCCGAGCACCAACAGGACGCGGAACAGATGTCGCGACTGCTGGAGACGCTGTACCAGTTCCCGGTGCCGGTTCTGTTGACCGTGCGCGGTGAGGTAAATGCGGTGGCAGTCGGCATTGCCTGCTGTTGCGATATGGTGCTAGCCAGTGAAAAAACCTCATTCTGCATTACGGAATCGCTGTTTGGCCAGGTACCTGCGCTCAGCAGCCCCTACCTGACCAAGGCTCTTGGCGAACGCGCCGCCAAATATTATTCGCTGACTGGGGAAATAATGGACGCCTACACCGCGACCCGCCTGGGGTTGGTGCATCGGCTGATACCCGGCGATGAACTGGAAGCGGTCGCCACCGTGCTGGCGCGTGGTATTCTGTCTCGCAGCCAGAACTCCCTGCAAGTCACCAAGGCAACCTTCAACCTGGTAGCCAATGAGCCCTACGACGAAGCCCTGCTGGAAACCATGATCGAATGCTCAACGGACGTGCGGCTGACCCAGTCGGAGACACTTCGAAAGCGGCGGACCAATGGTCGCGCAACCCCCATCAGTCCAGAAAAGGACTAGCGCTCAAGCGCAGCCGCCAAAAACGGTATCAACTGATTCATCACATCCTCGACGCCAGAATCTTCGCCCGTATCGGCCATCGACATGTCTCGCAGCACTTCAATGCTCGACATGGTGAACACGCAGGCGCCGATGGCGAAATGAATGCGCCAGAATATTTCGCGGGGCGAGAGTTCCGGGTGGGCCGCGCGCAGATACAAGATGAAGCGGCTGTAAGTCTGGTGATAGTGCTCTTTCAGAAAACGACGCAAATGACCCTGAGCCTGGGTATACGCCAAGCCTAACAGGCGCATGAACACCGACAGCTTGCGAGTGCCAACCGTGGAGTGAACACCGGTCAGCATGGTTCGGGCGAGCACATCGAGCACATCGTGGAGGCTGGGTTCCGGGACCGCTGCCGCCATGACGGTCAGCTCTTTATCCAGTTTGCTGCAAAAGGGGCTCAGAAAGCGCGCAAAAACAGCCTGAATCAGGTCTTTCTTCGAGCCGAAATGGTAGTTCACTGCGGCCAGGTTAACCTTGGCACGGGTGGTGATCATTCTTAAGGAGGTTTCGGCAAACCCCTTCTCAGCGAAGAGTTCTTCGGCTGAGTCCAGAATGCGGGTGACGGTATCGGCTTGGCTCATGGTTCGGTCTCGGATATGGCAAAGGCGAGGCTGACGACAACCCCAGTCACTGGTTACTCGTTAACGATTGGCGTTTATGGTTTCGTGCGATTGTTTAAAACGCCCGTTTAAAACAAGAATATACATGACTTATGGCCGGTTTGCAGGCCTTTTTCATCCGGTCGGACAGGTATAGGTCCTCACTCGCAGTTCACGCAGCGCCCGGGGTGTAAAAACACCGATCGAAGCTGACACTCAGGGGCGTATCCTGTACTGTCAACGGCAGGTATAGCTGGCGTGCTGGCAACCGATATCGCTTGAAAAACGGCATCCGGCCTATACTATTGACTCGGGTTCACATTATGGAGGTTTGCCCATGGCTGACTATCAAGGTACCGTCACGTCGCGTTCGGAATCGGCGCTGGCGACCAATAAAGTACTACGAAATACCTATCTGCTGTTGTCGATGACACTGGTGTTCAGTGCCGTTACGGCAATGATCGCCATGGCCGTCGGAATGCCTCAGGGTGGTGCGCTGATCATGATGCTGGCTGCTATCGGCATCGTCTGGTTTGTACTGCCACGCGCGTACAACTCGAGCATGGGCATTGTCTGGACCTTCGCCTTCGCAGGCCTGATGGGTGCCAGCCTGGGCCCCATGCTGACCGCTTACCTGGCGCTGGCCAATGGCCCGTCCATCGTCGCGCAAGCGTTGGGTGGCACGGCACTGGTCACCTTCGGTCTGTCGGCTTATGCCGTAACCACGAAGAAAGACTTCAGCTTCCTGGGCGGCTTTGTCATGGTTGGTATGATTGTCGCGCTGGTCGCGATTCTGGCTAACCTGTTTCTGGCGATTCCTGCACTGAGCCTGGCCATTTCTGCCGGCGTGGTATTGCTGATGTCGCTGCTGATCCTGTTTGACACAAGCCGCATTGTGAACGGTGGTGAAACCAACTACGTTCGCGCGACGGTGTCACTGTACCTCGACATCTACAACCTCTTTGTTCACCTGCTGGTGCTGGTCGGCGCTCTGTCCGACGACTGACCGGGGCGAACCGACTGGAAGACAAAGGCCGCTTACAGCGGCCTTTTTTGTGTGTGATATGATGCGCCCATGAACATTCAACTGAACCTTTATCAGGCACCCTGGCACCATGTGAGCCAACGGGATGCCCTCGCCTTCGCCCGAGCTTGCCTTGCCCGGGGAGACCGGATTGAGCGCGTGTTCTTCTATATGGATGCCGTCTATGTCGGGTTGATGACTCAGTCTCCGGCCTCCGATGAAGTCGACCTGAAACAAGCCTGGCTCGACTTCGCCGCTGAATCCGGCTGCGAGTTATTGCTGTGCATTGCGGCCTCGGCCAACCGTGGGTTACTGAATGACACCGAAGCCCAACGCTATCAAAGCCCTGTATCTACCGTCAGAGAGCCCTTTCAGCTGGCGGGTTTGGGCCAGTGGGCACTGGGCTATGGTGAAGCCGACAATGTAGTGAGTTTTCGATGAATACGACCCTCGATTCAACAATGGAGCCAGGCTCAGACCACTTTGACACCCTGGTGCTGATTACCCGCCCGCCTTACCAGGGCCGGCAGAGTGAGGAAATACTGGAAGCGGTGATGAGCCTTGCGTTGTTCGACCGTGACCATGCGGTGGTTTTTTTTGATCAGGGTCTTGGCTGGCTGGCCGAGGGACAAGCGCCCAGTGAAAGTAAGAGCCTGAACAAGCAACTGAGTGCACTGCCAATGTACGGCAGCGAAGCCCTGTTTTACTGCGCCAATCATCAACACCGGGTGCTGGGACAGGACATTCACCGGGATGACATTCAGGCCTGCTCACTGGCTCAGTTGGCTTACTGGCTGCGGTATGCCCGCTACGTGGAGGTTTTCTGATGGCCCTGCTGACGCTGACGGCCGTACCGGGCGAGGCACAACGGGAACTCTTTGATCTCTGGCTGCAAGCCGGTGACGTGATTTTGTTGCGCGAAGATGCCCGCCCGCTGATGTGGCAGCCTAACCCGACGCCAGCCCGCGGCTGCATCCGCCAGGCCGATACCGATGCGTTGGGTGGCCAGCGCCACCCGGACTGGGCGGTCATCAGCGATCAGGAATGGGCCGATCTGATCGCCGAACATCAACCGCAACTGACCTGGTAATGCCAGCCCCTGACACCCATTCAACACCACAGAAAACCTGAGTGAACGCGATGAATGAACGAACACAGACGGCCAGCCCAGAAACTGACCATCTTGGCTTTCTGCTCGATGCAACGTGCTGGACGCCTGACTGGTGCCTCGACATAGCCAGCCAGCAGGGGCTGTCGCTGACCGACCAGGATATGGCCATTGTTGAATCACTGCGTGAATTCTACTTTGAATACGACCTGTCGCCCGCCATGCGCCCTCTGGTCAAGCATCTGAAAGCCAGGTTTGGCGCCGACGTTGGCAATAGCATCTTCCTGATGCAACGCTTCGGCGAAAGCCCGGCCCGCATGCTGGCCCTGCTGGCCGGTTTGCCCAAGCCCAAAAACTGCCTGTGACCCATTTATTGCCACTGCTGGATAAACCATGACCGATACCCTGAAGTTTGCCGACCTGATCCGCGCCCTGGGCCGGGGCAAGAACGGCAGCCGATCGCTGAGCCGTGAAGAAGCCCACTTTGCCATGCAGGAGATCTGGCATCAGCGCGAAACCCAGGCGCAGCTGGGTGCCCTGCTGATGCTCATGCGCGTCAAGGAAGAAACGTCGGAAGAGCTGGCCGGCATGGCTCAGGCGGTCCGCGATGAACTCGAGCAATGGCCCGGCCATCCCATTCAGATTGACTGGCCAGCCTACGCCGGAAAACGCCGCCAACCCTCCTGGTATGTGTTAGCGGCCAAAGCGCTGGCGCAGGGTGGCTATCCGGTTTTCATGCACGGCGGTGGTGAACATACGGCCGGGCGCCAGTATGCCCGCCAGGTGTGCGACGCGCTGGGCATTCCCGTTGCAGCCTCGTGGCAAGAAGCGGCGAGCCTGAGCCGGGATCACGCTATGGTCTACTGCCCACTGGTTAGCTTTGCACCCACGCTGTCGCACATCATCGATATGAAACGGGAATTGGGGTTACGTTCACCGGTCAACACCCTGGTTCGCAACCTGAACCCGACCGGCGCACGAGTATCGGTGCAAGGCATGTTTCACCCCAGCTACAAAGCCCTGCACCACGACACCGCAGGCTTACTGGGTGATTCCCATAACGTTGTTCTCAAAGGTGACAGTGGCGAATTTGAAGTCAGACCGGATTCGGATACAACCGTGCTGGTTCATTGCCCGCAGCATCCGAAGCAAATAGAGGTACCCAGGCGACTGCCACAGCGGGCGGTGCGCCCGGACGAGCCCTCAATGGCGCTGCTGCAGTCAACCTGGGCGGGCGAGGCTGAGTCGGATTACAGCCTGGCCGCCATCCAGGACACTATGGCCCTGGTACTGATGGTTGCTGATGAAATCTCACTCCAGGAAGCCCGCGAGAAAGCGGAAAGACTCTGGCAGCAACGGTCGGTCACTCTCTAACCATCAAAGTCGCTTTAAGCCTGTTAGCTGAGTGATAAAAGTGGCACGTATTTTGAGATAACCCCTGTATCGGGGGTTATTACCTTAAAAAACCGCCGATATCGCACCAAAAGTGAGCGCAGTACCCAAGACTGTGATTCAAAGCGACGCTCGGAGGCTGTAGTTATGACCGAACCCCTACCCCTGCATTTAAACGCCCAACAACTGAAAGTACTGATGGGTGCCGTCTTCTTCATAGGCATTACACTGGTGTCGGCTGCCATTGCCGTACTGGGCGCGGCCATTCTGGGTTTGCTACCGGTATCGTCTGCCGGCTACGGCCTGGCCCCGCTGATCAGTGGCATCGCTTCGGTCTCTGCTGCAGTCTTCCTGTCGCACTGATCAAATCGGCTCAAGAACCCTGAAATCAGCTGTGGCGACCGCGATGCCTGTCAGTCAAACTGGCGGGCATGACCGATCAGCCATTATGCCTGATTGACGGTCACCGTAGAGCCCACCCAATTCAGACGCTCGTGCAACGACACCACCTCGCCCACAATAATCAGCGTAGGCGCCTGAGGCGGGTCTTCACGCACCAGATCCGGCAAAGTGGTCAGGGTACCGACCCAGAGCCGCTGTTCCGGCGTCGTGCCCTTCTGTACCAGCGCGATCGGCGTGTCAGCCGAGCGACCGTGCTGAATCAGCTTGTTGCAGATCTTCTCCAGCCCCATCAACCCCATGTAAAACACCACGGTCTGCTGGGGGCTTGCCAGCTCACTCCAGGGCAAATTCAGACTGCCATCCTTTAAGTGCCCGGTGACAAAACGCACCGACTGGGCATAGTCTCGGTGAGTCAACGGAATGCCGGTATAGGTTGAGCAGCCTGAAGCCGCGGTAATACCCGGCACCACCTGAAACGGAATGCCATGCTCGGCCAGCAAGTCGATCTCTTCACCACCCCGGCCAAAGATAAAGGGGTCACCGCCTTTCAGTCGCAGAACTTTCTTGCCCTCACGGGCAAGATCCACCAAACGCTGATTGATATCCTGTTGCGGTACCGCGTGCTCGGACCGCTGCTTGCCCACATAAAGTCGTTCAGCATCCCGTCGCACGAGGTCCATAATGGCGTCCGAGACCAGCCGGTCATAGAGCACCACATCGGCCTGCTGCATCAGCCGCAGCGCCTTGAAGGTCAGCAGGTCGGGATCACCGGGCCCTGCCCCAACCAGGTAGACTTCGCCATGCTGCTCATCGCCAGGGGCATCAATCATCGCTTTTAGCTGATGCTCAGCCTGCTCCATCCGACCGGCATAAACATGCTCGGCCACCGTGCCACCCAGCACCTTCTCCCAGAAGTACCGCCGGTCATCGAGGCTGGTAAAGCGTTTCTTGACGGCATTGCGAAACCGCGAAGCCAGTTGCGCCAGATGGCCATAACTCGCGGGAATCGTGCTCTCCAGCTTCGCCCTCACCGAGCGTGCCAGCACCGGTGCCTGGCCACTGGAGGTAATGGCGATGATCAGTGGGTCGCGATCGACCAGAGAAGGGAAAATCACATCGCATAGCTCAGGGGAATCGACCACGTTGACCAACACACCCCGAGCCCGCGACTCAGCGGAGACACGCTGGTTCACTGCCTCGATATCCGTGGCACTGACAACCAGCGCCTTGCCATCGATGTCAGCCGGGTCAAAAACCCGCCATTCACAGTGGCAATTGGGGTTATTGGTAATAACCGGCAGGATCGACGGAGCCACAACCTGAATTCGACACCCGGAGCGCTGCAGCAGGTGAATTTTGCGCGCTGCAATATCCCCACCGCCAACCACCAGAATGGTCTTATCGGATAACTTATGGAACAAAGGAAAATATTGCATGACCACTCCTAAACTGTGAACCCGACATTGAGAGCTGTGCCGAGCCCTTTACGGCGGGCACAGACAACTCATTGCCAGTGAGACCCGCCGTTGGGTCAGTCAAATGTTACCGGGAAGGCATTACTCCGGTTTAAAAGAGTTTCAAAGGTTTTTTGGTGCTGCCAAACCAAGTGCTGGCTACCGGGTTGACCTGTCCGGGGTAGTCCGCAGCAGGGATGCTGCGGTCTAGGCCCCAAGGATGGGTTCACGCCGACCCCGGAGAGGTCAACCCGGTGGCTGGCACGGCTATCTGGCACCCGAGACCAAGCAACCCGCCATTTCGAGGTGGCTAAGTGTCAACCGATCAGATCAATTTAAGACCAGCCATATAGGGTTTCAGTGCCTCTGGCACCCGAATACGCCCTTCCTCTGTCTGGTAGTTCTCCAATACCGCGACTAGAGTCCGGCCGACTGCCAGGCCCGAGCCGTTGAGCGTGTGTACCAGCTCGGTCTTGTTGGTTTCCGGGTTGCGGTAGCGGGCCTGCATGCGGCGGGCCTGGAAATCAGTCATGTTCGAGCATGAGGAGATTTCCCGGTAGGCCTGCTGGGCGGGCAGCCAGACTTCCAAATCGTAGGTTTTAGCGGCGCCGAAGCCCAGGTCGCCACCGCACAACAGCACCTTGCGGTAAGGCAATTCAAGACGTTGCAGAATGCTCTCTGCATGGCCTACGAGCGCCTCCAGCGCGTCCATCGATTCTTCAGGGCGCACGATGTGTACCAGCTCGACTTTCTCGAACTGATGCTGGCGAATCATGCCGCGGATGTCTCGCCCGTAGCTGCCTGCCTCTGAGCGGAAGCAAGAAGTGTGAGACGCAAATTTGAGCGGCAGTTCCGCGTCACTGAGGATCTCATCGCGCACCAAATTGGTCAGTGGCACTTCCGAGGTAGGAATCAGGTAATAATTGCTGGCGTGATCGGTGTTCAGCTTGAAGAGATCTTCTTCGAACTTCGGCAATTGGCCGGTTCCCAGCAAAGACTCCTGGTTTACGATGAAGGGCACCTGAGTTTCCAGATAGCCGTGCTCCTGAACGTGGGTGTCGAGCATGAATTGAGCCAGCGCGCGGTGCAGCCGGGCAATGCCGCCACTCATCACTGAGAAACGACTGCCGGTCAGTTTGGCAGCGCGTTCGAAATCCAGGCCACCTGAGACGGCGCCGAGGTCGACATGGTCTTTTACCTCGAAATCGAACTCAGGCGGCGTGCCCCAGCGCGTCACTTCTTCATTGTCGTCTTCGGTCTTGCCCTCGGGCACGGCCGTGTCCGGCACATTGGGAATACCCAGTAGCAGGTCATCCAGTTGCGTCTGAATCTGCTTCAGTTCTGCCTCTTTGGCACCCAGTTGCTCGGCAATGGTGTCCAGTGTCTTCTGCACCTGAGCTTTGGCATCATCGACCGACATGCCCTGTCCGACCAGCTGGCCAATCTGCTTTGATGCCTTCTTGCGCTCTGCCTGCAGCTGCTCGGTCTCGACCTGAACGGACTTGCGGCTCGACTCCAGGGACTCGAAAGCCGACACATCGAGTTCGTAGTGTTTCACCCGAAGTTGATCAGCAAGCGTGGTGATGTCCTGTCTCAGCCGTTTTATGTCCAGCATGGGCGTTTCTGTCCTGTTAGAGTCGATTGGGAGTTAGTAGATCGCCATTGGGAAACGCATGTTCTGATTCCCGTTCGGCGGGCGCCTAGAATACCAGCTTACCCACCCCAAAGCCCAGCGCTGCGGCGGCCAGGCAGGTTAGGATACTGGCGAAGGTATAACCGAGTGCCATCCAGTACTGCTGCTGTTGCAGCAACACCAGATTCTCAAGAGCAAAACTGGAAAAGGTGGTAAAGGCCCCGAGAATGCCGACCAGCAGCAACCGGTGCCAGAGTGTATCGGTTCCGGTGAAGCGCAGCATCAGCATCACAAAGACCAGCCCCATCACAAAGCTGCCAACCGCATTAACGGTAAAGGTACCTAGCGGGAAATGGCTACCGTGTAGACGGTTAGAGAAGGTAACCACCCAGAATCTGCCCATGGCGCCCAGACTGCCGCCCAAGGCGATGGCCAACCAGTGGCTAAAGGGTATCGACATGCATTCACACTCCCTGCTGATCTCACGGTACCCGCATTATTGCCGATGCTGTTCATCCAGATCACGCAAAAAGGCCAGTTTCTCGGCAATTTTCTTCTCCAGCCCGCGATCCACTGGCTGATAAAAGCGCTGATCAACCAGCGCTTCGGGCAGATAGTGCTCTCCGGCGGCGTAGGCATGGGGTTCGTCGTGGGCGTAGCGGTAATCGTGGCCGTAGCCCAGCTCTTTCATCAGCGCTGTGGGCGCGTTGCGCAAATGCACCGGCACTTCATGGCTCTGATCGGACTGAACCCGGGCCATCACCTCGTTAAACGCTTTGTAGACGGCGTTGCTTTTGGGTGCACACGCCAGATAGACCACGGCCTGAGCCAGACTCAACTCCCCTTCCGGGCTGCCCAGGCGTTCCTGTACCTGCCAGGCATCCATAGCCAGGGTCAGGGCGCGCGGGTCGGCATTGCCGATGTCTTCACTGGCCATACGTACCAGTCGGCGCGCGATATAAAGCGGATCGCAGCCGCCGTCGAGCATGCGGCACAGCCAGTACAGCGCGCCATCCGGCGAAGAGCCGCGAACACTCTTGTGCATGGCCGATATCTGGTCGTAAAACGCATCGCCGCCCTTGTCGAACCGGCGGGTCTGGCCCTGGGTTAACTGCGACAAACGCTCCAGAGTCAAACCGTCTGGTTCATCGGCGTAGAGATCCGCCGATAACTCAAGCAAATTGTAGAAACGGCGGGCATCACCATCGGCCAGGGCAAATAGCCGTTGCTTAACGTCGTCATCAATGGCCAGCTTTGCGACCGCGCTGTCTTGTGCTCGGGCCTGGTCTAGCAAGGCGGCCATATCGTCCAGCGAGACAGGCTTGAGCGGATAGACCCGGGCGCGAGACAGCAGTGCGGCATTGAGTTCAAAGCTGGGGTTTTCGGTGGTTGCCCCCACAAAAATGAAGGTGCCGTCTTCAACGTAAGGCAGAAAGGCATCCTGCTGGGCTTTGTTGAAGCGATGGACCTCATCAACGAACAGCAAGGTACGCCGCCCTTCGGCCTTGGCTTGCAGAGCCCGTTCAGCAGCAGCTTTGATGTCTTTAACGCCAGACTGAACCGCCGACAGTGCCTCGAACCGCGACGACGTTGAATGCGCCAGCAACCGCGCCAGGGTGGTTTTTCCAACGCCGGGCGGGCCCCAGAAAATCATCGAATGCAGTTGATCCTGCTCAATGGCCCGGCGCAGGGGCTGCCCCTGCCCCAGAATATGCGACTGGCCGATGTAGCCAGCCAGGGTTTTGGGTCGCATCCGCTCCGCCAGAGGTGCGAAGGGGTTGGACTCGGTTGCGCTGAACAGGTCGGTCATGAGGGTTACATCTGTTCGAAGACGTCGGTGCCCTCAGGCGGGGTAAACTCAAAGTCCGCAGCATCCAGCGTCAGGTTGGTTTCAACGTTGCTGAAGGTGATACGGGTGTCCTGCCCCAGGTTGTCACTGAGCCGAAGTTCGCTGATGCGGCCGTTTTCAAACAGCAGCGTCATGTCCTCGAAGACAGCGTCTTCATCCAGAGGGTAAAGGCGATAGGCCGTCAGGCTCTCGTTCGCCGCCTCTGTGACATCGTAGGAGGTTCTCAGCGTGGATTCGGGCTGACTGAGGATCATCGCCGGAGATTCCTGCAATTGATTGGTAACCGGCTGGTAGGTCGCCTGCAGCAGGTCCGGGTCATGAACCCAGAGTGTTTCGCCATCGGAAATGACCGACTGTTCATAAGGCGAGGAGACCTCCCAGACAAACTTGAGCGGGCGCGCAATCTTCATAATGCCCCGAGCCTGGTCGCCACGCAGCTCGCCATCGGCGTAGGTTTCCTGACGAAACTCTGCCTGCAGGGTTTCCGTCGACTGCAGCAGATCGATCAGACGCTGTCGGGCGGCGTCATCGGCGTGAACCTGGGGCGTAATGGCTGCCCAACTGAGCAGCACCGCAACGCCGGACCGGGCAAAAAATGTCAACATGAATCGCTCTCCTGAGCCACTAGCTATGTACAGGCGGTTAATATCAACCAGTTACCCCGCTGGCGGGGGTGGTGCCAGCACTTCCCGGCTGCCATTGTGGCCGGCCGAGCTGACAATCCCGGCGGCCTCCATCGTATCAACCAGACGAGCGGCCCGGTTGTAGCCAATGCGTAATTTACGCTGTACTGAAGAAATCGAGGCTTTACGGCTTTGGGTTACAAAGGCCACTGCCTCATCAAACAGCGGGTCGCTTTCGGGGTTGTCCTCGCCATCGTCCAGAGAGGGAACGCCCGGCAGATCAGCTTCGCCGCCGGAGAGAATCTCCTCGATGTAGTCGGGCTGACCGCGCTTCTTCCACTCGGCCACCACGCGGTGAACTTCATCGTCGTCGACAAAGGCACCGTGCACCCGAACCGGCAAACCGGTGCCCGGCGGCAGATACAACATATCGCCGTGGCCCAGCAGCTGCTCGGCGCCGCCCTGGTCCAGAATGGTCCGGGAATCGATCTTGGAAGACACCTGAAACGCTATGCGGGTGGGAATGTTGGCCTTGATCAGACCGGTAATCACGTCCACCGAGGGCCGCTGGGTGGCGAGAATCAGGTGAATACCCGCCGCCCTGGCTTTTTGCGCCAGCCGGGCGATCAGTTCTTCCACCTTCTTACCGACAATCATCATCATGTCGGCGAATTCATCGACCACCACGACAATAAACGGCAGAGTTTCCAGTTCCGGTGTTGGTGCGTGCGGATCAAGCGTGTCAAAGGGCTCATAGAGCGGGTCGAGCAATGGTTCACCGTCGCGCCGGGCATCTTCAACCTTCTTGTTGAACCCGGCGATGTTGCGCACCCCAACCTTCGACATCAATTTGTAGCGACGTTCCATCTCGGCAACACACCAGCGCAGGCCATTGGCCGCGTCTTTCATATCGGTGATCACCGGCGTGAGCAAATGGGGAATGCCCTCATAAACCGACAATTCCAGCATCTTGGGGTCGACCAGAATTAACCTGACCTCCTCCGGTGTGGCCTTGAACAGCAGACTGCACAGCATGGAGTTCACACCGACCGACTTACCGGAGCCGGTGGTACCGGCGACCAGCAAATGCGGCATCTTGCCCAGATCGGCGACAACGGGTGCACCGCCGATGTCATGGCCCAGGGCCAGCGTCAGCGCTGATTTGGCTTTATCATAAGCGCTTGACTGCAGAACATCGCTCAGCCGCACAATGTCGCGTTTTTCATTGGGGATCTCGATACCCACGGTCGTTTTGCCGGGAATGATCTCTACCACCCGAACACTGACCAGCGCCATCGACCGCGCCAGATCTTTTGCCAGGTTTGATATTTTCGAGACCTTGATGCCGGCGGCAGGTTGAATCTCAAACCGGGTAATCACCGGGCCGGGGGCGACCTCGGTCACCTCCGCATCGACATTGAAGTCTTTAAGTTTGATTTCCAGCATACGTGACATGGCTTCCAGCGCTTCCTGGCTGTAGCCATTATTGGTGTCGTGCTCGCCAGAAGTCAGCAGGCTCAGTGCCGGCAACGGGGTATTGGAGTCCCCCCCGGTAAACAGCGGTTGCTGTTGCTCTTTCTGCACGCGTTCGCTGGGCTCTGTGACTTTGGGTTGCAACGGCTTGATCTGAGGCGGCTTGCGCTTCGACTGTTTCTCGATCTGAATGTCGAGATTGGCCTTACGGGTTTCCACCACCTGCCTGACCTGGGCTTTTTCCGCCTTACGGCGGCGGCGCGACTGCAGGCTGTCACGCATTGCGGTGACGCCGGAAAACAGCAATCGGCCTATGCGCTCCATCAACCGCAACCAGGAGACATTCATGGCCAGCGTCAGCGAGATGAACCACAGAACGACCAGCAACAGGGTCGTACCGGTCATGCCCAGAATTGGGAATATCCACTCCGAAAGTTCAATGCCCAGCCAGCCTCCGGCACTTGCGGTTTGATTGCTGGCAATATGCACCGTTGCCAGGGCGCTGCTGACACAGACAAAGAGCGCCCAGCCCAATGTTCGGATGGCGATCAACAGCGGGTTCCAGTGCAGCCCGGCCTTGCGATCGCGAAACGTTGCCCAGGCCCTAAACAGGAAAATGGCCGGCAAGCCATAGGCCAGACCACCGACCAGACTGAACAGCAATGATGACAGGTAGGCCCCAGCCGTGCCCGCCATGTTGCGAACGCCCTCGCCCGCACCGGAATAGGCCCAGCCCGGATCGGACGGATGGTGAGAGGCCAGAGCAATCAGCAGATAGACGCCCACCGCCAAAGACAGCAGTAAACTGCCCTCGTGCAGCAAGCGCTGTTTTACATCCAGAACTCTGTGGTCGTCACGCGCTCGTGAGGGTTCCTTGCGTGCCGAAGCGTTCTTTTGCGTCAAATCGAAGTTACCTGTCTAGTGTGTCGGTCATGGTTGGGCGTAAGGTCCCTGCCCGGCCTATCGATGCAGGCTCGCATTCTAGCCGAAGCACCCCGGGCACAGAAAGCACCCGACAGCCGTTCAGCCCAGCCCGAGGATACGCTGATTCGTCCGGGCGTGGCAGTCCACGCCAAAGAGCACTAAGATACCACAGTATGAAGCCCAACTTATTGATACACCGAGCATTTTTATGCCACAACTAAGCTGGCTGGAAGCTGAACAGAACGCCTGCTTTCCACCGACCACCGAGGCTCTGGCCAATCCGCCAGGCTTGCTGGCGGCGGGCGGCGCGCTGACACCCGAGTGGCTACTGACCGCTTACGAGCGGGGCATATTTCCCTGGTACAGCGACGGCGAGCCCATTCTGTGGTGGTCTCCCGAGCCGCGCATGGTGCTGTTACCGGGCGAAATGCACCTGTCGCGCAGTTTTCGCAAAGCTTACCGCCAGACGCCGCCGACGATCACCGTCAACGGCGCCTTCACCCGGGTAATAGCGGCTTGCCAGGCTCCCAGGGCCCGTCAGCCGGGTACCTGGATCAGCACGTCGATGCGCGACGCCTATACCGAACTGCATCAGTTGGGCTGGGCTCATTCGATCGAGGTGTGGTGTGATGACGATCTGATCGGAGGCCTGTACGGTGTAGGCATCGATGGCGTTTTTTTCGGCGAAAGTATGTTCTCGCGGCGTACCAACGGTTCCAAGCTGGCTTTGCTGGCGCTGCAGGAAGCCGCTCTGCTGCAATCACTACGCCTGATCGATTGCCAGGTCTATAATGACCACCTGGCCAGTCTCGGTGCCCGGGAGGTTGAGCGACGTTGGTTCGAGCAACAATTGCCCCGACAACGTCGCCAACTGTCGTTTCCCGATGCGGTCGCCCTGAACCAGGCGGTCTCAAATCGCATTTACCGGGGCAGTTTGGCTGAACCACTAACTGACATTGTCCGGGATGTTGCCGATGAAACCTGAGTCCGAGCAACAGGAAGACACCATCAAGCTGTACCGAACCGGTGAGCACAATTGCAGCTATCTGGACGGACAGCAGGCACGGACCCTGTTTCTCGATCCGGATCTGCACTTTTCCCTGCCCCTCTATGAACAGATGATGCACCTGGGTTTCCGGCGCAGTGGTCACCACCTCTACCGGCCCGATTGCGAAGCTTGCGGGGCCTGTATGCCATCACGGGTGCGGGTCGCTCAGTTTCACTGGAAGCGTCGTTTCCGGCGTATTCTGACTAAAAATCAGGACCTCAGCGTGCGCCGACTGCCCTGTCAGTACAAAGCCGAGCATTATCGCCTGTACGAGGCTTACATCAGTCACCGGCATTACCAGGGTGACATGTACCCACCTTCGGAAGACAGCTATCGCGAATTTCTGGTCAGCCGGCCCGATCTTGCGTTCATTCTTGAATTCAGACAGAACGATCAGGTCGTGGCGGTCGCCTTTACCGACCGCATGGAAACCGGATTGTCAGCCACTTACACCTTTTTTGACCCCGTTCAAAGTCAGCGCGGGCTGGGGGTGTTCAGCATCCTGACTCAGATACAGCTGTGCGAAACTCTGAACCTGCCCTTCCTGTATCTGGGCTATTGGGTACCGGGATCAGCGCAAATGACCTACAAGGCCGATTACCGGCCGCTGGAAGTGCTGATCAACCGGCACTGGCGGCTGCTCGATGATCACCTGATCGACGCCATTGGTATTGAGTGATTGATTGCCCGACCTTGACGTCCACGGTACCGATTTTCCAGCCAAATACCTGAATTTGCCCAGTTTTTTGATAAATGCCGGAAATTCAGGCAGAATGCCCGCCGGTTCCCATACTTACATGAGGTTGACACCCAGTAGTCAGCCTCAGCGGTCTTAATCAAAGGTGTGTACAAGCATATATGGCAAAAGAAGACGTTATTGAAATGGAAGGCGAGATTCTCGATACCCTTCCCAACACCATGTTCCGGGTCAAACTCGAAAATGGCCATGTCATTACTGCCCATATTTCAGGGAAAATGCGTAAAAACTACATTCGCATCCTGACGGGCGACAAGGTCAAGGTCGAACTGACACCTTACGACCTGACCAAAGGTCGTATCGTTTACCGCGCCCGCTAACGCATGCAGTTTGGGTCACGCGACCTGAAACAACCGCCAGACCCAGTATAAAAGAACACCCTCCGGGTGTTTTTTTGTCTGTGCGTTCTGCACACGCCTCAGAACAACAAAAAAAGGCACCCGGAGGTGCCTTTTTAATAACCCTAACGTTCTTACACGTCAGACCGTTTCTGCTTCTTCCTCGACTTCCAGCGTCAGCTCATCGTTACGGATGTGCACATAGACGGTACCGCCACGAGACAGCGGGCCGAAGAGAATCATGTCGGCCAACGGCCGCTTCACCTTCTCCTGAATCAGGCGGCTCATCGGCCGGGCGCCCATGTGTTCGTCGTACCCTTTCTCGGCGAGCCAGGCGCGAACCTCATCATCCACTTCCATCATGACGCGCTTGTCATCCAACTGAGCCTGCAGCTCGGTCAGGAACTTATCGACAATGCTGGTAACCACCGCGATCGGCAACGACTTGAACTGAACGATGGCGTCCAAACGGTTGCGGAACTCCGGTGTAAACTGCTTACGAATCATTTCCATGCCATCGGTGCTGTTGTCCTGCTCCAGGAAGCCCATGGAGCGGCGGTTAATTTCCTGCGCGCCGGCATTGCTGGTCATGATCAGAATGACATTGCGGAAGTCCGCCTTGCGCCCGTTGTTGTCGGTCAGGGTGCCGTGGTCCATAACCTGCAACAGCAGGTTGAAAACATCCGGGTGTGCTTTTTCAATTTCATCGAGCAGCAGCACACAATGCGGGTGCTTGGACACCCCATCGGTCAGCAAACCACCCTGATCGAACCCGACGTAGCCCGGAGGAGCCCCGATCAGACGCGAAGCGGTGTGGCGCTCCATGTACTCCGACATATCAAAGCGCAACAGCTCAATACCCAGAGAATCGGCCAGCTGCTTCGACACCTCTGTTTTGCCCACCCCGGTCGGGCCAGCAAACAGGAAGGAGCCAATGGGCTTGTCGACCGATTTCAGACCGGCACGGGCCAGTTTGATCGACGCAGCCAGTTGCTCAATGGCCTGCTCCTGTCCGAAGACGGTCATCTTCAGGTTACGCTCCAGATGCTCCAACACTTCCTTGTCGTTACGGCTGACACTTTTTTCCGGAATGCGGGCAATAGAGGCGATGACCTTCTCGACATCACTGACGTTAATCGACTTCTTGCGTCTGCTGGCCGGTAGCAGCCGCTGGGCCGCACCCGCTTCATCGATGACATCAATGGCCTTGTCTGGCAGGTGGCGGTCAGTGATGTAGCGGGCCGACAGCTCTGCAGCGGCTTTCAAGGATTTATCGGTGTACTTGAGGTGGTGATGCTCCTCAAAACGCGACTTCAGCCCCTTCAGGATGCGATAGGTTTCATCGACCGACGGCTCATTGACATCAATTTTCTGAAAACGGCGCGTCAGAGCGCTGTCTTTCTCGAAAATGCCACGAAATTCCTGGAATGTCGTAGAGCCCATGCATCTGAGTTCACCGGAACTGAGCATCGGCTTGAGCAGATTGGACGCATCCATAACGCCGCCAGACGCCGCCCCGGCACCGATGATGGTGTGGATCTCGTCGATAAACAAAATCGACTTTTCCTTCTTCTTCAACTCAGCCAATAGCGTTTTCAGGCGTTTTTCAAAATCTCCCCGGTACTTGGTACCTGCGAGCAAAGCGCCCAGATCCAGGGAAAAGACTTGAGCCCCTTCCATAATTTCAGGTACATCGTTGTCGATAATACGCTTTGCCAGGCCCTCAGCGATGGCGGTTTTTCCCACCCCGGTTTCTCCGACCAGCAGCGGATTGTTCTTGCGCCGGCGCGAGAGGATTTGGATAACGCGCTCAACTTCGTGCTCACGCCCTACCAGCGGGTCGATCTGCCCCTTGCGGGCCAATTCATTCAGGTTTGAGGCAAAGCTCTCCAGAGCACTGCCCTGAACACCATCGCCACCACCCTCTTCTTGCTGATCGGCGTTAAAATCTTCATTCGGCTGGGCATTCTCGCTTTGCACCTTGGAGATGCCATGGGCAATAAAATTGACCACATCGATGCGAGAGATGCTTTGCTGTTTGAGGAAGAACACCGCCTGGCTTTCCTGCTCGGAGAAAATGGCCACCAGCACGTTGGCACCAGTTACCTCTTTTTTGCCGGACGACTGAACGTGGAAGACAGCACGCTGCAATACCCGCTGGAAGCCCAGGGTTGGCTGGGTTTCACGGTCTTCATCGTCGATCGGAATCAGGGGGGTCGTGGAATCAATGAATTCCGTCAGGTCGCGACGCAGTTGCGGAATGTCGGCAGCACAGGCCGTCAGCACTTCGGCTGCAGCATGATTGTCCAGCAACGCCAGCAACAGGTGCTCCACGGTCATGAACTCATGCCGCTTGCCCCGCGCATCTTTGAACGCATTATTCAGCGTCAATTCGAGATCTTTACTTAGCATGGTATATAACCCTCTTGCTGATCACTGGTCATCTGCCTTTTCTACCTCACACACCAGGGGGTGTTCATTGTCCCTGGAATACTGGTTAACCATGGCTGCCTTGGTTTCCGCGATATCTCTAGTATAGACGCCGCACACACCTTTGCCTTGCGTGTGCACCGCTAACATGACTTGTGTCGCCTTTTCCCGGGACATGTAAAAAAAGTTCTCGAGAATGTGCACCACAAACTCCATGGGGGTGTAGTCGTCGTTCAGCAAAATCACCCGGTAAAGAGGGGGTTGCTTAAGCTCCGGATCCTGAGTCCGGGTGGCGACGCCATAATCGTCTCCCTGCTCGGGCTCGTCAGGCCCAAGCCTTGGGGTGCCAGCGTGAATTCTCTTCATTCCGGCGTCGTACAGGTCTGGCTTTCCAGTAGTAGTAATGGTCATAGGTCGATGTTCAAACTCATTCAGATTATACGGTGGGGCTGACCCGGTGGTTTTCCAATGACTCAACGACAGGATGTTTTCCTGTTGGCCCAATTATGCGCGTCGCAGCGTCGGGCTCAAGCAACCGAACAGTGTTAAAATTACCGTAGCCGTGCTGAACCGGGCGTATTTTCAGTAACATCAGGTGAACACAACGTGCGCTGCTTCATAACTCAGCGAGTTGGTGCTTGACTTCAATGGTTCAACAACCAACCATAGCCTAACCGTTTGATCTGTATAAATACTGTACAGCTCGATTCGGTGGTCGATGGGGCCTGGTAGTACTAGTAGTCGATGTATCGTGGCTGTTGAATACAACCGCTCACAGAACGCAGGTAAGGTTAGTGAATAACCTTTGGGGATGCCAACGAGTCGTCGGTATTTCCCCTGCAAGGCGTGTAACGTCTGGCTGTGGACGGGTTGGGTGTGAACCGGACAGAGCATTGCATATCGCTACCTCGAAATGCAACTCGCTGGGTAGAACGGTTCAAACCAACAAGTCTCTCACGATACTCAGGGAAGAGGTTGGCCGGAGACTGAACAACACCTGCCAATGAGTGGCTGTCCATCTCTACCTAGGTGTCATTGTGAACAAGGGTTGACCCGGTCAAGCAAGTGGGCCTGGTCGATTTCAAGTTGTAATTTAACGTGGTCGTAAGGAGTCCGTTATGCCCGTAGGGAAAGTAAAGTGGTTCAACAATGCAAAAGGTTTCGGTTTCGTCGTTTGTGACGAACATGAAGAAGACCTGTTTGCCCATTTCTCCTCCATTCAGATGGAAGGCTACAAGACACTCAAGGCCGGGCAACCGGTGGAATTCGACACCGTCAAGGCCGATCGAGGCATTCATGCTGTTAACATTCGTGCATTACCTGAGCCTGGTGCGCAAACAGCCGCTTCCCCTGCCCAATCTACTGAAACAGCCCAGACTACCAAGGAGCGCGCAACCAGCGATCACCCTGACTGAATCGATCTGGCTGGAACAGACAGTCAACGTCCATTGAAGCATAAAAAAAGCCTGGCTATTGCCAGGCTTTTTTGAAAGTGCGAGGTCTACTCACAGACCTCACGGCGTCGCGCTAGGCTCAGCTATCCATCTGCTTGATGATTTCTTGCCCAAACTCAGAGGCTTTCACCAGCGTAGCACCGTCCATCAGACGCTCGAAGTCATAGGTTACGCGCTTGGAAGCAATGGCATCGGCCATGCCTTTCAGCACCAGATCAGCCGCTTCGATCCAGCCCATATGACGCAGCATCATCTCGCCAGACAAAATCAGTGAACCCGGGTTAACCTTGTCCTGACCGGCATACTTCGGCGCGGTACCGTGTGTGGCTTCAAACACGGCCACGTCGTCAGAAAGGTTGGCGCCTGGTGCGATACCAATGCCGCCTACTTCCGCCGCCAGGGCATCGGACAGGTAGTCGCCGTTCAGGTTCAGTGTGGCAATAACGTCATAATCGGCCGGACGCAACAGAATCTGTTGCAACATGGCATCGGCGATGACGTCTTTAACCACGATGTTCTTGCCGGTTTTGGGGTTCTTGAACTGCATCCAGGGGCCGCCGTCGAGCAACTCGGCACCAAACTCTTCTTTGGCCAGCTCGTAACCCCAATCTTTGAAGGCACCTTCGGTGAACTTCATGATGTTGCCCTTGTGTACCAGAGTCAGGCTGTCGCGGTCGTTATCGACGGTGTACTGCAGTGCCTGGCGCACCAGACGCTTGGTACCCTCTTCCGACACTGGCTTGACACCAATACCACACATTTCAGGGAAGCGAATCTTGGTGACGCCCATTTCTTCGCGCAAAAACTTGATGACTTTCTCAGCTTCAGGGCTGCCTGCTTTCCATTCAACACCGGCATAGATGTCTTCGGAGTTTTCACGGAAGATCACCATGTCGACGTCGCCAGGGGCTTTTACCGGGCTAGGTACACCGGTAAACCACTGCACCGGACGCTGGCACACAAACAAATCGAGTTCCTGACGGATGGCAACGTTCAGTGAGCGAATACCGCCGCCTACGGGTGTGGTCAGCGGGCCTTTGATCCCCACTTTGAACTCGCGGAAGGCATCCAGCGTTTCCGTTGGCAGCCAAGTATCTGCGTCGTAGATGGTGGTGGCTTTTTCACCCGCGTAAACTTCCATCCAGCTGATTTTGCGCTCGCTGCCGTACGCCTTGGCAACCGCAGCATCGATCACAGCGATCATCGGCGGGGTTACGTCAATGCCGATGCCATCGCCTTCGATGAACGGGATAATAGGGTTGTTGGGTACAGTCAGGGTACCTTTGGCGTCGACCGTGATTTTCTCGCCGGCCGGCACTTCAATTTTCTGATATCCCATGGTTCACTCCATCTGTGTATTATGGTTTCAACGGCGGCGGAGTATAACGGAATCGTTTGTCTACTTACAGCATCAACGAATGTGACTTTGGTACCATGCGTTGCACGCCGGGTTGCACGGATAACACCTCTTAAAGGCCCAGAACACTCGCAATGACCACCCTAATCATGTTTAACAAACCGTTTCAGGTGCTGTGCCAGTTTACCGACGAACGTTCCGGGCTCCCCCGCAGTACCCTGGCTGATTTTATCCCGATTCCCGGGGTGTACGCTGCCGGTCGCCTGGATTTCGATTCCGAAGGTCTGCTATTGCTCAGCGATGATGGTGCCGTCATACATCAGTTGGCCCACCCGGCCAACAAGGTTGAAAAAACCTACCTGGTTCAGGTGGAAGGTATACCCTCGGAAGCCGATCTTGCACCGCTACGCCAGGGCGTAAAACTAAAAGACGGCATGACACAGCCCGCACAGGTCGAACTCATCGATGAGCCAGACGCGTTGTGGCCAAGGCAACCCCCGATCAGAGAGCGCAAAGACATACCGACCCAATGGTTACAACTGGTCATCACCGAAGGACGAAACCGCCAGGTACGCCGGATGACAGCCCATATAGGCTACCCGACGCTAAGGCTGATTCGCTGGAAAATCGGTCATTGTGCGCTTGATGATCTGGCAAGCGGGGAGTTTCGGGAAATCGACATTGATCGCATTTTAGATAACGGTATAAGTGTCAAGACTAAAAAAAGGCGCCCAGCAGGCGCCTCATCTTCAGGAACACAGGGGGTTAAACGACCGGGTCAACGTCCTGGTCGTAATCCACCTGGTCGTAGCCGAAGCCGAACAGGCGGAAAAACTCCTTCTGGTAGCCCTCGAAGTCGGACAACTCGGTAAGATTTTCCGTTGTTACCTGGTGCCACAACTCCTCTACCCGATTCTGTACCTCGTCGGTCAGTTCTTTCAGGTCCACGCGAACACGGCTATGCTCATCCAGCGTGAGCTCATCTTTCCCCGAGTAAAGTTCGCCCGTCAGCAGCGTGTTGATCTGCTCAATGCAACCTTCGTGCGTGCCCTGCTCTTTCATTACCCGGTACAGCAAAGAGATGTACAACGGCATGACCGGGATAGCAGAGCTGGACTGGGTAACCAGCGCCTTCAGAACAGAAACACGTGCACTGCCACCCAGGCTGGATTTCAGTGACTGGTCAATGGCCGCTGCTGCGCGATCCAGGTCTTCCTTGGCGCGGCCAATGGTGGCTTCGCCATAAATAGGGAACGTGAGCTCGCGGCCGATGTAGGTGTAGGCCGTTGTCTTGACACCCTCGGCCAATACGTCGGCGTCGGCCAGTGCCTTTAGCCACAATTCCCAGTCCTGCCCGCCCATCACCTTGATGGTATTGGCGATCTCATCGTCATTCGCCGGCTCCAGAGTAACCTCGGACACCTCACGGGTATCGGTATTCAAACTCTTACGGGTCACCGGCTCGCCGATTGGCTTCAACGTTGACATATAGACGTCGCCGGTATCGGGATCTTTGCGGCGCGGTGAGGCCAGGCTGTAGACCACCAGGTCCACCTTGCCCATCGACGCTTTGATCTCTTCGATCACTTCCGCCTTGCATTCGTGACTGAACGCATCGGCATTAAAGGTTTTAGCGTACAATCCAGCCTCGGTTGCCGCTTTCTCGTAGGCTCGGGTGTTGTACCAACCCGCCGAGGCAGTGCGGCGCTCAGTCGGTTCTTTTTCGAACATGACCCCCAGGGTGTTGGCCTTGAAGCCAAAGCCAGAGACAATGCGCGACGCCAGGCCATAGCCGGTTGAAGCGCCAATCACCAACACATTCTTGGGGCCTTCAGCAGCGGGCGGATGGGCTTTTACATAGTCGATCTGCTCCTGAACATGCAGGGCACAGCCCGTTGGGTGTGCGGTGGTGCAAATAAAACCACGTACCTTGGGTTTGATGATCATGCCGGGTTCCTTAATCTCGGTTCGCGTATGAGCGCAGCAAACGTCACTGTAACTCTCTTGTTATGATCCATTTTACGTCCAGTAGGCTGCCAACGCTCTGGTTTGAATGCAAAAGACTTGTGACGGATACGAACAGTGTCCAGACACTAAAGCGTACCTTGTTCCTGTTCGTTGCAACACCGCGGCGCTGACAAACGCCCTCACTTACCCTTCCGCTACAGGAGACACCATGGCTGCTGCACCTGAAATGCCCCACCTCACAACAGCCGTTATTGTAGAAGAAAACCAGCGCATATTGATGGTCAATGAAATTGATAACGGTATAATTGGATGGAACCAGCCCGCCGGTCATGTCGAACCAGGAGAGTCTCTTCTGGATGCCGCGCGCCGGGAAACGCTCGAAGAAACTCAGTACCAGGTGCGTCTGACCGCGCTGGTTGGCATCTACCAATCCGTGCACCCCACCACCGGCATTCATTATTTGCGCGTTTGCTTCACAGCCGATCAGCCCGAATGGGTTGAAAACAGCCCGCGCGACACCGATATTCTGGCCGTGGACTGGCTGCCGCTGGATCAACTGCTTGCCGGTCACTACCCGCTGCGCAGCGCGCTGGTCAGTCAGGCACTGGCCGATTACCAGGCCGGACAGCGGTATCCACTGTCACTCATTCACCCCATGATTGCCCCCGGGAGCCTTTAACCCCATGACTTCAGCTGCCTCAACCAAAGTCATCGTCGGCATGTCCGGCGGTGTCGACTCTTCTGTAACGGCGGCGTTGCTGCTGGAGGCCGGTTACCAGGTCGAAGGCCTGTTCATGAAAAACTGGGATGAAGACGACGGCACTGAATACTGCACCGCCAAAGAAGACCTTGCCGATGCTCAGGCCGTCAGCGACCGGCTGGGCATCCACCTGCACAAGGCTAATTTTGCGGCCGAATACTGGGATCACGTATTTGAACATTTTCTGGAAGAATACCAGGCTGGAAGAACCCCCAACCCGGATATCCTGTGCAACCGGGAGATCAAGTTCAAAGCCTTTCTCGACTACGCCCTGACGCTAGGCGCCGACAAAATCGCAACCGGGCACTACACCCGAACCCGCACCACAGATCAGGGCACCCAACTGCTGCGCGGCCTGGATACGAACAAAGACCAGTCCTATTTCCTGCACGCTGTCGGCCACGAAGAATTTGCCAAAACCCTGTTTCCGGTCGGTGAGCTCGAAAAACCGGAAGTACGCCGTATTGCCGAAAAGTACCAGCTGGCGACAGCCCGCAAGAAAGACAGCACCGGTATCTGTTTTATTGGTGAGCGCCGCTTCAGTGACTTTCTGAAGCAATACTTGCCTGCTCGCCCGGGAACGATAGAAACGGACAGTGGCGAAGTGATCGGAGAACATCAGGGGCTGATGTACTACACCATCGGCCAGCGCCAGGGGCTGGGCATTGGCGGTACCCGCAACCATCCCGAAGCGCCCTGGTTTGTCGCTGCCAAAGACCTGGAGCGTAACGTACTGACCGTCGTGCAGGGAACGCACAATCCAGCGCTCTACACTCAGGAGCTGGCCCTCTCTTCGGTCTACTGGGTGGCCGGTGGAGCCCCTGCGCTGCCAGCCAGTCTGATGTGCAAGCACCGCTACCGGCAACCGGACCAAGCCTGTCAGGTAACCGCTACCGACGACGGCTACCGGGTTACGTTTGAACAGCCTCAACGGGCGATTACCCCCGGACAATCCGCTGTATTCTACGATGGCGAAGTCTGCCTCGGTGGTGGCGTTATTGAACGCACCTGGTGAACTGCCACAGCCGAATCCCCAGGGATCAGGCAGGGTCTATAAGTCACATTTAACATCAACAATGCTACTTAACCCTTTGATATAAAAGCATTAAGGAAGTTAATGAATCAGTTTAGCAATCAGGTTATGGCACTGGCTGGCGTATTCCAGTCCGCTCTGATGGTCGAGCAGCTGGCGCGCCAGGGCAGCCTGGAACGCCCGCGACTCGAGCAGAGTATCCGCACTGTGCTCAACCTGAACCCGAGCTCGGTTGAAGCCGTTTACGGCGGCATAACAGGGGTAAAAACCGGACTTGAGGGGCTTAAGGAAGTCTTGGCGAAGCGTGGCAAGGGCATGTCACCGGATGTACTGCGTTATGCGATGGGCATTTTGCATGCCCAGAAAAAGCTCACAGCACGGGATGATCTGATGGAGTCGCTCAGCCAGCATCTAACGCGGGCGGTTGATCAGTGCGCCTATTTCGATGATCCTCTGCATGAATCGGTCATCGCCGCCGTCGCCAACAGCTACCAGCAAAGTGTCAGCAAACTGGATTTTCGCATCCGGGTTATGGGCAACCCTTCCTACCTGCAAAACCCGAACATCGCCGAACAGGTCCGCGCGGCCCTGTTGTTTGGCATACGCAGCGCCCACCTATGGCATCAACTGGGCGGCCGGCGCTGGCATATCGTGGTGAAGCGTTCAAAACTGCATGATACCGCTGAGCAGCTGCTTGCCAGAATATAGACAAACCAATCGGCATCTTTAAGTGCTGGTTTCGGAGTTAGCAACAGAAGAGCGATGGGGGGCAGCCTCGAAGCGATGCAGCCAGCCTGAGCATTCGCGACCGAAGCATTGGCCTGTCTGGCGGCTGACCGGTATAATCGCCCGCCTTCACGCATGTACCGACGGGAACCAGGCACCATGGAATTAAACGCGCTCACCGCGATCTCCCCTATCGATGGCCGATATGGCTCCAAAACCGAAGCGTTTCGGTCTATTTTCAGCGAATATGGCCTGATCAAAGCCCGGGTCACAGTCGAAGTTCGCTGGCTGCAGCAACTGGCCAGTCACGCTGACATTGCCGAGTTGGCGCCTTTTTCAGCCGAGGCCAATGCTTTTCTGGATGCCATCGTAAATCAGTTCTCTCTGGCCGATGCCGAAGCCATCAAGGCCATTGAGCGCACCACCAACCACGATGTCAAAGCGATCGAGTATTTCCTGAAAACCCGGTTGAGTGAACTGGACGAACTCAGCCAGGTGACTGAATTTGTCCACTTCGCCTGCACCTCGGAAGACATCAACAACCTGTCACATGCACTGATGCTGAAAACCGGCATTGTCGACGTACTGTTGCCGCAGATGCGTGCAATTCATAACGACATAGCTGCCCTGGCAAAAAACCACGCTGACCAGCCCATGCTCAGCCGTACACATGGCCAGACTGCCTCACCCACCACCCTGGGCAAGGAAATGGCGAACGTCGCCTACCGTCTGGGTCGTCAGATCCGCCAGATCGAGTCAGTAGAGTACCTGGGGAAAATCAATGGCGCCGTTGGCAATTACAATGCCCACCTGTCGGCCTACCCGGACATCGACTGGGCCGCCAACGCCGATGCCTTTATCCAGTCACTGGGTTTGACACTCAACCCCTATACCACCCAGATCGAACCGCACGATTACATGGCGGAACTCTTTGATGCCATCGCCCGCTATAACACCATTCTGATCGATTTCGACCGGGACATCTGGGGTTATATTTCACTGGGTTACTTCAAGCAGCGTACTATCGCCGGTGAAGTCGGCAGTTCAACCATGCCGCACAAGGTCAACCCAATCGACTTCGAGAACTCAGAAGGCAATCTGGGCCTGGCGAATGCGATTCTGGCCCATCTGACGGCCAAACTGCCAATTTCCCGCTGGCAGCGAGACTTAACCGACTCAACCGTGCTGCGCTCCATGGGTGTGGGCCTGGCGCACAGCCTCATCGCCTACCAGGCAACACAGAAAGGCATTAGCAAACTGGAAGCCAACCCGGACCGACTGAACCAGGATCTAAACCAGGCCTGGGAAGTCATGGCCGAGGCTATCCAGACGGTTATGCGTCGCTACGGCATTGAAGAACCTTATGAAAAACTGAAAGCCTTCACCCGCGGCAAGGCCATTACTGAGCCCATGATGCAGGATTTTGTGAACCAGCTCGACCTGCCACAAAGTGCCAAAGAAGCCTTGCTGGCGCTGACACCGGCCACTTATCTGGGCAATGCTGCCGAGCAGGCCAACGGCATCGACTCGATCTGATGTCACCCGGTCGGGCAGACGCAGATCTGCCCGACTCACCCGCCTTGTACTATCGCTGGTTTGCTGCAAAACTGACCGTGCAGTTGCTGCTCCATACTACTCCGACTCAGGTGACCCTCATGGATATGCTCGGCGGCCTCAGTGGCCAGGAATTTCTGAGCCAGTACTGGCAAAAAACGCCCTACCTGGTGCGCAAGGCCTTCCCCGATGGTCTGCCCGGAATCAGTGGCGATGAGCTGGCTGGTCTGGCTACCGAACCGGAGGTGGAATCGCGCCTGGTGACAGCCAACGACTGGACATTGCGTCACGGCCCCTTCTTCGAAGATGATTTTGCCCAATTGCCTGAAAAAGACTGGACGCTGTTGGTTCAGGCCGTCGATCACTGGGTGCCCGAGATAGCGGCGCTGTTTGATGCGTTCAGTTTTATACCCGCCTGGCGGATGGATGACATCATGGTCTCCTATGCGGTGCCCGGCGGCGGTGTCGGCCCGCATTTTGATCACTACGATGTGTTTCTGATTCAGGTTGAAGGAGAACGGGAATGGCGCATCGGCCAATCCTGTACCGAAGCTGATGATCGCCGTGACGATACCGATTTGAGCATACTCGCCCATTTTGACGAACAGGAGCGCTGGGTACTGAAACCGGGCGATATGCTCTACGTGCCACCGGGGATCGCGCACTGGGGAGAAGCCCTGAGCAAAGACTGTATCACCTACTCCATTGGCTTTCGCGCACCCAGCCAAGCTGAAACATTGGTAGACTTCGCCCAGTTCCTTGCCAATACCAGTTCGGATTTTGACCGCTACCAGGATGCAGATCTGGACGCGCGAGACGACAGTCATCGCATTACTCCCGCCGATGTAGACCGCATTCAAAGCATGCTGCAAAGGCTGGTACAGGACCGGGATGCCATGGCGAGGTGGTTCGGCAGCTACATGACCCAGCCCAAATACGGTGACGCCCCGCTTGAAGAGCCCTCACTGAGCAAAGCCGATATTGCGCGCCAGCTACAACGGCAACCACTGATACGTAATGCCGCGGTCAGACTCGCCTATCAACCCGGAACGCTCTTTGTGGATGGCGAAGCCATAGAAACCAACCTGCCCGCCGACGGGTTACGCTGGCTGTGTGAGCAAAAGCGCATCAGCGCGTCGGATCTTGGTAGCCAGGACAATGCGGCTCGGTTGACTATACTGACATCACTGGTCGGCCACGACGCCTTCTATTTCGACGACGTATAACGCGGGAGCAGTAACCCTTGCGTCAACCCAGACTGAACAGACGGATCGTGCGCCCGATTGCCTTGCCAAACGGCTGGCTCCTGACACTGGCTATCTGTTTGCTGACATCATTGTCTGCCGCCGCAGCCGATCTGTATATTTATCTGACGCCCTCCGGCGAACGCGTAGTCACCAACCGGCCAGTTTCCTTGCCCGGTTACGTTCTGGAACACAGTGGTTTGGATGCGCGCGATGCCGGTCAGCGGCTCAGAGACCCGGATGGACTTCGGGGCAGGGCCGAGATCGAACAACACATCAACACGGCCGCCAGTCAGTATCAGCTGGACGCCAATCTCATTCGTGCGGTTATCCGACAGGAGTCCAATTTTCAGGTCAATGCGCGGTCGCACAAAGGCGCCATGGGTCTGATGCAGTTGATGCCGGCCACGGCAGCCCAGTATCGTGTGCGCAACATCACCGACCCGAGAGAGAACATTCACGCCGGTACCGCCCATCTCAAGTATCTGATGCAGCGCTATCGCGATCTTGATCTGGCACTGGCGGCCTACAATGCTGGAGAAACTGCTGTGGCTCGCTACCAGGGCATTCCACCCTACCCAGAAACTCAACAATACGTAGCCGCGGTCAGGCGTTGGTATCGAGAGTACCAGTAGCGAAGTGCACGGGATAAAGGAACCTTGGGGGTAGATAGACTACAAGCGAGTAACAGGTGGGTGCAATACACCCGCGATGACCAAGACGGGCGGCTCTTGCCGCCCTTGTTCGGGTAAAGCTAGTGGACGATCATCTCGTCGTCCATGTCATCCGTTTCTTCGCCGGACTCGATTTCTGTAGCCACCTGCACGCCAGCTGAAATCATAGCGCGGGCAACATCCAGGCGCTGCTCTTTCAGGCGCTCCTTGGCTTCATCCGAAAACCGGATGACCAGCAACGGATCGTCATTGGAATCGGCCCGGCGCAATGCCACTTCGCCGTTTGCCAGCTCGATAATTTCCCAGTACATATAGCCCTTAGTTTCAACAATAGGCAGAACCTGACTTCAGCCGCTACGGCCCAGGGGGTTAGCCAAACCGGTTCGTTAACTGTGGTCGCTTTGCGCTCTCACGTCGTCGACCCATTGTTGCAGCTCATTCAGAATTCTGCGGTAATGATTTGTAGGTTCTTGGTTATCGTCGGACACCAGCGCAATGCGGTTTGGGTCGGCTTTTTTGACGCCTTCGGGTATCACACCCGTCGACCAATGGGTCAGATTGCGATGCAGTTGTTGCATCCAGTGACCGGGCTGGCCGAGGCCTGATTGCACCGCATTCAGTTCCCAGGCATCAGAGCGTCTTTCACGCCAGGTGTCCAACAGGTCACTCAAGGGAGTCTCTGGCGCCAGAGACACGCCATAAGACTCGGCTGTTTCACACAGAGCGGCAACCCAGGCACGGTGAGCCAGCACTTCAAAAGAAGAGGCGCAGGCCTGACGTTGCGCCGGGACGGCCTCCTGCTCCGCCAATGCCAGCATCAACCTCGCCTGGTAAAGCAAGGCGTTGGTCAGACCACGACGGTTCATGGCTCAGTAATTCATCCGGAAACCGAGGTTGAAGGTGTTGTCTACGCGGCTTGGGCCACCAGAGGTGTCGTAATAGTAACCGGCGATGTCATGCCAACCGACAAAGACGCGCGCCTGAGGCAGCACTTTGTAGGTAACCCGCGCGATCACCTCCTGGAAGGCAACCACGTCACCAAAACTGAGAATGTCGGGCGCGTAATACAGCTGTGCTTCGGTGCCCAGGCCGTTCATAAAATCGGGTTGCCAGCGCAAAAAGCCACCCACACCCAGAGCAAAGCCCGGTTCACCGGCATCGAACAGAAAACCTTTGAAGCCAATGCCACCAATAAGTTCACGATTCGCCATGGTGGCATCAACCGCATTAAAACCGGCACTGAATGCATAAGCCTGATTGTCTTCGCTGTAGGCAAGGCCGGTGGTGATGTGAGCACCGGAGCCTACGCGGACTGCCTCATGTTCCAGCCTGACCGAGGTGTTGGACAGAGCGATGTCCAGCGAACCACCCGCCTGGGCGGCTAACGGCATTAATACGGCACAGGCTGCGAGCCAGTTCTTGAAGGTCATTTCATTACTCCAGAATTGAAATTACCGGCATTGTACTGAATTCTACCGGTGCCGACACCAAGCAACGGGCCACAGTGTGGCCCGTTGCGGGTTTTGGGCACAGAACTTGAATCCTAAGCCGGCCTGTGGGGCTAAGGCGCACCGCCTAGCGGGAAAGATCCAACAGCAGCTTGTTCAATCGTCCTACAAAACCGGCCGCGTCTTTGGGATGAGAGCCTTCGGCCAATCGTGCCTGCTCAAGCAGAATATTGGCCAAATCGGCAAAGCGGTCTTCACTGGCTTCCTGCTCAAGCCGCTGCACCAGTGGATGCTCCGGATTCAGCTCGAAAATCGGCTTGGTTTCAGGAACGGCCTGACCCGCGGCTTCCATGATACGGCGCATCTGGGCACCCATGTCGTTATCGCCAACCACGATGCAAGCCGGAGATTCAACCAGCCGGTGCGTCATGCGAACCTCTTCCACATCGTCGGCGAGCAGTGTTTTCAGACGCTCCAGCAGCGGCTTGTGGTCGTCGTTGGCTTTTTGCTGGGCTTCTTTTTCTTCCTCGGTTTCAACACCGCTCAGATCAAGACCTCCGCGAGCAACATCGACCAGCGACTTGCCGTCGAATTCACGCAGGTAACCCATCAGCCACTCATCGATCCGGTCGCTCATCAGCAGCACTTCGATGCCTTTCTTGCGGAACACTTCCAGGTGCGGGCTGTTTCTGGCGGTCTGGTGACTGTCGGCGGCCACGTAATAAATCTTATCCTGCCCTTCCTGCATCCGGCTGACGTAGTCGTCCAGCGATTGGGTCTGGGCGGCTTCGCCGGTATGGGTCGTGGCAAAGCGCAACAATTTGGCAATCTTGTCGTTATTGGCGGCGTCTTCCGCCGGCCCTTCCTTCAATACCTGGCCAAATTCGTCCCAGAACGTCTGATACCCGTCGGGGTCTTTTTTGGCGAGCTTGGCCAGCATGTCCAGAACCCGTTTGGTCAGCGCCGAGCGCATGCTGTCGATGGCGTCGTCGCTCTGCAGGATTTCGCGGCTGACGTTCAATGGCAGATCGTTGGAGTCGACAATCCCCTTGGCAAAGCGCAGATACATCGGCAGAAACTGTTCGACGTCATCCATGATGAAAACACGCTGAACATACAGCTTGAGTCCACGAATACGCTCGCGATTCCAGATGTCATAGGGCGCTTTTTTAGGGATATAAAGCAGGCTGGTGTAGTCCAGCTTGCCCTCAACCTTATTGTGGCTCCAGCTTAGCGGATCGCCGAAATCGTGCGAAATGTGGCGGTAGAGCTCTTTGTACTCATCGTCAGAGATCTCACTGCGTGGCCGGGTCCACAGTGCCTTGGCACTGTTTACTGTTTCCCATTCGATCGCTTTCTCTTCCGCGTTATCGTCGTCTTCCGATTCATAGTTTTCTTTCAGCATCTGCACCGGAATGGCGATGTGATCCGAGTACTTGCGGATCAGGTTGCGCAGGCGCCAGCCGTCGGCAAACTCGATTTCTTCCGGTTTGAGGTGCAACACAATGCGGGTGCCGCGCTGCGGCAGTGTTACGTCGGCGAGGCTGAACTCACCCTCGCCTTCACTGCGCCAGTGAACACCGGCGTCGGCGGAAGTGCCGGCACGACGGGTATAGACATCAACCGCGCTGGCAACAATAAACGACGAATAGAACCCGACCCCGAACTGCCCGATCAACTGACTGTCCTTACGTTCGTCACCGGTCAGGTTTTTCAGGAAATCAGCCGTGCCGGATTTGGCGATGGTCCCCAGATTAGCGATAACGTCGTCACGGGTCATACCAATGCCGTTGTCGGTCAGCGTAACCGTGCCGGCTTCTTTGTCGTACTTGACCCGAATAGTCAGATCACTGTCTTCAGCAAGCAGAGTATCATCCTTCAACGCCTGGAATCGCAACTTGTCGCAGGCATCAGACGCATTGGAGATCAGCTCGCGCAGGAATATCTCCTTGTTGGAGTACAGGGAGTGGATCATCAAATGCAGAAGTTGCTTGACTTCTGTCTGAAAGCTGAGCGTTTCTTGTTGGGTTTCAGACATGGAATTCACCTCAAATCAAAGACTTAGACAATGGTTCCCCCTATTTATGGGCCTTGTGATGCATTTCAAGCGCTGCCCCTATCATTTACCACCCCGGACTTTCCTCACCGCCAGCACTGGTGCACACTTGACCCTGAATCCGGCAGGTTCGCTGGCGTGCCCAATAACACCCGTCGAGCCTGTGACAACCGCCTGTCCAATAACAAGGAAGCACCTCCAGGATGTCGACACCCACTCCCCACGCTCCGGTTCGCAAGCGCGAGATCTTTGGCTGGGCCATGTATGACTTCGCCAACAGCAGCTACACCACGGTCGTAGTCAGCTTTATCTACAGTGCTTTTTTCATCTCCTACATTGTTCCGCCCGAACTTGACCATTTGAAAAACACGTTCTGGGCGGCCAGCGTGGCCATTTCAACCGGTCTGGCCATCATTCTGGCACCGCTGGTGGGCGTAATATGCGACTACAGCGGCCGCAAAAAGCGGTACCTGGCCTGGTGCACCTGGGTATCCGTGCTGGCTACCGGAGGGTTGTATTTTGTTGAACCCGGATCAGTCTGGCTCGGCATGGCGTTTCTGATTTGCAGTAACACCGCCTGGATGCTGTCGGAGAGCTTCATTGCCAGCTTTCTGACCGAACTGGCAAGCAAGGACAATATGGGCCGTATTTCCGGGATTGGTTGGGGTATCGGCTATATCGGAGGCTTGCTGAGCTTGCTGATTATTATCGTGGTCGTGACCGAAAGCGCCGATTCGAATCTTGCGCTTTATATCGACCAGAACCAGTTGGCTATGATTGTCGTGGCCCTCTTTTACGGGCTAGGCGCCCTGCCCACCTTTCTGTTCGTTAAGGAACGGGCGGAGCCACTGCCAGAGTTTGAACATGCCCGGATGTCGGTCCTGATCAGAGCGGCGGGGGCCCGGCTTCTGGCCATGCGCAGCATCATCGCTGACTACCCGGTGCTGTTTCGCTTTTTTATCGCCTTTATGGTTTATATGGCCGGCGTTTCCGTTGTGGTCAAATTCTTTGGCATCTACGCCCAGGAAGAGATAGGCATTCGAGGCACCGAGCTGCTGATCATCGGCGCAACCTTGCAAATCGCCTCAATGATCGGGGCGATCGGCTTTGGCTTTATTGAAGACACGCTGGGCTCCAAAAACACCCTGGTGCTGACCCTGGGCTGGTGGCTGATGGGATTGCTGGGCATCTATTACCTGGATGTGCTGGTCTTGCTAACCGGTTTATCCGCGTCCACGCTCTTTGTCGTTGTGGCGTTTATCGCAGGCAGTGCCATGGGGGCAACCCAGAGTGCCAGCCGGGCCGTCGTCGGCTTGCTGGCAAACCCTCAGGATTCGGCCTTGCTGTTTGGGCTGTGGGGGACTTTCGGGCGCTTTGCCATCATTATTGGCATGACCTTTGGCCCCATTTCCGACGCTGTTGGCCGGCACCAGGCTCTGTTGGTGATCATGCTCTATTTCATAGCCGGAGGCATCTTGCTGATGCGCATCCCTTTGCGTGAGGCGATTCAGGATCAACGCGCCAATCCTGCTGGCTCGTCGATACCCGGCCTATAAAGCCAATTCGGCCAGGCTCTCGTTTTGCGAGAGCCTGGCCCGGTTACTCTTCTACCTTCCTGCCCGGGGCTATGTCCTGCTTAGGGTCCAGGCCACGGGCCCTTACCAGCTCCTTAAGCGTTGTACTGCGAAATTCTCGACGATACAGCACACCAATGATCACGCTGGTCAGTACCACGAACCAGAGCGGCCCCAGGAACCACCCGATGACGGCCAGGCTGAAGTAAACCGCCCGCAAACCCAGATTGAACTGCTTGCCTGCCAGGTCCATTACTTTGGCCGTGTGAACGGAGAAATCTTTCTTCACGGAATCGGCGATGGTCTCGCTTGGGGTCGGTGCCGACCCGATCATCACCGACAGAAAACCAAATTGTCGCATACTCCAGGTAAAGCTGAGAAAGGCATAAACGTAGATCGCCACCAACACCCCTACTTTGGCTTCCCACAGCGCCTTGGTTCCGGGCTGTACAAAGGAAATGTCGTTCAGCAGCCTCACAACCTGTTCCGAGGCGGCCAGCACGGTTATCAGACCCGCCACCACAAACAGACAACTGGAGGCAAAGAAGGCGGAGTTGCGCTCCAGATTGCCCACCGCAGACATATCGGCCACCCGGTTCTCACGTCGTAACAACCGATGCATCCAGTCCACCCGAAAATGATGCATGATCGACGATAAACTGTGCCTGCGTTTAGCCTCGCGGGACGCATAGCGGGTATAGACCACCCAACTGGTGAAAAACACCAGCAACGCCAGCCAATCAAAGAGATGTAACATGTCCTGCCTATCCTTAAATGTCGTGTCCTGTTTATCGACAGAGTCTAGCTTAACGGCCCCGGCCTGACTGCCGACTTATTCTCACCCAATAAAAAAGGCAGCCTCAGCTGCCTTTATCAGAACGTCGCATCAGATTGCGATCGCCAGGCTTACCAGCCGGTGACTTCTTTCAAAGCGTCACCAATCTGCGCCAGAGAACGAACGGTTTTCACACCGGCGTCTTCCAGGGCAGCAAACTTCTCGTCAGCCGTGCCCTTGCCTCCGGCAATGATGGCGCCCGCATGGCCCATGCGCTTGCCCGCAGGGGCCGTCACACCGGCAATGTAGGAGACAACCGGCTTGGAAACGTTCGCTTTGATGTAAGCGGCGGCTTCTTCTTCGGCGGTACCGCCGATTTCACCAATCATAACGATGGCTTCAGTTGCCGGGTCTTTCTCGAACATTTCCAGAATGTCGATGAAGTTTGAACCCGGAATTGGGTCTCCACCGATGCCCACACAGGTGGACTGGCCAAAGCCATGGTCAGTCGTCTGCTTAACGGCTTCATAGGTCAGAGTACCGGAACGCGATACGATGCCCACCTTTCCTGGCTTGTGAATGTGGCCAGGCATGATGCCGATTTTGCATTCTCCCGGTGTGATCACGCCCGGGCAGTTGGGGCCGATCATGCGCACACCTTTGCGGTCGACGTATTCTTTGGCAACCAGCATATCCAGCGTCGGGATGCCTTCAGTAATACACACCACCAGCTCAACACCGCTGTCGGCCGCTTCGATAATGGCGTCTAGGCAGAACGGTGCAGGTACGTAGATGACCGACGCTGTGGCGCCCGTTGCTTCTACGGCTTCACGGGCCGTGTTGAATACAGGCAGACCCAGGTGCGTCGTGCCGCCTTTGCCCGGCGATACACCACCAACCATTTGCGTGCCGTACTCAATCGCCTGTTCACTGTGGAAGGTGCCCTGTGAACCGGTAAAGCCCTGGCAGATTACCTTGGTGTTCTTATCGATCAATACGCTCATGCTGCACCTCCGGCTGCTTGTACCACTTTCTCGGCAGCGTCAGTCAGCGAAGTGGCCGCTATGATGTTCAGGCCACTTTCGGCCAATTTCTGTGTACCCAGTTCAGCGTTATTGCCTTCAAGACGAACAACAACCGGTACTTTCACACCGACTTCTTCAACCGCGCCGATGATGCCTTCAGCAATCATGTCGCAACGAACAATGCCGCCAAAGATGTTGACCAGAACCGCCTTGACCGAGGTATCGGACAGGATGATCTTGAACGCTTCAGCTACGCGCTCTTTGGTCGCGCCACCGCCTACGTCGAGGAAGTTGGCAGGCTGGCCACCGTGCAGTTTCACGATGTCCATGGTGCCCATTGCCAGGCCAGCACCGTTAACCATGCAACCAATGTTGCCGTCCAGGGCAACGTAGTTCAGTTCCCAGGCAGAGGCTTGCGCTTCACGTTCGTCTTCCTGGGAAGGGTCACGCATGTCGGAGATTTGCTTCTGACGGAACAGGGCATTGCTGTCGACACCGATTTTGGCATCGAGGCAGTGCAGGTTGCCTTCGTCGGTGATGACCAGCGGGTTCACTTCGATCAGCGCCAGGTCTTTATCGACGAACAACTTCGCCAGACCCAGGAAGATCTTGGTGAACTGCTTGACCTGCTCGCCCTTCAGGCCGAGCTGGAATGCCACGTCACGCGCCTGGAAAGGCTGAGCGCCGACCAGAGGATCGACAACAACGCGCAGAATTTTCTCGGGCGTTTCTTCGGCGACGGTTTCGATGTCCATGCCACCTTCGGTCGATGCCATGAATACGACGCGACGGCTACCACGGTCGACAACGGCACTGAGGTACAGTTCGTTGGCGATGTCGGTGCAGGTTTCAACCAGAATCTTGCTGACTGGCTGGCCTTTTTCATCGGTCTGGAAGGTAACCAGATTCTGACCCAGCCACTTTTCGGCGAAGGCGCGAATCTCGTCATCGGTTTTGACCAGCTTTACGCCGCCAGCCTTGCCCCGGCCACCCGCGTGCACCTGAGCCTTGACCACCCACATGTTACCCCCGATTTTCTTGGCGGCAGCAACCGCTTCATCAGGCGTATCACAGGCATAGCCATCGGATACTGGCAGACCGTACTCTTTGAACAGCTGCTTCGATTGATACTCGTGTAGGTTCATCGTTCTTTCCGTTCTGTGAACTCGAGTGTTTGGGAGAATTTTTTGTTCTAGTGGGTTTCACCCGCAAGGCACTCTGATTAGCGAATAAAGAAACCGGGAGCAATCTCCCGGTAACTTTCTATAATCAACGCTTTTTGCGATTGACCTTGTGAATTGCCATATTATCTACAGCCAATGCTGCTTCGTGCACCGCTTCCGAGTTAGTCGGGTGAGCGAAGCAGGTCAGCTGCAAGTCTTCAGCGCTGGAGGCAAACTCCATCGCGATCACGCCCTGAGCGATCATTTCTGACGCGCCCGACGCGAAGATGTGCATGCCCAGAATACGGTCGGTCTTCGCATCGGCGATGATTTTAACCTGGCCGTCGGTGGCATTTTGCGCCATGGCACGGCCGATGGCCGCCATGGAGAAAGAACCCACTTTGTAGTCGGCGCCATCTGATTTCAGTTGCTCTTCAGTCTTGCCCACCCAGGCAATTTCAGGGTGCGTGTAGATGACATTCGGAATGGTGTCATAATTCATCTCGGCATTATGGCCGGCGATGATCTCTGCCACCATGATCCCCTCTTCCGAGCCTTTGTGAGCCAGCATCGGGCCACGCACCACGTCACCAATGGCATAAACGCCCGGCACGGTGGAACGGCACTGGTCATCCACCTGAACAAAGCCTCGCTCGTCGAGAGAAACGCCGCAACCCTTGTCGAGGCAGCCTTCGGTGTAAGGCCGACGGCCTACCGCCACAATCAATTTGTCGAACGTTTCTTTCTTCTCGCCATCGCTGTCTTCAAAGGTGACTTCAACCTTGTTCTTCTTCACCTCAGAGCCAGTAACGCGCGCGCCCAGGCGAACGTCGAGACCGGCTTTCTTGGTGAAAAACTTGAAGGCATCTTTGGCAATGGCCTGATCGGCAGCCGGCAGGAACGTATCCATGGCTTCCAGAACAACCACTTCGGAACCCAGACGCTTCCAGACTGAGCCCAGCTCCAGACCAATCACACCGGCACCAATAACGCCCAAACGCTTGGGCACAGATGAAAATTCCAGAGCACCTTCAGAATCGACAATGGTGTCGCCGTTGGTTGGCGTTGGTGGAATCTCAATCGGGATGGAGCCCGTCGCGAGAATGACGTTCTTGCCTTCCAGCGTTTCTGTTTTGCCATCGTGCAAGGTCACTTCCACAACCTTGTTGGCCTTGAGCATCCCCTTGCCTTCGAAGGTGGTAACGCCGTTGCCTTTAAGCAAACCGGCAACACCGCCGGTCAGTTTGCCAACGATGTCTTCCTTGCGCTTGACCATGGCCTTGACGTCGACCTTGAGGTCTTTGAGGCCAATACCATGGAGTTCAAAATCGTGCTGTGCTTCGTGAAACTTCTCAGACGATTCGAGCAAGGCCTTCGACGGAATGCAACCGACGTTCAGGCAGGTACCACCGTAGGACGGCTTTTCATCTTTGGTCAGCCACTTTTCGACGATGGCTGTTTTCAGACCCAGTTGCGCAGCCTTGATGGCCGCGACATAGCCGCCCGGTCCTGAACCGATAACCACTACATCAAATTGTTGTGCCATATTCTCTGACCCTTCTATTAACTGTTAGCGATGGCAGCAGCATCACTGCTGCCCTTTCTAATCCTGTTCCCTAACGCGCTGTTCGTTGACCGAAGGCTGGCATTACAGCTCGAGCAGAATACGCGCCGGATCTTCCAGCATGTCTTTAATGGCAACCAGATACTGCACGGCTTCTTTGCCATCAATCAGTCGGTGGTCATAGGACAACGCCAGGTACATCATCGGCAGAACCTTCACTTCACCGTTCACCGCCATAGGACGTTCCTGAATCTTGTGCATACCCAAAATGGCCGTTTGTGGCGGATTCAGAATGGGGGTCGACAACAGGGAACCAAACACACCCCCGTTGGTAATGGTAAAAGTACCCCCTTGCATGTCTTCCAGGCCCAGCTTGCCGGACTGTGCACGCGAACCAAAATCACGAATCGTGCTCTCGATGGTCGCGAGACTCATCTGCTCTGTATCGCGCAAAACCGGTACAACCAGACCCCGGTCACTGGAGACGGCCACACCGATATCGTAGTAGCCGTGATACACAATGTCGTCGCCATCAATAGACGCATTGACGTCCGGGAAGCGGCGCAATGCTTCAGTTGCCGCCTTAACGAAGAAGGACATGAATCCAAGGCGCGTACCGTTGTGGGCGTTTTGGAATTCTTCTTTGTACTTGGCGCGCAGATCCATGATGGGCTTCATGTTGACTTCGTTGAACGTCGTCAGCATGGCGGTGCTGTTTTTCGCTTCCAGCAACCGCTCGGCCACCCGCTTGCGCAACCGGGTCATCGGAACACGCTTTTCAGAACGCTCGCCCGGCTGCGTTGCGACACCCGCAGACGACGTGCTCTGGCTTTGCGGCATCATGCCAGGCATGCTGTTCGATGGTGCTTCAGCCGGGCTCGACTTGGAGTTGCTTTCGACGGCATTAACCACATCTTCCTTGGTAATCCGTCCGCCTTTACCCGTGCCGGTGATGTCCTGGGCTGTGAGATTATGATCGTCGGCCAGACGGCGGGCGGCCGGGCTCATGGCCGCATCCGCATCCCCCTGGCCAGCCTTTGAAGACGACGCCTCTTCTTTTTTGGAGTCGTCTTTTGATTCCTCTTTCTTGGCAGTGTCTTTTTCTTTCGAGTCGGTATCACCACCGCCAGCGCCGGCTTCGAAATAGCCAATCACTTCCTGGCTTTCAACGGTGTCGCCTTCGTTCTTGGTGATTTCCTTGATCGCGCCGTCGGCCGGTGCAACGACTTCCAGTACGACTTTGTCAGTCTCAATGTCGACGATCAGCTCATCACGCGAAACAGCCTCACCCGGCTGTTTGTGCCAGGTGGCAACGGTGCCGTCAGCGACGGACTCTGGAAACTGGGGAGCTTTAATTTCTGTAGCCATGTAGTGGGTCCTTAGTCGGTTAGCCGTCGATCATTGATCAAGCAAAATTGCTTCATTAAGGAATTTTTCAAGCTGTTCAAGGTGCAATGCCATATACCCGGCTGCCGGTGACGCCGATGCTTCGCGTCCGGCATAGCTCAGGTAGAGTTTCGGGTTGACCCGGTGCAGCGCCTTGCGCATGTGGTGCTGGCTGGAATACCAGGCGCCCTGGTTCATGGGCTCCTCCTGACTCCAGATCACCTCTTTGAGCTTGGGGTAGGCCAGCAGGATTTCGTACAACCGGTCTTCCGGGAAGGGGTACAGCTGCTCGATCCGGATGATGGCAACGTGATCGGCAGATTCCTTGGCACGCTTCTCGGTCAGGTCGTAGTAAACCTTGCCGGAGCACAGCACCACCCGGGTCACTTTCTTCGGATCAATACTGTTGTCGGCTTCCGGCAGCACCGTCTGGAAGCTGCCATTGGCCAGCTCTTCCAGGCTGGAAACCGCGTCTTTGTGACGCAACAGGCTCTTCGGCGACATCACAACCAGCGGCTTGCGCAGGTTCCGGCGTGCCTGACGACGCAGCATGTGGAAAACCTGAGCCGGCGTGGTTGGCATGCATACCTGAATATTCTGCTCGGCGCACATTTGCAGGAAGCGCTCGAGGCGAGCGGAAGAGTGCTCAGGCCCCTGCCCTTCATAGCCATGTGGCAACAGCATCACCAGACCGCAGAGACGCCCCCACTTGTGCTCACCGGAGGTAATGAACTGGTCGATCACCACCTGGGCACCATTGGCGAAGTCGCCAAACTGGGCTTCCCAGATCACCAGCGAGTTCGGCGTTGTGGTTGAATAACCGTATTCGAAGGCTACCACCGCTTCTTCAGACAGAAACGAATCGAACACTTCAAAGCTTGGCTGATCGTCCGACAAATGGGCCAGCGGCGTATAGGTGCTGCCGTCTTTCTGATTGTGCAATACCGCGTGACGGTGAACGAAAGTACCTCGACCGGAGTCCTGCCCGGTCATCCGTACCGGATGCCCGTCTTTGAGCAGAGTTGCGTAGGCCAGCATTTCAGCCATACCCCAGTTAATGGGCAAGGCACCCTTGGCCATTTTGACCCGATCTTCCAGAATCTTGTTGACTTGGCGCTGCAGCGGAAAGCCTTCCGGCAGCGTGTTCATCTGATTGGCCAGATCCTGCAGGTCTTTCAACGGGTAGCTGGAGTCGTAGTCATCAACGACCGGCTGGTTCAGGTAGGGTGACCAGTCAACAAACAGCGTCTTGTTTGGCTCTTTGACCAGCGACTTGACCACATGCTCGCCGTTGTCGAGCAGATCCCGGTATTCATCGGCCATGGCCTTGGCATCTGCTTCAGTAATGACTTCCTGCTCAATCAGGGATTCGATGTACAGTGCCAGCGACGTTTTACGGCTGCGAATTGCCTGGTACATCATCGGCTGGGTCATCGCCGGCTCGTCGGCCTCGTTGTGGCCGCGGCGACGGTAACAAACCAGGTCGATCACGACGTCTTTCTTGAACTGCTGGCGATAATCTACGGCCACCTGGGTCGCAAACACCACCGCTTCGGGATCATCGCCATTGACGTGCAGGATCGGTGCCTGAACCATCTTGGCGATGTCGGTGCAGTATTCGGTCGAACGCGCATCCTCGCGCTTCGAGGTGGTGAAACCGACCTGGTTGTTGATGATAATATGAACAGTCCCACCGGTATTGAACGCCCGGGTCTGGGACATCTGGAAGGTCTCCATCACCACGCCCTGGCCTGCAAAAGCGGCGTCACCGTGGATGTTGACCGGTACTACCTGATCTCTGGTGTTGTCCTTGCGGCGATCCTGACGAGCACGAACCGACCCTTCTACCACCGGAGACACAATCTCCAGGTGAGACGGATTAAAGGCCAGCGCCAGATGCACTTCGCCGCCCTCGGTCATCACGTTAGACGAAAAGCCCTGGTGGTACTTAACATCACCGGACCCCTGATCAAGGAACGACTTGCCTTCAAATTCCTGGAACAGTTCAGACGGGTTCTTGCCCAGAATATTGACCAGCATGTTCAAACGGCCCCGGTGGGCCATGCCGATCACAATTTCCTTGGCGCCGTAGCTGCCGCTGCGTTGAATCAGCTCGTCCATCAGCGGGATCAGTGTTTCGCCGCCTTCAAGCCCGAACCGTTTGGTACCCGGGTACTTGGAACCGAGGAATTTTTCCAGCCCTTCCGACGCCGTCAACCGCTCGAGAATGTGCTTGCGCGCTTGCGGTGAGTAGTCCGGCTTGGAGCGAACCGACTCGATGCGCTGTTCGATCCAGCGGCGCTCTGCGGTGTCGACAATATGGGTGAATTCGGTGCCAATGGATGAGCAGTAGGTCTGTTCCAACGCATTGACAATGTCTTTAAGCGGTGCCTCTGACTTGCCAATATAGAGGTTGCCACACTGAAAGATGGTGTCTTCATCGGCCGCAGAAAGCCCGTGGTATTGCAATTCCAGGTCCGGAACGTCACCGCGAACGGCGATGCCGAGCGGATCCAGCTTGGCTTTCTGATGGCCCCGGAACCGGTAGGCCGTAGCCAACTGGTGCACCTGCACCTGCTTGCGCTCGTGCTCGGTAACAATGCTGGGAGCCAGAGTATTGGCCGCTACGTTACGGGATTTGCCGAGAAGCAGGAAATGATCGCGAACCGGCGCATGAGGCGTGTCGGTCGTGACTTTATCGTTAATGTTGGGGAGTTTGTCGAACACCGCGCGCCATTGCTCGGTGACGGAATTGGGGTCAGCCAGATAGGCTTCGAACATTTCATCAAGGTAGGCTTGGTTACCGCCCGATAGATGGGATGTAGACCAAAGTTCCTCCATGGTGCCGTTTTGCATTGCTTGAACCCTGTTTGTTCAATACCGCGGAGAATAATGATGCCAGAAGACATCGGCTCAATTTTCATCACTCAAATGCGCCCGGCCGACCCGAAAAACAACCAGCAGATCGCAAAACGCCCCGGTATCTGTCGATACCGGGGTTCAACCGCAGAGTGAAGCGGCTGCTACTTAGCCATCACTTAACGTAATCGCCTCTAAACCGTGATCAGGTCGCGTTAGCCAACAGCATAGACCGGATATGACCAATCGCACGCGTTGGGTTCAACCCTTTGGGGCACACACTGACACAGTTCATGATACCACGGCAACGGAAGACACTGAACGGATCGTCCAGTTCGGCCAAACGATCTGCGGTGGCGGTATCTCGGCTGTCGGCCAAGAAGCGGTATGCTTGCAGCAAACCAGCCGGCCCGACAAATTTGTCCGGGTTCCACCAGAACGACGGACAGGAGGTAGAACAGCAAGCACACAGAATGCACTCGTAGAGGCCGTCGAGCTTTTCCCGGTCTTCCGGGCTTTGCAGCCGCTCAATGGCCGGTGCCGGCTGATCGTTGATCAGGAACGGCTTGATTTTCTCGTACTGCTTGTAGAAGACACTCATGTCGACGACCAGGTCACGAATGACCGGCAGGCCCGGCAAGGGGCGCACGACCAGCTTGTCACGGCCACCCTTCACTTCGGACAGGGGCGTAATGCAGCCCAGGCCATTCTTGCCGTTGATGTTCAAACCGTCCGAGCCGCAGACACCCTCACGACAGGAGCGACGATAGGACACGGAAGGGTCCTGCTCTTTAACCAGATTCAGAACATCGAGAACCATCAGATCCTTGTCTGCAGGGACATTGATGTCGTAATCCTGCATGTAGGGCTTCTTGTCGGTTTCCGGATTGTAGCGATACAGGCTGACTTTCATACAACGCTCCTAATAAGTCCGGATTTTAGGCTGGAAGGTATCAACGGTTTTCGGTGTGAAGTTCACCGCCCGTTTGCTGATCACTTTCTCGCCTGGCTTGAAGATGGAGTGGCACAACCAGTTTTCGTCGTCGCGTTCCTGGTAATCTTCACGGGCATGTGCACCGCGGCTCTCGGTCCGCTGTTCGGCCGACACCGCCGTTGCCTCGGCGACTTCCAGCAGGTTGGCCAGTTCGAGCGCTTCAATGCGTGCCGTGTTGAAGGCACGGCTCTTGTCGTCGAGACCAATATTGGCCACGCGCTCGCGAATCTCAGCCAGCTTGGCCAGGCCTTCGCCCATGCTCTTGCCTTCGCGGAACACGCCGAAGTGAAGTTGCATGCAGTTTTGCAGGTCTTTTTTGACGTCGGCCACTTTTTCGGTGCCCTTGCCATTTTCCAGTGCATCCAGTCGTGCCATGGCACGCTCGATATCTGCCTGAGTCGCCGCACTGGTTTCAAAGCCTTCACGCAGGGTTTTCTCGATCTGCATACCCGCAGAACGTCCGAAAACCACCAGATCCAACAGCGAGTTGCCGCCCAGACGGTTGGCCCCGTGAACCGACACACAGGCAGCTTCGCCACAGGCGTAAAGACCGTCGATTACCTGGTCTTTGCCTTCGGCATCGACCATCAGGGCCTGGCCGCCGATGTTGGTCGGAATGCCACCCATCATGTAGTGGCAGGTTGGCACAACCGGAATCGGCTCTTTGGCCGGGTCAACGTGAGCAAAGGTCTTGGACAGTTCAACAATGCCAGGCAGACGGCTTTGCAGAAGCTCTTCACCCAGGTGGTCGAGCTTCAGGAAGACGTGATCGCCTTCCGGACCGCCCCCGCGTCCTTCCAGCAATTCCAGAATCATTGACCGCGCGACAACGTCACGACCGGCCAGGTCTTTGGCGTTCGGTGCATAGCGTTCCATAAACCGCTCGCCGTCTTTATTGATCAGGTAGCCACCCTCACCCCGGCATCCCTCGGTTACCAGAGTACCAGCGCCGTAAATACCCGTTGGGTGGAACTGCCACATTTCCATATCCTGCACCGGGAAGCCCGCGCGCAGCGCCATGCCAATGCCGTCGCCGGTATTGATCAGAGCGTTTGTGGTGGAGGCATAGATGCGCCCTGCACCGCCGGTGGCCAGCACCGTGGCCTTGGACTGAATATGAACGGTTTCACCGGTTTCGATATCAATCGCCACCACGCCGACAACAGCGTTGCTGTCATTGGTGACCAGATCAACGGCATACCATTCGTTCAGGAAGCTGGTACCGGCTTTCAAGTTACCCTGATACAGCGTGTGCAACAGCGCATGACCGGTACGGTCGGCCGCCGCACAGGTACGGGCCGCCTGGCCGCCTTCGCCAAAGTTTTTGGACTGACCGCCAAAGGGCCGCTGGTAAATACGGCCATTTTCAAAGCGCGAGAACGGCAGCCCCATGTGATCGAGTTCGAACACAGCCTGGGGACCTACCGAACACATGTATTCAATCGCGTCCTGGTCACCGATGTAATCGGAACCTTTGACGGTGTCATACATGTGCCAGCGCCAGTCGTCATCGGGATCAGCACTGGCGATGGCGCAGGTAATACCACCCTGGGCCGATACCGTGTGAGAACGGGTTGGAAAAACCTTGGAAATTACCGCCGTGTTCAAACCGGACTCGGCCAGCTGCAACGCTGCCCGCAGGCCAGAACCACCGCCACCGACCACGATGGCGTCGTATGTCATTGTCTTGATGTTAGCCATGCTTTATACACCCCATACAGCGGTAACGCCGGTAACCAGATACACAAAGGCGGTTACCGCAATCACACAGAGAAAGAAGAAGCGAACCCAGGTGTTTTTCAGATAGTCGGTCGCGACGGTCCACATGCCGATCCAGATATGGCCGACCAGTGCCAGCAAGGTGGCCAGTGTGAACAGTTTGACCCAGAACAGGGAGAAAAGGTGTTCCCATTCGTCGTAACCCAAATCCGGATTGGCGAAGAAAACTCCGAGGATGAAGAGTGTATAGAGCGCCAGCAGCACTGCTGAGACACGTTGCACCAGCCAGTCAGAGAGGCCACTGCGGGTTAGATTCGTCACACTTTTTACCATACCCAAATCCCCATCAATACGATCACAACGACAGTCAGGACCAGGGTGATTTTGGCCGCCAGCGGCCCCCCTTCCTTCGTTTCAGCGAAACCGGCGTCCATAATCAGGTGCTTGATGCCGGCAAAGAGGTGGTAGATCACCAGAGACAAAATGCCCCAGGTAATCAGCTTGGCGAGTGGGTGGGTCATAACGGCAACGGTCTGGTCAAACCCCTGACGGGACTCGAGGCTCAGACTTAAGGCCCAGACTAGAAAGCCCACGGCGACAAACAGCATGACGCCGGTGATTCGGTGCAGAATCGACGCTATGGCGGTGATCGGCTGACGGATCGTCGCCAGATCGAGGTTTTTCGGTCGGTGATCTTTCACGGCAGTACACTCTTCTTATGGTGCGGACCCCTGAACCGGGGTGTTTGGAGTTGTTGGGCAATTCAGCCCAACCCCGAAATGCGGCGGAATTATAGAGACCGTCGAACACAATTACAAATGAACACGCCCGTGATCAGCCCGCCTGATCCGGGATTCATTAGCGGACGCTATTGTATCGATTGACAAAAGGTTTCCACTTCGACTTTAGGGGGAGGCATCGATTTTTGCGTTCAAACCGTAAGACTGAAGTCAAATTGACAATCCTAACCAAGGCTCTATAGTTGGCCCCGATTTTAAACTCTGAGTCACAACTGTATCATCCGGCGTTGTTTTGAAAGCATTTATTAGCTGGCATTGCACGCTGCACGGGGCCTGCCCTTCAGGCCCAACACGAGTTCACCCCATCCTGCGCCGATACCCTGGCGCCCAACACTGCTTTGAAGAGGAGGCCTCATGACTGACAAGACTGCCAAGTTGGTCATCGAAGGACGCGACCCGATTGAATTGCCGATTTACTCCGGCACTCTGGGTCAAGATGTTGTAGACGTGCGGTCACTGACCGCTCACGGCCTGTTTACCTATGACCCGGGCTTTGTCTCAACCGCATCCTGCGAATCTGAAATCACCTACATAGACGGTGATAAAGGTGTCTTACTGCACCGGGGCTACCCTATCGATCAGTTGGCTGAAAATGCCGACTATCTGGATGTCTGCTATCTGCTGTTGTACGGCGAGCTGCCGGATAACACCCAGAAAGGCGAGTTCAAGAACATCATCATGCACCACACCATGGTGCATGAACAGATGCATGAATTCTTCCAGGGGTTCCGCCGTGATTCCCACCCCATGGCGATCATGGTTGGCGTTGTGGGTGCCTTGTCCGCCTTCTATCACGATTCGCTCGACATCAGTAACGATCACCATCGTGAAGTCGCCGCACACCGCCTGATCTCCAAAATGCCGACGCTGGCGGCCATGACCTACAAGTATTCCATGGGTCAGCCGTTCATGTATCCGCGGAACGATCTGTCCTACGGGGGCAACTTTCTGCACATGATGTTCAGCACACCGGCCGAGGAATACACCGTAAACCCGGTGCTGGCGCGGGCCATGGACAAGATCTTCACGCTCCATGCCGATCACGAGCAGAACGCCTCAACGTCAACGGTGCGTCTGGCCGGCTCATCCGGTGCCAACCCGTTCGCCTGCATTGCCGCTGGCATAGCCGCACTCTGGGGCCCGGCACACGGCGGCGCCAACGAAGCGGTGCTGAACATGCTCGAAGAGATTGGCGATGAGGCCAACATCGAAGAGTACATCAAGCGTGCCAAAGACAAGGACGATCCGTTCCGTCTGATGGGCTTTGGCCATCGGGTCTATAAGAACTACGACCCCCGCGCCAAGGTGATGAAAGCTACGTGCGACGAAGTGCTGGGTGAGTTGGGCATCAACAACGATCCGCTGCTGAAGATCGCCATGCGTCTGGAAAAAATCGCCCTGGAAGACCCTTACTTCGTTGAGAAGAAGCTCTACCCCAACGTCGATTTCTATTCAGGCATCATCTTCAAGGCGCTCGGTATCCCGAACGACATGTTTACCGTTCTGTTTGCCGTAGGCCGTACCCCGGGCTGGATCGCCCACTGGAAAGAGATGATCAGCGGCAGCTACCGCATAGGACGGCCCCGCCAGCTCTACAAGGGCCACACCCAGCGGGACTTCCCCAAAAGCTGAGTGTTCCTTCACTGGAACGCAGCGATAAAAAAACCGGCAATTGCCGGTTTTTTTATGGAAAGGAGATCACTACCTTAAGCCTTGGCCGATTTCCCGGCTTTCTCCTCAACCACCCAACGCTTACCCTGATAATAAGCCTTCCAGCCAGACGCCTTGCCATCCTCATTTTCTGTCATGACATACTGTTCTTTCGTCTTGCGACTGAAACGAATGACCGTGGGCCGACCTTCGTCGTCTTTCTTGGGTGCCTTAGTCAGGTACAGGTACTTTTCCGGCAATTCATCGGCATGTGCCACCAACTCCTTCACCAATGGTGGCCTGGTTTCCCGGTTTTTCGGGAACTGACTGGCCGCCAGAAACAAGCCGGCAGCGCCATCACGCAACACGTAGGTGTCTTCCACCTTCAGGCACTTCAATTCCGGCATCGGAATCGGATCCATCTTTGGTGGTGCCGCTTCACCGTTGCGCAGCAACTTGCGGGTATTTTTGCACTCGTCATTGGTGCAACCGAAGTATTTGCCGAAACGGCCGCTTTTGAGCTGCATTTCGGCACCGCATTTATCGCACTCGAGCGTCGGGCCGTCGTAGCCTTTGATCTTGTACTGACCCTTCTCGACCTTGAAGCCGGTGCAATCCGGGTTGTTACCGCAGATGTGCAGTTTGCGGCCTTCATCGATCAGGTAGCTGTCCATGGCCGTGCCGCACTTGTCGCAGCGTTCTTTGTGGCGCAACGCCTGGGCTTCGGCCTCATCGTCGTCTTCCAGATCGAGCACTTCCTCGCCGGGAATCAGGTTCAGGGTGCCCTTGCAACGCTCCTTGGGTGGCAGGCTGTAGCCGGAACAGCCGAGAAACACGCCGGTGGTACCGGTACGAATCATCATCGGGCGCCCGCATTTCGGACACTCGATGTCCGTTGGCGTCGGCTCGTTAGCGCGCATGCCGTCTTCGTCGGACTCTGCCTGGTCCAACTGGCGGGTAAAGTCGTCGTAGAAGCTGTCGAGTACCTGCTTCCAGGTGCGTTCACCGGTGGCAATGTCATCCAGATACTCTTCCAGACGCGCGGTGAACTGATACTGCATCAGATCCTTGAACGATTCGGTCAGCCGATCGGTCACGATATCGCCAATTTTTTCAGCGAAAAATCGGCGACTGACCAGCCTTACGTAGCCGCGATCCTGAATCGTCGAAATAATGGAGGCGTAGGTCGATGGCCGGCCAATCCCCTGCTTTTCCAGCTCTTTGACCAACGAGGCTTCCGTAAAGCGCGCCGGCGGCTTGGTGAAGTGCTGGCGTGGCTCCAGAGCCACCAGCGCCAGCTCGTCATTCACTTTCAGGTCTGGCAGTTCAATGGCGTCATCGCCCTTGGCGACCTGGGTCATGACACGGGTGTAGCCGTCGAATACCAGTACCCGACCCTTAGCCTTGAACTCATAATCGCCGGTAGCGACCGTCAGTACGGTGCTCTTGTACTTGGCCGGTACCATCTGACAGGCCACGAAGCGCTGCCAGATCAGTTCATAGAGCCGCTGAGCGTCGCGTTCCATGTCGGAGAGGTCGGCGCTCTTGCGGGCCACATAGGACGGCCGAATCGCTTCGTGCGCCTCCTGGGCCCCTTCCCGGCTGCCGTAGGTGACCGGCTTCTCAGGCAGATACTGATCACCGTACTGGTCGGCGATGTAATCACGCGCCGAGGCAACGGCTTCCTGGCTCAGGTTGGTCGAGTCGGTACGCATATAGGTGATGTGACCGGCCTCATAGAGCCGCTGGGCCATGGTCATGGTTTTCTTGACGGTGTAGCCGAGTCGTGTGCTGGCCGCCTGCTGCAGCGTCGAGGTAATAAAAGGAGGCGCCGCCTTGGATGACGTGGGCTTGTCTTCACGGTCAGTGATGCGCAATGCCGCATCGCGCAGCCGCTCGACATGTTCATCACTCTGGCTTTTATTGACCGGCCGGTATTTGTCGCCCAGATAACGGGCAACTTCAAAGCGGACTTCAGCGTCGTTTTTGGCGCGCGTCTGAACGTGCAAGTCCCAGAATTCTTCCGGGTTGAACGCACGAATCTCGCGCTCGCGCTCGACAATCAGCCGAACCGCTACCGACTGAACCCGGCCCGCACTCAGGCCCCGGGCTACCTTGGCCCACAGCAGTGGCGACACCATAAAGCCCACCACCCGATCCAGGAATCGACGTGCCTGTTGTGCATTGACCCGATTAAGGTCGAGCTCTCCCGGGCGGTCGAAGGCTTCGTTGATGGCTTTCTTGGTGATTTCGTTAAACACCACCCGACGGTACTTTTCAGGGGCGAGACCGATGCTTTCCTGCAAATGCCAGGCAATCGCCTCCCCCTCGCGGTCCAAATCCGTCGCGAGGTAGACGGTATCGGCTGTCTTGGCCAGGCGTCGCAATTCGTCGACCACTTTCTCCTTGCCGGGCAGCACCTGATACTGGGCTGTCCAACCGTTATCGGGGTCGATGCCCATGCGCGCGATTAATTGCTCCTTGGCCTTCTTCTTTTTATGGATCGCTTTCTTTTCGGGCGATAATTTGCGTGTTTCGGCTGCCTGACGCGCACGCGCCTTGGCATCTACCGGTTTGGCCTGGCCACTGGTGGGCAGATCACGGATGTGACCTACCGAGGACTTGACGATGAAGTCATTTCCCAGATATTTGTTGATCGTTTTGGCTTTTGCTGGTGATTCGACAATGACCAGAGATTTACCCATGCGCTATAATTCCGCCTGTTGCTTCCTTTTATATACTTAGCTTACGAACCCCGGGGAACGCAAGCGGCGCAGACGTATAAACTGTTTGACCCCTTGAGGTCAAGTCGCCGCTGCGCAGCGAGGAACCGGTACGTGCAGGGCTTGCAATGCAATCCCCGGCGACCATTCAGCGCCGTACTATGCACGAACCCGGGCACAGCGTACAGGCTGGATAGTCTCATTAACCGTGGTTGTTCGATCACGGAGTCCCATTCAGGAGCGTACCAGAGTGTCGTTATTTGCCATTTTATTCATGATTTCGATGGTTGGTCTGATCATCGGCGGCCTTTACATGAGCCGGGTTGCAACCCAGAAAGAACAGGAAGCTCAGGCGATTAAAGCCCGCCTTCGCCAGCTTCGGTCCCAGCAAACGCAGTATGAGGAATTGTTCTCCACCCTGATGGTCTACGACCGGGATCCCGACCTGCTGCACCTGATCCAGCAAAACCTGTTGGAAGAGGCCGAAAGCCTGCTGGCCATCGACCCCTCGAATCAGGACTCCCAGCGGGATGTGACCTATTACCAATCGCTGGCTGATGACATCAGTAGCCTGGGCGAGAAGGCCCACCAGCCTGAAATACCGTCCAGTGACCGGCAAATCAATTTAATGAAACGACACTTTGGCCGGGCCATGAAGTGGGTTAGAGCCCTCAATGGACGGGGGCTGATCTCCGAGGTGGAATGCCATGAACATCTGGCCCGCCTCACCCGAAACAGCCTGATGCTCGAGGTGGAGGCCTATAAACGCCAGGGTCTGGAAGCCCGTGACCAGCACGACCTTTCTGCGGCCTCGTCGTTCTATAAACATGCGAAAGACCTGCTGATCCACAGCGACATTCACTTGAACGACAAACCGCAGCAGATTAAGAAAATTTCCCAGTTAATTTCCGGACTCTACGATTCAGCTATCGGCGAAGACACTTCAGCCGCCAGCGACAGCCAGTCGGCCTCATCCAGAGACTGAACCCGCTCAAAACGGGGAATGTCTTCGCCGTCAATCCGCACCAGCTCGGTAAACATATCCAGTGGCCGCACCCAGAGGCTGTAGTCACCATACAGGCACTGGTATACGACAAGCTGCTCATTGGTTTCGCTGTGCCGGCTTACGCCAATAACGCGGTAGCGGTTCCCCTTGTAGTGCCGGTAAATGCCTGCGGTTAAGGATTTCATGAGGCGCTCCTATAAGTAAGGTTAGGCAAATCAAGCAACGACCTCGCACGGTAACGCTCACGCCTTGCGAATCGGCCACTTCCTTTCTATATTGCCAATGCAATGCACCCTGGCACTGCTTCCAGGTCAGGGCCGGATTTTCGCTAATCACCACCTGCCACTGCGACGTCACACGCTGTGAATACAGACCGGCCAGGGCAGATCGACCGGTTTACGCCATACCCATCACCTCTGCGGAGTCTTATGACTAACAGACCCTGGCAAGACAATCGGCTTCACTGGCTGGTCATCCCCACTGTTACCGCCTTGGTGGGTCTGGCGTGTTTTGCCTTACTGTTCGCCGTCGCCGCCAATGTACTCAGAGGCAATGCGCCGGATGACGATGTGCTGCCCAGCTTTGATTTGACACTGTCAAACCAAAAAGATCACATCAGGCTGGATGGTTACATTGATTTTGGTGTCACTCAAGCACTCAGTACCCTGCTCGAGCAGGAAGACAGCGTCGTGCATTTGCGCTTGCAAAGCCGCGGTGGCTTGGTCGCCGAGGCCCGTGGACTGGTCCGGCTGGTTAACGAATTCGGCCTGAGCACCTCGGCCTACGGCGATTGCGCCTCAGCCTGCACCCTGGTCTTTATTGCCGGCCAAACACGCTATCTTGAACCGGATGCCCGCCTTGGCTTCCATCGCTATGCTCAAAAATCTCCGGTCATGGAGTTTCTGATGAAGCAGAACCCGGAAGAAGAGCAGCAAAGAGACTTGAACCTGTTTCGCCGGGCGAATGTAGACGAAGCCTTTCTGACGCGAATCATGGAAACGCCTCATCAGAGCATGTGGTATCCGTCCGTCAGTGAACTGATCCGGTCTGGCGTTGTCGATGTGCTGGGTGTGCCCGGTGACCATCCAGGCTCCTGACTTCACCAGCAGTCACCCATAAAAAAGCCGGCCCGGTGATCACCAGGCCGGCTTTTTAACAAACAACTTTCGTTGTTCGAACTGGCGTTAACCAGCTTGAATCAGCGTGCAGCGGTATCAGACACGCTCAATAACGGTACTGATGCCCTGCCCCAGACCGATGCACATGGTCGACAGACCAAACTGACCATCGTTCTGCTCCATTACATTCAACAGCGTGCCGGTGATGCGCGCGCCGGAACAGCCGAATGGGTGACCCAGGGCGATGGCGCCACCGTGCAGGTTGACCTTGTCGTCCATTTTCTCCAGCAATTTCAGGTCTTTCAGCACCGGCAAGGCCTGAGCGGCAAAGGCTTCATTGAGCTCGACGTAGTCGATATCTTCAATGGTCATGCCCAGTTTCTTGAGCACCTTCTTGGTCGCCGGCACCGGGCCGTACCCCATGATAGACGGATCAACGCCCGCCAGACTCATGCCGCGCACCACGGCTCGAGGCTTAAGACCCAACGCCTTGGCTTTGCGGTATGACATGACCACCATCGCCGAAGCACCGTCAGTGATCTGGCTTGAGGTACCGGCGGTTACGGTTCCGGCTTTCGGATCAAAGGCCGGACGCAATGATGCCAGACCTTCCAGCGTCGTCTCCGGGCGGATGGTTTCGTCGTGCTTCATCAGATACGGGTTGCCGTTGGCATCGTGTGCAGTTCGGGCAATGATCTCATTGTCGAAGTTGCCAGCCTGAGTGGCTTCATGGGCTTTCACGTGCGAACGCAGACCAAACTGATCCTGCTGTTCACGACCGATGCCGTGCATTTTTGACAACAGCTCGGCGGTAAGGCCCATCATGCCCGAGGCCTTTGCTGCCTTTTGCGACAGCATGGGGTTGGGGTCGACACCGTGCATCATGTCGACGTGACCCATGTGCTCAACACCCCCGATGACATAAATGTCACCGTTATCCGACTGAATGTTCGCCGTTGCGATGTGCAGCGCCGACATGGATGAACCGCACAAACGGCTGACGGTTTGCGCCGGTACCGTGTGTGGAATATCGGTCAGCAATTGCATCATGCGGGCGACGTTCCAGCCCTGTTCTTTAGTCTGGTTTACGCATCCCCAGATGATGTCATCAATATCGGCCGGGTTCAGGGCTTCATTGCGAGCCAGCAAGCCGTTCACCAGATCGGCGCTCAGGTTTTCAGCACGGGTAAAACGGTGGCTGCCACCCTTGCTACGACCCATGGGGGTCCGTGCAAAGTCGACGATTACTGCGTCATTATCTCGAATAGTCATGGTTGCTGTTCTCCCGTCTTAACCGTAAAAGGTCTGGCCGTTTTTAGCCATATCGCGCAGTTTGTCGGTTGGCTCGTAGAGCTTGCCCAGATCCTTATAGCGATCACATAGCTCAACAAAGGCTGCGACGCCGATGTCATCAATGTACTGCAAGGCACCGCCGCGGAACGGCGGGAAACCGATGCCATATACCAAACCCATGTCGGCTTCGGCAGCGGTATTGACGATGCCATCTTCCAGGCAACGCACCGTCTCCAGGCACATCGGAATCATCAGGCGGTTAATGATGTCCTCTTCTGACAATTCGCTTTCGGACGTGCGCACACTGGCGACCAGTTCGTGGGCTTTTTCATCGGAGACTTTCTTCGGCTTGCCTTTCTTGTCGGTTTCATAACGGTAGAAACCAACGCCGTTTTTCTGACCAAAGCGCTCTTCGGCGTACATGACATCCATGGCCGATTTGAAATCCTGCTTCATGCGCTCGGGGAAGCCGTCGGCCATAACGGCCTGGGCATGAACGCCGGTATCGATACCGACCACGTCCATCAAATACGCCGGGCCCATCGGCCAGCCAAATTTTTCCATGACTTTGTCGACGTTTTCAAAGTTAGCGCCGTCACGCAGCATCATGGCGAAGCCGCCGAAGTACGGAAACAGTATGCGGTTTACCAGAAAGCCCGGGCAGTCGTTAACAACAATGGGCGTCTTGCCCATTTTCTGTGCATAGGCGACCACAGTTGCGATGGTTTCATCGCTGGTTTTTTCACCGCGAATCACTTCAACCAGTGGCATACGATGCACCGGGTTAAAAAAGTGCATGCCACAGAACTGCTCCGGTTTTTTCAGAGCCGTGGCCAATTCGGTAATGGAAATAGTGGAGGTGTTCGAAGCCAGAATGGCGTCGTCGCGCAATTGGCCTTCGGCTTCGGCAAGCACAGCCTTCTTCACCTTGACGTTCTCGACGACCGCTTCGACAACGACGTCAACATCACCAAAATCTCCGTACGACAGCGTCGGACGAATACGGTTCAGGGTGTCTGCCATGCCACGCACGTCCAGCTTCTTGCGCTCGACCTGCTTGCTGAGCAGTTTCGCGGCTTCATCGAGGCCCAGTTGCAAGCCCGACTCGGCAATGTCTTTCATCATGATCGGGGTGCCTTTGCTGGCACTTTGGTAGGCGATGCCACCGCCCATGATGCCCGCACCCAACACGCCCGCTTTGCTGACGTCTTTCGACTGTTTGATGTGATCTTTGGCGATCTTCTTGATCTTCTGATCGTTCAAAAACAAACCAATCAGATTCTTGGCGACCGGTGTTTTGGCCATTTTGGCAAAGCCTTTCGCTTCAATGGCGATGGCCTTGTCGCGGTCAAAATTGGCGTGCTTCTGAATGGTTTTGACCGCTTCAACTGGCGCTGGGTAATGACGACCGGCCTTGCCTGCAATAAAGCCCTTGGCGGTTTCAAACACCATCATGCTTTCGATGTTGTTCAGTTGCAGCTTGCCTTGTTTGGCCTGGCGGCGATTTTGGTAATCCACTTCACCGGACATCAGGCGTTCGAGCAATGCCAGGGCCGTATCGTGCAGGGCTTCGGGCTCGCTGACGACATCCACAGCGCCATCCGACAAGGCGGCATCGGGACGTTTCTCGCTGCCCGAGGCAATCCACTCGATGGCGTTATCGGCACCAATGACACGCGACAACCGAACTGTACCGCCAAAGCCCGGGTAGATACCGAGTTTGACTTCGGGAAGGCCCACTTTAGCCTTGGTTGACATGACCCGGTAGTCGGCCGCCAGACACATTTCGAAACCACCGCCCAGCGCCATACCGTTGATGGCCACCACGGTGGGCATCGCCAGGTCTTCAAAGGCGCTGAAAATGTCGTTGGCGGCCAGAATGTCGCTGATGATGCCTTCTTCGTCTTTATCGAACCATTCCAGAAATTCAGTAATGTCCGCACCGACGATAAAGCTGTCTTTTGCACTGCTGACCAACACCCCTTTGGCATCGCTGGCGGCGATGGCTTGGGTCGCCTCAGCCAGTTCTTTCAGCGTAGCCTGGTCGAACTTGTTGACCGACTCAGCCTGCAGATCGAAGATGAGTTCGGCGGCGCCGTTCTGCAATGCCTCGACGGTTATGCCTTTACCCTGATAAATCATGGAAGCTCTCCGTTTATTGTCTCGAATAGGGCCAAACACCCACCCGTATCGCGGTCTACCCTGTTTGAATACCGGGTCTGATTGCCTGAATCAAACACAAGTTTCAAACGACTGTTTGATTGTGGTTCATACGATAGACACTGGCGACAGGATGTCAACCGGCAACGCCGGCGACCCGGACAGAAAGGAAGATTATTGCGCTCAGGCAGAGAGTTGTGCGATCAGGCGCTCCAGCGTTTCCCGAATCGCGGGTAATGCCGAGGCATTGCCCCGCTCATCCCAGACCAGCCCCACGCCGTCCGGTTGAGCATCCAGTACCAAATACTGGTCGGGCAGACCGACCAGCACGTCGTGTAAATCCTGTGTAACGGCCTCACTGGGGCGATGCTCATCGGCCCATTTCCAGCCATCAGGCAAAAAGGCACTGGAGACGCCGGTGGTACGTTGCACGGTAAAGCGCGGTGCCTTACCTTTCTCGAACCGGTGCAATAACCGGTATAGGGTGATTAACGACGACTTGTCAGCCAGTCGCCCTTCAATGCTGGTATCCGGAATGCGAATGCTGTCGAGCTTAAACCCGGCCGAAATAGCCGCGGTGCGCAGTGTATTGAGGTGACGATCCCTCGGTGATGGCTTCAGCCACATAAAGGCACCCGCCAATACCAGGATGGCGCCAATGATTGCTAGGTTGGCAAACATGCCGATTCACTCCCTCTGTTCAAATGGTTGCAGACTGCCCGTGTCTGCCATAAACGCCGGTCGCAACTTGAGCAATTGGCTCTCCAGTGAATAGGACACGCTGGAGGATAGCGTAAAAAAGCTAAGCAGGGCTTTCAGGTTCGAATCGCCTTCACAGGCCGTATGAACTCTCTGCCACAAGGCCTGATTAACCATCTGCAGCTCCCGGTTCAGCGAGACAAGACCCTCAAGATCCCAGTCGCCTTCCTGCCCATCATGGCTCTTGTAGTACTGCCGCAGTAAATAGGTACCTACGGCACGGAAGATGAATTCCTCCTGTGTGGCAAAGGGCAAATGGGTAAAGGCCATGGGCTTCAGGTTTTTCAGAATCGGGCATTGGCTGTTGGCCATGACCAGGCCCATCAGTGATCGCAGCCCTTCTTCCAGCCCCGTACTTTTTCGATACTGCCGCTCCTGGGTGGTCACGATAATGTCGGCTTTCTTGAACCCTGGCAGGCTGCGAAAATCTTCAACAATAGGCTGCATATCAACCGCTGCCGGACAATATTCAACGTCCTTCTTGGACAACGGACAATTCGAGCACTGACAATAGTCCAGCCGGGTCCAGGCTGCGTTTTTACGGGCGCTGGTATCGGGCTCCCTGTCCCGCGATGCCTGTGTCTCGACGACCAGTTGGGTCCCGTCTTCGGGGAAATTAAACTCGTATCGAATACTCATTGGCTGCGTCCTGTTTCCATCACGATGCAGATAAGGTGCTGTGACCGGCAATTGCCCTGCCGGCCATGCCTGTTTTTTTAGCCCTGTTTTTCTTCCAGTTCAGCCCAGCGTTCGAATCGTGTTTCAAGAGTCTGCTGAGCCCTGGTCAATGCGTCTAATACCGGCTGGGTTTTGCCGGAAGGTTGCTCATAAAACCCGGGTTGGTTGAGCTCATGTTCCAATCGGGCAATCTCCTGTTCCAGCGCTTCAATGTCGGCCGGTAACTGATCAAACTCCCGCTGCTCCTTGAACGACAGCTTTTTGGCCGGCTTAGACGCTGGTTTGGCTGGCGCAGAGGCCGGCTCTTTTTCCTTCTGCCCGGGCGCGGCCTTTGGAGTCTGCTGGCTGGTATCCGGCCACTGGCCGCCCTGCATCTTCCAGTCTTCATAACCCCCGGCGTATTGACGCAGGGCTCCATTGCCTTCAAACGCCCAGGTTCGGGTCGCCAGCTGATCGATGAAATACCGGTCGTGACTGACCAGCAACAAAGTCCCATCAAATTCACTGAGCCGGTCAACCAGCATTTCCAGCGTTTCTATGTCCAGATCATTGGTCGGCTCATCGAGCACCAGAAAGTTGGCCGGCTGGCTGAACAACCGCGCCAGCAACAGACGATTGGTTTCCCCACCCGACAATTGCTTCACCTTCATTCGGGCCCGTTCCGGAGCGAACAGAAAGTCTTCCAGGTAGCTGATGACGTGACGCCGGCGTCCACCCAACTCCAGAAATTCACGACCCTCTGCAACGGCGTCCATCACCGTTTTCTCCGGGTCCATTCGTGCCCGGGCCTGATCGAAATAGGCCACTTCCAGCTTCGTGCCCTGCTCGACCACGCCCCGGGTCGGCTCGATCTGCTGTAGCATCAACTGGATCAGGGTGCTTTTGCCGATCCCATTCGGGCCAAGCAAGGCGATGCGATCACCGCGATTGATCAGGCCCGTAAACTTGTCGATCAGCAGGTTATCACCGTAGCCAAACGTGACATGCTCAAGTACGACAACCTGTTTGCCACTGCGATCGGCCGCTTCGATTTCAAAGTCGCTCTGACCGGTCTGGCCACGCCGCTGGCTGACCTCCTTGCGCAGCGCCTGCAAGGCCCTAACCCGGCCTTCGTTACGGGTACGGCGCGCCTTGATGCCCTGGCGGATCCACACTTCTTCATCTGCCAGCTTTTTATCCATGTGACGACGATGAATCTCTTCTTCGGCCAAACGGGCATCCTTGGCTTCCAAATAGGCATCGTAGGGGGCTGGAAAGGTATTCAGGTGCCCCCGATCCAGCTCGACAATGCGGGTAGCCACCCGATCGATAAACCGCCGGTCGTGCGACACGAAGACAATGGCGCCCGGATAATCGAGCAGGAAACCTTCAAGCCATTCCACCATGGCGATATCAAGGTGGTTCGTCGGTTCGTCGAGAATCAGAATATCGGGTCGGCTGATCAGCGCCCTGGCCAGCAACACGCGCCGGCGCCAGCCGCCGGAGAGTGTTTTGAAAGCAACGTCGCCATCCAGTTTCAGCCGGGTCAGTACGGCAGCCAGGGTTGCGTGTATTTGCCAGCCATCACCGAGCTCAATCGTGTGTTGCAATGATTCCAGCCGCGACAAATTCGGTTCGGGCTGCAGGCTTTCATGATCGTAAGCTGCGAGCGCACGCCCCAGCTCACCCAGGCCTTCAAGCACAACGTCACTGACCAGCCGGTCATCTCCTTCGGGCAGATCTTGTTGCAACTGCGCCAGGGTGACGCCCTGGCGAACCCGAATCTGGCCATCATCGGGGGTGCGCTGCCCATTCAGCAAACTCAACAGCGTCGATTTTCCGGCACCGTTCTTGCCTACCAGACAAAGACGCTCACCTGGCTCTATAATAAGCGATGCCTCGTCAAGCAACGGCGCAGCGCCCAGCGCAAAGGTGACGCGGTCAAACACAACCAGACTCATTCATGATCCTTATTAGCAGTAGGGACGTAGAGTAGCGCCCCAGGCAGTGCCGACTTACTTTTGGCACTGTCCGGGCATTACGCACTCTTCTATGGTGGGCGAGATTTTCCCAGAGGTATACATTCGTGGCAAAACATATTCCAACCGGCCCTATTATCGCAGTTCTCATGGTGATTGGCGCGGGGGCCTGGCTTTATACCGGCAACAGTGACGAGGTAGCGGCCGAAACACCAGAAGAAACACCGGCAGAGCGCAGCCTGGTGCCAAAAGTGCAGGCAACCGTGCTGAACGAATCATCGGTGCGCCGTACGCTGGAACTCAACGGCGTCACTCAACCGGCCCGAACCGTGTCGGTCACCAGCGAAGCGACGGGGCGTGTTATTGAAGTGCTCAAATCCAAAGGCGACCGGGTTGCAGCGAATGAAGTCATCGCCCGGCTCGATCCTCAGGATCTCGAGGCCCGGTTGCGCCAGGCAAGAGCCTACCAGGAGCAAACCCGCCTTGAATACGAAGGCGCCCAGCGTCTGCGCAATGAAGGGCTGCAAAACCGGGCGCAGGCCGCTGCCGCCCTGACCCAGTATGAACAGGCGCGGGCCGAGCTCGAGTCTCTGGAACGCTCATTGGCCAACACCGCGATCAGAGCACCCTTTGCCGGCGTAATGGACAGCAGTGCGATTGAGATTGGTACCTACGTTCGTCCAGGCGATGCCATCGCTGAGCTCTATGATTTCTCGGAACTGAAAGTCATCGGCAATGTTCCCGAAGCCGATGTTGGCCCGCTGCGTCTTGGCCAGCAGGCCAGCGTGACCTTGCTGACCGGCGAGACCATGAATGGAACCATCGATTACATCGGCGCCGTTGCCAACCCGGCAACCCGTACGTTTGAAGTCGAAATTGTGGTCGAAGACAGCCCCAAGCAAGTGGCAGGCGCCACCGCAACTGCCGTGGTTCAGCTTGACCAGCTGCCAGCACACTACATCAGCCCTGCCCTGCTCAACATCAATGAAGCCGGCAAACTGGGGGTGAAAACACTGGCCGCAGACGACACCGTACAATTCAGCGAGCTAACCATCGTCAGGTCCGATACCGGCGGTGTCTGGGTATCCGGTATTCCGGATCAGGCCCGGTTGATCGTGGTTGGCCAGGGCTTTGTGAACATCGGCGAGCAGGTCGACCCCGTTATGGTCGGGAAGGAAGACAATCTGGCTGCGGGCCTGTAACAGGAGAACACCATGCTCAGCATCATCCACGCAGCGCTGAACCGGGTTCGGACGGTACTGCTGTTTTTCGCTCTGATTTTTATTGCCGGTCTGGTTGCCTTACAAACCATCCCGAAAGAAGCCTCACCGGACATTACCATCCCCTATGTTTACGTGGGTACCGGCCTGGAAGGCATTTCACCGGAAGACGCCGATAGACTGCTGGTTCAGCCGCTTGAACAGGAGTTACAAGGCCTGGAGGGCATGAAAGAGCTGGTCAGCACGGCCAGTGAGGGTCGCGCCACCCTGACGCTTGAGTTCGATATCGGTGTCGACATTGACGAAGCCCTAACCGATGTGCGCGACCGCGTCGACAAGGCCAAGAGCAACCTGCCGGGAGAAGCCGACGATCCGTCTGTACAAGAGATAAATCTGTCTCTGTTTCCCGTAATCAACGTATCACTGTCTGGCAGTGTCGATGAACGCATCCTGTTCAGTGTCGCTGAAGACCTGAAAGACCGCATAGAGGCAGTTCGTGGTGTTCTTGAATCGCCCATCAGCGGCAAGCGAGAAGAAGTCGCCGAAATCATTATCGATCCGGCGTTGATGGCCAGCTACAACATCTCACACGGTGAACTGGCGCAACTGGTCAGTCGCAACAACCAACTGATTGCTGCCGGCAATTTGGATACCGGTGCAGGCCGCTTTTCCGTCAAGGTACCGGGCCTGATTGAGACCGAAGACGAGATCCTAAACCTGCCGGTCAAGGTTGATGGTGACACAGTGGTCCAGTTCCGCGACATTGCTGTTGGACAGCGCACCTACAAAGACGCCGACAATATTTCCCGGGTCAACGGCCAGCCTGCTGTTACCCTCGAAGTCACCAAGCGCGCGGGTGAGAATATCATTGATACCATCGCGCAAGTTAAGGCAGTGATTGAAGAGATACAGCCAAACTGGCCTGAAGGCATTCGTGTGACCTACACCCAGGATCAGTCGGTTGAAGTCATTCAGCAACTTGATGATCTGTTCAACTCAGTCTTGCTGGCAACGTTGCTGGTATTTGTCGTGATTGTTTGGGCGCTGGGCGTGCGCAGCGCCATTCTGGTCGGCCTTGCCATACCATCGAGCTTCCTGGCCGCCATTCTGGTGCTCAACATGCTCGGGATTACGTTGAACATTGTTGTCTTGTTCGCATTGATACTCAGCGTCGGAATGCTGGTCGACGGCGCCATTGTGGTGACCGAATACGCGGACCGGCGTATGTCTGAAGGCGCGCATCGGCGCAGCGCTTACCGGGAAGCCGCAACCCGGATGGCCTGGCCGATCACGGCGTCAACCGCAACCACCCTCGCTGTGTTCATGCCTCTGCTGTTTTGGCCTGGTATCGCGGGCGAATTCATGGGCTTTTTGCCCAAGACCGTATTGATCACACTGACCGCTTCTCTGGTCATGGCTCTGATCGCCGTTCCGGCGTTTGGCACCTTATTTGGCAAACCAGCTCGGATATCGGAAAGCAAACGGTTGGCGATGGACGCCATTGATCATGGCAAACTGGACGACATTCGCGGTGGACTGGGTGTGTACATCCGGTTTCTGAAACCGCTGCTTGTTCGCCCCTGGTTGGCTCTGCTGCTCATTGCATTTATCATCGCGGTCATTATCTCGCTGTTTGCCGCACGCTCTACCAATGTCGAGTTCTTTCCCGAAGTGGATTCAAACTTTGGCAGCGTAGTGGTTCGAGCACGCGGTAATTTGTCGCTGCAAGAACGCAATGTGCTGGTACGCCAGGTAGAGGAGCGGCTGGTCGAACAAAGCGCCATCAAAACCGTGACCTCCAAAGTTACCGCCATACCCATGCGCGATTATGCAGAAGACGCCATTGGTGTCTTGATGCTTGAGTTTGTTGACTGGACTCTCCGTCCAGGCTCGGAAACGGTGATGAACAATGCAGTTGCCGTGGCGTCGGACATTCCCGGGATCGTCGTCGAAGCCCAGCAAGCTCAAATGGGCCCCACGACCGGCATCGACATTCAGCTGCAATTCTTCTCCGACAACTCCGATGCCCTGTACGCAACAGTGGAACAGGTGGTCAACCAAATTCGTCAGGATGAACGCATTCAGGACGTCAGTGATAATCGCCCACTGCCCGGGCTGGAATGGCTGGTAGAGGTCGATCGTGAGCAAGCCAGTCGATTTGGCGTGGATCTCGGCACCGTAGGCTCGTCGATTCAGATGATCACCAACGGTCTTAACGTGGGCAGCTATCGACCCAACGATGCCGACGACGAGCTGGACATCCGCATACGGTATCCTTTCGATGGCCGCGAGCTTGATCAGATTGACCGGCTGACGGTGACTTCGCGTGGCGAGCAGGTACCGATCAGCAACTTCATCACGCGAACAGCCCAGAACAAGCAAGGCGACATTTTCCGTACTGATGGCAAATTGACCCTGAACATTGAAGCGAACGTGAACCCCGGTGTACCCGTCGGCACGGTCATTGCGGCCATTGAAGAGCAGCTCGAGGCTGCCTACGATTCGGGCGAACTGCCATCCGTTGTCTCCTACCGCTTTGTTGGAGACCAGGAAGAGCAAGCCGAAACGATGGCGTTTCTCGGCAATGCCTTTGGTGTCGCCATCTTCATCATGATCATCATCCTGGTCACCCAGTTCAACAGCTTCATGCAAACGGCATTGATTCTAACCGCCATTCTATTGTCGACAGTAGGCGTGATGGTCGGAATCATCATCACCGGCTCAAGCTTTGGTGTGGTGATGAGCGGAGTCGGGATTATTGCCCTGGCGGGCATTGTGGTGAACAACAACATCGTTCTGATTGATACCTACAATCTGATCCGCTCTCAGGGTGTACCGCCCATCGACGCAGCGCTGACAACCTGCGCCCAGCGTTTACGCCCGGTGTTGCTGACTACCATCACCACTATTCTGGGTCTGCTGCCGATGGTGTACCAGCTAACCATCGATCTGTTCGACCGCCAATGGTCGGTTGGTGCACCGTCGTCACAATGGTGGACTCAATTGTCGACCACCATTGCCGGGGGGCTGATCTTTGCGACCATTCTGACGTTGATCTTCACGCCCGCCATGCTAATACTGATTGAACGGGCGAGAGACTTTGGCGGAAACCTGAAGCAGAGACTGGGCCGGTTATTGCCATCCTCACGGCGTAAAGTCAGAGTGCGCGAGACCGACGCCTGATTAAACGACACACCCAACCCCGGCACTGACCGGGGTTTTTCTTGACGCTCTCCCCGCCCTTTACACTCCACACCTTGCGTTACCCATGGGTTTGGTTAGCCTTTAGCGATAGGCATTATTGCTTGCAGGCCCTATCCGACACATCCTCTGTAAAGGCTATTGATCGCATGCGAAACCGGTTTTATTGCATACTGATTGTTGGATTCAGTCTGGCTTACGGCACTCACCTCTACGCCGAAACCGAGCTCGCTGACGTCGCCCGTGACTACGCTACCTGGCTGCATCAGATCGAGAACAACGCCTTTACCTTCGAGCAATTGCAAGACCGCAAAGATCATCCCCTCTACCCTCATCTGGCCACTCACTGGGTAGAGCACAACCTTGAACGTACCGATGCAGCCTGGTTTCAGGCTTTTCTGACAACGCCGGAGCATCAGCCAGCCGCCTGGACAACCCGCAGCGCCTGGTCGAATGAGCTGGCTCGGCGTGAAGCCTGGTCCCCTTACCTGAATTATCTGGCCGCCAGTGGCAGTGCGGGAGCCGATTGCCAGCCATTGCGCGCAAGGGAAGCACTGGGGGAAACCATCCCAATTGAGGAAATCAAATCAACCTGGCTCGTTGGTCGCGGCCTGGCCGATGCTTGCAGCCCCTTCCTGGACCGCCTGACCGAGCTCGACGAGTTCAATGAACTGGTCTGGCAGCGCCAGTTGCTGGCGTTTTCCGCGCGCAGTGGCGGCCTGATCCAGTACTTGAATACCCGCTACACCGACCCTGACTGGCAAGCCCGCGGTGACTGGCTGGTTGAGGTCTACAACGACCCGACGCGCATTGCCTCCCAACTCTACCACCCGGATAAAGCCTGGCATCGTGAGCTGGCACTGGCCGCAGTAGACCGTATGGCCTACCTGAAGCCCGAGAGCACATCGAACCTCTGGGTTGCCCTGATTCGCAGCACGCCCTCTTTCACCCAGGCGCAAGTGCGGGAGGTATCAGAACATCTGGGCATTGCCATGGCAAAACTGGCACTCCCGCAGGCCGACTATTGGCTGTCCATAGCCGACCCGGGACGTCAGTCGAACGAGGTGCAACACTGGCGGTTGCAGCTGGCACTGGTCAGAAACGACTGGCCAGGGGTGCTGGGTCTGTACGATGCATTGCCCGATTCCCTCAAATACCGCGACCAGTGGCAGTACTGGTCTGCTGAAGCGCTCTATCACAGCGACGAAAAGGCGGCCGCCCGAACGCGCTTTGAAGCGGTCGCACAACAACGCTCCTACTATGGGTTTTTGGCCGCCAGCCATCTGGGTCGGCCTGCCGCCCTGAACCCGGCGAACAGCCTGCGGCTTAATGGTATTGAACAGGCGCTATCCCAACGCCCGGCATTGCAGCGCGCTCGCCTGCTGTTTATGGCAGGTGATCTCGAACGCGCGCAAATTGAATGGAACCTGGAAGTAAGACCCCTGTCGGCCGAGCAACATTTTGCCGCTGCTCACCTGGCGGCCGAATGGCAGTGGTATCACAAGGCGTCGCAAACCGTCGGCTGGAGCGGCCGCTTTGACGAGTTGGATTTGCGCTATCCAACGCCCTGGAACGACCTTGTTACGCAGGTCTCGGAGCAGCATCAGGTGCCGCCCTATTGGATTTACGGAGTTATTCGTCAGGAGAGCGGCTATATGAGCCGGGCAGTGTCGTCGGCAGGTGCCATGGGGTTAATGCAATTGATGCCCTACACCGCCCAGCATTTATCAGACACCGACGGTTTGGGGCTGACCGCCGACTCTGACATCACGGAACCGTCGATCAATCTGGATCTTGGCACCCGTTACCTGGCTCGTATGATGGCCCGATACGACAATCCGGTCTACGCAACGGCTGCCTATAACGCCGGCCCTTCCCGGGTTGACCGGTGGAAAGAGCGTTACCCCAGTGATCTGAGCGTCTGGATCGAATCAATCCCCTTCGACGAAACCAGGGGCTACGTCAAATCGGTGCTGACCTACGCCCAGATCTATGCCAACCGGGACCAGATCGACTGGACACTGGCGCAATGGCTGCAACCGGATCAGGTCGCGGATCTCGACGACTAGTTCGAAACCCAATCTCCAGTATCCCCCATGCGCAGCCCGGTCAGGCCCCGGGCTACCGCATTGACGCCAAAGACGGTGCGGCCGTCGAAGCGACAGGCTGATTTCAGCAGTGCTGCTGTCGCTTTTTCATAGGCTCCGGTCTCCGGATCAATCGCTGGAATGTTGCAGCGTTCGCACACCTTCAGCAAGGCCAGTTTGCCGGCGCCAAAGTGCCATTCGCCGAGTGCGAGCTCCTGACCCGCCGGTAGACCGTCGACCACCACATTGGGCCTGAAACGGCGCTGTTCGAGGTCCAGACCCGTAGTGTCAACCAGCCCGTCTAGACTGGCCTGATTGCACACCAGTAACGGATACCCATCGGCAAAGCCCACGCGCTCGTCATCACTGGCCTGCGCGTCGGGAACCCGACGCTCACTGGCGTCGCCCAGCCAAACCAGTCGCACGGACATACCCAGCTGTTCGGAAAACCACTCCGACGCTGTGGTGTCTACTTCATAGCCGATCAGTTCGTCCTTCCAGACGGTGACCGTGATTTCCGGATATACCTGCGACGATTCTGGGACAGGCAACAGGAGGGTGCGCCCCCTGGGTGAGGTAATCTGAATGCGGCCGTCAACCTGAGCCAGACGATACAGCGCCATCGACATCTGACTGCGCTGGGTCACAAAACGGCCACGCTCGTCGACCAGCATCCAGCGACGATCCCCGACCGGGCCGTTGTTATCAAAACTGAGGGAATCTACCTGAAGGCCGGCCAATGACTTGACCGGATAAATCCAAAGCTCCCTGACTGACACCTGATAAGACATGCACCCTGCTCCCCGACATTGAATCGGCTATTGGAGCAGAGACGGCCTCAGTCTTCCAGTGCTTCGATGCGCTCCTTCACCAGGTTGGCCAGTTGTTCCGGGTGAAACTTCGACAAAAAGGCATCACAGCCGACTTTTTCCACCATGGCCTTGTTGAATTGCCCACTCAGAGAAGTGTGCAGCGCGATATAAAGATTTTTCAGCTTCGGGTCGCTGCGAATTTCCGTGGTCATCCGATAGCCGTCCATGCGTGGCATTTCGGCATCGGTTACCAGCATCAGCAGCCGCTTTTCCAACGGCGTGTCAGTTTCATCCGCCAACCGGCGCAACAGAGCCAGACCCTCTACACCATCCATCGCCCGGTGCACAATCAACCCCAATGATTCGAAGGTTGACGATGCCTGGGTCAGCGCCGTGTGGGAATCGTCGACCATGACGATTTCACGACCCTGAGCTTTGGCGACAAAGTCGCCCTGCATGATTTCATCGGGCAGGCGAGCATCCATCGGTGCAATTTCAGCCAGCACCTTCTCCACATCAATGATTTCGACAATGCGGTCTTCGTGGTGGGTAATGGCGGTTAAATAGTGATGGCGCCCAGCCCCGGACGGCGGCGGTAGAATCTCCTCCCAGTTCAGGTTGACGATACGATCAATCTGGCCGACCAGGAACGCCTGAACCGTGCTGTTGTACTCGGTGACAATGATGGTCGAGTCTTCAGTTTCCGGGGTAGCCCGCATGCCAATGGCAAGACTCAGGTCCATGACCGGAATGGCGCGGCCGCGCAGGTACACTACACCAATTACAGCCCGATGACGCTGAGGCATGCGAGTGACTTTGGGCAACGCCATCACTTCTTGAACCTTGAACACGTTGATCGCGTAAGTCTGCTGCCCATTCAGGCGAAACATCAGAATTTCAAGACGGTTTTGCCCAACCAGGTTGGTGCGACTATCGACACTGCTGAGTACACCCGCCATCCGACTCTCCCGGCTCATTGACTGCGATTAAAAATTAGCAAGCTGTTGAAATTCGTAGAATTTCGGTCGCCCACTACCGAAACAAGGATGTTCCGGCCATATCGACGACTGTGGCGCCATTGATATTGTTAGAGTAGCGGACGTCGTGATTTTCGCTTCTCGTGTTCTGAAAAAGGCCTCATGCCTTTTTCAACAACCTGTTTGATGTATCGGCTCAGTTTAGTAGAGCTAGAGCTAAAAAACGATAATTACCTACCGGCCACGAAGCTGGCACACCGGCAACTGTTGGCATCCACCTGCAAGACCCGGCCTGCGCGAGACAAGGGTAACCAGTCATCCACCAGACTGTTGGCTGCAGTGCACCGCAAGCCATCGCTGTAGGGGCCGAGATAACGGATCTGACCATCAGCATCGGTCAGAGCCAACATTGGACCGGGTGAATCGGGAAAATACGCGGGTTCCAGGGGGGCCGCCAGGTCGGGACGTAAAAATGCTTCACCTGCCTGGTAGCGGTGGTAGCCCAACGCCCCGGCGCGGTTGCTGAGGTCAGCGGCATGCTGGCCGGTGAAAAACCGGCACAGACACCCTTCGGGCATCAGATGGACCAGGGCCGGGTGCTCCAGTGGCTGCTCATCGAGCCATGCCTGCCAGTCACCACCCCAGGCTGCGACATCAGTGACCGACTCACCAAACCAGCCCAGATAGTGCGCCCGGAACCCAAACGTTAACGCAGTGAGAAGCAACGCACCGACTGTTACCCCAAGTATTGCTCGCCACGGCATTGTGCGCTGTGAACGATCACCTTCATACGGCATTAGTGATTCATCGAAGCGTATCGCAACGGCCCCACTCACATTGCATCAGCACATAACTGCTGTCGCTGCACACGGCATCATAGACTTCCAGCGGCCATTCGTTGCGCAGAATGGAAACCTGAGGCTGGTTACACCCCTGTGCCTGAAGTTTTTGCTCGACCACAAACAGAGACCGGCCGTAGCGGCGATAGCGGGCATTGATAACCCTCGCCTGATCCACATCGGCCATTTGCTGTTTTTCGTCATTTTGTAAAGTCACCAGCGTTTCAAAATGATCGGAATTGCGACTCAGGTCCCGCGCACCGTCCTGAAAAGCTGTCAATTCGCGCCCGCAATTGCGCTCAGGGCGGTCGTCCAGCCAGTCGCTCACCTGCTCGCTGGCGTCTGACTGCACCATTTCAATGAGTTGCATCGACAGATAGGCACGCTGATCTTCAATCGGCGCTGTTTGCTGATCCCAGTTCAACTGCAACAGCCCATAATCGGCTGCACTGACGGCAGCACCGTTGCGACGCCACCAGTCGCGTTGCGTCTGGGTTGCCTGGGATGCAAGTTGGGGACTGAGCGACTGGCACTGGCTGGCCAGCTCGCGCAGGCTGGCATCGGTGGTCAGGGCATAGTGAATGGCTTCACTGCGGGGGGTGGGCAAGCTGGCACACCCGGCCAGTACAGTGGCAGCGACGACCACCAGCGAGCAGGTTCTAACGACCATCTACAACTCCATCGGGAAATAAAACAAACACTGAAGCGACCAGTATAACGCCCGACACCCCGCACGTCTTGGCCCATCCTGAGCATTAACACGATATCTGACCGACTCATCCGTCTGCCTGAAGCGACTTGCGCCCACGGTTATCTAGGGGTTGACCTCAGTTTTGAATTGAGCGAGGTAGTGGATGACATCGTCAGCGGAAAATGGCCAGCCAAGGTCGTAATCAGCGCCTTCAAGCCTGATCACCGGAATTCGAATGCCATACCGCTCGATCAGTTCATCCTGACTGGCAATGTCCACGTTTGACCAACGCAGTTCCGGTTCCGCCTGCAACACCTCCTGCAGAACAGTCTCGGCATAATCACAGAGGTGACAGCCATCGGTTGTATACAACGTCAGGTTCAACACATCTGGCTCCAATCAATGAATAAGCCCCCATTGTAGAACCACAGACAGTCAATACCAGCAACCGCGACCGGTTTTTGTGAACCGGTCGTGATGACCTATGAATCAGGGGTCACCGGGCCAGTTCACTCGCCACCGAGTAACGAACGGGTAAAGGCTTCAAGACGACCATCGTTCAGCGGGTGGTTTTTCATCGTGTCGGGCAGAGCATCCCGGCTGTTAAAACGGTCTAGCCACTCTTGCTGGGCTGCCAGCATGTCACGGGCGTAGTCGCGCAACGACTCCAAGCCCCGCGGCAACTGAGCTTCCGAGCTGGCAGACTGATAGGCTGCAACGCCCTTGGCTTCCACTTCCCGCATGCGCAGGTCCATCGAAGCCAGGCTGGTTCCGTCAATGCTCAGCGCTTGCGCCTGCTCCCAGGCCAGCGCCATATCACCGTCATAAAACTCGTTAGCCAGTTCGTTAACATCGGCCAGTAAGGCGTTCAGATCGGCTCGCTCGGTTTCGTTCAAGTCGCCTTCAATCACCAGCTGAAAATCATTGCTGTTGGTGCGCCCCCAGCTCAGCGATTCACCACTCTGATTGCGCTGAAAGTCGGCCCCGGCCTCTTCGGTGTTCCGAACCTGAATACGAATCGAGTCGCCCTCTAGGGTTTTCAGGTTGAGAGAGAACGATTGCTCCTGATACTGGTAAACGCTGATGCGCCGGTTTTCCGTGGCAACCGTTTCATTGTCTGGCGTCTCGGCCACCGGAGCTTTCGCCGACAGATCGCGGGATTCCAGAATATCGGCCAACCCCTGATAGGCACTGTCGATTTTGGCCTCCAGGCCATCGTTCATCTTGTTCATGGCCTGGAGCGCATCACGCGCTTCACCAAACCCCTGTTTCAGGCCCTTTTCAGCCGCCTGCCACATTTTTTCCATCTCAGCGTCGGAGGCACCCGAGGCCTCAGCCTGTGCCAGCCGCCCTTGCATAAAGCTCCACAGGTTTTTGACCAGACCATCGACATCAAATGCCTTGCCCGACGCCGAAGCCGCCTGGTCCGCACGTTCAACACCGCGATTCTGGCCCGGTGCCGTCGTCAGCCCCTGGCCAACACCTCGCCCAGGGCCGTCAAAGCCGGCACGGGCAGACGGATTACCCTCTTGTGATGGCCGGTTCTGGGTCGGCAATGATTGCGGTAGCGGACTCCATTGACCAATGGCGCTGTTCATAATGTTCCCCTGCATTTCGGTAACGCGGTGAATGTATACGGCGGCTCAAGGGCGTTAGCGGCCTGAATCCAGAGATCTTTAACGACTTGCGCCCGATAATTGAATCATTGGGTAACGGTTTGCAAGCCCGTGTAACCGCGGCCGGAAAAATGCCAAACGATTATCAAAATTTAATCATCAATACAGTTGGATTATTGATAGAGTCCGATTATTATCAGTTTCAGCTCGCTAATAAGGCGTTTTGACACCGTTTCATGAAACCAAGCAGGGTAATGCCATGGCGCGACTCGACTCACTGATCATTTTTACCACCGTCGTGAAAGCCAACAACTTCACCAACGCCGCCCATCAACTGGGCCTGACACCCTCGGCGGTGAGCAAGCAGATCAGCTTGCTGGAAGACAAACTCGGTGTCCGGTTACTGAACCGGACCACACGCTCGGTCAGCCCTACTGAGGCTGGTCAGCTTTTCTTTAATCGCTGCAGCCGCATTCTCGAAGACCTCGAAGAAGCCGAGCATATGGTTAAAGACCTGGAGACCTCACCCCGCGGCACCCTGCGGATCACGGCCACACCGACCTTTGGCCGGTCGATGCTGATGAAGATCTTCTCCAAATTTCTGGAACAGTACCCCAATGTGAATTTCGATCTGATTCTGGCCGACAAGGGGCTTGATCTGGTGCGTGAAGGGATTGACCTGGCCATTCACCTTGGGTCACTGCAAGACAGCCGCCTGGTAGCCCGGCCCGTGGCCAAGCAGAAAGTCATCCTCACCGGCACCCGCAAATACCTCGATGAACACGGCCATCCGAAGAAGCTCGGTGACCTCTACGAGCACCATATCCTGATGGTCTCGGGGATCGACTTTGCCGAACCGCGCTGGATCAAACGGTTTCTGAAGGAAGCTGGCCTGCAAAACAAGGACCGGCGTTTTACCGTGAACGATCTCGATACGTTGTGCGAAGCGACCATGAACGACATGGGCATCACGGCCCTGCCCTATTATATGGTGCGTGACGAACTGGCGAGCGGGAAAATGGTGCATCTGCTTCCGGAAATCATCTTCCCCAGTCGCACCATTCATGTGGTGTACCCGGAGAATCGCTACCTTTCAGCAAAAAGCCGCGCCTTTGTTGATTTCATGGCGGCCTACTTTGAAGAGCACGATCTCGATAAAACCGGCTGAACACTCAGGCCGCACCAAGCGGCCTGAGTGTTCAAATCGGGTTTATCGCTGGTTAAGAAAGGACTCAAGACCCGGATCTGAGTACATCCGCTCAAGAGCAGCATCGAAAACGTAGTTCATTAACTCGGCATTTTCTTCCTCGCTTGGGTACCGCAAGGTTTCGATCATGCGCTGAGCCCGAAAGCTGTTGGAATAGACAGCCCCGTCAGCAACCGCCTGCACTGAGAATCGCGCTGCGCCCGTGGCTTCCTTACGGGCTGCATCAATGCTGGTAACCTGATAGGTCAGCTCTTCAAGGGCAAAGGTCAGCTCTACATCCGCATTCATTTCGACGAGCTGGTAACCCGCTCGCTCCATGACCTGTTCCGAGAGCTGCTGCAGGTCTGCCCGCAGATCGCCCCGCGCTGAAATCACACTGCTGTCTGAATAGGCCCCGCCACGCACGCCTATCTGATTACTGGAGCGACGGTCTTCGGCAAACACATAGACCGAGGCACCCGTACCGGATGGAATACTGTTGGCCTCAAGCGAAGGTTGAAACTGAATTTGCTGGGGTGAAAACTGGGCGCAACCAGCCAGTAACAAGGCTGCACTGCCTACCCATAAACCGCGAATAGCCGTCAACATGACACACTCCTGAATCCTGTGGTGAATTGAGTATTAACGCCCGGGTCAACTGACACCCGGGGCCTCGTCGCGCAAGAATTGCCAGCGACTGGCCGTGGACCGCTCAGCATCAAAACGGTAACCCGCCCAGTCAAACGCCTTAAGGTCTTCAACCGAGTCGATGGTCTGGTCGAGCATGTACCTGACCATCAGGCCTCGCGCTTTTTTGGCATAGAACGAGATGATTTTGTACTGCCCGTTTTTCAGATCCCGAAATTCCGGTGTCACTACCGGAACCGGCAACCGTTTCGGCCTTACCGCTTTAAAGTATTCGTTTGACGCCAGGTTGACCAGTGTTTTGGCACCGGCTTTACGAACATCGTCCGCCAGCGCATCGGTCAGGGTGTCGCCCCACCAGTCGTAGAGGGATCGCCCACGCGGGTTGGACAACCGGGTCCCCATTTCCAGCCGATAAGGCAGAATACGGTCAAGGGGTCGCAATACACCATACAAACCCGACAGAATACGCACTTGCTCTTGCGCCTGGTCAATCTGTGACGCAGTCAGTGTTGCCGCCTCCAGACCCTGATAGACATCCCCGATAAACGCAAAAAGCGCCGGTTTGCTCTGGGCAGGATCCATAGGCAACTGCCAACGGCTGAACCGATCCACATTCAGGCTGGCCAGTGATTCGCTCAGTGACATCAGGCCCTGCAAGTCACCAACGGTGCAGGTCCTCAGCAGATCGACCAGTTCAGCGGCCTCCTGATTAAAGCGCCCTTCGGTTAGGGTGTCGACGGGGGCTGCAGTCTCGAAATCCAGTTTTTTGGCGGGTGAAATAACCGACATCACGGCTGGCATCTGGAACGGTTCCTCCTGGTATGATGGTTGCGCTGTGACCTGCCCCGCCGGTAAAGGCACTACCAGCTGGCATGGGTCTGGCCTATCCTGCCGAGCATTCCACGACAGCATCATTGTTTCAAACGGGAATTTTGCATAGGGTTAATAGAAATAATGCTGACGAGTATATCATGAGAGTCATTCGAACCTTCGTTCCAAACTCTTTACAGAACTACAATCACCTGGTGGTGTGCGAGCACAGTCAGGCCACAGCGGCAGTCGATCCTTACGACGCCGACCACTTGCTCACCCTGGCTGAAGATCAGGGGTTGCGCATTACCGATATCTGGATCACCCACGAACACGGCGATCATATCCGGCATCTGGACGAGCTGAAGGCCAAGACCGGCGCCCGGGTTCGGGCTCCGTCTTCCTGTCAGGGCCGCTTTCAGGCCGATCAGTGGCTGGCCGATGGCGACGAGTTAACACTCGGCCATTCCACCGCGCAATTCTGGGCCTCCCCCGGCCATACGCCCGGGCACGGGGTGTTTTATCTGACCGAGCCTGAGCCCGCGCTTATTTGTGGCGACACCCTGTTCAATGCCGGTGTTGGCAATACCCGTTCCGGCGATACCGACACCCTGTTTCACAGCATTGAGCAACTTCGCCAACGAGCCCATCCGGAAACGCGTATTTACCCCGGGCACGATTACCTGCCAACCAATTTGGCCTTTACACTCAGTATCCTGCCTGGCCACCCACCCGCCGAAGCCATGAAGGCCATCAGCGACCAGCAAACACCGGATACCCGCCTGACGACGACCCTGGCCGATGAAGCCGACATCAATTTGTTTTTCCGGCTCGAAGACGACACCCTGTCGCAGGCGCTCAATGATAAGGGTTTCAGTACTGACACCAGGCAAGACCGCTTTACAGCGCTGCGTCAACTAAGGGATCAGTGGTGAGTCGGGATCAGCGGGGACACCCGCGAACACCACTGGAAGTGACCATCGAACTGGTGACGCGGGACGGTTATCGCACCGAAGCAAAGACCTGGAACATCTCTGACGGTGGCACCTTTGTAGAGCTGACTCCGGCCCAGAAGCAGCACTTCAATCTGGGAACGCAGGTACGAAGCCAGGTTCAGGGCCTGCCCATGCCCGCACCTGTTGTGGTGATGCGGGTTGTTCGGCACGCCCCTTCCGGTATTGGGCTGAAAATCATCAGCGATTGAAGAAACAACCCTACGCACCTTTCAGTGACCCCGGTGACGGGCGTGTTACCTCACCGGGTTTCTGTCAGTTCAGGGACAGGGGTTAGGCTGACGCTGATGCACGGCTTCAATATCCGCCAGCACCGGGTCCGACAACACCAGACTTTCACTGTCGATGTTGCTCTTTAACTGCGCCATGCTGGTCGCACCGATGATATTACTGGTTACAAATTGACGGCTGGTCACGTAGGCGAGCGCCATCTGGGCCGGGTCAAGGCCGTGGTCACGCGCAACCTGTACGTAGTCGGCTGTTGCTGCAAAGCCCTGGGCGTTGTTATAGCGCTGAAAACGCTCAAACAAGGTCAGGCGGGCACCTTCAGGGCGCTGGCCATCCAGATACTTGCCCGCCAGCATACCAAACGCCAGCGGCGAATAGGCCAGCAAACCAACCTGCTCGCGACAGGCGAATTCAGCCAGGCCCACTTCAAAACTGCGGTTGAGCAGATTATAGGGGTTTTGAATGCTGTCGATACGCGGCAGCCCCGCACGCTCGCTCAAGCGCAAATACTCAGCCACACCCCAGGGCGTTTCATTGGAAACACCAATGCGCCGTACTTTGCCTTCCTGCACCAGTTCGTTCAGGGCGGACAGGCTTTCTTCGATACTCACAGCCGCTTCGTTTGCATCCAGCCCCTGAAACCCAAGCTTGCCAAAGAAGTTGGTGCTGCGATCAGGCCAGTGCAGTTGATACAGGTCGATGTAGTCAGTCTGCAATCGGCGTAAGCTGGCTTCACAGGCTTGTTTGATGTGTTCCCGCGATAAAGTGGGGCCGCCGCGAATGTAGTCGAAATCTCCCCGTGAGATGGCCTTGGTGGCCAGCACAACCCGGTCACGTTGGCCTCGCTGCTTAAACCAGGTGCCGATGTATTCTTCAGTTCGGCCATAGGTCTCAGCCTTGGGAGGGACCGGATACATTTCGGCGGCGTCAAAAAAATTGATGTCACGCTCCAGCGCGTAATCCATCTGCTCGTGCGCTTCGGCTTCGGTATTCTGCTGCCCCCAGGTCATTGTACCCAGTGCAATGCTCGACACCTTGATGCCGGAGCGGCCTAATTCTCTGTATTCCATGAATTACCCTATTCTGTGCATTTAGATTCGCCAGTAAGGGTCTATAATAGGGGCACATTCAACCCAATTCGATGGGAAAAGCATGTCACGCAGAAAAAAGAGTCGTTCGCTGAAGGACCGGCTCGGCATTAAAACCGGGTCCAAGAAAACCTTTATCAGCAAAGGCGACAAGGGCAAGATCCCCAGCAAAAACCGTTTGGCCAAGCACAAGAACCGCAGCAAGTCGGCCTATGCGAAGTTTCTGGAAGAAAACAGAGGCAAAGACACCAGCGCGGGGCAGCCTCCGGTCAAGCCAACCGTCGAAAGTACCGTCGACCCGAAATCCGCTCAATATCCGAAGTCAGAACCACTCGATGACCTGGATACGGCAGATTTTGACGAATTGAGTGGTGACGAACTGCTCGACCGTTTCGAGCGGAGCTAATCCCATGCGACTGCTCAGTCAGGCCTGGTTGGCCCTCGGGCTGCTGATCGTCACTCCGCTGGCCAGCGCCGAAGATTTCGGCGTTGCCAATTGGGGGCAGAACGCCATGGCGGTTCGCGACCTGGAACAGCGCCCTAACCTGACCCCGCTGACCGAACGCGATTACCTCATCTACGAGGCCAGTTTACCGGGCATCCACCGCACACGCCTGATCTATCAATTTGAAGACGGCCGGCTGGAAACCGGTCGATTTATCTTCAGCGTTGCCCCGGAAAGCCCAACGAGTACCTGGCTCGACCAATTCGAGACGGTTCGCGCCCTGATCACCCAGCAGTATGGCGAACCGGCTCAACAACAGGTTCTACAGCCGGCAGGATCGGCCAATAACCCGCCAGACAACTGGTCTGATGCGCTGCAGCGGGATGCCATCATTCTGAAAACCCAGTGGCGCACAGACCAGACGCTGATTACCCAGCAACTCGCCTGGAATGGAAGCCGCCCCCACCATCAGATCATCTACCTCCCAGCCAATGGTGTAGACCTGTCTGACTTGGGGGCCAGCCCGTTTTGACCACGATCTCTGAGACAGGTCAACCCGCCTGGGCGCAGACTCATGAACGCCGGCTGATCAGCATCGACCAGATGCGTGCCCTGGCACTGGTGTTAATGGCCGTGTTTCATTTTGGCTACGATCTGAGTGTCTTTGGCTACTTGAGCTTCGATGCAAAAGCGCCCTTTTGGGCTATCTTTCGCAGCATCATTGTTACCCTGTTCTTTCTCAGCGTGGGGGCCAGCCTGGTATTGGCGAACGCTCATGGCATTCGCTGGCGGGCTTTCTGGGTACGGGAAGCCAGAATACTGGCCGGGGCATTGACCTTCAGTGTTGCTACCTTTTTTTTCTATCCCGGCAACTGGATCTGGTTTGGTGTGCTTCACTTTATCGCCGTCGCCAGCCTGCTGGCGCTGCCATTGCTTTTTACCCCGCGCCTTGCCCTGTTAGCGGGTGTCACCATCATCGCCCTGTTCAACCTGACCGACTGGTTCAATCTGGCTCCCTTGTATCAGGCATTACGCGCCCCGTTGAATCTGCCAGACGGAACCATGGATCTTACGCGCCTGATTCCCTGGCTGGGCATGGTTTATATTGGCATTTACCTCGGTCATCAGCGTTTATTTGGCATCAGACAATTGCCATTTCTGCCGACCAGCGGCCCCTTTATCTGGCTCAGCCGACACAGCCTTGGTTTCTACATGATTCACCAGATTCCTCTCTACGGCCTGGCCTGGCTGATTTATCTACTGCTTGGCTAGGCTTACGCCACCACTTGCCCGCGATACACTCGCTGTGACTGACCGTGTGCATGCACGGCTGGTTTTTCCCAGTCACTCAGCTCGAACGGTGCACGCGCCTCAAATTCCGACAATAATGCATTCAGTTTTGCATCCTTATCGTTGCGATAGCGGGTCAGAATCGCCAGATCCTGCGTCGACGTGATGCGAATGTCATCACCGTAAATGGCGCGAATGCGTTTGCGAATATTCTGCAGCGCCCGGTAATTTTCGGGTTTGATCAACCAGTGTTGTTGTTCTGACATACTCGACTCCTGTGCTGAAATTGATTCCGCAAGGCCGACAATAAAGCGATTGCCATGACCGATTATGCAATAAGCTTGCCTGCCCAGAACCTACCCTGCCTGGGTATCTACCCGGTTAATAAAGCCCCACATTGATGCACGCTTTGCCTGAAAGCCTCAACTTGGCGCTTGACCGTCACGCTCTGGCGAAGCAAATAAAAAAGCCCGATCGATGATCGGGCTTATTGATGATTGTGTTCGTTAAGACGCGGAGAAAGGTCGTACTAACCGGTCACGGTCTCGTCTTCCCAAAACACTTTACCGGCCGACACGTTCGCCAGACGATCCTGATACTGACGCTCAAGGTCGGCTCGCTTCAGCTTCAATGTTGGCGTTAGCAGACCGTTTTCTATGCTCCATAGGTCATCCGCCACCAGAATGCCATCGAGGCGCTGGTGTGATTCCAGTCCGGCATTAACGGCCGACAACGTATGCTGCAGCGAAGCCCTCAGTGGTTCCCGGTCAGACTTGCGCAAATGCTCGGCCATTACCACCACAGCCACCGGTTGCGTGCGACCACTGCCCATCAGACAAACCTGTTCGATGTCAGGATTGCCCGCCAGCTGACTTTCTATGGGAACCGGGGCAACATACTTGCCCTTGGCGGTTTTGAATTCTTCTTTCAACCGCCCCACGATGGTGTAGGATCCATCCGGGTTTTTAATGGCCTTGTCGCCGGTTTTAAACCAGCCGTCTTCAAATGAATCGGCCGTCGCTTCCGGGTTTTTGTAGTAGGATTCGAAGACGGTGTCGCCACGAACCTGCATCTCGCCCTGCTCGCTGAGGCGAATATCGAGGCAATCAATGGGCACCCCGATGGTGCCCAGCCGGTCTTTTCGAAACGGCATATTGGTGGTCGACAAGCCAGCCGTTTCCGTCATGCCCCAGGCTTCACAGATGGGAATGCCCAGCCGGTAGTACCAGTGCAAGGTGCTGGGTGAGATGGGCGCCGAACCCGATCCAAAAATACGCACCGAATTCAAGCCCAACCCCTGACGAATTTTCTTCGCAACGAGTTTGCCAAGCAGCGGAATACCTAACAATTTTTGGAGCTTTTGTTCCGGCATTTTCTCATGCACCCCAGCCTGAAAGCGCACCCAAAGCCGCGGCACCGACAAGAAGGCCGTCGGCTGTGCTACTTTCAAATCGTCGACAAACGTATCGAGCGATTCAACAAAATAGACGGGGCCTCCGGCATAGAGAGACGTGCCCTGTATCACGGTACGCTCGGTTATATGAGCCAGTGGCAAATACGATACCGTGCGATCATCTGGCCGCAAATTGATCACGCTTCGATTGGCCGTCGCGGCGGCAGCGTACTGACCAAACTTCAGGACCACGCCTTTCGGGTTACCGGTACTGCCCGAGGTATAAACAATGGACATAATGTCCTCGAGACCCGCCTCGGCTACCTCCGCTATTGGCGTTTGCTGACTAATCCAGTCCTGCCAGCGGATATCGTGCTCGACTGTATCGTAGGGAAACCCGATTCGGGGAATAGAACCATCAAATACCTGAGACCCCGCGGTTTTGTCGTCCAGCTTGCCAACGAAGATCGCCTTGGCTTCGCTGTGATCGAGTATGTATTGCAGCGTTGATTCACCCGCTGTCGCATAAATGGGCACACTGACCATGCCGGCCATCATGATGGCCCAGTCGGCAATAAACCATTCGGCACTGTTTTTGGCAAAAATGGCAACCCGGTCGCCCGGGCTCAACCCAAGGGATTTCAGGCCATTGGCAACCTTGCGCGCGTCCTCATCAACCTGCCGCCAGGTCCACACAGTCAATCGCCGGTTAACCGGCTGGTGCAGATAGGCGTCATCGCCCCGCTCTCGCACATGGCGCGCCAGTTCCTGCAAGGGTGTCTGATAGTGGCGTTCTTGTTTGGTATTGTTCATCTCGTTTCCATTGTTTTTATTTGTAGGTGTCGATACCAGCGTTCGGGTGTTATCCCGGCGGGGCTGGAACACGGACAATAACCTTAGCAGTATTGACCAGTGGCTGCGCAAACGCACGTATATTGGACGTCATGACCGACTAGCTGACGGTTCTTCAACTACAAGGCAACCACTGCGATGCCCTGAAGGTGATTGGTGGCGAAAGAGTGTCGACACTCGCCCGGGTTTTGGGTCATGCTTGACACATCACTGACATAGGAAAATGCCATGCCAAGATCGACTCTCTGGGCATTGACTGCCGCCCTGCTGCTCGCGCTGTTTACGGCTTACGTGCTATGGGACAACCAGCAACTCACCAGCTCAACCAAAACACTGGAACAGCAAGTCAGCAGTCAAACTGAAGACCTGCTCGCTGCCCGCACCCGCCTGCAAACCCTATCCGAAACCAACCGACAGCTCGAACAACGTCTGGGTCAGTTCACGAGCCAGCAGACGGACCTGTCGGACATCGTAGCGGAGCTGCAAGCTCGGCTAAACGAGGTGACCGAGGAATACTCCAGCCTGGTTGCCACGCAACAGCAATCCCAGCAGCGACTGGAGGCGGCATCCAGTCGTCAACGGGAACTGGCAAGGCTGGAATCGGAAGCCGATGCGCAGGCTCAGGAAAACCGTGAGTTGAGAGAGCAGCTGGAACAGCAAATTCGCCTCAACGAACGCTACCAACAGCAATTGCAGGCCGCCAATACCGCCCTGACCGGTCGGGAAGAAGAAGTAGAAGACCTGGAGAGTCGCCTGCAGCGTGAACAACAGGCCATCGATGCGCTGGAGCAACAACTGGCGGCATTGAGCGACAACCGCACTCAGTCGATTGAGCAACGGGACGATGGATCCACCGTGATCCAGTTGCCGGAGGCCATTCTGTTTGATTCGGGTTCAGCTCAGTTAAACAGCCAGTCCGTTGCGGTACTCGAAGACGTCGCTGAAGCCATAGAAAGTTTTGAGCAATACAACATCCGGGTAGTCGGTCACAGCGACAGCTTGCCCGTGGTCTCAATGAGAAGCCTCTACCCAACCAACTGGGAGTTGAGCTCAGCCCGAGCCAGCGCCGCGGTGCGCCGCCTTACGGAACTGGGCATAGACCCGCAACGTCTGAGTGCAACCGGTGTTGCCGATACTCAGCCGCAGGTAGAAGAGACAGATGACGCCAGTCGACAGCGGAACCGGCGTATTGAGATTATTCTAGAGCCGCTGACACCGCAATAAAAAGCGACCATAAAAAAACCGGCCACAAGGGCCGGTTTTTTAAATTTGGTGGAGCTATGCGGGATCGAACCGCAGACCTCCTGCATGCCATGCAGGCGCTCTCCCAGCTGAGCTATAGCCCCAATTCGGTGCCGGACTCCCGTCTGACACCGCTGCGTATTCTACTGGCGCCGAACCCGCTGTCAATACTTTGTGTTGTATTTCAAGCAGTTATGCGCCCTACTTAGTCTTTCAGAGCCCGCTGAGCCATTTCAAAGACGTTCGATGACAGTGATTCGGTGGCCAGAATGGTCTCCAGGGCTGACGCCATCATCTTGCCGCGGTCTGCATCGTAGCGCTTCCAGTCTGACAACAGCGTTACCAGTCTGGCGGCCAGTTGCGGATTCAGGGCATTCAACTGCTGAACCACCTTCGCAAGCAAGGCATACCCCTCTCCCCTGGCATCGTGAAACGACTCGGTGTTCATCGCAAAGCCAACAATGACACTGCGCACCTTGTTCGGGTTCTTGATGTCAAAGGCCGGGTGTTGCATCAGCGTTTCAATGCCCGTGACCGTCATGCCAGGCGTTCCCGCTTGCATGGTCAGCCATTGCTCTACCATCTGCGTATCCGACTGCCAGTGCTCGTAAAAATCGCTCAGCAACGACTGTTGCAAGGCCTCGGCATCGCCCGCCAGAACCGCTCGCAGGGCGTTGCTGCGATCGGTCTGGTTAGTGGCGCTGGCGTACAGTTGAGCGGCGAAATCGAACGCCGCCTGGTCACCAGCCTTCAACCAGTACCAGAGGCTCAGGCCCTGCAACTGACGACGACCGGATTCTTCGGCATTGAATTCATAGGGTGCTTCGCTGCTCAGCTTCTCGGTCAGAGACCGCCAGATGTCCCGGTAACGGGTGGCGAGTGTCTTGACCAGGTGCTTGCGCGCGGCGATCAGGTCGTCAATGTAGACGACGTCGACGGCGTCTTTGAGAATGGCGTAGCCTGGCAAGGTCAGCATGCTGGCGCGAATGGCGTGTGACAGAGAGGCATCGCCCGCTACATTGGCCACGGTTTCCACCAACACCGAAGGCGGTGTCATAGAGCGACCCGCACGGTGCTCCGTCGCCATGCTCAGAATGGCGCGGAGGTACAGTTGCTGCAATGCGTCCCAGCGGTTGAAGCCGTTGGCATCGTTGGCAGCCAGGAACGCCAGTTGCTCGTCGCTGTAACCAAACGACAACTTCACCGGGGCTGAAAAATCCCTCAGCAAACTGGGGACAGGCCGTTCTGATACACCGGTAAAGACGACCTCAGTCGTTTCATCGGCGAGAGTCAGCACCTCGGTACCGGCGTTGTAATTGGCGCTGGTGTGAATGGGCAAATCGTTGCCATCGGCACCCAACAGACCCAGTTTGACCGGAATCACAAAGGGGAGTTTATCGGTCTGTCCGGGTGTTGCCGGACACGACTGGTGAAAAGACAGCCGATAAGTTTGGCTGTCCGCATCGTAGTCGTCGGTCACCGACAACCGGGGTGTACCCGCCTGGGTGTACCAGCGCTTAAACTGAGTCAAATCCAGACCGGACACCTGCTCCATGCAGGCCACAAAATCGTCGGTGGTTACTGCCTGGCCGTCAAAGCGTTCAAAGTACAGATCCGAACCGCGTCGAAAATCGTCCGGTCCAACCAGGGTGTGAATCATGCGCACAACTTCGGCGCCCTTTTCATACACGGTGGCGGTGTAGAAATTATTAATTTCAATGTATGAATCGGGCCGAACCGGGTGCGCCATCGGGCCGTTGTCTTCCGGGAACTGAACAGCCCGCAGACCGGCGACGGTTTCTATTCGTTTCACCGCACGATCATGCATGTCGGAGCTGAACTCGGTATCACGAAAAACGGTAAACCCTTCTTTCAACGACAGCTGAAACCAGTCGCGGCAGGTGACTCGGTTGCCACTCCAGTTGTGGAAATACTCGTGCGCGACAATACCTTCAATGCGTTCAAAGCGCTGATCGTTCGAGGTGTCGGGCGAGGCGAGCACAGCCGCACTGTTGAAAATATTCAGGCCTTTGTTTTCCATCGCGCCCATGTTGAAGAAGTCGGAGGCGACGATCATGAACAGATCCAGATCGTATTCCCGCCCATAGACTGCTTCGTCCCATTGCATGGCTTTTTTCAGGGAGTCGAGCGCAAAATCGACCTTGTGTGCATTCTGCGGTTCAACAAAAATTCTCAACGTGACGTCGCGACCGCTGCGGGTCGTGAACCGGTCATCCTTGCTGCTCAGGTCGCCAGCGACCAGCGCAAAAAGATAACTCGGTTTCGGAAAGGGGTCCTCCCAGACGGCAAAGTGTCTCCCGCCTTCCAGGGTACCGCTGTCTATCGGATTACCGTTGGATAGCAACACCGGAAACTTGCTGGCGTCGGCTTCGATGCGTGTGGTAAAGGTGGCCATGACATCGGGGCGATCAGGGTAAAAGGTGATTTTGCGAAAGCCTTCCGCCTCACATTGGGTGCAATACATTGAACCCGACTGGTATAAGCCTTCGAGCGAGGTGTTGTTCTGCGGATCAATGCGCGTGACGGCACGGAAAATGGCTTCATCCGAATCGCAATTGAGAGTGAGTACGCCCTCCGCATAGTGATAGTCGGCACTGCTCAGTTGTTTTTCATCCAACTGCAGGGACTGAATATCCTGATCAATGCCGTTTAGCACCAGTTCGCGACTGGCGACCGTCGAGTTCTTTTTCAGGGTCAGTTCTGACGAGACTTCGGTGTAGCCATCAAAGAGGCTCACGGTCAGACTAATGTGTTCTACCCAGAAAGCCGGTTGCTGGTACTCCCTGAGGTAAATGGTTTTCGGATCCTGTGTTCTCATCAGTGTCTCACTTTTGCCCTTCTAGGGTCGGGTCGGAAAGGCCGTGCGTAACGGCCAATGCAATGGCCAGATAACAGGCTCTGGTAAAAGCCCGACAGCCAGTCGTTAACGCAACACCACCTGGTAGCCGGTGTGGCGACGAATGTTGATCACGCCGGTATCAAGAATCCAATACTGGCCCTTGATGCCCAGCAAGGTACCTTCTACAACCGGTTGCTTGTCGAGCGTCAGGCTGCTGACTTTTTCGGGGTACTGGTCTACCGGGTAATCCAGCGAACGCACCTCGGCGTGGTTGATCAACTGAATGGCCTGTAAGCCATGGTCTGCGATCAGGGCATCCAGTTCCGGGCGACACTCGGCCACTAGCTGGTCACGCAATGCCGGTAAATCCAGTGGCTCGGAGGTGCCTTTCAACATGGTGCGCCAATTGGTTTTATCGGCGACATGCTGCTTAAAGACCACTTCCAACAAGCCGGCCAGTTTGCGCGAGGTAACCCGGGCAATGATCATCGCCTGGGTCGCACCCTGGTCGATCCAGCGCGTCGGCACCTGGCCGCCGCGGGTAATGCCCACCTTGATGCCGCTGGCGTTGGCCAGGTAGACGTAATGCGATTGCATGCAGGTCACTTCTGCCCATTCCGGTTCGCGACAGGTGCCCTGATCGAAGTGGCATTTTTCCGGGCTCATCATGCAGCTGTCGCATTGCGCCAGCGTCGTGAAATGTTCGTAGCAATATCCCTGGCCGAAGCTCTTATTGGTCACCTTGTCGCAATAAACGCAGCGAATTTCACCCAGATACTCAAGCCGAATGGGCGAGCCAATCCGCGCGTTCATGTCGATCTCGTGGTTACCGAGCCGCAACCGGTAATGCACCGGCGAGGTGGCATCGCTGAGCATTTTTTCCAGCCCGCCGCGACCGAGCTCAGTCGCGTTATCGCTGGACTCGCTAAACAGATCGAGATTCATTGCAAGGTGTCTCCGGCGCCGGGCAAGTTGATCACCTGGATATCATTCAGCTTTTCCGCCTTGCGCTTAACCGACTCGGGCCGATCAATGTAGCCAGTGCGAGCCTCTTCGGGCACGCCATTACTGATTTCATATTTCAGGCAGGCCTCCAGACACAGGGCCTTTTGCTCTTTAGTCAGCGCCACGCCATTGGGCCATTTACCAAGTTCAACGGCTTCTTTAAGCCGGCTGTACACTTCGGGAGACAAGCTCCCGGCGACGGCATCAAAATTCATAGGTTCACCCTCTTCCACCCTGCTGTGTCCTCATGTGCGGTCAAAGCGACCAGACACAAGGGCGGCATTCCTAACGGTTAGTCTTCGAGACGGTTGCCCCAGCCCAGTTTGGTGCGGCAAATCTCATAATAGTTGTGATCTTCCGGGTGCAACAGCCGCAACGCCTGCGGGAACCGGCTGATGCGCAGTTCATCGCCCGGCGCGATGGCGATGTGATGCTGGGCATCGAAGCTGATTTGCGGTTCGAACCCGTGGTCTTCGCCCAGTTGAATGCTCAGCTTGGCGTCGGCACCGACCACCAGGGGCCGGTTATTCAGGCTGTGCGGAAACATGGGTACCAGAATCATGGTGTCGAGGCTCGGGTGCACCAGAGGCCCGCCCGCTGAGAGCGCGTAGGCGGTAGAGCCGGTGGGGGTCGATACGATCAGGCCATCGGAGCGCTGGCTGTAGACAAACTGACCATTAATGTAGAGCTCGAATTCGATCATGCGGATGCTCTGACCAGAGTGCAGCACTACATCATTCAGCGCCCGGCCCGTTTCCAGTACCCTGCCGTTCCGGATAATGCTTGCCTGCAGCAAAAAGCGGTTTTCAATGACGTAGCGGCCAGAAAACACATCCCGCACTTTCTGCTCCATCTCCACTGGCATAATGTCGGTCAGAAAGCCAAGACGGCCGCGGTTGATGCCGAGCAAAGGCACATTGAATTCTGCCAGGTCACGAGCAGCACCAAGCAAGGTGCCGTCGCCGCCGACCACGATGATCAGATCGGCCCACTGGCCCAGGCCCGGTCGGTCAAGGGCTTCACAATTCAACCCCGGTATGGCCTCCGCCAACGGCAAGTCGATGCGACAGGCCCGGTCCAACTCGCTCAGCAAGTGCGTCAGCCGGCGGACAGAGTGAACCACGCTGTCGCTGTCGAGTCGGCCAACAATGCCAATCCGATCGAAGGATTGGGTGTGTTCGGGTTTGGTCATTCAGGTCGCTTCGGTTATCGTCCAGGGTTCCGAAGCATACCAGAAGGGAAGCGCATGGACGAAGCCGTCAGCACGCAATTGCGACAGGATTTGAAGTGGATCCTTCAGGCTCCTGCCCTGCTGCCTGCGCCCGAACTGAGCTGGCATCCCGGCGATGCCTTCACCACCGACCTGATTGACCCGATCATTGCCAGCCTTGGCGACGCACTCGAACAAGCCCGGCACGGTAAGCTGGGCCATTATTTCGAGGCCCTGGTACAGGCGCTGTTCAGCACCTCGGCGGATTACCGGATTCTGGCGAGCAATTGCATCATACGCGGCACCACACGAACCCTCGGCGAACTCGACCTGTTGCTGGAAGACCGCCGCCAGGGGCAAATTCTGCACCTGGAGCTGGCTCTCAAGTTTTACCTGCTGATTCCCGCTGGTGCAGGTATCGCCCCCGAATGCCGCTGGATCGGATCCGGTTTTAAAGACTTCATGACCGTAAAATCGCAACGACTGCTGTCGCACCAGTTGACCTTACCGGAGCGCGCAGCCCGGGAAGGTGCCTGGCCCGGGCACTTGCCAGTGCCCGATCATTCCCTGGGTTGGGTAACGGGTCGTGGTTTTGTCCCTTTCGACGATAGAAACAATGCGTCGCCCTGGCCGCTGATCGCCCCGAATGCACTGATCCGCCCCTGGCTGACGGAAACCCAGGCCCGGCAACAGGGTTTGGGCGGTCGCTGGATCAACAAGAGCCAGTGGTTATCTCAGCACCCGGGCCCAGAGGAGGCTCGCAAACACCCGGCACCGGCGCAGTGGCTGGGCCGACTGCCCAACGAGTCTCATGAAGGGCACTGGTTCATCGTACCCGATGACTGGCCAGAACAGGCCCGCGCCAGTATGCTGCGGCGCTTTGCATCCGCCAGCAGTCCTACAGGAACGCCGTTGTGAACCAGCCTGACCACCAAACACCAAGCCATCGAATCACGCTAGAAACCACACCTGGCGGGCTACAACGCCTGTGCGTGGTCAATGAATGCGCAGTCGCCACGCTCTACCTCCAAGGCGCCCACATGACTTCGTTTAGGCCGCACGGTCAGGATGACCTGTTATGGGTGTCCAACGCCGAGACTTACCAGCCTGGCCAGGCCATACGCGGCGGCATTCCGGTCTGCTGGCCCTGGTTTGGCCCCCACCCGGACGGCGCAGCCTATCCGTCTCACGGACTGGTCAGAACAGCGTTATGGGACTGTGAGGTTGTGCGCGATGACGCCAGGATCAGCCAACTGCGCCTCTGGCACGACACTGCGGGGACAGAGCCTGGCTTTGCCCACCGGGCAAGGGTTGAGCTGGTAGTAACGGTCGCCGCCTCCCTGACCCTCAGGCTGATTACCACCAACCTCGGCGACAGCCCGTTCACCCTCAGCCAGGCGCTGCACAGCTACCTTCCGATTACGTCGCCTGCCAGCGTTCGTCTGACGGGATTGACCGGCTACCCCTATCTCGACAAACTGACCGGAACACGTCAGTCGTGGCCAGAGCGGTTTGCAGTGGATCAGGAAATTGACCGAATTGTATTGGATGAGGGGCAGCCCGTCATGCTGGACGAACCGGGCAAGGTGCGCCGATTCATCCGGCGCGAAGGCAGTCGGTCTCTGGTGGTCTGGAACCCCTGGATCGCCAAAAGCCAAACCCTGTCGAACTTCAATGACGACGACTACCGGTCCATGCTATGCCTGGAAGCGGCCAACGCCGCCGATGACAGCAGGCAGTTGCAGCCTGGCGAACAACACGAGCTAATTACTGAGCTAGGACTGGCGAACAATGCGTGATGTCAATCTGCCACCCGGCCTGATGGAGGCTGTAGACACACTGCTGACGGAGGCGCCAGCCGGATTGTCGGAGTACGAACTGATCCAGGCTCTGGACCGGCACTATCCTGCGCTCTTTCCCAAGCCCAACCTGGGTGACCCGCTACTCCTGTTTCAGCACCATTTTGTACTGATGCACCTGTTGTACCGCCTGCAGCAGGATAACCACCAGCTATCCCGGCGACTGTCAATCAGCCCTTTGCGCATTCAGTGGCTGGACGTTACCGGTGGTCATGGCAAGGCGATCAACCCGAATCCATCGCTGGCGGCTTATTATCTGGATTTCAGCAATTTGACAAAGGAAGACGGGCACAGTGTAGAGCAGTTGTTGCAAGGGTTCTGGCGCCGCTTACTGGGCGAAGAGCAAGCGCCGGATGCACTGGCCACCCTGGGCCTGGGGCCTTCCGCCAGCTTTTCTGACGTAAAGACCCGCTACCGGCAACTGGCCAACGCTCATCATCCGGACAAGGGCGGTGACGCTGTCGAATTCGGGCGGATTCAACAGGCCTACGACACCCTGAAAGACCAGCAAAAATACCGCAAGTGACTCTGCCCGGCAGCGACATCAGCCGGGAGCCTATCGATCTTACTACTGGCCCACCTTACTGGTAGTAGGCGTTTTCGGTCACCGTATGGTCGGTGACATCCCGAATGCCCTTCAAACCCGGTACTTTTTCGAGCAAGGTGGCTTCGACGCCGTTTTTCAACGTAATGTCGACCGCCGAGCACCCCTGGCAGCCACCGCCGAACTTCAGCACTGCAACGTCTTCGGGCGTCAGTTCTTCAAGGCTGACTTCGCCCCCGTGTGACGCCAGCCCCGGGTTAATTTCGGTAAACAGAACGTAATTCACCTGGTCCTGCAGCGGACTGTCGGCATTCACCTTGGGCATCTTGGCATTGGGTGCCTTAATGGTCAGTTGACCGCCCATTTTGTCTTCGGCGTAGTCGACCACGGCTTCATCGAGGTACGGCAAGCTGTTCTTTTCCAGATAAACCCGGAACTGCGTCAGCTCGATGACTTCGTCGTTTTCCTTCTCTTCACCCGGACGGCAGTAAGCCAGGCAGGTTTCAGCGAATTTGGTGCCAGGCTGGGTCACAAACATACGAACGGAGACACCGTCCGTGCTTTGCTTGGCCAGCAGACCCGCCAGATAATTCTGGGCGGAATCGGTAATGTTCATCTGAATATCCATGCCACAGACTCCGTAGTTGGACGATTAATCGGGAATGTTGAATGGGCGGCTATTCTATCGAACTTTGTCCGCCAACTGAATACCTGAGTGTTTTACTTGGTTATACAGATGTGGCCGGCAACCGGTGAATTCAAGGTGACCCATTGAACCTGGAGCAGAAATCCTGATCATACCGAACTCAAGCCTACGTCGGTGGCCTGGAATCAGACATGGCGCACACCACCATCCGTCAGACGACACAAGATAACGGTATAATCACTATATCAATATTTTTTGATATAGATTGAAAAAAGACCCTGTTTGGTGTTTCATAGGGCACCTTCTTCAAGGCAGGAGTGGTCCCTCCGTGACGGACCGTCATTATTTACGGATCAAACAACCCACTCACGCCTTCTGACACAGCCAACTGAACTGGAAGAGACAATGACTCGCTCAGTCGCGGACGAACTCCGCCGTACGCTCCAAGACCGCATCATGGTACTGGACGGTGCCATGGGCACCTCCATCCAGGGGTACCCACTCGAGGAAGCCGACTTCCGTAAAGGGCACTTCGAAGACCACCCGAGCCCGCTCAAAGGCAACAACGACCTATTGTCGCTGACTCGCCCCGACATCATCGAGGAAATTCACGACTCCTTCTTCGAGATCGGTGCCGACTTCGCCTGCACCAATGCGTTCAGTGCCACGACCGTCGCCCAGGCCGACTATCACCTGGAACACGCGGTATACGACATCAACTACGCGGCGGCCCAGTGTGCCCGGCGCAGCGCCGACAAGTGGTCAAAGAAGACACCGGAACAGAAACGCTACGTCATCGGTTGCCTGGGCCCCACCAACCGAACTGCTTCGATGTCGCCCGACGTCAACGACCCGGGCAAGCGCCTGGTCTCTTTCGACGATCTGGTTCAGGCCTATAAGGAAGCGTCCATTGCGCTGATCGAGGGCGGTGTCGATCTGATCATGGTCGAAACGGTATTCGATACGCTCAACGCCAAAGCCGCTGTCTTCGCGGTGCTTGAACTGAAACAGGAACGCGATCTGGACATTCCGCTGATGGTCTCTGGCACCATTACCGATGCCAGTGGCCGTACCTTGTCGGGCCAGACGCCTGAGGCCTTTTGGGTATCGCTGGAACACGGTGAACTGTTCAGCATCGGTTTGAATTGCGCTCTGGGCGCTAAAGATATGCTGCCGCACATCAAAGCACTCGACAAACACGCCACCTGCCTGATTTCAGCCCACCCCAATGCGGGGCTGCCCAACGAGTTTGGCGAATACGATCAGTCCGCCGAGCAAATGGCGGAACAGGTACGTCCCTTTCTGAGCGAAGGCCACGTCAATATTATCGGTGGCTGCTGCGGCACAACACCGCAACACATTGCCCAGTTGAGAAAGCTGGCCGATGAATACTCACCGCGCCCGCTGCGCGATCTGGCCGCGGAGGTTGCCGATGAAGTCTAAGCAACGCGCCCTGCCCGACATGGTTCTCAGTGGCCTGGAGCCACTGGTCGTCAATGAAACCACCGGCTTCGTGAATGTGGGCGAGCGCTCCAATGTTGCCGGCTCTGCCAAGTTCGCGCGCCTGATTCAGGAAGAGCAATACGAGGAGGCCGTCGACATCGCCCGCACCCAGGTCGACGACGGCGCCCAGATCATCGACATCAACATGGACGACGCCATGCTCGATGGCGAAGCGGCCATGGTTCGTTACCTGAATCTGCTGGCCGCTGAACCGGATGTCGCCCGGGTACCGTTCATGATCGACTCTTCAAAATGGAGCATCATCGAAGCGGGCCTGAAATGCGTTCAGGGCAAGGCGATCGTCAATTCCATTTCGTTAAAAGAAGGCGAAGACGTCTTCATTCAACAGGCTCGTCGCATCAAACTCTACGGTGCGGCCGTAGTCGTCATGGCGTTCGATGAAAAAGGCCAGGCCGATACCTACCAGCGCCGAATCGACATCTGCAAACGGTCCTACGACATCCTGGTCGATGTGGTCAAGTTCAATCCGCAGGACATCGTCTTCGACCCGAATATTTTTCCGGTGGCAACCGGCATTCCGGAACACGACAACTACTGTGTCGATTTTTTCAACGCCACCGCCTGGATCAAAGAAAACCTGCCCGGCGCTAAGATCTCCGGCGGTGTCTCGAACATGTCGTTCTCGTTTCGCGGCAACAATACGGTGCGGGAAGCCATGCACTCGGTGTTCCTGTACCACGCCATCAAACACGGCATGGACATGGGCATTGTCAACGCCGGCATGCTGACCATTTACGACGACATCCCCAAAGACTTGCTTGAGCGCGTTGAAGACGTTGTATTGAACCGCCGCGACGATGCCGCCGAACGTCTGGTCGATTTCGCTGAAAGCGTTAAAGGCCAGACCGCAGATGCGAAAGAAAGCGACAAGCTGAAATGGCGTGAAGGCGACCTGCAAGACCGCATTACCCATGCCCTGGTCAAGGGCATCACCGAATTCATTGAAGCCGATGCCGAAGAAGCGCGCCAGCAAGCCGACAAACCCATCGAGGTGATCGAAGGCCCGTTGATGGTGGGCATGAACGTGGTGGGCGATCTGTTCGGGGCCGGCAAGATGTTCTTGCCACAGGTGGTAAAAAGCGCCCGGGTAATGAAAAAAGCCGTGGCCTATTTGCTGCCTTACATTGAAGAAGAAAAACGTCTCTCAGGTCGAGAAGCCGAAAACAACGGCGTGATCATCATGGCCACGGTTAAAGGCGACGTGCATGACATTGGCAAAAACATCGTTGGTGTGGTGCTGTCGTGCAACAACTACGAAGTGATTGATCTTGGCGTCATGGTGCCGGCGGAAGACATCCTCGATGCGGCGGAGAAGCACAACGCCGACGTTATTGGACTCTCCGGCCTGATCACACCCTCGCTGGACGAAATGGTGACCGTCGCGCAAATGATGGAACAGCGCGGCATGAACAAACCCTTGCTAATCGGCGGCGCCACGACGTCGAAAATTCACACCGCAGTGAAAGTTGAGCCACAGTATTCAGCCCCGGTGGTGCACGTTCTGGATGCGTCCAAGTCCGTTCCCGTCGTGAGTCAATTGTTGTCATCGAACAAGGACGCCTACGTCAGCGAACTGCGCGATGCCTACCAGCAGTTGCGCGAAGGCAATGCCCGCAAACGCGGCCAGAAGGAATTTGCCAGCCTGGCGTTTGCCCGTGCCAACGCTTATCAGCCTAACTGGGCAGATTACCAGCCAACAACACCGTCATTCATTGGCAACCGTACCTTCACCGATTACCCTCTGGCGGAAATCAAAGAACGGTTCGACTGGACACCCTTTTTCAAAACCTGGGAACTGCACGGCAAATACCCGAAAATTCTGACCGATAAAGTCGTTGGGGTAGAAGCCAGCAAATTGTTTAAAGACGCCACCGCCATGCTCGACCGAATCGTCGACGAAGGCTGGTTACAATGCAACGGTGTGGTCGGGCTTTACCCGGCCGCCGGCATAGCGAATGATCAAACTGAAATCTATGCCGATGAAGAGCGTCAACAACCACTGGTAACCCTGAATCACCTGCGTCAACAAGCCGAACGTCCGGAAGGTCGAGCCTTCCGGTCACTGGCCGACTTCGTAGCGCCAAAAGACAGTGGCGTACACGATTATATGGGTGCCTTTGTGGTCACCTGCCACGGCGCCGACGAACGCGCCAAAGCCTATGAAGCCGAGCACGATGACTACAACGCCATCATGATCAAGGCGCTGGCCGACCGCTTTGCAGAAGCCTTTGCCGAGGTGTTGCACGAGAAGGTGCGCAAAGAGCTCTGGGGGTATGTTGGTGATGAACAGCTGGATAACGAGGCCATCATCGCCGAAAAGTATCAGGGCATTCGCCCCGCACCCGGTTATCCGGCCTGCCCGGAGCACAGTGAAAAAGCCACGTTGTTCCAACTGCTCGATGCCGAACAGGCCACCGGTTGCTCGCTGACCGACAGTTTCGCCATGTGGCCCGCATCCGCGGTCAGTGGCTGGTATTTTGCGCATCCGGAGAGTCGGTACTTTGGCTTGGGCAAGATCGACCGCGACCAGGTTGACGACTATGCTGAGCGCAAAGGCTGGGATCTGACGACCGCAGAGCGCTGGCTGCGACCCACCCTGGGATACGACGAACTCTGACCGGAGGTGCGGTTGTCAGTTACGCGGGTTTCCTGTGATACTCAACGCAAGCATTCAGAGGAAAGGGACACGTGACTGACTCCACCCCGAAAAACTGGCTTTCCCAGGCACAGGACTGGCTGTGGCACCCCAACCTGTCCAAACTGCCGGGACCGGGTCGCCTCGGTATTCGGATAGCCAGAATTGGTTTTGCCGTCATCAAGGATCTGACGCGTGGCAATACCAATCTGCACGCCATGAGCCTGGTGTACACCACATTGCTGTCCATCGTCCCCTTCCTGGCGCTCAGCTTTTCGGTGCTGAAAGGCTTTGGCGTGCACAACCAGCTCGAACCTGTACTGCAAAGCCTGCTCCTGGCGCCACTGGGCGAGCGCAGCGAAGAAATCACCAGCAATGTTCTCGACTTTGTCGACAATATACGCGTTGGGGTGCTTGGCGCTGTCGGTCTTGGCATTCTGGTGTATACCGTCATTTCTCTGGTTCAAAAAGTGGAGCGGGCTTTTAACCAGGTCTGGCGCGTTAGCCAGATTCGGCCGCTGGCCCAACGTTTCAGCAATTACTTGAGTGTCATTCTGATCGGGCCTTTACTGGCTTTTTCAACGCTCGGTGCCACCGCCGCCCTGGTCAGTTCCGATACCGTAGCGACCATGCTCGAAATCGCCCCACTGGGATGGGTATTCAGCCTGCTTTCCCGGTTGGCACCCTACGTGGTCATCATCACTCTGTTTACCTTTCTGTACTACTTCATTCCCAACACCCAGGTTAAGTTTCGGCATGCCTTTATCGGCGGTGCTGTAGCGGGTTTTCTGTGGCAAAGCCTGGGTTATCTGTTCACGCTTTTTGTCACCAGCTCCACCCAATACACAGCCATTTATTCGGGGTTCGCGGTCGGTATTCTGTTGCTGGTCTGGATCTATCTGTCCTGGCTGGTGTTACTGACCGGTGCAACGGTGGCTTATTACAGCCAGAATTTTCGCTTTATCCGTCAGCGTCAGACCGTTCTGCCCAGCGCAGAAACCGATGAAGCCGTTGGCCTCACCCTGATGTATCGGATTGCGCGCAGCTTTGACCGCAACGAACCGGGCGTCAAGGCCGCTTCATTAAGCAGCGAAATGAACGTGGATGCGGCCGTCATCGACCGCCTGATGGACAAACTGCTGGATGCGCAACTGATCGTCCGCAGCGAAGACCACCGGTTAACCCCGGCCCGGCCGCTGGACCAGATTGGGTTGGCTGACCTGCTGCATACCATCCGCGCGCCCGATTCCAGAGTATCCACCCCCTCTTATACGTCGGTGACGCAAGACGCCATCAGGCAAGCGATCATCACCGCATTTAAGGAGGAAACACTCGAAGACTGGGTACGCCGAAATGACGGAGGAAATGACTAGGGCGCAATCGCGACCATGCTTTCATCGGCCCACCGGACCGCTTCCAAATAGGCGGTCGCCCATTGCGATGGTGTCAGTGGCGTTTGCGCCAGGGAATCAATGTCCATCTGCTCATAGGCCAGGACCTGTCGCAGTACGTCACCGGCGACGCCTTCGTAGTCCAACAGTGCCAGCTTGACCGGCATACTCAGAATGATGGTATCGAGCAACTCAACCATAGGCTGGTCCATCAGAGCATCCAACACCGAGAACAACCCGACGATGAACATTTGGTGCCGTACTTCCGGGTGCCAGAGATCGGCAACCTGTTCGCACAGACGTGCACGCACCAGTGCCGTGGTGATCAGTTCGCGCGGTTTGCTGTCGTCCATCCGCGTCATCAGTATCAGTGAAACCCAATGCTTCACATTCTCGATGCCCAGCAGCACGATGGCATCCTTGATCGAATCGACCTCACGACGCAATGAAAACGCCGCGCTGTTGATGTAGCGAAGCAATTTGTAGCTGAGGGAAATGTCGTGCGCAAGCAGGGCTTCCAATTCGTCGAGGCCGACATCGGGCTGTTGTAATTTGTTGAGCAAATCAAAAACCACTGCCTTGTTCGCTGCTACGCCCTTGCGCATCACAACTTGCGGCCGGCAAAAGAAATAACCCTGATAACAGTCGAAACCAAGCTCCTCACACATTTGCTTCATGGCCTGAGTTTCAACTTTCTCGGCAATCACCTGCACCGGGTAACGCCGTAACTGCGCCATCAACGCAGTCAGTTCATCGCGTCCCCGCCCCAGCACATCGACCTTGACGTAATGCGCCCAGCACAGCATCGGCCGGGTCGCGTCAGTCAACTCAAAGTCATCCAGCGCCAGCTTGAACCCCTGTTTCGATAACCGCTCAAGGCCAGACATCACCTCCGGCGTGGCACGCATATCTTCCAGCACTTCCAGTACGCACTGCTCCTGAAACATCGGGGTCAGCGCACCATCTGTGATAAAGGCTTTGGGTAGATTAATGAACACCAGGCTGCTGCCGGTCAGGGTATCGATGCCGATGTGAATAAAGGAGTTAAGAATGGCGTCGCTGGAGGCGCGATCGGGATCGTCGAACTGGGCTTCATTGACATCGCTGTCGCGATACAGCAATTCGTAGCCAATCACCTTGAGCGCGCGATCATAAATTGGCTGTCGAGCAATGAAAAACTGCGCCATGGAGGCCCTTCCTGCTGGCTGATCTTGCCTGATAAGCTTCTACAGTAGCCTCTGTGGCTAGTCTTGCCAAGTGGCTAGTTTGCGCCAGTGGTTCAACTCAAGTTTCGAAGTTCGAGTTGGCACAGTGGTATTGGGCCGCAACGGTTACCAGGGGTTCTTCTGCGGGGTTGGCGTGAACCCGTCCTTGGGGCCTAGACCGCATGATATGAATCCCCTCCATGGGATTCGCCCTTAGGGCTCGCTACGCTCATGCTAAAACGCTCCCGGCGTTTTAGTCCATGCGGCGCACTTCACCACAGAAGCCCCCGGCAGCCGCCGCTTAGCATCTGAGCGAACTTCAAAACTCAAGTTATAGCTGACCCAGCGCCGCGTCGAAATCAGCCATCAGATCGGAAACAGCCTCAATCCCAACCGACAGGCGCAACAGATCATCCGGCACTGGGGTCCCTTCACCTTCTATACTGGCGCGATGTTCGACCAGGCTCTCTACACCACCCAAGGAGGTGGCACGCTTCCAAACCTTCAACGTCGCTGCCACTTGAATGGCTGCCGCTGCACCGCCCTTGATTCGTACCGAGAGCATACCGCCAAAGCCGTTACGCATTTGCTTGCGGGCAACGTCATGCCCGGCGAAGCCCGGCAAGCCGGGGTACAGCACTTCCTCAACGGCCGGGTGCGCATTCAGATGCTCTGCCAGTCGCTGAGCATTGGCCGAGCACTCGCGCACTCGCAGTGCCAGGGTGCGCATGCCGCGCAACAACAGCGCTGCCTCAAAAGGCCCCAGCACCGCACCACCCTGGGAGCGCTGTTTAATCAGACGTTGCCAGAACTCATCGTCCCGGGCCGTCACCAGCGCACCGGCAATCACATCCGAATGGCCGTTCAGATACTTGGTGGCTGAATGCATAACAAGATCAGCCCCCAGCAACAGCGGCTGGGTATGAATGGGTGTCGCCACCGTTGAATCCACCACCACCCGGGCACCCGCCTCATGTGCCAGGGCACAAATGGCCTGAATATCCGCCACCGTCCAGAGCGGATTACCCGGCGTTTCCAGCCAGACCAGTTCGGTTTTTCCGGGTCGGAGTGCTGCGGCTACGGCGTCGGTATCACTGGTATCTACGAAACTGATGTCAATCTGCCATTGCTGCGAAAACTGCTTCAGCCAGTTGCGCAACGACCAGTACATCACCACCGGCGCAATGACATGAGCGCCCGGTTGCAACGCCTGGAACACCGCTACCGAGGCGGCCATGCCTGACGCAAACACCAGCGCATCGGCGCCCTGTTCCAGCTCGGTCAGAACCCGTTCAACGGGCTCGTAACCGGGGTTATCGGCACGCGAATAAATGCGCCCCCGGCTGTAACCGTTGTCGGTATCACGTTGATAGGTGGTGCTGTTATGGATGGCAGGAATCAGTGCACCGGTGGTGGCGTCGATATCGCCCATGGCCTGAGCCACCAGCGTTTCCGTTTGATAGGGGTATGGCATTAAGTCGGTCTCAACTCATCGAAAAGATGCGCGACAGTGTAGCACTACCGATTACACGACCGTAGCGGCATTGATAGCGACCAACTCACAGAGTTTATTTGAGTAAGATTTTAACTTTGCAATAGCTTAGCGATGGGTGGCAGGTCTGCTCTTGCGGGGGTATCTGAGGCAGGGATGCCGAAGTTAAGCCTACATGGAGGTATTCACGGCGACCCCTCAAGAGCAGACCTGCCATCCGTCGCGGGCTCTAGGCGGAATGTAATATTTAACCTCCGAACCTTGAGGTATTACCTCAAGGTTCGGAGTCTGTTGATTGGCCATGCCCCGAGACAGCCTGCAACTCTCCGGCAGGCACACGCCCGATGCCCCAGCTTCGGTGGATATAGCCCACCACTTCATCCAGTTCGTCCCGGGTGATCAGCGCCAGCTCGCCCCGTTCGAGCGGGTCGAAATGGAAAATGTACAGCCTTGAGGCAAACTGCGCGAACGGCAAGGACGCCTCACCATAGCGCTCACCCTTGCCAGCGGTACTGACCTCTACCCCATCGCCCCAGTTCTGGCCGCTGTCGTTGTTGGGGTTATAGAAGTACACCCGCATAACCTGCTCCGGGTCCATCGCCACCCGCAGTATGGTTATGGCGTGCCAGCCAATAAAACGCGCCGCACTGTCGGTCACGGCAATGCCCGCCGGTTGCGGGTGAATCAGTGGTTGATTGCCGTTGTAATAGGGATGGTAGGAAGCGTAAAAATGACGCAGAAAATCTTCCAGGTCGACCAGCGCACCGGTGGCCACATCCACATTAATGTTGAAACCGCGACCAGACCACCAACCATGAAACTCCGGATTCACCCAGCGATGCGGATCGCCTTCACGGCCAATGCAGCGACGGCCCATCTCGGCATAGATGCGGTCGAGATGAGGCACCACCAACAGAGAGACGGCGTCGAGATCGATCGGCAGACTGCTGGCTACGCCCGACTCGCTCTCGCAGGACGAAATGGGCTGACCTTCAAAATGCATGATGATCTCGTCATCCCGCGCGGCCCAGGCCACCATTTGCAACAGGTAGTCCGGGTCGTTGTACGCCCACATCGATAAAGCCCGGGCCGACTGACAAGTCGGGTTATTGCCCTGCCCCACACCCAGCGGCTGCCCCAGCATGCACAGCACACCTTCCAGCAGTCGCGAGCGGGGTTCAATCGCATCGCCAAAGGCCGTCGACAGCCGGGTTCGCGACCACTCCGACAGAATCAGCGCCAGCTGACGCCACATCGCGGGCGCGACCGACGGGTGATACAGAATGCCCCGCTCCAGCGTTAGCGCCAGCCCGTAAATGGCCTGTGCCGTTTGCGGATGCACCGCCTCGCGGATCAGGGCATAGACAAGTTCTCGGTAGCACAACAAACAATCTCGGCCGGTTGTCGACAAACCTAGCGCTTCCGGCAACAGATGATCATCGGTCTCCAGCAAATGCCGTAACAGCGTGGCATGGTAGGGCGAGACGAGACCGGTGTCGTGCATGGCGCGGGCAAAGCCCGTCGCCTCTTTGAGCAGAGCGCTGGAGTCCATGGTGTCTAGACTGTGTTGATAGACTTCCACACCAGGGTCGTCCCGGCACGCCTGAGTCGGCCCATACAGACTACTGACCAGCCGGTCAGCGCCCTGCCCGCTGGTGCCCAAATCAATTTCCGGATTAGCCTGGCAAATGGCGATTTGAGTGATCATCTGTTTGATCGAATCAACCTGGATGGGCCGTTGATTTAAAATGCGCCAGATTTCATCGATCAGCTGATCGATAATCTGCTCATAACCCACGCGTTCGGCCAGGTGTTTCAGCAGGTTTCGCGACAATTGCGCGAGACGCCCCTGAGTCGCCCGTTCCGCCTCGCTCGGCGGGGTGAACAACAGGGACAGGTTCGAAGCCAGAACCTGGCTCAGGAAATGACTGGCCTGCTCGGCCGAGAGCTCTTCATGCACATAGTGGCCCTTGGCAACCGCCAAAAAACGCAGTTCGCTGAGCGCCTCAATCACGACCGACTCAGCCACGGGGCTTTGCAGGGACAGTCGCGACAGTGTCGGTATCAGAATAGACGGGCTGGCCCAGTCGGAGCCCCAGAAAACACCTGCGTCTTCAAGCGTCTTAATGCGTGTTTCCAGAGCCGCACAGCCACCGTCCTGAAGCATGATTCGCCGGGCCGTATCGAATACCCGGCCAATTTTGGCCGGCTTCGAAAAAGCGGGCGCTTGCGCCAGCTTCCTGGACACATCATCCATTTGTCCCAGCAGACCATCCAGCCTGGAACCTTCAGAGGGCGTTGTATTATCCGGACTCACTATCGTTCTCCATTAAAACTCACCCTGTCTCTCCTGTGGCGTCACTGTCGTACAATCACCAGCGATTCTTATCTGGCTGGGCATGGTCTGACCGTCCAACTAGACATAGAAATCAAGCTCTTGCTGACGTTCCAGCAAGCGATGCATTTCCTTTGCATCCTTACCCACAAAGAACAGCAGACCCCAGTGGGTGCCAAAGGCGGTGCGTTTGGTCACAATCTCTTCCTGAGGCGTGGTCAGCTCGTGGGACTCGAAATACGGATGGTCTTCTGTCTCTTCCGGAATTTCCAGACGGCTGACTACACGGCGACGCGGATACACACCAAAGCAACCGGCATGAGCCTTTGCATCGGTAACCGCCTCCGGGAAGTAGGCCTCAACCTCCTCTTCAGTCGATTTCGGGTCGAACACCAGCATGGTCGCCTGATAGGCATTGAAGCCATCGTAAACCCGCTCCAGCAATTCAAACACCTTGAAGCCCGGTGGCCGGTAGGCCACTTCACCAAAGTACATGGTGCCATCGCTGGTCACAAAGTACTCGGGGTGAATCAGCCCGAACTCGATGTCGAAGGTCTTGATCAACAGTTCAATCTGCGCGGTGATCTTCTCGCGGTAGGCTTCCAGTTCCGGGGAAGCCGGCACATAGACCGAATAGCCGAGTTTGACGTACTCGGAAATGTTCAGAAAACGGATTTTGCCGTTGTGAATCCAGGCTTCGACCGCGAATTCCCAGCCATCCAGATGGGATTCCATCAACGACGGAAACTCTTCATCGGGAATGCTGTCGACTTCATCCGGGGTGCGAATCACCCGGTGGCCGAGGCAACCGGCTTTGTCGAAGGCTTTGACGTGGATCGGGTCGTTCGGGTCGCCGTCGAGTTTCAGCAGTGTCTGGTTAACCCGCTTCAGAAACCGGATGATGTCATCCCGGTCGTGTGCTTCCTCGAAAATACCGACACGGATACCACCGAGCTGTGCCCGGCGCTTCATCAGCGACTTGTCGCGCATCAGCATGGCCTGCCCCAGCAGACGCGGGTTGTCGAGCAGTACCGAGTTAATGGCGCCAGCCCACTCAACGGTCTCTTCGAACAACGGAATCGACACATCGACACCCATGTCTTTCAGCGTTTGTGCAATTTCCATCGACCGGTCATTCAACCGTTCGAAATTCCAGGGGACATAGGGAATTTTGTGTTCCAGGCAATATTCTTCGGCCCAGTCGGGCGCGACAACCACATAGCGTCGGTCGAAATTTTCTGCAGCCTCAATGGCGTTCAGGCTCCAGCCCAGCAATGCTATATAACCCTTGTTTGGATCTTTCTTCATAAGAGATGCCTCTTTGATTGATAGATGGATCCAACCTCGTTAGCGAGATCTGGTGGGGCCCACCATACGCCAGTGAGCCGCCCTGGTACACCGAACGACCGGTACAGTCAGCGTTACACTCAGCCGCAGAGGCCGCTATCACGGGGATTGGTGCAGATTGGAATTTTTTTATATCGGGGTAAAAAAGGCAGGGGAAACGCGGTGATTTCTGCCCGGTGCTGGCAGAATCACCCCGTTTTACGATCGCAGCAACACTCAGACGGCCGCGTCTTTCCGGTTCTGTTCCCGGCGCCGCAATACTTCATAGGCCACCGCCAGAACCACAGTCACCAGAATCATAATCAGACCCAGGGCGTTCACCGCGGGCGTCAGACCCGTGCGCACCTTGGTCGCAATGTAGACGGTGAGCGTCGTGTCGAAACCCCGGACAAAGAGGGTGGTGTTGTAGTTTTCGAACGATTGCAGAAAAGCGATCACTGCCGCCGTCATAATGGCCGGCTTGAGATACGGCAACAACACCCGGCGAACAACCTGGGAATGCGTGGCCCCCAGGCTGTATGCCGCACGCTCGAGCGTTCGGTCGAACCGCTGCAACCGGGCCAGCACCATCAACATGACGTAGGCGGAAATGAAGGTGGTTTGCGCAATAACCGTCAGGCCTATGCCCCCGCTCACCCCCAGGTTTCGCCAGAAAATCAACGTTGAAATGCCGATGATGACCCCGGGCGTCAGCAACGGCGACAGCATCAGGCTGTAATAGAAGTTCTTGCCCTTGCCTTCATAGGTCGACAAAAACAACCCGGCTGACACCCCAATGGGCACCGCCAGCGCCAGCACGCCCAGGCCCACGATAAAGCTGTTGAGCAGGGCTTCCCACATGGCGGTATCGTTGGCCAGTTCACCAAACCAGCGCCAGGTGGTTTCCCGCCAGGGCCAGATCGTCGGAAACCGGCTATCGTTGAAGGTGGCGATCGACATGATCACCAGAGGCGTGAACAGGTAGATAAAGAACACCACCAGATAAAAGCGAATGCTCCAGTACATGAGTCGTTGCGAGGTCATTTGCCAATATCCCCCAGTCCGATGCGGAACACCTTCATTACCGCGGCAATGAACCCGATACACAGAATCAGCAGCACAAAGGCATAGGCCGCCCCCATGTTCCAGTCGCCGCCTTCAAAGAACCAGTTGTAGATGATCTGGGTAAACCAGCGGCTACCCGGAGAGCCCAGCAGGGCCGGCACCGCGTAACTGCCTGCAGCCAGCATAAACACCATGATGCAGCCGGTGGCGATACCGGGTTTGGCGTGCGGAATCACGATGCGCCAGTGGATACGAAGCAACCCTGCCCCCAGGTTCCGGGCGGCCCGCACCTGGTTGTTATCGAGGCTCTCAATGGCGTTATACAGCGGAAACACCATAAACAGGATATAGGCGTACACCATGCCTATCAGCACGCCGCCATCGCCGGTGAGAAAGCGAACCGGCCGGTCGATCAACCCCAGCCCCAGCAACAGCGCATTCAGCGGGCCCTGAAACGACAAAATCAGGTACCAGGAAAAGGTCCGCAGAATTTCGTTGATCCAGTAGGGAATGACCAGCAGCAGCGCAATCAGCATGACCTGTTTGGCGGTCGCCAGCTGCGCCAGAAAATACGCCACCGGATAGGAAACCAGCAGGGTCAGAACCGTCACCAGAATGCTCGACCAGATCGTCTTGAAAAAGATGGTTCGGTGAATGTCGTTACCAATCAGCGTTTGGTAGTTGCCCAGGGTGTAGACGTCTTCCGGCCCGCCAAGCTGACTCGGAATCAGATTTGGCTTGAACGAATAGTCGATCATGATTAACTGTGGCAATAGCACCAGCACAATCAGCCAGAACCACAGCAACAGCAAGACCACCAGCGTCATCGGCCTGCCAAATCGGGCGGTCAGTTGCTTAATCATCAGCCGTCTCCAGGGGTCTGTCTTCGGGCAAAACAACGGTTTCATCGGCCTGGAAGCCTAGGGAAAGGGACGACCCCTGATCCACCTGACCGCCGTAGGCGCGCTGATCGGCCTGGACATGAATCTGAGTGGGCAATTGGGCGTGGCGCGTCTCCAGCGTCAGATGAGCGCCTTCAAAGTTGACGGTTTCGACACTGACATCCAGGCGGTTAATATCTTGCTCGGTCGCCGCTTGCAGGCTTTCCGGTCGCACATAGAGGCCACAGGGCTGTCCGGGCTCAAGCCTGGCGCCCATCTGACCTCTGAACTGGCCGGCTGCGCCGCAATCGACCACCACCTGCTCACCATCAACGGAAACAACCTTGCCCGGCAACCGATTGTTCTCACCAACGAACTCGGCCACAAAGGCGGTTTTGGGCCTGCGATAAAGCTCGATCGGCGAGTCAACCTGTTGCAGGCGCCCCGCTGACATCACCGCCACCCGATCCGACATGGTCAGCGCTTCGCCCTGATCGTGGGTGATGTAAATGAAGGTGATTTCAGTGCGTCTCTGAATTTCTTTCAATTCGGTACGCATGTGCTGGCGCAGCTTTAGGTCGAGCGCCGACAATGGTTCATCCAGCAGCAAAACCTTGGGCTCAACCGCCAGTGCACGGGCAATGGCCACCCGCTGCTTCTGACCGCCGGACAGATCATCGATCCGGTACTGGCCGCTGCCCGGCAGATCCACCAGTTCGAGCAACCGGTCGGATACCTTGCGTCGCTCGACTTTGCTGACACCTCGAACCTCAAGGCCAAATTCGATGTTTTCCGCAACGCTCATCAGCGGGAACAATGCCAGATTCTGAAATATCATCGAGGTGGGCCGCTTGTTGGCAGGCACCGCAGCCATGGGTTCATTGCCAATATTGACCGACCCGGTCGTAGGCTCCAAAAAACCACTGACAATGTTCAACAGGGTGGTCTTACCGCAGCCAGAGGGGCCCAGAAAACTGAAAAACTCACCGGACTGTATGTCCAGATCCAAAGGATGTACGGCAGTGAAGTCGCCGAATTTCATGGAGATGTTGTCAAGATGGACTCGACTGTCCATAGCAGTTACTTCCTGTCTAAGCGTCCCTGATACCTACATTATTCAGGTCTTCCATCCCGGAACGACCAAAGCCCCGCACGAGGCGGGGCTGTTTGGAGTCCGCTGTTGCAGCGGTTCTGTCCGGTCTGATCAGGCTGACAGGTACCGGTCCTGGTACTCGTTGCGGATCGACACATACCAGGGTTCCTGGATAGGCCACCACCAGAGGTTCGCCAGATCCTGCTCGGTGTAGGAGTTGGTGAAGAAGTCTTTGGTCGCTTGCGGCAACAGGGCTTCGGCACCGCGTGAGGTCGAGTTATAGCCCGTGGCCTTGACAAACATGGCGCCGGCTTCTGGTGTGTAGTACCAGTTAATGAACTCGTACACCGCATCGACGTTCTGGGCATTTTTGGGAATCACGAAACCTTCCATCCAGGCCAGGGCCCCCTCTTTGGGCGCCGCGTAGGCAATCGGCTGACCTTCCTGAATCAAATTGAAGGCGGTGCTGTCCCAGGTCTGACCGGCTACGGCCCCATTGGTGCGGAACGCGCCCTGGGCTTCGTTTTCGGTATTCCAGAACTGAGCAATCATGCCCTTGTGCTCAACGGCGACCTTGAGAATTTCATCAAAGTTGGCGCGTGCTGCGGCTTCTGTCTGGAACATGTCGAGCAAGGGGAACGGCAGGCGACCCTGCTGTTCGAGCCACAAACCGATACCGATCAATGCCGAGTGGCCGCGAACGGTAACGCCCGTGCCGTGATCTGGGTTCCACAGGTCGCCATAGCTCAGGTTACTGCGGTCGATGCTGGAATAGTCGGTGTGGTAGGCAATCGCCTCGGTGCCCCAGTCGGAGGGTGCAAAATAGCGCTTGCCGTCGACTACCCCACCCACTTCAGAGCCTTCGATGGCGCTTTCCAGAGCACCATCCCAGTTGATGCGGCTGGTATCCAGTGCCTGCACCAGTTCAAAATCAACATAACCCGGCACGCGGTCAACCGTCGGCATGATAATGTCGAAGCCGGAACCGTCCGTGGCACGCAGGCTGTTCATCAGCTCGTCGTTGGTGCCATAGGGGGTGAAGGTTGCGTTGATGCCGGTTTTTTCCCGGAAATCGTTCAGCATTTCGTCGGTAATGTAGCCGGCCCAGGCGTAGATCCGCAGCTCCTGGCTCTCGGCCAGTGCCCGGTTGATGTAGAAGGGACTGGCGGCAACTGCGCCAGCAGCCATGGATGTTTTTATAAACTTCCGTCTTGTAAAGGTCATGGTCCCACTCCAGTTGTCTTTCCTGAAAATTCTTTTCGCAAGATCCGGTCAGCCCCGGTCTGTGAATAGCGCACAATCGACTGAACGCGCTTTGTTGAACAAGCGTTCAATATAGAATCTATTATAAATATGACAAGAATGTGATGTTTTTATGTCATTTTTTTGGTTTTTCCTCCCGCTATTGATGATCCAACCCGCCTGTCACGCCCGTTTGGCCGCTCATTAGTGAATTCAAACCAAAAGCGATTCATTACACCACAATGCAAATTCAACCCATGTCTAAGCCCCGACGCCACAAATTGGCTTCCGCCTGACGTCGTTTAACCAGACCGGAACCGGAACTCCAGAGTCGTTTCATGGCCACGATTTCATCTTCTACGCCCACCAGTATCGCCTGCCAGCGCTGCTGGTCGGGCAAGGCCTTGTCGGCTTGGTCCAGCAAGGTCTGAATAGCCTTCATTTCACGTCGGGTTTCGCCGCGCAACGACGCCCCCCGGTTAAACACGAGGCTGACCAGCACCGCGCGACACAACGGCGGCAGTTGATCCAGTGACGGGTAAATGCTCTGCGTCAGGTCGTAATAGCGTGGCAGCGTTGTGGCAGTAAATACCTGCCAGGCCAGGTTGAACGGGATGTCGATGCCCACTTCCTTCAAAGCCTTGGCCCGTTTCTTGGTGCCCGCCTTGCCGATGTCCAGAGCCAACACCTTAAACACAGCCGGCGGCAACACCGACGCCCAGTCGCGCTTGAAATCCGCCAGGGTGTTCATGCGCAGGTCATAACCGAGGCCAATGGTGATGCCGCTGGCTTCACCCGGGTAGTGCGGCCAGCGGGTATGATCCTGATAAAACGCCAGACCGCCGGTCTCTTCCCGGGCAATAAAAGCAACACCCTCGGTTGGCAAGGGCGGGAACGGCTCTGGCAGTGCCTCCAGCCAGGCCCATAAGGCGTCATCCACGACGCCCGACTGAGGCTGCCCCGCCCAGCCCTGGCAATGCGTTACGGCACGCTCAGTACCCGGCCCAAAATCCCCATCGGGTATCAGCATGGTCCCGGCCCGGTTCATCAGTGACTGCAATGCCACGACGGCCTCACCGGTTGCACCCCGCTGCAACACCACACGCGGTACGCGTTGGTCCGGCAGACGGTTGGGCGGCGCGCTTTCAGGGTCTTCAAACCAGCCCAGAAAAGTATCGGCGCCCTGAATGCCCTGCTCGATCAACGCCTGTTTTTTTGCGTCGGACAGATCGAAATCGGTGGTTTCGACATCCAGGGTGTCGATGTACAGCGTTCGTTTCCAGTCATCGCCATGCAGATGCTGGTTTTCCTGAACTCTCAGCAGCGACCGTACCAGGCTTTTGGCGTAGCCGCCGAAGTCGTTAACCGGCTCACTTCGGGGTGATTCGTCGTAACGAAAAACCCCGATGTCTTCCCGGGTTTCCAGGCGCAGGCCCAGTGTCTGGCGGTTGTAAACGTAAGGGCTGCGCCCGGGCCGCGCCAGCAGAAACCGATCGTTCTCGCGCTCGTAATACTCTGGCCGGCGCGCTGCTTCCGGTTCGGCGTCCATATCAATGTAGCGTTCCCGGTCAAAGAGCTTGACCGGGTAATTGAGCTGAACGCCACCGTCGACATACACATCATCACGCGGCCCGTGACGCACGGCCCGGTAAAACAGCGGAATGGACATGCTGATGCGTACCGCATCGACCAGGGACATGCTCGCATGGCGCTCGCGGGAGAACACTTCGGCGTAACCGGTCGACAGGTTGGTGCCAACAACATACAGATCGGGCTGCCCGGCCGCGGCCAGATCGGCAAAGGTGGCCCGGGCATCACCCAGTTGCTGCTTGATGTAGCCACCGACCCATTCGGCAAAAAAATCACCCTTGTTCCAGCCAAACTCGGACCAGAGGCGTTTCATATCGCGAATGAACAGAAAGGAATTATCCATGAAGTCGTTGAAGTCGGCCGACTGAATGATTGAACGCTGAGTTTGGATGTCATAACCCAGTGAGAACATCAGGGCGTTAATGGCGCCCGCGCTGGTCCCACCCACCCGGGTGATGTGGCCCAGATAGCCGCGCCGGGCTAGCACCTGCATGGCTCCCACGTAAGCAATGCCCTTGACACCGCCGCCTTCGAATACCAGATTTCTGAATTGTGCCGTCACCGCCACCTCCTGTGTTATACGATTGAACCCGAACTTGCAGGAATCGTACTGCGCGATCGTTCTGCTCGAATCCCTGAACAGCACAGGGCTCCAGTCTCACCAGAGGCCTGATTCGGACTGTAGTATAGAAGGCAATCCGGAAACGTCATCTAAGGTCGTGGCGATGGCATAACATCAGTCTCTGAGCCTCGCCTTGGGGCGGGAAAATCAGGGTTCCCGGTAGGTCTCCAGCCGGTTCAGCCAGCCGGGCAGCCAGCGTTCACGCTCGATATCGCGTTCGGCGTTTTCAGCGCGACGGGTCAGAACGTCGGCCGCCGACAGGCGAAAGGCATCTAACGCAGGCAGCGCTTCGTAGTGCGCCATCTGCTGTAACACCTGCAACAAGCCCCAGCCCTGACCCTGGTAGGTTTCACCGGGTACCAGGCCTTCGCCTTTAAAATTGACGTAATCGATCAGTGCGTAACTGCCCCCTGCCGTGGCGGTAAGTGCCTCCAGACGCCGGGACAGACTGGCTTGCTGACCGGCCGGTGCTGCCGCCACAACCTGTGCCAGTGAGGTTTCAGCCCGGCCCAGAATATAGGCCACCTGCAGGCCCTGGGTATCGGACAGCCACTGGCGCAACGATGCTATTCGGGGCTCTGATTGCGCCGCCAGAAAGCCTGATCGGTCGGGCCAGGGAGCGTCCAACGGCGATAACTCAGCGAGCCAGCCTGGCACAGCTACACCGCGCTGCCGGGCAAAGCTAACCAGGCCGGGAAAGCTCTCCACAAAGGGTTCGTCAACGCCGCCGGGGTACCAGATAAAGTGGCCTATTCCCAGCGAAGGGAAGGCTTCGCCTTCGTTCCAGTGCACCAGGCATTCAGGGCGGCTGGCGCATTCGTTCTGGTAAATGCGCGCACCGACCCAGTCCAGTTGCGCTGGCGTCAGTAACAGACCAAAACGGTCGGCTCCAGTCGCGGGCAATGCCAGAACAACCAGGGCCATCAATAGCCCACATACCCGATTAGTGAAGGGTCCCACGTTCGTCAATGAGTAACTCCGCTTGTTGTAAATGACAGCCCCAAGAATACCACTCACCTGCTGCGCCGCAGACGTTTTGGGGACATTCAGTTATAATCACGCTCTAACCCCGCTAATCGATTGAATCAACGGCTGACACCGACTGTACAGTGTCCCGGAGGCTATGGTTACCAACCGACATCTGTTTCGACACGCCCTGGCCAGCCTGCGCTATCATCGGCGACCCCTGCTCGCGTTCCACCTTTATTTCACCATACTGGCGTTCAGCTTGCTTTCTCCGGTGTCGGGCTGGCTGCTGTCGGTGCTGGTCAATCTCGCCGATGCTTCGCTGATCAGCAATGTTGACCTGGCCCGGTTCCTGATCTCACCGGCCGGGCTGCTGTGGATCCTGGTGTCGGGAACGCTCGCCATTGTGGCAGTATTCCTGCAGCACGCCGGTATGATGCTGGTGGTCTCGCATGGCCGTGATAACCGCTTTCATACCTCGGCCAGCGCCCTGTGGCGCGTTGCACACCGACTACCCAGGTTATTGCGCCTGGCGGGCATTCAGGTGTTCGTGCAATTGCTGGTTGCCGCGCCGTTCTTGCTGATCATCATTGTATCGTTCAACACCCTGCTCACTGGCTACGACCTTTACTACGTTATTACCGAGCAACCACCCGCCTACTGGGGTTTTCTGGCGATCATGGGAGCGATGCTCGCCATCATTGCCGTGGTCAATGGCAGCCTTTACTTACGCTGGGTGCTGGCCCTGCCGATTCTGTTGCTCGAAGAATTACCCCCCCGCCAGGCGTTAAAACGCAGTGCACAGCTCAGTAAAGGCGCAAGACTGAACATCGCTGCGCTGCTGCTGACCGCCGGTGGCGGCATCGCCCTGCTTCCCCTGGCTCTGGCCCTAGTGTTCGAGGGGCTGGCCAAGGCGCTGCTGGCCATTCTGCCGGAATTTTACAGCCTGCTGATCCCGGTGATGGTGGCGCTGATAGTGATTTACGCCGTGCTCGCGGTCGCGGCCGGGTTTATCGGTGTCAGCCTTAACAGCCTGGTCATTTTGAAGCTCTATCAACGTGGACAGGGTCGTCACATTGGCCTGCCACCCGACCCGGAGCCCCGCCAGGTGGGCGCACTTGCCTGGGGAATAGAATTGTTCGTGGTCATTCTGGCGCTGGTTCAGGTCGGCTATGTGTTCAACAGCTGGAACACACCGGAAAGCATTGCCATAACCGCACACCGGGGCAGTTCACTGAAAGCGCCTGACAATTCGCTGGCGGCCATTCAGTATGCGATCGAGGACGGCGCCGACTACATCGAACTCGATGTTCGCCAGACAGCCGATGGCCAACTGGTACTGCTGCACGATAAAGACCTGCTCAGAGTCGCTGGCGACCCGCGGGATATCTGGGAGTTAACCCTCGCCGAAGTACAGGCACTGGATACCGATCGAACCTCATCAGCCAACCCGGGCAATGCCCGCATTCCAACTCTGGCCGAAGCCATTGCGCTAATGCGCGGCCACGCCCACCTGTACCTGGAAGTAAAAAGCAGCCCGCAAAGCCCGGGTCTGATACCCCGGGTGGTAGAGGTTCTACGTGAAGAGAAAATGCTTGAACACACCCTGGTTGCGGCCCTTGAACCACCGGTTCTGCGCGAGGTGCAACAACTGGAGCCCCGTCTGCGCACCAGCCTGCTGGTTCATTCGGTTATCGGCGACATTGAAGGCCAACCCTTCGATGTGCTCTCACTGCGGGATGCGCTGATCAGCCCGGCTCGCATCAGTGCGATTCGCCAGCAGAATCAGGAAGTTCACGTCTGGACCGTCAATGACCGCCGTTCCTTGTCGCGAATGATTGACCAGGGCGTCGACAACATCATCACCGACCGACCCGAGTTGCTCGCGTCACTGCTCGCCGAACGAGCTGAGCTTTCAGAGCCTGAACGACTGTTGCTTAGGTTGCGGAATTGGATGTGGTGAGTTTTGGTGGCTGTGGTTGGTTTTTTTTGAGCTCTACCCGGTGGTTGCGGGAGAGCTACCGGGGTGGGTCTGTTTGGGGTCGCTGTAAATACTTCCATGTAAGCTTGGCTTCGGCATCCATGCCTCAGACACCCCCAAACAGACCCACTCCGGCAACTCTCCCTCCGCACCCTCACTGGCCCAATCTGATCAAATCGCGACCAATACGAAAAACAAGATTCCTACACACAACACAGTACCTCCAATAGTAACGTCTTTCGACTTAACCTCCGTGAGTATTGGCGGTGGAGGAACGCTGGTTCTTGTTAGTCTTTGGGTAATTTTCTGAATTGGCACAGGTTAAGGTGGTGGGCCGGGTAGGCCTCTGGCGGGGAAGTCCGCAGCAGGGACTAAAACGCCAGGAGCGTTTTAGCATGAGCGCAGCGAGCCCGAAGGGTGAATCCCATGGATGGGATTCATATCCTGCGGCCTAGGCCCGAGACGTCGGACCGCCAGTGACGGATTCACGCCGACCCCGACAGAGGCCTACCCGGTCCACCGCCGTCTCCACAGCCACAGAGAAAGATTAGCGACCATAAAAAAACCGGTCAAAGGACCGGTTTTTTAGAAGAATATGGTGGAGCTATGCGGGATCGAACCGCAGACCTCCTGCATGCCATGCAGGCGCTCTCCCAGCTGAGCTATAGCCCCGATGTTTCGGTGACTTCAAAGCGGTGTAGAACACTCATCTCGAAGTGGGCGCAATAATAAAAAGCAGCCCCTCGGGTGTCAAGCTGTTTTTGCTTTTAATTCAACAACTTGCACCCGAGTTGTATGGATTAGCCGATGGCAGCCAACTCTTTTTCCAGGCTCTTGAGCTTTTTCTTGCCGAGGCCACCCAGAATCTCAATGGCGTGGCGCAGACGGCCCCGGGTCATGTCCGGGCCAAGAATGTTCATGGCGTCCAGTACCGAAACCGAGGCGGCGGAGCCGGTGATGGCGATGAACAGCGGCGCCATAACATCGCGCATTTTCAGCTCCAGGTGATCGGCCACGGCTTTAACATCGGCCATGATGTTGTCCTTGCCCCAGTGTCGTTCGGCCTCCAGCTTCCACAGAATCAACTGCAGGGTTTTCTTCAGAGTGTCTTCATCCAGTTTTACCGATTCGAAGCTGGCTGGCGTGAGCGTTGGCATGCCCTGGAAGAAGAACTGGGCCAAGGGTGCAACATCGCTCAGCCGTTCGATACGTTGCTGCACCAGCGGCATAAAACGGCTGACGTAGTCGGCATTGAACTTCCAGTCGAGCAGACGCTGCAGCAGTTGCTCTGGGGTCAGGTCTTCACGCAGGTAACGACCGTTCAGCCAGTCGAGTTTTTCCGGGTCGAACACAGGGCCGCCGAGTGAAATACGTTTTACGTCGAAGTTAGCGATCATGTCGTCGAGCGTGAACTTCTCTTCGCCGTTGGGCATGGTCCAGCCCATCATGCCGAGAAAGTTGATCAGCGCTTCCGGCAAAATGCCCAGGCTGTGGTAATAATCGATCGACGTCGGGTTCTTGCGCTTGCTCAGCTTGGACTTGTCAGCATTGCGCAACAGCGGCAAATGGCAGAACACCGGGGGTTCCCAGCCGAAGTACTGATACAGCAGAATCTGTTTCGGGGTTGAAGAGATCCACTCCTCGCCGCGCAGCACGTGACTGATTTCCATCAAATGGTCATCGACCACGCAGGCCAGGTGATAGGTGGGCATGCCATCCGATTTCAGCAGCACCTGCATGTCGATTTGCGACCATTCGATCTCGATCGGGTCGCGCAGCAAGTCGGCCACTTCACAGTGACCGGTTTCGGGAACCTTCATGCGCACAACCGAAGCGTCACCGGCATCCAGCCGCGATTTAACCTCGTCAGCGCTGAGCGCCAGGCAGTGACCGTCATAGCCCGACTGGCCCGTCTCTTGTTGTTGCTTGCGCATCTCATCCAGGCGTTCAGCGGTGCAGAAGCAATGGAAGGCATGGCCCTCGTCGAGCAGCGTCTGAGCGTGGTCCTGATAAATCGCTTTGCGATCACTTTGCCGGTAGGGGCCGTGCGGGCCGCCGCAGTCGGGGCCTTCATCCCAGCTCAGGCCGAGCCAGTTCAGCGAATTGAGAATCGCGGCTTCGGACTCTGGCGTTGAACGCACCTGGTCGGTGTCTTCGATGCGTAGAATGAATTCACCGCCCTGGCTCTTGGCGAAGGCACGGTTGAACAGCGCGATGTAGGCGGTGCCAACGTGCGGGTCGCCGGTGGGCGACGGAGCGATACGGGTGCGAATCTTAGTCATAGCCATAGTGTCTCTTATGCCGTGAGAAAAGGCGGCAGTATACCGGTTCCGGTCTGCCGTAACCAAGGGCCTCGGCAAGGCGTGGCGATGAGTCGCCTTCCGCTGAGTCACCCCAATGTTATAGGATGCGCCTTTGTACCGATCCAAAGGGAAACGTCGGTTATGGTTTTATGGGTGTTAATGATCGCCGGGCTGGTCTACCTGCTGGTTCGGATTCGCCGGTTGGAAAAGACCGTCAGGGCATTGGAACAGCGGCTCGAAGCCGGGCCGTCAGCTGAAGCAATAGCGCCAGCGGCTGACGATCAGGCGTGGTCACAAACACCGCAATCACCAGCGACGGTTGCAGACACTGACGGGCAGACTCCGGTTGCGGCGCCTGCCGTTTCAGCAAGCGAATCTCGCCCGGCATCGCCGGAGCCCGCCACCACCCTGAATGAGCCCGATGTGGCGCAAAACCCCTGGCAACCGAATCCTCCTCAGCCAAGCACGCGTGCGCCCACTTTTCTGGATAAGGCCTTTGATCGGGTGAAACGTTACTTCACCGAAGGCAATCTGATTGTTCGGGTGGGCGTGATCGTGCTGTTCTTTGGTGTCGCTTTTCTATTGCGTTATGCCAACGCCCAGGGCGTTCTGCCGGTTGAGCTTAAGGTGTTTTTTGTGGCTGCGCTCGGGCTGGTGTTGCTGGGGCTCGGCTGGTGGCTGCGCCGCTCCCGGGGCGTTTATGCGCTGGTCCTTCAGGGCGGGGGCGTCGGCATTCTCTATATTACCGCCTTCACGGCCTTGCGCCTGTTTCAATTGGTGCCGGCCAGTGTCGGTTTTGCCCTCTTGCTGGTTATGGTCGTGGTGTCTGCTGCGCTGGCGGTGCTGCAAAATGCGCCGGCCCTGGCCATTATGGCGGTGACCGGCGGCTTTCTCGCACCCGTGCTGGCTTCGACCGGGGAAGGCAGCCACATCGCCCTGTTCAGTTACTACGCCGTATTGAACGCTGGCATCCTGGGTATGGCCTGGTTCAAAGCCTGGCGCGTGCTTAACCTGATCGGCTTTCTGTTTACCTTTGTGATTGGCACCCTCTGGGGCACGCTGCGCTACAGCCCGGAACTGTTACCCGGTGCCCAGGCGTTTCTGATTCTCTTTTTCCTGTTCTATGTTCTGATTGCGCTGCTGTTTGCCAGCCGCCAGCCACCCAGGCTTAAAGGCTATGTCGACGGGACTCTGGTGTTTGGTGTGCCCGTCGTCGGGTTCGCTTTGCAAGCAGGGCTGGTCCACACCTTTGAGTATGGTCTGGCCATGTCAGCGCTGTTGCTGGGTGTTTTTTATGCAACGCTTACGTTGGCGTGCCGCCGCTTCGGGGGAGCCGCCTATCGGTTACTGAGCGAAGCCTACCTGGCGCTGGCGCTGGTGTTCGCCTCTTTGTCCATTCCCTTCGCATTAGATGGTGAGTGGGTAGCGACAGCCTGGGCGCTTGAAGGCGCTGCCGTGCTCTGGATCAGTCTGCGTCAGAACCGTACCCTGGGCGCCTTGTTTGCCATCGCCCTGCAACTTGGCGCGGGTGCGCTGTTTTTCCCTGAGGCCTTAAACCGGCATTCCGACTGGATGGTACTCAATGCCGTCTTTATTGGCGGGCTGTTTGTCGCCGTCGCTGGCCTGTTCAGCAGTTACCTGTTGCTCCGGTCACAGACACCGAAACTACCGCTGCCGACACCCTTTCTCACCATACCGCTGCTGGTCTGGGGGTTGCTCTGGTGGTTTGGCAACGGCCTGGTGGAGATTCTCTATTTCGTAAACCCCGACGTTCAGTGGGTAACGGTGCTCTGTTTCGTCGCACTCTCAGCCGCTGCACTCGGCTGGCTGGAATGGAAGCTGGACTGGTCAGCGTTGCGCTTCACCCCGCTCGGTCTGCTCACCGCAATGGCACTGGCCGCTGCCCCTGCGCTGTTTATCCTGAATCATCCAATGGATGAGTACGGCGCCCTCGGCTGGCTGTTGTTGTTCAGCGCCTTCTATGGGTTGCTGTGGCTGCGAGACCGCCGCGAGCCAGCCTGGCCCCGGCTGCTGACAGGCCTGCATTCAATGGGCGCATTGCTGCTGGTGTTACTGCTCGGGGTTGAGCTGGTCTGGTGGGTGGCGCACGTTGCCGGCCCGGAGTCGGACTGGCCGATCGTTGCACAGGTCTTGCTTGTGGTGCCCTTCTACTGGCTGGTGTTACGCGGCGGTATCTGGCCAGTGACCTTACACCAGACAACCTATACTGATTGGGTGGGCACTCCGCTCTTGCTGTTTCTGGTGAACTGGACGGCGTTCATCAGCACGACGAGCAGTGGCTCCTTTGGCGCCCTGCCCTATGTGCCGCTGCTGAACCCGCTGGACCTGACCCAGCTACTGGTTCTGTTTACCGGCTATGCGGGCTGGAGAGCGCTGTGCGGCGGTGCAAACCGAACAATAACACTGCACCAGGGCTGGGTAGTACTGTCTGCCCTGGCCTTCCTCTGGCTAAACGCCGTGTTGATCCGAACCTTGCACCACTGGACCGGGCTGGCTTGGGACATGGACACCATTCTGGCCTCCAGCCTGGCACAGGCGGCGGTTTCGGTGTTCTGGACGTTATCTGGCCTGGCGGTCATGGTACTGGCGACCCGACGGGGGTGGCGACCGGTCTGGATGGCCGCGGCCGCCTTGCTGGGTATTGTTGTGGCCAAGCTGTTCCTGGTCGATATGGGCGATGCCAACACGCTGGAAGGCATCATCGCCTTTATTGTCGTCGGGCTGCTTCTACTGGTCGTCGGGTATGTCTCACCCCTGCCCCCTAAAGCCCGAATTGATGTCGGGAACACACCGGATCAGGTGTAACCGCCAACCTGGCCAGTGCCATAAAAAAACCCTGCCAGAGGCAGGGTTGATAACCCGGTCGGGGCAGTCGACCGGGTTCAGACCACCAGCGAAGCCTTCCAGGCTCCGGCCGTTGACTAAACCGTTTTCGGGTATATCTGATAATGAATGCCGGCCATGTCATGAATGGTGCGCACAACCTGAGCACTATAGCCCGCTTCGTTGTCGTACCAGACGTACACCACGGCGCGCTTGCCGGTCACAATGGTGGCACCACTGTCGACGATGCCGGTTTTGCGATTACCGACAAAATCCGAAGACACCGCTTCGGGTGAGTTGGTGTAATCGATCTGCTTGTTCAAATCGGAATACAGGGCCACGTGACGCAGGTAATCGTTCAGGTCGTCACGCGTGGTTTCCCGCTCCAGGTTCAAATTCAAAATCGCCATCGACACGTTCGGTGTCGGTACCCGAATCGCATTGCCAGTCAGCTTGCCTTCGAGCACAGGCAGAGCCTTGGCAACGGCTTTGGCGGCACCGGTTTCGGTCAGTACCATGTTCAGCGCCGCACTGCGGCCTCGGCGCTCACCCTTGTGAAAGTTGTCGATCAGATTTTGGTCGTTGGTGTAGCTGTGAACCGTTTCGACATGGCCGTTTTCGATGCCAAATTCATCGTTCAGCGCTTTCAGCACGGGCGTGATGGCGTTAGTGGTACAGGAGGCAGCCGATACAATGGTATCGGCGTCGGTCAGCGAGGTGTCATTGATGCCGTGAACGATGTTCTTGATGTCGCCTTTACCCGGCGCGGTCAGCAATACGCGGCTCGCGCCCGGGCAGTTCAGGTGCTGGCCGAGGCCATCGCGGTCACGCCACATGCCGGTATTGTCGACGACAATCGCATCGCGAATGCCGTATTGGGTGTAATCGACGTCGGCCGGTGTTTTGGCGTAGATGACCTGAATGGCGGTGCCGTTAACCACCAGCGAATCATGTTCGGCATCGACCGTGATGGTGCCTTCAAAACTGCCGTGCACGGAATCGCGACGCAGCAGGCTGGCACGCTTGACCAGATCATCATCGGTGCCGCCCGGACGAACCACAATGGCTCTCAGTCGCAGCGGTGACCCCCCGGCTTTTTCGATCAGAATGCGGGCCAGCAGGCGTCCGATCCGGCCGAAGCCGTAGAGCACGACATCCTTGGCCGGTGTCTGGTAGCGTGCGTTGGCATCGTACCCGTTTTTCAGGTCGGCCAGTTCGTCTTCCAGAAAATGACGCAGCGGTGTGCCCATGGCCTGGGACTTGTGCTTCAGTGCCAGCTTACCAATATCGATGTGCGCCGGTGCCAGGTTCATTTCGTCAATGATTTCCAGCACGCCCAGTGTTTCGTTGACCGATAATTCGTGGCCTTCCACCTGACGCACGAAACGATGGCTTTTCAGCAGTTGTATCACGGACTGGTTGATAATCTGACGGCCATAAATAGACGTAATCACGTTGTTCTTGCGATACAGACGCCCGATGATCGGGATCATGGCTTCGGCCAGGGCTTCCTTTTCCTGCCAGCGCAGCAGGGTCTGATCTATGGCAGCTTGATTCACACTCAGTCCTCTTTCCAGGTGATTGGGTCGTTGAGTTCGGACAACCATCCAGGGCTGACTCGAACAGTCGGTAGTTTGTAATCCCGATATAATCCGGGTTAAAGAAGATTCTAGTGAAGGGGCTTCGCTGTTTCGAGGATCTTTGTCAGAAATAAATTGTCAATATAGTGAGCCCGTTGCGATCACCTGGCCACTTTGAAAGTTTATTACCACAAAGTGACCGTTAATGTGCATCGACAGCGAACCCCAAATCATCTGGTTGGCTGGCATAACGGCGCAAAAAGGGTCGATACGCCCGCAACTACCCCATCGCCAACATCCGGCCTTGCGCAACCAGGCAATTTTTCGCAAGGACCATTTGAAAGAGAGTTACGGAATTTTAGTACCAGCGGGCAAGGATAATTATTTCCTGAAAACGCCCAATTTTTTTGCACGACGATCAGCCTGCCGTTGCTTAATCGTTTAGATCGATGCGCCAGCTTTGTATCAGGGTGACAATGGCACTATAGTGCGTATAGGAAATGTCAGTATGTATACGGAGATAATTTTTTAATGAGCACCACCCTCTTTGTCGATTCCGCCTGCGATTTACCCCAGTCGTTTCTCAACAAATACGACATAAAAGTGCTGCCGGCGACCATTCTGTACGATGGCCATTCAATGCCCGACTACCGCAATACCGAGAAAACCATCGCGCTGTATGAGAGCGGTGTCCTTGATAAAGGCCATGAAAGCGACACAGCACCCACGTCAGCCCAAACCATTCAGAACCTGGTTGAAAAAGCCATTAAACAGGGTCATCAGGAAATTCTGATTCAGACCGTCAGCCGCACTCGGAGCCCGACGTTCGAACACGCGACCGAAGCCGCCAACCGGGCTCAGAAGACCGCGGCCAAGAAACAGACATCGGTTTCCATTCGCGTGCAAGACAGCCGCACAGTGTTTGCCGGCCAGGGTGTACTAGCGGCTCATACGGTTGCGCTTCTGCGCAAGGGCGTCAACGGGACGGCATTGCGGCGCAAGGTCGACCGCCTCAGCTCGCGGGTACATGCCTACCAGGTGCCGGCCGATGTGTTTTACCTGCGGGAACGGGCGCGTCGCAAAGGCGACAACAGCATTTCCTGGCTTGGGGCCATCGTGGGCCGCACGCTCAACATCGCTCCCATCGTGCTGGCTCTGGACGACAAGACCTTCCCAATCAAAAAAATTCGCGGTCACGATCTGGCAATCAAAACCCTGCTCGAACACACGACCGAGAAAATTCAGCACGGTTTGCTGTCGCCTTTTGTCTGCGTCAGCTACGCCGGACACCTCGACGACATCACCGCCCTGCCCGAGTTCCAGCGCCTGCAGGCCGTCGCGAAAGAGCACAAGAACCACGTTATCGTAACGCCCATGTCCCTGTCTGGCGGAGTCAACCTGGGTCCACGTACCCTATCGGTTGCCTTTGCCTGCGAGCATTACAGCTGGCATTGAACCAGCACTATCGATATGACTTGGGAATTCCCAAAATACGAGCGACGGTTGCCGGTGATGCCTCGGCACACATTAAGCGCGGCGAACCCGGTTTCGTCCGTCGTGTTTGGCCTGGTACAGAGCCTGGTCGGCCGCCTGACTCAGTTCAGACGCATCCATTCCTTCCCGATAGGCCGCAACCCCGCCACTGAAGGTCGTTTTCAGTGGCGTGCCGCCGGCTTCGTGGTCAATGCGGGCAAAGCCAGCACAGACCTCATTGAGCAACCGTTCTGCATCGTCCAGAGGCGTATTTGGCAATACCAGGGCAAACTCCTCTCCGCCGTATCGCCCGACGCTGTCGGTTGCCCGGAATCGCTGGCGCAAATACAGGGCCAGCGACCGGATAATCCGGTCACCCACCGGGTGTCCGTAATTGTCGTTAACGGCCTTGAAGTGATCGATATCGATCATCGCAAAACACAAGGGTTGCTGTTTCTGCTGCGTTTCGGTGATGCCCTGTTTGAGCGCATCAAGAATGGTGTTGTGATCCAGCAGGCCGGTCAGGCTATCGCGTATCATCTGGTCTTTCAGGCTGCGATGGCGAATGCAGCGATGCCTTACGGTAGCAATCAGCACATCGCTGGCCACTGGCTTGGTCAGAAAATCATCCCCCCCCTGGTCCATGGCATCCATTTGTTTGCCGACATCCTGCTCAGCCGAGAGATACAGAATTGGCAGCGTATTGTAGACCTGCTGCTGGCGAATGATGCGGGCCACCTCAATACCGGTACAGCCTGGCATGTACATGTCCATCAGTACCGCGTCGGGTTTGAACGCCTGCAACGCCTCCAGAACCGTCATTGGGTCGTTCACCGCCCGGGTAATCATGCCAGCCTGATTCAGTGTGCGTTCGGTATAGAGGCTCTGTGAGCGGGAATCATCCACCACCAGCACCCGGTAGGGGCGCTCTGCGCGAAAGTTGTAGACCTTGCTGAGCCCCTGAACCAGCAAACCGATGTCGAGTGTACCTTCCTGAAAATAGACCGCGTTGGCTCGGGTGGCTTCCAGCCGCATTGTGATGTTCGGTTCGCTGGCCGACTGAAAGAAGACCGGTATGGGTGTGCTCAACATATTCTGTGCAGCCCGCGCGGCCTGAATGCCGTCGCCGGCAAATTCGGTTCCCATGATCAGAGCAGCGGGCAAGCGATGGTGCATCACGTGATCGAGGGCTTCGTCGTCGTCGATGGCCTGGGCCGGGATCCCGAAGAACTGCAGCTGCTCACACAACGCCAGTGCCAGCGTCTGGTCTGCGAAACAGACATACACCGGTTTGCGACCGCCCAGCGACTGACGACCGTCGTCGCTGTCACTGCGGCGGGCACTGTGCTCAATGAGTAAATGAACATGGTCACTCAGCGCCTGCAGCCGTTCGCTGTTAGGCGGTTTGTTGGGCTGGGTATCGGCCAGGCAGGCAATCAGTTGCGCGGCGGTTTGCTCCAGGCCGTCAAGCTCATAGCGCGAGGCCAGCGTATTCAGTTTGGTGCAATGCTGCACAAATTCCTGATGCCAGTCGGGGTTCCACAGCACATCGTCCAGCGATTGCCAGGTTTGAATAACCAGCCGGGCCTGGTCCATGACCCGGCGCCCGAAGTGGCGTTTAATCTCAGCGAGTTTTTCTGCTTTTTTGTCGGCCATTTAAGATTCAACGTTGTGAAATCGATACGGGAGTGACGTGATCATCCACCTGGAATCCGTTCAGATCCAGGCCCGTGGAAGGCCCCAATTACTTCAGGCAGGCCTCAACTCGCTGTTTGAGGTCCCGGCGCCGTGACGCGTCGAGCATTGCCTGAGGATCATAGGCCAAAGTATCTATCAGTTGTGCCAATCGTGCCAGCGCTTCACGCTGACCCGGGTGTTCGTAGGCCAGTCGAGTCATAAAATCGCTGACGGTCTCGCCCGTGTGGCGGTTACCGTACTGGCGTTCAACCCGGCGCAAACTGGCCCAGGGCTCCGGCTGACGCCGGGGTAACTGCAGCAACCCGGTAAACCAGGCCATCAGCAGCCCCAGAACCCCCAGAAAGACAGCCATGGACGCCGCCGCATGCCAGGGGTTAATGCGCCCGAAGCGGGCTTCGAGCAAGCCCAGCGCATTACTCTGCTGATAATTCAGAATCGAGACCTGCCATTGATACTGAACAGAGTCCCACCAGAATCGCAGGTCGTTAAACGGCCCCAAATTTCGCCCAAATCGAGCCCCAAACGGCAAGTCGGACGGGTTGTCTTCACTAAGCCAGTCATCGAGGTTCAGATCTATACGCCCGGGGGCTACCGCCGCGGTCGGGTCTACCCGCTGCCACTGGCCATTCAGCCAAAGCTCCACCCAGGCATGAGCTTCCATTTGCCGAACCTGAATAAAATCACCGCTCTGGTTGTAAGTTCCACCCAGATATCCGCCCACCAATCGCGACGGTATGCCAGCCACTCGGGCCAGATAAGCGACGGCACTGGCATAGTGCGAACAGAAACCCAGCCGACCGTCAAACCAGAAATCACTCAGACTGTCGGCCGACAGATACTGCGGCGGCTGCAGAGTATATCGAAACGGTTCAGTGCGAATGTGGTTCAAAATAGCATCGATATAGGCTGCATCAGACCCTGCATTCTGGCGCAGCTCTAGCCCCCACTGCCGCAATGCCTCGTTACCCTGCTCCGGCAAACGCTGATACCACTGTAAAGCCGTTTCATTCGGCCAGGTAACCGACGCAGCCGACTGCGCCTCGTAGCGGTAAGTCTGGCTTAGGCTGTTGCGCCGGGCAGCCCGCCCATCGGGCAAGACGTATGCTTCCTGCCCGCGTACCTGCGTTGGCCAATCCAGAAAATACAGCCAGTGTTGCTGGGTTGCCTCCAGCAGCACAGAATATTCAAACTGCTCTGCCCCAGGCTGCGCCAAGGGTAACTGACCTCGCGGCCACTGAAAGCGATTTCGATCACGAAACCGGGCACGCCAGACACGGCCATTAAATTCGCCCAGTGTCGTACCCCGCCAATACCATTGCTGACGTGGTGGCGGATCGCCCTCGAACTGAACCCGGAACGCCGGTTCGGTGCTCTGCGCCAGCGAGGCCACGCTGCCCGGGTCAACTTCGTCTGACATGCCGGTCTGAGCGCCCCGCTCATCGTTGGGAATGGACCACAACGGCGGCAACCTCGGGAAAAAAAGAAAACCGGCAATCATGATGGGCACCGCGGCCACCATCAGTGCCAGGCTCAGTTTGGTTCCGCGTTTCCAACAAAATGTCTGATCTGCCGTCACCGCGTGCAGGGCGAGTGTATTGGCCAATACCATCGCGATGGCGACTAACGCTCCAACCGGCGTGTAGTTATACAACAGAAAAATCCCGGTCAGAAAGTACCCGAGATAGGCCTGAAAGATGCCGTCGCGACGGCGCATGACTTCCAGTGACTTGAGTAAATACCCGAGTACACAAAGTGCGACTGCGCTGTCCAGATTATAGGCTCTGAGCCCACTCAACAGGAGCCCGCCAATACCGACCAGCATGGCCAGAACAATCAGGCTGCGCGGGGCCTTGCGCATGTCGCCGTGCGTCACGCGCCAGCGCCATATCAGCACCAGTACAAACACCACACCCAGCCAGGGTGGCAAGTAGAACAGAAACGGCACCACCATCACGCCCTGTACCAGCAACAGCACCCACAATACCGGCAATGGCATTACACGATGCATGATGGGCACGAACTGGGTCATCTGAGCTCCCCGAATTCAGCCAGGGCGCGGCGACAGCGTTCCAGATGCCGCTGGCCTTTGTCCGGCTCTATCTCATAGCCCGGCAGGCGCAACCCGAAGGGCCGGTCCTGCTGTTGACAGCGGAGCATATGCCAGGCCAGCGCCGACAGTCGCATTTCAACCGCCAGGCCTGGCAATGCATGCCAGTCCAGCCACTGGTCTGCGGCCTGGTAATCCACGAAATGTTTAACCACCAGTTCATCCCGCGAAAAGGACGGCCAGTGCATCCGGTGCACGGAATCGCCAGCCTGGTATTCGCGCAACGAATGAAAATCTTCCGTTCCTGCCTGTACAAAATGGTCGTTACTGACATCACCTTCCGGCTCGGTGCCGACGGGTTGCAGCCGCTGCTCGACCGGTTTGGGATAGGCCCAGGCATCAAGGTCCATCTTGATATGAGACCAGGCGACGACCAGACCAAAGGGGTAGCGGCTCTCAAGCCGGAACCGGGGCAATGGCTGCCGCCCGCGTTGAGACGTGGGCCGACTTAGGGTGACCTGCGTGTCCCGACCGTCCATTTCTGCCCCTACCTGCCCCCAATCTTCATGGCGAAACTCCAGCGGGCCGCGATACCGTGACCGGGGTGACGACAACATCAGGGAGTAGCTCACGTTCTCACCGGCCTCGACCAGGCCCGCGGTTTCGGCCTGAACGACCAGACCGGAGAGGTTACGGTAAGTCAGATGCACTGCCGCCCATAGCATGGCTACGAGCCAAAACCCAAGTGCGTAATTCAGTGAACTTTCGAAATTGATGGCCACCAACAGCACGACCAGGGCCAACCCCAGCATCAGCAGACCCTGGCGCGTGGGCACAATAAAAATACGAGACTGGTTCAGGGTCACCTGTCGGCCGGGTGGCAACCGACGGCTCACCCAGGCATCCAGACGGCGCTGCAAGGGAGCTGGCCAGCGCATCAGAGCATCGCCTCAGGCTGCAATGACATCCACTTCGTCCAGCAGTTGCTGCACCAGTACGGCGGTGTCGTGTTCACGCTGGCCCTGTATCCGGTGCCCGGCTACGGCAGGGAAGACGCGTTGCACATCATCCGGCATCACATAGCGACGCCCTTCCACCAGTGCCATGGCGCGTGCGGCGGTCATCAACGCCAGCGCCCCGCGTGGCGACAAGCCCAGGCGGCATAGGCCAGATTCACGCGAGCTGTGCACCAGCCGCATCACATAGCTCAATACGGCGTCCGAAACTTTTACCGTTTCAACCTCAGCTTTAAGTGCTTGTAACTGATCTGCCGTCAGCACCGGCTTGAGTTCGGCCAGAAGCGAACGGCCCCGGGTCCCACTGAGCAGGCCTTTCTCCGACTCCAGGTCGGGGTACCCCAGGCTCAGCCGCATGAAAAACCGGTCGAGCTGCGACTCCGGCAAGGGGTAGGTTCCGGCCTGGCTTTGCGGGTTCTGGGTAGCGATCACATGGAAAGGCACTGGCAAGGCATGGGTCACCCCATCTGAACTGACCTGACCCTCTTCCATCGCCTCCAGCAAGGCACTTTGCGCCTTGGGCGTCGCCCGGTTCAGCTCGTCAGCCAACAGCAACTGGGTAAAGACCGGACCCGGATGAAACTGAAAGGCCTCTTGGTCCCGCCGGTATACCTGGGCGCCGATCACATCGGCAGGTAGCAGATCCGAGGTAAACTGAACCCGCTGATAATCCAGCGACAACAGGCGACCCAGCGTCTGCGCCAGCGACGTCTTGCCAACGCCAGGCAGGTCTTCGAGCAACACATGGCCATCGCTCAGAATCGCCACCCAGGCCAGCCGCACAACCTCGTCCTTGCCGGACACAACCTTGCCAGCCTGTGCCAGCAATTGTTGGGTTACCGTGGCGATATCGGTCATGCAGCGCGTTCCTTATACTCGGTGGTCACGTTTTTGGAGTTCGGGGTAGCTAAGCGGCATGAGCCCGCGTCGGATACCTGGGATGCCCCTGTGGGGTCGGCGTAGATCCATCCATGGAGCCTAGACCGCAGCATCCCTGCTGCGGACTTCCCCACAGGGCCACCCCAGGTACCCGCCACTTCTTACTCAGCGAACTCCAAAACTTGATTCAAATTATTACTTTGTCATAGCCATCTGGGCCAGCCATCACCTCAACGCATTGAGGCCTCGAGCCAGATCGTCTTTCATGTCTTCCACGTCTTCCAGCCCAACCGCGATGCGAATCAGGCCGGGCACAATTCCGGCCGTTTCTTTGGTCGCTTCATCCACCCGGCCATGCGTTGTGGTATAGGGGTGAGTGATGGTGGTTTTGGTATCGCCCAGGTTAGCGGTTATCGATAGGATGCGAGTAGCATCGATAACCGACCAGGCCGCTTTCTGCCCGCCTTCAACCACAAAACTGAGCACGCCGCCAAATCCTGATTGCTGACGCTTGGCCAGGTCGTGCTGCGGATGCGATGACAACCCGAGGTAATGTACTTTGGTCACTGCCGGCTGCTGTTCCAGCCATTCGGCCAGAGCCTGAGCATTGGCGCAATGCTGTTTCATACGCAGATTGAGTGTTTCCAGACCTTTCAGGAAGATCCAGGCATTGAACGGGCTCATGCTCGGGCCTGCACTGCGCAGGAACCCGACAATCTCGTTGATCTGCTCTTCACGACCGACTACGGCACCACCCAGTGCACGACCCTGGCCATCAATGAACTTGGTCGCTGAGTGAATCACGATGTCGGCGCCCTGCTCCAATGGCCGCTGCAATGCTGGCGTGCAGAAACAGTTGTCTACCACCAGCAACGCATTAGCTTCACGGGCAATCGCCGACACCGCTTCCAGATCGGTCACTTCAGACAAAGGGTTCGATGGTGTTTCCAGAAACAATAGCCGGGTGTTGGGCTGGATCGCTGCCTGCCAGGCGCTGACGTCCTTGGGGTCCACATAGGTGGTGGTCACGCCAAAGCGTTCCAAATAGCGGTTGAACACCACATTGGTCGAGCCAAAAATGCTGCGCGACGAGACCAGGTGATCCCCGCTTTTCAGAAAGGCCATGCACACACTGAAGATAGCCGCCATGCCCGAACTGGTGGCGGCGCAGGCTTCGCCGCCTTCCAGCAAGGCAAGCCTTGCCTCGAACGCCTGAACCGTCGGATTGGTATAGCGTGAGTAGACGTTACCTTCCTGATCTCCCGAAAAAGTAGCGGCTGCATCGGCGGCGCTGTCAAATACGTAGGACGATGTCATGAACAGCGCTTCGGAGTGCTCCATCTCAGCCGTATGCCAGTAGCCGCCTCGCACCGCTTGCGTCGCGGGCCGGGCCTGGTTGACAGCGTCTTCACGCGATTTGTTCATCTCGGTTCCTGGTAATCTAATCGATAGGGCTTCATTGGGCTGAACGGACGGCGCTTCCCTGCCAGAAGCGCCGTCTACTTGGCAGATCAGTTGTCGTTATGCAGATCAACCATGGGCGTTTCGTCATCGGTGCTGCGTCGCTCCCCCTGTGAGGCATCATTGCGCAAGGCCTCCAATGCCGCCAGATAATCGCCGTCGATGTCACCGGTCACGTATTGTCCGTCGAACACCGAACAATCAAAGGCGCGCACATCGGCCTTGTGAGATTGCACGGCCTGGCGCAAATCTTCAAGTTCCTGATAAATCAGTTTGTCGGCACCGATCATCTGGCGAATTTCTTCGTTATCACGACCGTGAGCAATCAGCTCATGGGCGGCCGGCATATCGATTCCGTAGACATTGGGGTAGCGGACTTCCGGCGCGGCCGAGGCGAAATACACCTTTTTGGCGCCGGCATCGCGGGCCATCTCGATGATTTCGTTGCAGGTGGTACCGCGCACAATGGAGTCATCAACCAGCAAGACATTCTTGCCCTTGAATTCCAGACCAATGGCATTGAGCTTCTGGCGAACCGATTTCTGGCGCTGTTTCTGGCCTGGCATGATGAAGGTTCTGCCGATGTAACGGTTCTTCATGAAACCCTCCCGGTAGTGCACACCAAGCCGGTTGGCCAGTTGCAGCGCACTGGTGCGGCTGGTGTCGGGAATGGGGATAACCACGTCAATATCGTGGTCTGGCCAGTCACGGGAGATCTTGTCGGCCAGGGCATCGCCCATGCGCAACCGTGCCTTGTAGACAGAAATACCGTCGATGATGGAATCTGGCCGGGCAAAATACACGAATTCGAACATGCACGGTGACAATTGCGGATGATCGGCGCACTGGCGCGTGTGCAACTGCCCCTGGGGGTCAATGTAAACGGCCTCACCCGGGTGGACATCCCGCATCAGTTTATAACCGAGCACATCGAGGGCGACGCTTTCGGAAGCGATCATATACTCGATACGACCGCCTTCGCTGGTGCGTTCCCCGATCACCAGCGGTCGAATGCCAAAGGGGTCGCGAAATGCAACCATGCCGTAACCCGAAATCATGGCGATGGCGGCATAGCCACCCCGGCAACGGCGATGCACCGCGGCTACCGCTGCAAAGATATCATCGGCGCCCGGTTGCAGCTTGCCCTGAAGTTGCAGCTCGTGCGCAAACACGTTGAGCAATACTTCGGAGTCTGATGTGGTGTTCACATGACGCAAATCAGACTGGTACAGCGCCGTGTTCAATTCACTCGAATTGGTCAGGTTGCCATTGTGAGCCAGTACAATGCCGTAGGGTGAATTGACGTAAAACGGCTGACTCTCTGCGGTGCTGGACGACCCGGCTGTTGGATAGCGAACATGGCCAATGCCAATGTTACCCGTCAAACGTTGCATATGGTTGATGCGAAACACGTCGCGCACCAGGCCATTGCTCTTGCGCAGATAAAACCGTCCTGCGTCTTCCGTTACGATACCTGCGGCATCCTGCCCCCGGTGCTGCAATACCGTTAAGGCATCGTACAGCTGTTGATTAACGGCAGAATCACTAACGATGCCCACTATACCGCACATGGCTTACTCACCTCCGACCGACAGAATGGCATTGGATGCTTTGTTGATGTATTCACCGGTCCAACTGATCACCGGTTCAAAGAAAGGTACCAGCAGCGAGTTCTGCCAGAATTGATCGAGTGCAAACAACCGTCCCAGTGCCAGTAGGGCAACCACGACAACCAGCCCGCGCAAGAGGCCAAACACCATGCCCAGCACCCGGTCGGTACCGGTCAGGCCGGTCATACGAACGAATTCGCCAAGCAAATGGTTGATCAGGGCGCCAACGACCAGAGTAGCAACGAAGAGGATGGCAAAGGCAGCGGTGTAGCGCCAGGCGTCAGATTGAATCAGCCCGGCCAGAACGACCGCCAACTTGTCACTGAACAGGCGCGCAATAACCAGGGCCACTATCCAGGTTGCCAGCGACAACGCTTCCCGGGTAAAGCCGCGCTTCAGGCTGATCAGGGACGAAACGATAAGAATGACCAGAATGGTCCAGTCGATGGCTGTCATAGTGATCCTATTTCGAAATCGCGGGCATTCTAACAGACCCGCTTCGATTGTGAACCGCGCCCGTTAGCGCACGACCTGACCATCATGGCTGAAAGCGCACCACCAGCCCCTGCAGCCCGGTCTGTTCCAGAATGGTCTGCTGCACCTGTCTCACTCGCTCCAGATCGCCGTCTGGCCCAACCAGTACCTGGGTAAAGACCGAGCCATCCGACAACAACACCTCATTCACATAGGTGTCGTAATCCTGCTCACGTAACTGGTCTCTTAATTCGGCGGCTTTGGCACTGTCGCGAAAACTGGCCACCTGCACGCTCCAGGCGCGCCCACTTGGGGTTTCTGGCGGAACCACGTTGGTCTCAGCTGACGGCTCGGGTTCAACCGGCGCTGCCTCGGCAAGCGCCGGGCTGGTATCGGCCGGTTCCGCGCTGTTGTCATTCTGCTCGGGCTGGGCCTGAGGCGGATCCGGCAGTGCCGGCAGTACATCGGCCGCCGGTTCCGCCACCCGGATATGAGACACATCCGGCCGCTTGGGCTTGGGGGGAATCTGGGTGATTTTTTCCGGGATGCGGCCGTCTCCGTCGAGTACGACCGGAGCAATCAGAAACACCAGTGCCAGTATGACCAGCGCCCCGACCAGGCGCTGTTGAATTCGAACGTCCAAACCTTGCTCCAATAGACACTACGATGAACCGGACGCCGCGTGCCCCGTTTATTGCGACAAAAGACTCAAGGCATCGGCGACGGTAAAAAAGGAGCCGCACACCAGGATCGGTAACCCCTGTGCATCTTTCGGCGCAGCCGCCACCGCTGCGGCAACGGAATCATAGCACCGGGCCGGGCTGACTGTCGCCCTGGCGTTCAGTTCTGTGGCGGTTAGCCCGCGCGGCACCGACAAGGTCACCAGCGACCAGCTCGCCGCCAGCGGTGCCAGCGCCCGGGTCACCGCTTCGACGTCTTTGTCTGCCAGCATGCCCAGCAGCACATGCCAGCGACGATCTCCCAGCCGACGTGCCAGGTAACGCGCCGCATGAGGGTTGTGACCAACGTCCAGTACCCAGTCACATCCGTGCTTGCGGATTCTCTGCATGCGCCCCGCCGGGACCACTGCATTAAACGCCGCCAGCGTCTGGTCATCCGTCAACTTGAATGGCGAACGCGCAAAGGCCTGACGCGCTGTCACCAGATTGTCCGACGGTACTGTGGTCGTCAGCCCCGTCGCTTTCACGCTGTGTTTGCCATCGGCATCGGCCCACCATAGCTCCGCGTCGTCGGCACCGTGGGTTTGGCCCAGCGATGAGACGGGAGCCGTCAGTGCCTCGGCGCAGGCCACCACGGTAGACGGCAAGTCATCACTGCCCAGAACGGCATCGGCGCCCGAGCGGAAGATACCGGCTTTCTCGACGCCGATCTGATTGCGATCGGTGCCCAGAAAGGCCGCATGGTCCAGATCAACCGTAGTCACGATGGCGACATTCGGATCCACCAGGTTTACCGCATCGAGCCGCCCACCCAGCCCGACCTCCAGCACCCAAACATCCAGATCGGCAGCCTGGAACACCACAAAGGCTGCGAGGGTGGTAAATTCGAAATAGGTCAGTGTGACCTCGCCCCGGGCCAGTTCTACCTGCTCGAAAGCCGCTATCAGGCATTCATCGGTTACCGGTGTTGAATCGATTTGTACGCGCTCGTTGAACCGGTGCAGATGCGGCGAGGTGTAGAGCCCGACCCGGCAACCGGCGAGCAGACTCATCTGACGCAGGGCGTCGCAGGTAGACCCCTTGCCATTGGTACCGGCTACGGTGAACACGAATGGCCGCGTGCGCCCGGTTGACGCCAGGGGCAGGTCCAGACGTGACGCGACCGCCCGGAGGCGGTCGAGTCCCATATCGATGGCCTGGCTGTGCAGGTGTTCGAGGTAGCTCAGCCAGTCGTCGAGTGTGGCGTCAGGCTGCGGACGCATGGGTGAGTTTCTTCAGCAGGCCAGCCAGTCGATCGCGCTGCTCGTGGCGATGCAGAATCATATCGATGGCGCCTTTTTCCAACAGGAACTCACTGCGCTGAAAGCCTTCCGGCAATTGTTCACGCACGGTTTGCTCAATAACGCGGGGTCCGGCAAAGCCGATCAGGGCGTTCGGTTCAGCGACGTTAACATCGCCCAGCAAGGCCAGCGATGCAGACACACCACCAAAACAGGGATCAAGCATGACGGAAATGTACGGCACGCCGGCTTCACGCAACTTTTCGATCGCGGCACTGGTCTTGGCCATTTGCATCAGCGAAAACAGGGCTTCCTGCATGCGTGCCCCACCCGAAGTGGCAAAACAGATCAGCGGGCGACGCTCTTCGAGTGCAACGGTCGCTGCCTGAGCAAACTTCTCGCCAACGACGGCACCCATAGAGCCACCCATGAAGTTAAAGTCAAAGGCAGCCACCACCACCGGCAAGCCTTCCAGAGTCCCTTTAACGGTGACCATGGCGTCGTTTTCACCCGTGGCCTTTTGCGCAGCCGACAACCGGTCTTTGTAGCGTTTGCCGTCACGGAACTTGAGCCGGTCACGTGGCATCACATCCGTCGCGAACTCTTCGCGGCCTTCTTCATCGAGAAACAGGTCAATACGGCGCCGGGCGCCAATGCGCATATGATGTTCACACTTGGGACAGACGTCCTGATTGCGCTCCAGCTCCGGACGGTACAGTACGGCGCTGCATTTGGGGCATTTCTTCCAGAGACCTTCCGGCACACTGGAGCGTTGACTCGCGCCCGACCGAATCAGTGACGGTACAATTTTGTCCAGCCAGCTACTCATCGCTTCCTCATCATTCGATGTTCGAATTAAGCATTATGCGCGACCCATGGCGGTGCGCATATCACCCAACAACTTAGACACTTGTGACGAAATTTCAATGGCTGATTCAGATTCCAGCTTCTCAATCGCATTCACCAGCACCGAGCCAACAATGACGCCACTGCATACGCTGGCCACCCGGGCGGCCGTTTCACCGTCCCGAATACCAAAGCCAACGCACACCGGTATGTCCGTGTGTTGTTCAATCCAGCGCATGCGTTCTGCTACTTCGTCGACGTTCAGGGTATTGGCCCCGGTAATGCCTTTCAGTGACACATAGTAGATCCAGCCAGTACTGCGCTTGCATATAATGTCGAAACGCTCATTAGTGGTTGTGGGCGTGACCAGGTAGATCAGATCCAGACCAACGGCCTTTGCATAGTCAACGATACCACCGCCCTCTTCCGGTGGCATATCAACCATCAACAAGCCATCAACACCGGCTGCGTGCGCGGCGTTGACGAAGGTCTCGTAACCCATCCACTCAACCGGGTTCAGGTAGCCCATCAATACAACGGGCGTGTCCTGATTGGTTTTGCGAAATTCAGCGACAATGTCGAGGGTTTTACGCAGCGACATGCCATTGGCCAGCGCCCGCTCATTGGCGCGCTGAATCGCCGGACCATCGGCCATGGGGTCGGAGAACGGCATACCCAGCTCAATGATGTTGGCACCCTGTTCCACCAGCGCATGCATCAGCGGCAGCGTTACGTCGGGGCGCGGGTCACCGGCGGTTACAAAGGGAATCAGGGCCTTGCGACCCTCGGATTTCAGGCGTTCAAAGGTAGCAGCAATACGACTCATAACAATTCCTTGGTGGGATAACGGAAGCGGGCCCTGCTGTCAGGGCCCCTCACCGATCCTTAAATTGACAAACCATCCAGTGCCGCCACGGTGTGAACATCTTTGTCACCCCGGCCAGACAGATTCACGATGATACGCTTGCCCTTGCCCAGCTGCTTGGCCAGCTTCTTGGCATAGGCGATCGCGTGTGCGCTTTCGAGCGCAGGCATGATGCCTTCGGTTCGGGTTAACTCGCGGAAGGCATCCAGCGCTTCATCATCGGTAATGGCCACGTATTTTGCGCGGTTCGAATCTTTCAACCAGGCATGCTCGGGCCCAACACCGGGGTAGTCGAGGCCGGCCGATACAGAATGGGTCGCACTGATCTGGCCATCGTCGTTGGCCATGATGTAGGTGCGGTTGCCATGCAACACGCCCGGGCGGCCCTTGCTCAGGGGTGCTGCGTGATCATCACCGTCGAGCCCGTGCCCACCGGCTTCCACACCATAGATTTCAACACCCTCGTCGTTCAGAAATTCCCAGAACAGGCCAATGGCATTCGACCCACCGCCGACACAGGCGACCAGGGCATCCGGCAGCTCACCGGTTTGCTCCAGTATCTGCCGGCGTGCTTCACGACCGATAATGGAGTTGAAATCACGTACCAGTGTCGGATAGGGGTGCGGGCCAGCGACCGTACCAATGATGTAGTAGGTGTCATCAACATTGGTCACCCAGTCACGCATGGCTTCGTTCATCGCATCTTTCAGGGTGCGTGACCCGGAGGTTACCGACACCACTTCCGCACCCAGCAACCGCATGCGGTACACGTTCAGCTTCTGGCGCTCTACGTCTTCGGCCCCCATGTACACCACGCATTTAAGCCCCAGCCGGGCGGCTACGGTGGCGGTTGCAACACCATGCTGACCGGCCCCGGTTTCAGCAATCACCCGGGGCTTGCCACTGTATTTTGCCAGCAGCGCCTGGCCGATGGTGTTGTTGATCTTGTGCGCGCCAGTGTGGTTCAGATCTTCACGTTTAAGATAAATGTCGGCTCCGCCCCAGTTTTTGGTCAGGCGCTCCGCCAGATACAAAGGAGACGGGCGGCCTACGTATTGCGCCAGGTCTTTATCGAACTGCTGACGAAAATCGGGGTCGTCTTTCAACTTGGTGTACATGGCGGACAGCTCATCGAGCGCATCCATCAGGGTTTCTGAAGCAAAACGCCCGCCATAAGGACCAAAGTGGCCGGTCGCGTCCGGATGAGCGTGGTAGTCTTCGGTAATCGTTGTCATCGGTATTATCTTCCTGCATCGGCCAGGGTTACCTGGCGCATAAATTCAGTCATCTTGTCGGGCGATTTAAGGCCTTTACCGGCCTCGATTCCGCCACTGACGTCTACGCCCTGCGGTCTGATGGCACAGACCGCTTCATTCACATTGGCCGGCGTGAGCCCCCCGGCCAAGACTATACGGCGTCGCCATCGTTCTGGGATGAGTGACCATTGAAAGGTTTCACCGGTTCCACCCGGAACGCCGGCTTTGTAGGCATCCAAAATCCAGCCGTCTGCGTCCTGGTATTGGTCCAGAGCCTGTGCGAGCGAATCGGAATCCCGAACGCGCAGCGCCTTGATCCAGGGGCGGTCGAAGCTGGCACAGAAATCCGGGGATTCGTCGCCGTGAAATTGCAGTACATCGAGCGACACCAGGCTTAGGGTTTCCCGGACCTCCGCTTCGGTGGGGTTTACAAATAACCCAACCCGGCTGCAAAAAACGCCTGCGGCTTTGGCCAAAGGCGCGGCTTGGCCGGGCGTAACGGCTCGCGGACTTGGTGGATAAAACACCAGCCCGATGGCATCGACGCCCAGTCGATCAGCAAACTCAACATCGCTCTGACGCGTCATGCCGCAATATTTGATTCGGGTCCGCGGGTGCGGCCCTGGGTGAGGCGTGTTTTCCGGGCTCATGGTCCGTTCCTGACAGTATCCATGCCAGTCTACCAAAGCCGGGGGCCAGTCCCAATGCCCTTGGTGACAAAGAGTGGCGGTATTATGAGCCTTTCGGAATTAAACCTCTGTCAGGCCGGCAAACCCATCCAGAATGGCTGGCCCGGCTTCGCGTTCGGGCAAATCGCCACGCTCGTACCGGGCTCTAACAAAATACAGGCCAGCCGCTGGTGCGGTGATGCCGCCCCGGTTCCGATCCCGGCCTTCCAGCACTTCGAGAGCCCATGCGACCGGTTTGTCGCCACGACCAATGGCCATCAGTACACCCATGATGTTGCGCACCATGTGGTACAGGAAACCGTTGGCGCGCGCCTGCAACACGATCAGTCGACCCTGGCGCACCAGCCTGAGCTCGCGAACGTCTTTCACGGGTGAGTGCGCCTGACAATTGGCCGCACGGAAGGACGAGAAGTCGTGCTCGCCCAGCAGCAGATTGGCAGCGGCCTGCATGCGCTCGAGGTTCAGTTCGCGGCGCTCCCACGTCATCCCATCGCGCAGAATACCGCTGGGCATGGGGGCGTTATAAACGATGTAGCGGTAGGCGCGTTCGCGCGCTGAGAAGCGAGCGTGAAAATCGATATCCACGGCCTGAGTCCACTGCACACTGATGTCGTTGGGCAGCTCCGTATTCACGCCCGACGTCCAGCCATAGGCTTTGCGGTAGCTGGCCGTATCGAAATGCAGAATCTGATTGCTGGCGTGAACGCCGGCGTCGGTGCGACCGGCGACAATAAGATCAACCGGTTCATTGGCCACCTTGGAAATGGCTTTGGTGAGTTCAGCCTGAACGGTTCGCACTCCGGTTTTCTGGATCTGCCAGCCATAATACTCAGTGCCCCGGTACTCCACGCACATGGCTACCCGGTAACGGTGCCCGGATTTTAAAAAGGGAAATGCTTCTGTCATGAGTCCAAAAAAAACGCCGCTCAGGGAGCGGCGCAGTTTACAGCATTCGGGTCGGTTTAAAAGACCCGACCAGACTAAGGATTAGAGCTGATCCATCAATTCCTTGGCCATGCGTTTTTGCTCATCGGTGCCTTCATGAGCGACTTCTTCCAGGATGTCACGTGCGCCATCCTTGTCGTCCATTTCAATGTAAGCCCGGGCCAAGTCTAGCTTGGTGCTGGCTTCGTCGTTGCCTGACAGGAAATCGAACTCATCATCATCAAGCTCAGCTTCACCCGGCAAGGCGTCTGCAAGGTCCTGAAGCGGATCGGTATCTTCCGCCAGATCTACGGACAGGTCGTCGGACTCGTCATTATCCAGACTCAGGCTATCGTCGGTAGGCAGCTCGTCTGGCTCAACCGACTCGAGCGCATCATCGGCGTCGTCCAGTGATGCAAGCTCAGCGTCGAAATCCAGGTCATCTTCACTGTCCAGCTTCGGCAGTTCCGGTTCCGGTTCGAGCGATGTTTCATCCAGACTGAAGTCGAGATCAGAGGACAACTCGCCACCCTCAGACTCGTCGAAATCAAAATCGAGCTCGGAAGATGCTGGTTTTGGCTGCTCCGCTGCCGGCTCTTCGTCGTCCAGACCCAGCTCTTGCAAGTCGAAATCCAGGCCTTCATCGTCGTCGCCTTCCGGCAACTCAAGATCGTCGAGGTCGAGGCTGAAATCCAGATCACTGCTCGCTTCACTGCCTGGTGAATCGAGTGTCAGTTTCGAATCGGAAGGCTGCTCTGGCGCCGGGCGGTCGTCAACAGATGCAGAGTACTCAAAGTCGCTGGATTCTGCCTTGTCATCCAGGGAGGACATATCTTCACTGTCCGCGCTGAAATTACCAAAGTCCAGATCGTCATCGTCCAACTCTGAGTCCATTGATTCGCTGGCACCGAGCAGTGGCATCCGATTACGAAACTCATCTGCCTGAGCTTTTTGCTCAGCCGACAAGCTCAGCTTGCTCTCCAGTTCGGAAAACGCCGAACTGTTTCCGGTTTCCGCATAAACTTCAAGCAGCTTCAGGCCAATATCAGCTCGGTTCGGCTGCTCGGCAAAGGCCGACTTCAGCTTCTCTTCAGCCTGATCGTATTTCTGATAGGCCATGTACATCTCAGCTTCCATGACCGCATCACTGGTGGCGTCAGTATCGTCAGTAGCGAGGTCTTCGAAATCGTCTTCGGCATCGAAACTGTCGATCATGTCATCGTCGAAGTTTTCGTCGAAACCCGGGTCTACATCGGCTGTGTCGGCATCGTCGAGGTCAACCAGGTTTTCTTCTTCGTTCTTGTTACGCCGGCTGCGCAGGTAGAAAGGCAACAGCAGAATAACCATCAGGCCCGCCGCTGCCGCCACCATATTGGCAACGCTGGAGGTTACCCAGTTAATCGCCGGCTGGAGGAACCCCATTACACCGGGTTCGGGAGCAGGTGGAACAACAGGTTGCGGTTCTGGTTCCGGCTGAGGCTCGGGTTCCGCTACAGCCTCTGGTTCTGTTTGAGCGGGTTCAGTAGCGTCACCTTGTTCAACTGGCGATGCTGTGCTGTCATCCGGGCTGTCGGTTGTTGCATCAACTGCCGCAGGCGGCATTGCCGACTCGTCCTGTTCATTCGCAGCCACCTCATCTGCCTGCTCTGCAAGCTCTGCCTGAAAAGCCGCTGCATCACCACTTTGCAGATTGATCATCCGCTCCATGATAGCGAGCTGCTCTTCGAGCTCGGATACCCGGCTCTGCAGTTCATTACGCTCACGCTCAAACTGATCGTTCAACTCACCGGCAATGGCCAGTTCATTCTCGAGCCGTTCAAGCTCACCCTGATCGACCGATTCACCACCGGCGCTCGTGCCGGCTTCGCCATCGGCCGACACTTCCAGGTAACCGTCCGGGTCGCGCTCGCCGTCCTGTTCAGGCAACGCTGAACTGGTCGATTCTGTCGCAGACAGCTGAACTTCGGTTGCTTCCGCAGAAGCTGTGGTCGGCCTGGATGAAGCCGCCCGACCCTGATTCTGGCTTTCAACTTCCCGGATAGCTTCCTGAACGCTGCGACTGCCCATTTGCTCAGCCGTCGGGAACGTCAGCACGCTGCCGGCTTTCAGGCGATTGATGTTGTCGTTCAGGAAGGCATCGGGGTTAACATCCTGCAAGGCCAGCATGACCTGCTGCATGTTGTAACCGTCTCGTCCCGGCACCCGCATGGCAATTTCCCACAGAGTGTCGTTGCGCTGTACACGGTATTCGTCACCCGCTAGGTTGTCTTCACGCGGTTCGGTCTCTGCCGGCACCGGTGCAGTCTCCTGGCTGCTCTGAGAGACGGTTGTGGTCGTGCTGATTTCGCGGCTCGGGGCAGCTTCCTGCCGGGCTGCCGGATCGATCACCAGAGACTCGCCAACCACCCCGGTATCGAATACAGGCGGGTCGAGCAGCAAGGTGTACTCTTTCAGCAACCGCCCACCGGGCCAGTTCACTTCAACCAGAAAGTTCAGAAAGGGCTCGCGAACTGGCTGACGGGTCTCCAGTGCGATGATCAGATCACCCGCCTCGTTCTCCTCGAGGGAAAACTGAATGTTGGACAGAAAGAAACTGCGCTCAATGCCAGCGCGCACGAAGGCATCGTTGCTGGCCAGGGTCGGGATGATTTCACCCGCAGTCAGGCCACGCAATTGCGTAAGTTCTATGTCCGCATCGAGCGGTTCATTCAAGTTCGAATTGAGCTCAATATCACCCAATCCAAGCGCATGCGCTACATTTGTAAACGCCAGCGCAGAAATAGCAAATACAAGCGCTTGTTTTTTGAACATCGTCCTTTTCCCTTCCCTCAACCCTGATATCAATACCACATTTGGCACCAATATATTGAAAAGGAGTTCGCTATTGTATGGTCAGGGCGCCTTAATTCGAGAACTGGTTCTCAATTTTTATTGCACACCCAAATTAACGGCTTTGAAAACTAGAAAGGACTTTCAAAACTTACGCTAAGTATTATTGATAAAAGGATTTTTCGCAACACAAGGGGTTTTTTGTTATCGCTTTGATCACACTTTTTTAGCGACCAAACGCAAAAAAGCGACGCTGGCACGTCGCTTTGTCATAAATAAGCAATTGAAATTAAAAGAAAAACGCGGCGAACTGCTTATTTTGCCCGGCTCGCCGCGCTCATCCGTCCAGCGCCTAGATTTTGTGGTTCAAAATCGCCAGCATGCGGCGAATCGGCTCTGCAGCCCCCCACAACAGCTGGTCACCGACAGTAAAGGCACCCAGATAATCATCGCCCATGGCCAGTTTGCGAAGGCGCCCTACGGGCACTGACATGGTGCCGGTGACTTTGGCCGGTGTCAGTTCCTGCATCGTCGCTTCGCGTTCGTTCGGGATCACCTTAACCCAGTCGTTGGCACTGGCCAGAATCGACTCAACGTCGTTCAGTGGTACGTCTTTGCGCAGTTTGATCGTCATTGCCTGGCTATGTGAGCGCATGGCACCCACGCGCACACAGAGGCCATCGATCGGTATCGGCGAATCGCTGCGGCCAAGAATCTTGTTGGCTTCCACCTGGGCTTTCCACTCTTCCTTGCTCTGACCAGACGGCAAAGCCGAGTCGATCCAGGGAATCAGGCTGCCTGCCAGGGGCACGCCAAAGTGATCGCGCGGGTATTCATCGCTGCGGATGAATTCTGAAACCGTCTTGTCCAGCTCCAGAATGGCCGAGGCCGGGTCGGCCAGGAACGGCTCAGAAATGTTATGCACCGAGCCCATTTGCTGCAGCAACTCGCGCATGTGCTGAGCACCGGAACCCGAGGCTGCCTGATAGGTCATGGGTGACACCCATTCGATCAGGTTTTCACGGAACAGGCCGCCCAGACCCATCAGCATCAGGCTGACAGTGCAGTTACCACCGACAAAGGTTTTGGTACCGGCATCAACGGCGCGGTCAATCACATCCCGGTTAACCGGGTCGAGCACGATGACCGATTCATCCGCCATGCGCAGCGTTGAGGCGGCATCCAGCCAATAGCCCTGCCAACCTGTCTTGCGCAAGGGTTCATAGACTTCCGAGGTGTAATCGCCCCCCTGGCAGGTGATGATGACATCACAGGCCGCCAGCGCCTCAATATCCGTCGCTTTTTCCAGCACGGCCGGGCCCTGGCCAACGTCTGGCGCGGCCTGACCGGCTTGGCTGGTGGTAAAAAATACCGGCTCGATGCCTGCAAAATCGTTTTCTTCGCGCATGCGTTGCATCAGGACCGAGCCCACCATGCCACGCCAACCTACAAAACCGACTTTCATTCTATTCCTCTCAGTGTTCACGCCCTGCTCACGGCAACGACGTCACCTGTATTTGCGCTGGCCGCCTGTCGGCAGCATCAGCGAGACCCGGCTCATCCGGGCCATTGGTCGTCCGAATCGGGCGACGATTACTTTGTCAGTGCCGCGACAACGGCATCGCCCATGGCGTCTGTTGAGACCGCCGCTTCACCGGTAGCCGCAATATCAGCTGTGCGCAGCCCCTGGTCGAGCACATCACTTACCGCCCGCTCAATCGCATCGGCGGCCGCAGCCTGGCCGAGCGAGTATCGCAACATCATCGCCACTGACAGTATTGTTGCCAGCGGGTTGGCGATGCCCTTGCCGGCGATATCCGGAGCGCTGCCGTGAATCGGCTCGTACATGCCCTTGCCGTCAGCGTCGAGCGAAGCCGACGGTAGCATGCCAATGGAACCGGTCAGCATGGCGGCGCAATCGGACAAAATATCGCCAAACATGTTGCCGGTCACCATCACATCAAACTGCTTCGGCGCCCGTACCAGCTGCATGGCGGCGTTGTCGACGTACATATGCGACAACTCCACATCCGGATATTCGGCTGACAGTTCCTTCATGATATTGCGCCACAATACCGTAACTTCAAGGACATTGGCCTTATCAACCGAGCACAGGCGCTTGCCACGCTTACGCGCTGCTTCAAAGGCAACCCGACCGATGCGACGGATTTCAGTCTCGTTGTAGCGATAGGTGTTGAAGCCTTCACGCTCGCCACGATCATTGACAAACTCGCCACGCGGCTGTCCGAAATAGATGCCACCGGTCAGTTCGCGCACGATCAGAATATCGAGCCCGGAGACGATTTCGGGCTTGAGCGAGCTAGCACTGGCCAGTTGCGGGTACAGGATAGCCGGGCGCAGATTACCAAACAGCGCCAGTTCGGAGCGCAACCCCAGCAAGCCTTTCTCTGGGCGGACCGCCATATCAAGGCTATCCCATTGCGGGCCACCCACAGCACCGAGCAGAATGGCATCGGCCGCCCGAGCCTTGGCCAGAGTGTCTTCCGGCAACGGCTTACCCGTTGCCTCAATGGCAGCACCACCGACCAGGGCATGATCGAGCGTCAGCGTCAGCCCTTCCCGCTCGGCCACCGCGTTCAGAACCCGTTCGGCCTGAGTGACAATTTCAGGCCCAATACCATCGCCGGGTAAAATAAGAATGGAAGCGTTGTTGTTAGCTGTCATGTCGTTTCCTTAACGAATGTGTCCGAATACCCAGGGGGTTTCCTGCTCGCGGCGGGTTTCATAGGCGCGAATAGCGTCGGCATCCTGCAGCGTCAGGCCGATGTCATCGAGACCGTTGATCAAGCAGTGTTTGCGAAACGCGTTCACCTCAAAGTCAAAGGCATCGCCCTCTGGCGTAACCACCTTCTGGTTTTCAAGGTCAATGGTCAGCTTGTAGCCTTCTGTACTGGCGACCGCGTCAAACAACCGGTCGACGATGTCATCGGCAAGCACGATGGGCAGCAGACCGTTCTTGAAGCAGTTGTTGTAAAAGATATCGGCAAAACTCGGCGCGATGATCGCTCGAAACCCATAATCCTCAAGCGCCCATGGGGCATGCTCGCGGCTTGAACCGCAGCCAAAGTTTTTGCGGGCCAGCAACACCTGGGCACCGGCATAGCGCGGCTTGTTCAGCTCGAAATCGGGGTTCAGCGGACGTTTGCTGTTGTCCATGCCCGGCTGACCTTCATCCAGATAACGCACTTCATCGAACAAATTGGGGCCAAAGCCGCTGCGCTTGATCGACTTCAAAAATTGCTTGGGAATGATCATGTCGGTATCGACATTGCTCCGGTCCATGGGGGCTACCAGGCCAGTCACCGTTGTAAATGGTTTCATGCTGCGCCCTCCTGCCAGGTGCGGATATCAACAAAGTGCCCTTTAATGGCAGCCGCAGCAGCCATGGCCGGGCTGACCAGATGGGTACGACCACCAAAGCCCTGACGGCCCTCAAAATTGCGGTTTGAAGTCGAGGCGCAATGCTCGCCCTGCCCCAGCTTGTCGGCGTTCATCGCCAGGCACATCGAACAGCCGGGTTCACGCCACTGAAAACCAGCCGCTCTGAAAATCGCATCCAACCCTTCCGCTTCTGCCTGTTGTTTCACCAGGCCGGAGCCAGGCACAACCATCGCCTGCTTGACACTGCTGGCAACACTGTGACCTTTCACCACGGCCGCAGCGGCCCGCAGATCTTCGATGCGTGAATTGGTGCAGGAACCAATGAACACCCGGTCGAGCCGGATCGATTCGATTGGCTGGTCGGCCTGAAGTCCCATGTACTCCAGTGCACGCACAACGCCTTTGCGGCTGTCTTCATCGGCCACATTGCTCGGGTTCGGTACCTTGCCGCTCACACCCGCCACCATTTCCGGCGAGGTGCCCCAGGAGACCTGAGGCTCGATATCGGCCGCCTGCAGCACGACTTCTTTATCAAAGGTCGCGTCTTCATCGCTGACCAGGGTGCGCCAGTAGTCGGCAGCGCGATCCCACATCTCACCTTTGGGCGCGAAGGGGCGGCCTTTGAAATACTCGATGGTGGTTTCATCTACCGCCACCATGCCGGCACGGGCGCCGGCCTCAATCGCCATGTTACAGACCGTCATCCGGCCTTCCATCGAAAGAGACTGCAACGCAGAGCCCGCAAACTCGATCGCATAGCCGGTACCGCCGGCGGTACCAATCTGGCCGATGATGTACAACACAACGTCTTTGGCGGTAATGCCAGGCGCCAGATCACCTTCAACCCGAATGCGCATGTTCTTCATCTTGCGCTGAATCAGACACTGGGTTGCCAGCACGTGCTCCACTTCGGAGGTGCCAATGCCAAACGCCAGCGACCCCATGGCCCCGTGCGTGGAAGTATGCGAATCACCACACACGATGGTCATGCCGGGCAAGGTCGCGCCCTGCTCCGGCCCAACCACATGCACAATGCCCTGATTGATGTCGTTCATGCTGAACTCGCGAACACCAAAGGCGGTGCAGTTATCATCAAGCGTGGTCACCTGAATACGCGAGATCTCATCACGAATACCCGCGACACCTGCCTGGCGTTCAGCCAGATCGGTAGAGACGTTATGGTCCGGTGTCGCCAGGTTGGTATCCAGCCGCCAGGGCTTGCGACCCGCCAGCCGCAAGCCTTCAAATGCCTGCGGCGAGGTCACTTCATGCAGCAGATGGCGGTCGATATAGATCAACGCCGTGCCATCTTCACGCTCGGATACTTTATGAGCATCCCATAATTTGTCGTACAAGGTCTTGCCGGCCATGCCGTCCCCTCCTGCGGAGTACCAGCTTCGACGCCTCCGTTTACTCCAGTTTCGGAATTCGCTCAGAAGACTAGCACCGGGTACCGGGTGTGTCTCTGTGGGGTAGTCCGCAGCATGGATGCTGCGGCCTAGGCTCCATGGATGGATTTACGCCGACCCCACAGAGGCATACCCGGTATCCGGTGCGGACCCATGCCAGCGAGGTGAACTTAACCCCGAAACTTGTGTAACCAAAGGCCTCAACGCCTGGTGATTTTTGGTTTTTGTCACGGTATTTGTCTGTGCTGCACAGTCTATGTAGACTGATGAATAATACAAATTTATTATTTTTATATTTTCCATAACCAACTGGAATACATATGGATCACACCAGCCTGGAAGCCTTTCTGGCCGTGGCCGAGACCGGCTCGTTCAGCCGGGCCGCCGAACGCCTGTTTCTGACTCAACCGGCTATTTCCAAGCGGGTTGCCAATCTGGAGCAATCGCTTGGGGTGCAACTGTTCGACCGGATAGGCCGGGATGTTTATCTGACGGAAAGTGGTCGTCTGCTGGTTGATCGGGCCGGTCGCATTCTGGAAGACATTCGCGACGCCCGCCTCGCCGTTAGCCAGGCCGGCAGTGATCAGGTTGGGCAGTTGAGCATTGCCAGCAGTCACCATATTGGCTTGCACTATTTGGGGCCTCTGCTTCGATCACTGACCGATCAGTTCCCGGATGCTCATCTGGACGTCCAGTTTCTGGAATCCGAACAGACGCTGCAAGCTATTGCCCGGCGCGATCTGGAACTGGCCTTTATTACGCTTCCCACCACCCTGCCGCGTGAGTTGCGCAAAGAAACCCTGTGGACAGACAAACTTGAGTTTGTTGTCAGCCCCGATCACCCCCTGACCCAGCGCAAGGGCAAAATACGCCTGAACGAGCTGGTGCATTTCAGGGCTATTTTGCCGGATGCCCAGACCACCACCTACCGGCTGATCGAACAGACTTTTCAGCGCCACCACCTGCCGCTGTCGCGCACCCTGGCGGTAAACTATCTGGAAACCATTCGCGCTCTGGTCGCCAGCGGCTTGGGCTGGAGCTTACTGCCACCGCGCTTGATCGATGACAGCGTAAGAGTATTGCCAGTGGAGCAGTTACAGCTAACCCGCCACCTGGGGGTGATCTGGCATCAGGGGCGAACTCTGAGCCGCGGGGCCGAAGCATTAATGGCGATTGCGCGTAACACTCCGGCCCCAGGCTAAGAGTACGGCCACCAAGCCGGCAACCAGCCCCGACAGATGCGATTGCACGGCGATGTCACCGCGAATAAAAACCGACACCCCGCTGGCCCCGCCTGCATAAGGCCCCGACAGGTTTTCAGTGACGACTTTAGTTACCAGAACCAGCGCTACTACCAAACGAATCAGCCCGCTGTAATGCGGGCTGCGCCATAGCCCCCAAATCAGCCAGCCATAAAGTAGGCCGGAGAGCCCGGCGTATTGACTATAGGGCCCAAATGCCAGCCAGAGACTACACAACAACCAGATCCATACAAAGGCCAGCGTATCCTGGCGCTGCCACTGGCCAGGCAGCAACAGCGCCAATAACACCAGGCCACCCTGGTTAACCAACCAATGAGACGGGTTTAGCTGGGCTACCCAGGCCGTCAGCGGGCGCCACAGGTCTCCGCTGGCAACGGCAAACCGATGATACTCCAGCCAGTCGGACACGCCGGCCAGAGAACCCAGCAGGCACAGTCCGGAGATCGACAGCAGTATTCTGATCGTCAAGGAGACTGACTGCGGCCAGCCGCGCCCGGGTAAAACGGTCATTTAAGATTCCTGTTTAGTGCTTCATCACAGCCTCAGGGTAAACCCTGGGCAGGATGCGGCAAAGTGGTTTTGCTGGCCGGGCGAACCCAGTACACTGCCCCCCTTTCGATTTCGACTGCCGATGGGAAGCTGGCTTAATGTGGTTTAAAAACGCACGTGTGTATCGTTTCACCGACGCCTGGTCTGGTTCTGAAGACCAACTCAACGAAAAACTGGCTCAAACGCCCTTCACTGGCCTGACGGCCCTTCAGGAAAGCGCCTTTGGCTGGGTCGCCCCGTTCAAGGACAGCCAGATGCTGTGCGAGAAAGTCGGCGATCGCCTGTTCATCACCGCTCAGGTTCAGGAAAAAATCCTGCCGGCCAGTGTATTGAACGAACAACTGGCGGAAAAAATAGACGCCGTCGAAGAAGCCGAAGGCCGCCGCCCGGGCCGCAAGGAAAAAGAGGCTCTCAAAGAGCAGTTGCGGGCCGAGCTGCTGCCCCGGGCGTTTCACAAAACCCGCCGTACCAGCGCCTGGATCGACCTGAAGCACCAGTGGCTGGTGATCAACGCGGCCAGCGAAAAAAATGCCGATGACTTCACCGCTCACCTGCGCGAAAGCATTGGCTCGCTGCCGGTCATTCCCGTTGGCAAATCCGTCGCGGGCAGCGCCATTCTGACTGAGTGGTTCCAGCAGCCCGAACGCCGGCCAGAAGGCACCGAACTGCTGGAAGACCTCGAACTGGTCATGGCTGAGGACCCGACGATCAAGGCACGCTACCGCAACCTCGATCTGGAAGCCCCGGAAATTGGCCACTCCCTCGACAGCGGCATGCGTATCCGCCAGATGGGCATTGTGCTGAACGATAACTGCCAGGCCGTCATCGACGACACCTTCACGCTGAAGCGCCTGAAGTTCACCGACACCCTGATCGAGCAAAGCGCCGACTCCGATGACCCGCGCACCGATGCGTTGCTGATGTCCGACGCCCTGACCGACTGGCTGGTCAAACTAGCCCCGCAATGGCGTGACACCGGTATCTGATTCGTCTAGTGGTTCGCTCTCGCGTCTTGAGTCAGGAATTCGCTGGGTAATGCGGCAGATTGCTTTCTGCTACTTCGGTGGCAAAACGGACTGTCGGGTACGTCTACTGGAGGCACGTCGTAAATACGTCCATGTAGACTCGGAGACCACATCCATGTGGTCTAACGGCCCCCAGTAGACGCACCCAACAGTCCTTCGCTACTCATTGGCTAAATCAGCGCGAATTTCTGACTCAAGACGCCAGAGCTCGTTATGCCGGACGCAATCGGTGTAAAGTTAATCATATATGGATACTATGCCTAAAGATTGACCGTGCAGATTCTCAGGAGGGACTCATGAAGTGGACGCTCGAATGGACTAAACACCCCCGCCTCTGGCTGGTAACCCTGTTGTGCCTGATCAGTGTCGGCGCCCTTGCGGAAAGCCAAATAGAGGTAAAAGAAACCTTCTACCGCTTAACCAAAGCAGAAGGTGACACCAATTTTAATCGTGCTGAAATCACCGAAGCCCGCCCTGGCGATCTGCTGGAGCTGGAAGTCGAGGCGGTTAATACTGGCAATCAGACACTCACGGATTTGTTGCTGGTGAATACCGTACCAACCGGTGGTGCTCAGCTCATAGAAGGCTCGTTCAAGCTGGACGGTCGCGACGGTGAGTTTCGCCTGTCACGTAATGGCAATACATTCTTCCCGGCCGGTGTCGAGATGCCCGCCAATGAGATTGGCTATATTCAGTGGCTAATCTACAGCTTGCCTGCTGGTGAACGCGCTGTGCTCAGCTATCGTTTGAGGGTGCCAAGGGCAGGTGAATAGACCAGGGAGCCTCTGAACAACTCCCCCAGGGCGCTGCGCGAGCTAAAACGTTCTGGCCAAGTGGGCGGCACTCCGACGCACTTCGCAGCGCAATGGCCGTAGCCCTTGTCAAGAAGTGCAACGCCGGGGCAGGACGTTTTAGCCGCGCCCTTCGGGTGGTGCGGCATTCCGACTTTCCGAGGAACGCTGCCACCGCGTTGGACTCATTTGAAAGGTCTAGACATTCCTGCATAAGTCCGCCTTGTGGCAACGTCCCTCGGATAAGCCAGAGCCCCGGGGGAGTTATTCAGAGGCTCCCTAGGTTTGGCTTTATGATTCTCAAATTGGCTAGAGCTAAGCGACGGGCGGCATGAGTGTTTATGTGGGGGTATCTGAGGCATGGAGCCGAAGTTAAGCCTACATGGACGTATTCACGGCGCCCCCACATAAGCACTCATGCCGCCCTTCGCGATTCTGCTATTGAACCGTTGCCCGGTTGATTTGTTGTAGGCGGGTGAAGCAGTCTTTCAGTGCGGCTTCAAATTCCGATTCTATCTTTTCGCGTTGCTGATCCTGGCGATGGCGCTCTGCCGGGGTCAGGTCTTTGCGAGCCTGGTGGGTATCGAACCCCTGCACCTGGTCGAATACCTGATCGAGCACCTGATACGACTGACGCTCGGCTTCTGGCAATTCCAGTGAATCGAGCAGAATCTTGCAGCGAATGGTCGCCTCGGTCAGGTTCAGGTCTTCTTCAAGCACGTTGGTCGAAATGATTTCCAGGCTTTGCAACACAAACGCCCGGCGCTCTTCGGTTTTCTGATCGTAAGCGGCCTGGGCTTGCTCGCGCGCTTGGGCTTGCTGTCGAACCTGGCGCTGCAGACGCCAGGCAATGGTGGCCAGTACGGCAATGATGATGATGGCGACGAGCGCCAGGCTGTAGAGTATCCAGGAGTTCATCGGAACGACCTCTGATTCGATTGGGTGATGATGAATGAAGGGCTTGCTGTAAATACGGCTGAGAGGCGGTTACAGGTCAGTTCCGGATTTTGTCAGGCATCGCCCGACTGATCCCTGTCGTACTCATCAGAACCGCGGCCAGTCTGGTCTTCCCAGGCCTCTTTCTGATCGCTGCGGCGGACTTCATCGCGAGGCAGGATGTTCAGCGTCTCTTCGGTCTCGCTCCACAGAATCACCAGATCGCCTTTCAACACACGGGCCCGGGCCAGCGGAATGGCGTCATCGAGACCACCCTCGACCAGACCCCAGTCTTCGCCCTGGCGCATCAACCACTCCCGGACAATACCATCCAGCGTTTCGGGCGCCAGCTCTTCGGCGGGTATGATCACGGTCTGGCTCGTCCAAACGACACTTCATGCTCCCATTCGCAGTGTACGGACAAATCATCACTCGGGGCGTGGTAGGCTCCGGGGCTGTCCCACTGAAAGGTATGGTTGCCAGACAGCTCGGTTTCAAGGTGCACCGTGGCCGAGACCCAGAACATTTTCTTCAACAGTTGTTCGAACTTGGCGATCCAGGCTTCCCAGTGGTACTCCACCGCCTGATAGGAAGCCGCAAAGTGGATGACCTGAGTCTGGTAAGTGCCCTGCTCCAGTTCTTCGGTCGGTATCGAGAACATGCTGGTGGTCAGGTAGGGAAAGCTGTCCAGATCGGTCAGGCTGAGAATGGCGTCGCAATTGACCAGCCGGCTGTTCAGCAGAAAGCGAGTGTCGTTTGACGGCACATCGCGAATGACGCCGTACACCAGGGTTTCCTGATCCATCTCAGCAACCCTCCCGCGGCAATCGGTTTAGATCGGCGGTTACGCCGGCCGTTATTGCCATAACTGGTGCTCCCTTAAAACCTCTAAAAATTGCGTTTCATCCATCACCGGCACGTCCAGGTCGGTGGCTTTTTTCAGTTTGCTGCCCGCCCCTGGCCCGGCGACCAGTTGGGTGGTTTTTGCCGACACACTGCCGGCCACCTTGGCGCCCAGGCGCTGCAGATAATCCTTGGCTTCATCGCGGCTCAGGGCTTCGAGTTTGCCGGTGACGACCCAGGTCTGCCCCGCCAGCGGCATTGAGCCGGATGCCGGCGCCGGGTCGGGCCAGACGATCCCCAGGCCGACCAGTCGCTCGATCTCCAGCCGATTGTTGGGCTCTTCAAAGAAATGGCGCACATGGGCCGCGACTTTGGGGCCGACATCATCGACCTCAAGCAACGCCTCTTCCGTGGCATTCCAGAGTTTTTCGAGGCCACCAAAATGCTGAGCCAGGTTAGCGGCCGTGGTCACCCCGACCTCCCGGATGCCCAGCGCATACAGAAACCTCGGCAAGGTGGTCTGTTTGGCAGACTCAATCGCCGCGATCACATTACTGGCGGATTTTTCGCCCATGCGATCGAGTTCGACCAGTTGATCGGCGGTCAGTTCAAAGATATCACCCGGGGTGTGCAGCAGCCCTTTTTCCAGCAAGGCGTCGATCAGCTTCTCACCCAGGCCTTCAATGTCGAGCGCCCGGCGCGACACAAAATGCTTGAGCGCTTCGCGGCGCTGAGCATCACAGTGAATGCCGCCGGTGCAGCGGGACACCGCTTCACCGTCTACCCGTTCTACGGCGGAGCCACAAACCGGGCAGGCCTCTGGCAGGGTGACTGGCCGGGCATCCGCCGGGCGCTGGTCTTCCAAAACCCGCACTACCTGCGGAATCACATCACCGGCACGGCGCACGATAACGGTATCGCCAATATGGACCCCAATGCGCTCGACTTCGTCCATGTTGTGCAGTGTGGCGTTGCTGACCGTCACGCCACCGACGAATACGGGCTCAAGCCGGGCAACCGGGGTCAGCGCGCCAGTGCGGCCGACCTGAAACTCCACATCCAGCAAACGGGTCAGTTCTTCCTGCGCGGGAAACTTGCGGGCAATGGCCCAGCGTGGCGCCCGTGAAACAAAGCCGAGACGCTGCTGCAACTGAAAGCTGTTGATCTTGTAGACGATGCCGTCGATTTCATACGGCAACTGATCACGACGGTCGAGCAATTGCTGATAGTAAGCCAGCATTTCCTCAAGACCAGTCACTACGCGGCTTTCCGGGTTGATCTTCAACCCCCAGCCCGCCAACGCATTCAACGTATCGTAATGAGTAACGGGCAACTGGCCGCCTTCGATGCGACCGACCGAATAGCAGCACATTTCCAGCGGCCGTTTGGCCGTCAACTGAGGGTCGAGCTGGCGCAAACTGCCCGACGCGGCATTGCGCGGGTTCACGAACACCTTCTCGCCCTGTTCCAGAGCCAGAGCGTTCATGCGCTCGAAGCCATCGCGCGGCAAGTAAATTTCGCCCCGCACTTCCAGCAAGGCTGGCCAGTCATCGCCACGCAGGCTCAGTGGAATGCTGCGTATGGTGCGGACGTTGGCGGTGATGTCTTCGCCCGTGGTGCCGTCGCCGCGGGTAGCGCCACGTACCAGGCGGCCGTTTTCATACAACAGGCTGACGGCGATGCCATCGAGCTTGGGTTCACAGGCCAGTTCCAGCGGCTCGGTGGTGTTCATCCGGTCTTGCAACCGCTTGTAAAAGGCTGCCATGTCGTCATCGCTGAAAGCATTGTCGAGCGACAACATCGGCACTTCGTGTTGCACCTGAGTAAAGCCGGCCTGGGGCTGGCCACCGACACGCTGAGTCGGGGAGTCTTCCCGCACCCAGTCTGGGTGTTCGCGTTCAATGGCGATCAGCGCCTGCATCAGCCGGTCGTATTCGGCATCCGGCATGCTCGACTCGTTAAGCACGTAGTACTCGTAATCAAGCTGACGAATGCGCTCTACCAGTTGGTCGAGGTCGGTGCGGCTGTGATGGGTCGTGTTCGGTTCGGTCATGCCGTTGGTCTGATCATTCGTGGGCCTGAATCAGTTGCGAGCGGGCAAAGTTGCGCAGCCGTTCGCGGTAATGTTCGACCCGTTGCGGCGTGACGGTACTGTGCTCTTCGTCGAGCAGGTCCGCATCCAGGTTTTTGCTTAAATACACCGCCATTTCGTACATGTGATCGAAAGACGTCATCATGTCGGCACGCAACGGCAACTGCATGAAAATGGTCACGCCGGGCGTGGTCATCTGGTCCATCGCGTCCGGATTCAGCGTACCCGGTTGCACGCAGTTGGCCAGGCTGAATTCCATCTGGCCCTGAGGGTTGCGGTAGTGAAAAATATCGAGCGGGCCGAAACGCAAACCAGCACGCAGCAATAGTTCCAGCAAGTCACCGCCCGCTATCTCGCCCTTGTCGCGGGCCATCACATGCATGATCACCAGCTCCTCGACCGGGCGCGTGTCTTCCTTGTATTCAGCGTCTCGCTGCGGTTGGTCTGCCGCTTGCGAGTCGGTGGTTGTGTCCGGTTCCGGTTCTGACTGTGCCTGGTCGGGTTCTTCTGCTTCTTTAGACGCTTCCAGCTCGTCAGACTCGTCATCTGCGGCCAGGTCGTCCGTTTCGTAAGAGGGCGAATCGGCGGCATCGGGCTCTCTTGCCGGAGCCAGATCGTCAGTGTCTGTCTCTGCGTCGTCCTGGGCGTCTTCATCCACGGCGCTGAAATGCCAGTCAGAATCCCAGTGCTCTGTGTCGTTGTCTTTGGCGGAAATCGACGGCTGCGAACCTGAGCCGTGTTGCGCTGTTGGCGCTGTTTTTTTCGGTTCAACCACCGGTTCTTGCGGGTCGGGCTCCCGGTCAAAATCGAGGGCCTGCTGCTCTACCCGGCCATCGGCAGGGGCTGGTGTTTCCCGTTCGGCCTCTGGTTCGGCATCGACCGAATCCATCAACATGGGTACCCGCTCGCGCAAATTCAGCCGGGAGGAAATGACTTCGCGCTCCTCTTCGGTCATGTCGCGCACGCGCGCACCGCCGTTTGGCAGCTCGCGCGCCAGTTCCGCTTTTTTCTTTTCTTCTTCCGGGTCGGGCCCCAGGTCGGTTACCGGACGGCGGGGCTTGGGCTTACGCAGTTTCATGCGGCGCACCCCGTCCCAGACGATCACGGCAATCAACACGATGCCCAGTATGATCAGTACGTCACGCAATTCCATTCGCTGGTCCCCGTTACATGGCTGCCAATTCGGCAGCCTCCTCAACATTCACAGACACCAGGCGCGACACGCCCGGCTCATTCATGGTCACACCCATCAGTTGGTGCGCCATTTCCATCGCAATCTTGTTGTGGGTGATGTAGATAAACTGTACGTGTTCGGCCATAGCCTCCACCAATTTTGCATAACGTCCGACGTTGGCATCATCCAACGGCGCGTCCACTTCATCCAGCATACAGAACGGCGCCGGATTCAGCCGGAAAATACTGAACACCAGGGCGATGGCCGTCAGTGCCTTCTCGCCGCCGGACAACAAATGAATGGTGCTGTTCCGCTTGCCCGGCGGCCGGGCCATAATCGCCACACCGGTATCGAGCAAGTCATCGCCGGTCAGCTCCAGATAAGCATGGCCACCACCGAAGACCTTGGGAAACAGCTCCTGCAACCCCTGGTTCACCCGATCAAAGGTTTCCTTAAAGCGGGTGCGGGTTTCGCGGTCGATCTTACGAATCGCATTCTCCAGTGTCTCCAGCGCTCGCTGCAAGTCCTGATCCTGCTCATCGAGGTAACGTTTACGCTCACTTTGCGTCTGGTACTCTTCGATCGCCGCCAGATTGATCGGCCCCAGCCGCTGAATTTTCGCCGCCAGCCGCTCAAGGCCCGCCTCCCATTCCGCCTCGTTGGCGTTTTCTGGCAAATTGGCGATGACGGTATCCAGGTCAAACTGCTGCTCGGCCAATTGTTCGGCCAGCGTCGCACGCCGGGTAATCTGGGTCTGGGCTGCCATTTTGTGTTGCTCAAGCTCGGTGCGCACTGACATCGCTTGCTGGTCAGCCACCACACGCTGCTGCTCCAGTGAGCGCATTTCGGCATCTGAGCTTTCCATGGCGGTGCGCTTTTCCTGCAGCGATTCTTCCAGTTCCAGTCGCGCTTCGAGTTTGATTTCGAGCGTCTCGCGCAAGTCGTCCAATGGGTCCAGGCGGTCGTCCATCTGGGATTTCAGACGCTCCAGGCGCTCCTGTGCGCGTTCTTTTTGCTGTGCAGCGCGCTCCAGGGCACCGTTCAACGAGTTCACTTCGGTCTGAAGCGTCTGTTGTTTCAATTGCAGTTGATGCTGGGCATCGCGTGCCTGGCGGACGGCATCGCGCTTTTCGTCGAGGGTAATGCGGTGCTCTTCGCGCTCGGCCATCAGGGCTTCGCGCTCGTCGACATCTTCTTCCATGGAATCGAGTGACTGCTGCAGTTCTTCGCGGTCCATGGCCAGGGTTTCGCGCTCGGCGGCCATTTGCGTTTCGACTTCCTGAATGTCTTCGTTCAGGCGGGCGCGGCGCTCGCGCATCTGCTCGGCCTGTACCCGGCGGCCACTGAGTTCCGATTTGGCTTCGGCCAACTGACGCGACAACTGCTGGTTGTCGCGCTGCACCTGCTCACGCTCTTCCTCAATGGCCTTCTGCTGCATCAGCGCCATGTTCAGGCTGACCTCGAGGTCTTCCTCAACCGCTTCGAGTTCGTCGAGTTCATCGACCAGGGTTTCCAGTTCCTGCTGTTGGCTGAGCAGGCCGTCGGAACCGCCCTCCCCGCGCCGGATACGCAACCAGTTATGGCTGATCCAGACGCCATCCGGAGTAATCAGGCTTTCGTGCGGGGCCAGGCTTTCCCGGCGCGCCAGTGCCTCGTCGAGGCTGGTGGCGGTGTAAACCGAGGCAAGCCAGGGCGAAAGATCACGATCACACTGCACCTTGCGCAGCAACGACTGACTGGTATCGCCCACATCACGGGTGCGCTCGGTAGACAGCAGCGTCAGAGTACCGTCCTGAAACCGACTGATGGCGCCGCTCACAGAATCGAGCGAGTCAATGGCAATGGCCTGTAAGCGATCGCCCAATACGGCCTCGACCGCCGCTTCCCACCCGGGCTCGACGCTCAATTCCTGCGCCAGACGCCGCGCTTCGCGCAACTGATGACTCGCCAGCCAATCGCGCACACCCTGGGCTTCATCGCCCATGGCAGCCTTGATCAGTGCCTGCAAGGTCGCCTGACGGCCCTGTTTCTGCTGCAATTGCTGGCGCACGCTGTCGTGTTCACGCCGCTTGGCTTCGGCCTGCTCGCGGCTGCGCTGTTGCTGTTCGGCCAGTTCGTCCATGCGCGTCTGGAATTGCTCGGCGCGCATCTCCAGTTCATCGGTCTGGTCGATCAGGGCTTCGAGGTTCTCGGCGTCCGGATCAGCCGCCAGTTGATCCCGCTCACGGTAGAGGGTTTCCTGTCGGCGGTGCAACTGCTCGATCACTCGCTCCAGGTGCTGAATGCGCGACTGAGCGACCTCGGCCTGACGTTTCGGGCCCTGGGCATTCTGGTTGAACTGGTCCCAGCGGCTTTGCCAGTCTTGCTGGCGCTGTTCCAGATCGGCCAGTTCATCGGCGGCCAGCATCACCTGTTCTTCGGCGGCCTCCAGCTCGGGGGCCAGCATTTCCAGTGTTTCACGGGCCTCTTCCACCCGGTCGCTGTCGGACTGGCTGGCCTGGGTGGCTTCCTGCAGTGTGCGCTCCGCGTCCTGAATATCCTGAACCAACTGGTGGCTCTGCTCCTGACGGTGCTGCATGGTCTGTTCAAAGCGTGCGATTTCGTTGCCGAGTTGGTAGTACTGCGCCTGAACGTCATTGAAGGCTTCAGTGGCGGTGTGATGCGCTTCGCGTAAGGCCTCAATGTCCGCATCGATGCGGCGTTGCTCGGTCACGAAGCTTTCGTAGCGGGTTTCGAACTCGGCGATGCGCATGTCCTGCTCGGCCACTTCGCGGTCGAGCCCCTGCCAGCGCAAGGCGGACAATTGCGCCCGGGTGGTGCGTTCTTCCTGTTTAAATTCCTTGTACTTCTCGGCGGACTGCGCCTGGCGGTGCAGATGCTGCAGCTGGCGCTCCAACTCTTCGCGGATGTCGGTCAGGCGTTCCAGGTTTTCGCGGGTGCGACGCATCCGGTTTTCGGTTTCTCGGCGACGCTCCTTGTAACGGGAAATGCCAGCCGCTTCTTCAATGGTGTTGCGCAGGTCTTCCGGTTTGGCTTCGATCAGCCGGGAAATCATGCCCTGTTCGATAATTGCATAGCTGCGCGCGCCCAGACCGGTACCCAGAAACAGGTCGGTGACGTCTTTGCGGCGGCATTTGGTACCGTTCAGAAAATAGGTTGACTGGCCATCTCGCGTGACCCGGCGGCGAATCGCAATTTCGTTGAAGGCGGCATATTCGCCTTTCAGGGAGTGATCGGAATTATCAAACACCAGTTCGACCGAGCACTGGCCAACCGGCTTGCGGGCGTTACTGCCGTTGAAGATCACATCGGTCATCGACTCGCCACGCAGGTGCTTGGCGGATGACTCGCCCATTACCCAGCGTACCGCATCGATGGTGTTGGATTTACCACAGCCGTTCGGGCCAACGATGGCCGACAAATTGGTCGGGAACGGGATGGTGGTCGGGTCGACAAAGGATTTGAACCCGGCCATTTTAATGCTTTTCAATCGCATAGGGCGATGTCAGTCCAGGGCTGGCGGGCCCGGCATCATGCCAGGCCCCACGATCGAATCAATGCGTTCGATTCTAGCGTCAATCGCGGCCGGTTGAAACCGTCTCCCGGCGTCGATTTTTAGTGCCAGATCAAGGACTTAGATTTCCCGCAAAAATGTGACTCCGGTCAACCCGCATCCAGACAACAGACCCGCCATCAGGGTTGGCGCACCTCCAGGTCGACCTGGAAGCTGTTCTGTTCGCTGAGGTCGAGTGTCACGTCCTCGGCCACCCAGTCACCAGGAGCGGGTTCTGCAACCCCCTCAAAGGACACTCGGGCTGTTATGACTACCTCGCTCTGCCCACTGAGACCACCCATACCACCCATGGCGTCAGCATCGGTCAGTACAACTCTCATCTGACGGGAAGCAACCGGCACGCGTCTAACGGCCAGGGGCATGCGCGCATCAGTCGGTCGCGCATACACAAACAGCACGGCCGTTTCCGGCAACCCTTCCCAGGCCGTCGGCAACGCCAGTCTTACATCGATGCTGGGGCCGACATCGGCTTCATAGTCGACTCCCTGCTCAGCCAGAGCCGCTTCGGACCGGCTGATGAATTCATCGATCAATTGGGTGTCTGCGTCTTCGCCGGCCAGGCGCTTCAGCCGGGTCCAGTAATCAATGGACGACCGGTAAGACGCCAACTCAAACGTTAGCCGCCCGGCAAAGCCTAGCGCCAACGTATTTTGAGCGTTGTATTCGAGCGCTTCCTGAAACCGCTCAAGCGCCGGTTCGGCTTGCTCCTGAGCCCAGAGCGTCTGGCCAAGGTAGGCCAGAATCATTGACTCGTCTTCAGCGTTGCGGGGGCCTTCACGCAACAGCGTCAACACCCGCTCCAGGGTAGGCTGCGCCCGGCTGAACTGTCCCAGCTCCATTTGCATGTTGGCCAGCCGAAACCAGCCTTCCATGTCGTCCGGATGCTCCTGCAGTAGGGCTTCATAGCCGTCCAGCGTTTCCATGAGCTGGGCTTCTGTCGGGTTCGGGGCCGTTGCCAGATCGATGAAGTTTTGGCGAACCTCTACCGCATCGGCTGCGCCCCACACACCATAGAGCCACCAGGCCGAGGCCGACATGACAACACCAACACCAACCACCACAACCAGGGGCACGGCCCGGCCGGGGTCCGTATCGCTGGCCTTGCGGGTATCTTCCAGCAAGGCCCGTTCGGTCTCCGCCCTGAACTGTTGATAGTCGGTGTCTTCCAGATCCCCGCGCTGATGCTCTTCGTCAAGGGCCAGTAACCGGTCCTTGTGAATGCGGATCGACTCGGCAACCGAGTCTTGTTCGTTGGCGTTGCCGCGCCGTCGCGCCAACGTCGCCACGAACATCAGTGCTACCAGCAAAAGTGCGCCAAATACAAGAATGGCCATAGGGGTTAAGAATCCTTATCCAGCAGGGTCTGTAGACGCGATCGGTCATCGTCACTGAGTTCGTCGGGCGGCTCGGCTCCCGAGCGACGCGCCAGCCAGGCCACCATCAGGCCACCGAGCAACAGGGCCATCACCGGGCCCAGCCAGAGCCAGACGGTGCCCCAGTTCAGACGAGGCTGGTAGATCACGAATTCGGTGTAACGGTCGATCATGTAACTGACCACCTGATCGTCGCTGTAACCCAGATGCAACAACTCGTAAGTCTTGTTCCGCATGTCTTCCGCTATGGGAGAGTTGGAACCGGCGATGTTCTGGTTTTCACATTTGGGACACCGCAATTGCTGAGTGAGATCGAGATATCGCTCCCGCAAGGTGTCGTTGTCGAATATCAGGGTTTCCTGCTCGGCCACGGCAAACAGCGAAATAAACAGCAAACCTGCCGCGATCAGTCGGTTACTCCATCGCATCGTAAACCGCCTTTAGCTTGTTTTCCCACAGGGCAGAATCAATGGGCCCCTGAAACCGGTGGCGAATAATGCCGGATGAATCCACAAAAAAGGTTTCCGGTGCGCCGGTGACACCCAATTCAAAGCCCAGGTCGCCATTAGGGTCGAACACGTCTATATCGTAGGGGTTCGCGTAATCACGCAGCCAGGTAACCGCCAGCTCCCGGTCATCCTTGTAATTGACACCGATGATGCGCACCCCTTCACTGGCCAAACTGTTCAGATAGGGGTGCTCAAACTTGCATGAGGGACACCAGGTTGCCCAGAAATTCATCAGGTAAGGTTCGCCGTCAAGGCTCTCTTCGGTCAAGGTACGCTGACTGTCGTTCACATCGGTCAGTCGAAAGGCGGGCATTTCACGCCCTTCCAGCGCTGAATCCATTTCCTGTGGGTTGACCCCGGTCAACAGGGCAAAGGCGAACAACGCCATCATGGCGGCAATGGCCACCAGCGGCATAAAAAAAACCAGTCGTTTGCTCATAACGTCACCCCCGATTTCCTGCGGTAACGCCGGTCCAGCACCGCGACTACACCACCGAGCGCCATGAAGATGGCCCCGAGCCAGATCCAGCGGACAAAGGGTTTCACCTGCAACCGTAGCGACCAGACCTGACGGCTGTCGTCCAATGGCTCGGCCAGGGAAGCATACAAATCCCGGAACAGACCGGCATCGATACCCGCTTCCGTCATGGTACTGGACTGTACCGTATAGAACCGCTTCTCCGGGGTCAGTGTTGCCACTTGCCGATCATTGCGGAAGACATTCAGAATGCCTTCGTCACCCCGGAAATTCGATGCACCAACCGCTCGGGTTCCCTCAAACTGGAACTGATAGTTTCCCATGGTAACCCGATCTTCAGGCCCCATCCGATAATCGCGGGTCACCTCATAATTGGAGACCAGCACCACCCCAATAACTGAAAACACCAGACCCAGGTGCGCCAGCCACATTCCCCAGAAGCCGCCGCCGGCGCGCGCCAGTGCCCGCCAGGGGTTACTGGCATTGCGCGTACGATCGAGCAGCAAGCGCACCAGACCGGCCAGCAACCAGAATGCCAGTGCCAGTCCCAGCCAAACCTGCCAGTGAAAGCGGCCGGAAATCAACAACGGCAATACCAGGCCCGCCACAATGGCAACCGGAATGCCAACTTTCAGCAAGGTGGTCAGGTTGTCTGCCGGGTGTCGCTTCCAGCGCAGCAGTTGCCCTACAGCAACCAGCGAGAGCAGAAACACCATAAAGAAATTGAACATGGCGTTAAAATAAGGGGCACCAACCGAAATCTTGCGCAGGTTAAGCGCATCGAATACCAGCGGGAACAGGGTACCCAGCAGAACCATGAAGGTGATGACCACCAGAATGATGTTGTTGAATTGCAAGAACGTTTCCCGCGACAACAACTGGTATTCCCCGGCTACGCGTATTTGCGAAGCGCGCAATGCATAAAGCAGCAGAGAACCGCCAACCGTCACCAGCAAAATCGCCAGAATAAAGACACCGCGCTCAGGGTCAGTGGCAAACGAATGCACACTGGTAAGCACGCCACTGCGTACCAAAAAGGTACCCAGCAGGCTAAACGAGAACGCCATGATCGCCAGCAGCAGCGTCCAGGATTTAAACAGGTTACGCTTTTCCGTCACCGCCTGGGAGTGAATCAGCGCTGTACCGACCAGCCAGGGCATGAAGGAGGCGTTTTCCACCGGGTCCCAGAACCACCAGCCGCCCCAGCCAAGTTCGTAATAGGCCCACCAACTGCCAAGCGCAATACCTATCGTTAAAAAGGCCCAGGCCACATTGGTCCAGGGGCGCGACCAGCGTACCCAGCTGGCATCAAACCGACCGGTAATCAGAGCGGCAATGGCAAAGGCGAAGGCCACCGAGAAACCCACATAGCCCATGTAGAGTGTCGGCGGGTGCAAAATCAGCCCGATATCCTGCAACAAAGGGTTCAGGTCGGCACCGTCGCCCGGTGGAATCGGCAACAGGCGATCGAAGGGGTTGGAGGTTTCCAGTAAAAACAGCAGAAAGGCGACGGCAATAATACCCATAACGCCCAACACAGCGCTCTTCAGTTCGAGCGACAAACTGCGGGCAAACAGACTGACAGCGACGGCCCAGCCGGCCAGCATGAGAATCCACAACAACATGGAGCCTTCATGGTTGCCCCAGGTGGCGGATATCTTGTAAAACCAGGGCAGTCGGGTATTTGAATTTTCCGTAACGATGCGTACGGAGAAGTCGTCGTTAACAAAGCTGGCGACCAATAAGCCAAACCCAATACTCAGAAAGACGAAAAGCCCCCAGGTCCAGGCGGGCGCGGTACGCTGAAAACCCGGATGACCGGCGATCACACCATACAGCGGCATAGTGGCCAGACCGATGGCCATCAGAAACGCGAGGATCAGGGCAAACTGTCCAAATTCCGGTAACATAAAACTCCTCAGTAACCGTAGCTGCTGGTGGGGGTGCTGTTGCCTTCGGCATTGCTGCCGGTTGCATTGGAGGCCTGTTCGGCCCGTTCCAGTGCATCGGTAATTTCTACCGGCATGTAGGTTTCATCGTGTTTGGCCAACACTTCACTGGCCACCACAATGCCGTCGCTGTTTAATTGACCGATGGCAACCACACCATCTCCCTCGCGAAACAAATCCGGCAAAATGCCGTCGTATTCGACGGTAACGTCGGCGGCAAAATCAGTCACCACAAACTGCACTTTCAGGGTCTCGCCCTCGCGCTTGACGGACCCTTCACGCACCATCCCCCCCGCGCGGATCTGACGATCCAGCGGCGCTTCACCCCGGGCGATGTCCGAAGGCGAATAGAAAAAGTTCATGTTTTGCCCCAGAGCAAACAACACCAGCAATACAGTGACTGCGACACCGCCAGTCCCGAGTAAAATCAGCATCAGTCGTTGTTTACGTTTTGGATTCATCGTTGCTCCCGCCGCATCCGGCGTTTGTGATCGGAAATCAGTCGCTGGCGGTGCAAACGCGGCGTAATGACGTTAAACGCGATAACCGCGGCACCGACGGCATAGGCAGACCAGACATAAACCCCATGGTCTCCCATGGCCAGAAAGGCCGAAAAAGAGTCAAAAGCGCCCATTACTGCCCCTCTGCAAAACGGTTCAGCTCGTCTTCAACCCAGCGCGATTTGCGCTCGCGCTGCAGGATCTCGAGCCGGGTACGCATCAGTACCCAGGCCATGCTGGCCAGGTAAAACCCGACAATGGCCATTAAAAACGGGATCAGCATGCTCGGGTGCATGGGCGGCGCTTCAGTAAATTTCAGGGTGGCTGGCTGATGCAGGGTATTCCACCATTCGACTGAAAATTTGATGATCGGTAAATTCACAACCCCTACCAGCGCCAGAATGGCCGCTGCGCGGTCGCCACTTTCAGGGCGTTCCATGGCATTGTGCAGGGCCCACAATCCAAAATAGAGCAATAACAGCACCAGCATTGAGGTCAGCCGGGCATCCCATTCCCACCAGGTACCCCAAGTCGGCTTGCCCCAGATAGCGCCCGTTACCAGGGCCAACAACGCCATGCTCGCACCAACGGGAATGCACTGCTTGGCGACAAAAAACGCCAGTTTCATTTTCCAGACCAGGCCAACCAGACCCAGCACAGCAATCGCGGCATAGATGGCCTGCGACAAAAACGCCGAAGGCACATGAATGAAGATGATGCGGTAGCTGTTGCCCTGAAGGCGTTCAACGGGTGCGAACATCAGCCCCCATACCAGCGCTGAAGCGATGATCAGCGTCGCGGCCCAGCCGAGCCAGAAGCTCCAGGGCTGGCTCATGGTATAAAACCATTTCGGCGACGACCATTTGTGAAACCACCGGACAAAGGCTTGCCACATGCTAGAGGTACTCCCACCGCCCGGTCCATCCGGGCAGCCTGTTCGAATTCAATCGCCCACCGCAATGCGGAGGGCGGCAACGGTCAACAGTGGCGACAACGCAAGCGAACCGGTGGTCATCGCCGCCAGCATGGCCAGGTGTGCCTGCCAGGGTAAACCGGCCACCTGAGCCTGCACGGCACCGGTTCCAAAGATAATAACCGGCACAAACAAGGGCATGATGAGCAGAGTCAATAACAACCCCCCCTTCTGCAAACCCACGGTCAGAGCGGCGCCTATACTGCCGATCAGACTCAGGCTCAGGGTGCCCAGTGCCAGCGTCAGCATCAACAGCGGCAAGGCATTGCCAGGCAGGCCCAGCATGATCGATAACAGCGGTGCCATGATCGTCAGCGGCAACCCAGTCACCAGCCAGTGCACCCAAACCTTACAGAGCACCAGCGAGGTTGGTGGCAATGAGGCCAGCAGCATCTGTTCCAACGAGCCATCTTCGTAGTCACTGCGAAACAACAGATCAAGTGACAGCAAATTTGCCAGCAAGGCACCCACCCAAAGCACCCCTGGCGCCATGTCCGCCAGCTTGGTCATATCGGGTGTTACGCCCAGCGGGAACAACACCACAACGATCAGGAAAAACAGGAGAGGATTGGCGAGGTCTGAACGACGCCGATACGCAAGCTGCATTTCCCGCCGGAACACGGATTTCAGCAGGGGCAAAAACGTCATAACGCAGCCCCCAGTTCCAGTGTTCGCACTGTTTCGCTATCCAGCCCGTGATGGCTGGTCATAATCACGCTGCCACCGGCCCGGGCGTAGTCGATGATTCGGACTTTAAGACGATCAACGGCCTCGATATCCAGGGCGGTGAGTGGTTCGTCCAACACCCAGGCACGCACCCTATCCGGCTCCAGTGGCAAATAAAGCCTGGCGAGCGCGACTCGACGCTGCTGGCCAGCCGACAGTTGATGACTGGGCACGTCTTCAAAGCCACGCAAGCCAACGGTTTCCAATGCATCCCAAACCACTGACTCAGGCACCTGAATCCCGTGCAATGCCAGGGCATAAGCCATATTTTCGAGCGGCGATTGTAACAACGTCACTGCCGGCCTATGGGCGATATACCAAATCTTTTCACAGGGTTCGGCGGTGCGTTCAGGCGAATCCGGAAACCAGCTAACATCCCCGTCAACCACGGAGCTGATACCGACCAATCGACGCAACAGGGTCGTTTTGCCGGACCCGTTCGGGCCCGTCAGATGCAGGATCTCACCGCTTGCTACATCAAACGACAAATCCCTGAAAAGATGCCGGTCATCACGCTCGCAATCCAGTCCCACTGCGGACAACACTCGGGCCATGGTCTGTCTCTGAAAAAAGGTCGCGGGATTATACCTACTCAGAGGCTGGAATACGAAAGTCTGGCCTGTATTGGCCAACTCACGCCCTACAGTCTCAGGCCGCTGGGCCGTTAACCTCATTGGTTGAATAGAGTGTCGGTTCCCTGGCTCGGTTCACTTCGAGACTGCCCAGCTCATCTGCAAGCGTTAAGTAGCCGACTCTTGCCCGGAACCTGACTGGTATTTCCCAATAACCCGGGTATGGTGAAATTTCCCTGCACGTTCGGACCTGTACATGGCTGGCATAGATCGGACCGACGCGATCAAGCGTCCTACAGACAGTACCCTGGCTCCGCGAACACTCGATCGTGGCAGTGAGCCTGTGGTTCGCGTGCGGGCCGATAGCCTCGACGCGCTTCGACCTTCCCTGCCTGCGCTCGCCGTTGTGGTAGAGCAAACCATCATGGGCAGTCGGGACAAACCGGTGTATGACCTGGTGCTTTCGCTGAATCAGCAATGGGTTCGGGTACAGAGTGAGCGTGCCTTTCCGCCGGGTACGGTGTTGATGGTTGAGGCAACACCTGAGAATCAGTTACGGGTGTTACCCCAGGTCGATACGGCTCAACTCAACCGGATGATGCGAGCCTCGCTGCAGTTCTGGCAGGCGCATTCGTTGCCGCGAGCGCACACCACGCAAATGCCGGCCCCGCCTGCTTTCCCAGCCTTGCAACGACTGGCCGGAGACGCCCCCGAGTTGCAGTCGCTGGTGCAATGGCTGAGTCAGAAGCCCACGCTGTCGGCTCGCACCGTAGCCCAGTGGATGCAGGTGTTCAGCCCGCTGGCACAGTTGCAGCCGCCGGTGGCCAGTTTGCCGGCAACCCCGCTGATACCATCCCCGGCACAGCCTGCCGTTGCCAACCCAAGCACGCCAACGACTGCGTCGGTCAGCACTCCCGTCAATGCCTTATACACGGCCCCCCTGACGCCTTTGTTGAATGCCATAGCTTCAGTGCATTCGGCCAGTACACCCTTGCCCGGATTTCCGCACAGTGTGGGACCTACTGCATCCGGCAACGGGGCGCCGGTAATGCTGATACCGCTGGCACCCGGTGCTCCAGCGCTGCCTTCCGGAACGGCAATGGTGATCACAATCGCCACAGACAGAGCCCAGTCAAACCTGCCGACTCAGAGCGCATTGCCCGCGCCTCAACGCACGCCTGTCGATGGTAACCTGGCCGCACCCACGCTGTTGCGCATCGCTGTGGTCGTGAATCCACAAACGTCGGCCGCAGCACAGTCGGCACAAACCTCATTGCCGACCAGTTTTCCAGGGGCGGCCGTTCAACCAACGGCTGGCTCGACAGGGAGCGCCACTCCGCTGCTTACCCAGAACGTGCCACCAGGCCAGCCGGGTAACCCAAACCCAACAACCACGCCTCCGGATCCGTTGCTGGCCCCAACCCGGTTCAGTACCCTGGCACCGCCTCCAGACACCTCCTCTCAGGCGGGGCGCGACCCGGTTCAGGTGCAGGCAGTGCCCGTAGAAATTCGATTGTCACAGTGGCTGGCCGTGCTCGACAGTCGCATTCAGCAGCACCCGGCCAGTTTGCAACAAGCCCTGGCACAGCAGGCTCAGCGCCTGTTGAATGCGCCACCGACCGGTTACGCACCGGGCGTCACTGTGAAGAACCAGAGCGGTGGCTCAGCCATTAAACAGGACGACCTGCAACCGCTGTTGCAGCTAAGAACCCTGCTGGAAAGCCTGCAGGGCAAAACGCAGAACAACGCTATTCAACAAGCACTCGGCGCCTTGGCCAACCCCGAGGCACCGCCGGTACAACAGCTGAGCATTCCAATGCTCTGGCTGGGGCCGAACCATTGGCTGAACATGGAATGGTGGCACGAGAAACCCGAGGGTGAAGAGGCAGAATCCGATTCGCCCGGTAGCCGCCCTTTTCGCTTCCGCCTGTTTTTTGAACTCGCGCCGCTGGCGCCTCTGTGCGCCGACCTGCACTGGACGCCCGACCATACCGATGTGACCTTCTGGTCGCAGGATCAGGGCACCCTCAGCATCATCAATAACAATCTGGACACTCTGGAACAGTGGACTCAGGGCCTCGGCGAGCGCGACTTGCATACCCGTCATGGCATGCCGCCGAAAAAGACCACGCCAGAGCCCGACCAATTCAAACCCCTGGTGGACGTACGCACATGACCGAAGAAACGCCCGGCAACAAGGCCGCTGCTCTCGAATACAAGGGCCAGAAAACCCCCATCGTCAGTGCCCTGGGTACCGACGAAATGGCCGACGCCATTGTTGCCCTGGCCAAAGAGCACGATGTACCCATCTATCAGGATGAAGACCTGGTCAATATTCTGACCCGCCTCAACACCGGCCAGGACATCCCGCCTGCCCTATACGAATGGGTCGCCGGCATACTCGCCTTTTCATTTTTCCTGCGCGATACAGTGCCTGAAGGGTTCTCACCCACAGCGACTCGCTCGGCCTATCAGAAGGTTCGGGAAGCTTACTCGGGGTCCGACGCTGGCGACTAGGGAGCCTCTGAATAACTCCCCCGGGGCTCTGGCTTATCCGAGGGGCGTTGCCACAAGGCGGACTCATGCAGGAATGTCTAGACCTTTCAAATGAGTCCAACGCAGTGGCAGCGTTCCTCGGAAAGCCCCAGCGGGCGCGGCCAAAACGTCCTGCCCCGGCGTTGCACTTCTTGACAAGGGCTACGGCCATTGCGCTGCGAAGTGCGCCTTGTGGCAGAACGTTTTAGCTCGCGCAGAGCCCTGGGGGAGTTGTTCAGAGGCTCCCTAGCTAGAGCTATCCACCGACACCAGATGGCGGATGCGTACACCCTTTGGGAGTTGGCGCAGGCGTTCGTTGATCCAGTCGAGCAGCACGGGAAAGTGGTCTACCCAGGCATCGTCATGGATCAGCATGGATTGAGCCCTGTAGTTGCGCAAATTGCCATCGCGCTTGCCCAACACCCAGAGTCGGCCGTTGTGAGTGCCTAATTCGCGCATGAATTCTCGAACATCGGCGACGTGGTCGGTGTAGCCGCCATTGCGTCGGGCCAGATACAAGCTAGGCGGCCAGTCGAGATGTTGGGCGGCCGCCGCATAGTCAAAACCGGTATCGTCGTGTGCGACCCAGGGGCCGTTAGACCAGCGCAGAAAATCACGATAGAGCGTCAGATATTCGGGTTCGGGCCCCTTGCCAAGCCAGCGCATGGGAACCGCGCCTTTGAGTGTGCCCAACGCAGGTAACAACGCATCCGTCGTCAGGCGGGCCAGGGTTGAATGATGCACCCCACCCAGCGTGGCATTGCGCCGGGTGCCCAGGTGAATCATGCCCAGAACGCCCGGGCGAACGCCCGGCTCGCGCGCGTACGAAGACGCCAGCAACACCCCGCCAAAGCCCTGGCCAACCAGGAAAATAGGCAAGCCATCGGCCTGGCGACGGGCTTCAGCCATCAACCGGGGCAGGTCTTCGCGGATGATCAGATTGGCGTCATGGTCGAGCCGCCGGCTCAGGTTGGGCCAGCTTTGGCCGTGGCCGATCAGATCGGGGACCAGGCAATGAAAGCCCATATCGGCCAGAAACTGCGCCAGCCCGTGCCCCTGGTGACAAAAAACGTCGCCTTTGTTACCCAGGCCATGCAATAGAACCACCAGGGCCTGGGGCGTTTCCGGTAAAAACTGACGCACAAACAGCTGGCCGCCCTGCCAGGTCGGCACTTTAAGCCGATATTCCTTGATGCCATGCTTCATTCAGCGAGTACCTGTTGCCATTGTTTTTCCAGTCGCTTGGCCGAGACCGGCACCCGGGTTCCCAGCGTTTGCGCAAACAAAGAGACCCGATATTCCTCCAGCAGCCAGCGAAACTCGGTCAGTGCCGGGCTGACCATTTGCTGTTCAGCCAGGGTGCGCTGCTTGCTCTGGTAACGCTGCCAGAAACCGGCCAGTTCATCCACCCAGAACTGCTCCCGGGCGGGAATGCCCCCGGCCCGGTTCAGGCGCCGGTCGGCGCCCTCCAGATACCTGGGCAATTCGGTCAACCACTCGGCCGGGGTGGCGCTGACAAACCCCGGATACACCAGTTGATCTAGCTGCGCAGCCACATCAGCGTATAGGAAGGCTGTGGCAAAGGTCACGCGCCCTTTCAATTGTTTACGTACCTGATGGTGGCGGTGCAGCACATCGTGCACCTGGCGGGCCAGCTGTTCACCCTGCTCGACCAGTTCGCCCCGCCCGGCCTCGATCCAGGCGGTGAAGGCCGACCGGGTGCGCGGCAGCTTGCCGCCCCGGTCCAGGGTGCGCGCCAGCGTGGCCCACAGCATATCCTGCCGCAACGGGTCGGCTTTGCCGTAGGGCGCGAACAACAGGGCGCTTTCCTTGAAGGCGGGCAGACGTTTGGCCAGATACCCCAGCGGCTGCTCCAGTTTAAACCAGGCCAGACGCAGCAGACCCTGTCGGTGCTGCTGTTCCGCCCAGGGCTGCTGGGTAAAGGATTCAATCGCAACCGCGTTCACCTTGTCGGCCAGCGCCGGAAAGACATCGATGTGAATACCGGCCTGAATGCGATGCTCCACCTCAGGCAGATCGGCAAACGACCACTCGGTGTAGTGAGCTGGGCCGGTGTCCTGCTCCTGGCTCTTGCCAGCGGTCGCCCGGTCTTTCGCCGCCTGTGCATTGGCGGGTGATTTCAACGCATCAAGGTCACGACCCGACGCGATGACCTTGCCGGCTTCGTCGACCACTTCGAACCGGAAGCGATGGTGGGCTTCAAGCTTGTCGGGTTGCCACTCATCCTGGGGTACACGAATGCCGGTCATCCGGAACAGGCGTTCCCCAATGGCTTTGGTCAGCGGCGTATCATCAGCCGCCAGGCTGTTCATCAGCGCATCGGCAAAATCCGGCACCGGCACAAAGTTCCGCCGGTAGGATTTCGGCAGCGCCTTGATCAGCGCGATGATCTTGTCGCGCAGCATACCTGGCACCAGCCACTCCAACCGGCCAGCCGGCAATTGCGCCAGCGCACCCGCGGGCACGGTCATGGTGACACCATCGGCGTCGGTGCCCGGTTCAAACTGGTACTTCAGCGGCAGTTTCATGCGACCGACGGTGATGAAATCGGGGTATTGCTGCTCGGTGACCTGATCAGCCGAATGCTGCATCAGCGCTTCCGGCGTCAGGTCCAGCGCATCCTGTGGCTGTTTTTTGAGCCAGGCATGAAAACCAGCGGCGTTGACGATGTCGTGCGGTATGCGCTGGTCGTAAAACGCCACCAACTGGTCATCATCGACCAGAATATCGCGGCGCCGGGCCTTGTCTTCCAGGCCGGTCACCTCGGCTAGCATGGCCCGGTTGCGTTGAAAAAACGCCGCTTTGGTTTGAAACTCGCCTTCCACCAGCGCCGAGCGGATGAAAATCTCACGCGCCTGTGCCGGGTCAATCGCCCCGAAATGCACCGGCCGTTGCGCCACAATGGGCAGGCCGTAGAGCATCAGCGTTTCTTTGGCGACGACCTGACCGCGCTTCTTCTCCCAATGCGGATCGGTGTAATTGCGTTTTACCAGATGCATCGCCAGCGGCTCCAGCCAGGCCGGCTCAATACGCGCTACGGTGCGCGCAAACACCTGAGTGGTTTCCACCAGTTCGGCGGCCACCAGCCATTTGGGGCCCTTGCGCGACAGGGCCGATGACGGATGAATCCGGCACTGGCGGCCCCGGGCAGCCGTGTAGAGCTTGTCTTCCTTGTAGTTCGCGATCTGTGACAACAGGCCGGAAGCCAGTGCCTTGTGCACCTGCTCATAACTGGCGGCCTGCTCATTCAGCCGAAAGCCGAGTGACTTGGCAAGCAGGTGCAACTGGCGGTGAATATCGCGCCATTCGCGCATGCGCAGATAGTTCAGAAACTGGGCCTTGCAGAATTTGCGCAATTGCCCCTGGCTGAGCGTCTGGCGCTCTTCCTCGTAGCGTTGCCAGAGATTCCAGAAGGCCAGAAAGTCCGAATCCTTGTCTTTATCCTGAGCGTGTTTTTCGGTGGCAGCCTGCTGTTTCTCCTGAGGGCGCTCACGCGGGTCGGGAATCGACAGCGCAGCCGCGATCACCAGCACCTCGCTCAGCGATTTCTGCCGGTTGGCTTCGATCACCATGCGCCCGAGGCGCGGGTCCACCGGCAGGCGCGCCAGCTCTTTGCCCAGCGGCGTCAAATGACCCTTGTCGGTCACGGCGGCCAGTTCGGTCAGCAGGGTATAGCCATCGCGGATCATCCGGCTGTCGGGTGGCTCCAGAAACGGAAAGTCTTCCACCTTGCCAAGCCGCATGTGCAACATCTGCAGAATCACCGAGGCCAGGTTGGTCCGCAGAATTTCCGGGTCGGTAAAGGCGGGTCGTTGCTGGAATTCTTCTTCGTCATAAAGGCGAATGCACAGGCCTGGCGCAATACGACCACACCGCCCTGCCCGCTGATTGGCCGACGCCTGGGAAATCGGTTCGATCGGCAAGCGTTGAATCTTGGACCGGTAACTGTAGCGGCTGATGCGTACCAGGCCACTGTCGATCACGTAGTGAATGCCCGGCACCGTCAGCGAGGTTTCAGCCACGTTGGTTGAGAGCACGATGCGCCGGCCACTGTGGCTGGCAAAAATGCGCTGTTGCTCGCTGGCGCTTAACCGCGCATAAAGCGGCAACAATTCGGTATAACGCAGCTGGGCGCGCTTGAGAGTGTTGAACGTCTCGCGGATCTCCCGTTCGCCGGGTAAAAACACCAGCACATCGCCACCGCTGTTGGCGGTCTTACCGGCCCGTTCAAGTTGCTCGATTTCTTCAACGGCATTGAGCACGGCACTGGGCAGGTCAGAGGCGTAATCGTCTTCATCCGGGCTCATGGGGCGGTACAGATGCTCAACCGGGTAGCTGCGCCCGGCCACTTCAATCACCGGGGCCTGGCTGAAATGCTCCGAGAAACGTTCAACATCGATGGTCGCTGAGGTGATGATGAGTTTCAGATCCGGCCGGCGCGGCAACAACTGCTTTAGATAACCCAGCAGAAAGTCGATGTTCAAGCTGCGCTCGTGGGCTTCGTCGATAATCAGGGTGTCGTACTTGTTGAGAAACGGGTCCTGCTGAATCTCGTTCAGCAGTATGCCGTCGGTCATCAACTTGATCAGGGTGTCGTCGTTGGACTGGTCGGTGAATCGCACCTGATAACCCACCTGGTGCCCGAGCTCAACGTTTAATTCTTCGGACAAGCGGTCAGCAACCGAGCGCGCGGCCAGCCGGCGTGGCTGAGTGTGACCAATCATGCCGGAACGGCCCAGTCCGGCCCGCAAACACAACTTGGGAATCTGCGTCGTTTTTCCCGAGCCGGTTTCACCGGCTATAACCACCACCTGGTGTTGGGTGATGGCCGCGAGAATGTCCTCGGCTCGCTCGGAAACCGGCAGCGTTTCGTTCAGTCGAACCTCGGGAACCCGCTGGTCACGCGCCACAAACCCGTCCCGCGAACGAACAAAGGCTTTTTCAATAGCCGCTACCAGGGAAGGCGATACCTGCCCTTTGTTAATCTGCTGACGCCAGGTCTTGCAGCGCTGTGTCAGATAATGCCGGTCACGAACAAGGCACTGCGACAGGTTCTGCTGAACCAGATCGGGCGTCATTTCCGTGGTTGATACTGCACTGGACGGCATGCATGGACCTGTCTGCCAAAAGGGACGGCATTATAGGCATCTGGGGAAAGGACGTAAAACATTGAAGGACGTGGAACAGAGCAAGACGTGAGACATCAAGGGACGAAAAACAGGAAAGGACGCAGAACATAAGAAGACGCAAAACATAGACTGACGTTCTTTACGTCTTTCAATGTCCTGCGTCCCTTCATGTCTTGCGTCAGTTCATGTCCTGCGTCTGTTCATGTTTTGCGTTCGTTCAGCTTTCAGCGTCGCGCAATTCGCGGCGCAGCACTTTGCCCACGTTCGTCTTGGGCAGCTCATCCCGGAACACAAACTGCTTAGGCACCTTGTAGCCCGTCAGGCTTTCACGGCAGAAGTCAGAGAGTTCTTTTTCCTCTACCGGTCCGTTAGTCACCACAAAGACCTTCACTGCCTCGCCTGTTTTCTCGCTGGGAACACCAACAGCGGCGCACTCAACCACTTTCGGGTGGCGCGTCAGTACGTCTTCGATTTCGTTCGGGTAAACGTTAAACCCGGAAACGACGATCATGTCTTTCTTGCGATCAACGATCTTCAGGTAACCGTCCTGCTGCAACACGGCAATGTCACCGGTTTTCAGAAAGCCATCTTCATCGATGGTCTTGGCAGTGTCGTCCGGGCGGTTCCAGTAGCCCTTCATGACTTGAGGTCCGCGCACCTGCAGTTCACCCGGTTCGTCGAAGCCTTGCAGCTTGCCATCGTCGTCGGCGATGCGAACTTCGGTATTCGGCGCCGGAATGCCAATGGTGCCCAGTTGTTGATGACCCGCTGGGTTAAAGGAGATCACCGGAGACGATTCGGTCATGCCGTAGCCTTCCGAGATCGGGCAGCCGGTTACTTCTTCCCAGCGCTCAGCGGCCGCACGCGTCAGAGCCATGCCACCGGAGATAGTCAGTTTCAGGGCGCTGAAGTCAACATTCTTGAAGCCTTCGTTATTCATCAGCGCCACGAACAGGGTGTTCAAACCGGCAAAACCGGTGAACCGTTGCTTGCCCAGCTCCTTGACGAAACCGGGAATGTCACGCGGGTTCGGAATCAGGACGTTGTGGTTACCGGTCAGCATGATGGTCATGCAATTCACGGTAAAGGCGTAAATGTGGTACAGCGGCAATGGCGCTACAAAGGTTTCCTGGCCATCTTTCAGCGTCAGCTTGAAGAACTCGTAACACTGCAGCATGTTGGCGATCAGGTTGCGGTTGGTCAGCATCGCGCCCTTGGCCACACCGGTGGTGCCCCCGGTGTACTGCAGAATAATGGTGTCATCGTGACCGCTGGCGGCGCGCTTGTAGGTTTTGGAGCTGCCTTTTTTCAAGGCATCGCGGAAGCTGCCTACCCGGCTGGTGTCGTAGGCCGGCACCATTTTTTTGACCTTCTTCACAACGGTATTGACCAGCACCCGCTTCAGGCCAGGATGCAGGTCGGCAATTTCGGTGACGATGATGCGTTGTACAGGGGTTTTTGGCTGAACCCGAATAGCCTGGGCGGCCATGCCAGCGTAAACCACCAGCGCTTTGGCCCCTGAGTCGTTCATCTGGTGTTCCAGCTCCCGGTCAGTGTACAGCGGGTTGGTGTTAACCACGATCAACCCAGCCCGCAATGCGCCGAAGACCGCTACCGGGTATTGCAGAATATTGGGCAATTGCACCGCAATGCGGTCGCCCGGTTGCAGGTCGGTCTCGTTCTGAAGGTAGGCGGCAAAGTTGCCCGACAGGCGATCGATGTCGGCGTAGGTCAGCGTCTGACCCATGCAGGTGTAGGCTGGCTTATCGGCGAATTCCTTGGTTTTCTGGTCGAACAGATCGAGCACTGTGTCGAAGGCTTCCGGGTCGACCGTGGCTTTCATACCGCCCGGGTATTGGGTATGGGTGTAAACGTCGCTCATGGACACTCCTCTCGTTCTTATTGTCGATCAATGCGTATAGCGCCTGACTGCATGCCCGCCTGCCTTCAAATACCCTGGCTGACACCGGCTTCATTCAAACGTTTGTTTTATTTGCTGGGCCGATTGTCTCTTTTTTACCGAGCAGAATTCAACTCTTTAATGAATAGAGCGCACAGTAAACCGGCTATCTGTGAGTAAATAGCCCAAACCGATGTTCAAATAGCGAAAGTCTCGTCAGTTAGCGCTTAGCGGGGTCGTCTTCGGCGTCGTCGAATGGGTTGTCCTTGAACGGATCGTCCTCGTCGAGATTTAAATTCTCAAGATCGGAGAGGCCATCCTCCAGGTTACTGATGTCGAAGAGGTCATCGTCTTCACCGGCATCGAGGTCATCGAGCGGATCGGGTTCGCTGTCCAGTTCACCCCAGACATCTTCATCCAGCGACCGGGTGTCGAGGCTGTCTTCCATACTGACGCGCGGGGCTTCGGTGCGTTCCGGCGGTGAGGGTTCAGTCTCATTGTTGTCGAACACGTCGTCGATTACGGGCGCATCCTGATCCTCGGCCTCGGTGTTCGGGGCCTGGTCGATACCCTGATCCATACTGGCATCATCGAGATCAGCGGTCAGTTCCAGACCATCCAGATCGCCCATGGCAACATCGGCCATGCCCCGGTCTTCGGCCAGCAAGTCTTCCGCTTCCCCCTTGCTGCGCTGGTCGAGCCGACGGTAAACCAGAAAGAAAGCGCCCAATATCAGCAGCCCTGGCAGGCTGAGCAACGCATAGCGTAGCCAGGGAAAGGGCTCTGCCGGCTCCTGGGTCTCAGCCATGGGATCGGTTTGCGCGTTGTCGGTCGCAACCGGCGTTTGTACGCTCAATTCTTCGAACTCAGGCATGGGTTCTTTAATGAAAGCCGCGTCGGTTTCTGGCTCGGCCATCGCCACCGGCTCGCCGGGAAGGGCCTCGGGGTTCAGAATACGGGGCCAGTCTGCAGGCAGTGGCAGTGTGAGCTCTATTGGTGCGACGCTGAATTGAGAGACGCGCCGGGCATTAACGTCGGCGTCGCCCGCCAGGCTCAGCTGGTAGTTACCGTCTGGCAGGTCGGCTGGCAAATTGACAAAAAAGTAGCCGCTAGCGTGCGTTTGAAAGCCTTGCTCGCGTCTCACCGGACCTTCAATCAATGCTTGCAGATCGACCCGTTCAAACACCAGACCGCGGTCGGCCGGGTACAGGCGCCATTGAATGCCCTGATCCGTCACTAGTAGCTCAGACAGCAAGGCCGGTCGGTTTACCACCGTTTTTCGAATCTGGCGCTGAAAAGTGCCGCCATCGAGCGTCACTTCCAGTTCAATGTCTGCATCACCGTAGGTATTGGGAACCTGGGCCCGAAGCTGCCGGCCATCCCACCGCAGACCATCAACCTGGCTGCCATTAATGCGTAACACTGGGGTCATGACGTCAATCAGCGCGTCGGGCACCACGTCACCCGAGGCGTCAGCTACGCCCAGTTCCAGTATCAGCGGCTGGTCTTGAAGCACCACCGAACCGGTTGGTTGAGTCCAGTACAGATTAACGTCGGAGATCACCTGAATGCGACTGTCATCGTTGATGTCGCCCAGTACTTCCCAGCGACCGGTCGCGGGGTTGTCGATACTGATCAGGGTATAACCCTGCCCGGCTTGCCAGCGTTGTGAGCCTGGAGAGGCAACCGAATTCAAGGTGCCGTCAGGCTGACGCAACTCGACCTCACCCGCATCGTGCATGACCAGCGCGGTCAGTTCAGTGACCTGGTCGTCGACGCTAAACCCGCGACCATCAAAGGGCAGTTCATTGCCCGGGCGAACCGAGTTCAAAACCCGCACGATAAAAGACTGCATCTCTGCCGGCTGTCGAACTTCGGCAAATACACCGCCGGTCTGACTCGCCATTTGTTCCAATAAGCCCGCATCAGCAGCACCACCCAGCGCCAGAGTATGAATGCGGGCACCGGCGGCGGCAAAACGGGGAATAACGGTATCGAGAATCCGGTCGCGTTCGACCCGGTTCACATCGGTATTTGGGGCGATATCAACCTGGCCGTCGGTGATCAGAATAACGTCGGTCGGCGGGCTATAGGTTGAGAAACCAAAGTCGTAGGCGGCATCGTCGAGGGCGGCGCCGAGGTTGGTACGCTGGGCGATAGCGCGCAAATCAGCTACCCGGGCACGGGCACTGACGCGCCAGTCATTCGTCACCGGGTCGTGAGGTACCAGCAGGTTAACGAAGCGTCCGAAACTCCAGATTCCTGCGGTCGCCTCATTGGGAATGGCATCGATCAGCAAGTTAATTGCCGGTGTCCGGCGATTCTGGGGGTCGGTGTCGCGCATGCTGCCGGAAATATCAATCAGAATGCGCACGTCGCTGGCGGTCGATTGAGGTGGGGTTTCTGCCTGTGTGGGCACGAGCGAGCCCAGCACCAACCCCAAAAGCACACCTAATACCCGCATAGCGAGTGGGCGTGGCCGACCTGACTGTCCCAGCATAGCTGTCATCCAAAGATTCCCATGGCTATATCATCGGCGACTTGTTGCCGTTCTTTACCGGTCAGTCGCCTACGATCGTTGTATTACAGCGGCTGTGCAATCAACGGGCCATTGGCAGGCTATCACCCCATTCTGGCCAGCATGCGACGGCCCGCTTCGGTGATGTGCCAGCGAATGCCGTGCTTGCCCATGATGCGACCGGCCAGATTGCGGGCAACCATAATATCGAGGGTTTTGACCATGGTCGCTTCAGTGGCATCGGTTTCGTCGCACAGGCCCTGCAACGAGCGGAAAATATAGCGGCCGTTACCCAGAGTTTTCAGCACTTGCGCCGTGGTGACATCCAGTTCTTCATCGGGCGTCAGCGCTTCGGCCGGTACCGGCTGATCGTCTTCGGTTTCGGCTTCGATTAACGGCTTGATTTCAGCCTGAACCAGGTAAAGCTCGTGCATGACCCGGTCGGCTTGCTGCCGCGCGGTTCTGGCTTCGGCCAGAATCTTGTCGGACACGCTGGTCACCACAAAACGGCTGGCAATGGCCGCTATTAAACAAAAGCCGGTGAAAATCAGAAAGCGGCTCGAATCTTCCTGGCTTTGGGCGATGAGATCACTGTTGACCAGCGCCAGCACCACCGGCACCAGAAAGGCCGCCCCGATACCCACGACCAGACTGCGTGGCAGGCTGGTCGTATCCGGATCGTACTGGGACAACATGTAATAATTGACCAAGCCACCAAAAACGCCCGACATCAGCATTACGGCGATCAGAACGAAAATATGAAGGGCCATGCCTACTCCTTACCACCACAACGGGTATTGATAATGTGACTCCCCTGCCCGGCACTATCGGCACGGGCGGCGGGATCATGAATCTGTGAATGCCCGCGACCGGAACCGGAAACAGTCAAACGGCGTGTAGATATACCAGACCTGACGGTCTTTTTACACTTTAACCGGCTTCCCGGGCGGTCTCATCGGCCTGTTTCATGCTGCGCAGTCGTAATACGATGCCCAGAATCACGATCACCAGCGTACCCACCACCATGGCCTGCAACATGGGCATCAGAATCGCCAGGCTGGCGTCCAGACCCACGTCCATAAAATCGAACGCGGCAACGATGATCGCGGGCGCATAATAGGGCTCAGGTTCGGTGCCCTGCCAGGGGGTGAGTACCACGCAGAAGTAGATCCAGGTGATCCACCAGCGCAACGGGCGCCAGGGCAGAAACCGGCCAATTCGCCACACGACCAGCCAGAAGCCAATCACACCCAGGCCGTAGGCAACGGCAGCCGTCCAGTAGATGTCTTGATAAATCATGGGTAATTTGAATTCCAAAAAAACGGTGTTAGACGTTATCGATGATGTAATCTTCCCAGTCTTCTTCCGGCACTTCATTGTCCCGTACCGGGTCAAGGTGAAGCACCGAGGCGTCGACCGCATGAATTCGCTGGCTGTCGTGCGCGCGCAGCGGGTGCCATTCCGGCAAGTCTTCGCCTTCGGCAATCAGCCGGTAGGCGCAGGTGCTGGGTAGCCAGAAAAACTGGTCGACGTCTTCCGGTTTCAGCCAGACGCAGTTGGGTACTTTCTGTTGCCGTTCCTGATAGACCGTACAACGACAACTGTCGGACAGATACTGGCATACCACGCGGGTATAGAACACTTCCCCGCTGTCTTCATCTTCGAGTTTTTGCAGGCAGCACTTGCCACAGCCGTCGCAGAGTGACTCCCACTCCTCGGTCGTCATCTGCGACAGCGTCTTGCGTTTCCAGAAGGGTTGAGCAGCCATCAGCGAGGGTGCACCGGGGTCGTGGGTTCACGGTACAGGTCGAGCATGCCCTCTTCCCGCGGCGGTGGCATTTGCAGGTAGTAGCCCTGCTCGACGATCTTCGCCATGACTTTATCGACCTCTACCCGGGCCAGCGTGCGAGCCGGTGTCAGCAACAAATCCATCACCGGGATGGGGGTGCCAAAGCGCTCGCGCAGTGGCTCCGGTACCCGGGCCAGCCCTTCGTGACGGGATACATAGAGGTACATATCCTGACGCGCCGAAGAGCGGTAAATACTGGCCAGTACCCGGTCAGTCGTTGGCTTCACGGTGATGCTCCTCCAGCAGACGGGTCAGCGGATCGACCAGTAACGGCTTGCGCCAGCCGGTCATCATTTCCGGCCACTCGTAGTCGCCGGTGTAACAGCCGCTTCTGACCAGTTGTTCCAGCGGTTTGCGCCGGGCCAGCACTTCGGCCGGTACGTCGGTTTCCCGGGCCAGATCAGCGATCAGGTCCTTGACCGATTTGTACAGGGCAGCCTGGTCGGCTGGTAACGGCCCGGCCAGTCGCTCGGGCCAGAACTCCCGACTGGCTTCGTTACAGCGGCGCACGATATCGACCACGGCATCGGCATAGAGGCGAACCTTGCGCGGGTGCAGGCCTTTCAGGCCAGCCACGACGCTGCGCTGGGTCGGCATGGCCTGGGCGATCTGGATGATTTCGGCGTCCGACAAAATGCGCGAGCGGTTCACATCCTGCTCCCGAGCCTGTTGCTCGCGCCACTGTGACAGCTGTTGCAGGCAGTACAAACGGGTTCCCTTGAGCTTCCAGGCACCGCGCAATTTCAGGTAATACTGTTCAGGGCTCGGCGGAAAGCTGTCGAGTGCCGCCCGTTGGCTGTCTTCCAGCACCCAGTCAAAGCGGTTCATTTCCCGCAGCCGGGGCGCGAATCGCTCATAAAGCTGTTCCAGCCAGAACACATCGGCGGCGGCATACTGGCATTGTTCTTCAGCCAGCGGGCGTAACAACCAGTTGGAACGGGTCGCGTCTTTGGGCAGGCTTTCGCCGAGTTCCGCTTCAACGGCCCGGGCAAAACCCATCTGCAAATCGTTGCCCAGCAAGGCCGCGGCGATCTGAGTATCAAACACGGGTGCCACCTGGGCACCCGTGCCATTGAACAGAACTTCGGCGTCTTCCGACAGCGAATGAAACACCTTGATAATGCCCGGGTCTTCCAGCACGGCTGCAAACACCTGCCAGTCGCTGATCGCCAACGGGTCGATCAGCCAGACCTCGCCTTCCAGCCCGACCTGAATCAGACCCAGTTTGGCAAAAAAGGTCTCAGTGCGGACAAATTCGGTATCCATTGCCAGTACCGGAGCGGCTTTCCAGCGCTGGCAGGCAAGGCGCAGCGCGTCGTTATCGCCCACCCAGTGGTAGTGTTCAATCATGTTCAAAACCCAGTGGTTTGCGATCTTGCAGAGCCTGCGACAGGCTGTGGCTATCGATGCGGCCAAATTCCGACCCGACCGGGATGCCCCGGGCAATCCGGGAGACCACCACCTTCAGCGGTTGCAGCTGTTCCGTCAGGTAGTGCGCGGTGGCTTCCCCTTCCATAGAAGCGTTGGTCGCCAGGATTACTTCTTCAATAACGCCGCTTTTCACACGCTCGAGCAGCAGAGGCACGCCCAGTTCGTCCGGGCCAATGCCATCGATGGGCGACAGGTGGCCCTGCAATACAAAGTAGTCACCCAAATAGCCGCCAGACACCTCAATGGCTTCGCGATCCTGTGGGGTTTCAACCACGCACAGGCGGCTGTGGTCGCGGTCGTCACTCTGGCACAGATCACAGACCGCCTGCTCGGTCAGCACCCGGCATTGGGCACAGTGCATCACGCCATCGAGCGCGCGCTGCAGTGCCTGCGACAGCATCTGACCGCCCTCGCGGTCACGCTCCAGCAGATGCAGCGTCATGCGCTCGGCCGAGCGTGAACCCACGCCGGGCAATACCTGCAGGGCTTCCATCAATTGCTCTGTAAGCGGGCTGTATGCCATGCCAGACCTCGTTCGTCAGAACGGCATTTTAAAGCCGGGGGGCAACTGCATACCGGCCGTGGCCGACGACATTTTTTCCTGGCTCAGGGCTTCCACTTTGCGCACGGCATCGTTCACGGCGGCGGCCAGCAGGTCTTCGAGCAGCTCTTTGTCTTCCTGCATCACGGATTCGTCCAGCGATACCTGCTTTACATCGTGCCGGCCGTTCATGGTGACTTTAACCAGGCCAGCGCCCGATTCGCCCGTCACTTCAGCGCGCGCCACTTCTTCCTGCATGCGCTTCATGTCTTCCTGCATCTTCTGGGCCTGTTTCATCAGGTTTCCCATGCCACCTTTCATCATCGCTCAAGGCTCCTGTTATCGGTGTTACTGACCATTGCAACTGGCTTGTTACTGATCGTGGATTCGGTTTTCGGTCTTACTGCCCAGTGGGTGTTTCACGACACCGACGGTAACGGGCTATACGCTGGCTTTACCGTATCGGCCTGCAAGTCGCCGTCGTAGCGCGACACCAGCGACTGCACGAACGGATCGTCGTGCAAGGCCGTCACCGCCATGTCATAGGCCGCATGATGCAGGCGGTCGAACCAGGCCTGGGGCGTTTTCTCGGCCACGCCAAACTGGTAATCGAGCCCGGTCACGCCCGGTAGAAAGTCGCCCAACACGGCCATGAGTCGTTCTATATGGGTCTCATTCATCAGTTTTCGATAGTTGTCAGAGATAATCAGCTGTAAGCGGCCGTTGTCGTAACCGGCCCAGGTGGAGTGGGCGAACAACGTTTTGGTCATGCCCGACAGACCCAGCTTGTGCAAGGTCACCTGCCACCAGAACACCGGGTCGGCCTCGAGGTCGGTATCCGGCCAGCGCGCCGGGTTGGTTTCCGGGTGAATCAACTGATTCGGGTCGTGGTTGACCGGCGCCTGGCCTGGCACGGGCTCCACCGCCTTGAGCGTCGGCGCTGCCTCGGGTTCGCTGACCGGCGAAGGCTCGGAGTCCATCACCTCGGTTTCAGCCAGCGCATCGAGTGGTGAGGGCCGAGCGGACACGGGGGTTTCTGCTTCCGCAACGGGTTCCGGCGCATCAACTGGGGCTTGGGGCTCTGCAGCGGCCTGATCGGCCAGCAAATCGGCAACGGGCCGGGGGGCAGGCGCCCAGTCGGTTTCGTCATCGTCACCTTCCCAGGGTGCCCGGTCTTCTTCCTGGCTGGCCGGCTCGGGTGGCGCGTCATTGGCCGGCGTCTGAGTCGGGCTTGCGGATGCTTCGGGCTCTGCTTCGACCCCGGAAGCCGCTGGTTCCGTTACCGGCTGTGTGGCGCCAGCTTCCGATTTGACCGGCTCTGCCGTCATAGGAGCTTGCGAACGGGCCGGCTCATAGGCTGCGGCTGCGCGGGTGTCGGGTAATTCTGTGGATTGAGAGCCTGGTTCAGCAACAGGCTCTGGTGCTGCAACGGCAGGCGGCTCCTCAGGTGTCTGCGGAGCGGGTTGTGGCTTTGGGGAAGCATCACCCACGCCCTCGGCACTGACACGGCTTTCCAGCGCGGGCAACTCATTCACATGGCGCGCCGGGCTTGGGCTGAAGGCCAGCATGCGCAACAGCGCCATTTCGAACCCGGCCCGCTCGCTGGGGGCCAGCGCCAGGTCTTTCGCAGCCAGGGTGCCGATCTGGTAAAACAAATGGATGTCTTCCGCTTGCGCCTGCGAGGCCAGCGCCGCAATGGCGTCACGGTCGCCCTTGCTGTTATCGAGCGCGGCCGGGGCAGCCTGAGCAATGGCTACCCGATGCAAGGTCGACAACAACTCGTTCAACAGGGTGCGGTAATCCGGCGCGTGTTCGGCGATGCCGGCAACCTGCTGCATCAGGCTGTCGGCGTCTTTCTCAATCAGCCCTTTCACCAGGTGCAACACCCGCTTCAGGTCGACGGTACCCAACATGGTGGCAACGTCCGTCTCGTTCAGTTCACCCTCGCCATAAGCAATGGCCTGATCGGTCAGGCTCAAGGCGTCGCGCATACTGCCGTTGGCCGCTTCGGCTAATAGCCAGAGGGCGGGTTCATCAAACGGCACCTGCTCTTGCCCCAAAATGGCGTTCAGGTAGCTGACAATGCTCTCGCGCGTCATGTTCTTCAGGTTGAACTGCAAGCACCGCGATAACACCGTCACCGGTAATTTTTGCGGGTCGGTGGTGGCTAACAGGAACTTGACGTGCGGCGGTGGCTCTTCCAGCGTCTTCAGCAAGGCATTAAAGCTGCTGACCGAGAGCATGTGCACTTCGTCGATCAGGTAGACCTTATAACGGCCCCGCGTCGGCGCGTATTGAACGTTTTCGAGCAGTTCGCGGGTGTCTTCAACGCGAGTGCGCGAAGCGGCATCCACTTCTATCAGGTCGACAAAGCGGCCTTCGGCTATTTCAGTACAGGCTGAGCACTTGCCACAGGGTTTGGAGCTGACGCCCACTTCACAGTTCAGACTTTTCGCCAGCAGACGGGCGATGGTGGTCTTGCCCACCCCACGCGTGCCGGTGAACAAATAGGCATGGTGCAATCGCTGTTGATCGAGCGAGTTGACCAGCGCTTTCAAGACGTGGGCCTGCCCCACCATTTGTTCAAAGGTGGCGGGTCGCCATTTACGGGCCAATACCTGATAAGACATGAAGGCTCATGAAACTGGAGAAACGAAACCGTATCCTAACTTGGAACAAGGAAGGCTGCCAGAATAAAAAAAGCGTCTATAAAACAAGAAGTTAGTCATTAAGCATGACCGGGCAACCCAATGAAACCGGGTGGTACGGGACATCGCAAAAAAACAGCAAGGTAGTACAAAGATGGGTGGCGGCTCCACCAGCCACACCCCGGCACACGAGAAAGTCGCTACCGTTGCTCCCTTCCGGGCCTGGCGGGGTTTACGACCGTTCGTTGCGGGGGGACCGGCAGAGCCACCCTAACGCAGAGCGCGGCATTATGCCTGTGATTTAGAAAAACTCAAGGGCATAACCCAAATCGAACTACGCTTGTTATTGCTACAGCTATGATCGAACGGGTCGATACCTCCCGTATAACCAGTGTCAGCCCGGTTTCAGATGGACTGGCCTATCAACAATGCCCCGTTGTTCAAACGGTCACAACACGGAGATTGCACCGTGAAAACAGGTTCTATCCAGTTTCGTCTGTTAGTGAGCATCATGCTTAGCATACTGGCCATGGCCATCGTAGCCTTTGCCGGTATTTTCTCTATGAATCAGTCGGTCAATCGCCTGGTGGGCGTTGCCGAGGGAGTCAAACAACTGGAGAAACGCGCCGACACCGCGCATCTTGAATTCAAGACCCAGGTGCAGGAGTGGAAGAACATTCTGCTGCGCGGCCAGGACCCGGACCGGATGGACCGCTACTGGACGGCCTTCAACGAACAATCTGATCAGGTCAGCACCCTGGTCGCCGGCCTGGCGAACGACCTCAGGGCTTACCCCGAGCTGCAGGCCATTGCCAGCCAGTTCCTTGACGATCACCAGACCATGGCCACCGCTTACGCCGAAGGCCGGCAAGCTTTTATTAACAGCGGTTTCGATCACACCGTAGGCGACGCGGCTGTTTCAGGCATAGACAGGGCTCCGTCAGCCGCGATGACTGAACTGGGCAACGAATTGTCCCGCCTGGCCATCGTTGCAAACACCGAGGCCCAGGCCAGTGCCAGCCGGACGGTGCGCCTGGCGGTCGCCATCGCCATAGTGCTTAGCCTGGTCATTCTGGCAGCGATCTTCCTGTTTGTTCGCAGCGCCATTATCAAACCCATACACGGTTTGACCGACGGCGTTAACCACATCCGCAGCGGGCGTTACGATCAGCCGATTGAACTGAAACGGCAAGATGAGCTTGGCCAACTGGGTCAAACACTCGACTACCTGCGCCAATTCCTGCAAACCATGGTGACCGATCTGGAGCGCAACAGTAACGCCCTGCGCGATGCCACCAGCCGGCTCGACGTCATGTCCGGGTCCATCACCTCAGCCACCGCTCAGCAGCATGATCTCAGCCAGCAAGTGGCCACCGCCATTGAAGAAATGGAAGCCGCCTCGCGCGAAGTCGCCGCCAATGCGGCCGACACCGCCGACTCAACCCGCCATACCGGCCAACTGGCCGAACAAGGCAGTCAGGCCATGCACACCGCCCAGACCACCATGACTAGGCTTACCAGCGACAACGAGACAACGGCCGGTTTGATCAACAGCCTGGCACAAGAGTCTGAAAACGTTGGTTCGGTGTTGAGTGTGATTCAGGGCATTGCTGAACAGACCAATCTGCTCGCTCTGAACGCCGCCATCGAAGCGGCCCGGGCCGGAGACCAGGGGCGCGGCTTTGCCGTGGTTGCCGATGAAGTGCGCCAGCTGGCGCAGAAAACCCAGCAATCGACCATCGAAATCCGCGCCATTGTCGAGACCATTCAAACCGGTGCGCGCAACAGCAACCAGGCGATGGAAGCCGGTCTGGTGCAAACCCGCTCCACCGGTGAACACATTACCCAGGCCGAGCAACAGTTGACGGAGATTCTCACCGCGATTCAAACCATTAACGACAAGAACCAACAAATTGCCACCGCCGCCGAAGAGCAGACCAGCGTCGCCGGCTCGCTGGCTGAACTGATCATTCAGATCCGCAACCTGTCGGAAGAAACCGCCAGCGAAAGCCAGCAAGCCACAACGCTCAGCGAGACTCTGTCGACTCTGGCCAGCGAGTTTCAACAGCAACTGCAGAGCCTGCGTGCCGGCGCACAGTGATCCAGGCTGGACTTGAGGTGCGTATCGCCCGACCATAGCAACCGATTACGCACCTCAGGAATGGCCACCGACAACCGGGCGACAGGAACATCTACCGCAATGACAAAACTCAAACTGGGCGTCAGCAGTTGCCTGCTGGGCGATGAAGTCCGCTTCAACGGCGGGCACAAACACCACCGCTGGCTGACTCAAACCTTTGGCCAGTACGCCGATTTCGTGCCCTACTGCCCGGAAGTCGCCATCGGTATGGGCATACCGCGCAACCCAATCCGCCTGATCAGCACTGACCAGGGCACCCGCGCTGTCGATTCAGACAACCTGACTGACGACTACACCGAGCAGTTACAGCACTACGCCGAAAGTATCGTCCCCGAGCTTGATGCACTCGACGGCTACGTCGTTATGCAAGGCTCGCCCAGTTGCGGCATGGAACGGGTAAAGCTGTACAACAAAAGCATGATTCCCGAGAAAATCGCCGCCGGCTTGTACACCGAGGTGCTGCAACGCCACGCCCCGGCCTTGCCTTTTGAAGAAAGCGGCCGGCTGAGTGACCCGAACCTGGTGGAAAACTTCGTGCAGCGCGTTTACGTTTACCACGAGTGGCGCACCGGGCAACCCTGGCGCACCGCCAAAGGGCTGATCGACTTTCACGCCCGGCAGAAATACCTGTTGATGATGCACGACTACCCCACCTACAAACGCCTGGGGCAGAAGCTCTCGAACTTAAAAGACATCGAAGACCGGGAAGCCTTTGGCCAGGAATATCTGGTAGAACTGATGTCAGCCCTATCGAACATTCCCAAACGGGGCCACCGGGTCAACGTGCTGCAACATGTGATGGGCTATTTCAAAAATCAGTTGTCCGAAAAGGAAAAAGCCTCGCTGATTCATTCGATCGATCAGTACAAGGCCAACGAAGTTCCCTTCATCGTCCCGGTCGCCTTGCTCAAGCATTACACCTTTCTGCACGGCGACCAGTTCCCCTATCTGATGAATCAGACGTTTCTAAGCCCATACCCTGAAGCCTTGGGGTTGAGAAACCCGATTTAGTGCGACTGACCTGCCTGTTAAATAATTTGAACCAATCACAATCATTAGGCGTATCTATGATACGTCTAACTTCTGTCTAGAGTTTTTAATGACCCAACTAGTCTGGTTCCGAAACGATTTACGCGTCAGCGACCACAGCGCCCTGACCGAAGCCTGCCAGGCGCCCGGTGCTGACATCAAAGCCATTTTTCTATGGACGCCGAAGCAATGGCAGCAGCACGACTACGGCCTGGCCCGCCAATACAGCATTCGCTCTGCCCTGGTCACAGTCGCCCGGGATCTGGCCCAACTGGGCATTCCACTGACGATCCTGCAGGCCGACACCTGGCTATCCGGGGTCGATCAGCTGATTGACTTTGCCCGCCAGCACAGCGTTCGCCAACTCACCTTTCACCGCGAATTCGGTTGGGATGAAGTACAGCGTGACCAGTATGCCATCGAGCAAGCCCGGTTAGCCGGCATTACCACTTGGGTCGGGGAAGACCGGGTCGGCTTCGACCCGGCCTCCCTGCTAACCGGCCAGGGGGAGATGTACCGGGTGTTCACCCCGTTCAAGAAACGCTGGCTGAGCCAGCATGCCGAGACGCCACTGACCGCTCCATTACCGGTGCCATCGACCAGGGCACCGGCGCTGAGCGAACTTCCTGACATCCCCGAGGTAGACTGGAATGGCACCGCCGAACTGCCGCTGAACGAGCATGACGCCCACGAACACCTCGACCAGTTCGCTGACGCCATGCCCCGCTACAAAGATCAGCGCGACCTGCCCGCTACCGAGGGCACATCCCGCCTGTCGGCTGCCCTGGCCAGCGGCGCCATCAGTTTGCGCCAGTGCATGCACAGTGCTTTTTCGCACCCCAAATTCGACAGTGCCGGTGTGCAAACCTGGTTGTCTGAACTTATCTGGCGGGAGTTTTACCACTACCTGCTCTACTGGCGACCCGACATCGCCCGGCATAAACCCTTCTACCCACGCTGGGATGCCTTTCCCTGGCTCCAGGATGAGACCGCCCTGCATCACTGGCAACAGGGGCAGACCGGCGTACCCATCGTCGATGCTGGCATGCGCCAGCTCGCCCAGACCGGCTGGATGCACAACCGGGTGCGGATGATCGTCGCCATGTACCTGGTCAAACTGTTGAAAATTGACTGGCGCCAGGGCGAACGCTGGTTTGCACAGCAATTACTGGATATCGATTTCGCCAGCAACAACGGCGGCTGGCAATGGTGCGCCTCAACCGGCGTCGATGCGGCACCCTACTTTCGCATTTTTAACCCTCACACCCAGTCGCAACGCTTTGACCCCAGCGGTGATTACATTCGCCGCTGGGTACCGGAGCTGGCCAGCGTGCCGGCTAAAGCCATACACGAACCAACCCAGCAACTCGCCAGACACCTGGGCTATGCACGGCCGCTGATCGACTACAAACGCGCCCGCGCAGAGACGTTGGAATTATTTAAACAGCTGTGAGCTGTGAGCTGCGAGCTATCAGCTGTTAGCTAAAAGCTCGAAGCTCGAAACTATCTCTTCAGGAGATTTCTATGCTTGAACAAATGCAGGATGTGTATAACCGGTTAAACCGCGACACGGTGAAAGACGGCCTGCTCGGCGACATCTATGACCGCGACATCGTGTTTATCGACCCGCTGCACAGGATCGAAGGTCTCGATAATCTGCAGCGTTATTTCGAAGGCATGTACAAAAACGTCGATGAAATTTCGTTCCGTTACCTTACCGAATGGGAGCAGAACAACGAGGCCATGCTGCGCTGGGAAATGACCTTTCGTCATCCCAAGCTCAAAGGTGGTGCGCCCATTCTGGTCCCTGGTGTCACCTACCTGACCTTCGCGGAAAAAATCACACGGCATCAGGATTATTTCGACAGCAACCAGATGATCTTCGATCACGTACCCGCTCTGGGCTCGCTGCTGGGCTGGTTAAAAGGTCGACTGAACTGATTTGAATTGACCAACACAACACCGATAACACCGACAGGACACTCAATGAAACAACGCATTGCCATCATTGGAACCGGCATCGCGGGCCTAACTACCGCCCGGCTGTTGCACCCGCATCACGATATTCAGGTGTTCGAGCAAAACGATTACATCGGCGGCCACACCAACACCCGGGATGTCACCATCGACGGCCGCACCTGGGGTGTGAACACCGGGTTTATCGTCTATAACGATTGGGTGTACCACAATTTTAATAAACTGATGGCGCCTCTGGCCGTGAACCGTGAACCGACCGAAATGAGTTTCAGCGTGCGCGACGACGCTTCTGGCCTCGAGTACAACGGCCACAACCTCGACACCCTGTTCGCGCAGCGCAAGAACCTGTTGAACCCCCGTTTTCTGGGCATGATTCGCGACATTCTGCGCTTCAACAAAGAAAGCCTCGAAGACCTCGATGCCGGCAAACTGACGCCCGAAATGACGCTGGGAGAGTACTTTCAGCAAAAAGGCTTCGGCAAAACCTTCATCCGCAAATACATCGTACCCATGGGTGCGGCCATCTGGTCCTCCGGCGAAACCGACATGGAAGCCTTCCCAGCGCTGTTCTTTGTTCGGTTTTTCAAGAACCACGGATTGTTGTCGGTTAAAAGCCGGCCGCAGTGGTATGTCATCAGCGGCGGGTCGCGTGCCTATGTTGCCCCGCTGACCGAACCGTTTAAAGACCGCATTCACCTGAACCGGGGCGTCACCCGCGTAGAGCGCGATGCCGACGGCGTAACACTCACCTTTGGCGACGGCCAAACCGAGCGTTTTGATCAGGTTGTCTTTGCCTGCCACAGTGATCAGGCGCTGGCCATGCTGGCCGAACCAACCGACGACGAACGCGACATTCTCGGTGCCCTGCCCTACAGCAACAACGATGTGGTGCTGCACACCGACGAGACCCTGTTGCCCAAAAACAGAAAAGCCTGGGCCGCCTGGAACTACCACATTCCGCGCAACCCTGCCGACGCGGTCGGGCTGACTTACAACATGAACATCTTGCAGAATTTCAACGACGCGCCGGTCACTTTTTGCGTAACGCTGAACCGCACCGGCGACATCGACCCCGCGAAGATTATCGACCGCTTCACCTACGCCCACCCGGTCTTTACCAAAGCCGGTATTGACGCTCAGAACCGATACGAACAGATCGGTAACCAGAACCGAACCCACTTTTGCGGGGCCTACTGGTTCAATGGTTTTCACGAGGACGGCGTTAACAGTGCCTTGCGCGTCGCATCCAGTTTTGGAGTTGAGCCATGGCACTGAACAGTTGCCTCTACGAGGGCTGGGTGCGTCACCGCCGCTACAGCCCGGCAGAGCACCGTTTCACCTACCCGCTGTTTATGCTGTATCTTGATCTCGATGAAATCGACGAGGTGTTCGGCAGTTCGCGGTTCTGGTCGGCCGAGCGTTTCAACTGGGCCAGTTTTCGCCGGGCCGATTACTTCGACCCGAGCACACCTGACCTGAAACAGGCCGTCATCAACAAGGTCTGCACGCACAGCGAACTGGAACCCCGGCACATTGCCTCGGTACGGGTGCTAACCCACGTACGCTACCTCGGTTACGTGTTCAACCCGGTGTCGGTCTATTACGTGTTCGACCATAACGAGAACTTGCTGGCCGTAATGCCCGAAGTCACCAACACGCCCTGGAAAGAGCGCCACGCCTACGTGCTGCTGGCAGAAACATCCAACACCAGCCCGACACCCACCAACCCACATTACGAACCGCACCGCGTTCACCGGCACTATCGCGAATACCGGCTGAGCAAGGCATTCCATGTCTCACCCTTTTTGCCGATGGACATGGATTACCGCTGGGTATTCGGCCTGCCGCAACCGACGCTGCGCATTCACCTGGAAAACCACCGTGAGCAACACAAGGTGTTCGATGCCACTCTGGTCATGGAAGCCGCGCCGATCAGTGCTCGGGCCATGCGCCGCGCCCTCATCCGTTTTCCGGCGATGACCGTAAAGGTGGTAATGGGCATCCACTGGCAAGCCTTCAAACTGTGGCTGAAGAAGGTTCCCTTCATCCCACACCCGAACAAAGAGAAAAAGGAAACAACGGCATGACAACGGCCACTCCGACGCGTTTTGACGGGACCCAGGGTCCGCTGGCTCAGCGCCTGCTGTTCAAGGCCCTGAACCGCTTCCACACCGGGTCACTGACACTGCACGATGAGTCTGGCACCTATGTATTCGGCAACCCGGACCAGGACGGCCCCCACGCCAGCGTCCACATCCACAACACCCGCACCTACCGGGAAATGCTCACCGGGGGGGCGCTCGCCGCCGCTGAATGCTACGTCGCCGGGTTTTGGGACACTTCAGACCTGGCCACCGTAGTTCGCGTGTTCGCGGTAAACCTCGACACAACGTCAAAGCTGAATAAAACGCTGGGCCTCGTTACCAAGCCGGTTCTGCGGCTGGCACACTGGCTCAACCGCAACGACAAGGCCGGTTCACGCAAAAACATCAGCGCCCACTACGACCTCGGCAACGAGCTGTTCGAAGCCTTCCTCGACGACAGCATGATGTACTCCAGCGCCATATACCCCAGCGCTGAGTCCACCCTAGAGGAAGCCCAGCGTCACCGGCTCGACCGGGTCTGCCAGAAGCTGGATCTGAAACCGGGCGATCATCTGCTTGAAATCGGCACCGGCTGGGGTGGCATGGCGATTCATGCGGCTCAGCATTACGGCTGCAAGGTGACCACCACCACCATTTCCGATGAACAGCACGACTATACCCGCAAGCGCATCGACGAACTGGGACTGGCCGACAAAATCACCCTGCTCAAACAGGATTACCGCGACCTCACCGGGCAATACAACAAACTGGTGTCGATCGAGATGATCGAAGCGGTCGGTCACGACTTTCTGCCGAGCTATTTCAAAGTACTATCGGAACGCCTGACCGACGACGGTGCGGCGCTGATCCAGTGCATCACCATGCCCGACCAGCGTTACCAGGAATACCGTTCCTCGGTCGATTTTATTCGCAAGTACATCTTCCCCGGCGGCCACCTGCCCTCGTTGTCGATTCTGATGGACAACATGAAGCGCCACACCGACCTGCAACTGGTGCACCTTGAAGACATGACCGATCACTACGCCCGCACCCTCAAAGACTGGCATCACCGCTTTGTGGCTGCCCGTGATCAGATTCTGGAACTTGGCTACGACGATACCTTCTACCGTCTGTGGCGCTACTACTTTGCCTACTGCGAAGGCGGCTTCACTGAACGCGCCATCGGCACACACCAGGTGATGTTCGCCAAGGACAAAAACCGCCAGACCTGGATAGACCCGGCCCAATGAAACTCAACGCAGGCAAAGCGGTTCTTAATTACGCCGGCTTCCAGATCGGCTGGTTCCTGCTGGTGCTCACCCAGTCGGCCTGGGCGATTATCTGGGCGCTGGGTTTTGTGGCCATGCACGCCGCCCTGTTTGGCAATCGGCGCGAATGGCAAGCGGTGATCCCGATCATGATTCTGGGTTTGCTGGTGGATCTCATCTGGCATGTGACTCCGGCCGTTCAGTTCCTGGGCGTCGGGCAACCGGTACCGCTCTGGCTGGTTGGGCTCTGGCTGATGTTTCCGCTGACGCTGAACCATTCGCTGGCCTGGCTGAAAGGCCGCTTGGGCCTGCAGATTGTGCTGGGTGTTTTCGGCGGCGGGGGCAGTTACGTCGCCGGCACCCAATTCGGGGCCGCCACCATGGAACCCTGGGCGCTGGTTGCTGTACCGCTGGCCTGGGGGCTCTGGCTGCCCCTGTTCTACTGGTGGCTTGATCGCCCAAACCACACACATCCGACTCAAATAGAGACGACATGACCCCCCTTTTTACGTCTGCACCCACAATCCACCGGGCCAGGGCCACCAAACCCCTGTTCCTGGGCTTGCTCTTGGCCGGGCTGGCACTGACCAGTGTGGCTGAAACCTCCGAGACGATCGAATTCACGGGCAACGCCTACGATCTGGACAGCGGTGACCTGCTGTATACCGAAGAGCACCAGCTGGAGCGGGTCGACGGTGTGCCTCAGCAGGAAACCGTTCGTTATGTAACGCCCGAAGGCGATACCCTCGCCCAAAAAGACATGACGTACTGGGAACCGGCCCGTCCCGCCTACCGGTTGACGGTCACCGACCCGGAAAGAACCGAAACCGTTGAACCCGAAGCCAATGGCGTCAGGGTAGACTCCGTCGAGTCCGGCTTTCTCGACTGGTCCGATGAAGAGAATTACGTCATTGACGGAGGCTTTCACTACTTCATTCTCGATCACTTCGACACCTTGCTCGACGGCAACAGTGTCGAATTCCAGTTCCTGGCGCCTACCCGAACCCGCTGGCTGGGCTTGCGGCTGCGCCCCACCGAGCAGGCCAATGGCCAGTTGATACTCGAACTCAACGTCCGCAACCGCCTGCTCAGCCTGGTGATCAGCGACATTGAACTGACCTACGACATCGACACCCGGCGCCTGATGCGCTACGCCGGGCTTACCAACCTGCCCAAACCCGGTGGTGGCAACTACAGCGCCAATATAGAGTACGACTATACGGGGGCTGATCAGCCATGAAATCAAACCGGATAACCAACCGGCTGGCACTGGTGTTTCTGATTCTGGGTACCGGCCTGTCGCTCACCCTCATAGCCTGGATGCTGATTTACAACCCCTGGCCCCTGTTCTCGGAACAGGGCCAATGGCTGACCAGCCAGGTCTGGGGGCAAATTTCACTGTTCGACCTGTACAGCGGTTTTTTCATTGCCCTGGCGCTGGCCTGGCTGTTCGAACCCAACCCCTGGGTACGGCTGTTGTTATTGGTCACCTTGCCAACCCTGGGCAACCCGGTTTTGGCGGTTTGGTGTGTATCCCGCTGGCAACACCTAAAACGCATGGCGGCTAAGCGTGATTTTGACTAACCTGTAAGCATTCAGTATGTTTGCGGCCCTTTTTCAGGCCCCATGGTGGCGTGCATCGGATGACCTCTCAGGTTTTCAAACCCAGATTTCTACATCGCCTGTCGTTTCGGCTCTCGCGCAGTGGTGTCATTCTGGCCCTGCTCGTCAGCCTGGTCAGCTCCGGGTATCAGGTATTCAATGACTTTCGCGTAGAACGAAACTCACTCGATGCCTCCATTGAACGGGTGATGGACGCCTCCCGCTTTGCCGCCTCACGCGCCGTGCACACGCTGGACTACAATCTGGCCAGCGAAGTGGCCAACGGCATGTTCGTGTACGACTTTGTTACCTACGTCGCCATTATTGACGAACTCGGATCGCCCTTGGCTGAGCGCTCTGCCGAGCAAGACCAGCGCCAGCAACACTGGTATGAACTGTTCATTACCCGGCCCGTGCAAACGCTGGAAACACGGCTGGAAACCAATGCCCTGGGCAGCGATGTCTATGGCCTGCTGCGCATGCAGATCGACACGGTGCTGGCCTACCAGAGCTTCGCCGACCGGGCGATTTCGACCTTTCTGCTTGGGGTGGTCAAAAACTTCATCCTGATTCTACTGTTCCTCATTGTCTTTTACCGGCTGGTCACCAAGCCGATCAACAAGATGTCCAGCTCGCTCGACAGCATTGATGCCGAGAACCCCGATGGACAGCGGTTAACCCCACCCAGTGGCCACGAGCGCGACGAACTCGGCCAACTGACCGCCCACATCAACCATTACCTGAGCAATGCCGAACGGCTGATCACCGACAAGACACTGGCCAAGCACGAAGTTGAAGAGTCTTACACCAACATGCGGCGGCTGATCGATAACCTGCCGCACCTCATTTACGTTAAGAACCGCCAGGGCGAACTGGCACTGGTGAACGAAGCCTTTGCCCGTGCCTTCCAGACCACGGTCGAAGAACTGACCGGCCAGCATCAGAGCCGAATACTCGATGAATACGACGAAAAGTCGCGCCAACTGATTGTAGAAGCCGACGAACAGGTGATGACCGATCAGAACAGCTTGTTTATCCCCGAGCTGGACTGGATGACCAGCAATGGCACCCTAACGGCGCTTGAGCTGCGCATTCTGCCCATCGAATTTCGCGGCGAGCCCGCCATACTCTCGGTCGGTGTCGACATTACCGAACGCAAGCGCAATCAGTCGCGCATGCAACACATGGCCTACCACGACCCGCTGACCGACCTGCCCAACCGGCACCTCTTTCTTGATCGTCTGGGCCAGTCACTGCGCCGCGCCGAACGTTCCGGCCAATTCGGTGCTCTGGTGTTTATCGACCTCGATAACTTCAAAAACATCAACGATTCCATGGGCCACAGTGCAGGCGACTCGCTGCTGCGTGAAGCCGCTTCCCGGTTAATGGATGCCGTGCGTAACGAAGACACCGTGTCGCGCCTCGGCGGCGACGAGTTCGTGATCTGCATGGCTGACCTTGGGAATGATAGAAGCGAAGTCAGCATTCTGGCCTACCAGCGCGCCGAACGCCTTCGCAAAGCCCTGGCCGAACCGTTCTTCATTGGCGGGCAACAACTGACGGTCACCGCCAGCCTGGGCATCGCCCTTTATCCGGAAGGTTCCACCAGCGCCTCAGACCTGCTGCGCAATGCCGACACCGCCATGTACCAGGCCAAGGCGCATGGCAAAGACAACGCCATTCAGTTCGAACAAGCCATGGCCGAAGCCACCGCCTTCCGGTTGAGCATGGAAAAAGACCTGCGTCTGGCGGTCGAACGCCGCGAGTTCTACCTCACCTTTCAGCCCCAGGTCGATGTGCGCGATAACAGCATCCTTGGCGCCGAGGCCCTGATGCGCTGGCAACACCCGACCCGGGGCACCGTCTCCCCGGTCGAATTCATTCCGGTGCTGGAAAACATGGGGCTGATCGTCAAGGTTGGCGAATGGGCGCTCGATGAAGCCTGCGCCACGGTGCGCCGCTGGATGGACGCTGGCCTCTGGCACGAAAACCAGGTGCTCGGCATCAACGTCAGCCCACAACAGTTTTCCCAGCCCGAATTTTTTACTCAGGTGAAACAGGCCATCAAGCAATACGACATTCCGGCCCGCTGCATCGACCTGGAAATCACCGAAGGCATGGTGATCAACGAAGTCGAAGAAACCATCGTGCGGATGAACGAAATTCGCCAGTACGGCGTCTCGTTTTCAATCGACGATTTTGGCACCGGCTATTCGAGCCTGAGCTACCTGAAGCGCTTGCCGCTCGATGTGCTTAAAGTCGACCAGTCGTTCGTGCGCGACCTCACTACCGACAGCAACGACGCCGCCATTGTCGAAACCATTCTCGCCATGGCTCAGCACCTGAACCTCAAAACCATTGCCGAAGGTGTAGAAACCGAAGAACAACTGACGTTTCTGGAGTCGATTGGCTGTCTGCGCTACCAGGGCTATTTGTTTTCCGCCCCGCTGAACACCGACGATTTTATACGCCTGCTGCAAGACAACAACACCCAGGCCGCTGCAGCCGCGCCTTAACGTCCCGTTCGCACGGCCAGTGAACAGGCCGTTTTTTCACCCCGATTTTTGAGATTCAAAACCCCGTGACCTACTCCGTTAAAGAAATGTTCTACACCCTGCAGGGCGAAGGCGCGCACACCGGCCGCGCCTCGGTCTTCTGTCGATTTACCGGTTGCAACCTCTGGAGTGGCCGCGAATCAGACCGCGCCACCAGCATCTGCACGTTCTGCGATACCGACTTCATTGGCACCGATGGCGAAGGCGGTGGCAAATTCGCCACCGAAACCGACCTGGCCGACGCCATAGCCGCGCTGTGGCCAACGGCCACTCGCGTAACAGACCAGCGAGAAAAACCCTACGTGGTATTCACTGGTGGCGAACCGGCCCTGCAATTGACTGAAGCGCTGATCGACGCCCTGCACCAGCACGGCTTCGAGTGCGCTGTAGAATCGAACGGAACCCGCCCGCTGCCGGCCAATCTCGATTGGGTATGCATCAGCCCCAAGGGGCGCAGTGAGGTGATCATCGAGCGCTGCGATGAACTGAAGCTGGTGTTCCCGCAGCCGGACGCGCCGCCAGAACGGTTTGCGCACATCGAGGCCGGGGTTCGCTACCTGAGCCCGCTAAACCCCTTCGACATCGAAACCCTGCACCCGGCGCGGGAAACCAGCACCCAGGCCGCCATCGCCTATTGCATGGCCCACCCCGAGTGGCGGCTGACACTGCAGTCGCACAAGGTGGTTAACATCGCCTGACGCAATAAACGACCGCAAGACCCCTAGAAGGCCGTGTAAGATCTGGTGCGACCCATAAATCTCAGCTTAGGTTGGCTTTCTGGCCAGCAACAACACATACCGCCCCAAATCCCGATAAGGCGCTTGCTCGCACAAGCGCTGTTCCATCTCGATGATGTCGTCATCGGTGTACCAGCTCAGCACCGTCGGTTCGGTTAAATCGGTAAAGGTACGAATGCCCGCCTGGGTGAGAATGTCGAAGCCGCTGTCCACCAGTTGCTGGCGCACGGGTTCCGGGCTTAGGGGCGTTATTGGGGTCAGTCCGCCGGCCAGGCCTTGCAGCTGACCGGTTTTGACTTTGTCGAGGGTACCGCGCATCAGGTTGCGCAGCTCAAGCATGTGACGGTTGTAGACCATTACACCGATCACGCCGCCCGGCGCTACCCAGCTCATGGCTCTGTCCAGTGCGGCCTGTGGTTGTTCCAGCCATTCGAGCACGGCGTGCAAGATCACCAAATCCCGGTTAGGGCCGGTGTCGAAATCAAATACCGAAGCCTGGCTTGCCCGGCACTGGCCGCTGGCAATCCAATCGGCCGCATCGTGTTGAACCTGAGCCACCAGATCGCCCGACACGTCGAAATACTCGACCCGGTGCCCCATCCCCAGCAGCCACAATGTCATTTGCCCGAGGCCACCACCGGCATCTAGCACGCTCAGCCCCGGTTGCTGTAATTCGGGCAGGTACTTCGGGTACAGCGTTTCCAACAGTGTCTGGCGAATACGGCCTTTCAAGCTGCCATAGATGTTTTTTGAAAACCGCTCCGCCAGCGGGTCGAAATTGACGTAGTCTTTCACTACCGCTGATAACCCTCCGGGTTTTGGCTTTGCCAGCGCCAGGAATCGGCCATCATGTCTTCCAGACCCCGCTCGGCGCGCCAGCCCAGTTCCTGCTCGGCATAGGCCGGGTCGGCATAGCAGCAGGCGATGTCGCCGGGGCGGCGATCGACCAGCTTGTAAGGCACCTCGCAACCCGAAGCCTTCTCCAGTGCTTTCACCATATCGAGCACGCTGTAGCCCACTCCGGTGCCCAGGTTGTAGGCCACGCAGCCAGGGTTGCTGTTCAGCTTCTCGATGGCTTGAACGTGGCCTTTGGCCAAGTCCACCACGTGAATGTAGTCGCGCACGCCAGTGCCATCGGGCGTGTTGTAATCGCTCCCGAAGACCGACAACGCCTCGCGCTTGCCAATGGCCACCTGGGTAATAAAGGGCATCAGGTTATTGGGAATGCCGTTCGGGTCTTCGCCGATGGTGCCGCTTTCGTGCGCCCCAACCGGGTTGAAGTACCGCAACAGCGCCACCTGCCATTCCGGATCGGAGGCATGAAGGTCACGCAGAATGTCTTCGATCATCAGCTTGGAGCGGCCGTAAGGGTTGGTCGCGCTGAGCGGAAAGTGCTCCTGAATCGGCACCGTATGCGGGTCGCCATACACCGTGGCCGATGAACTGAACACCAGGTTCTTGCAGCCGTGGCGTTTCATCACCTGCAACAGACACAGGGTGCCGTATACGTTGTTGTCGTAGTAATCGAGTGGCTTCTCAGTGCTCTCGCCCACGGCTTTCAGGCCGGCAAAATGCACCACGGCCTCGATGTCGTGTTCGCTGAACACCCGGTCGAGCAAGGCAGTATCGCGAATGTCGCCTTCTACGAAATCGACCGGTTGCTGCACAATGGCCTCAACCCGGCGCAGCGATTCCGGCGAGCTGTTCACGAGGTTATCGAGCACCAGCACGGTGTGCCCGGCTTTGATCAGTTCTATGCAGGTGTGGCTGCCAATGTACCCGGCACCGCCGGTCACCAAAACAGTCATAGCAAACTCCATTGCGTGGTTTTCAGAGTGAGTAATCCCGGAAAACCTACCACTGAAAACGTTTTCAGACAAGGTATCCTCGTTCTCCGGGCGGTCGCTCTACTGGCGAATCAGTGCCAGCAGCTCCTGAGTCTTCTCTTCCATGAGGGCTTTGTCGCCCCGGGTTTCGACGTTCAGGCGAATCACCGGTTCGGTGTTCGATTTACGCAAGTTAAAGCGCCAGTCGGTGAACTCCAACGACAGGCCATCGATGCGGTCTTCTGCTATGGCGTCGGACTTATAAGCATCGTAAACCCGGGTCATGGTTTCATCGGCATCGGCGACTTTACTGTTGATCTCGCCCGGTGACGGGAACTTCGCCATCCGCTCGCTGACCAGTGCTTTCAGTGAGGTCTTCTTCTTGCTCAGCAAATCGACCACCAGCAACCAGGGAATCATGCCCGAGTCGGCATAGGCGAAATCGCGGAAGTAGTGGTGGGCACTCATTTCACCGCCGTAGACGGCATCTTCCTTACGCATCTTCTCTTTAATAAAGGCATGGCCCGATTTGCACATGATGGCCTCGCCACCGTTGGCTTCGACGATTTCGACGGTGTTCCACGTCAGCCGCGGGTCATACACCACCTTGGAGCCCGGCTGCTTGACCAGAAAAGCCTCGGCCAGCAAACCCACAATGTAATAGCCTTCGATGAACTGGCCTTCGTTGTCCCACAGGAAACAGCGGTCAAAGTCGCCATCCCAGGCGATGCCCATGTCGGCGCCGTGTTCTTTAACCGCCTTGCTGGTTACCGGCTGCTGTTCGTGCAACAGGGGGTTGGGAATGCCGTTCGGGAAAGTGCCATCGGGGTCGTTGTTGATTTTAATCAGCTCAATCGGTGCGCCACTGGCTTTCAGGGCGGCTTCCAGGCGGTCGAGCGAGGGGCCTGCGGCGCCGTTGCCGGCATTGGTGACCAGCTTGGTCGGGCGCAGGTCGGAAAGATCGAGATAGCCGATCAGATGTTCGGTATAGGCCTGGCTGTTGTCGTGCTCGGTGAGCGTGCCACGCTTGGCGGCTTTATCGCCATAGTCCCCGGTTTCGGCCATTTTGCGAATGTCGTCGAGGCCGGTGTCTCGGGAAATCGGTTTGGATTCCTCGCGCACCATCTTCATGCCGTTGTAATTAATGGGGTTGTGGCTGGCCGTCACCATGCACCCACCCTCGGCCTTAAGGTGTTTGGTGGCGAAATACACCTCTTCGGTGCCACACAGCCCGATATCGATCACATCGGCCCCGAAATCCAGCACGCCGTCGGCAAAGGCTTGCTTCAGCTCCGGAGACGTCTGGCGAACATCGCCCCCGACGACCACGGTCTTGGGTTTCAGGTAGGCTGCAAAGGCCCGTCCAATCCTGTAGGCAATGTCCGTATTCAGCTCGACACCCAGCTCACCGCGAATGTCGTAAGCGCCAAAACAGGTCAGTTCAGTCATGAGGTGCTCCGTTTTAGATGTGCCCCGATTATAGGTTGCAAAAGGCCCTCCTTGCAGTCTTTTTTAAAATCGGTTTTTCCTGGTGTCGAGCTCTACCCAATAGCAGGCGACCCCGGCCAGCTTGGCTCCGTCTCTGGCGTCCCGTATACTGCTGCGGTTAGGCATTTGTGTGGCAAAACAGCGCCCGTCGTCCCATGCCAGCCAACAGCTAGAACGGCGGTCAACCATCGCTACGACCAGTCGTCATTACCACGCAGTACAGAGGGAACACATGAGTTCATCAGACCCGCACCAAACGGCGCCGCGCTACATCGAAGACGACACCATAGACCTGGGTGAATTGCTGCGGGGGCTCATTGCCCAGTGGCCACTGATTGTCGGCATCACGGTACTTGGCGCGGTCATTGGCGTTGCCGCTGCGCTGTTACTGCCCAAGCAGTACCGGGTTGAAGCCATCATCAGCCAACCCTCTCGCGGTGCGGTTCAACCTTTGCTGGCGCAACAAATAGCCCCTCTCACGCTCGATGAACTGTCTGAACGCTTTCTGCTCAACCTTCGCTCACTCAGCCTCATCGAACAGGCATACAGCCAAGCAGACCTGGGCGGCGACCAGGATCTCGACTCTCTCTCTGAAGAAGAAGCGTTTTCCCAGATTCAAAGCGTTGCCGATGCCCTCTCTGTAGGCCCGGTGCGCTACGAGTTTTACCAGTTGGGGGCCGATGAAAAAACCCCGCTGAACAGCCTGTCTGTCAACCTGCTCAGCAGCGAGCCACGCCGGGCCAAGGCCTTTATTGACGAACTGCTGGTACTGGCCGAAGAACGCACGCTGCGCGAAGCCATTAGTAACATCAACGCTACCAAGGCCATTCGCATTGAAAGCGCCCAGTCCCAATACAACCAGCTATTGGCCGGGGCCGAAGCCAGCCTGGCGCGCGAACGCCGGCGCGTACAACAAGCGCTTAGCATTGCCAACTCCCTGGGTCTGGAAGAACCCACCAGTTGGGAAGCCCTGGTACTGGGCGACGGCCAGGTGCAGATGATCAACCAGTTGGCCAACGATGAACTCTTTCTCAACGGCAGCCGTTTTCTGACAGCTCAACTAGAGAGTCTTTCGGCCGATGGCGCGGCCGAATTGTTCCTCGAAGGCGTTGAAGAAACCATGTTCGACTTGAACGGCAACCAGATGGTCATTACCACCACGCCCAGCCAGTTGCAGGGCGAGATTCGAGCGCTGAGCAATCAAACCTTTGCCCTTAGCGACGTCACCCTGCTCGATGAAGACGCCGCCGCGCGTATCCCCAGCAATGCCGAAAAACCGAACCGGCCGCTGATCGCCATTGCCGCTACGGTACTGGCCGGCTTTGCTGCGCTGTTCATCGCGCTGATCCGCATGGCGATTCGGTCCAGAAAAGAAGATTAAAAACGGGGTTGCGTCGCTTATTGGGTGACGCCCCCTAACCCGCTATACTGCGGGCCATCTCGTCACATTCGGATTCAACATTGTTCACCTGGTACATCTGCCGAGAAATCATCAAGCCCTTTGCGCTGATCACCGCCATTCTTATGGCGTTGCTCATCGCCGGGGAAATGAGTGAAACGCTCGGCCGCGTCGTATCCGGCCAATATTCCGATTGGGCCATTGTCGCCATCATCGGGTTTCAACTGCCCATCCTGCTGCCCGAACTGTTGCCGGCGGCGTATTTCCTCGCTGCCCTGACCACCCTGAACCGGCTTAGCGAAGATTCAGAACGCACCGTGTTGCATGCCATCGGCGTCTCCGATACCGGCATACTGACCAAAGTTCTGGCCTATACCGCCTTACCGGCCATGGTGCTCATGCTGGCCTTTACCCACCTTATTACGCCCATGGCCGAGCGGGGCCTTTCCGACTACCTGTTCAGCCAACAGAACCGCCCGCTGACCGACATTGTGTCCCCCGGTGAGTTTTTCTCCCTAAACCAGCGCGATGCCACCCTGTATGCCCGGTCTTCCAACCCGGCGCAGGAATCCCTGCTCAACCTCTTTGTGGCCCAGGTTGATGGCGACCGAATCTCCGTTAACACCGCGCCCTCGGCACGCATTCAGCTTGAAGACCAACGCCAGTATTTAACCCTGTTTTCCGGGCGGCAAACCGTTTTCAGCCTCGACCCCGACGAAACCGAACGCGTCAACTACCAAAGCTATGCGTTGTACATCCCCACCGATGAATCGGGCTCGCGCAGCAGCCCGCGCGAAGCCTATAGCTCTAACGTACTGTGGGAGAACGGCAGCCAGACCAACCGCAGTGAAGTGATAGAACGCACTCTCACCGCCGGCATGATTCTGGTACTGGCCGTATGGGCCGTAAGCCTCACCCGGGTGAAACCCCGCAAGGCCAAGGTGGGGGCCATCGCGTTGGGGATCATTTTGTATATCGTATTCACCTTCTCACTCGATACCGTGCAAACCGCCGTCGAAAAAGGCCAGCTTCCGCTCATCGCCAGCCCCTGGTGGTTGCTGATTGTGCTGGCAGCGCTCGGGCTTGTGGTGATACGGAGGCCTGGCTGATGGGCTTGTCGATTCTCAACCGCTACATCCTGAAGCGCACCGCCGTGTTTATCACCATTGTGGTACTGGCCATTGGCGGGCTCTTGCTGGTGATGGGTGTGGCCGATGAAATCAGCCGGCGCGGCAGCGAGACCTATACCCCCTTCGATGCCTTCCTGTACCGGCTCTACAGCCTGCCGCTCGAGGTCTACCAGTTTATTGGCCCGATGGTGTTGCTCGGCACCCTACTCTCGGTAGCCGGCATGGCCAAAAACAGCGAACTGGTGGTGATTCAACTGGCCTCGCGCAGTGCCTATGGCCTGGTGGTGCGGCTGATTCTGCCCGGGCTGATGCTGTTACCCTTTGTTTACTTCATTGGCGAATGGGCGGCGCCGCAACTGCGATTGCAAGCCGAAGTGACCCGGGCCATGAAACTCGACCGCAGCCTGCCAACCCTGAGTGGCCAGTGGTACCGAGACAATCAGTGGGTTATCAACGTCGATCTGGTCTCGCCCGACCGCGACATCACCGGCCTCACCATTTTCGAAATGGACGACCGCAATAACCTGTCCATGGTCACCTTCGCCCCCACCGCCAGCCCCATCGACCAGGGGTGGAAGCTGAACGACGTTAAACAGGTGGCGTTCTTTGACGACTCGGTACAGCACAGTCAGTTTGAAACTCTGAACTGGCAACCGGACAACTTCAATGCCGACTTGCTCAGCATTCTGAGCCAGCGCGAGCGCGAACTGACCCTGCAACAGCTGTGGGTTCAGGTGCGCTTTTCACTCGACCAAGCCTTGCCCGACCCCCGCCTGGAACTCACTTTCTGGAGTCGTCTCTGGTTTCCGGTGCAATACATTGCCATGCTGTTTCTGGCGCTGGTGTTTTCGTTTGGGAGTTTCAGGCAAAAAACGCTGGGCGATGCCGCGTTCAAGGGCGTGGCATTGGCGATTGCGGTTCAGCTGGTGACGGATACGAGCGGCAGTTTGTTGATGGTGATGGGGCTGACCCCGGTGCTGGCTGCACTGGCGCCATCGTTGCTGTTTTTGGGGGTTACGGTGTGGTTGGTTAAAGCAAGATTGTGACGCCGAACAATAAAAGACGTAAAACAATAACGGACGCAACACAATAAAAGACGCAGACCATTAAGTGACGCACAACATGAACTGACGTCATTTAGTGTCCAGCGTCTTTCCATGTCCTACGTCTTTCAGTGTTTTGCGTCTATTAATGTCCTGCGTTTTTTCAAGCCTCAAACGTAGAATGCAAATTAAAGTAAGCCCCACGCTTGGCCAGCAACTCATCATGAGTACCGCTTTCAATCACCCGCCCTTCTTCCAGCACATGAATCAAATCGGCATTCATCACCGTGCTTAACCGATGCGCAATCACCAGGGTGGTTTTGCGCTTGGCGAGGTCTTCCAGGGTTTCCTGAATGAGTTTTTCGGTGCGGGTATCGAGCGCCGAGGTGGCTTCGTCGAGCAGCAGAATGGGCGCATCGCGCAGCAGCGCCCGGGCGATGGCCACGCGCTGGCGCTGACCGCCCGAAAGGTTCGTACCACGCGGGCCGGCCAGTGTATCCAGCCCAGCTTCCAACTGGCGAGTGTACTCATCGACCAGTGCCTCTTTGGCGGCCTTGTCGACGCTGGCCATATCGGCATCCAACTTACCCAGCAGAATGTTCTGTTTAATGCTTTCGTCGAACAACGCCGAATCCTGACTGACCACGGCGAACAACTGCCGCAGTTCAATCAGATCCAACTGGTTAATCGGCACATCGCCCAACCGAATGGTGCCCGATTGCGGGTCCACCAGCCGGGTTAACAAATTGAACAGCGTGGTTTTACCCGCGCCCGAGGCACCCACCAGGGCCGTCATTTTCCCGGCTGGGGCGATTAGGCTCAGATCGTGCAACACCGATTTATCAGCATAGCCAAAGTTGAGGTGATCCATCACGATGTCCAGCTCGCCTACATTCGCAGGCACCGGCACTGGGTTTGGCGGTGTAACGATGTTTGGTTTCAAATCCAGAACGCTGTAAATACGCTCCAGGCTGGCGCTGGCCGCCTGGAAGGCACCACTGATGTTACTCAGCCGGCGCAACGGGTCAAAAATCAGTGCCATGGCGGTAAAAAAACTCATGAACTGACCGATGGTTTTTTCACCTTCGATGATCTGATGCCCGCCATAAATCACAACCGCCACAAAGCCAAAGCCAGCCACCAGGTCAATCATCGCCGGCATCGCCGCCTTGCCAATTTCCGAACGCCGCTGGTATTTAAAAAACCGTTCGGTTTCTTTCTGAAAGCGACCGTCTTCGTGCGCCTCGAGATTATTCTGTTTAATGGCGTTAATGCCGTGAAAAATTTCGTCGAGACGCATCGACAATAACGACGACACTTCCCGCGAACTGCGCGTGGTTTTCAGAATCAACCGGCGCAGCAAGGCAATGGGGAACGACAGTAGCGGCAGCCCAAACAACGCAAACAAAGTCCAGCGCCAGTCGACCAGCATGGCGACGGTTAACAGGGCAATCAGCGAAATAGAATCCCGCCCCAGGTTGATCAGCGCGGTGCTGGCAAAGCTTTTTAACGCCTGGGTATCGCCCCGAACCCGTTCAATCAGCGCACCGGGCGAATGGGTACCAAAGAACCCCGAATCGAGCCGAACCAAGTGGCTGAGCATGTCTTTTTGCAGGCCGGTCACCACACGCAAGCCCACGGTAACGGTAATGACGCGCTGGCCAAAGCCGCCGAGTGCACGCGCCGTGAACACGATAAAAATCGCCAGGGCGATCCACACCACCTGGTCGGCATTGCCTTGCACGAACACCTGGTCGAACATCGGCTGAACCAGGTAGCTGAGCAGGCCCAAGGCACTGCCCTCTATCACCACCAGCACCGCCGCCACCAGCAACACGCCGAGATGGCTGCGCAAATAACCATGCCACAGCCGTCTGATCAGCTCCCGGCGAGGGGTATTCTGGTGGTTTTCCAAATCGAACTCATTCACGCCTTAGCACCTTGTCGACAACCCAACTGGCAAAACCACCGGGTTTGAAATTACGCTCTAATTGCTGCGGGTCGTACACATCGGTCACCCATTGCCTGAACTCAACCGGCGTGGTGGCCGTGTACCGCTCGAACTCGCAAAAAAATTCATGCAGCAGCCCAGTTTTTGCGCCTTTAAAATGCAAATACCGCCAGGAAAGCTGCGCCTTGGCATCCGCTACCGCGCCCTGTCCGGTCGCCAGTAAATACACCCCGGCGGCAAACCCCGAGCGATCTGCACCGGATTTACAGTGAAACAACACCGGTGTTTCAACACTGAGCATCAGCTCGATCAGCTCGTTCACACGCTCTGGCTTGGGCGCCCCACGCGATGACATGCGAAATGAAATCAGGTTAACGCCCGCCTGCTCGGCCGCTTCAACCTCAAACAGCGAAGCACCTATGTTCCCCAACCCGCGCAAACTCACGATGGTCTGCATGCCTTCACGTGCCATGCGGCGCACCTGGCCTGCGCTGGGCTGATTGCCCCGCCATGCATTCGCCGTGAAGGGTTTCGGGCGGTTCCACAATGGGCGCAGCAGGCCGTGGTCGATCACCATGGCATCGAACCAGGCAATGGCCCGGGCACCTGGCCGGTCGAAATGAGCTGCGACATAGCGGCGCATACTCTTCAGCTTACGATCGAAATACGAGTCAGCCATGCGCCAAGCCTGCCAAACGGCGCCGCATTTTAGCCACAAACGCCTGTTTTCTGCGTTTGCCCACGGCTTTGATCAGGCTTTGCGTGGGGATCCAGGTTCGCTCGCCCAGCCCGTCGATAATGACAAACCGTTCGTCTTCCCCACCAGCCCCCTGCAGAACAATGTTCTCCGCATTCAGGTCACCAATCACCAGATCAGTCTTCTCGATGGCCTGCAGCACCTGTTCCAGTTTCTGTTGCCGGGTGGCCGTCATTGCACGCTGCTGCATCAGTTTGCGCACGGTGGGCGCGAGGTTGCCTTGGGCATCGCGAGCGGCGGCGACCAGCAACCCGAGGCCCAAATCCGTATCGACAACGCCGTATACCGGGGCAATGTGGTGCACAATGTCACCGTAGTCCCGATAGCGGGATTCAACAAACTGCTTCAGCTCCCGCAGCATGCCCGTGGTGTACATGAAATGGTCTTCCTGCCGCGCAAACCAGCCTTTTAGCCCCTGCGCCGGTTTCTGGTCCATTCGACTCATGTGCACTTTAATCAGCACGTCTCTGGAATCCGGGTGTTCATAGACCCAGCGCGTCTTACTGTTCAGCAACGGTGTATGACTGGTGAGCGTAACGGGATCCAGAATCACAATGGTTCACCGCCAGGGCCATTGGCAAACAGGGCTTCCGGGCGACCAATGTGCTGGTCCAGCCAGCTAAAAAAGGTGTGTCGGGTTGAATCGTCCATACTCTCCAGGCTCTGGAAACACGCATACAGAATGGTCGGGTCGGTCTCGATGCGTTTCAATAGATCGCTCAGCCGTGGCTGGCAGTAATCGGCTGGTTTGAACCTTAGGGTCGCGACCCGATTATCCACTTCGGCCTTACCCTGCTTCATGGCCAGGTGGTTCACCAGCGAGTCGGCCAGAAACTGCGAGCCATCGCGCAACCGAAAGCTCATATTACGCGCCAGCTTCTCTGGGTGAGCCGCCATATAAGCCGCCATAACCGACTTCAACAAGGGGTGGGGTTTGTGCGGCACCTTGAAATAGCGAAACCGGTAACCAGCCAACCAGGCTGAGTAAGCCTGGGCCTGGTGGTTACCCGGCCGCGCATCGGCCTCTCGGCCGCCCCCAAACACCTGCCGCACAACAAGCCCCGGCCGTTGTAGTTGCCAGCGGCCAGACAATACCACCCTGCCCTGGTTAAACCAGTGAGCGGGCTGCACGGGTCGCATCAGCATGAAGTCGTCGTTCAGAAATACAAACTGTTCTGCCAAGCCTGGAATGTTCCAGAACATCGACTTAATCGACCGAATGTTAAAAGTCGGCAGTCCGTGTTCATATCCTTTAAACAAGGCGGCATGGTCGACCATCACGACCTTATCGCGCCAGGGCGACTGACGGATGGCCGCCATAAATGCCGGTTCCTGAGCGTCGGCAACGATGTGTATTTTTCGTAACCAGGGAGCAAACGTCAACAGCGAGGCAATGCAGTAAGCAAACTCCCCCGTTTCCTGGTACCGCCGGGCATCTGCTACTTTTGGCCGGTGGCCAATTGATTCGAGGTAGGCGTTCAGCTTGGCTCGATGAGCCGGGTCTTCCCCGTTTACCCAGGTGACAACGGCGTCTATTTCCGGCCCGTTACTAACGGCCATTGTGAACACCCTGTTGCCTGCCCAGGTGCCACTTTCTGCCCAAATCAATATCAAACTGGGTGGGTGTGAATTTGCCGCGCCCTCTGACCGGGTAGTTCGTCAGTTCGCCGACGTAGAACCGGTCGCCCAGCACATAAAAATCCACTCTTATAAAGTCGAGCGCTTCTGAGAGTTTTTCTGCTACAGCCAGCATCTCGTTCAGATGTTGCGGCGGTGGTGTGTAAGCTGCCTGAGGCCTTCGCCAGCGAACATCAAGTTTATTCCAGCGGGAATCGTATAAGGTTGAGGTGAAGTCGTTAAAGCGGTCGTTATCGAGCTTTATAAACTCGCACTGGCCATGAATCATGCAGAACTTGTAGTCGGCGGGAATGCCACCCGATGCATCCAGCAACAGTTGCTCAACCATTATTTTGCGCGCTACATGAGTATAAGCCCACTCGTGATTTCGAATGCCATACGGCTCGCGCAACCAGGCGTTTGCCTGCTTATTGAAAGCCGCTACATCGAATGACGATTTGTCTTTCACAATGAGGTTATTGCCCGACCCATGGTTAGACTTAACCACAAATTGATTGGGCAGCGCGTCGAAATCCAGATCTTCAGGGCGGCTAGCCACCGCCAGCAAAGGCATTAAAATACGCTCGGCAGCCTCGGCACCCAATACCTCTTTTACGAATTCGCGCATCCGGTATTTATCGGCAATAACCGGTAACAGCGGGTTCCGATCGTATATTTTTTTCCAGCAGATTTTTTCGTTAAACGACGTCGGGTTTTTAAGGTTAAGGGGGTAACCATGAGCTTTCAAAAACCGCTTGCGCTCACGCGGGAAGCCCAGCAGGCGGTCGAGCCCGGCCACCAGTTGTTCTTCCCAGGTGCGTAATAGCCATTTCATACATCGGGTTCCTGTAAGCTTATTCGCGACGCAACAATCGGTCGACCAGCCAATTACTGCCAGGCCGGGCTTTAAACTGCCGGATCATCTCGGTTCGATCGTACCCGGTGCGCATCCAATCTTCGAATGAGATGCCAGTAGCCAGGTTAGCCTTTTCGTAAGTCTCGATGAAAAAATCCATCATTCCGGTCGAAGCGCTTTTAATGTGTAAGAAGCGCAAAGACAGCTGGGCTTTCGCTTCTGCCGCTGGCCTGCCAAGGTAAATAAGATACAGCGCGGCCACCAGGCCAGCCCGGTCTGCACCCGACTTACAATGAAACAACATAGGCTTGGGGGCGGTTTCGAACAGATTCAGCAAGGTTTCCAGATGCTCCAGGGTTGGCGGGCGCCGGGAGCTGAGCTTCATGCTGTGCAATTGCAACCCCAAACGCGCGGCGTGGTATTGCTCCAGGTGAAAGCCACCACTGTGGCCTTCGCCCCGTAGATTGATCACCGTGCCAAAACCACGGCGTGCCAGCGCCCGCAAGCGCCAGGGAGTGGGCTGGTTCGAGCGCCACACCCCCGGTGCCACCTGAAATGGCCGGTTAACCGGCATGCGCAGCAGCCCCAGGTCTACCACCAATAAATCGGCCCAGGCCGCCAAGCGCGCCAGGGGCCGTTGCATCTGCCCAGGCCAGACGGACCGCCAGCGTGACATCAACGAGGTTTTGCCTGTTTTGGTAGCTGGCATGAAAAGGTGGGTAACCCGATAAATTCAAACGGGCGTATGGTACTCAAACCCGCCCGGCTTTCCTACCGTTGATTTTTGCCTGAAACGCCCTTCTCGGGTATGCTTCGCGGCCGCCTTTAACCCGCTGCCAGCCCCTGAACGCATGACACAACCACCAGCCTACACGCCGCTTACCACACTCAACTTGCCGGGTTACGAAGGTGAAGTTGAGCAACGTTACGCGACCGATACCGTGCAACGCTGGCTGGCGGGTTTGCACACCCGGCTGCAAAGCCAGGAGGCCGACTTACTGTACCGGCAGCGCAACCGCGTTTACCGCCTCGATGACCCGCTAAACCCCACCGCAGAAGCCGTATGCATCAAAGCCTTTAAACAGCCCGATGCACTGCGCGCCAAGCTGTACCGCAAACGTGGCAGCAAAGCCGCGCGGGCCCATGCCTTCAGCAAGCACCTGTATGCGCAGGGTGCGGCGGTAGCCGAGCCCATAGGCTATATGGAACGCTGGGAAGGCGACCGGCTGATCGAGAGCTACCTGATTACCCGGTACATTGCCGATTCGACCGATCTTTACTCCGAAATGACCTATCTGCTGCGCGAACGCCCCTACGCAGAAGACTTCATTAAACTGTTGCGGTTCAGCGCCAACGCCATTCGAACCATGCACGACAGTGGGTTTATTCACGGCGACCTGGGCCCGCAAAACATTCTTATGCAGCGCACCGGGCCGGCCGAATGGTCGCAACCTGCGTTTATCGACCTGAACCGCGGCCGGTTGAAAGCCGACCCCAGCCTGCGAGAACGGGCCGAAGACATGGAACGCATGAAAATTCCGTCCCATTTTCTGCAAATCTTCCGGCACATTTACTGGAACGACGGCCCCATTCCCGCAGACTTTCAAAAATGGGCCGACCGGTACCGGGCGCGTTTCCTGCTGCACCAGCGGTCGCGCAAATGGCGCCACCCCATTCGCACGCTCAAGCAATGGCTTGCCCCGGCCGCGCAGCCGGCCAACAAAACGGTATCGACCGGTCAGCCCAGCGAGCGGGATGTGTGGCTGTGGGATTCAAAATCGGCACAGCCCTCGGTGATGCTCAAGGGGAAAGACCGGGCCCGCTGGCGCACCAAACGCGACCTCTGGCCCACACTTTCGGCCAACCTGCGCCGCGCGCCCGCCATACGCCGCCACTACAAGCAGCTGAAAGCGGCCGCCTTTGCCCGGCCGGTACCCATGGCCACCCGACTGGGTGTTTGCCTTGATGTAGACGAACACTGGCCGCAACAACTCAGCCAGCTGCGCGCAACCCCCGGGCTGCCGGTGTTCTTGCGGGTGTACTTCCATCTGAGCGAACCGCACTTGCAGCGCTGCATAGATGCCGTGAAACAACTGGCCGACGCCGGCCACGAGGTCTCACTAGGCCTTGTGCAATCCCGCCTGGCGGTGATTGAACCGGCGCGCTGGCAAGCCTTTGTTCACGATGCCATAACCGCTACTCAGCCCTACCTGCACTGTGTTGAAATTGGCCACGCCGTCAACCGGGTGAAATGGGGGTTCTGGAACCTGGAAGAGATGTCGCGCATTTGGCAGGGGGTGAGCGAACTCAAAGCCCGCTACCCGCACCTCACCTTTCTGGGCCCGGCGGTGAATGACTTTGAATTCCAATATTACCCGCCATTACTGGAAGCGGCGGGTGAGCCCGTCGATGCACTTTCGAACCACCTCTACGTAGACCGCCGCGGCGCGCCGGAAAACGCCCAAAGCGGCTTTTCCACCCTAGAGAAGTGCCTGTACGCCAAAGCACTGGCCGACACCTACGGCAAAGCCGGTTTCTACATTACCGAAGTGAACTGGCCGCTGCACAACACCGGCGACTACTCGCCCCTGGCCGGTGCCTACCGGCCCCAGGGCAAACCGGAGAGCCCCCTGCACGTAAGCGAGCAAGAAAGCGCGGCCTACATGATTCGCTATGCACTCATTGCCCTGTGTTCGGGCACCACCGAGCGCATTTGGTGGTGGCGCCTCTCCCACCCCGGCTTTGGGCTGATTGACGACCTGAACGGCTGGCGTGAACGCCCCGGCTGGCCTGCGCTGGTGCATTTTCACAGCCTGATGGCGGGCGAGACCTTCCGGGGGCGGGAAGAAAAACAAGGCGCGATCTGGTGGCATTTCGACGGAGTGAGCCTAGTGTATTCGTTGAGCGGCAGCCAGTTAACACTAGGCTCAGACACGGCACGGGTAACCGACCTAACTGGCCACCCTCTGGCTGCAAAAGCGGGAGACACCCTAACCCTAACCGGAAGCCCGATTTACCTGCACAAACCTTCAGCCTGAATTGGAAGAGATGCGAAGCGACAGCAGACGAACAACCCACCACACCCGCTGGAGGGCAGTCCTCTGCCCGACCGGAAGCCCCCCCGGCCAGTGAACGAAACCACTGCCAAAAGGCCAAAATCACGGGTCACTTATTCTCCCCGTCACCCAGAGGAATGGCTTCCCACAAATGTATAAGACACTGCTAGCCTGGCCCAGCGTCCTTCAATATTTCACGTCAGTGAAGGTATTGCGCCTCTTCATGTTTCGCGTTTTTTAATATTTTATGTATTTTAATGACTTACGTTTTCTCCCGCTCTGAACCGTGCACAGAGTGCATGGAATAATCGCGGAGTATGGTGTTAATCAGGGTCTGGTAACCAATGTGTTTTTCTGCAGCTTGTTTCTTCAATAGCAACACGACATCGTTATCCAGGCGGATAGTGGTGGATACCTTTTTAGCCGAATAAAAACGACCCCGAACGCCGCTTGAGAAATCGTAATCAGCCTCCAGCTCAAAATCGTCCAACGCTGCCCTTTGCTCAAGTGTTCTCATAGAATGACCTCTCACTGCGATTCGCCTCTCTTGCGCTGATGATGCGAATAACTTCTTCACCTTCATCTGTGAAGAAAACATTAGCGACAACCAAGATTTGCCTGTTCTTTTTACTGCCCAAGGTAATCCAACGCTCTTCAAAATAACTGTAACGGTGATCTAACCGCGCGACATGAAGAGGGTCTGCAAACACCTCTTTGGCCAATTCAAAGGATACACCGTGCTTGCGAGCATTCATCTGGCTTTTTTGATCATCCCATTCAAACTGCACTCACCTTTCCTTGTAATAACACTGTACCTACACAAAAGCATAGCAGATCGGTAGAAAAAGAAAACCTGAGAGACATGGAACAACACGGAACACTAACTGACGCGATACAGGAAGGAGCGAAGAACACCGACTGACGCAACCTTCAAAAAGGGAACGAAAAACGCGAAAAGACGCCCAACCCTCCAAAACGTCAGTTCATGTGTCGCGCCTCTTGTTGTTTCGCGTCCGTGAATGTCCTGCGTCTTTCACCCTTTCCATTCACCAAACTGCAACATTTGCCTGTTACGGTACCAACCACTCACTGATCACCCCGCCTTCCATGTCATTTCCCACTACCTGGTTTAACCGAAGACCCGCGCCTGCACACCCAGCCTGGCCGACTGAGAACGGCCTTACGTTCGTGCACCACCAACCCAGGCTCTACAACGTAGGCGACGACCTATGCTCACCCCGGCATTATTTCAACCTAACGCCCGCCCAGCCCGGCCTGGTGATCATGGGCGGTGGCGCTTATGGGCGGTATGGCGTGAAATACATTCGACACTACGGCTACAAACCTGGCAATACCGTACTGTGGGGCGTTGGCGAATCCCGCAGTAAGGCAACCGGTTCAACCGTTACCAGGCTGCCCTTTCTGGCCTGGGGCCTGAGAGACAAAGACCGAGTAACCGACGCGCATTTTCTGCCCTGTGTATCCTGCCTGCACCCCATGCTCAACACACCAGCCGCCCGCACCGGCACATTGCTATTCCTGAATGCCGACCCGAACGTCACCCACCGCAAGGCAGCCGAGCACCACCTGGCCCTGGCAAACGCCCGGGGCTGGCACTTGCGTTACAATAACGCCAGCGCCGCAGAAACAGCCAGCGCCCTGGCCCGGTGCCAGCGGGTCATCACCAATTCCTACCACGGGGCCTACTGGGCCCTGCTTACCGGGCACGAGGTTATCTTGCTGGGCTACTCGTCAAAATTCATCAGCCTGTACCGCAGCCTGGGGCTCGACCCGGCCGCCATAACGCCCATACAGCGGGGCGACCCCGCCAGCTTGCAACACCAATTGGAAAACCCGCCGTTTAAAAACGGCGCCCGCCTGGCCAGTCCAAGTGAAACAAGAGACGAATTCAGGGATATCAACCAGTGTTTCGCACAGGGCCTGGTCGACCGGGGCATTCTGCAATCGGCCGGGTTGGCCTAAGCAACGCCTCTTCCAGGTGACTTTAGCGGCTACTGGTTGCCCGAGGTGGGCATCAGCAGCGGGTTAAACGGCAGTATTGAACGGGGCACCGCCGAGGTGTGGGAACAATTTTCGAAGGTCATGCCCATCTGGCGTGCGGTTTGTGCCGCCAGCTCAAACGCCGGTAAAACGCGCGAGTGAAAAGCCTTCTCAAGCCCACACCAGGCGGCGTTCTCCGGCGTTTCATAGAAACGGGGCTGGTTAAAATTCGTCATATCGAACCCCACCAGCAACAGCTGCCGCACGCGCAGATGAAAGCCAAGCTGCACCCCCGCATACATCACCGTGCCGCACCCAAAATGGCCCTGCTGCAGGTTCAGGCTGAGCTTTGCCTCGCCTTTGCGGCGGTAATGCTGTGGGGGTACCTCTTCCAGAGAACGCCGGGGTTTGCCGTAGGGGGTTTCAAAACCATCGAGGTAATACAACCGAAAGTGTCCGAACAAGGCCGGGTCTAGCGCGCCCAGTGCCTGCAGCGCACTGCCCACCAGGCACAAACGGGTGCCTCTGGGCAGGCACCGCAGCATATCGCCTTTTTCCTGAATAAAGCGGGCGTCTTCAATCACGACGGCGTAGGGCTGCTTAACCACCCCCTCCCGGCACAACGCCACCGCACCGTTAACCAACACGCACGCAGCGCGAGCCAGAGGCGCCAGATTCTGCTCACGAACCGAAGGCCCGCTGCCCACCACAAACAGCTGTTCAGGCGCGTTTTGGCGTAAAGCCGCCCACGAATGCGTTTCAGTCACGAAGCGCCCCTGCCAATGCAACCGCCATACATCGCCCTGCGGCGAGAGGTTCAAATACGGCAAAGTACGGGCCACGTGATGCATGCTGGGCGGGTGCGTTAACCGGTACCCCAGCCGAACAAACTGGGTAAAGGGTTTAAATGGCTTGTAACGCGCGGTTCCGGCTGAAGTAGCTAGCATGGTAGGCACACCCAATTACACAGTTGCCCGCAGTGTGTGCCAAAACTCTTACCGTTTAATGACGCCCGTGCAACGCTTGGTTACACTTGGCCGACAAGATCAGTGACCCCGCAGCCTTCCCCAACACTAAGGGCGTTATGAAACTCAAAGAATACCCTGTCTCAGCCTGGCACTCCGCAGCGCTCTGGCTTACGCCGGTAAGCCACTTGTTAAGCAAGGCAAAGGGGCAAACCGTACCCGTTGTGGTGTCGTTCACCTCCATCCCCTCCCGGTTGCCAATACTGCACCTAACCGTGCGCAGCCTGCTGCGACAAACCGTGCACCCGGAAAAACTGGTGCTGTGGCTGCACCACGACCTGAAACCCCAGGTGCCCGAACGGTTGAACGCTCTGCAAAACGAGCTGTTCGAAATACGCTACGCCGACCAGACCTGCGCGCACCGCAAACTGGTGCACGCCCTGGCGGCCTTCCCGGGCAAAACCATCGTTACCTGCGACGACGACCTGCTCTACCGCCCCAACTGGCTGGCAACGCTTTACCAGGAGCACCAAAACCACCCGGACGACGTAATTGGCCACGAATGCCGGCGCATTCATTACAGCGAACAGGGCGACACCCTGCCCTACGCCCAGTGGCGCATGGAGCAACGCGGCACCAGCCACCGGGATACCCTGGCCATTGGCTTCGGCGGCACGCTCTACCCGGCCAACCGCTTGCACCGGGATACCACCGACCCAAAGCTCTACCTGAACCTGGCCCCCCGGGCCGACGACCTGTGGTTCAAAGCCATGAGCCTGCTGAACGGCACCCAAACCCGCCGCAGCGAACAGCCTCCGCGCAAGCCCATACCCATTATTCGCTCCCAGGCTGAAGCCCTGGGCAAAACCAACATCAAACTCGACCAGAACCGCACCCAATGGAATGCCATTCGCGAGCACTACGACCTGGGCACTGCAACCACAACAGCGGGTAAAACCAGCGCCCCCACTAAAGACGAACCCGCCTGAAACAGGCTAAACTTCGCCCCCGAAACCGCAAGCAACAGGACCCACCATGCAACAACCGCAACGTCTTGGCGTGGTTATAACCACCTACAACTCGCCGCGCTGGCTTGCCCACGTGCTAAGTGGCTATGAAACCCAGACAGACCCCGACTTTACCGTCATAATCGCCGACGATGGTTCTACAGACGACACCCGAGCCCTGATAGACGAGGTAAACGCTCGCGGCCGCCTGAACCTGGTTCACGTGTGGCACGAAGACCAGGGCTTCCGCAAATGCACCATACTCAACAAAGCCATTGCCGAGACCGACTGCGACTACCTGGTGTTTACCGATGGCGACTGCATTCCTCGCGAAGACTTCATAGCCACCCACAAAGCCATGGCCGCCCCAAACACCTTTTTATCGGGCGGGTACATCAAACTCACCATGCCGGTATCTGAAGCCATTACCGAGGCCGATATTCGCAGCGGCGCTGTGTTCAAGCGCGACTGGCTGACCCAACACGGCCAGCCCAACACCCACAAACTGTGGAAACTGACACGGCGCCCCTGGCTGGTAAAGCTGTTAAACAGCCTCACCCCCACCAAAGCCACCTGGAACGGCATGAACAGCTCTACCTGGACGCAAGACATCAAAGACGCCAACGGCTTCAACGAAGACATGCAATACGGCGGGCTAGACCGCGAACTAGGCGAACGCCTGTGGAACAAGGGCCTGGTATCCCGCCAGATACGCTACAGCGCCGTGTGCCTGCACCTAGACCACGCCCGGGGATACGCCAAACCGGAAATATGGGCCAAAAACCGGGCGATACGGGATGAAGTGAAAGCAACTGGGCGGTACAAGGCTAAAAACGGAATAGAAAAACTGGAAACGCCCGACTAAACAGCAAACAACACACAACCCACATTGGTAATAAGCTACATTTGCCTACAAAAGCAGAACATACCGAGATGCCCAAAATAGACGTGTCAAGGTGAACAAAGTCACTACCCTGTGCTACCATTCTGGCTAATTAAATCAAACACTTAGTGACAGTCTAAATGCCCGAAACCAGCCAACCGCTATCACCATTCAATGTAAACCGCTGGTTTCCTTCAGACTTTCATCGCGGGCCCAATATTGTGGTGTGGATTGGGCTGCTCTCTACCTTCATTGCTGTGTTCATTAAGTTATGGACGCCAACGAGCATTAACCGATTCCCAGAGAGCCTGGCCACCCTGCTGTTCCTGGGCATACTGGTACATCAATGGCGAGTTCTAAAACGCGAACCAATCGTTTGGCTTTTGTTCCTATTCATTCTGGTACCTATACTGCTATTCGGCATTCACTACTTGCAAAGCCCCGAAACTGCTTTGGCCTATGAAAGTACTGATAAGATGGCTAGGTTGATGCTGTTTCTTCCATTCGGATGGTGGCTTGGTAATTCACCCCGAACTTGGTATACATTTTTTGCGATAGCTCTATTCGGATTCATGATAGGCGTGTTCGTTAATCCTGAATTCTCAGATTCGCTAGCAAAAGCACTTGATGGTCAGCGAGCCGGATGGGGACTAATCAATTGGCAGCATACAGCGATGTACTCGGGCACTGCGTTAATCGCGGCCCTGTGTTTTGGACCTACTATTCTGAGTGCGACTAATAAACGCGCCCGATTCGTTGGTGGTCTACTATTTGGTATTGCACTGTTGTGGGCTATTGCTGGCGTTATTACAACCCAAACAAGAGCAACCTGGTTGGGATTGGCTATCTGTGGCGTCATAGCTACCCTTGGTACTCTGATTTGGATTATTCGATCCAAAAATAACAAGCACCGCAATAAAGCAATAATTACACTTGGGATACTCACCATCATCGTTTTGGGTGTTGTTCCGATAACTGCTAAGCCCGTACTGGAAAGATTTCAAACTGAAATGACCGTGGTGGAACCACTGTTAGCGGGTGACTTTGAAAACATCCCCCCCAATAGCATGGGTGTCCGCCTTGAAACCTGGATTATAGCCGCTCAGTGGATCGAAAAGCGCCCTTTTACCGGTTGGGGTGGAGATGTAAGAGACACCGCCATTTCATCTTCGGAAAAATTATCACCCTTCGTAGAATGTTGTATCCGCCACTTTCATAATACGTTCATTGAATTTACCATCTCATATGGCTTTATTGGCTTGTTGACTCTGCTGGCGGTATTCATTTACATGCTAGCCAGATCGATTAATCTGTGGAAAGCCGGTTGCGCTTCGACAATGCTTGTAACATTCACAGCCTTGATCACACTCTACTATTTTGTGATCAATATATTTGAATCTTACCTTTTCTTCTGGAGTGGCGCATTTATTATTTCAATTGCTTATGCACCAATCACAAGCTGTATACTTAGGGCTAACCTCACTTCAATAAAAAACAAACGAATTGAACATCAAGTTACCGCTAGGTAAAGGATTACTATTCATATGAACAAGTTTGATCAACTTTCTCCATTACTATTTCGGTTAATAGACCTTACGAGTGTCACAGCTGCTTCTTATTTAGCCTACTACATCCGTTTCGGTAACTTAAGCCTACCAGATCGCTTCCTCATCGCGACAATCATCGGTGCACTACTGGTTGCTTTTTTTACTTCCTACAAAGCTGCATACACTTCCTGGCGAGGACACTATGGTTTCCAGTTGGCAGGTCGTTTGTTAGGTGCATGGACATTGGCGGGAGCTAGCCTACTCACAGTACTGGTGTTAACTCATCAGGGTGAATATTTTTCCAGAATCTGGCTAACTGGCTGGTGGTTAATTGGCTTAGCCATGGCTTTAGTTGCACGCTTGGCAGTATATAGCTTCTTGGCGATATATAGAGCCCGCGGACACAACAGAAGAAGAGTGGTACTATTGGGGCAGCAACAAAGCTGCCGAAACGTAGAGAGCCAACTTCAAATGGCAAGGTGGAGCGGTTTTGATGTAGTGGCTTCATACTGCACGAACGATGATTTAAACATCAAGAACTTGATAGAAAACTTGAATCTAAACAGTCTTGCAGACGAAGTTTGGTTAGTGGCCTCACTGGCTGAAGGCGACTGGGTAAAGAAAGTAATGTTCGAATTGCGAAACAATACACAAAATGTACGCTATGTTCCTGATGTAAGTGACCTGCGACTGCTGAACCACAAAGTCAGCCAAATTGCCGGGATTCAGGTAATGGACATGAGCCTATCACCAATGGATGGTATGGCCGGATTGATAAAACGATTGGAAGACATTGTATTGGGTATCGGCATATTCATCATGGTTTCACCCATCATGCTTGGAATTGCGCTAGCTGTTAAACTCACATCGCCTGGCCCCGTATTATTCAAACAAAAACGGAACGGTATAGACGGCAAGCCGATTAAAGTCTACAAATTCCGTTCAATGAAGATACACCAGGAGACGGTAAACAGAGTAACTCAAGCTACTAAGAACGACCCTAGAATTACACCACTTGGTAGATTTTTACGACGGACCAGCTTAGATGAACTGCCGCAGTTCTATAATGTAATTCAAGGGCGCATGAGTATTGTTGGTCCACGACCACATGCAATTCAACACAATGAATACTACCGCGAACTTGTAGAAAGCTACATGCGCCGCCACAAGGTGAAGCCAGGCATAACCGGCTGGGCGCAGGTAAATGGGCTACGAGGAGAGACAGAAACGCTAGAAAAAATGGCTAAACGAGTTGAATATGACTTGTTTTATATTGACAACTGGTCAGTCTGGTTGGACTTAAAGATTATCATTATGACAATCTTTAAAGGTTTTTTTAATAAAAATGCTTATTAATAAACTCTATAAATAAGATTGTGTAGCTGCCTATTATTAACCCAATGTTTGGGTAAGGATAGCGGTAATCCCCCTTTTATAGGGTATGTCAAAAGTAGAACGTAGGCCGCTGCGGCCAGTTTCTGTTGCGGGGTTATTCCCCCAAGGGCCATGTTTGGCCGTTAATTATTGTAAGTCTAAAGCCATTGTGTGTAACCATCCCCTAGAATAGGGGCATGTGTAAATAGAGTTCTCCGGCCTACAATAAGGCAATCGGAGGACACCATGAAGAAATCACGGTACAGCGAGTCACAGATCGTTAAGATCCTGAAAGAGGTTGAAGGTGGCAGACTGGTCAAGGAGGTGTGTCGGGAGTACGGCATCTCCGATGCGACCTACTACAACTGGAATTCCAAATACGGTGGTATGGAGGCCTCTGATGTGAAGCGCCTCAAAGAGCTTGAAGAGGAAAACCGTCGTCTGAAGCAGATGTACGCCGAGCTGAGCCTGGACCATAGGCTCCTAAAGGACGTCATCGAAAAAAAGCTGTAAGTCCAGCCGTTCGACGAGAACTGGTGGATTACCTCAAGCAGGCTCACGGCGTCAGCATTCGCAGAGCCTGCCGAATCGCTGGCATCAGTGACTCTGTGTACCGGTATCGACCGGATAGCTCCCGCGATGAACCGGTGATTGCAGCGCTTCAAAGCGCGACTGAACGCTATCCCGCCTACGGCTTCAGCAAGCTGTTCAAGGTGCTGCGACGCTGGGGCCACGGATGGAATCACAAGCGAGTCTACCGGCTGTATTGCGCACTCAACCTGAACAAGCGACGACGGGGCAAGAAACGACTTCCGACACGAAACCCGGAGCCATTGAGCGTGCCAGTCACCGTTAATCGATGTTGGTCCATGGATTTTATGAGCGACAGTCTGTTCTGTGGCCGCCGATTCCGCACCTTTAACGTGGTAGACGATTTTAACCGGGAGGTACTGGCTATCGAGATAGACCTGAACCTGCCAGCACCGAGAGTCATACGGGTTCTGGAGCGCATCATTGCTTGGCGAGGCTACCCGGCCAAACTACGCATGGATAACGGCCCTGAATTCATCTCGATTGCCTTGGCAGATTGGGCTGAACAACACAGTATCGAGTTGGAGTTTATCAAGCCAGGCACACCCACCCAGAACTCAAATGTTGAGCGCTTTAATCGGACTTATCGGGACGAGATCTTGAACATGTATGTCTTCCGGAACCTCACCGAAGTCCGAGAGTTGACCGAATCCTGGATGACGGAATACAACGATGAGCGTCCCCACGATTCACTGGAAGACCTGACACCATGGGAATATTTGGCTAGACATCAACGGGCAGAGAACTCTAATTTACAGTGCAACTAAAACAGGGATGTTTACAATGCACTTGACCATAGAGGCAACCATGCCGCCGAACTTGGCGCGCCACCTGTAGAAAGTGGCGCTGCTCATGCCGTGCTCTCGGCACAGTTCAAGTACCGGCACGCCATTCTCGGCTTGCGGCAGGATGGCCATAATCTGGCTATCAGTAAAACGGGACTTTTTCATGCAGAGTCGCCTTCCCCTATAGGGTATGTGAAATTCTACTTTTACTCACCCTTATCATTCGGGGGATTACCGTGGGGTTCATTGACCACTTACGAACTACGAAACAAGCGACCTAGCAAACCATAGACTTTTAGGTAAGGCTTACAAAATTCACAGATAACTGCCCAGAATGAAATAGAAAATCCGTTTTTAATAAACAGATCAACTAATATTGCTGGAAAGAGAATACACTGAAAAAAAACTCTAAAAAAATACCTAGTATAGGCAAAACAAGAAGGCCTAGACTCTACAAAAGACGCCCCTTCTTTAACTGATCTTTTAGAAATCCAACTAAATGTTTGCTTATGTAGTGGAACATAGTGATCAATTGATAGTTCAGGGGAATAACCTACAGAAATACCAAGCTCATCTCTCATCCATCTAATAAGATAAGTTTCCTCCCCATAGAAAACGTTAGTACCATTCATTCCAAGACTTGTTGAAAACATAGGAGAAGCTTCCAATAACTCTCTTAAAAATACAGAATTCCCACCACTTACCTCTTTACTTATTTCTTGAGAAAATCGATAACTAAGCCATTTAGTATTCGATCCATAAATATCAGGAAACCAAGGAACCTTACCATCCTTATACCAAGGGAAATATGGTCCACCAAAACACTGGAAATTATAGTACTTCGTAACATGAATAAATGCGTCTAACCATGTACTCCTTAATACAGCATCATCATCTATAAAGGCTATCCATTTACCTTTTGCTTCTGCAATACCCCTATTTCTAGCATAACTTAACCCTTGATTCTCTTCATATACATACGTTACATGTTCAAATTCATTTACTACATCAACAGTTGAATCATTAGAGTTATTATCTACAACTATTACTTCGTAACCCTGAGAATCGCCTATTTCATCGAAGATTGACGTCAAACATAATCTCAGAAAACTTGATCTATTGTAGGTACAAACAACGAAACTAAGAATCACCGGTAATCACCCTCGTTAAATTTTGAATAAGCAATTTTTCGTTTTTGAAATTTTCCTTTCTTTTGGTTGGCACAGATAAATTTCCAAGCTCTAACTTTTCGATCAGTTGGTTGGGATCACGAACTACACAACCCTCTAGCAATGCTGACAAATGTCTAATGGTGTCAACTTGGTGATCATTTCGATGCTCTTTATACCTAAACTCCCTTGGCATGATCAACAAAGGCTTTTCATATTCAATTGCGCTGAGTATTGTGCCCATCCCGGCATGAGATATAACAACTCGGGCTTTAGAGAATGCATTATAGTATGATTCTGAACTCATATTTTTTACAATTCGATAATCCTCAACATCTTTCAAATATAAAGAAGCACCAACTTGAAAAATATACTCTGAATTATTTCTCTTGCACCAGTCATATACTGGAGCAACAAGCCTATCAAATGAAAATTGAGTTCCAACTGTCAAAAAAACCATCTACAATATTGCTCCAATATAAATTGTACATCTATTATTTTTGCCGACATGCTCTAGATGTTTCCATTGCGTAAAATGATGAGTTGTAAAATACTTAGCCAACTTGCCAGACTTAGAAATACTTTCCGAGTTCGCGATACTATCAAGCCAGATGCGTTTTTTCACCCTAAGTAAATAAGCACTAATAATCATAATCAATCCTGGTGCAGCACCAGTTGTTATAATAACGTTAGGACGTTCCTTAATAAGTACTTTAAAAGAAAATAGAGCAGCCCCTAACGCTTTGATTTTATTATCTGCACTAAAATCATTGATAACATACAATTTATCTTCGATCATCAATGAAGCATCTGTCGTACAATACACAAACTCCACATTGTCAGTATTGGATTGGATAGCAGAAACAATATGAAAAAGCTGCTTCCAGTGACCGCCAAATGAGGCCACAGCTAACACAACATTTTTACCTTTATTCATTTGATCTAGACCTAAGAGAAAGCATTAAAAGAAGAAATGGAATTAGAAATTGATAAGTTATTAGTACATTGTCAAATATTGCATATAGAACGAATAGGGTTAAAAACAAGTAATACAATTTCCTATTTATGTAAGGCATACTTTTAGATCCTTTCAAAAAAGCCCATGATATAAATATAAATAGGACAAAGCCACCAATCAACCCATATTCATAAAAAAATCTAAGATACTCGTTATGTGGCACACCAAAATTTGTATACCCTAATTCTCGCACTTCAGTTGAAGTTCCAACACCGTAGCCAAAAAATGGTTTTTTTTTGGCAAGTTCAAAGTATGTATGCCAAGCTTCAAGTCGACCAGAAGTATTCACCTCTAAAACTGAACCATCACTCCCTATAGCTGTAGAGCGCATCATAACTCTCTCAACAATAAAAAAACTTCCCAACAAAATAAATGGGAAAGCCATTAATACTAAGGTAATAACCTTTCTATTTAAATAGAGACGAAAAACAAAGAAAACATAAAGACTGGCAATTGCAGCTAAGAGCATGGGGCCTCTCGTCAACGCCAAGCTTAGAAGCAATAAATTCAATATTATGAAAAAAAATGCATATTTAGCTTTTGAAATCCACAGAAACAATGAAGATAAAAAAGCAACGTATGCCAAAAAAGAAAAGTGGGCAGGTATATTAGCCCCTTGCAATCGACTAACTCCAGTATATTCCGCACGAAATACACTAGAAATTCCAAAAAGCTGAAATAGTAAACCAAAAAAAACAGAAACCAGTGGTAGCAGCGCTATCATGAATGGTATTTTTCGTTTTAGTTCAAATGAAGGAGAGTACGTCAAAAAAAACAACCAAGGCACACAAAGTCCAATATAAGCCGTTAAAGCCCTAAATAACCCCACATCGTTAAAGACGATAGATGCAATAAAAACCAATAAATATCCGATAAATACTGATATCTTAATTTTAATCTTGCCAGTTACAAAAATCAAAGTACATGCAAGTACAAGTATCAAGGCTCTATTTACTGTAGAACTAATAGCATCAAATTTGTAATCAAACGACACGGAAAGTGTCAAAAGAATACTACCAACAGTAAAGAACTCTATAAAAGCCCTATCAAATTTAAGTCTATTCACTGTTCGCCCTTACATTTAATGTTAGCCATGAAACGTTTTTTAACTCCCATTCAGTTTTAACTGCCACATTACCAAAATGACGACCAGTATTTCAATTGGCATTAAAATAACAAAGCTTGCTCTTATTTAACTTGAAGCATGGTGTCAACTATAATTTAACAATGAGCTATTTTTTGCCAGAATATCAAAATTACACATTACCTCTAGTGCGTCTTAATCTAACCCCAACAATGTTATATTTAATAACTTTCACGTTTTATCAACAAGCGTATGAGAGCACTGTAGAATTTCTTAAGGAATACAACGGAAAGACTAATATACAAACCATTTGCAAGATAATATATTTTTATCTTTACATCATTAGCTTCTATTGATGAAGCCAAAAAGCAACTAGCTTTTGCAAGACAAAATTTATTTCTAGACAATAAATTTTGAAATCTCAATAGAACTTTAATTCTTGCACTATGCATTTTCTCTACTTGACCAGATGTGTTACTACCATGAATCCGATAGTGAGAGACGACCTCATCAGAGGATAATAGATAGCAACCATTCAAAGTCAGTGCTAACCACATATACCAATCCTCAATTTCCAAATTAGAAGGCAACAGCCCCATTTCCACAACACTGCTTCTCTTTATGAATTGTGTACATGCTGGTAAATTGTGTTTGTGTAAAACAATATCATCAAAATAAACAAGAGACTTCTTAGCCAGTTTAATACCAATTGGGGTGTTATTGCGGTCTACCTTAATAGCACTACCGAAGACACCAACGCATTTTTCATCACGACTACGGATCAATTCAAATTGTGAGGTTATCTTTTGTGGTAATAATTTATCATCAGATGCAATCAGATTAATGTACTCGCCATTACACCATTCGAATGCTTCATTGAGGGTTTCACACAATCCTCTATTTTCCCTAACTCGCAACTCATATCTGATAAAACGATCTACGCACAAATTAGTAAGTTCTTTGATTTTTTTAACAGAATCATCCGTAGAACCATCATCTATTATTAACAACTCAATTTTCTCGTAAGTTTGTCCAATAATACTTAATATACACTCTTGGATATATTCTCCATGATTAAAGCTTGGGATAACAACACTTACTAAAGACATAAAACTCCTTCAGCTTAAATATCATTAATATTTAAGTTCTAGTTTCTAGTACGCCTGAAGCTTTCATAGGCACGAATAAAAATTGGATAGGCGCAGAAGATCTAGGCTTCAACCTCATGTATTGCGCAAAATAGGCCATATAGGTTAAATCGACAAAAGAAAAGTACTGATATAGATTCAAAACAACAAACCATAACATCAACCATACTTCATTAATAGCTACCACACATCTAAATCTAAATCTAAATCTAAATCTCACTATTGTTTCGATAATATTTTAAAATAATAGTAGATACTACTACCCAATAGCAAAAATAATTAACCGCATGTGCGATTGCAACGCCATCTAAACCTACAAAATTAGTAAAAATTACTGTAAAAACATAAAACATACCTGCGAAAATTATTTCCGAAAGGATGAACATTTTCATCATAGCTTTGCTAAGCATTAGATAGGATAGCACCCAGCTTCCAATCTTTAATGTGTCACCAAGCATCTGCATTGGAAACAATGAAGCCATAGGCAAAAATTCTGACGAAAATAGTATTCGGATAATATCGTAACGTAAGAGATAAATCATAAGACCGAGAACACTGACCGTAGGCAAAATAATTTTATAACCTTGTAATATTTCCCGCTTTATATCACTGGGGTCTATTAACTCAGACAGCCTAGGCAGGTAATATACACTGAGCGTAGTGGTAATTAGTATCAGATACGCTGTACTTAGCCGCCACATCGCTTCCCAGTATCCTGCGGCACTCCAGCCAAAGGACTCCCCGATATGATTTCTAACCAATATATGACTAATAGGTACACAAACTGCGCTGGTTAGTGCCATCGCCGTGTACTTAGCGAGGTTTTTGGCAGCTATTCTATCAACCCTTCCTAAGAGGTAAGAAAGTTTGAACCATGGTGCTTTATAGACTAGCACTAAAGTTACGAAGAAAGTTAATGATTGGTAAATAGCCAAAGCAACTAATGCACCATAAAGACCATAGCTAATTGCCAGTACACTTGTTACTGATAGTGAAAAAATACTCCCTGCGATATTCGCTGAGACGTACAGCTTTATTTCTTTTTTACCATTTAGGACAGCCATTAGTAAAGTATTAAAAACAAAGAATACTAATGTTCCAGAAAACCAAACAAACACACTACCCAATGACTCGTCTTGTAAAAACCAACCAGCTAAAGTTTCATTTAAGATGCTTACGAGTACGGCAGTGATAAACGTCCCAATCATTGCTATCGTACCAGCCGTGCGCCAAACGGTGTGTTGACGCGCTTCATCGTCAAAGTATTCCGCAGTGTATTTTGTAACACCTGTGTTCAAAGCACCACTGGCGAAGGTGGTAATCATTTGTACAGCATTCTGGAATTGACCCAGTGCGGCATATCCCGAAGGACCTACATAGATAGCAAGTATCTTGTTAATGCCCAATAAGGTAAGCATTTTGATGACAACAGCAATTCCATTTAAAAGACTTGTTTTTATTAAAGTCATTTCAAATGCCTGTAAAGTCATTACAGGCATCTATAACCTGTTCTACCTGCTCATTATCCATCACGGGGCTAATTGGTAAACTTATAACTTGTTCATGTATCGCTTCAGTTATTGGATAACTATGCCTGTTCCAAGAAGCGTAGGCATTTTGCTGGTGCGGTGGTATCGGATAGTGAATCATGGTTTGTACATTAGACGTAAGCAGATGCTGTTGCAATATATCACGATCACTACTTCTAACTACGTACAAATGAAAGGCGTGATTTTCTAAACTTGTTATATTAGCATCAATTTTAATGGGCTGCTTCACAGATCGATTCTTAATACCCTTGGCATAAGCTAATGCAATTTCCCTACGACGAAGTGTCTCTGCATCAAGGTACCTAAGTTTAACTCGCAGTAACGCTGCTTGTACTTCATCTAGTCTACTATTCACGCCTTGATAAATATTCTCATATTTTTTATGACTGCCATAGTTAGCCAACGCACGAATAGTTTGCGTTAGCTCTTCATCATTTGTAGTTATAGCACCGGCATCGCCTAGTGCGCCAAGGTTCTTACCCGGATAAAAGCTAAAACCAGAGGCATGGCCCCAATTACCTGCCCTTCTACCGTTTATCTCCGCTCCGTGTGCTTGAGCAGAATCTTCTAATACAAGTAAGTTATTAGCCTCAGCCAGTTCCATTATTTCTGGCATTGGCGCTAACTGCCCATAAAGGTGCACCGCTAATATAGCTTTAGTTTTATGTGTGATTGCAGCAGCCGTTCTCATTGGGCATAAATTGTAAGTATCTTCATCTGGTTCTACGAGGACTGGTGTTAACCTATTCTCAGTGATTGCTAGAATGCTTGCTATATATGTGTTAGCAGGTACAATTATTTGATCGCCTTCATGCAACTTCCCCAATTCCTTCCATGCACGTAACGTTAACGTCAGGGCATCTAAACCGTTCGCAACTCCAACGCAATGAGTGGTACCACACCAGTTAGAGAACTCCTGCTCAAATAACTCTACTTCTTTACCTTTAATGTACCAGCCAGAATCTACAACTCGGGTAGCAGCCTCAATCAATTCTTGTCGATACTGAAGATTAATTTTCTTCAAATCCAGGAAAGGGATCATGATATCTTTCCTCTTAATCGTTCCTTTACACCATCAACGCTTTCTTTGTAAATCTCGAAGTAGTAGTTATCTTCATCTTCACCAGTTTCAATCGCGCCCATTTGTTTATGAAATTTTATAACCTTATCGTTTCCTTTCATAACATCAAAGTGAGACTTCTTAAAACCAAGATTCTGAAACCCAAAGTCATATACAAGAAGCGCACTTTCAATTGCCGAAAAGCGTGTTTTATTTTCATTCAATATCCAACTGCCCCAACAAAATGAATCATCCTTTAAATCGTAAACTCTAACAGTACCGCATGGACTCCCGTCTAAGCGTTCAATTATAAAGTAATACTGATTACCTACAGATTCGTCTTCTTTGTATTTTTTTATCCAGCTCTTTTGTGACTCCACATCGGCCATCACTTTTGAGAGAAACTGATTATACCTTTCATCTAGCCGTAAACTTAATATAAATGGTGCATCGCTTTCTTCTACCAAGCGCAACCTAATTGTTTTTGATTCAAGCTTCATATGGAAGACCTTTCAGTTTCGAGAATACTTTATAATCACGTATATAGTCCGACTCGCAATAATGCTCACTGGCTAATACTAAAAGCACACAATCAGAGCTAAATTCATGCATTTCTCGCCAAATCATGTCATCAATATATAGCCCTCTTGTAGGAGAATTTAGCCATACCTCTTGTTTTTCGATCCCATTATCTAGCAACATCTTGCACTGCCCGGTTATACATATTGCGATTTGTTTCAAAGCTTTGTGGGCATGAAAACCACGAGAAACATCAGAACGAGTTCCGAAGATATAATAGACGCGCTTGATATCAAAAGGTATTGTCTTGCTTCCTTCTAGTGCAACTAAAGAGCCTCTATCATCTCCCAAGGAGGGGAAATCAAACCATCGTACCAGTTCAACATTTTCAATTTTCATCGATCAACTCCTGCAGATAGCGCCCATAGCTGCCTTTCTTGATTTCGCTTGCTTGGACCAGCATTTGCTGCTTACTTAACCAACCATTGTTATAGGCAATCTCCTCCAAGCATGCAATTTTGTACCCCTGTCGCTTTTCTATAGTTTCTACAAACTGGGCAGCTTCTAACAAGCTTTCATGGGTACCTGTATCTAACCATGCGAAACCCCGCCCTAATAGTTCTACGTTTAGTTCGTTAGCTTCCAGGTAAGCTTTATTGACGTCTGTTATTTCCAATTCACCCCGCTGAGAAGGCGCTATAGCCTTTGCAATTTCAATCACGCGGTTGTCATAAAAATATAGTCCAGTAACGGCAAAATGTGACTTTGGGTTTTTTGGCTTTTCTTCAATGGAGATAGCTTTACGTTTATTATCAAATGCCACGACCCCAAAGCGCTCTGGGTCCTTCACCTGGTAACCAAACACTGTGGCGCCTTGCCCCTGCTCTGTACGTTCTACAGTTTCCCTTAATTTGGGGGTGAAACCTTGACCATAGAAAATATTATCCCCAAGCACCAAGCATACACTGCTATTACCTATGAAATCTTCACCAATGATAAATGCTTGAGCTAAACCATCTGGGTTGGGTTGCTGAGCATAGCTAAGATTTATGCCAAACTGATCACCACTACCCAGTGCTCTTTTGAAATTAACTTCGTCCTCAGGGGTCGTTATGATAAGAATGTCTTGGATGCCTGCCAACATCAGCACTGATAGAGGGTAATAGATCATAGGCTTATCGTATACAGGCAGGAGCTGTTTGGAAGTACCCAGTGTTATTGGATATAGCCGGGTGCCGGAACCCCCAGCGAGGATGATGCCTTTCATGCACTTACTCCCATGCGTGCTCGTTGATAGCTTCCGTCTTCCACTCGCTTACACCATTCAAGGTTGTGGAAATACCACTGTACTGTCTTTCGTATTCCTGTTTCGAAGGATTCCTCAGGAACCCAGCCAAGTTCTTTCTGGATTTTACTAGCATCTATTGCATAGCGCATGTCGTGGCCAGGTCTGTCCTTTACGTTGGTAATCAAGTTTTGATAACCGCTTTCCTTGGGCCGCAGCTCCTGGAGAATATCGCAGATAGTGTGAACCACCTCAATGTTCTGCTTTTCGTTGTGTCCGCCAATGTTATAGGTTTCACCGGGCTTACCCTTGGTAACGACTCTGTAAAGTGCCCGAGCGTGGTCTTCCACATAAAGCCAATCGCGGACCTGGTCACCTTTGCCGTACACCGGGAGAGGTTTATCTTCCAGGGCGTTAAGAATCATTAAAGGGATAAGCTTTTCCGGGAAGTGATAAGGGCCGTAGTTATTAGAGCAATTGGTGACTAATGTAGGCAACCCGTAGGTGCGCTGCCAGGCCCGAACAAGATGGTCGGAGCTAGCCTTGCTTGCTGAATATGGACTGCTAGGCGCATAAGCCGTTTGTTCGGTAAAAAGGTGTTCTTCCCAGTCTGGCGCCTCGCTCGGGTGCGGGAGGTCACCATACACTTCGTCTGTACTAACATGGTGAAATCGGAAGTTTGCTTTAAGTTGAGCTTCCAGGTTCTGCCAGTACTGGCGGGCTGCTTCTAGCAACGTATAGGTGCCTACGATGTTGGTTTCAATGAACTCTGCCGGGCCGTCGATCGAGCGGTCTACATGGCTCTCTGCTGCCAGATGCATAATCGCATCAGGCTTATGCTCCTGAAGTACCCGATCTAATTCATCCCGGTTACAGATATCCACTTGCTCGAAGGCGTATCGCTTAGAAGTACTGACGTCTTTTAAGTTTTCAAGATTGCCAGCGTAAGTCAGTTTGTCGAGGTTAACCACGCTGTCTTGTGTGTTCTGTATAATGTGACGAACCACCGCAGATCCAATGAAACCTGCTCCACCGGTAATCAAAATTTTCATAGTATTTTAAGCTCTTTCCTTTGACTTTCAGTTACTTCATTTTGTAGCTGTTCAATGGCATATTGTATATCTTCGTATTCTTGCAGTTTACGCTTTAAAAACCGCAATGTTACCGACCCTTTTTCTTCTAAACCTTTTGGGGTAAGAATGTAGGCGTAGGCTCTTTTGTTTGAGCTATTTTTGAAGTTTCCCGCTTTTATCCAGCCTTTATCCAGCAAAGCTTTCACGCAATAGTTCACCTTCCCAAGGCTCAAGCCCAGTTCTTTGGCAATTTGGCGCTGTGTTAGCTCTGGGTTTCGCTCGATGGTGCGAAGTAACTGATAACGAAGTTCATCGGAAAGCATAGTAGGCACGCTGGCTAATGGGCATTAACGGATGTTGGTGAGCTGTGAGCTGTGAGCTGTGAGCTGTGAGCTGTGAGCTGTGAGCTGTGAGCTGTGAGCTGTGAGCAAAAATCGTAAATTCGGTATGTATTGGTGCAAGTCTTTTTGGCCGATTTGCCAGGAATTCTCTTGAATCGAATATTTCGAAGGCTCTGGAATGGGGTTTTGCGAGGTGCTGAAAATCGATTAGATTCGCTACCGCCCGGCCGGTTACAGGGCACACCAAGGGGTTGTTCAGTTGTTGAACGCGAATTGTAGGGGGTTGCGGTTGGGGGGTCAAGGGAACTGGTTTGCGTTTTGTTGTTGGTTTGTATTGGGGTTGTAGGGAAGTTGTGAGCTGATAGCTGAGAGCTATTAGCTTAGAGTTAATGATAAATCCAAGCTATCCTGCTTTTCACACATCGCTCGTAGTTCGCTGCTCAAAGCTCTCAGCTTTCTTTCACTCGCAGCTCGAAGCTCGTTGCTGCCCTACCCCGGCACCCATATTTTTGTGTTTGGGAGTTTATTGGCCAGGTGAGCCTGGAATTGTTGCTTCACCCTTGCGTCTCCGTGGACGAGGCGGATTTCTGTTGGGGCGGTGGGTATGTCGGCGCAGAAGTTGGTTAAGCCGGTGCGGTCTGCGTGGGCAGAGAAGCCGCTTAGGCGGTGTACCTGGGCGTTCATTTGGGTTGGTTGGTTGTTTACTCGTACGGTGTCGCCGGGGTGGGCGCTTTGTATGGCGGCGCCCAGGGTGCCTTTGGCTTGGTAGCCTACGAAGAAGACGTCGGTTTCCGGCAGGGGCAGCATGGCTTCCAGGTAGTTCATGATGCGGCCGCCCTGGCACATGCCGCTGGCGGCGAGCACTACGGCAGGTTGGCGGGTGTGGGTTAGGCGTTTCACCATGGCCAGGTGGTCTTTGTGGTGCTCCAGGGTTATTAACTGGTCGAACGCCAGCGGCAAGCGCCCTGCTTCGCGTTGGGTTTGCAGGGGTTCGCGCCAGTGGTTTACCAGGTGGCGGTAGGCCTGGGTCATTCGTAAGGCTAGGGGTGAATCGAGAATAATCGGTAAGGCACTTCCGATGCCGTCGGGGTGGATTAAATTGTTCTCGTGCAGTAGGTCTTCTATGAAGGCGAGGATTTCCTGGGTGCGGCCCAGGCTGAAGGCGGGTATCAGCACGGTGCCGCCGTCAGCCAGGGCGCGTTTCAGGCTGTTGCCCAGTTGGGTTTTGCGTTCGGCGCGGGCTTCGTGGTCGCGGTTGCCGTAGGTGCTTTCCAGCACCAGGATGTCGGCGCGTTCGGGGGCCTGGGGTGGGTCTACGAACACGGCGCCGGATGCTCCGAGGTCGCCGCTGAATACGGTGCGGTGGCCGTGGGTTTCCAGTTCAACGTAGGCAGAGCCCATAATGTGGCCGGCGGGCTGGAAGCGCAGCTCGGTTGCAGCGCCGGGCAGGGGCTGCCATTGGTGGTAGGGCACGGGCTGCTGTTGGCTCAGAATGCGCGCCAGGGCTTTCTCTACCAGGTCGGCATCGTCGGGTATATGTATGCCGAGGGCATCTTCGAGCACCAGGGGTAACAAGGCAGCCGTGGGTTCGGTGCAGTAAATGGGGCCCCGGAAACCGGCAGCAATGAGCCAGGGTATGCGGCCCACGTGGTCTATGTGGCAATGGGTGACGATGAGGGCGCTTACCTCGGGCACGGCGAAGTCGAAGGCATGCAGCGGCCGGTTGGATTCAGCGCCCTGGAAGAGGCCGCAGTCTATTAAGGCGTTGGTGTGTTTAGTTTGGTATTGGTGGCAGGAGCCGGTTACGCCGGTTACTGCGCCGTGGTGGGTGATCTGGGGGGTTGCATCCGTGGGCATGGGGGTCCTTTTTTTAGCTGCGAGCTTTTAGCTGCGAGCTGTTAGTTTTAAAGACAGCTGTTAGCTTCGAGCTATTAGTTAAAAGACAGCTGTTAGCTTCGAACTATTAGCTGTGAGCTAAAGATAAACTGATGCTATACAGTCTTTTACTCATAGCTCGCAGCTCTCAGCTCGAAGCTTTCAGTTGATGGCTTTGTCTAAACCTTTAATCATGGCTGATATTTCGTTGGTTTCGTTTAACCAGTGTTCGCTGGTTTTTGGGTCTATGTACTGGATTTTGGCGCCTATGTGGATTTGGGTGCGTAGTTCTGCGCAGGAGCTGTAGGCGTAGCCCAGGAACTTGTGCTTGTCTGGGTTTGTCGTCCGGGTCATGCCCTCGGCTATGTTGCATGGGATTGAGAGGCCAGATCTTGTGATTTGGTCTTTGAAACCGAAGTCGCTTAACTTTTTGAAATAGAGGTATAAATTGGCAGACAGTGTGGCGGATCGTTTCCATACGGTTAGGTTTTCGAAGTTCATGGGGTTCCTTAAATGATAGCTGCGAGCCTTGAGCTGTGAGCTTTTAGTTTAAAATGGAGTTGCGAGGTTTGAGCTTGTAGTTTATTGCTCACAGATCTCTTCTTGCAGCTACCATCTCACTTTTCTAATAATTCTCTTTTCTCCAGGTCGGTCAGAATGGCGTTAGCGCAGCGGATTAAGGCTGGCTGGTATGAATGGGCAGCTTCAAGTGCATTAGCCAGTATTTCTGGAACCTCGATATACTCATGCACCATTTGATTTCGAAGTTGGCGGATCATCAGCCATTGATCGGCAGACTCCAGCACGCCGAGCCGCTCGGCTTTGTCGAGGTTATCTATAGCAGCACGCGGTTGTTCGCCCAAGGCTGTTAGCCAGCTGGGCAGTAATTTGTCGCCGACGGTATCCTGTAGACGGCAAAAACGGCTGGTATAGGCTTCCACCCGCTCGGCAAAGGCTTCATCAGTCGCCATACTGCGAACTTTGTCGATAGTAATGGGTTTGGCAAAGGCTCGTTGCTCCGAGTAGTTTAAATGCTGTATCTCTTTTCTGACTACCCGGCCCAGGAATCTCAAGCGCTGCCGAAGGGCCTCAAAGGATGAGTTGCTCACAGCAAGGCCCCCTGCTCTCTGGCTATCCGATGGATAGGCTGTTCAGGCAGATTGGGGGCACTCAGAACAACATCGATCTTGCGGCCATTTAAGGCCCGCATTACGGCAACACTGACGGATGCCGCTGTTTCAGCAGGGTTAGTGAGTGGGTAATTCAACTCAACCAGTAAGTCGACATCCCCTCCCCGTGCGTTGTCATCCAACCGGGAACCGAATAACAGTACTCTCGCATCAGAACCTAGTTGCTCTGCTACGATGCGGTGGATTGCCTGTTTTTGGAAAGGTGTTAGGCGCATTGAGCTGTGTCTTTTGAAGTTTAATCCGAGTTTAGCAGGAAGGAGGGGTTTAGTTTAGGGACGCGAGACGATAATGGGTTCTGTTAGCTGCGAGCTGTTAGCTGTTAGTTGTTAGCTGTTATCTCGTAACTCATAGCTCGTAGCTCGTAGCTCGTAACTCGTAGCTATCCTTCTTTGCGAAGCCAATCACATGGTTTCCTTTTGCCGCTGGAACTCTGTGCCCACGCCGTTAAAGTCCCGCGTTATTCGTAAAAACCGTTGGCCCCAGGGATGTGGGGAAAGGGATAAATAATGAACAGCCATTTTGAATCAGGGCAAGATTCGGCGTTTGATGAGGGGTTTGACTCCCTCTTCAGGGAAGATGCCTTCTTTGCCGGTGCCAAGCCAACCGAAAGCCTTCAGCCAGAAGCCCCGCTTCAATCTAAACCCGGTGGCTGCCACGCCATTCGCTGGTATGAACTGCCCCACCCCGTTCGGCATTTTCTGCAGCGGCCAGAGCATCGCCGGTTTTGCTGGCAGGCTTCGGCGCAAACGGCGCGCGCCTGGCAGCAGGCTTCGCCAAACGAGCATCGGCTGTTCATTGCTTGGGATGGCGTTCGGGCCGAGCCTGTAACCCAGTACCGCCAGGGGTTGCACAGCCATCGGTCGGTGTATGCGTTCCGAACAGATTTGCCGGCCCAAAGCACGGCGGTTGGTTCGGGCAGTGGCACGGCTGATAAATCTGCCTCCCTGCCCTCACGTTTTGGCGGCGGCGCTGCGGTTGAAGGGGGTGTTGAACACAATGCCACGGTGCGCATCGTTCAGCCTGAACCCGGCGACGAACTGCGCCTGGAACAGCGCCCCATTCGACAAACCCGCGAACGTTACCGCCTGGCGGCCGATGAAAGCTGGTGGGACCTGGCGTTTGAACTCTATGGTGTGCCCCACGCCACGCCGCTGGCCAACCTGAACCACCCGGATTACACCCTAAGCCAGCCACCCGAGCCCGGGCAGGAGCTCTGGGTACCGGGAACGCCGGTGCTGGCCGTTGCCGGTACTGGAAGCTACGGCCGTGCCGTGCGGGTGCAATGGCAAGGGCCCACCCAGGGCGAACAATCGGTGCCGTTGAATCGCGACCAGGCCGATGTCGACTGGTCTTTAGATATACCGGTGGCGGCCGGGGAGTATCAGTTGCACGCCAGCAACCGGGATGCAGAACACCCGCTCACTGTTACGGTATTACCGCCCGATCCGGTGCCACTGGCGCTGGAAGTGGCCTATCTGCCGGAAAGCGATGCCCTGTTGGTCATACCAGATCTACTGGCCGAGGTAATAGACCAGGACCACCAGGCGCTCACCTCCGCCATCACCGCCCTGAACGCGGCGCAGCAAAACCAGGCTTCTCAGCCTGCTATGAATAGCTCAACAAGTAGCAACGGTTCAGACAACCCGGTAACAACCGCTAAAAACAACGTAATGGCCGCACTTGGCCCGGCACTGGATAGCCCCCAGGGCAATGGCCCCCAGCACAGCAATCAGATTGCCGGGCTGACCGAACTGCTTGGCTACCGCGGCCGCAAATTTACCTATGTGCGCAGTGATTTAATTCGTAACCACATTCGTCGTTATTCGCTCGCTACCGATGTTCGCAACGCCCGGCGCTACACCAACGAAGCCGGCCAGTTCGATGCCGATAAAGCCGCCCGATCACTGGCGGAAGACTTCAGCCGCGGGAAACTGAAAACCCGTGCCACCCTGGACCTGGGCGCCTTTGACCACAGCCTGACAGACTGGGCGGCCGACTGGAACGCAACCACTGGCGAACAGCACGACTGGCTCAGCGCCAGTGAACACTATTCCGCCACCACCGAAGCGGCCATGTTGCGTTTCTTTGCGGGTGCCTCCGCCAGCGCCACGTTCAGTAAAACCGCCATTGGCCTTTCTGCCGATGCACAAATGAGTGTGGCGTTGTTTAAAGGTAAGGCGACGGCGAGCTGTCATTTCCCCAGCAAGGAAGGCTGGCCCATGCTGCTGGACCTACCCACCAAAGATGGCGGCACCCAACTGCTAGATTTCGGCGCCATTCGGGCCACCATGACCATCTACCTGATGGGCTTCGCCGGGGCCAAGGTGCTGCTATCGGGCAACATTGATATCAGCATGGACGGTGGGCAGCCAGAAATTCGCGGGCTAAGCAGCAACGAAGCCACTCAGAAACAACAAAACGACCCGCACTTCGTGCCCACCGATGTGCAATTGAATGCGTTTACCGGGGTTTCTGGCGGCTGTGGCGTGAACGGCTCCATTGAATGGGATAACCCGGAAGCGCGGACTAACGATGAGCCGGCGTTTCGGGCGTTGGCTGAGCTGGGGGGTGAGTTTCAGGCTCGTGCGGGTGCGGGGGCCACGCTTGGTCTCTTTATTGGCTATGACGACGGCAAGTTTATGTTCAGGGCGAAGGCTGGTGCCGCACTCGGTATTGGGGCTAGCGGTGAGATGGTGGCTTCAGTCGGTATTAATGCGTTGATCGACTTTGTGCAGTTTGTATATCACCAGTTGATGAAATTTGATTTTGGGAGATTGGAGATTATGGATAGTGAAGCATTCAAAGTTCTCCACAAAGTAATATCAGGAGTATTTTCAATCGGCATCACCTTTGTGGAGGGACTCAGTGGAACAGTTGAGGCAATTGATCAATGGTGGACAGCGTTACAACTTCCATTTGAAGAAAATAGGTATGCTCACCAGTTGGCCGAAAATATACTTAATGATGATCAGGGGTTGCTACAGTTCTCTCCGCCCGAGTCAAAAGCAACCATGCTGAGAACACTTTGCGCCACAAAAACGGCAATATTTCATTTAGGCAGTTGGGGTCTTGATGGGCATAATGAAACTCGAGAGGAAGCCATAGTCAAGATACTCCGGACAATTACATGTAAACGGGAGTACACGGAAATTACCGAACGCATGGGACCTGAAGGCCCGTTACATCCAGACCAAACAGGATGGACCTCCTGGGATGGTTTCGACATTATCATTGGCTCACTAGACGGTGTTGAAGCGCGCTTTTTCAGTGACTGGCGAGACAACCTACCTGAACGAGCTCTAGAAAATAGCAGAGCCCGAGATGCTGCTCTAGCGGCATTAGGAAATTATGATTTTACTAAGTATGTTTAGTCGATCGTTTGGTCGAAAAACCACTAAAGGAACTGGTGAGCTTCGAGATTTAAAAATGTTTTTAATTGGCGTTCAGTACACACCTGAACCCAACTATTCTAAACTCGGTCTCCACGTCCGGCTGAGTGAATCTGATGATAATATTGCTTGCAGTAAATGTTTCAGCAAAAACACCGCCCCTCGTCACTTTCTCAGTGCCACTTTCCGGCCCGGGCGGATTATGCCTAGGCATGAATTCATAGTAGTTTTCATCGTACCAGTCATTAACCCACTCTTTCATATTCCCAGACATGTCATAAAGGCCAAGTGGGTTCGGTGGGAACGTGCCAGATGGTAATGGGTGGTTTGCATCATTTTCATAATTTTCCCCAGGCCGAATGGTGCCATCATCAGTCGCGTAGATGACATCCAAGCCTCGACTACGCGCCGCATATTCCCATTGCGCTTCTGTCGGCAAATCAAAGGGTTCACCGGTAATCTCCGCCAGCCATAAACAGTAATTCTTGGCACCCTTCCAGCTTGTGCCTGCCGGGTATTCGGGTTTGCGCCATTCCTGGCCTACGGCCCAATCTTCATCCAGCGTTCCGGGCAGGCCATTGGCCGCGGTGTAGATATCAAAATCTCCATAGCTAACCTCATAGGCGCCAATTGAGTAGCTATCGAGCGATACTTTAACGGCCGGTTTGTTGTCATCACCCCAGGTCGAATACAGCCCGTCGTGCATGATGTCGCCCATCAGGAACTCGCCGCCTTCGACGAATACCATCTGTTCATAGGTACGGTCGATCAGCGCATCAATATCGGCCTGGGTGACCTTGAGGCGTGGCAGGTGCTTGGAAGGGTTGAGGTTCAGGCCGTACAGGGTGGCACCGCCCGCGCTGATTGTGACAATAGCGATGGCGAGCCAGGAACGCGCTTGCATTGAGTGATCCTTACTCGGGTGACTGGTTTGTACAGTGTATCAAGCTTCGGTGTGCGAGTTTTTGGTTGGAGTCACAGATTTGGGACGAGCTGTGAGCTGTGAGCTGTGAGCTGCGAGCTGCGAGCTTTTAGCTGTTAGCTGTTAGTTGTTAGCTGTTAGCTCACCGCTCGCAGCTCATACCTGATGTGTTAACATTTGCAGCAACTATTCATTTTTCTTTTCATTTTTTGGGGACTGCAGGGATGACCATTCTTGTTACCGGTGTGGCCGGGTTTATCGGGTGTGATGTGGCGCTTCAGTTGTTGGCCCAGGGCCATGAGGTGGTGGGCATCGATAACCTGAACGATTATTACGAAGTTCAGCTTAAGCGGGACCGGCTGGCGCGCATTGAAAGCGACCGGTTTACCTTTGTTGAGATGGGGGTTGAAGACCGGGTGGCCATGGCCAAACTGGCTGAAGAACACCGGTTTGAGCGCATTGTGCACTTGGCGGCGCAGGCCGGGGTGCGGTACTCCATCGAGAACCCCAGTGCCTATATCGATGCCAATCTGGTCGGGTTTGGCAATATTCTGGAGCTGGCGCGGCAGCAGCAGGTGGCGCACCTAGTGTATGCGTCGTCCAGCTCTGTGTATGGCGAGAACGAAAAACAGCCGTTCAGTGAAGACGACCCGGTAGACCACCCGGTCAGCCTGTATGCGGCCACCAAGAAAGCCAATGAAGTCATGGCGCACAGTTACAGCCATTTGTACGACCTGCCCACCACCGGACTGCGGTTTTTCACCGTCTATGGCCCCTGGGGCCGGCCAGATATGGCGCCGATGAAGTTTCTGAAACTGGTATCGGAAGGCAAACCGATCGATGTGTATAACCAGGGCAATATGCAGCGGGACTTCACCTTCATCGACGACATTGTCGCCGGTGTGCTGCAATCGCTCGATGCGCCCCCTACCCGCTCTGCCAAGGGCAACCACCACACGCCCGCCAGCAGCGATGCGCCCTACCGGGTTCTGAACATCGGCAATGCCAAGCCGGTGCACCTGATGGAGTTTATCGAGACGCTGGAGCGACATTGGGGTGCTGTGGCCGAGAAGAACTACCTGCCGATGCAACCCGGGGATGTGCCCATTACCTATGCGGATGCCAGCAAGCTGACGGCGTTAACCGGGTATCAGCCGAATACGAGCATTGATGACGGGGTTCGGGCGTTGGTGGAGTGGTATAAAGGGTATGAAAAGACGCAGAACATGAAGTGACGCAGGACATTAAAGGACGCAAAACACGAACTGACGTCTTTTAGTGTTCTGCGTCAGTTATTGTCTTGCGTCTTTACGTGTTTCGCGTCTTCTGATGTTCCACGTTATTTAACCACCCGCACCTGGCTTGTGGCCATTTCCAGCTCCCGTTCCTGGCTGAGCAAGTTCAGCAGTAAGATTACGCGCTCTTCGCCCTTGGTGGCTTTTACCACAGCTTCGATCGCCTGAAAGGCACCTTCGGTGATGGTGACGGTATCGCCGGGTTTGAATTCGGGTTCGGGTTCCTGACCGTTCAGGATTCTGCTGTGTCGCATGAGCGCGGTTACCAGAGAAACCGGCACTGGGCTGGGGTAACCGTGAAAGTTCACGATTTTGCAGACACCCCGGGTGGCGTTTACAGCGGCAAAGCTTTGTTGCGGTCGAATCAGTACGAACAGGTAGTGCGGGAATAGGCTTTCTACCCGTACCGTACGGCGGTTAGCGTGGGTTCGGCGCACGGTGTGCGTGGGGTGAAAACAGGTAAAACCCTGGTTTTTCAGGTGTTCTTCGGCACGGAAGCCATCGCGCGGTTTGCACTGCACCAGGTACCAGGCTGGCTGGCCAGGCAGAGCCTCATATTCGCCGGTATACGGATGATGCGAGGTGATCGGTTGCAATGTCATCGCGTGATCTCCTGTCGTTGCCGGTGGCTTCCCTGCCGCGGCGGTGTCCCTGGGTGAGCGCTCAAAACCGGCGCTCATACCTTTTGTATCACACTGGCTCAGTGCGCTTTTCGGTCTCTGAACAAATCGGCAATCAGGCTAACGAAAACCGCACCGAACAGCGTTAGCACCAACAGCGCAATCAGTGTTTTAACATCGCCGCTAGTAACCGCCCGCGGGGTTGTTTCAGCAAAAGACCCACCCATCGGCCGCACCAGTTCGCTCACTGTGCCCACGGCCTGGCGGCCGAGCTGCTGGTGAATGCGCCCTACCACGCGGGTATAGTCGCGCAGGGTTTCCAGAACCATGGGCAGGCGTTGCTGCACCTGGTCGACATAGCGCTGAATGTCTTCATCGTTTTCTTCAGCCCGATCGAGCGAAGCCAGAGTCAGCTCAATTTCCGCCATTTCATTCTGTACATCAAGGGCTTTGTTTTCGTATTCCAGCACCTGCTTTGTCAGCTCTTGCCGGTAGGCCAGGTCGTCGCCCTGGCGGGATACTTCCAGCAAGCGGTCGAGAAAGGCATCGCCCAGTTGCGGGGCCAGGCTGGCCTGCGGGGCATTGCCCGCGTTACCAGAAGCGGCACTCTGGCCCTCACTGCGGTACGAGTTCAGCACAGTGCGGGTGACTTCAGCACGTTGGTGCCACAACTGCTGCTGGAGTTCCAGTTCTTGCATGCGGCTGTTGTAAAACAGCCGCACAAAATCAGGGTCTCGTGCCAGGCCGAGTTCTTTTACCGGGTCGATCAGCTGGCGCAAGTCGTATTCGGCCACGTCGGCAATGGCTTTTTCGAGGTCTTCAAGTTTGTAGCCAGTTTCAGGGTCGGTCACGTTGGTGGAGTTTGGTTCCCGCTTAAGGGCGGCGATGTTTTCTTGCACCAGCCCAATGTTATCGAGCAGCAGCTCGATACCAACCAGATAATCGAGGCTCTCGAAACGCGCTTCGTCAAAAATACGCTCGGAATAAATGGGCAAGTTCAGTTCCAGCACGCCTTTTTCGCTGATGGCGCGTTCGGCCCAGGTGTTGGGAATATCGCGCAGGATCTCTCGGGCCTGTTCGGTGGTCAGTGTGCCATCGGGTAATTGCAGGGACAGCAGCATGCCACTGGCACTGGCGGTACGCAGATCGGACTGCATTTGTTGCTGCAACTCGGTGGCTTCTGCGGCCGAGAGGTTGCTGTTGTTCATGCGGCTGCGGTAGCGTTGAACAATCAGGAAGTGGTCGGGCGCATAAGGCTCTATGTTCAGGCCGCGCCGCAATTCGTCGAGCGTCAGCTCGGTGGCATCGAGCTGGTTCTCCTGGTACACGCGGCTGAGCACGGTGGAGCTGATGACATCGCTGATCAGAAAGGGAGAGCCATCTGGAAATTCGCCATTGGCGATGCCATCGAACGTCAGGTCGAAGGCTTGGCTGTAGGTAACGTTTTTGTCACTGGCCAAATAGCGCAATGCCAGAAACGCACTGAAGGCCAACGCGACCACCAGTAAGGCGATCATGGCCCGACCTTTGGTCGCCCAGACCCGTGCCATTAACGCACCAATATCGATTTCGTCGTCACTGGGGTCGCGACGTACTTGCTGATCAGTCATTTAACACTCCTGGTTGACCTTCGATCCTTTAAACGAACCAAGCCACATGGGCTTCGCCATTCTAGTCGAAAAGCCTTTAGAAACAACGGCATTGGCCATGTTTACCCTGATTTGGGACGCATTGCTCATACAGTGCAATCAAAGGCGCTCTGCAGGAACGCCTGGCCAGGGCTTGAAGCTCCGCGCCCTCACTCACACCAGCATTAACTAATGCGGGTACCGGGCGCAGCCTCAGTGTGGGCTTCCAGTACCCACAATTCATTACCACCGCCGGCGGCCAGTACCATGCCTTCACTCAGTCCAAAACGCATTTTGCGTGGCTTCAGATTATAGACGAGTACCACATTCTTACCGACTAACTGCTCCGGCTGGTAGTGGCTCTTGATGCCCGAGAACACCTGACGGGTTGTGCCTTCGCCGACATCCAGTTGCAGCCTGAGCAATTTGTCGGCGCCTTCAACGTGGTCGGCTTCGACGACTCGGGCAACGCGAAGGTCGAGCTTGGCGAAGTCACTGAATTCAATCTCAGCGCCCTGCTCCGCTGCATCGTCTGACTTGGCGGCTTTCTCGTTCCTGGCCGGTTGGGCCTGCGCCTGGCTTTGCCCGGCACCGGCGGCCGGGGTGCCGGTTCTGGCATCGGCGGCTACGTCTTCCTTGCTGGCTTCTATTAACGCATCGATCTGTGTCATTTCAATGCGCGTAAGCAGTGGCTTGAATTTGTTGATAGCGTGGCCGGTGAGCACGGTTTCACGATCCGTAAAGTTCAGGCTCTCGACGTTCAGGAAGGCTTTGACCTTCTCGTTCATATCGGGCAGTACCGGGCCCAGGTACAGGGTAATCAGCCGGAACAGGTGAATGCCCATGGAACACACATCGTGCACTTCCTGCTCGCGGCCTGCTTCTTTGGCCATGCTCCAGGGCGCTTTGGCTTGTATGTACTCGTTGGCGCGGTCGGCCAGGTTCATGATTTCACGTACGGCCTTGCTGAATTCACGCCGCTCGTACGCCTGGGCAATGGTGGTGCCAGCTTGTTGGAAATCGGCCAGCATTTGCGGTTCGGCAACGGTGTCAGACAAGCTGCCACCGGCTTTCTTGATGAAGCCCGCACACCGGCTGGCGATGTTGACCACCTTGCCGACCAGGTCGGAGTTCACTCGCTGTGCGAAATCCGTCAAGCTCAAGTCAATGTCTTCAACACCAGAGCCGAGTTTCGCCGCGTAATAGTAACGCAGGTATTCCGGGTTCAGGTGCTCCAGGTACGTTTTGGCCATGATGAAGGTGCCACGGGATTTGGACATCTTCTCGCCGTTCACGGTGATGTAGCCGTGGGCGAACACGCCACTTGGCTTGCGGTAGCCGGCGTTTTCGAGCATGGCGGGCCAGAACAGGGCGTGGAAGTTGATGATGTCTTTGCCGATGAAGTGGTACAGCTCGGCCATAGAATCCGACTTCCAGTAATCATCGAACTCCAGGTCATCGCGGCGGTCGCACAGGTTTTTGAAGCTGGCCATGTAGCCGATGGGGGCATCGAGCCAGACATAGAAGAACTTGCCGGGGGCGCCGGGAATCTCGAAACCGAAATACGGCGCATCGCGGCTGACGTCCCATTCCTGCAGTTCGGCGTCGAGCCATTCAGCGAGCTTATTGGCGACGCTGTCTTGCAAGGTACCGGAGCGGGTCCATTCTTTCAGCATGGCCTGGCATTCAGGCAGCTTGAAGAAGAAGTGTTCGGATTCGCGCACTTCCGGAGTGGCACCCGTGTAAGCAGACTTCGGGTTAATCAGCTCATTCGGTTCGTACGTGGCGCTGCACACTTCGCAGGCATCGCCGTACTGGTCTTCACTGCCACATTTCGGGCAGGTGCCTTTTACGAAGCGGTCGGCCAGGAAAATTTCTTTCACCGGGTCGTACAGCTGGCTGATGGTGCGCACGTTGATCATGTCGTTTTCTTTCAGGCGCGTGTAGATCAGCTCGGCGTAGTAACGGTTTTCATCCGAATGAGTGCTGTAGTAGTTGTGGTGGTCGATCAGAAAGCCACCAAAATCGCGCATGTGGTCGGCCTGAACGGCTTTGATCAGGTCTTCCGGGGTTTTGCCTTCTTTCTCGGCCCGCAACATGACCGCTGTTCCATGAGTGTCGTCCGCGCAGACGTAGGTGCACATATTGCCCATGCTGTTCTGAAACCGAACCCAGATGTCGGTTTGAATGTGTTCCAGCATGTGACCCAGATGAATGGGGCCGTTGGCGTATGGCAGGGCACTGGTGACCAGTATCTTGCGGCGGTCGGGCATGGGGGTTCCTTATTTAGCTGTTAGCTGCGAGCTGTTAGCTTTGAGTTAAAACAAACGCGATGAGTTTTCGCAGAGCCGGGCATTCTACCTGATGGCGTGGTGTTGAGAAACGGGGTTTTTTGAATTCAGCCGCGAGTTTTGAGCTGTTCGCTACTAGCTCGCGGCTCGTAGCTCGTAGCTCGTACCTCGCCCCTAATGCTATCATTGCAGGCATTGTTATATTCAACGGTTCAAACCAAGGAGTTCCAAGGATGATTATTCCCGTTTTGCTCGCAGGAGGCGTCGGTTCCCGGCTGTGGCCGGTTTCCCGGGAGCTGTTCCCCAAGCAATGCATCGCCCTGGCCGATCCGGAGCTGAGCCTGGCTCAGCAGACGCTGAAACGAGTGCAGGCTGCAGGCATCGGTGCCGAGCCCATTGTGGTGTGCAACGATGAACACCGTTTCCTCATCGCCCAGCAAATGGCCGACCTGGGCACCAAAGCCGAGCTGATTCTGGAGCCCGAAGGCCGCAATACCGCACCGGCCATTGCTCTGGCAGCGTTTCAGGCACTGGAACGGGACCCGGAAGCCACCCTGGTGGTGTTGCCAGCCGACCACGTCATGAAAGACACCGAGGCCTTTCGTGCCTCGGTTCAGGAAGCCATTATTCAATCGAAGAGTGATTTGCTGGTCACCTTTGGCATTAAGCCCACCTACCCGGAAACCGGCTATGGTTACATTGAAGCGGCCGCTACCGATGTGACCAGCGCCGTGGTCGCCTTCCGTGAAAAGCCGGATGCCGACACCGCCGCCCGTTACCTGGCCGCTGGCAATTACTTCTGGAACAGCGGTATGTTCGTGTTCAAGGCGCGGGTATATCTGGAAGAGCTGAAGCAATTTCAGCCGGCCATTTACGACGCCACACAGGCAGCCATGGTCAACAAGTACGCAGACCTCGACTTCATTCGGGTGGATGCAGAAGCCTTCGCGCAGAGCCCGTCGGACTCCATCGACTACGCCATTATGGAACGCACCGAGCGCGCTGTGGTGGTGCCCTACAACGGCGACTGGAGCGACATCGGCGCCTGGTCGGCCCTGTATGATCTGAGCGAGAAAGACGAACAAGACAATGTGCTGCAAGGCGATGTGCTCACCGAAGACGCCAGCGGCAACCTGATTCGCGCTGAAAGCCGCCTGGTAGCCGCCATTGGCGTGCAAAATATGGCGATCATCGAAACCGACGATGCCGTGGTGGTGGTGCCGCGCGAGCGGGCTCAGGATGTGAAGTTCATCGTGAACCAGCTGAAAGCCGCAGGGCGGACCGAGCACCATGTGCATGCCCGGGTTCACCGCCCCTGGGGCTCATACAAGACCATAAACCTGGGTGATCGCCACCAGGTGAAGCGCATTACCGTGAAACCGGGTGAAAAGCTCTCGGTTCAGATGCACCACCACCGCGCTGAACACTGGGTAGTGGTGAGCGGCACTGCCAACGTTACCATAGGAGAGAAGACTCAAATGCTCAGCGAGAACGAATCGGTCTACATTCCCATTGGCACCGTGCACGCCCTGGAAAACCCGGGCAAGATTTCGCTGGAGCTGATTGAAGTGCAGACCGGCAGTTATTTGGGCGAAGACGACATTGTGCGCTTTACCGACCGGTATGGGCGGCAGTAACACCAGCTTTGGCCGGGGCACTGCCCCGGTAACCTCTGTTACGACTTTTATTTCCCTTACCCCGCCCCCACCCTGCTGTCATAGCCACGTTAAGGACCCAGCATGTCGACTGAACGCATACTCCAGGCGCTGAACACCCTGAAAGACCCCCACACCGACCGGCCTTTTGCCGATACGGCCGACATCGACATTACCGAGGGCTCACCGGTTAAGATCTCGGTAACGCTCCACTACGCTGCCGGGCAATATCGGGAAGGGCTGGCTATGTTGCTGGCCAGCCACATTGAAGCCCAGGTGGATGATGTTGAAGTAGAGGTCTCCGTCCACTGTGAGATTGGCTCCGTGAACCTGCGGGAAAACCTGCCAGGCATGGAGAACATCAAGAACATCATCGCCGTGGCCTCTGGCAAAGGCGGGGTTGGCAAGAGCACCACGGCCGTTAACCTGGCGCTGGCGCTGCAGGCCGAAGGCGCCCGGGTTGGTTTGCTGGATGCCGACATCTATGGCCCGAGCATTGGCACCATGCTGGGTGTGCCCGAAGGCACCAAGCCAGAGACGGTAGACAACAAATTCTTTAGGCCCGTAGAAGCCCATGGCCTGCAAAGTATGTCGATGGCCTATCTGGTAACCGAGAAAACGCCCATGGTGTGGCGTGGGCCTATGGTCTCGGGAGCGTTACAGCAATTATTAACGCAAACGCAGTGGGATAATCTGGATTATCTGGTCGTCGACATGCCCCCGGGCACCGGCGATATTCAGCTGACGCTGGCGCAAAAAGTGCCGGTATCGGGCTCTGTGATCGTCACCACCCCGCAAGACATTGCCCTGCTGGATGCGCGCAAGGGCATCGAAATGTTCCGCAAAGTGAATATTCCGGTACTGGGCATCGTTGAGAATATGGCGATGCATGTGTGTTCAAATTGCGGGCATGTTGAACATATTTTCGGCGAAGGCGGCGGCGCACAGCTCTCAGAAGACTACGATGTGAGCCTGCTGGAAAGCCTGCCGCTGGACATCAGCATTCGCACCCAGACCGACAGTGGCAAACCCACCGTCATCGCAGAGCCGGATGGTGAAGTGGCGGCGCATTACTTTGTGCTGGCGCGGAAGACCGCTGCGGCGCTGGCCTTGCAGGGCGCTGACGCCGGGCCCGAGATTTCGTTTGTGTGAAACGCTATTCGGGCCAGGGGGATGGCCTCCTCTAACCTCATCCCCCACGCCAAGCCTTTATACCGGGTTCCGGCCCACCGAATAATACTGAATGCCCTTCTTCTGCATCCGCTTGGGCTCAAACAGGTTGCGGCCATCGAAGATAACCGGGTCGGCCAGTTGTTGTTTAATGGCGTCGAAATCCGGCACCCGGAACGGCTGCCATTCCGTCACAATGGCCAGGGCATCGGCGCCTTTGAGCGCAGCTTCTTTGGTGCCACACAGGGTTAACCCCTCTTCATTGCCATAAATGCGCTGAGTTTCTTCCATGGCTTCGGGGTCGTAGGCCTGCACTTTGGCGCCAGCGGCCCACAACGCTTCCATCAGCACACGACTTGGCGCTTCGCGCATGTCGTCGGTGTTGGGTTTGAAACTCAGGCCCCACACCGCGAAGGTTTTGCCTTTCAGGTCGCCGTTGTAATGCGCGTTAATCTTGCTGAACAGCGTGGTTTTCTGTTCGTAGTTACGCGCCTCTACGGCTTTCAACACCTTGGCGTCGAAGTCGATGCCATCAGCGGTGCGGATCAGCGCCTGAACGTCTTTCGGGAAACATGAGCCGCCGTAGCCAACGCCGGGGTAAATGAACTGGTAACCAATGCGTGGGTCACTGCCGATGCCGTGGCGCACGGCTTCGATGTCGGCGCCCAGGCGTTCGGCCAGGTTGGCGATTTCGTTCATGAAGCTGATTTTAGTGGCCAGCATGCAGTTGGCGGCGTATTTGGTCAGCTCGGCGCTGCGCACGTCCATCTGGATGATTTTTTCGTGGTTGCGATTAAACGGCTCGTACAGCTCGCGCATGGCTTCGATGGAGTCGGCGCTTTCCGTGCCGATGACGATGCGGTCGGGCCGCATGCAGTCGTTTACCGCCGCGCCTTCTTTCAGGAATTCTGGGTTGGAGACAACATCGAAAGTCAGCTTGGCATCGGAGCGTTTTGCCAGAACATCGCTGATGGCAGCGGTTACTTTGTCGGCGGTGCCCACCGGGACGGTCGATTTGTTCACCACAATGGTATGGCGGTTCATGTTCTCGGCGATGGTGCGAGCCACGGCCAGCACGTACTTCAGGTCGGCACTGCCGTCTTCATCGGGCGGGGTACCCACGGCGATGAACTGGATGTCGCCATGGGCGACGGCTGCAGCAGCATCGGTGGTGAAGCTGAGTCGACCGGATTCGTGGTTGGCCTTGACCATGGGCTCGAGCCCCGGCTCGTAGATGGGGATGATGCCTTTTTTCAGGTTCTCGACCCGGCTGGCATCGACATCGACACACACGACCTCGTGCCCGGCCTCAGCCAGACAGGTTCCCTGCACCAGGCCGACGTAGCCAATACCAAATACAGTAATCTTCATTGTTTATCCCTTCACGTTTCGGGTGTAAGACGGTTTTACGTTGGTTGCGCGCAGTTTACCGCAGGAGGTTGGGGGCTGCGACACCCGATTGCTTGACCTTTACCCAACGACCGATGTTAGATACACGCCCTTTTTTCAGTGCAGACTTTTGGATGAACGTTATCGATGGGTGAACTCTTTGCCATATTAGCCGCACTGTCGTGGACGCTGGCCGCCTATGGGTTTCGCCATCTGGGCACTGCCCTGTCGCCGTTGCAGCTGAATTTCTGGAAAGGTCTGCTGGCCTGCGCTGGTTTACTGGTGTTTATCTGGGTTTCGGGTCAGTGGGTCGCCATTCCGCCCGAAGTATTAACCCCGTTGCTGCTCAGTGGCTTCATTGGCATTACGCTGGGCGATACCTTTATTTTCTCGGCGCTGAACCGAATTGGTGAACGCACGACGCTGTCGATTGCCGAATCGAGCGCGCCCTTGTTTGCCATAGGCCTGGGCATGTTGTGGCTAAGCGAGTTTTTGACGCTGTGGCAATGGCTGGGGGCGGCGATGATCATCCCGGCGCTGTTCTGGGTGCTGGAGCCGGAAAATCCGGCGCATCGCAGCCATCCCTTTCTGGGCATGGCGTTCGCCCTTGGGGCGGCCTTGTGTCAGGCGCTGGGCATGGTGTTTATGCGCGAGGTATTTCTGGCGGTTGATATGCCGGCATCACAGGCGTCGTTTTTGCGGCTGGCGGCCGGCATTACCGCCATTCCCCTGATCATCGGCTTGCAACGCAAGGCATTCTGGCCCCGGTTGACAGGCCGCCAATGGGCAATTCTGGCGCTGAGTACCTTTGTGGGTACGCTGCTGGCTATCTGGTTTCAGCAATTGGCGGTTAAACGTACCGAGGCCGGTGTGGTGCAAACCCTGATCGCAACCTGCGCCATAATGGCGTTTTCGATTGACCGGATACGCGGGCATCGCGCCAGTCGCAAGGCCTGGGGCGGCATGTTGCTGGCGGTGGCGGGTGTGGCGGTGATTGCGCTAAACGGGGCTACACACTGACCTCTGCCGATCGTTTGTGGCACCAACGTTTTATAACCATAACCAAACACACTAAACCGATTCCGCCAATTACCTTGTTAGCTATATAACAATTCACGATAATAGCGGTCTATTTTCTTATCACCCCATACACCGTTAAGGCCGTCTTTTAGATGAGCGACTACCTGCTTTTGCTGGTTGGCACCATTCTGGTTAACAACTTTGTTCTGGTTCAGTTTCTCGGGCTGTGCCCCTTTATGGGCGTGTCGAGCAAGCTGGAGACGGCCGTGGGCATGTCGGCCGCGACAACCTTTGTGCTGACGCTCTCCTCGGTGGCAAGCTATGTGGTGTACACCTGGTTGCTCGAACCACTGGGGTTAACCTACCTCAGAACCATCAGCTTTATTCTGGTGATCGCCTTTATGGTGCAATTTACCGAGATGCTGGTGCGCAAGACCAGCCCGCTGCTGTACCGGGTGCTGGGCATCTTTCTACCGCTGATCACCACCAACTGTGCGGTACTTGGGGTGGCGTTGCTGAACATCAGCCGCCAAAACAGTTTGATTGAAAGCTTTTTATACGGCTTTGGCGCGGCCGTCGGCTTTTCGCTGGTGCTGGTGCTGTTTGCCGCCATGCGTGAACGGCTGGCGGTGGCCGATGTGCCGGTGCCGTTTCAGGGCGCGGCCATTGGGCTGGTGGCGGCGGGCATTATGTCGCTCGCCTTTATGGGTTTCTCTGGTCTGGTGACGTTGGGGTAATTTATGTGGATCGCGGTTGTCACCCTGCTCATTCTGGCCGCTGTGCTTGGCGGCTTGCTTGGTTTTGCTTCGGTGCGGTTCCGGCCCGAGGGGAACCCCATTGTCGATAACATCGACGACATTCTGCCGCAAACCCAGTGTGGCCAGTGCGGCTACCCGGGTTGCCGCCCCTATGCCGAAGCCATTGCCAATGGCGACAAGATCAATAAGTGCCCGCCCGGCGGCGAAGCCACCATTCAGGCCCTGGCCGACCTGCTCGATGTAGAACCCGAACCGCTCGATGCCGAACATGGTGTAGAGAAAGGCCGCACCGTCGCGGTGATTCGCGAAGATGAATGCATTGGCTGCACCAAATGCATTCAGGCCTGCCCGGTCGATGCCATTCTGGGCGCGGCCAAACAGATGCACACCGTGATCGAAAGCGAATGCACCGGCTGCGACCTGTGCGTCGAGCCCTGCCCGGTCGACTGCATTGATATGGTGCCCATTGAAGTCACCCTGCGCAGCTGGCACTGGGACAAACCCGAACCCGGGGTTAGCCTGATCGCGACCGATCAGCCTTCAGACCGGGAGCGTGCCGCATGACTGCCCAGGCTGTAATCGTGACCGACAAGGTGTTTTCGCTGAAAGGCGGTATTCACCCGGATGAACGCAAAACACTCTCAAACACCACTCCCATCACCGAGGTGCCGCTGCCTTCAGTCTTGGTGTTGCCGCTGACCATGCATCTGGGCGCTCCGGCCGACCCGGTGGTATCCGTCGGGTCTACGGTACGCAAAGGCGACGTACTGGCAACAGCCGTTGGCGGCATAAGCGCGGCCGTGCATGCGCCCACATCGGGCCGTATCTGTGCCATTGAAGACCGCGTAATCGCCCATGAATCCGGTTTGCCGGCCCCCTGCATTCTGCTCGAAGCCGATGGCGAGGACGACTGGCGCAACCGTAACGGGCTGCCCAACTGGCGCGAGCAACCGATTGATGATCTGATTCAGCGCCTGCGCGATTGCGGCGTGGTTGGCCAGGGTGGCGCCGGCTTCCCGACCGATGTGAAATACCGCAACAAACACAAGCCGATCACTACCCTGCTGATTAACGCCGCCGAGTGCGAACCCTACATCACCGCCGACGACCGCCTGATGCGCGAACGCGCCGATGAGGTTCTGCAAGGTGCCGTCATCGCCAAACATTTGCTCGCGGCCAACACGATTCGACTTGGCATTGAGGACAACAAGCCGCAGGCACTGGCCGCCATGCGCGAAGCCGCTGACCGCCTGGGGATCGACCTGCGCATCAATGTGGTGCCGACGAAATACCCAAGCGGCGGCGAACGTCAGTTGATTCAACTGGTCACCGGCCAGGAAGTACCTCGCGGTGGTTTGCCGAGCGATCTGGGCATTGTGTGCCAGAACGTGGGTACCCTGGCCAGCATCTACCGGGCCATTGTGTTTGATGAACCTCTTATCAGCCGGGTGACTACCGTGACCGGTGAGGCCGTAGACGCGCCGGGCAATTACGAGGTACGTATTGGCACCCCCATCGAGACGGTACTGAACCAGGCCGGTGTTCACCTGAAAAAAGCGGACCGGGTGATCATGGGTGGCCCGATGATGGGCTTTGCCATTCCCGACATTACCGCGCCACTGATGAAAACCACCAACTGCCTGCTGGTGCCCACGCGCAAGGAACTGCCCCGGCCCATGCCGGATAACCCCTGCATTCGCTGCGGCTTGTGCGAACAAGCCTGCCCGGTCAATCTGCTGCCACAGCAGCTGTTCTGGGCGTCAAAACACCGGGATCTCGACGCCGCCGAATTGCATTCGATCAACGATTGCATCGAATGCGGTGCCTGCGCCTATGTGTGCCCAAGCCGAATTCCGCTGGTGCAATATTACCGCTACGCCAAGGGTGAATTGCGCAACGAACAGGAAGAGCAGATCAAATCGGAACGGGCCCGGGCGCGCTTTGAAGCCCGCCAGGCCCGGCTGGAAAAAGAGCGTCTGGAGAAAGAGGCCCGCCGCAAAGCCCGCGCCAAAGCGGCGGCCGAAGCCCGTGCCGCCAAGGCTGAAAACGGCAGCGGCGAGCCCGATGCCCAGGACGATGCCATCAAAGCCGCCATGGCGCGCGCCAAGGCAAAAAAGGCCGGTGCTGCACAGAACACAGCAGAACTGAGCCGGGAAGACCTTGAAAAAGCGCTGGAACTGGCGGCAACCAAAGTCAAAAAAGCCAATGAGCGGCTTGTGGTCGCCGAACAGGAATCGCCGGATATGGTGCCCGCACTGCGCAAGGCGCTGACCAAACTGGAAGAGAAACATCGTACGGCCCAAGCCGCACTGGACAACGCCGCTCATGGCGAACCGACCCGTACCGACGCCAAAAAGGAAACCGATTCATGACGGGGCTTAATCTGACCTCACCGCACGTGACCGGTCGCACCTCCGTCAGATGGGTGATGGGCTGGGTGTTGCTGGCCCTGGTGCCGGGCTGGATAGTGCTGATCGTCAGCTTCAGCCTTGGCTATGCCATTAATATGGTGCTGGCGTTACTGACAGCGCTGATCGCCGAGGCGCTGCTGCTGGCCTGGCGTGGCCGACCGGTGATGTTCTTTTTGAAAGACCTGAGCGCACTGGTGACCGCGGCCCTGCTCGCGCTGGCGCTGCCGCCGCTGGCACCCTGGTGGCTAACCGTTTTGGGCACGATGATCGCCATTGTGTTCGCCAAACAACTGTTCGGTGGGCTGGGCAACAACCCGTTCAACCCGGCCATGGTTGCCTATGCCCTGCTGCTGGTGTCGTTGCCGCTGTACATGACCACGCGCTGGGCCAGCCCCGATTTTTCGCTCCCGATCGCTGATACATTGGCGATTATTTTCGCGGGCCAGACCCCGGTCGATGGCGCAACGGGTGCCACCCCGCTGGATGTCTATAAGCTGGATATCTCGCGGCTAACCTCAGCTGAAGTGCTGCAATCGCCCATTTTCGGCAGCTGGGTCGCCGAAGGCTGGGATGTGGCCAACCTGGCGTTTCTGGCTGGCGGCGGTCTCTTGCTGTGGAAGCGCATCATCACCTGGCACATCCCGGTCAGCTTTCTGGCGGGCCTTGGCATTATGGCACTCTTGTTCAGCGGCGATGCCGACGTGCGCACGCCGATCGACCTGCACCTGTTTGCCGGGGCCACCATGCTGGGCGCCTTCTTCATCGCCACAGACCCGGTCAGTGCGGCAACGAGCAACCGGGGCAAGCTGGTGTATGGCGCTGGCATTGGCGTGCTGATCTACCTGATTCGAACCTGGGGCAATTACCCCGATGCGGTGGCTTTTGCCGTGTTGCTGATGAACTTTGCCGCCCCGCTGATTGACCATTACACCCGCCCTCGCGTTTACGGCCACGACAAATCGGTGAAAGGCTTCAAGAATGACTGACGAAACCGATAACAACGCACAACCGGACACCGGCGCCGAAGCACCCATCACGCTGACGCAGGCGATTCGCCGCAGTGCCATCGGTCTGGGCATTTTTGCTGTGTTCACGGCGGGCATTATTGCCGTTACCCAGACGTTGACGGCCGACCGCATAGATGCGAACCAGCGCGAATTCGAAGCCCGCGCTCTCTATGAACTGGTACCCGAACGACTGCGCGACAACGACTTGCTGGAAACCGCATACTCGGTAAATCTACCAGCGTTAACTGAGACCACTCAACTGCGACTGAATCGTGAGGCAACCTGGTACCAGGCAAGAAAAGATGAAGAGGTCACTGCGGTTATTCTGCCCTTTGTTGCACCCGAGGGTTATACCGAACCCATTCGACTGGTGGCCGCCATTGATGCCAGTGGCACTTTGCTTGGGGTACGGGTCATCACCCACAAGGAAACACCGGGCCTGGGTGACCAGATAGAAACCAGCAAATCGGACTGGATATTCAGTTTCGACGGCCAGTCGTTCGAGACGATTGAGCCCGATCAGTGGCAGGTAAAAAAAGACGGCGGCGCCTTCGACCAGATGACCGGGGCCACCATCACCCCCCGCGCCATCGTGCGCGCCGTGGCCAGAACACTGACGTTCTTCGAGACCAACCGGGCGGTGCTGCTGAGCACCGACCCTGACACCACCGGAGTCGATTCATGAGCGACACGACCCCCACCAAAAGCACAGCCTCGGCCCGCGAGCTGACACGCAACGGCTTGTGGAACAACAACGCTGCCCTGGTGCAACTGCTGGGCCTGTGCCCCCTGCTCGCGGTTACCGGTTCGGTGGTAAACGCGCTTGGGTTGGGTATTGCCACCATGGTGGTGCTGGTCGGTTCCAACACGGCGGTCTCACTGATTCGCCATTACGTGCCGGACTCGGTGCGGTTGCCAGCCTTTGTGATGATCATCGCTTCCTTTACGACCTGCGCTGAATTGTTGATGCAGGCGTTCACCTACGAGCTTTATCAGGTGCTGGGTATCTTCATTCCGTTGATCGTCACCAATTGCACCATTCTCGGCCGCGCCGATGCCTTTGCCCGCAAGAATCCGGTACTGCCGGCAATGCTCGATGGCTTTATGATGTCACTGGGGTTTCTGGCGGTGTTGATAGTGCTCGGTGGTCTGCGTGAACTGATTGGCCAGGGCACCCTGTTTACCAATATGGATCTGATTTTTGGGCCCGTTGCAGAAAGCTGGGAAATCACTCTGTTTCCCAATTATCCGGATTTTCTGTTTGCCGTTTTGCCGCCCGGCGCTTTCGTGGGCTTGGGTTTGTTAATTGCGGTGAAGAACCGGGTGGACTCGGGTATCGAAAAACGAAAGGCCGCAAAAGCCGAGAAGCCGGTTGCTGGCTCCAAACGCGTGCGGGTAACTGGGAGCATCAGTTAGCGGAATCATGAACAAAGCCAAACGAACCGACATATTCAGCCGCCTGCGCGCCGCCAACCCCAACCCGGAGACCGAGCTGAATTACAGCACACCGTTTGAGTTGCTGGTGGCGGTGGTGTTGTCGGCCCAGGCGACCGACAAAGGGGTGAACAAGGCCACCGACAAACTCTACCCGGTCGCCAACACGCCGCAGTCCATTGTTGAGTTAGGTGTCGATGGATTGAAGGATTACATCAAAACCATTGGCCTGTTTAACAGCAAAGCAGACAACGTGCACAAGTTGTGTCAGTTGCTGCTCGAACAGCACAGTGACCTGAACCTCGAAGCCGGCGAAATTCCGAACGATCGAGCCGCTCTGGAAGCACTGCCCGGTGTCGGCCGTAAAACCGCCAATGTGGTGCTGAACACCGCCTTTGGCCAGCCCACCATGGCGGTAGACACCCATATTTTCCGTGTCGCCAACCGCACGCGTATTGCACCGGGCAAGAATGTGGTTGAGGTCGAACAGCGACTGTTGAGACTGATACCTGCGGAGTTTTTGATGGACGCCCACCACTGGCTGATTCTACACGGGCGCTACACCTGCACGGCCCGCAAACCTCGTTGCGGTGCCTGCATTATTGAAGATTTGTGCGAGTTCAAAGACAAAACAGAATGATCTGTATTAAGCTGATTACGACAATGGAACCCGGAACAGGATGTTCACCCCATGCAGTACCTGACTCTGGCCCTGGATGCCAGCTGCGATTTGCCAAAGGCCATTTATCAGCGCTTTGATCTGGCCACCCTGCCCGTAACCTGGTTAGCAAATCCAGCCGTGCTGCCACCCGATGACCGCAGCAAGGCCATAACGGATGCCTGGTATCAGACAGCAGACCACCCCACCCGCGATGCATTGCCCGAGCTGCATCAGGATACCCACCTCAGCCAACGTTTGAACGACAGCTGGTTGCTGCAGAGCGACGGCACCCTGGTTATTACGCCGGCAAAGCATCGTCACCCTGGCTACCACCACTGGAATCATCAGGCCGCCACCCTGCAACCACAGCTCGACCGCCTGCGGCATGCCGCGAACCTGCACAGCCATTTCAGATTGCGCGTTATGGACAGCGGCCATACGCTGGCGGCTTACGGGTTGCTGGTTCAGGAGATCGCCCATTTGCATCGCGATCAGGGGCTCACCATTGATAAACTGCGTCTGCCTCTGCTGGCCTTTGCCCCCAGAATTCGACACTTCTACAGTGTGCCGGCGTTTGCCAACCCGATGCTGTTCCCTCACAACCCGACTTTCCCACCACTGAACTGGCTGAAACGATCCATCATGGCTCACCAGAAGACGTTTCCCGTCTTTCAGGTTCTGGATGGTGAAGACACCATGGTTCAACGCGCAACCGATGAAGACCCGATCACCCCAATCGTCGATCTGGTCCAGGCAGCATTGGAAGAAAGCCGGTTAAGTCACTCAGCCGTTAATGCCAGCTTCGCGGGAGACATAGAGCCTTTGCAGCAGCACCCGGCTATTCGACGCCTTCACCAAATAGTGACTGCCCAGGGAGGCAACCTTTGGTTGAGCCCAATGGCCGGGTCATCTGCCTGTCTGTTCGGGCGCAGTGCATTTTCGCTTGCGCTGGTTAACTGAGCGAATTTGTGGAATAACGCAGGCTATTTTTCACCGCTGGCGTCGTTCGTCTCACCTTGCTGCAGCAATTGCAAAAACGACTGTCCCAGCAATTCATCCACCGTACCGTCACGCAGGCGGTGATTTCTCAGGTATTGATACAGCGCGATGATGTGTTTCAGGGTGTCGGTATCGGGGATGTGAAAATCGGTAGCTCGGGGTTCGTTCGCGAAGATACGCAGGGCTGACTGCAGTGCGTCGATGGCGACTTCAGGTGCTGCATCAAATGGCAGGCCTTCGCCACTGGCCAGCCAGACCAGAGAGCATTGGCTGGCTCGAGCTATCTGGTGTGCCCGCGACAGCGAAGGTTCTGAGCCGTTCAGATACTTGCGAATCAGACTTTCGCTGAGGCCGACCGAGCGTGCAAACTCACTGACAGTGCGGCCTGCAATCAGTATTTTCAGGCGATCGGCAAACGTCATCAGGCTTCGCGGCGACTGGCCATGGCCGGAACGGTTTTCAGTGCCACCGACTCACCGGTGTCGGTAAGGCTCCAGCGGCCGAGGTTGTCGAACTGAATCAGCGACATGGAATGCAATTGCAGCTTAACTTCATCTAGAGCCGCTCGTTCGAGTTTCACGTCGGCCACCGCATGGCTGCCCTGCCAGCGACGCTTGACGTCGACCAGTGCCAGCGGCTGCAGATACTCGGCCAGTAGCGCGTTGACGCGGGTTTCGGTAACCGGGGTTAACAGGGGTGCAGCCAGCCAGGTGAAGACCGTTTTCCAGGAAACGGAGACGCTGCCAGTCAGCACCTTTAGCTGCCCTTCACGAAACGCCTTGCAACTGAACTGGCTGTGCCAGACCGACCGGGGGTTGGTCAGTGCCGACAAATCAGCGGCGGCACGCGAAGAACGGCCAGCAGACAATTCCTGTTTCAGCCGCTCTACTTCAGCCCGCAATGCACTCAGCTCGGCAGACGATTCAGTCACGGCGCCTGCTTTTTGCCAACCCGGCGCCGGATGCTCTTCCATCACCTGCTCGATGGCGCGCTCAGTGACATCACGCAGCGTTTCTTCGCCGTCCCACTCGTAATAGATACCGGTCTTCAGCAAACCAACCAGCTGATTCAGCCGGGTTTTATCGATGTCGCTGGGGCTGGGAATGTCATGGCCGGTGTAGATCAGGGCAACGGGCGTTTTGTGCTGGGCGCGAACCGTGGCGTAAGTTTGATGCAGATAGCCGACGCCTTGCTCCGTCAATGGGCCGTATTCATTGCCGACCAGCAGAAACACATAATCGGCATCGCTTAAGGCAAGTTGGTTCAGTTTCCAGAGGTAATTCGCAGAGACGGCCGGAAACGGCAGACCGGTAGGAACACACTGTTGTGCCATGATGGCCTCAAACAGCACATTGCGTTCCTTTACGAGGTGACGTTCGAGCGACGCCACCATGATCAGTTTTCGTGTTTCAGACATGCTTGCTAACCACCTGCCCCATCCATGTTCGCAGAACCCTGTGATGAACTCGGACCCTTGCAAGCGCTTCTGGCAAAAGTCCACTAAAAAGTCCGGTTAGAAGTATAACACAGCGTCCGGCGAACATGCCTCTATTCACGTATTCAAGCCTCGGCCATAGCTCTCTGGCATTATAATCGGCCTGGTCGGGTGACGCCGGTAAAGGCGGGCAAGGGCCAGTCGGTCCCCTCGGTGAGGTTCACCAGTTCAAGCAGGATCATCGCCGTCAGACCCCAAATGTGGTGTCCGTCATAATCGTAATGCGGGATCTGAAACGAAATACCATGACGTTCGATGGGCTGTAGCCGGGGCGCCGTATCGGTAAAGAACGCCCAGGGCACTGTAAACCACTCGGCAATTTCATCCGGGCTGGCCACACACTGGTCGAGGCTTGAGACCTTACCGACAAACGGAAACACCTGAACTCCGTTTTTGGACAAACCGGTCGACAACGGGCCCAACACCTGAATCAGGTCGGGTGACAAATTCAATTCTTCGTGCGTTTCGCGCAATGCAGTGGCCTGCAGCGAGGTGTCTTCGGGCTCCCACATTCCGCCCGGAAACGCGATATCACCAGGGTGCGAATTCAAATGGCTGGCCCGAACCGTCAGTAGCAGAGAGGGGTCGCCAGCGTTGTCGACAAGCGGCACCAACACCCCCGCTCGTGGCTGGTCGAGCGACAGCAGTCGTGGCTCATGGGTCGTCAACCGGTGTTCCAGTTGGTGAAAAAACGGGGAATAAGCAGTCATGCTCTTATTTTCGCACGTTTACAGCGCTGTGAGTGGCCTGGCGCACCGACCGTTTTCATGACCTTTACGGAGCAACCGTAAATAGACTGTTTTTTGAACAGTGTCACTGCCATTTGCCACTCAGTAGTGCTAGATTAAATTGAACAAGGACGAGTCTGGTTCGCACCCTGCCCAGTATAAGGCAACGGAAAGTAGGTTGTAGAACTTAATAGGCAACCCATCCATACGGAGACTGTGATGGCCAACCCTGTGATCGAACTGCCCGCCTTCGATACCCTCAAAGCGCTGGCTGATGAAGACCCCGAAGCGCTCGAAACCCTACGCAGCCAACTGGTCGCCGAGGTCATTGAGCGGGCACCGAGCCACCAGCGGGCGCAATTGCAGGGCCTTCAGTTTGTGCTCGATATGGAACGCCGCCGAGCTAAAAATCCGATGCAATGCTGTATTCGTATGTCTCAACTCATGCATGAACGGGTCGAGCAGTTACGCGAATGCCTAAAAGATACGCTGTATTACGATGGCCTGGCCAGTGCCGGAGCCCGTGTCGAGCAGGATCACAATGCCGTAGTACTGGATTTTCCCCGACCGGTTCAAGACGCGCCGCCGAAGTCCTGATAGGCTTGTCGCAAAGAACCCACAACGAACCTTGTTATCCATGAATTTTTGCAGCCATTGCGGTCATCGGGTGCGATTCGACACCCCTGAATTCGATAACCGCCCCCGCTTTATGTGCGACCAGTGCGGTACGGTCCACTACCAAAACCCTCGTGTTATCACCGGCACCTTACCGGTAGCTCCCGATGGACGGATTTTGCTTTGCCGGCGGGCCATTGAACCGCGGCATGGTTACTGGACCCTGCCCGCCGGTTTTATGGAAAACGGTGAAACGACGGTTGAAGGTGCGCTGCGGGAGACGGTCGAGGAATCCCGCGTGATGGGGAAAAACCCGCAACTGCTGTCAATGGTCAGCTTGCCGGATTTTGATCAGGTGCATGTGTTTTACCGGATCGATATGCCCGACTTTTCGTTCGAAACGACGCCCGAAAGCAGTGAAGTGGTGCTGTTTCACCGCGAGGACATTCCCTGGGATGAAATCGCCTTTCTGACGGTCAAGGTAACGCTTGAGCATTACCTGGAACACCTAGATTCCGAGCATGTTCCGGTGCTTAATTCGGTGGTTCACCGGCCGAAGCAGATGGGGTAATTGCCATCGCCCTGGCCAGGTCCAAACTCACGTTTCAGCGTTCCAACCAATTGGGAAGCCTTATCCCGCGCTAGGCACCGGTTACACGCGGTGTTCGCTAGCCTCCTGAGCGAACACCGAACGTCGAGTTAGAAATACCGGGTTTGACGCCTGGCTATTGCCTGCAACCCAGTGACACCCAGCTCAACCCCCCAGCCTGACTCGCCCATACCACCGAATGGCACGTCAATGCGACTGCGCATAGGCTTGTTAATGGCGACGTTGCGAGTGGACAGCCTGCGCGCGATGGCGGTTGCTTCCTCAACTGACCCACTCCAGACCGCACCGCCCAACCCATACCGGCTTCGATTGGCCCACTGAACCGCCTGATCAACCGTTGAGTAAGCCGCCAGCTGCAGTACCGGGCCGAAAATTTCATCCGGCCAGACCGGGCTGGTCATCGGATCGTCGGTTACGGCCCAGGCCGGGCTGACGTATAGCCCGTCTACGTTTGGGTCTTCACTGTGCCGGGTCGCGGTTACCTTAAGGTTGTGCCACTGCTGGAGCAGGCGGTCGCGAATGTCGGGACGGGCCAGAGGGCCCAGTGTGCAGCCTTCGGATTCCGGCTCTGCCGGCGTAAAATCCGCCAGACGCTCCTGCACCCGGGCCAGGACGGCATCCAGCCGGGTTTCCGGTACCAGCCAGCGTTTGGCACAGAGACAACTCTGACCCGAATTATTGAGCCGCGATGCCAGGGCGTTGTCGACAAAGGCGTTCAGATCGCCACTGTCTGTCAGCAGCCATACATCGCTGCCTCCCAGCTCAAGGGTGCTGGGAATCAGCCGTTCAGCACAGGCCACCGCGATGGCCCGGCCTGCATTGCTGCTGCCGGTAAAATGCACCTGGCGCAAATGGGGGTGATCGTAGACAGCCGGCAGCACATCAATGTCGATCTGCAATAGGGCTATCGCATCGGCAGGAAAACCGGCCTGGTGCATCAGATCAACGAGCATACGGGAACTGAGCCAAACATTCGGAGCGGGTTTAATCGCCACCGTATTACCCGCCAGCAACGCCGGCAGCGCAAACCGGCACACCTGCCAGACCGGGTAATTCCAGGGCATGATGCCGAGAATGCCACCCCAGGGTTCGAAACTCAGCACGGCACCCGATTGCACATCGGTTTGCGCCAGTGCGGCGGGGCCCTGTGCAACCAGGTATCCGATCAGATCGATCGTCTTGCTCAGTTCAGCCAGTGACTGAACCAGGGGCTTGCCCATCTCCCGGCTGATCTGCCGGGCCAGAGGATCTTTCTGCGTCGCCAATAACCCGGCGAGCGCCTCAAGCCAGCCCATGCGCTGTGCCAGTGGCAATGCTGCCAGTGCAGGCCATACTGTCTGCTGGCGATCCAGAATCTCGGTCGTTTCAGTCTGTGACCAGCCTTTTGCCTCGAACAGGCATTCCTGACTGGCTGGATTCACAGATCTGAATACACTCATGGGTCATCCTATTTTGAGGCGAAATGTTGTAAAGTTACAATCCGACCAGGCGTTGTAGTCCCTTCGCCAGCTCCGTCCGTATTGAAAGAGGGGCTCAGTGACAGGGTTATGAGTACTATTAAGCCACTCTGTCGTTTGCACGCTGCACACAAAAAAAATGAAAGAAAAGTACGACTACAGGGTTAGCCTCTGTAGCAAGCACTTGTTCGGTGCACCGGTGCAGGGAGCGCATTCTAAAGCATCGGTTGCCAAAGTTAACCTTTTCCCGGGAGAGATCGACACATGACTGTAATTCCTGACACCTTGCGTGAAAACGTACGTCTGCTGGGCGAACTGCTGGGCGATACCCTGCTGGAAACCCGTGGCCCTGAGCTGTTCCGCAAGGTCGAAGAAATTCGCCGTCTTGGCAAGGCCGTTAATACTGCCGAAAGCAGCGACCCGCAGCCACTGATCGATGTGCTGTCGAGCCTGGAAGACGACGACGTGCTGCCTATAGTGCGAGCGTTCAGTCAGTTCCTGAACCTGGCCAACATTGCCGACCAGCAATTCTTCTCCAGTGCCGAGGCCAATCAGCGTGAAGCGGTGGAAGACACCCTGGAACAGCTGGTCGATACCCTCGGCAAAGACAGCGTGGCCGATGCCCTGCGCAACCTGAACATTGAACTGGTGCTGACCGCACACCCCACCGAAGTGACGCGCCGAACCCTGATTCGCAAACATGAACGCATTGCCGAAGACCTCGCCGACCTGAAACGCAACGACCTGCTGCGCTATGAACGCACCGAGCTGAAATCGAACTTGCGCCGCACGGTAAACGAGATCTGGCATACCAACGAGATTCGGGACGAGCGGCCGACCGCTGTCGATGAAGCCAAATGGGGCTTCGCTGTTATCGAAAACTCGCTCTGGCACGCGGTACCCCAATTTCTGCGCGAGCTCGACCGCACGGCCCGATCCCGTCTGGGCCAGGGCCTGAGCGTCGACGCCTCACCCTTCCACTTTTACTCCTGGATGGGCGGCGACCGCGACGGCAACCCGAACGTTACCCACAAGGTTACTCAGGAAGTGATATTGCTCGGGCGCTGGATGGCAGCCGACCTGTACCTGAAAGACATTCACGACCTGGCCGGCGACCTCAGCATGAGCGAAGCGAGTGCCGATTTGATGGCCGAGGTGGGTGACACACCAACGCCCTACCGCGCCAAACTGCATGGCTTGCGCGCCCGGCTGGAACATACCCTCACCTGGGCCGAGCGCCGTGTTCAGGGCGAAACGCTGGCCGCGCCGGAGGACGTTATCGTCACCCGCGACGACATTCTCGCTCCGCTGATGACCTGTTACGACTCCCTGCTGGAATGTGGTATGAGTCGCATTGCCAACGGGGCGCTGCTCGATTGCATTCGGCGAGTGCACTGCTTTGGCGTCAACCTGGTGCCGCTCGATATTCGCCAGGACAGCGAACGCCACATACTGGCCATCGATGAAGTGACCCGCTACCTGGGCCTGGGTGACTACAAAGACTGGGATGAAGACCAGCGAGAAGCCTTTTTGCTGGAACAACTGGGCAGTCGTCGCCCGCTGATTCCGCGCCACTGGGAACCGGGAGCGGATACCCGGGAGGTATTGGATACCGCCCGCATTCTGGCAGAAGAGCCAGCCGAGGTGTTGTCGAGCTACATCATTTCGATGGCCAAACACCCGTCAGACGTGCTCGCCGTTGCCTTGCTGCTAAAAGAGAGTGGCCTCGACTGGAACGTGCCCATCGTTCCTCTGTTTGAAACCCTCGATGACCTCGACCGTTCGGTGTCGGTCATGGAAAAACTCTGGTCACTGCCCTGGTACCGCGAGTATTGCGGTGGCAAACAGACAGTAATGATTGGTTATTCGGACTCCGCCAAGGATGCCGGCAAACTGACTGCTACCTGGGCTCAGTACAAGGCTCAGGAGCGCCTGGTCAAGCTGGCCAGCGATAACGACATTCACCTGATGCTCTTCCACGGCCGGGGCGGCACCGTTGGCCGGGGCGGTGGTCCGGTTGAAAAGGCCATGGCATCTCAGCCGCCAGGATCAGTCCGTGGTGCCATTCGGGTCACCGAACAGGGCGAGATGATTCGCTACAAGTTCGGCATGCCCCGGGTGGCCGTGCGCAGCCTCAGCATCTATGTGGCGGCGACACTGCGCGCCACCCTGGAACCGAGCGCCGCGCCCAAACCCGAGTGGCGTGACCTGATGGAAGCGATGTCAAAGGCCAGTCTGGAGCGTTACCGCGCGGTGGTACGGCACGATGAGCGCTTTGTGCCCTATTTCAGAAGCCTGACCCCCGAACAGGAACTGGGCATGCTGGCTCTGGGCAGCCGACCGGCCAAACGCAAGGCAACCGGCGGTGTTGAAAGTCTGCGCGCCATTCCCTGGGTATTCGCCTGGATGCAGGTGCGGCTGAACATGCCCTCCTGGCTGGGTGCGCGCCAGGCGCTGGAGCATGGGCTGGCGACCAACCCGGAACTGCTGCAGGACATGGTTGAGAACTGGACGTTCTTCAGCAGCTTTCTCGACTTGCTGGAAATGGTGCTGGGCAAGGCCGACGGCTCCATCACCGCCTATTACGAGCAACAGCTGGTACCACCGGAGCTGCATGAACTGGGCGAAGACCTGCGTGAAGACCTGAAAGCCAGTGAGGTGTTGCTTAACCAGATCAAGAAACAACAGGTACTGCTGGAAAGTGACCCGCTGTTGGCACAATCGATTCTGGTGCGGAACCCCTACACCGACCCGCTGAACTACTTGCAGGCGGAACTGTTGAAACGGGCCCGTAAAACGGGAAATCTCGACCCGCAACTGGAGCGTGCCCTGAAAGTCACCATGGCTGGCATTTCGGCCGGCATGCGCAACACGGGGTAACCGTCGCGGTTTTTGTAGACAGCCAGCCCTCAGGGTGACAGGGAGAATAAACAACCGGTGATGCTCGCCTTGTAGGCAAGGCCCTAATCACCGGTTGGGGTGTTCCCAGTCGCTGGGGGACTGGCCTTTCATCAGGTCAATTGCCCTGTACACTCCATCTATCGACTGAAGTCTAACCGCCAATGGTTGAGCTTGGCGGCCTTGGCGGGTATCTTAGCGTCTGGCTGATGCAGGCCTATAAGTTCGACACTGCATCAAGATCACCAAAAATAACAGGAATTAAACGATTTTACCGGTATTTGCCGCCACATAGAGCAGCATACTGATGCTCAGACCGGAGCCGCACTCCTGGCGTTTACAGGGGGTTTCTGGCTCACGACCCCTGAATAGGACACTGAATTTGCAATAACGAGTGGATCGCTCAATCGGTTCAGACTTTTTTAACCATGTTTTTCAAGATTAAACATTAACGAGGAGCTCGCCATCTATGCGCATTATTCTGCTGGGTGCACCTGGTGCCGGTAAAGGGACGCAAGCCCAATACATCACCGAAAAATTTCAGATTCCGCAAATCTCCACGGGCGACATGCTGCGTGCCGCGGTTAAAGCGGGCAGCCCCCTGGGCGTGAAGGTTAAGGAAGTCATGGCCTCTGGCGGCCTGGTCTCTGATGAAACCATCATTGAACTGATCAAAGAACGCTTGACGCAACCGGATTGCGCCAATGGCTGCCTGTTCGACGGTTTCCCGCGCACCATCCCCCAGGCTGAAGCCCTGAAAAACGAAGGCATTCGCATCGATTACGTCATCGACATCGACGTTCCCGATGAAGAAATCATCAAGCGCCTGAGCGGCCGCCGAGTACACGAAGCCTCTGGTCGTGTGTACCACGTCGACAATAACCCGCCCAAGCAGGACGGCAAAGACGACGAAACCGGCGACCCGCTGGTGCAGCGCGAAGACGACAAGAAAGAAACCGTCGCCAAGCGCCTGGACGTCTACCACGCCCAGACCGAGCCGCTGATTGGCTTCTATAAGGACCTGGCCGAAAAAGAACCCGAGGCAGCGCCGAAGTACATTCATGTACCGGGTATTGGCAGCTTTGAAGATATTCGGGATAAGATTGTTTCGAAGCTTTGAGGTGAATGTTGAGAGCTACGAGCTGTTAGCTGCTAGTTTTGAGTTTTTGAGCCCGCCTTGTGCGGGCTTTTTTGTGGGTGGGGTTCAAACAGGGTCCCCTGGGGGTATGAGACAGTACTTGGCTAGCTGGAGCCCGGAGGGATTGGCTCGATCACGTTCCTGTGATCGATCCGGCTTCGCCGGACGCTGGCGCGGCCCAACTTGCTCCAGGCAAGTTGTCGACAAAAGTGCCGGGAGCACTTTTGCACGAGCGCAGCGAGCCAGAAGGGCAGCCGCCAGGGATGGTGGCTGTAACCTGCGGGGGCCTCGAACGAAGGCCTGCGCTTTGCGCAGGTTAAACAAAAAAGGGGTCCCCTTGGGGACCCCTTTTTTGTTTAATTTGGCGGAGAGTGAGGGATTCGAACCCCCGGTAGGCTTTCGCCTACGTCTGATTTCAAGTCAGGTGCATTCAACCGGACTCTGCCAACTCTCCTTAACAACGGGGCGTATCTTAACGAACCTGTGTTGGGTGTCAACCAAAAAGTTGCTAAGCTGCTGAAATTAAACAAGAAAGATCGCCCACTGCGGAGACACACTTATGTACCTACTGGTTGTTTATGTGCCTGAAACACACACCGAGGCGCTGATTGAAGCGCTGTCTGACGCTGGCGCCGGTAGCATTGGCGATTATGATCGTTGTGCCTGGTCGGTACTGGGCCAGGGTCAGTTTCGACCTTTGGCCGGAGCCAACCCCACCCTGGGACACACCGGCCAGCTGGAGCGCGTTGCCGAACATCGCGTGGAAATGGTGGTTAATATAGACCGTATCAAAGCCGTACTGCAGGCTCTGGTGGTCGCACACCCATACGAAGAGCCTGCGCATCATGTGGTGGCCGTGATGGATCGACGGGACTTCCTATAGGCTGTATGACAGCAGGCTAGACCGTTCTTTCTGACAAACACCCATAAAAAAACCCGGAGCACTGAGTGCGCCGGGCTAAACTATTTTGCAAGAGAGTCAAAACGCTGCGTATCTTACGATTCAGCAGCGCAATGTAAACACTACCACCCGATCACGTCGCTTTTATTAAAGTCGTTCAGTTGTACATAAAATGCTACACGACCCTACTTTCGCACCTGGCGTTAATTGTCGCCCTGCGGGCGCAAACCCCCATCCAGGCGACCTTCAAACAAATCGTCTACTGTAGGCGGCAAATAACGATCGTCTACATGATCCATGGTCTGAATGCGTACATCCCATATGCCATCCATACGGCGTGCTCTCAGATCTTCATCGCCATCCACTATGATCGTTGGGCGGATAATGACCATTAAATTGGTTTTTTGACGTTCGGTCGAGGTACTTTTAAACAGGTGGCCCAAGATCGGGATCCGCCCCAATACCGGAACACGGCTTTCACGCTCTATCAGGGTGTCGTCTATTAACCCACCCAAAACGATGGTACGACCATCGCCAATCAACACTTCCGTTTTGACTTGTCGCTTGTCAGTAATGATGTCTACAGCACCGAAGGTGTTGTTGCCTGAAATGGATTCGACCACCTGGTCGACCTCCAAACGCACCGAGCCATCTTGCTGAACATGAGGTATCACTGTCAGCGTGGTACCGACATCCTGGCGCTCAATAACAAACGGGTTATCGTCACTGCCGTTACCACCTGTTTTGAAGGGCACCGAGCTACCGACGGTGATAAAGGCCTCGCTGTTATCCAACGTCATGACGCTTGGCGTCGACAACAAATTGGTGTTCGACTGGGATTCAATCGCCTGAATAATGGCTGCAAAATTAGGGGTATCACTGATGGGGTCAACCAACCCCAGGAAAGCACCGTTCGGCAAAGCACCTACGTTTTGACTCGCCGCACCAGCTACCACACTGGGTAAGGAGGAAATCGCACCGTCAATACCCAGATTGGTGCTACCAAAGGGCACACCATCGCTCACGCGCTCAGGGTTGGTCGCCCATTGAATGCCCAGGGCATCACTGACATTACCATTCACTTCAACGATAGCGGCTTCAATCAACACCTGTTTACGACGCACGTCCAGTTGGCGAATGATGCTTTCAATTTCGGTCATGACCGAAGGCTCGGCCCGCACAACCAAGGCGTTCAAATCTTCGTCGGCAAGTATGTTGACTGGACCCGCAGGTGGCGCTGTTTGGCCATTGGAGCCTGTCTGAGCGGTACCTCCGGTAAACCCTTTGAGCAACTCGGCCATCCGTGCGGCGTCGGCATTATTCAAGAAGATAACCTTCGAGGCACTGTTCTCCTGGGCGGGAATATCGAGCTCGCGGATCAGGGCGATAATCTGTGCCCGGGCATCGGCTTCGCCCTTGATGATGATGCGATTACTGCGTTCATCGCCAACGAGGTGTACGCTGCGCAAGCCACGTACATCACCGCCCTGCTGCGCCCCGGAAGTGACCGGCGTTGGTGCAACGCGCTCTAGCAGAGTAATCACATTGCCCACCCAGGCGTGTTCGAGCTCAATGACTTCTATTTCTTCACTGCCGGCGCGGTCAAGCAATTCAACGATTTCTGAAATGCGTTCAATGTTGGTGGCCCGGTCGGCGATGATCAGGGCATTGGCGGTGCTCACGCCTGCCAAATGCCCGTATTTGGCCACCAGTGGCCGCAGAATCGGAACAAGTTCCATGGCAGAGGTATTCTGAATCGGGAAGACCCGAATGATGATTTCCTCACCGGACATCGATCCGTCGGTATCAACGTCAAGACCCGCTGATTTAATGTCGGCCTGGCCAATAATTTTAATGGCGTTATCGGTCTCTACGGCAGAGAAACCATAAACTTCGATGGTGGCCAGAAAAATCTCGTAGATGGCGTCGGCGGTCAGGTTCCGATCGGAGATCACCGTTACCTGTCCACGCACCCGGGGATCGACGATAAAGCTTTTGCCGGTAACGCGCGCCACCAGGTCTATCACTTCATTTATGTCGGCACCCTGCATGTTCAACTGATAGGTTGGCTCTTCGGCGCGAACCGGAAGGCTGACCAGCACCAGCGCCAGAATCAGTAGCAGTGACCGTAACAGGGGTTCCGCAATCCTGCGAACCGGGCTGAAAGCATGCATCTTGTTGTCCTTTCTTAATCGATCGTTCTGCATTTGTCAGAATCGAGGTATGGATTGGTAGATGGTAAAGGAGCGCGAACCCCGTTGAATCTGTATTTTCAATTCACCGCCGCTTTGCAGAATCTGGTTCAGCAATGCCTGATCCTGCCCGATGTTTCCAACCGGCTGATCATTAACCGCCGTCACCACATCGCCCGGGCGCAGCCCGGCCATGGCGAGCTGGCGGGCATTCTGGGTTACCTGATAGCCGGAGCCGGTGGCTTCGAGGCCGACTTCATCGAGCAAACCCTGGGGGTCGGAGTTGGCACGTTGCTGAACATAAGAGACCATTTGTTCAACCTGTGCCTGTACATCTTCACCCCGATCGACCCGTTGTTGAGCCTGGTCGATCGTCTCTCTGAGACTGCTGTCTTCGGCGATGGGTTCATCGTTGACTTGCAACAATTGCGATGTGGCTTCCCGCTCGTAGCGCAACGTCTCCAACTGCCCATTGCGGTCGAGTATGACCCGGTCGCGGTATACCGCCGACAGGGTGGCCTGATTAAAAATATCGTCACCGACCGAGAACGCACTGGCCTGGCTGCCGCCCCGGGAAATAATGGCAAAGCCGGTGCCGTCGTCGCCACGGGCAAGCACGGCTTGCAGCTTCATGTTCAAACGCGTTTCAGGGGCTTCAACCGGTTGCTCAGACTCGGCAGTCGCCACCGCTTGAAATTGCCCAAACAAGTGGCGTTCGCCCAGAGTGGCGCCCAGTTGTTCAGGGTTGGTGCTGCTCGCAGTGTTATTCAGGTTGGCTGGTTGAATACGCGGTGCACTCACCGCAGGTACCGGTTGCAGCCAGAGCCAGGTTAACTGGGCGCTGTAAACGGCGCTCAGGGCAATGAGGATCACCACGACCCAACGCTGCAGCGGCAGCCATAGTTGCCGGCTTTGATTGACCCAATCCATCAAAACACCTTCTGTGAGATTTCAACCAGGGTCTCACGCCCGCCGGGAACCGGGATACCCAGGCGCTCGGCCATGGCCCGTTGCACGGTCACTTGTCCCTGCCCTTCCCGGCTCAGTTGCGCGCGGATCAGTGAGGTGTTATCCAGCGCGTCGATCGCTACGCGCCAGGCGGTATCATCGCTGGTAATTTGACCTTGCATCTGAGGTACGTCGAACTGCTGCCGGGAACGCCCCATCGGCACTTCAACGGGCCCGCCGGACCAGGACAGTTCACCGTTAGCGTCACCTAAAGCCCCTCCCCAGCCAGCATTGGCGCTCAGGTCAGAGATAACCAGCCGCCCCTGAAGGGTCGAGTTATAAGCCCGGGTTATCCGAGCAAACGCCGCTTCGTCGACATAGCCGGAGACCTGCTCAACCCCCACGCCCGTCGGGCGCAGTTGAATCTGGCCAGACACATCGAGCGCCGGGCTGGATACGCGGACATCGTAAGGTAACCGGGCTGTCAGCAGACCCAGGGGCTTCACCTGCCATTCAAGATTGAATTCGGGGCTGTTTGGCACCAGCACCCGGCTTTGTCCCTGCCAGATGTTACCCTGCGGCTGTTCGAGGCGCACGCCTGCAGACCGTAAGGAAGGCTCTGCAAAGCTGATGACCCAGCTCAATGGCACAGTCGCCACCAGGGTAAGCAAATACACCCCTACAAACAGCACCACTAATTTTAGATTAATTCTCATAGACTTCCGTTCTGCACTATCCCTGCGCCTTTTTCAGGCTTGCGCCCACAGATCAAAATATCGGGACGCCAGTGTATAGAAGGCCCTTATTCACGACAATCGGTTTACACCCATCTGACAGTGCTTTGCGGCCTTGCTGCTGCCTTGGGCGGGCGTTTGTCGCCCATAAAAAAGCCCGCACGAAGCGGGCTTGTCGGGTATTGGGCCGGGCTGGCTTACATCATGCCGCCCATGCCACCCATACCACCCATGCCGCCCATATCAGGCATACCGCCGCCGGAAGACTTGTCTTCTGGCTTGTCGGTGATCATGGCTTCGGTGGTGATCATCAAGCCAGCAACCGAGGCGGCCGCTTGCAGGGCAGAACGGGTCACTTTGGCCGGGTCGATAATACCCAGTTCCATCATGTCACCGTATTCACCGGTTGCTGCGTTGTAGCCGTAGTTACCAGAGCCTTTCTTGACTTCGTTCAGTACAACAGACGGCTCGCCACCGGCGTTGTAAACGATCTGACGCAGCGGGGATTCCATGGCACGCAATGCCAGGGCAATACCGGTGCGCTGTTCTTCGTTGTCGCCCTGAATCTCGCCTACGTTCATCAGTGCGCGTACCAGGGCTACACCGCCGCCGGCAACCACACCTTCCTGAACGGCTGCACGGGTTGCGTGCAGGGCGTCGTCGACGCGGGCTTTCTTCTCTTTCATTTCCATCTCGGTGGCAGCGCCAACCTTGATGACCGCAACACCGCCAGCCAGTTTGGCAACACGTTCCTGCAGTTTTTCCTTGTCGTAATCGGAGGTGGATTGCTCGATTTCGGCACGGATTTGCTCAACGCGGCCTTTGATGTCGGCGTCTTCACCGGCACCGTCAACAACGATGGTGTTTTCTTTGGACAGGGTGACCTTCTTGGCGCTACCCAGGTGTTCCAGGGTGGCGGTTTCGAGGCTCATGCCCACTTCTTCGGAAATCACGGTACCACCGGTCAGAATCGCCAGATCCTGCAGCATGGCCTTGCGACGGTCGCCGAAGCCCGGTGCCTTGGCAGCGGAGACTTTAACGGTACCGCGCATGTTGTTGACAACCAGGGTAGCCAGAGCTTCGCCTTCGATGTCTTCAGCAATGATCATCAGCGGACGGCTGGCCTTGGAGACGGACTCCAGTACCGGGATCAGGTCACGGATGTTGCTGATTTTCTTATCGACCAACAGGATGTACGGGTTTTCAAGTTCAGCCGTCATGGTTTCCTGGTTGGTGATGAAGTACGGAGACAGATAGCCGCGGTCGAACTGCATGCCTTCTACGACTTCCAGCTCGTCGTCGAAACCACTGCCTTCTTCGACGGTGATCACGCCTTCGTTACCGACTTTTTCCATCGCATCAGCGATCAGGCCGCCGATGGTGGCGTCAGCGTTGGCCGAAATGGTACCGACCTGGGCGATGGCTTTCTTGTCTGAGCAAGGCACAGACAGCTTGGCGATTTCGTCAACAACAGCACGTGTTGCTTTGTCGATGCCGCGCTTCAGGTCCATCGGGTTCATGCCCGCTGCAACTGATTTCAGGCCTTCGTTGACCAGGGCCTGGGCCAGCACGGTTGCGGTGGTGGTACCGTCACCGGCTTCGTCATTGGCCTTGGAAGCAACTTCCTTGACCATCTGAGCGCCCATGTTTTCGAATTTGTCTTCGAGTTCGATTTCCTTGGCCACCGATACACCGTCTTTGGTGATGGCGGGTGAGCCGAAGGATTTGTCGAGAATGACGTTACGGCCTTTGGGCCCCAACGTTACTTTGACGGCGTCGGCCAGCAGGTTCACGCCTTTCTGCATCTTACCGCGAGCGGAATCGCCAAATTTTACGTCTTTAGCTGCCATGATGTGCTTACCTTCCTTACAATTCGTTGAACGAGCTCGGTTTACTCAATAACGCCGAAGATGTCGCTTTCGGTCATAATCAGCAGTTCTTCACCGTCGATTTTGACGGTGCTGCCTGCGTACTGACCAAACACAACGGTATCGCCTACCTTCACATCCAACGACTTGACGTCGCCATTCTCAAGGATCCGGCCGTTGCCGACTGCCAGGATTTCGCCCTGAGAGGGCTTTTCTTTGGCAGAACCTGGCAGAACGATACCGCCGGCGGTGGTTTCCTCTTGATCCTTGCGGCGTACTACGACGCGATCATGCAAAGGACGAATTTTCATGGATCCAATCTCCTAAAAGACATGTGGGAGTTTTGTTGTGATTTCAGGGCTGTTCGATACTGAACGGCCCCGGAATGCCAATGCTCCCCGTTAATGGGGCCGACAAATTTTCATTTCAACACCTTCGGGGTTAAATTTTTTCTGAGCCAGGGGGTCGCGCAGGGTACCGGGCATGCCTTTCCGGGGTCGGCGTAAATCCGTCCATGGAACCTAGGCCGCAGCATCCCTGCTGCAGACTACCCCGGAAAGGCATACCCAGCACCCTGCACTTGCTGCACAGCCACCGCTTTATTTTTCCAATTGCCTATTCAATAACTAACAGCTGGTAAAGTGCCAACGCAGCATTCGGCTAGTACCACAGTTCTGAAATCGGGGTCTCAGGCTCAAAATGATAGGCGCACTGAGCCTGAAACAGTTCTGCGGTGGCCAGGGCGTCGGTGAGGGCATTGTGGGGTGGGTAATGAGGTAAACCGTAGCGGTAGCGGCTGTCCGACAGGCGAATGGAGGTGGGCCGGCGGTTGGTCAGGCGAGCCCAGAGGCTCCGCGGTTTGTCGCGGTGCAACATCGCCTCTATGGCCATGGTGTCGACCATCGGGAATTGCAGACCTTCGTTCCAGCGGGCTTTGACGACGACATCCAGGAAGGATCGCTCAATGGCCCTGTGGTGTACGGCCACAACCCGCCCGGCCAGGCAGTCCAGCAACCTGGGCAGGATCTCGGCCATGTCGGGAGCGTCTTTTATGTCGGTGTGGGTAATGCCGTGGAACTGGATAGACTGCTGAATCAGTGGCAATTGGGGTTTGACGACCCAGTGCAGGCTACCTGCAACGGAGATGCGTTTTAAGGTGAACGGTACCAGGCCGACGCTGAGTATGGCGTGGCGCTCAGCGTTCAGTCCGGTGGTTTCTACATCGAGGGCAATGAATGGGACGTCCTTTAACGGGCAATCCGCCGCGACTGTGCCTGCTTTGTAGAAACGCTGAAGCTCGGGCCGTTTAACCTGTTCGGCCCAGGCTGCAAAACAAGCGGGCCAGTCGGGACGGGATTCGGGAGAATCACGATCGCCACGAGGCACGAATACACTCACACCCGGTTCACCTGGTACCGCATACGCAGATACTTTTGGGCATTGCTGATAACCTGAAAGGCGTCTTTGAGATTGCGCCGCTCGAAGACCGTCATGTTTTCGGGCTCTACGTTGTTATCGGGCTCTTGTTCGGCTTCCAGATCCAGCGCCTGGTGCCGGGCACGCACGATGGAGATGTATTCCATGGCGTCGCGCAGGTCGTCGCCGTTGCTGTGGCCAAGAATGCGGGATTCGGCAATGGCGTCGATGCGGTTAAAGGAATTCTGGGCAGTCGAGCCTGCTGCCAGAGCATGCACCCGGATAACATCGCTCAACGGGGCGGTGCCGCGCCGCTTCAGGTTGATGGAATTATTATGCTTGCCGTCGCTTTCCATCACGAAGGTTCTGAAGAACCCCAGTGGCGGGGTGCGGTTCAGGGCATTGCGTGCCAGGCAGGCGAGGAATCTCGGACTGCGCTGGGCTCTGCGTGCGATATCGACCTTCAGGGTTTCTGCCAGGGCGGTTTCGCCGTAGATACCGTCGAGATCGAAAAAGATGGAGCTGTTGAGCAAGGCCTGAGGGTCGGGGTTGTCGATCCAGTCTTTGAAATAGGCGCGCCAGACAGACAATGGCTGCCGCCACTGGGGGTTGGTGGCCATGATGCCGCCTTTGCAGTATTCGTAACCGCATTCTGCCAGACCATCGCTGACGTAGCCGGCGAGCTTGGCGAAGTAGTCGTCGTGCTCCTCGGACTTGAAGTCGTCACTGATGATCATGGCGTTATCCTGGTCGGTAACGACGTATTGCTCGTCCCGCGCCATCGAGCCCAATGCCAGAAAGCAGTATGGCACCGGTGGGGGGCCAAATTCTTCCTCACCCAGTTCCAGCAGGCGTTGCGTGAAACTGCGGCCAATACCAGCGATGGCGCTACCGATCATGTGGCTGGTGGCGCCTTCGTTGACCATACGTATAAACGTTGCCCGGACGTCGGGCATCAGGCTGCTCAGGTCTTTTCTGCGCGGCTGGCGATGAATCTGGCTGACCAGGTAGAGGCTGCTCTGGGATTCGTACCGAATAATATCGGACAATGCCAGCACGCCAATCGGCTTCCGGTGCCGCACCACCGGCAAGTGGTGCACATTGTGGCGCAACATGCTGAGCATGGCGTCAAACACAAAGGCCTTGGCATTAATGGTGATGACTTCGGTTGTCATGAACTGGCTTATGGGAGTGTCATACCCCAGCCGTTCTGCCAGCGCCCGGGTGCGCAGATCCCGGTCGGTTATGATACCAACCATGTAACCGCTCTGGTCGGGGTGGTCCGGGTCGGTAATCACCAGTGAGGAAACGCCCTCTGCCGTCATGGCCAGGGCCGCTTCGTGCAACGTTGCGGTTTGCGGCAACATGACCGCTGTGCGTGATAACAGTTTATGCACCCGAGAGGTCATCAGATCGGTATTCTGCTGATGGTTGACCGCAGCACGCAGGCGAGACTGGTCTTCAACTTCAACGAATTCGGCAAAGGCCTCACTGTCTTCCCACAACTGGTCAAACAGGTCTTTGGCGATAAAATAAACCAGGGTATCTTCGATGGCGCGGGCTGGAAAGCGCACCGGGCGGTTCATCAGCAAACCCCAGTTACCAAAGATGTCACCTTCTGCGAGCCGGTTATAAAGGTCGCCATTACGCCGGTACAATTCGACGGCTCCACTGCGAATGACGTGCAGATGAGTCACTTCTTCGCCCTGAACCAGGATTTCTGACCCCGCTTTGAAATAACCGATCTCTATTTGGCTGGCGAGGGTGTTGAGCCATTCTTCCGACAACTGGTCAAAAGGGGCAAAGCGCTTGAGCTGGTCCCGTATTTCCAGATGCTCGACTTCCATCCTCGTCTCCTGTCATCAGCGCGGATCGTGTTGTACGGCTTTTTGAATACGTCGTGCAGCCCCCGTTAAACAGGGCCTCGCAACAAGATGCATAGTGCCGACTCAAACAATGGTTGTCCAACCTCAGCACCGGCCTTTATACTGCGGCTATAGAGGTTGTAACCTTTTTGTAAAGGGTTGTTCTAAAGGACGTGGCCGCCCACCTTCATGGCGGATGGCTACAGCAGTCAGGTCGTGCGCAGTAGGCGCGATGACAACAAGGATATATGGACATGTCAGACACACCCAAAGGCCCGGAGCACCCGGGGCTGACCCCGAGCGAGACGCATGATACCGCCATCATGATCGTCGACGACACCAAGTTCAGCAGCGCGATCATTCAGCGCATGCTAGTCAATGCCGGGTTCCGTGACATTCGCATAGCCGACAACGCCATAGATGCGCTAGACGCGCTCAAACAGCGCCCGGCCGAGTTGATGCTTGCCGACTGGTTGATGCCGGGCATGGATGGCCTGGAACTGACTCAGCTGGTTCGCGAACTGGACCGGCGACGAGGCTGCTTCACCTATGTGATGTTGCTGACCGCTAAAGAGAACGACGAAGCCCTGCAGGAAGCCTTTGCCAAGGGCGTCGATGATTTCATAGGCAAAACCCACCTGAAAACCCAGTTACTGGCTCGGGTTCATGCTGGTCAGCGGTTGTCCCGGCTGCATAACTCGCTGATTTCGCGTGAGCGTCAGTTGAAAGACCAATTCCGGGCGGTTACCCGTATGAACCGGCTCGATGCAACAACCGGGCTAGGTAATTCGCAGCACCTGCGCCATCAGTTGGACCGGACGCTGGTTCACATCAAAGGGCGTACCGGACAAATGGGGCTGATTCTGTGCCGGATCGATAACCTCGGTGAACTGGCCACTCAGGGCGGCCGGGCCTTGCGCAATGAACTGATTCGCGAAGCATGCAACCGACTCACTGAACACACCCGCCCGCTCGACGACACGGCCCGGCTAGGCGAGAACATCATTGGCGTGCTGTTGCATTCTACGGGCGGCAATGTGGCGACGCAGAAACTGATTCGACGCCTCTACGATGCCTTGTTCACCCGCGCCTATTCGACGACGTCCGGTTTTGTGTCGTTGACGGGCTGCATTCAGCTCGACCTGGCCGATGCCTCCCAGCCCCTACCCGCTTCAGCCGAATGGATGCTGGAGCAGGCGCTGGTGCGATTACAGAAAATTCCGGTAGAACAGCGCCATGCCATGCACGTATGGCAAAATGGACAAAGCGCCTGACCCTGGCTAGGCCTCATTTGGTGGCTATCGTCCGCAGCGGCTACCGGGGTTGCCCCGGTGGGGTCGGCGTGAATCCGTCAATGGCGGTCCGACGATTTGGGCCTAGACCGCATGATTTGAATCCCCTCCATGGGATTCACCCTTCGGGCTCGCTACCCTCGTGCTAAAACGCTCCTGGCGTTTTAGGCCATGCTGCGGACTACCCCACAAGGGCAACCCCGGTACCCGCCGCTGGTCACCTCAGTCAATTTTAAAACTAGCGTTAGGTCCACCGCTGTCGCCTCCGGAGGGGCGCTAGAGTTACCATATGCGCTCATCCAGCAGGGATACGACGATATGGCAACGATCCTTCTGATTGGCCCCGGCGCCATCGGCAGCCTGATGGCCTGGTCACTTCAAAACCACGCAACCATTAAGGTGTATGCCCACCGTGCAGGCTTGTCGTTGCCTGGCCACGTTGAATCCGACGGGGAAACCCATCGACTGCGGTGGTCACTGACCGACTCGCTCGTTGGTATCGATGCCGTGCTGGTGTGTTGCAAGGCCACTCAGGTCGAGCGCGCTACTTCGCCCCTCATTCCAAAACTTTCTGGTATTCCCTGGCTGATTCTGTGCAATGGTCTGGGCCCTCAGGCCTGGCTTAGCCAGCAGTTGCCGGGCCGGGTGCTGTGGGCGTCGACAACGGAAGGTGCGGGTCGTTTTGGTCAGCAGGTTCGGCACACCGGGGTCGGGGAAACCCGGATTGGAAGCCCGGAGCAATACATTGTTACTGATGAGACCGAACAGTGGGGGCGCAAGCTTGCGAGCCAGCCCGGGCCATTGGAGTTGCACTGGGAGCCTGATATTACCGCTGTGCTTTGGCGTAAACTGGCGATCAATGCCGTGATTAACCCGATTACGGCGGTGCAGCAGTGCCTGAACGGTGCCCTGGCCAAGCGCGAGTGGATCGGTGAAATCGAGGTGCTGTGCGCTGAAATTCAACAGATTGCGCGGGCCAGTGACATTCAACTGCCATCGGATCTTGCCGAACGTGTGGTCATGGTGGCCAGGGCGACAGGGCGCAACCGGTCGTCGATGCTGACGGACATCGAGGCCGGGCGGGAAACCGAGGTCGATTCGATTCTGGGCCCGTTGCTGTGTGCTGCCGATCGGCATGGCCTGGCGGCGCCACGTTTGCAATACTGGTACCAGGCGGTGATTCGCCTGCACCCGCTGAATCGCTGACGAGCGCTTAACCGACAGCGCCTTAACCACACACCAAGGAGCCTGCATGGCCTATGCATCACCGACCCTGCTGGGGCGTATACTCTGGTGGTTACTGGGGATCACCGTCGTCAGCAGTCTGAGCATTGGCATTGTCTTTTTCTCGGGCCAGCACCTGCATCCGTTGGTGGTGATGTGCCTGATCGTGGTGATCTCCATTCTGGGATCGGCCGTGTTGCTGCAGATTTTTCGCCGGCATTTTCTCAACCCGCTGAACCAGTTGATGCTGGTGTCGAACCAGGTAACGGCGACCTCCAATGTGACGCTGCGAGCAAAAAAACACCACCAGGATGAGCTGGGCAAGGTGGTTGATGCGTTCAATGCGATGCTTGACCAGATGGCGCGACGCGAGGCGGATCTGAAGGCCGAACGTGACCGGGCCACCCTCGCCGGACAAGAGTCGGAAGCCATGGCCGAGGCGGCACAGAAAGCCATGCACAAACTGGAGTTCGAGGTGCAGGTACGCCACCGGGTCGAGCGCCGGCTGACCGAGTTTCAGAACTACCTGAACGCCATCATCAATTCCATGCCGTCAGCGCTGATCGCCGTGGACGAGAAGTTAATTGTCACCCAGTGGAATACCGAAGCAGCTCTGATCAGTGGCACTCGTCCGGAACAGGCCATTGGGCTTTCGCTGCAGGAGGCCTTCCCGTTTCTGGGCCAGCATCAGGATCTGATCCTGCTGGCGCTGACCCGGCACAAGGTGCAAAGCCGGCACAACCTTGAACTGCAGACAGCAGAGCAACCCATCCGCGTCGACCTGGTGGTTTACCCGCTGCAACAAACCGACTCCCAGGGGGCGGTGATTCGACTCGATGACGTAACCGAGCAGTTCAAGCTTGAAGAAGTGATGGTTCAAACCGAAAAAATGATGTCGGTGGGCGGCTTGGCCGCCGGCATGGCCCATGAGATCAATAACCCTCTGGGAGCCATTGTTCAGAATGCCCAGAACATTGAACGACGGCTCGATCCGGCCCTCAAGCGCAATCGTGAACTGGCGTCCAGCCTAGGGCTGAACCTGGAACTGATGCAGCAATACCTGGCCACACGGGACGTACCCAAGTTCCTGAGCAACATTTCCGAATCGGGCCTGCGGGCGTCGCGCATTGTCACCAACATGCTGCAGTTCAGCCGCGACAGCGACCGTTTGTTGCAGCCTTACCCCATCGGCCAACTGCTCGACCAGGCCATCAACATTGCCCTGAACGACTTCAATCTGAAATCGGGCTATCGCAAACAGCATCTGTTCGTCGATCAGGATTTTCGATCGCCCGAGGTTGAAGTGCCCTGTGTGATGACCGAACTCGAACAGGTATTACTGAATTTGATGAAGAACGCCGCCCAGGCGATCCGCGAGCGGTTCGACACCTTGAATGACATTGATGAAGGCATCATCCAGATACGGCAATACGTGCAGGACGATCATTGCGTGATCGAAGTGGCCGACAACGGCATCGGCATGGACGAACCCACCCGAAAACGCATTTTCGAACCGTTTTTCACCACCAAAGATGTGGGCGTGGGCACGGGCCTTGGTTTGTCGGTGAGTTTCTTTATCATCACCACCCATCACCATGGCCGCTTGCAGGTCGAATCGACCGTGGGCCAGGGCGCCCGGTTCATTCTGTCGCTTCCGCTGACCGACCCGCTGGTCAAACAGACGCTTGAACAGGTAACAACAGCCGATGACGTTCGCGGCCCGGCTGCCGATACCGATGCAGACCAACCTCACCTTTAACGAGGTTCGCTAACGCCAGCGAGCCTAAACCACTAGCAACCGCAAGGACCGACACCACCATGGGTAACCGACTTTCCAAGATCTACACCCGCACCGGCGACGCCGGCGACACTGGCCTGGGCATGGAAGGGCGTGTGCCCAAAGACAGTGGTCGCATTGCCTCTATGGGTGACATCGATGAACTGAACAGCCTGGTCGGCTTTCTGATGGTCTGCCTGGGAGACCACCACAGTGAATACCCGATGCTCAGCCAAATTCAACACGATCTGTTTGACCTCGGCGGTGAACTGGCCATGCCCGGCTATGAACTGCTCGATGCGGCGCTGATCAGTGACCTGGAAGACCACATCGACCGCATCAACGAGCACCTGCCGCCGCTGAAAAATTTCATTCTGCCAGGCGGCAACGAAGCGGCCAGCCGCTGCCACCTGGCCCGCGCCACCTGCCGCCGGGCGGAACGGACGCTGGTGGCCTTTAACCGTCAGGAGGCAGAGGGCCATGTGCTTGCCCAGCAGTACCTGAACCGCCTTTCAGACCTGTTTTTCGTGCTGGCACGACAGCTCGCCCGGGCCGATGGATCCCAGGAAGTGCTGTGGCAATCGCGTCACCGGAAAAAAGATGCCTGAACCGCGTCACAGAAACAGGACAGACCACTAAATATTCGTGGGCGTCCGCCGATAGCTCTTTCAGGCACTGACCAACCGAGCGTATAGCATGGCCGCCATCATCCTTGGCAAGAATCTGATCAGCGAAGATGAACTGATAGAGTTCGCTTTCAGTGAAGAAAACCTCAACGACCGCACCCTGCGCGAGTTGAAGGCCGAGGCCAGTGAGGCGGCGCTGGAATCCTCCTGGCTGCTGATCCGGATCATGAAGGCAGAGCGCATCTACATCAGCCACAAGCCCGCCCTACGCACCCCACCCCAGGCACCTACTCCCCCAACCCTCAAGTAGTTCCTGCCTGGGAGGCTTTGGCCCGCGGCGGCCACTGGGATGCCATTTCAACTTTTTTCGGAATACTTTGCTTACTGTGAAGACAAGCGACGGGTGCCAGTGGGGCTCCTGTGGGGTAGTCCGCAGCATGGCCTAAAACGCCAGGAGCGTTTTAGCACGAGTGTAGCGAGCCCGAAGGGTGAATCCCATGGAGGGGATTCATATCATGCGGCCTAGGCCCGAGACGTCGGACCGCCATGGACAGATCTACGCCGACCCCACAGGAGCTCCACTGTTATCCGGCGCGGCCCCGCGCCTCCCAAGTATATTCAACGATGTAACCAAAGAAGTAAGCTCCTTACCTGCAAAACCAGCGGTGGCTGTTTCGCATTCAGGCTGCTAAATTACGCAACAATTCCGGTAAAGCGGTGCTGGGGAGCCCCTGCCCCGCTTTACCCATGCCTGTAAACCATGATCCGTGACGATCCGAGACCAAAGGGTTATTCCATGAGTACAATTCCAGCCGATTTGAAATACGCCGCCTCCCACGAATGGGTCCGTGAGGAAGGTGACGATGTCATTACCATTGGCGTATCCGATTTTGCCCAGCAACAGCTGGGAGATGTGGTTTTTGTGGAAGTGCCGGAAGTGGGCGCCGAAATTGTCGCCGGTGACCCGGTTGCAGTGGTTGAATCGGTAAAAGCGGCCTCCGACATCTACACACCGGTGACTGGCACTGTCATCGCGGTAAACGAATCGCTGGAAGATGCGCCAGAGCAGGTCAACGAAGACCCTTACGAGAACGGCTGGTTCTTCAAAGTGAAAATGCAGGACCCGGGTGAGCTGAAAGATCTGATGGACGCCGAGTCCTACCAGGACCAGTGCGCCGAAGACTGATCGTGCTGCGGCTCTGCGGGCCGCGTTAACGACACCGTATCAGGGCGTGCCTGCCGAAACCGGCACGCCCCATCCCGCCCTACTGGACCGAGAGCGAGCACCATGACCGCACCCTATTCCCTTGATGATCTGGAAAGTACCGACGAATTCATTCGCCGCCATATCGGCCCAGGCCCTGGTGAGCAAGCGGCCATTCTTGACGCTGTCGGCGCCGACAGCCTGGATCACCTGACGGAACAGATTGTGCCCGGCGCCATTCGGCTGAACTCGGACCTGAACATCGAACGCGCCACCAGCGAACAGGATGCTCTCGATTACCTGCACGCCATGGCCCGTCAGAACAAGGTGTTCAAAAGCTACATCGGACTTGGCTATCACGACACCCTGACACCGAATGTCATTGCCCGCAACGTGCTCGAGAACCCGGGCTGGTATACCGCTTATACGCCCTATCAGCCGGAAATTGCCCAGGGCCGGCTGGAAGCGCTGATCAACTACCAGCAAACCATCAGTGATTTGACGGGCATGCCGCTGGCCAACGCCTCCTTGCTTGATGAAGCCACCGCAGCAGCCGAAGCCATGTCGATGGCGCACCGCTGCTTGCGCAAGGCGCCGGGTACCGTTTTCTTTGTCGATGAAAACGTATTGCCGCAGACGTTGGCCGTCATCAAAACGCGCGCCCGTTACATGGGCTTCGACGTGATGACCGGGCCTATGGAGCAAGCGCCCGAACACCCGGTATTTGCCGCCCTGCTGCAATACCCCGGTGCCAATGGCGAGATTCGCGATCCGGAGCCTGTGATTGAAGCCCTGCACGCCAAGGGCGCACTGGCGGTGGTGGCGACGGATCTGATGGCCCTGCTGATGCTCAAATCTCCCGGTGAAATGCAGGCTGACATCGTGCTGGGAAACTCCCAGCGCTTTGGAGTGCCGCTCGGTTATGGCGGCCCCCATGCCGCGTTTTTTGCCACACGCGATGAGTTCAAACGCAACATTCCCGGCCGGTTGATCGGCGTCTCCAAAGATACCCATGGGAAGCCAGCCCTGCGTATGGCACTGCAAACGCGGGAACAGCATATACGCCGCGAAAAGGCCAATTCAAACATCTGTACCGCCCAGGTGTTGCTGGCCAATATGGCCGGCTTCTATGCGGTCTACCATGGCCCCAAAGGGCTGAAACGCATTGCCCAGCGCATTCACCGGCTGACCGGCATTCTGGCCGAAGGGCTGGAGGCCAAGGGCATTCACATCGTCAATAGCCACTTTTTCGACACCCTGACCATCGACCCCCAGGGCAACCGCGAGTTGATTCTGGAACGAGCCGCTGCCAAGCAGATCAACCTGCGCGAAGATACGACAGGCACTTTGGGCGTCAGTTTGCACGAGTGTGCCAGCCGCGAAGATGTGGAAGACCTGTTTGATGTCCTCATGGGTGACCACGATTTCAATGTGGCCGACATCGACGCCGAGATCACCGAACATGGCACCACCTTTTTGCCGGAAGCGCTGGAGCGTGAATCGGACTACCTGACTCACCCGGTGTTCAACAGTCATCACAGTGAAACGGCGATGTTGCGTTATCTGAAGCGGCTCGAGAACCGGGACCTGACGTTGACCCACAGCATGATATCGCTGGGCTCCTGCACCATGAAGTTGAACGCGACGGCGGAGATGATTCCGGTCTCCTGGCCGGAATTTGCGCGCATCCACCCCTTCGCACCCCGCCCCCAGACCAAGGGTTACCGGGTACTGCTGGAAGAGCTGGATACCATGTTGCGAGCCATTACCGGCTTCGACGCGATCAGCATGCAGCCCAACTCGGGCGCTCAGGGCGAATACGCGGGCTTGCTGGCGATCCGTCGCTATCAGGAAGCCCAGGGGCAGGAAAATCGCCACATCTGCCTGATTCCGCAGTCAGCCCACGGCACCAACCCGGCCTCAGCCCAGATGATGGGCATGTCGGTGGTGGTCGTTAAAACCGATGAGGCGGGTAATGTGGACGCCGAGGATCTTAAGACTAAGATCGCCGCTGCGGGCGAAGAACTCAGTTGCCTGATGATCACCTACCCTTCGACCCACGGTGTCTATGAGGAGGGCGTTAAGGCCCTGTGCGATGCCGTGCATGCGGCCGGTGGCCAGGTGTATATGGACGGCGCCAACCTGAATGCTCAGGTCGGCGTGACCCGCCCGGCGGACATCGGTGCGGATGTGGCCCACTTGAATTTGCACAAGACCTTTGCGATTCCCCATGGCGGCGGTGGCCCGGGTATGGGGCCAATCGGCGTGCGATCACACTTGGCCGACTATCTGCCCGGCCACAGCGTGATGGCGAACGCAACCGGCCTGTCCGCTGAGGGCGCGGTCTCGGCGGCGCCCTTTGGCAGCAGTTCCATTCTGCCCATTTCCTGGATGTACATTCGCTTGTTGGGAGCGCAGGGTCTGCGCACGGCGACTCAGGTGGCGTTATTGAATGCCAATTATCTGGCGCAGCAGTTGAAGCCGCACTACCCGATTCTCTATACCGGCCGTAATGACCGTGTCGCCCATGAGTGCATTCTCGATTTGCGCCCGCTCAAGGCGGCTACTGGCATCACCGAGGTCGACATTGCCAAGCGACTGATGGACTTCGGCTTTCACGCGCCCACCATGAGTTTTCCAGTGCCGGGTACCTTCATGGTTGAACCGACAGAAAGCGAAAGCAAAGCCGAACTCGACCGATTCGTCGATGCCATGGCCTGCATTCGGGCAGAAATTGATGCGGTAGCTTCAGGTGAGTGGCCCGCCGACAACAACCCGCTGGTCAATGCGCCCCACACCCAAGCCGATTTGATCGGCACTTGGGAGCGCCCGTATAGCCGGGAAACCGCCATCTTCCCAAGACCCTGGGTCAGCCAGGCCAAATACTGGCCAAGCGTCAACCGGGTCGACGATGTTTGGGGCGATCGCAATCTGTTCTGCTCCTGCCCTAGCCTCGAGAGCTATCTGTAGGCCTCTGGTCAAATAATATCTAAGGAGCACTTATGGAAATCATTCTTAGCATCATGGCATCAGATCGCCCCGGCATTGTCGAACAGGTTGCCACGGCAGTAGCCGATGCCGGCGGAAACTGGCTGGAGAGTCGCCTATCGACCATGGCCGGTCGCTTCGCTGGCATTGTTCGGGTCAATCTTGAGGCCAGCCAGTTGGAGACGTTGCGGGCCAACACTCAGGCCCTGGGCAGCAAAGGCTTATCGATTCAGATAGAAGTGGGCGATAGCGAAGACATTAGACGGCATCAGCACCGCATCGCCGTAGTTGGTAACGATCGCACCGGCATAGTTGCAGAAGTTACTCGAAAGCTAGCCTCGATGAACATCAATCTGGTGGATGTCCATACCGATGTCGAACCGGCCTCAATGAGTGGTGGTGTACTGTTTCGAGCGGAGCTGGAACTGGGGTTGGCTGATGATCAGAGTCTCGACCGTGTTATTCAGGGCCTGGAAGACCTCTCCGCAGACCTAATGGTCGACGTGCTGGCTGGTGACTAAGGTCATTACCCTAAGCAACTAATAGCCGCAGACACACCGGCACCAATGCCCTAAACCAAAAAAAAGCGACCCGAAGGTCGCTTTTTTTACATCTGTCCGTTCAGTTAACCGCGAGGTTCGCTGGCTAACCCCTTAAACAGAGACACGCAACACAGCAGCAACACGATGGTAAAGGGAGCACCCGTTGATACGGCCATGGCCTGCAAGGCTGCAAGGCCACCACCCAGAATCAGCGCAATGGCAACCAAGCCTTCAAAGGTAGCCCAGAAGACACGTTGTGGTGTAGGTGCGTTCACCTTGCCGCCAGCGGTGATGGTGTCGATCACCAGGGAGCCGGAGTCGGATGAGGTCACGAAGAAAACAATGACCAGCACAATGGCGATGAAGGAAGTGATCTGCGCCAGGGGCAGCACGTCCAGCATGGCGAACAATTGCAATTCCAGACCCGAGTTGGCGACGGCTTCGTAACCTTCGTTGACGTACTGGCTGATGGCGGTGCCGCCGAAAGCGGTCATCCACAGGACACAGGCCGCTGAGGGAATCAGCAGAACTGAGATCATGAATTCACGAACGGTACGACCGCGCGATACCCGCGCAATGAACATACCAACAAACGGAGACCAGGAAATCCACCAGGCCCAGTAGAAGGCCGTCCAGCCTTGTCTGAAGTTGTCGTCTTCACGACCAAAAGGCATCGACAGAGCCGGGATATTTTGTATATAACCCCAGAGGTTGCCGACGAATCCGGTCAGAATAGCCATCGTTGGTCCAACCAGAATGACGAACAACAACAACAGTACCGCCAGGCTCATGTTGATTTCAGACAGGCGTTTGACCCCGGCATCAAGACCAGCCACCACAGACACCAGCGCAATGGCGGAAATGCCAATCACCAGCAAGACTTCCGTCGTCGCCCCCATCGGCACGCCAAACAGGTAGTTCAGGCCGGCACTGGCCTGCGAAGCGCCAATACCCAGTGAGGTGGCCAGACCGAACAGTGTCGAGAACACGGCCAGAATGTCGATGACATGCCCCGGCCAGCCCCAGACACGCTCACCCAACAGCGGGTAGAAGATGGACCGTACGGTCAGTGGCAGCCCTTTGTTGAACGAAAACAAGGCCAGTGCGAGTGCCAGTACCGCGTAAATCGCCCAGGGGTGCAGGCCCCAGTGGTAGATCGTTGCAGCCATGCCCAGCCGTTGTGCAGCAGCCGCATCGCCTTCTGCAGCACCGAGCGGTGCCCAGTCGGTACGAACGCCGCCTTCGGTCGCGATGCCACCCAAAGATGAGCTGAAGTGCGACATGGGCTCGGAGACGCCGTAAAACATCAGGCCAATGCCCATACCAGCGGCAAACAGCATGGAGAACCAGCCCATGTAGGTGTAATCCGGTGTTGCGTCGGTTCCGCCAATGCGTACCTTGCCCATGGGCGATACGATCAGAAACAGACACACCAGAACGAAGATGTTACCGGAAATCAGGAAAAACCAGTCGAGGTTGCCTGTCAGCCAATTCCGTAAATTGGTGAACATGGGCCCCAGACTGGTCTGGAATGCCAGCGTCAGAATGACGAAGGCAACGACTGAGAGACCGGAAATCAGGAACACACGGTTATGAATATCGAGCCCGAAAGGCCCGATATTCATTTTGATGTTGTCCTGACCGATCTGATAGTCGGTATCGATGGCATCTACACGCCCATCGGGTGGAATCATGTCGGTATTTTCAGTCATAAAGGTTCCCTACTGTCAGATTGGGATCAAGAGTTAAGGCAAACGGACGGCCATTAGCGCTGCTGCGAACGCTGACCGTACCGCTTACATATAACACGCGTGGCGACTATCGACTGCACGGCCCAAGGTCGACATGCACTTAGGGACGGGCGCTACAACGGTTGTTTGTCGCTGACAGGTCGCACGTTGGTTTGGAAGGTGTAAGACACCCCGCTAACGTTTCGTGCACTAAAGACTAACGCACTGACACGCCCCATACAACCCATTGACAGTCACACTACTCACAAAATTGTTATCGTGGTTGGTTATGCGAGTACGACTCGATGTTAAAACCGGCGTTCAAAAAAAAAGCGCCTGTAGGCGCTGTTTTTTGATCAATTCCCGACATTTCTCCGTCAGTTGCTGGTAATGGCTTCATCTTCATTCGCCGACAAGGCCTGCCCGAACTGCAGTTCGGCCAACCGCCGGTAGAGGGGAGACTGTGTCAGCAACTGAGTGTGCGTGCCTTCAGCAACGATGCGTCCCTGATCCATTACCACGATTCGATCCGCCCCCTGAACCGTCGCCAGCCGATGTGCGATGATCAGAGTGGTGCGCTGCTTCATTAATTTCTCCAGCGCTTGCTGAACCTGATATTCGCTTTCTGCGTCCAGAGCGCTGGTGGCTTCGTCGAGCAGCAACAGATCGGGGTCTTTCAAAATGGCCCGGGCGATGACCAGGCGTTGCTTTTGGCCGCCACTGAGTCTCACCCCGGCCTCACCCAGGTCGCTGGCAAACCCCTGTGGCAGGGCCTCAATAAACGCCATAGCGTTGGCTGCTTCGGCCGCCGCCAGCACTTCGGCGTCAGAGGCGTCAGGTCGGCCATAGCGGATGTTGTGCCAGACATCGTTGCTGAACAGCACGGGCTGCTGAGGGACCAGGCCGATATGCTGGCGCAATTCGGGTAACGGCAGCGCCCGGACATCTTGCCCCAGCAGGGTGACTGAGCCCTGTTGCGGGTCGTAAAAGCGCAGCAGTAACTCAAAGAGGGTGGATTTACCGGCGCCACTCGGACCGACCAGTGCGACCGTCTCGCCGCGTTTTACGGCTAGGCTTACGTCACTCAGCGCATTGGTTTCAGGCCGACTCGGATAGCTGAAGCTGACGTTGTTCAGCGTCAGGTGATTTTCGGCTTCCTGGTCGAGAGGCCCGGCTTCAGCGGGCGATACGATGATCGAGGGCTCGGCCAGCAATTCCATCAGGCGCTCGGTCGCACCCGCCGCCCGCTGCACTTCGCCGTAAACCTCCGACACACCGGCGACACCAAAGGCCACCATAACGGCGTAGAACACAAAGGCGGCCAGTTCACCGCCGCTCATGGTGCCCGTCATGACATCGTACCCACCAACCCAGACCATGGCCGCGATGGCGGTAAAGGCCAGTAGAATAACAACCGCCATCAGGATACTGCGCTGACGAATACGCTGGCGGGCTACCTCCAAAGCAGCGTCGACTTCCACTTGAAAGGCCGCCTTTTCGAAGGGTTCACGAGCATAGCTCTGCACGGTCTTGATCTGGCGGATGATCTCGCCAGCGTAACTGCCAACATCGGCGACGGTGTCCTGACTGCGCCGGCTGAGCTGGCGCACCTGTTTGCCCATGTACAACACCGGAATCAGCACCGCAGGCACGCCCAGCAGAACCACCAGCGACAACTTGAGGTTGGTAATCAGCAACATGACCAGGCCACCGGTCACCGTCAGCGCATTACGCAGGGCAAACGAGAGGCTGGAGCCGATAATGGACTGCAGCAGAGTGGTATCGGTCGTCAGCCTCGACATGATGTCGCCGCTGGCGTTTTCTTCAAAGTAGCTCGGATGCATGTGCACCAGGTGAGCAAAGACATCGGCTCGCAAATCCGCCGAGACGCGTTCGCCGAGCCAGGTGACCAGATAAAAACGCACGAAGGTACCGACGGCCATCGCCACAACCAGCACCATTACAAACCCCAGGGTGCGATTCAGTGCGCTCAGTGATTCGGCCAGTATGCCCTGGTCGATCACCAGGCGTACGCCCTGCCCCAGCGCCAGTGTCAGGCCGGAGGTGAGCACCAGGGCCGCAGCGGCGCCCAGCATTAAATGACGATAGCGTTTCAGATAGGGCCACAGCTGGGCTAGAAATCCAAAGGGGATGGCGGCAGATACCGGGCCAGACCCGGGCGCGGTACCAGGGTGATTGGCGGCAAGTGGCTCAGTTGCGTCGGTAGTGTCCTGAGGGTCTTGGGTTGAACTCACGGGCAATTCTCCTGATCGATTCCCGTCAAGTCAGGTCTAGCAGTCTGGAATACAAGGCCGACCGGGCAGAATGTGACTTTCAGCCAGCCAATCGGCCCGCGCAGATTCGGTCAGGGCCGTTGCAAATCGCCAAGCCCGCGCTCGACAATGCGGTCGGTAATGGAGGCCAGTGCGTCCGTGGTCGATTTGGTGCCGCGCAATACCTCGTGAATTTCACCGGACACATAGCGAGAGACGTACTTGTAGGTACGACCGGTGGCTGACGAGGGCCTCACCGCCACGTTTTCCAACGCCCGGCCAACGGGTTCGAATACGGCGTTGTTCTGCGTCAGTTCCGGTTCGTTATACAAGGCCGACCGGGTCGGCAAATACCCGAATTCAGCACGCCGGCGCTGCTCGGACTCGCTGGTCAGAAACCGCACCAGATCAGCAGACAGGTCTGGGTAGCGAGTGGCCTCGGTTACCGCCAGCTGCCAGCCACCCAGGGCCCCGCTGGGCGCGCCCGAGTCGCCTTGCGGCAACACCGTAACACCCACGCTCCCGGACACCGCAGACTCAGGCTCGTTGGCTAGGCGCCAGGCGTAGGGCCAGTTACGCATAAACAAGGCGTTGCCCGCCTCGAACTGCGCCCGGGCGTCTTCTTCCTGGTACTCCAGCACCGCGGACGGTGAAATGGTGTCGATCCAGCCGGCGGCCTGCTCGATGATACGGGCGGCGCGGTCATTATCGAGCGTGACCACCCCCTGAGCGCTGACAACGGTTCCGGCATTGCTGCTGACCAGCCATTCCATGACATTGCAGGTCAGCCCTTCATAATCGCTGCCCTGCCAGACATACCCCCAGAAGTTCCCGTTCTGCGAACGCTCGCTGCGTTGTACCTCGGTGGCAATGGTTTCAAGCTCATCCCAGGTTTGCGGTACCGTGTGACCATAGCGTTCGAGCAGATCTTTGCGGTAATACAGCAACCCGGTATCAACGTACCAGGGCATCGCGATCAGCCGGCCATCGACGGTGTTATTGGCCATTAGATTGGGGAAGAAGGCATCGGTGTCTGGCACATAAGGCGTTAAATCCAGCAAATACTCACCCAGCAAACCCGGCCAGATCACATCGATCTGAAACACATCGACGGTGTTGTGACGTTCGCGCAGCAACAGCTGATACATGGCCAGGCGCTCGGTCGAAGACTGGGGGGTGGCGACAACATCGACGCTGTGCCCGGTCTGTTCGGCCCAGCGGTTGGCGCCATCAATGCAGACCTGGCGTTCTATGCCAACGGCACCGCAGGCGATGGTCAGTTCCACGGCCAATGCCGAGGCAGACAACAAGGCAGCCGCGACTGTGGCGGCTCCCAAACAGGGAATCACTGTGTTTTTCATGGTTGCGCTCTCTTGTTTTTATGGTTGTAGCGGGCACTGCGGGCCAGCATAACGATGGGAGACCTCGACTCTGGCTGTTGGAAACACCCACACAGTCACCTCTTAATCGTTTAAGATGGAGTATATCGCAAAATAAAAGTCATTTGATCCCTAAACACCGTTCTGCGAAGGTGGAATCTTAATAAGGCGTAGTGGAGCAGCACGACATGACACAGGCACTGATGACCCGGGAAGCAAGGGAATCGCTTAATTTATCGACGAAACGCTGGTTTGAGACGGAGCTTGAGATTGAACTCGGGCAGTTTGAATGCGAATCGGTGATCGACTATTTCATCGAAGCGCTTAAACCGGCTTTGCACAACCGGGCCATCGCCCAGGCACTGGCCATGATGCAGGAACACCATGCCCGCATGGAAGATGACCTCTATGCGCTGGAAGAACCGGTGGTCTGAGCCAAATCCATCAAATCAGGCGCAGGCTCGCACTGGTTGGCCTGAAAATGCGAGCTCAGCACAGGGTAAGCGCCAATCAGTTGCTGTAACCGGGGCAGTGAGCCGGTGGTCAGCAAGCGCGTACTGCCCTGCCCCCACTCGGCACTGCCAGCCCGGCGAGCCACCTCACCTGCGATGGCCTCACCGGTGTCAATCAACTGCACCTGGGTGCCCAGCAGACGCTGCAAACGGTCTTTCACCAGCGGATAATGGGTACAGCCCAACACCACGCGATCGACGCCAGCATCGGTCATGACAGCGGTACACCGGGTCAGAATGGCGTCAATCTGCTCGGTATCCGGCCCCAGTTCAATGGCATCGGCCAGGCCCGGGCACGGCTGATTAACGACACAGGTGTTGGGGTTGAAGCGAGAAGCCAGCTGCTGATAGCGGCTGGACGCCAGGGTGTTTTCGGTGGCGAGAATGCCAATGGCGCCACTGCGGGTACCTAGGGCAGCCGGTTTGATACCCGGCTCGACGCCGATGATGTCGAATGGCAAGCGCTGGCGCAGGGCATCCACACAATGCGCCGTGGCCGTGTTGCAGGCGACCACCAGAACGGTGCAGCCCTGGGCGATCAGCCAGTCGGCAATGCGGTCGCAGCGCTGCTGCAGCAACTCGGTAGACTTGGCCCCATAGGGCGCAAACGCCTGATCGGCAAGGTACAGCAGATCGGCCTGTGGCAGTCGCTGACGAATCCATTGCAGTACCGTCAGGCCACCGATGCCCGAATCAAAAACCCCTATCACGCTAGCATTCGCCCCTGTTTAAGCTCAGGGCAAGCCTAAGGCTTGCCCTTTCGCTTGTAAACGGCGTTAAAGCAGCGCCAGTGCGTCTTTGGGTGCCAGGTACTCAAGCCCCTGATCATCCGCCACGCTCTTGTAGGTCACTTTGCCACGGCAGACGTTCAGTCCGTTGAGCAAATGAACATCATCCTGCATGGCCTGTCTGGCCCCTTTGTTGGCCAGGGCCAGAGTAAAGGGCAGGGTTGCATGGTTCAGTGCCATGGTGGAGGTACGGGCGACGGCACCCGGCATGTTGGCAACACAGTAGTGCACAACGTCGTCGACGACATACGTCGGTTCAGCGTGGGTGGTCGCTTTGGAGGTTTCAAAACACCCGCCCTGATCAATGGCTACATCGACCACCACCGCGCCCGGCTTCATGCGTTTGATCATGTCGGCCGTCACCAGCTTCGGTGCAGCCGCACCGGGAATCAGCACCGCGCCGACCACCAAATCGGCCTCCAGCACATGTTGCTCAACACTTTCACGCGTGGAGTAGACCGTGCGGATTTTGTTGCCATATTGCTTGTCGAGCTCACGCAAGGTGTCGATGCTCTTGTCGAGCACGGTAACATCCGCACCCAGACCGACCGCCATGGCAATGGCGTTCTGCCCAACGACACCGCCGCCGATAACCGTGACCAGTGCCGGTGCCACACCGGGTACCCCACCAAGCAGCAGACCTCGGCCACCCTGGGCTTTTTCCAGACAATGGGCACCCGCTTGAATGGACATGCGACCCGCCACTTCCGACATGGGCGCCAGCAAAGGCAAGCGGCCGGAGCGATCGGTGACGGTCTCATAGGCGATGCAGGTGGCACCCGATTCAATCAAATCGTTGGTTTGCGGCACATCCGGTGCCAGATGCAGGTAGGTAAAGAGGGTGTGATGCGGTTTGAGCATCTTGCGTTCGACGGCCTGTGGCTCCTTGACCTTTACAATCATCTCAGCCCAGTCGAACACGCCAGCGGCCGAATCCAGTATTTGGGCACCCGCGGCCTGATATTCCTCGTTACTGAAACCGATGGCGGCACCCGCCTGGGTTTCAACCGCGACTTCATGGCCATTGTGAACAAGCTCGCGCACCGCGGTCGGGGTCAGTCCGACGCGATATTCGTGGTTTTTTATTTCTTTTGGGACGCCTACTCGCATGGTCTTCTCCTGTACGTCAATGGCTAAAGTCGTCTTAATTTAAGAACGCTGGGGACCAAATCAGTATAGAAAAAAATACCCGGGTGAGTGGCACTGAATTCACCACTAAAAACAGGGCTTATTGCGAGAAAATTAAACAGAAACGATAAAGCAACCGCCAAAACCTGCTAATCACAGTGATATTTATTGCTAAGACTCATTGGGAGCGGCATTAGCCTCTACCGATCCAGCCGCGCAACCGGCCAAGCAGGGAGTTCTCACGCAGTATTCGATCGGCACGGTGCTGGTAGAAACAGGCGCTGTAGAGGGCTTCCGTCAGTTCAATGGGGGCAATGGGACGATTGAATCGCACCCGAAAGCGGCGATCGGCCTCGACCAGCAGGCGTTCGCAGGCACGATTATCGGGCGCGTCAAAGTCGTGCATGCGATGCGGTTCGTCAAAACGAATGCCGCGCTGATCAAACTGCTCGGCAAACCATTCAATCATCTGCTGGCGTTGTTCCATAACCGAAGACCTGGTTCTAGACGGCGACCGGCGCTGCATCCCGAACCGACTGTCGTTCAATCAGGCGCGGGGTGAATCGCAGCGGCTGGTCGGCACTGGCGAATTTACTGTCGAGCTGATGCATGACGATACGGGCCGCCAGCGCCCCCATTTCATAGACCGGGTAACGAATGGTGGTCAGTCTCGGGTTCAGCAGGCGGGCGAGAATCACGTCGTCGAACCCGACCACCGATATTTCTTCCGGCACCCGGTGCCCTGAATCCTGCAGCATGGTGATGGCACCGGCGGCCATGGCGTCATTGTAAGTAAAAACCGCGGTAACACCCAGGTTGCGACTGACAACCTCAGCCATGGCATTGTGGCCCCCCTCTTCATCCGGGAAGGTTCGCACCACCTTGCGCTCGTTAAAGGGGACGGAGAATTCTTCCAGGGCGCGGCGGTAACCGTGAACCCGGTCGGCACCGTCTTCAATCGCGATGTTGGTACCGATGTAGGCGATGTCGCGGTGACCTTTCGACAATAAATGCCGTGTTGCCAGGTAGGCACCATATTCGTTGTCGAGATAGACACAGCGATGTTCCCAGCCTCGAATCAGCCGGTTCACAATGATGATGGGAATATCGAGTTCGAGCAGGCGCACCAGTTCATCATCGGGCAGGGCCTTGGAGTGAATGACCAGCGCGTCACAGCGGCGGTCGAGCAGGAAACGGATTGAATCCCGCTCTTTGTCGATGTGGTGATAGCCAGCCGTCACGATCACATGCTTGCCACTGTCGTGCACGACGTGGTGTACACCCGCCATCAATGCCCCAAAGAAAGGGGAGTCAATTTCGCCCACCAATAATCCGACGCAGTCGGACCGGCTGTTGACCAGGGCACGAGCCAGAGAGTTGGGGCGGTACTGCAACGCTTCCATGGCGGCCAGTACGGCCTGGCGTTTATCGGGCACGACCGATGCCGAATCGTTGATGACCCGTGAAACCGTCGACACCGAGACCCCTGCTGCTTTCGCAACATCCTTAATATTTGCCAATGCCCTACTCTCCTGAAACGCTTTGAGTATGTATTGATCAAGTTTGACCGCTTTTCTGAATTGATACAACGCGCGCCGGAGCTGAGGCAACCAATTCAATCTTGAAAACGTTTTCAAATGCGATAAACTGCGATGCAAAGAATAACAGGAGGCTGCAATGAGCGCCCATTCCTTCAACCCGAGCGACCATCCGCACCGGCGGTTCAACCCCCTGACTGAAGACTGGGTACTGGTCTCTCCGCACCGTTCCAAGCGCCCCTGGCAAGGGCAGACCGAAGCGGTCAACGATCCGGACCTGCCCCACCACGACCCGAATTGCTATCTGTGCGCGGGCAACACGCGAATTTCCGGAGACCGCAACCCGGACTACACCGATACCTTCGTTTTTGGAAACGATTTCGGCGCTCTGACCGCCGACACTCCCGCCTATGAGACAGAGCACGACCCGCTGATGCGGGTTCAGGCCGAACAAGGTGAGGCACGAGTGCTGTGCTTCAGCCCGGATCATGCGCAAACGCTGCCGCAAATGTCGGTGCCGGCCATTGGCAAAGTGGTGGATACCTGGGTTGAACAACTGGAGGAACTGGGCCGCCGTTATCGCTGGGTGCAGTTGTTTGAAAACAAGGGCGCGGTGATGGGTTGCTCGCAACCACACCCGCACGGCCAAATCTGGGCCAGCAATGGCTTGCCCACCTTGCCCGCCCGTGAACACAGAGCCCAGCGCGAATACTTTGAACAACAGGGTCGTCCCCTGCTGCTCGACTACGCAGAGCGGGAAACCGCCGATGGCAGCCGCACTGTGGTCAGCAACGACCACTGGATCGCCGTGGTACCGTTCTGGGCCAGCTGGCCGTTCGAGACGCTGCTGATGCCACGCCAGCACCGGCGCCATCTGACCGACCTGAACGCCGATGAAAAGCACGCCCTGTCCGACATACTCAAGCGCCTGACGACCCGTTACGACAATCTCTTTGAAACCTCCTTCCCCTATTCAATGGGGTGGCACGGTGCACCCTGCGATGGCAATGCCAACGATCACTGGCAGGTGCATGCGCACTTCTACCCGCCCCTGCTGCGCAGTGCCACCGTGCGCAAATTCATGGTCGGCTATGAAATGCTGGCTGAACCGCAACGCGACCTAACGCCTGAGCAAGCGGCCGAACGGCTGCAGGCACTCAGCGACATCCACTACCGGGAACAACGCTAATGGATTTGTACACCACTGCCCGCCAGGCCTTCGAACGGCTCTACGGCACCCCCGCGCACCATCACTTTCAGGCACCGGGTCGCGTCAATTTGATCGGCGAGCACACCGACTACAACGACGGCTTTGTATTGCCGGCAGCCATTGATTACCACACCTGTATTGTTGGCAACCCGCGCGAAGACCGGGTTGTGAATCTGGTGGCGCTCGACCTGAATGAAGCCCGCTCCAGCTTCCACTTGGATGAGCCCATCGAGCACGACGCTGCCACCCCCTGGTCCGATTACTTGCGCGGTGTTTGCGATGTACTGCGCCAGGCGGGTTATCAGCTTTGTGGCGCTGACTTATTGATCACAGGCAATGTGCCTCAGGGCGCTGGCCTCAGTTCATCAGCTTCACTCGAAGTGGTGACTGCCCGCGCCATGACCCAACTGGCCGGGGAAACCCTCAGCGGCACCCAAGCGGCCCTATTCAGCCAGCAGGCCGAAAACCAGTTTGTTGGTTGCCAGTGTGGCATTATGGATCAGTTGATATCGGCCCGGGGACAACAAGGCCACGCCGCCCTGATCGACTGCCGCAGCCTGACCACCCAGCCGGTACCCATGCCTGCGGATGCGGCCATCGTCATCATCAATTCCAATGTGAAACGCGGTCTGGTCGACAGCGAATACAACCAGCGCCGGTTACAGTGCGAAGCCGCCGCCCGGCACTTGGAAGTACCGGCCCTGCGCGATGCCACACTGGATCAGTTGGAGCAAGCGAAGAACGGGATGGACCCGGTCACCTACCGCCGGGCCCGTCACATCATCACCGAAAACGAGCGCACCCTGTCGGCGGCCGATGCCCTGGCCCAATCGGACTGGCCACGAATCAGTAAGTTGATGGCCGCCAGCCATGCCTCGATGCGGGATGATTTCGAAATTACCGTGCCGCCCATCGATGGCCTGGTGGCCATGATTGCCGACCTGATCGGTGACCAGGGCGGCGTTCGCATGACCGGAGGCGGCTTCGGTGGCTGTGTTGTGTCGCTGGTGCATGAGCACCAGGTCGAGTCCGTCATCGAGCGGGTAAACCAGCGCTACGAGGCCGAATTTGGCATCAAGCCTACGGTTTACGTCTGCCACCCGGTCGATGGTGCCTACCCGGACTGACCATAAAAGCCAGTGCCGGGATGGACTTGCCCGGCCGCTGCTTTCACAATACGGCGCCTATTCACATTAACCAAAGTCGTCAAAGTTACTATGGTGCCAATCGTCCGCGTCGGCCACCAATGTTGGCTCTGTGGGGTCGGCGTAAATCCGTCCTTGGAGCCTAGGCCGCAGCATCCTTGCTGCGGACTCCCCCACAGACCCAACATTGGCACCCGCCACTCGTAATCTGGCAAATTTAAGACTTGAGTGACAATAAATAAATCAACAATAAATCTGGAGCCCCCTGTGACCGCCCCCCCAATTAACTCTGAAGAAACCATTGGCACCCTCAGTGACGGCCGCGCCGTTAAAGCGTTCACGCTGCGCAACAAAAACGGGAGCGAAGCCCGATTCTACAACCTGGGGGCGGCATTCGTGGGCTTTCGATTACCCGGCATGGCGGATAACGAAAACCTGGTTCTGGGTTGCGACACGCTAGAGGCCTTTATTGCCCAGAACGCCAACTTTGGCGCGACCATTGGCCGCTACGCCAACCGCATTGGCCATGGCAAAACCAGCGTCAACGGCCAGGCACTGGACCTTGAGTGCAACAGTGGCGGGCACCATCTGCACGGTGGATCACAAGGCTTTGGTCACCTCATTTGGGACAGCCAGATCAACCTGGAAAACGACGAACCCAGTCTGATTTTCACACTGACGTCACCGGACGGCGATGCCGGCTACCCGGGCGAGCTGACCATAACTCAGCGAATCCGGCTAACGGATAAGGATGAGATTGTCATCGACTACGAGGCAACCACGACGAAAACCACGCTGGTGAATCTGACCAATCACGCTTATTTCAATCTCGCGGGTGCGGCAGCAGGCACGCTGAAAGATCATGAATTCCGGGTACACAGCGATACCGTGACCGACATCGATGCCACGCTGCTGCCCACGGGCCAATTGGTTAAGGTTGAAAACACGGCGCTGGATTTGCGCAACTGGCGCCCGATCGACCAGGCACTGGAAAGCCTGGATGACCCCAGCCTGGCTCGGGCCGGCGGCTACGATCACAACTATGTATTTGGCAACACAATGGAGGAGCCACTGACGCTGATGGCCGAAGCCCGGCATGTACCCAGCGGTCGCTGGATGCGGTGCTCAAGTACCCTGCCCGGTGTGCAGTTTTACAGTGGCGGTTTTCTGGGCGGAACGCCGAAAAACGATACAGAGACTTATCAGCGCCATGGCGCTTTCTGCATGGAACCGGGCGCTTGGCCTGACTCGCCCAATCACGAGCACTTTCCCGATTGTACCCTGAGCCCGGAACAGACTTACCGGGCCACTCTGGTGTTTGGATTCGGGCAGGATTGAAATCGCCGCAGCTAATACAAGTTTCGGAGTTCGCTGAAAAGACGAGCGACGGCTACCTGGGGTACCTCTGTGGGGGAGTCCGCAGCAGGGATGCTGCGGCCTAGGCTCCATGGACGGATTAACGCCGACCCCACAGGGGTGCCCCAGGTGGCTGGCGCGGGCCATTGCCACCTAGCAGCCCCGAACTCTGGAACTTGGGCTATGCAGACAAGCCAGCAGACCGCTGGGCCTCACGCTCAGCCGCTTTGCGAGCCCGGCGCTGTTCGATGCTTTCTTTGGCGTCGGCACCGATGTGCGCTTCACCGCGCGCTTTGGCCAGTTGCACCTGGCGTTCGCGCTCAATAAAGCGCTGACGACGGTCTTCGGTCACCTTGTCGTAGCAATGCGGGCAGCTAACGCCCGGTTCGTAGTGGGCGTGGGCTTTTTCGGTATCGGAAATGGGCATCCGGCAGGCGTGGCACTGGTCGTAACGGCCGGGTTCGAGGCCGTGTTTTACCGTGACGCGGTTATCGAACACGAAGCACTCGCCCTGCCACAGGGAATCGGCTTTCGGAACGTTCTCGAGGTATTTCAGAATGCCGCCTTCGAGGTGGTACACCTCGTTGAAGCCCTGCTCTTTCAGGTAAGCCGTGGATTTCTCGCAGCGAATGCCGCCGGTGCAAAACATCGCGACTTTCTTGTGCTTGGCCGGGTCAAGGTTCTGTTTTACATAGTCCGGAAATTCACGAAAAGTCTGGGTATGTGGGTTCAGTGCATTCTTGAAGGTGCCAATGGCCACTTCGTATTCATTACGGGTATCGACCAGCACAACTTCGGGGTCTGAAATCAGCGCGTTCCAGTCTTCGGGCTTTACGTAGGTACCGACTACATTCAGCGGATCGATGCCTTCAACACCCATGGTGACGATTTCTTTCTTGAGCTTTACCTTGGTGCGATAAAACGGCATCTCATCGCAAAAAGATTCCTTGTGGCTGAGGCCGGCGAACGGGCCCTGGCTTTTAATCCAGTCAAGAAGGCGCTGTATGGCCTCCGGTTTGCCGGCGACGGTACCATTGATGCCCTCAGAGGCCAGCAGCAAGGTGCCTCGAATACCTTCCGCTTCCATCAGATCCAGCAGGGGTTGACGGTAGTCGGCGTAATCGTTGAGACGAACGAAGTGATACATTGCAGAAACCGCAATGGTTTCTGCTACAGTGGTGTCAGTCATGAAATGTCCTATAGCGGGCTGGATCGCAAATCCAGAGCCACAGATTAATGAGGTCGCGAAGTTTAAGTGACCCGGGCGTTGATTTCCATAGCCGTTCTGGCCGTTACAGCGTTCAAATTGTCGTGATGACCCGCTAGACTGCATCGTCAGGAGTCTTAAACAAGGCTGTTTAGCTTCGAAACTCCACACTGTTCGCTTGAGGATACTCACATGAAAAAAGTACTGATCGCAGCAACGCTCGCGGCCGCAACGCTTGCCAGCACGGCCTATGCCGGTGGCCGCGGTGGCGCTGAGCTGGGCCTCGCCTCCTATGGCGGTGGCGTTGGTTTTATCGGCGCCATCGGCTTCCCCATTCACGTTCCCGCACTGCAAAACAATGGTCTGAACACCTACGGTGAACTTGAGTTGGGCGTTGGCTTTAACGATGATGTAGCCATCGGCGGAGATCTGTCACTGGGTTTTCTGTTTCCGCTCGATACCGGCCTCGACATGTACGCGAGCCTGGGCCCGGGCCTTGGCGCTGAGGGAAATGGTGATGCAGACTTTGGCCTGGCCGCTGAAGTTGGGCTCAATATCCTGATCAGCAACAGGGTACTGTTCATCGAAGGCGGTGCTCACCCGGGTAATGGGTACTTCACGGTTGGTCTGCACTTCTAAGTAGGCCCGGCTCACACCGGGTCAGGCTTCAGGCTAACCCGGTGTGGCTGCTATTTCCTGTTGTTTCAGAAAGGTCAGCACCTGTTCTATGCTGTCTTCGGTCCGGTGTGGCGCAACGATGTCTCCGGTGAACACATGGTTGGACTCCCCGTCCACCCCATCAATCCGAATACGTTCCTTAATCTCAGAACCCCACTTCTCGTAGACCCGGTCTGTGTAACGGGCATTCACCACCTGATCGTCCTCACTGTACAGAAACAACGAAGGGGCCGTGATGGCGTCGAGTCGGCTTTTTCTGACCGCAACCACCAGTGCCTGCAGTTGATGCAGCACCCGGGTGGGGTAACTGGAGGTCCAGTATTTGCCAGACAGCTCACCCTCTGGTTCACGGCCATATTCCTGACCGGCAAGCCACGGCATCCAATAGCGGGACCAGGGCCAGCCAAACAGCTTCGACGCCCAATGTCGTGGCTGAAAGTTGGGAGCGAACAGCACCATGGCGGCCAGGGCATCCTGTGCCGATGGTTGTTGTGCCAGCCAGGTAGACAGAGTGCCACCCGTCGAGCAACTGATGACGATGACACGGTCACCCAGCGACCGGGCGATCTGCCAGGCTTCGGCGGTGTCTTTCAGCCAGTCACCGGCCTGGGCCTTGCCGAGGCTTTCGCTGTCGAGGCCATGGCCAGTCAAACGGGCGCCGTAATAGTTGGCGCCAATGGCCTCGGCGACCCGTTCGGGAATGGGAGCCAGCTCCTGGCGGGTTGCGGAAAAACCGTGCAGGTAGAGCACCACCAGCGGTGTTTTGGCCGGTGCGTTCGGGTTGGCGAACCGAACGTGCTTTTCGGCCCCTTCAGTGACTTCGCCCCGTGATTGCTCCGTCTCTGCCAGCCAGTCGGACAATCCACCAAGCTCGACTGGCAGTTCATCGACAACCCACCGCAACGCCACTCGGGGCCTCGGGCCCAATACGATCAATAAAACGACTACCAGGCCCAGCACAATCCAGATCACGTTACGGCGTCCTTACACGTTTGGTTAATAAGGGCAAAAGAGTATCACATTGATGGCTTTTTACTAAGACGGATTCGACTCAGGTTTATCCATTTGCTCCCCAAGAGCAACAATCAGACCCATTAACTGGCTTTGTTCACTCTCGTTCAAGGGTCTTTTCATCATTTTACGGACCCAGTACACCCACTGGACCTGCTGTTTGCGACCCAGGCCGTCCAGCCAGTGGCTTAAATCAGACTGATTAAGTAACACGGCATCGCGCCGGGCATGGTTACGGCAACGCAACTGATACCAGATGCGCAGGCTTCGCCCCGCCAGGGCCAATGCAAACTCGAGATTGGAGACCGGCCCGAGTTGCCATTGCTCGTAGCCGGGCACCCGGGACAGCACCTCAAAACTCAGCGGGTCGCGTCCGGCAAAGCCTCCGGCCAGGCTACCCAGTGCGCCGCCCACAACCGCTCCGAGAAACAGGGAGGTGCCCCCGACGGCTGCATCGACTGCCAGCCCGGAAGCCGCACCGGCCGCACCGCTCAGTGACGCCAGCCGGGTTCGCGACAAGCCCCAGGCCCGCCATTCGTGCGCATCCAGCAAGTCATCGGTCGCCAGCGATTGCCATTCGCCAGTCCAGTCCAGATTGCGATGCCCGTAATAGCCCGCGAGGGTGATCTGCAGTTGCTGCTCCTGTCGCTGGATATCGCGGTTAAATTGAGCCAGCCCCTGCTGCTTGAGTTGATCTTTGGGACCGGCCAGGGGCAGACGCAGACGGTGTTGCAGCACTTTTTGCAAGTACAACACCAGGGCTTCAGCGCTGTGCTGATGGCGTTGCTGGCGTTGCTCCGACAAGGCCTCAACGCTGCGCATCAGGCCCTCACGCCAGGGCAGATGAATCTCCGCCATGCTGCGCAACAAACCCAGATGATGCTCAAACGGTGCCTGCAAAGGGTTGAAGGTGCGCACCAGCGAAAAATACTGCTGCAGCGCCAGTTGCCACTCGGCTTCGTGTCCGGTTGCCCGTATTGGGTTCAACAGCGCCAGTCGCGGCTGGGCGGTCCAGGAGAGCAGCGTCAGTTCGGCTTCAAAGGTGGCGTCGAAACGCTGGCTGGTATCGACTACATAAACAATGCCGGCTCCTTCCAGCACGGGGGTCAGCAGAGTGCAGTCGTCTGCGAATTTGGGGTCGTCGCGATGCGCCTCGACAAACCGCCGCAACGCCTCAGGCCGGCCCGCGGCACCCTCACTGTGCTGTTCACACCAGGCGATGATCTGGCGTGCACGCTGAAACCCGGGTGTATCGATCAGTTCATAAAGAACGCTTTGCTCAAGCATCAACTGATAGCGATGGGCATCCCGGGTGGTGCCGCTGACAGGAGATACCGCGATGTGGTCATCCTGAGTCAGCGTCGACACCAGGCTGGATTTGCCCTGATTGGGGTGTCCAACCACCGCGAATACCGGGGTAGCCATGGCAGTTGCGGGGTTCCGGGTCATGATGCCCCCTTCCCGGCTTCCGGCTCGGTTGCCTGATCTTCCAGCCAGTACAATTGCACTGGCAACTCCTGGGTGCTGACGAAGCCCTGCCAGCTCTGGCGGTCGGTTGCCCGCTGTCCGGAACCCGGTTCAGCCGAACTGCTTAACAACACTTTGACTTCTTTGTGGCTGCCCGCGCTGAGGGTGATCAGGTCGGCCAGATCACCGGTGGGCACTGCCTGTGCGGAAATCACCCACACCGGCTCTTCCTGCTCGGTATACCGCTCAATAGTCGATTCGTCTTCCGCCAGACTGCCGCGACCGAGCTTGACTGAGCCAGCGGGCAACCTGCCGGGCAGCGGGTCCTGCCAGGCGAGTACCGGTACCGAAGGCGACATCCCGGCGGTCGGCAGGTCCGTTTTGTCGGCCGTAAAGGTGGACGGTTGCTCCGGTGTCAGCGATTCAAAGTGCAACGCTTCGGGTCGCTGCTGTTCAAAGCGCTGGTGCAGCTGCCGGTTCCAGCGTGGCCAGTTCGCCAGCCGGCGCCTCAGTACCCCGTGATTCACCAGCAAAGCGATGGCCACCGGCAGCAATACCCATAGCAGAGTGACCTGGGTCAGCCATACCGCCCAGTACTCCGAGAAATTCAGCAAATCGCTTTCCCACCCGGTAATGCTGCCTGCCTGCGACGCGCTGATCGCCAGCGGTTCGGGTACGTTCAAAATACCCAGCGTCAGCAGCGCGAACAGATCGTCGACTCGCGCCGAGGCACCCTGCAATGAGGTGCTCCAGTAGAAGATCAGTTGCCGCGTCAGCAACATCAGCCACATCCAGGCCATGCCGGCGACCACAAACAGCGCCTGGGCTTTCAGGCTTTGGGTGGCGCACCAGGCGGCGATCACTGCATCGTCTTCGCTGCTTAGCCAGTGGCGCCACCAGGGGCTGCGCTTGCGCCACCAGGCATTGACCAGTGTCCAGACGAGCACCAGCAACGGAGCCAGCCAGAACACCAGCAAAAAAATCAGCATGTGGATGCCGCTGCCATCGGGCCAGACCATCAGCCCGCTGAACGCAAGAATGCCGTTAATGGCTCCCAGCCAGAACCACCATAAAAACCACGGCATCCTGCGCTCAGCCGGTAAGGTGCTAGCGTGTCCGAGAAACTCGAACCAGTTGTCCGTAGCCGGGCCTGAACGAAGCTCGGGTTCGGCACGCAACCAGCGCAACCCCAGGTCGATGGCTTGGGAGGGTGATGTCTTCAAAGACGGTCGTGGTGGTGTCATGGAGTCCTATTAAGATCGCCGGTTTGAGACCGGCACGTTGCAAAAATAAACACAGCAGTGGCCCGAGTTTAGCAAGGAGCTTCGCAGGCGTCGCCTGCCCATTGGCGAGACCTGACCGCTGTAACTATGCTCATTGTACTTGTCTGAATTTGGCTGACCGATACAGGATGATCCCATGACGGTAAAAAAACGCTACCTAACCTCCAGACCCGAATGTCGGTGTACCTTTGTGTTACCTGCCGAAGCTGCTCCCAACGCCAGTACCGTTGCCCTGGCCGGTGACTTCAACGACTGGTCACCCGACAGCCATCCGATGAAACGGCTAAAATCCGGCGACTTTAAACTTGAATTGAACCTGCCGGTCGGCCAGCAATACCAGTATCGCTTTTGCATCGATGGCAGCCAGTGGGAAAACGACTGGAATGCTGAAGCTTACGTACCAGCCGCTGGCCTGCCGGTCGATAACAGTCTGGTCACACTGTAGCCTCCTGCTGCAAATAAGTGCATTCAGCCGGGTTCCCTGAGGGCGATGCCCCGGGCTCGTGCAACGTAGACGTTGTTAAATGCCCCGGCAGCGGGCTGGCACTAACTGCGGTTCTGCTGTCGGCAGGCACAAGGACAAGCCTAAGCCTGCGATGACAGCATAAGGCTGCATTCACCTGGGCGAGGTCGTACACTGCTCCAGTGTGTATCAACAGGTAAATTGGGTGAACAGGCTTCGACTGGCGACCTATAACGTCGCACTCAACCGCCCCAGCGCTGGCGATCTGACGACCGAGCTGACGGAAAAGCCGGGGCCTCAGGTAGCTGCGCTGCTGCAAGTAATGGCGCACGTCGATGCCGATGTCTGGGTCATCAATGAGCTGGACTACGATCCCGGGCAACGGGCGTTAACGGCTTTTCAGGCACGGCTTCGTGAAGCGGGCATGGATTTCCCCTATCGATTTACCGCGCCGGTGAACACCGGCGTGCCGTCCGGGCGGGATCTGGTAAAACAGGACATAACGAGCACCCGGGAATCCCCATTCGGGTTCGGCGACTTCCCGGGCCAGTACGGTATGGCGGTTTTGTCCACTATTCCGCTCGATACTGAGGCGTGCCGGACGTTTCAGCACTTTTTATGGCGCGATATGCCCGGCGCCCTGTTGCCCGAAAACCCGGACGGTTCGGCCTTCTATTCGGACGATGACCTGGCGGTGATGCGCCTGTCGAGCAAGTCCCACTGGGACTTGCCGCTGGCATTGCCCTCGGGGTTGTGCCATTTGCTGATCAGCCACCCCACCCCTCCAGCCTTTGATGGCCCGGAGCGGCGCAACGTTTGCCGCAATCATGATGAGATTCGGTTCTGGGTGGACTACATCAGTGGGGCGTCGTATATGACGGATGACCGGGGGTTATCTGGCGGTTTGGCAGCCGAGCAGCCATTCATCGTGGCGGGCGATTTGAATGCGTCATCGGCGGGCGGCGACAGTCAACCGGGAGCGATTAACCGCCTGGTCACACATCCGTCTGTTCAGCCACTTCGGCCGCTTTCTGACAGAGGCCATGACCTGACCGCACGCTGGAAAATGCGAGCCGACTACGTATTGCCGTCGACTCAACTGGCGGTTCTCGGGACAGGTGTTTTCTGGCCAGCACCGGAGCACCCGCTCAGTGCTGCGTTGGAGCGGGCGTCCGATCATCGGCCGGTCTGGCTGGATATTGCCCTGCCAGACCGGCCCTGAGGTATCAGGCCTTGCCGTGATGCTCGGCCAGGTAGATCCAGGTGCTGAGCACTGAATCCGGGTTCAGTGACACCGATTCGATGCCCTGGTCCATCAGCCATTCGGCAAAGTCCGGATGGTCTGACGGGCCCTGGCCGCAGATACCAATGTATTTATTGGCCTTGCGACACGCTTGAATGGCCATGCTGAGCAGGATTTTGATGGCATCATTGCGTTCATCGAACAGGTGCGCAATCACGCCGGAATCCCGGTCGAGGCCCAGGGTCAGCTGAGTCAGATCGTTGGAGCCGATGGAGAAGCCATCGAAGTACTCCAGGAACTGATCGGCCAACAAGGCGTTGGACGGCAGTTCGCACATCATGATCAGTTTCAGATCGTCCTTGCCGGATTCCAGGCCGTTGTCGGCCAGCAATTCGACCACCTGACGCGCTTCATCAACGGTGCGTACAAAAGGCACCATCAACTGGACGTTGGTCAGCCCCATTTCATTGCGTACCTTTTTCATGGCCCGGCATTCAAGCTCAAAGCACTCGCGGAACGAATCGTCGATATAACGCGAGGCGCCGCGAAACCCGATCATGGGGTTCTCTTCCTGAGGTTCATATTGGGAACCGCCGACCAGGTGCGCGTATTCGTTCGATTTGAAATCGGACAAACGCACGATCACCGGTTTCGGGTAAAACGCCGCCGCAATCGACGACACGCCCTCGACGATTTTCTCAACGTAGAAGTCGACCGGACTCGGGTAGCCGGCCATTCGGTGGTCGATGCTCTCGCGCACTTCGACCGGCGCTTCGTCGTAATGCAGCAGCGCCTTGGGGTGCACGCCGATCATCCGGTTGATGATGAACTCAAGCCGGGCCAGGCCGACACCGGCGTTGGGCAGCGACTGAAAATCGAAGGCCCGGTCAGGGTTGCCGACGTTCATCATGATCTTGAACGGCAGATCCGGCATGGTGCTCAGGTCGTTCTCTTCGACGTTGAAGTCCAGCAGCCCCCGGTAAACGCGGCCGGTATCACCTTCAGCACAGGAGACGGTGACGTCGTCGCCACTGATCAGTTTATCGGTCGCGTCACCGCAGCCGACCACAGCCGGAATGCCCAGTTCGCGGGCAATGATGGCGGCGTGGCAGGTACGGCCACCGCGGTTGGTGACGATGGCCGAGGCCCGCTTCATGATCGGCTCCCAGTCCGGGTCGGTCATGTCGGTGACCAGCACATCGCCGGCATGCACCTGATGCATCTGGCTGAGATCACTGATCACCTTGACCGGGCCCTGACCGATGCGCTGGCCGATGGCGCGACCATCGATCAGCAGCTTGCCCTTCTCTTTCAGCGCATAGCGTTCAATGACGGTGGCCGAGCCACGGCTTTTCACGGTTTCCGGTCGGGCTTGTACGATGTACAGCTTGCCGTCTTCGCCGTCGCGCGCCCACTCAATGTCCATCGGTCGTTTGTAGTGCTTCTCGATGGTCATGGCCTGGTGAGCCAGTTGTTCCACTTCGTCATCGGTGAGTGAGAACCGGGACCGGTCGGCTTCGTCAACCTGAACGGTTTCAACGGATTTGCCGGTTTCGGCCGATGCTCCATAGACCATCTTGATCAGCTTGCTGCCCAGGGTACGACGCAGAATGCCGTGGTAACCGTCGGCCAGGGCGCGCTTGCTGACGTAAAATTCGTCGGGGTTTACCGCCCCCTGGACCACGGTTTCGCCCAGGCCATAGGCCGCGGTAATGAACACCACCTGGTCGAAACCGGATTCGGTGTCCATGGTGAACATCACCCCGGAGGCACCAATGTCGCTGCGCACCATGCGCTGTATACCTGCCGACAAAGCAACGTGGGCATGGTCGAACCCCTGATGCACCCGGTAGGCAATGGCTCGATCGTTAAACAGGGAGGCAAAGACTTCCTTGATCGCCTGCAGCACTTCGTCGATGCCGTGGATGTTCAGAAAGGTTTCCTGCTGGCCGGCGAAGGAGGCATCCGGCAGGTCTTCTGCGGTCGCCGAGGAGCGCACGGCCAGTGACCGGCCCGGGTCACCATCGGTCAGTGTCTGGTAGGCCGCCCGCACCTCTTTTTCAAGACGCTCGGGGAACGGCGCCAGCATGACTTCCTTGCGGATCTCACGGCCCACTTTTGCCAGTGCTTCGACGTCGTCGACGTCCAGCGATGACAGGCGTGAATCAATGCGCTCTTTTAGCCCTTCAAAAGCGAGGAATTCGCGATAAGCCTCTGCGGTCGTTGCAAAACCACCCGGCACTGTCACGCCCAGGGCCGACAGATGACTGATCATTTCACCCAGGGAGGCGTTCTTGCCGCCCACGGTGGGTACGTCGTGTATACCCAGTTCGGTAAAGTCCTTAACGAATTCCATGCTGATCTCCACGTGCTACTTGATAGGGTTGCCTGCCCTGTTGCCGGGCAGTGCATTCATTAAACCTCAGATCGAGGGCGTTGTGCATTTATTCTATGAATGATGACCATTGCCTTGCGGAATGGTCGGAACGGCTGTTATACCTAGACAGCGCCGCTATAGTGTAGGACATCGACATGGGGATGTGACCCCCACTGACCCGCTCCGGATTCAAGGAATTGTTCATGAGTGCCAACCGCCCCGTCTTTTTTATTTCCGACAGCACCGGCATCACCGCTGAAACGCTGGGCCACAGTCTGCTGTCCCATTTCGACCGTACCCAGTTTACCGAAACGATTCTGTCGTTTATTGATACGGAACAAAAAGCGCGCAATGCGGTTGACCGGGTGGCCAGGGCGGCCCGCGAATCGGGTCTGCAACCGATCATTATCGAAACCATCATCGACCCGAAGATTCGCGACATTGTGCACGACAGCGATGCCCATACAGTCGATATCATTTCGACCTTTCTGGGCCCCCTGGAGCAGTTGCTGGGGCAGGCGTCGAACATTCGCATCGGCCGACCCGAGGTGTCAGCCGACTTTGGCCATTACCAGCGCCGTATGGATGCCATGCAATTCGCGCTGGAGAACGACGACGGCCGGCGACTGCATCATTACGACAAGGCCGATATTATTCTGGTCGGCGTTTCCCGCAGCGGTAAAACTCCGACCAGTATCTTTCTGGCGCTGCAAGCCAACATTTACGCGGCCAACTACCCGCTGACCGACGATGACTTTGAAGAAGCGCGCATGCCCAAGGCACTGGAGCCCTTTCGCAACAAGCTCTATGGCCTGAGCATCGACCCGAAACGGCTGAACCAGATTCGCGACGGGCGCAAAGCCAACAGCGACTACGCATCGCTGCGTCAGTGTGAAGATGAAGTACGCATGGCCGAGGCTCTGTTTCGGCGGTTCGGCATTCCCTTTATCGATACAACACGGTTGTCGATTGAGGAAATCTCCACGCGCATCATTGTCGACAAGGGCTTGCGCGACCGCATTCGAACCGTCAATTAAGGCTGGCATCCCAGTTGGTCAACCAGGCCACCAAACGCAAAAAGGGGCCGTAGCCCCTTGCTAATCACAACGTTGCGCTGGCTTAGTTATAAGACCAGTTCAGCGTCACTCCCGAGAAGGCGTAATAGGCTCTGATGCCAATCGTCCAGGTATTCGCAGCCGGATTGGTAAAGCTGCATTGCTCTGAATTGCCACTGCGATAGGGCCGGCAATCGTAACGGTTGCTGGTCGGCTGATCGCCCTGCCTGACATAAAGATCGGCATCACCGCTGCCACCCTCGATGCCTACGTTCAACGAAGACATACCGGCAGGCACATCGATCGTGTAATACAGCCACTGGCCCTGAGCCGCCGACAGGTTCGACTCGGTGCCCGCATCCGGGCCGCCGCCATCAGTGCCTTCGTCAAATTCAGCCAGCAGCGTTACACCCTGGTAGCTGTTGTAGCCGCGCACCATGACGTGATAAACCCCAGCCTCGGGCGAAGCAACTGTGCAGGACTCTGCATTACCATCTTCCCAGGGGCGGCAATCGTAGTTTGACGTCGACGGCTCGCTGCCAAATTGCGTATACAGATCGGCATCACCACTGCCACCGCTGATGCTGATGGTCAGATCGCTGGCTCCGGCAGGCACCAATACGGTGAACCGCTGTTCAGACCCCTGCCCACCTTGCAGATCCGTTACCGGTACGCCGTTTTCAAGCTCCGATTCGACGGGTCCGGTTGGCACACACGCCGCTGTGGAAACGCCGACGGTATCAAAGGCATCGACGACAACCTCAAGGTCATACCCCAGCGCCTCCGTTGCATCGACTGCACCACAGGCCCCCGCTTCGTAATTGGTCGACTGGTTCCAATACATCTGGTTGGCCAGTACGAAAATATCGAACGCCTGACGCGTGTCCCAGCCTTCGCTGGTCGCGATCAGATAAAACGCCCGGTTAAACACGCCGGAGCTGTGGTGAACGTCCATGCCACTGACATAATCCGATACGTGGCCGATGGAACTGCCGTCTCTGGTCGGGTCGTCCATATAACGCAACGAGCCCTGGCCTTTGTAGATATCGGCACCTACCATCCAGTCGTTGCTGCCCTTCATGAAATATTCGGCCGCTTCCCCGGCCATATCCGAGAACGCCTCGTTGATACCGCCGGACTGATTGGCATACTGCAGGCCAGAGTTCTGCTCGGTAAAGCCATGGCTGACTTCATGCGCCGACACATCCAGACTGACCAGCGGGTAGAAGCGATTGGCACCATCACCAAAGGTCATCTGCGAGCCATCCCAGAAGGCATTCTCATAACTGTTGCCGTAATGCACACGCATTCTCAATTTCTGGGCCAGTGGCGATGTGTCGTACCACTGCTGATACATATTGAACACCACATTGCCAAAATAATGGGCGTCATTCAGCGGGGAATAGGCACCGTTGGTGTAACGGTTTTCATTGTTCGGGCAGGTGAAGGAAAACACGTTGCCACCACTGGTGGCGCCACCCATGTCGATCGTCTCGACATTGTCAGTCGACATTCGGCAGTTGTCGTCGACGTCCATCGCCGGATAATCGGTCCCGTAGACATACTGGCCGGTTTTTTCGTTTCCGCCCGGCCCGGTTGCTTCCTGATGCGCGATGCCATCCCAATGCTCAAGCACGGCGCCAGTATGAGCATCGATAAAATAGAAAGGCCGCGATGGCTCTTCCCCGTACTCAACCCAGTTGATCAGATAGGCCAGCCGCGTCTGATCCTGCTCATCGACATGAATATACAGCGCGTGATCCTGATTCTTTGCGGCCAGCTTTAACGCCTCAAACGACATCGCGCCGGCGCTGATGCCCTGCTGATTGCGCTCTACAACCGATTGCGTCATCGCCCGGTCTATCGCGTCGGTTACTTTAATGGAGGGGATGACGGACGGTACTTCTGCAGCCAGCCCGATCAGTGCATCGCCACTGACGTCGGCCGCGATGCCCTGCCCGGTCTGCGTCACCGTCTGCCCCCAGACGGGAACGCCCTGGTGCATTTGCTGATACCGCGTCACTGTCATGCCATTGGCCAGTGCCCGGCTGTTAACCGATGTCATCTCAACACCGCTCTGACTCGCCGCTATGCCTTGCGATGTCAGCATGTCGGCACTGGCAGGCACCCGGTCGGCTGCCTGCACACCGGCAACCAGCGTCGCCGCCAGAGACAAAGTAATCCTCGAAAATTGCTTCATGATTGGTTTCCTTCTTCTATTATTTTTTTACCGTTGCCACGGAGCGCAGTGCGCCTCCATGAGGGATCACCTCGCGACAGCAGCACACCCATCAAGCTCCCTGATGGATTGCGACACTGCACATTGGCGTAACGGAATTCGGAAGGTAAGACGTCAGAAGACTGGCCAACGGACACTGTGCGGGAATCGCACACCGTTGCTTTCACAAACCCTGAGTTGAGACAGGCTCGAACTCTGTTCGGGGTTACCGAACTCCGTTAGCATGCCCGAATAACTCATCGAGCAATGCACATAAGCTCGGTTTTTTAGAAATAACGCTTACTCTTTTGTCGGGTCTGCCAACTCTCTCACAGCCTGAACATTGAATGGACTAACACCGGTAGGTGTGGTGCTCTTTTTGCTTTGATGACAAGGTGGTGATTACCCCTTTGGCGGGAAAAAATAAAGCCTTCGCCCGCTACTTCATGAACAGGCGATTATTGCTATCGAACACTTCGATACTCCTGATCTGACGTTCCTGGCGAATAGACCTGCTGCCATAACTGACCCTGCCGGGAGCGGAAGAAAGCAGCACAGCTGTATAGGTAAAACATCCACAGCCGCTGAAACCGCTCGTCATAGCGGTCTGACAGCTCAGGCCAGGCCGCATCGATTCGCTCCGCCCAGGCCATCAGGGTGCGATCGTAGTCGGGTCCGAAGTTGTGCCAGTCTTCCAGCCGGAACAGACCCAGGCTGGCGTTGTTAATCTCGCGCCGCGACGGCACCTTGCCATTGGGGAAAATGTATTTGTTGATAAAAGGCTCGGGTGCCGCACTGTCGGCTTCATCGCCGATGGTATGCAACAAAAACAGGCCATCGTCGGCCAGCAACCGGTGGACCGTTTCAAAAAAGGTACGATGGTTCTTGGCACCGACGTGCTCAAACATGCCCACCGAGACGACCCGGTCGAATCGCCCGGTCAGGCTGCGATAGTCGGCCAGCCGAATGTCCACCGGCAAATCGGCCAGTTTCTGCCGGGCGAAAGCCTGCTGTTCCTTACTGACCGTAACGCCTACTACATTGACCCGATAGTGCCGTGCCAGGTGCCCGGCCAGTCCACCCCAGCCACAGCCGATATCCAGTACGGTCTGGCCGGGCCTGAGGTCAAGCTTGCGACAGATCAGATCAATTTTTGCCCGCTGAGCGTCGGCCAGTGTCTGCGCCTGCGCCCAATAGGCACAGCTGTACATCATGCTCTCGTCGAGCATGTGTCGAAACAGGTCGTTACCGATGTCGTAATGCACCTTGCCGACGGTGAAGGCACGCCGGTCACTCTGAAAGTTTATAAGCCGGTACGCCAAACCACGGCAGGCATCCTTCAACCGAACCAGCGCCGGCATATGGCCCTGAATACCGGTTCTCAATAGACGGGTCACCATTTCGTCTATGCGAAAACTGCTCCACCAGCCGTCAATATAGGACTCGGCCAATCCCACAGACCCGTGACGCAACAGGCGCCCGTATAGCCGCGGGTCGCGTACCTGAAGATCCCAGGGGCGGTCGCCCTGAACCCGAATATCGGCCTGATCCAGTACTTTCCTGATCCAGGAGGGTGGCTGAACATCAACCGATGGGGTTTTATGGGCAAAATGGGAGGCATCGGCCGGGCGTCGGGCCGGGCGGGATTCATTCGCAATGGAATGATCATGGGTCATCTTTGTCGTCATCGCTATCCCCTCTGAATCTGTATTCAGCGAGACAGAACCAACCAATCCTTTCAGGGTAACCGAACTAACTTGTGACCAGTGTACTCCAACCTTTCACACGGCGGTGACACCGACTGTCTTCGGGCAATGAATACATTTCGTTACCCATAGCTAAGCACTGCTTTAACAGAGTATCAACTCAGAAATTGCCAATCAGGTCGATTTAACAAGCAAATGAGGCTGTCGGCCAATACGCTGACGAGGGAAAGTCACAGCCATGAGGAGGCCTTACGTTCCACCCAGCACCCAGGCAAGCACCAGGGGTATCGACACAATGCTCAGTGCATTGGAAAACATCACCATGGCGGCCACCTGTTCCGGCTGCTGGTTGTAGCGTTCCGCAACCAGATAATTCAATACCGCCGGTGGCAAGGCACCAAACAGTATCAGCATGGCTTGTTGCACGGGCGACAGATCCAGCAGCAGCGCCAGCGGCCAGGCCACTATCAAGCCGAGAATCGGCGAGGCAACTGCACTGACCACCCCGATGCGCCAGCCACTTAAGTCCAGATTCACCAGCCGGACACCCAATGCGAAGAGCATCAGCGGAACCGCGATGTCTCCCAGCAAAGCGAGCGAACGAATCAACCAGTCGGGCAAGTTTACGCTGAAGCCGGCTATGGCCAGACCCAGAGCGGCGGCGATGATCATGGGGTTCTTCAGGACATGCAGCAGATGAGTTCGCGGGTTAAGCAACCAGGCTCCCACGGTAAAATGCAGGGTGTTTTCCACAATAAACAGAATCACCGCCGCAGGCATGAATGCTTCACCGAAGGTGAAGAGCATGAGCGGGAGCCCGGTGTTGCCGCTGTTGCGGAACATCATCGGCGGTACAAAGGTTTTCCAGCTCACCCCGATGGCCCGGGCCAGGTAATAGGCACCGATGCCAGGCAGCAAGGTCACCAGTATGGCACCCAGTGCCAGTGGCGCGTAGTCGCCCAAATCAACCGGGCGCGAGGCGAACACGCTGAGAATCAGGAAGGGTGTGAATACATCGATGTTGATGCGATTGGCCGCTTCCATGTTTGGGGCGTGCTTGCGCCCGTAGAGAAACCCGATCAGTACAACCAGAAAAATGGGCACTACAATGCCCGCAATACGCTCAACCATGACGCTTAACCAACCTGTCTAACCAGAGAGAGTCCTGCCGGTAATCCGCTCAAAGGCGCGACTGGCGCCCGGGCAAACGCCAGACCCATAGCACCCACAACAGGGCAAAATTCAATTCAAACAGCCGCTGCCACACCCCCGGGTACCAGCCGCGCTGCCAGGCAGCTACTTGCAGAACCAGAAAGATTACCACCAGCGTCACTTTCAGTGCGCTCATGCCTTTGATGGAGGTCGCTGGCACCAGCCGGACACCCGAGACAACGGCACCAGCGCTGAGCACCCAGATCAGCGTGCTGTGAATCAACTGGTTGGCGCTGCCCGAAGCCGGGCAACCCAGATCACAGGGAAACACCACACTGCCGATGTAGCTGGCAGCAAACGCTATGGCCCCGAACCGCACCCAGGGGTCCATTTTGTTGGGCTCCAACGCTTTTCGGGCGGCCTCGACAGCCCCCATCCAGAAGGCACCAATGAGCAAAAAAGCACCGTTGGCGGCCGATCGGTTGGGCATATCAATGGCACCCAGCTCGCTGATGAACTGAACACTGCTGTATCCCGGCACCCGGGCACCCAAGACCCAGGGCAAGGCCACCAGCAAAAGCGTGGCGAGCATCGACAACATCATGGCTTTGGTATTCACAGGCATCCTTTTAATAAGCCGGTCGCAGCGCAGAGCTTACCGGGCCGGGCCCGGCTGGTACAGAGCCAGGCACAAACAGATTTTGCATTCTGGCTCCAGAACTGAATAATAGCGGCCTGTTTCGCCCACCTATCACCGGGTTTCGCCACTGCCATGTCAGGGTTGCTCTCATTCAGACACTCCGGAAGCACGCTTCCAGTGGCCTTGCTATGGCTATTGCTCAGCCTCTCGGCATCCGCCTTCGCCCAACCGCCCTCTGAACCGGTTTGCGCGAGTGATATCGACACCGAGTCTGAGCATTCCGCTGACACTCACCTTTTACTGACGGAAACCGGTTTAACGCCCGACTTTTCACTGGACGACCGATCCGAGCCAGCCTCCCTGCCCTCTCTGCTGCTACTGGCTCGCCTGCCATTAACCACCTCTGACTCCATTCCGACCGGAAGCAAACAACGCCTCACTGGCTGTCATTTCAAGGCCTGGCCACAGGCACCTCCAGCGACTTGAGCTAATCTGTCTGTTTGATGGTTTGCTTGTAAATTGAAGTTTCTGAGGTGTTAGCAAGTTGAGTGATGGCTGCCGGGTGGACTCATCAGGGGGAGTCCGCAGCATGGATGCTGCGGCCTAGGCTCCATGGATGGATTTACGCCGACCCCGGATGAGTCTACCCGGTCGCGATCACGGATTCCTGGCACCAAGGCCCACATTGTGATTGCCAAGTCACACCTTCTGTAAATGGAGCGATTCTGTGCCCTTAGCGTTAATCCTGATTATCGGTATTTTTACTCTTGGCTACCTCGCCATCATTGCCGAACACAGTCTAAAGATCGACAAGACAGCCCCGGCGATTATGAGCGCCGTCCTGTGCTGGACGGTTTATATACTGTTCGCTGGCGATCTGATCGCTGTGGATACTTTGCCTGCCTGGTTTCTGGAAGAGCATGCCAACCTCGACCAGAGCGCGCTGATTCATACCTGGGTTGGCGAGCATCAATTGCTGACTTTCCTGGGTGAAATTGGCTCAATTCTGTTCTTTCTGCTCGGCGCCATGACCATCGTGGAATTTGTGGATGCGTATGGCGGCTTTGCCATTATTACCGACCGAATCAAGGCAACCTCCACCGTTACCCTGCTGTGGATGATTGCGATACTCGCCTTCTTCATGTCAGCCGCGCTGGACAATCTGACCACCACCATTGTGATGATATCGCTGATTCGAAAGCTTATCGCCAGCCGTCAGGAACGTTTGTTTTTTGCCGGCATGATTGTCGTTGCCGCCAACGCCGGTGGTGCCTGGTCACCCATAGGTGACGTGACCACAACCATGCTGTGGATTGGTGGACAGATCACAACCATGGCAATCATCAAATCCCTGTTTTTACCATCGCTGATTTGCCTGCTGGTACCCATGCTGTATCTGACCTGGTCATTACGCGGCCAGTCCATTCACCCGCCCCAGGCGATGCCATACAAACAGGATGCCGATCAGGTAACCCGCCACCATCGCAATATTATTTTTGCAGTCGGTATTCTGGGGTTGCTGTTCGTGCCCGTGTTCAAAACCGTCACCCACTTGCCGCCCTTCATGGGCATGATGCTGAGCCTTTCGGTACTGTGGATCGTCAGTGAAATCATTCATCACAGAGCCGACTACGACGACGACACCGAACTGCACATTACCCGGGTGCTGAAGCGCATTGATACACCCAGTGTGCTGTTCTTTCTGGGTATTCTGCTCGCCGTTTCCGCGCTGGAAGCCACTGGGCTGCTATCGTCCCTGGCCAGTACCCTGGATCAATCGATCGGTAACATTAACCTGATCGTCTTTCTGATCGGGCTGATGTCTGCCGTTATCGACAACGTCCCCCTGGTTGCCGCAACCATGGGCATGTATGACCTGTCGATTTACCCAACCGATGCCGCAATGTGGGAATTTCTGGCCTATTCTGCCGGAACGGGAGGCAGCTGCCTGATCATCGGTTCAGCCGCCGGAGTAGCCGCCATGGGGATGGAGCGCATCAGTTTCTTCTGGTACCTGAAGCACATCGCTCCGCTGGCGTTGATGGGGTACATCGGTGGCGCCCTGTTTTATCAGTGGGTTGTGTAATCGCTGCAAGCAACCCTGGCGCGGGCCTGCAGGTCCGCGCCATTCGTATTAAGGGAAAGGAATTCCCAAACCGCATTAAGCCGTTAATTCCTCAAACACGGACATGGCTTCGCCTGCTTTCATCAGTCCCGGACCTCCGCCCATTTGTATAACCACACCCAGCATGTCGGTGAAGGCTTCCCGGGTCACCCCCAGTTTTACCAGCGAGCGCACGTGGTAACCAATGCAGGGCTCACAGTTCACACTGATGGCGATGGCCGTTGCGATCAGTTCCTTGGTTAAATGAGTCAATTCGCTATCCACATAGGTTGCTTTGCCGACTGACTGAAAAGCATCGTAGGTGGCAGGCTGTTCTTTGCGCAATGCAATCAGGTGAGGGGTCAGGTCGTTGGTCTTCTTTAAAATACTCATGGGGTACCGCTCCTGGTGTCAGTGCGATCCAGTATAGAGAAGTACCGGCAAGACACATTGAGCTTGGTCAGTAAAACAAAAAAAACCGGGCGTTTGCCCGGTTTTTGGGTAACTGACGTTACCTCATTAGTTCTTCAGAAAGGCGTCTGGCGGCCATTAGCCATTCACTTCCTGAAAAGTAGCGTGCATTTCCTTTGAAGGTTCTTCCGATGCAATGCTGCCAACATAGACGGCAATGGCCGAGAACAGGAAGCCCGGAACAATTTCGTACATGTCGAAAATGCCACCGGTCATCTGCTTCCAGACAACAACGGTAATACCGCCGACCAGAATACCGGCAATGCAACCGATCCGGTTCATGCGATTCCAGTACAGCGACAGAATAACCGCAGGGCCAAAGGCCGCGCCGAAACCAGCCCAGGCGTATGACACCAGTGCCAGTACCGAGCTGTCATCATCGAGTGCAAAGAACCATGCAACCAATGCAATGAGAACCACAGCGCCGCGACCAATCTTAACCAGTGACGCCGGATCGGCATCTTTTCTGAAGATCGACTTGTAAAAATCTTCAGTCAGTGCAGACGAAGACACCAGCAACTGAGAATCGGCAGTTGACATGATCGCTGCCAGAATCGCCGCCAGCAAAATGCCTGCCACCAGCGGGTGGAACAGTGCCTGCACCAGGCTGATGAACACAGTCTCACCATCGGGCAAACCGGTTTCAAAATAACCAATGCCCGCAATACCAACCAGTAGTGCACCAGTCATACCCAGGAACGTCCAGGTTACGGCAATGCGACGCGCACGCTTCACTTCGTTGCGATCTTTAATGCCTTTAAAACGCGCCAGAATGTGCGGCTGGCCAAAATAGCCCAGGCCCCAGGCCAACGACGAGATAATGGCAATCAACCCCAGGGAAGACCCATCGGCACTGGTGAACATGCTGACCAGGTTCGGGTTTTTCGCTTCCAGAACGGCCGCCGGGCCCTCACCGATCACCATGAGTGCAAAGATCGGCACAATGATCAGCGCGGCCGCCATCAACAAGCCCTGCACCAGGTCTGTCCAGGAAACGGCCAGATAGCCGCCAAAGAGCGTGTAGGAAACCACCATGATGGTACCAATGGTAACGGCGATGGTGTAATCCCAACCGAAGACGGTTTCAAACAATTTGCCGCCCGCAACCAAACCGGAACTGGTGTAGAACAGGAAGAACAGCAAAATGAAGAACGCTGAAATGGCACGAATCGCCACCTTGTCTTCGAACCGGTTGCTGAAGTACTGCGGCAACGTCAGGCTGTCTGAAGCGGCTTGTGAATAGGCACGCAAGCGTGGCGCGACGATCAGCCAGTTCAGATAAGTGCCAGCCAGCAGACCGACGGCGATCCAGGCTTCACCCATGCCCGAGGCATAAATAGCACCCGGCAGGCCCAGCAATAACCAGCCAGACATATCGGAAGCACCGGCCGACAGCGCTGAAGGCCAGGCACCCAGAGAACGACCGCCCAGAATGTAATCAGACAGGTCTGTCGTGCGGCGATAGGCCCAAAGGCCGATCCACATCATACCCGCCAGGTAAATAATAAAGGTCAAACTGACCGCGATGGTGTTGCTCATAATGTACTCCGAGTTCTAGTTGTTGTGATCGATTAAGCTATCGAGCGTTTCTCGTGCTGCTCCCGAATACCAGCGCTGTCCTGTGCAATGGGGTCGATCCGGGATGCAGACTCCTAACAACTCCACATGCCGGATCCAGTCGGGGCAGTTATTCGTGGCTGTTCAGGCAGCCACTGTTCACCGGGATCGGAGGCTGGGTTTCAACGCTCTGGCTCCGGTGTCATTCTCCGGCCGGTAGGCCGGTGGAACGATTCAATCGCCAGGCCGGCAGTTACCGGCACAGCAAAGTCTTCAATCGTCACTTTCCAGTGACAGCAAGCTGGCGTTACCGCCGACCGCCGTGGTGTTGATGGTACGGACCCGTTCGGTTGCAAAGCGTTTGATGTAATTCGGGCCACCGGCTTTCGGGCCGGTGCCCGACAACCCACGACCACCGAACGGCTGAACACCGACCACCGCACCAATCTGGTTGCGATTGACGTAGCAGTTTCCGACCCGGACCCGGGCTTCGATGTAGGCCGCCGTTGCTTCATTGCGACTGTGAATGCCGAGTGTCAGGCCATAACCGGTTTTATTGATGTCGGCAATTACCTGATCGAGTTCGCGCGCCTTGTAGCGATAGATGTGCAGTACCGGGCCAAACTGTTCGCGTCCCAGTTCACTCAGGCTTTCAATACGAATGGCGACCGGTGGGATGAAATAGCCATGCCGGGTGTGTTCACTCAACTTGGCTTCCGCCAGTACCCGGTCTTTCTTGCGCCAACCGTCTACATAGTCGGTCAATCCGGTCAGGGCTTTCTGGTCGATCACCGGGCCACAGTCGGTCTGGTATAGCTGCGGATTCCCCATTTCAATGCGGCTTAAAGCTCCGCCGATCAGTTCAATGATGCGGTCGGCCACATCGTCTTGAACGCAGAGCACTCGCAGGGCTGAACAGCGCTGACCGGCACTGGCGAAAGCCGAGCCCATCACATCGGCAACCACCTGTTCCGGCAAGGCCGTTGAATCAACGATCATGGCATTCTGACCGCCGGTTTCGGCGATGAAGGTGGGCATGGCGCCAGTCCGCGCTGCCAGAGTGCGGTTAATCAGCTGTGCCGTTTCGGTTGAGCCGGTAAACGCAATACCGACCAGGCGCTCATCACTGAGCACGGCATTGCCAATAACCGGGCCCGCACCCGGCAAATATTGCAGCACGTCACCTGGCACACCCGCCTGGTGAAACAGTTCAACCGTGCGACCGGCAATCAGCGACGTGCTTTCTGCCGGTTTGGCGAGCACGGTATTACCCGCTACCAGCGCAGCGCAGATCTGGCCGGTAAAAATGGCCAGCGGAAAGTTCCAGGGGCTGATGCACAGAAAAACGCCCCGGCCTTCGTAGTAATGTTCATTACTCTCGCCGGTCGGCCCGGGCAGCAGCGTTGGCTCGTTCATGTTGGCGCGCGCCTGCACCGCGTAGTAACGGCAGAAGTCGACGGCTTCACGTACTTCATCGATGCTGTCCTGCAACGACTTACCGGCTTCACGGGCACAGAGCGCCATCAGTTCGGCCGTGTTGGCTTCCAGCAAATCGGCCAGTTTGTCGAGGCAGGCGGCACGCTTGATCGCCGGTGTCCGGTTCCAGCCAAACCAGGCTGAATCGGCGGTTGCCAGCGCCTGTTGCGCCATCTCGGCATCGGCGAAGTGCACCTGCCCCACGGACTGCCGGGTGTCGTACGGGCTTTTAACGTCAATCACTTCAGAGGTTGACTGTGCTTTACCCGCCAGTAGCGGTTTCTGTACCCATTGGGTGTCGTTCCAGGCATCAATGGTGTGCATTAAGGGGTCTCGTTCAAAGGCTACGGCAAGGTTATACCCCTGAGAATTGCGGCGGCTGTCACCGTAGATCTCAGAGGGACGTACGATTTTAGGGTTGCGGAAAACGGCCCGGCTTTTCGCCAGCTCAACCGGCGATGACACCAGGTCACCCACCGGCGTTTCAGCATCGACCAGCCGATGAACAAAGGATGAGTTAGCGCCATTTTCCAGCAGGCGCCGCACCAGATAGGGCAGCAAATCCTTGTGGGCACCGACCGGGGCATAGATGCGCACACGGTGTTTGTCTTCACTGAGCAGGGTGTCGTACAGGGCGTCGCCCATGCCATGCAGGCGCTGGTACTCAAAATCCCGTTCCGGACGCTGCCGTGAGAACTCGGCAATCACCGCGACCGTGTGGGCGTTATGGGTGGCAAACTGCGGGTAAATGGCGCCATCGGCTTCAGCGCTCATCAGAAATCGCGCGCAGGTAATGTAGGAAACGTCGGTGTTTTCCTTGCGGGTGAATACCGGGTAATCAGCCAGGCCGAGTACCTGGGCGTGTTTGATTTCTGTATCCCAGTAGGCCCCTTTTACCAGGCGCACCGGAATCAGATCTCCCTGCACTTTGGCCAGCGACGTCAGGTACCCCAGCACCGCCAGGGCACGTTTTGAATAAGCCTGAATAACCAGGCCGAAATTGCCCCAGCCTTTGGCGGCGTCGCTCTGGTAAACCTGTTCAAACAGGCGCAGCGACAGTTCCAGGCGGTCTGCTTCTTCGGCATCGATGGTTATGCCGACGCCCAGTGCCCGTGCTTCGCTGACCAGGTCGGTGACGCGTTGGGCAAGCTCGGTCATCACCCATTCCTGATGGGATTCTTCATAGCGCGGGTGCAATGCCGACAATTTGATGGAAATGGTCGGCTTCGGTGCGTCACTGCCCCATTCGTCCATACGCGCGCCCAATGTTTGCACCGCATCACGATAGGATTTGAAATATCGCTCGGCATCCGGGTCGGTAAAGGCGGCTTCGCCGAGCATGTCGAACGAGTAGGTGTACCCTTTTTTGCGGTAGGACTTGCCGTTCTTGATGGCTTCCTTAATGGTGCGCCCGAGTACGAATTGCTTGCCCATAATGCGCATGGCCTGGTTCATCGCAGCACGAATGACCGGCTCACCGGCACGATTGATCAGCTTCGACAACAGGTTGGCAGGCGAGGTTTCACGACTGTCGAGCGAGGTTACCCGCCCGGTCAGCATCAACCCCCAGGTCGACGCGTTGACCAGCAGTGAATCCGACTTGCCCATGTGCTCTTTCCAGTCGGCAACGGACAGTTTGTCGCGAATCAGGTCGTCGGCGGTATCCGGGTCGGGCACACGCATCAGCGCTTCGGCCAGGCACATCAGAATCACGCCTTCTTCGTTATCCAGACTGTACTGCTGCAACAACTTGTCGACGGCATGGGCCACATCACCCTGGCTGCGAACCCGGTCCACAATGCGACGGGCAGTGGCCTCAATGGCTTGGGCACTGTCGTCACCAGGTTCTGCAACCTCAACCAGTTGCGCCATGTATTCGTCTTCATCAACGGCGTACTGGTCCACAATAAACTGAAACCACTGTTGTGGTGTCAGATCCCGGTAGTCTCCCGATACCGCCCGAGTGGCGTCAAACTGCGTCATAACCATCCTGCCTGCAATCTAGTTGGAGTTATGCAGACACAGTAGCCGAGCCCCTCAGGTTAGCGATTGTCAAAAACGGGGCTTTTTTTGTTAAATAATCCGAAAGTGTCGGGAGTGAACAGGTTCGAGCGAGGGCTATTAATGCGCAGGTGATGTGGGAAGCGGGCCTGGTTACCGTGCCCTACCTCCCTTTGCTAATGGGCGCTGGCTTGCTTGCGAATCTGACCCGGCGAGTGGCCGGTGCGATTTTTAACAGCGTGAGTCAGTGCACTCTGGTTACTAAAGCCCGTTTCGAGTGCAATGTCTGCAATGGAGTGAGAAGAACAGCGCAGCAGCCAGATGGCCTGGTCGAGCCGCAGTTTCATGACATACTGGTAGGGCGTCATGCCGGTTACCTGGCGAAACCGGAGATGAAACTGGCTGATGCTCATGTGACAGAGGTTAGCCATTTCGGTCACCGAGACTTTTTCCTGCAGGCGGTGACGAATCATCTGGTCGATTCTCGACAAATCGAACCGGCCGAGAGACTCCTGGCCGGGTACCGCCCGCCCAGTCAGGCGCTGGTACAGGCTGTGCAACAAGAGCGCACTGACATGCTGTTGCATGTGCGGATCGTGACCGAACTGATCAATCTCACGCGCCATGGCCGTCAGCAGGCTGCCGAATTGCGCGTCGAGCTGGAAATAATGGGGGCGATCGAACAAACGGCACAGCATTTCATGGTCAATGCTGCTGTCGATGGAGGCTTCTACCGAGAAATCGAGCACCACCATGCGGTTATCGCCCAGACCCTGAAAGGCGTGATCACTCTGGGTGGGAACCAGACACCCATTTCCCAGACACAACCGGTCACCGCCCTCACCCTCAAGCTCAAAGGCGGCATTGCCCTCGAACCCGAGAACAACCTGGTGATGACTGTGATGATGGCGACCACCCGTTTGGGGCATGGGCTCCAAACGACTCAATCCTCCCAACCACATAGCACGCTCCCAGAGGTGATGAACCAATACCGGTGACACACCTGCATCGACTTTAGTCTCATACCATACGCCCCGCCAACGCTGTCGCCAAGTCATCCGGGGTATTAAAGTCTGTACGGACGCGTTACGGCGCTCCGAATCGGTGCAAAAAGCCGCCCCAAAGACGCGCAGCCGCACCAGAGTGCAGCGCTTTGAGTCTCTGAATCGCCCAATCACGGCGATTTTATAGGCACAGGCCTTGCAGTGACAAGCCAAGCCCCGTCTCAGCCCGATAAATGCAGGACCCCACCGTGCGCGTATGAACATTCTTGTCATTGACCAACAACTCGAACGCGCCCAAATTCTGGAAACCGCGCTCACCGCGCTCGGCTATGCCGTGGTGATTCGATCGCCGGACGAACACCGCATCTATCAGTTGGTTGAGTCCTTTCAGCCTGACGTTGTCATCGTCGATGCCCAGTCACCCGACCGGGATATGCTCGAAGATGTAGCGCTGACTTCCGACCGAACGCCGCGTCCGATCATCTTCTTTGCCGAAGATGATGACGACACCGTCATCCGCGATGCGATTAACGCCGGCGTCAGTGCCTATATTGTCGATGGTCTTCAGGCCAGCCGAGTAAACACCATTATCAAGGTGGCCATTTCCCGTTTCGAGGCCTTTCAGGCGCTGCGGGGCGAATTGCGCAAAACCCGCGATGAACTGGCTGATCGCAAGGTCATCGACCAGGCCAAAGGCCTGCTGATGAAACATCGCCAGTGCGACGAGGCCGCGGCATTTGGCGCGATGCGCAAAATGGCCATGAACAAGAAGGTGCGCCTGGTCGAGATCGCCCAGGACATACTGGTGCTATTCGATGAATAAGCCGTCTTACCCCCTCAAACGCCTTCACGCCAGGGCGGCCCCAGTATGCCAACCTGCGACTGATGACGAGAGAACACTGCCATGAGTAACCCGTTCATACCCCAAGGCACCGACTGCACCGAGCTGAACCTCGGCTTTCTGCCACTGCTCGATGCGGCGCCGCTGATCGTTGCCCAGGAAGCCGGTTTTTTTGCCGACGCCGGCTTACAGGTGCACCTGCACCGGGAGGGCAACTGGGCCAGCCTGAGGGACAAGCTGTCGCTGAAACTGATAGACGCCGCCCATTTACTGGCGCCGTTGGTGGTCGCCAGCCAGACCTCGCTGGCCAGCACCGCTGTTAGAAATCGTCTCACCACATCGCTGTCACTGGGGCTCAATGGCAATGCCATTACCTTCTCTAATGCACTCTCAACGGCACTCAATTGCGCCCTGCCCGCCACGCAGGCCGAACTGGGGCCAGCGCTGAAAGCGGTGATCGACGACCGGCACGAGCGCGGCCTGCCCAAGCTGGTGTTTGGTACGGTGTTTCCAATGTCGATGCACACCTATTTATTACGCACCTTTTTTGAACAGGCCAACATCGACCCCAACCAGGACATCGGGATCCGTGTGGTACCGCCGCAGCAAATGGTCGAGGCCCTGACTCAGGGCGATGTTGACGGATTCTGCGTCGGTGAGCCCTGGAACACCGATGCAGTTCGAGCCTGCCAGGGCAACCTGGCCTTACTGGGCTACGATATCTGGCCCGATGCACCGGAAAAGGTGCTGGCCGTTCATGCCGACTTTGCCGAGCAACAGCCCGACACCCATCAGGCCCTGATTGGTGCCCTGTTACGCGCCTGCCAGTGGCTGGATGGCCCCAACAGCCTCGCCTCGGTCGCGCACTGGCTGGCGAAACCCGACTACCTCAATTGCGATTCCGACCTGTTGCTGGAGGCCATGCAAGCCCCCTGGCACGATGGCCTGCCGCGCTGGCACAAGGTGTTCTTCCGCAACCGGGCTACCTACCCCGACCCGGATCACGCCCGCTGGATGCTGACCCAGATGCTGGCCGCCCGGCAATTGCCCGAAAAACGGGTTTCTGACACCGAGGTGATAGACCGGGCGTACCAGCCAGAGATCTGGAAAAAAGTTTTCAAAAAGATGACGACGGTACCGAAAGCTGAAACTCCAACCGATTCAGAGACTTAGAAAGCCGTTGAAAAAAACGGCGTCAATCACCCCAATTTTTCTTTAAAAACCCTCTTTTCAGCCCCCCTTCTCCTCTGTATTATGCGCGACCCGCTGACCACTGAGCCCCTGGTATCAGAGTGCCAGGGCGCTGACGGGAGACCTGTATGAGCAAAGCAGCGTCGGCACCGGGGCCCTCACGGCACAACCCGGTTGCCCGGTTCAATCCGCACCGAGGCCAGGCCTTTACCGACCGGAAAAAGTCGGCCAAACGCGGGTACCAAAAGCACCGCCCAGACTGGGCATAACATCAACCCAACGTGTCCAAAGCGATACCGGGAGCCATATCATGATCCGTTTCACAGTCGATACCATTCGAGTTCTCATTCACGTCAGCCCGCGGGGCGTGTTTGAGGACCTGTCTGAGTGGGATCAGGAAGTGGTCGGCTCGTACTCGGTTGATGTCTCGGCAAAGCTGGGCAAGGAACACTGGGCCGATGCCGCCCTGGATGCTTTTCACGGCTCCATTTCAGTCGACGATGAAGACGCACTCGAATTTCTGGTTGAAGACAGCCAGGGCAGCCTGCTGATTGGATCCCAAGGGCATTTGCACGCCTCACTGATGGACGAAGCAGAGCTGGTCTAACCGTCATTTAGTAAACCGGCGCTGGGTGGTCACCAGCGCCGGCTTTCTGCGTCACACCCATTACTTACACGACAGCTACCGCCTCAAACTCACCCACTTCTCTGCCGCAAAATTGTCCCGCAATGGTGCGACTGCCCTCATTCAGCCCATAAATAGCGCATTAACGCCGCACGCAATCCACGGGCACAGTTGCCTCAGCTAACCCTCCAAGCCGCTCCACTGCCGTGTTTCAGAGGTGATGTTCGGTTCTGGCACGGTTATCGCTTTGTTCAGATTAGATCCATTGCTCCGCAGCAGATGCGTAATCGCTGCGCACAGAGCAATAACAACACAGTCTACTTGGCAACGGTGCCCTGTTCGCAAACGCGAACTCGGTGCCGTTTTTTTTTGGGCGCTCGTCAGCAGCCAGACCACATTCCGGCACGCTGAGTGCAACGCTAAACCTTGGGGAGACAGACACCATGACCTTAAACCACGCTTCGACTTCCGTGCCTAAACGGCTCACCCGAACCCTGGTGGGCACCGCACTGTGCGCCACCGTCAGCGTTGCCCAGGCCGACCTCGGCTGGCCGGAAAAAGAAGCCCTGACCTTTGGGTTTATCAAACTGACCGACATGGCCCCGCTGGCCATCGCCTACGAAAAAGGCTATTTCGAAGACGAGGGGCTCTACGTCACGCTCGAAGCTCAGGCCAACTGGAAAGTTCTGCTCGATGGCGTGATTACCGGCGAACTCGACGGTGCCCATATGCTCGCCGGTCAGCCACTGGCTGCGACGCTTGGCTACGGCACTCAGGCCAACATTATCACGCCTTTTTCGATGGACCTGAACGGCAACGGCATTACCGTCTCCAACGATGTCTGGGCAAGCATGAAAGAACACATTCCCCACGAAAACGGCAACCCGGTGCATCCAATCAGTGCCGAGGCACTGCAACCGGTCGTCACCGAATACCGTGACCGGGGCGAGGCGTTTCGGATGGGCATGGTGTTCCCGGTCTCGACCCACAATTACGAAATTCGCTACTGGCTTGCTGCGGGTGGCTTGCACCCGGGGTATTACGACCCGGCCAACGGTGATACCTCCGGGCTGATCGATGCGGAAGTGGAGCTGAGCGTTACCCCACCCCCGCAAATGCCCTCGACACTCGAAGCCGGCACCATCAAAGGCTACAGCGTAGGTGAACCCTGGAACCAGCAGGCCGTGTTCAAAGGCATCGGCGTGCCCGTAATTACCGACTACGAGATCTGGAAAAACAACCCGGAAAAAGTCTTTGGCATTACCGAAGAATTCGCCGAGGCTTATCCGAATACCACCGTAAGGGTGGTGCGCGCACTGATTCGGGCTGCCCATTGGCTGGATGCTGACGACAACGCCAACCGGGAAGAAGCCGTACGTATTTTGTCGCAACCCAAGTACGTAGGCGCTGATGAAGAAGTCATTGCCAATTCCATGACCGGTACCTTTGAATACGAACGTGGCGATGTACGATCCGTCCCCGACTTCAATGTCTTTTTCCGTTACAACGCAACCTACCCCTATTACTCCGATGCCATCTGGTACCTGACCCAGATGCGCCGCTGGGGCCAGATCGGCGAGCAAAAACCCGACGACTGGTATTTCAACATGGCGGCACAGGTCTACCGGCCAGACCTTTACCAGGCTGCGGCTGAAAGCCTGATTGAAGAAGGCACCTTCAGCCCCGACCAGTTCCCGGCCTTTGCCAGCGAAACCGGCTTTAAACCCGAGCAATCTGAATTTATCGACGGCATTCCCTACAACGGCCGTGAACCCAATGCGTACCTGAGCCGGTTTCCCATCGGCCTGCAAGGCAGCAACGAGTAATCGTCGATCGTGCACTGCTCGTGGGTAATTCGCGCGCAGTGCACTCCAGTACGGTACAGGAGAAAACCATGACAGCGCAGACATCCAGCCACCCGTGGCGGAAACTCAAGCTCAACCTGAGCCATCGCCTGGCCGACATCAACCCGGTGCAATGGCTGACATCACTGCTGTTACCCGTGACCGGCATTGTTGTCTTTCTGATGCTGTGGCACGTTGGTGCCAGCCAAATCAATACGTCGCTGGGCACCTTTCCGGGCCCGGTCGATGTGGTGGAACAGAGCCAGTCACTGTGGCAGGGCCATGTGGCCGAACGGGAAAAAGAAACCGCCTTCTACCAGCGCCAGGAAGACCGCAACGCCGCGCGCATGGCCGATGACCCAAGCTACAGCCCAACCATCCACAGTTACCCGGGCAAGGCGACCTTCATCGATCAGATTGTTACCAGCCTGGTCACGGTACTCGCCGGCTTTCTGGTGTCGAGTGTGATCGCCATTCCCTGTGGGATCATCATCGGTCTGTCTCGTTCGACCTATCAGGCCGTCAATCCGATCATCCAGATTTTCAAGCCCGTATCGCCCCTGGCCTGGCTGCCACTGGTGACCATGGTGGTCAGTGCGGTGTATGTATCTGACGACCCGATGTTCGAGAAATCCTTCATCACTTCGCTGTTCACCGTTACCCTTTGTTCGCTCTGGCCTACCTTGATCAACACCGCCGTGGGTGTAGCCAATATCGATCGTGATTTATTGAACGTCAGTAAAGTTCTGCGGCTACCGACCTTCACCCACATTCGCAAAATCGTCATCCCCTCGGCGATTCCGATGATGTTTACCGGTTTGCGTGTGTCGCTGGGCATCGCCTGGATGGTGCTGATTGCCGCTGAAATGCTGGCGCAGAACCCGGGCCTGGGCAAATTCGTCTGGGATGAATTCCAGAACGGCAGTTCCGATTCACTCGGTCGCATCATGGTCGCGGTGCTGGCCATTGGCCTGATCGGCTATGCCCTCGACCGCATCATGCTGATGCTGCAACAGGCCGTCAGCTGGGACAAGACCAGCGAGCAACGCTGAACCCAAACAACCCGAATTTTTTACGCGTCAGGAGATTAAACATGACCCAGACACATCTCGAATTGAGTGGCGTCGGAATCGACTTCCCGACCCCAAAGGGGCCTTTCACAGCCCTCAGCAACGTCAATTTGAAAGTGCGCGACGGTGAATTTGTTTCACTGATCGGGCACTCCGGTTGCGGCAAGAGTACCGTACTCAACATTGTCGCCGGCTTGCACCAGGCAACCCGTGGTGGCGTGTTACTCAACGGCAAGGAAGTCAATGAGCCCGGCCCGGAACGTGCTGTGGTTTTTCAAAACCACAGTCTGCTGCCCTGGCTCACTGCCTGGGAAAACGTGGAGCTGGCGGTTAAACGCGTGTTCGGCAAAACCAAAAGCCGGGCCGAACTGAAAGACTGGATTGCCCATAACCTGGAGCTGGTACACATGGGCCACGCCATGCACAAGCGCCCCGGTGAAATCTCCGGCGGCATGAAGCAGCGGGTCGGCATTGCGAGGGCACTGGCGATGCAGCCCAGCGTGCTGTTGCTTGACGAACCCTTTGGCGCGCTCGACGCCCTGACCCGCGCCCACCTCCAAGATTCGCTGATGGACATTCAGGCACAGCTGGGCACAACGGTGATTATGATCACTCACGATGTCGACGAAGCCGTGCTGCTGTCAGACCGCATCGTGATGATGACCAATGGTCCCTCGGCAACGGTCGGTCAGATTCTGGACGTGGATCTTGAGCGCCCACGCAACCGCCTGGCACTGGCCGACGATGGTCACTACAACCATTTACGCTCTGAAGTGCTGACATTTCTGTACGAAAAACAACGCAAGATCGAACCGATTTCATCACGGGCAACGGCGACCACTCAGGCAAAAAAGAATACCGAAGTGGCCTGATCGCTTTTTAATAAAGAGGGTGCAAAACACACCCTCTTTATTGATCTATTTTTTAACAACACCTCCGACTTGCCAGAACAAATACCCCATCATTCCACCTGCTTCTGTTATTTCCTTACGGTTTAACAGGCAGTATTGCCCACCACAGCACGCATCGGTCATCAGGCTGTTACTGAGCAACAAAGCTGACCTGTCGGGCAGGCCCGGGTGCCAGCGTCGCCATTGGAGAAGCATACCGAGGGGTGATAGCGTAAAGGCCTTCACTCACTCCCGAAGGACTTGAACGCCCCATGGCGTACCACAGTTATTTGCACCTGGTATCGAGCTACCAGCAAGATCGCGTTGCGATCAATGGCCTGATCGAATCAATCGTCTCCAGCCTCGACCGCATCAGTTTGCTCACCGACCCCAACGCACAGCAGGAGGAAGTGGCCCACCTCAGCAAGGCTTATCCGTTCATCGAAATGCTCTACAGTCTGGACGACCGAGGCAAACAACTGCTGCCCTCCGCCTATGGCCAGGGTGTCACCGAGCCAGCACGTCGCACCCTGGGGCAGCACAGCGATCGCAGTCACCGGCCCTACTTTCAGGCCGCGCACCACAACCCGGGGGCCATCACCGTCTCTGAGCCTTACCTGTCGAGCGCTACGCACCGCCTGGCCATTTCGGCAGTGCTGCGATTCAACCGCAACGACAGCGATGAGTCAGATGCTGAAACGCCCGGCTATCTGGTCCTTAATTTAAACCTGCAGGCACTGATTGCTTACCTGAACAACGATCAATTGCGCTATCGGTTTCACCCAGTTTTTCGAACCGTCTACGCCCTGATCGGATCGGTGTTGATAGCAGTCTCCGGCCTGTTGCTCTGGGCCTCGCTGCAATCACTGCTGGGTACCCTGCTGACACCCAGCCACATCGCTACCGACTCATTCGGCGTCGTGATTCTGATCACACTGAGCCTGGCCATTTTTGACCTCGGCAAAACCATCATCGAGGAAGAAGTCTTCGTTCATAAAGACATTCACCACCACGGATCAACGGAAAGAACCATTACCCGCTTCATGTCTGCTATCCTGATAGCGATTTCGATCGAGGCATTACTGCTGATGTTCAAGTCACTGCTGGGTGAGAGCGACCAACTGATCCAGGCGGTCTATATGATGTTATCCGCCGTGGCACTATTGATCGGGCTCGGTATTTACCTGAAACTCAGTCGGCCTGAAGCCAGCACTGGCAATTGACTGGCTGACCCTGGTCTTGGAGTTCGGGTTTACTCTGTGGCGATGGTCCGCACCGATAACCGGGGTTGCTCCTGTGGGGTCGGCGTAAATCCGTCCATGGAGCCTAGACCGCAGCATCCCTGCTGCGGACTACCCCACAGGAGCAACCCCGGTCATCGCCGCTCGCGTTTGTGGCGAACTCCAAAACCAGAAAACTAAACAACCTGACGTGGTGCCATGAAACAGCTCGAATTTTTCGACATACCCAGCCCCTGCATCGGTGTTTGCGAATCCGGTGCCAGAGGTTACTGTCGCGGTTGTTTTCGTTCCCGGGCCGAGCGCCAGTACTGGTTTCAGGCCGACGATGAAGCCAAGCGTCTTATCATTCGTGCCTGCCAGGTTCGTAAACTTCGTTTCGAGCGAACCCAAGCCAGCCAGTCATCCGAACCCTCTCCCCCGCAGGACACGCTCTTTCCTGATCTCGACGAAGAAGTTGGCAGTAATTCCTAGCTTTGGTTTTTTAGGTAATTACGGAACTTGAGGAGTTCGCCGAAGGTTTAGTATCAGGTACCGGTTATGCCTCTCTGGGGTAGTTCGCAGCATGGACTAAAACGCCAGGAGCGTTTTAGCATGAGCGTAGCGAGCCCGAAGGGTGAATCCCATGGAGGGGATTCATATCCTGCGATCTAGGCCCCATGGACGGGTTCACGCCGACCACAGAGAGGCATGACCGGTGGCTGATACGCACTCCTGGCAACATAGCAGCCTCGAACTCCGGAATTCGACCTCCAAGTAAAGCCGTGCAGATAGAAGAGCCTTGAACTACCTTCAGTCGTATCGTCATGCTGACCTTGCGGAGGCCACTATGTCCCTCGATCATCTGTCCACTGAACTGGTGGATTTGCGTTGCCCGTATTGTGACGCCAGTATTCATCTGATTGTCGACCCCACCGAAGACAGCCAGGAATATACGGAAGACTGTGAAGTCTGCTGCCAGCCCATGGTCGTGGTGACCGAGGGTGATCAGATTGTGCGCCTGGCGCGGGAAGACGAATAACAAAGGTACCTATGCCCCAACACCGAACACGTCAGCGGTCTTCCTGGCCGGTCTTGGTGCAAAAATCCACACTCCCTCCTTCGAAAAACCGCTAATCGCCTGAATTTACGCGCTTTTAAAAGTTGGCACGCCCTTCGCTATATAGAAACCAGTCATCACAAATCAGAGTCTGGCTTGCCGGTTCTCTGAGATGAGATGGCCTTACACTGTGATTTGCGTATCGAGCATTGGCGCTCTTGGGGAAACCCAAGAGCGTCTTTTTTTTGTCTGGCCGAAAAGGTCAGACACTGGCGAGGGGCCTATGAACCAGAAGCGGTTACTGATCATCGGACATGGCATGGCGGCGACCCGGTTGCTGCAAAAGCTGGTCGAGCGCGGGTATCCGGGGTCCATCACCGTGGTCAGCGAGGAAGGCGGTATTGGTTACAACCGCATTCAGCTGACGCCCTGGCTCGCCGGTGACGTCAGCGAAGCGAGTCTCGACCTGGTCGACGACGCCTGGTATCGCCAGCACCGGATCTACCGGGTAAACGGCGATGCGGTCGTCGCTCTGAACCCGGCAGGCCAGGTAAGGCTCAACTCCGGCCGCACCCTCGAGTTTGATCAGGCGGTGCTGGCAACCGGCGCCCTGCCCCGATTTCCCGACCTGCCCTTTCCCACGCAGCCTGCGATTCGAGCCTTTCGCAGCAAAGCCGACGGCCACTGGTTAAAAGCACTGCCCGCGAACCGCTCAGCGGTCGTGGTCGGCGGTGGCCTGCTGGGCCTGGAGGCCGCCTGGGGCCTACGAGCCCGCGGGCACCGCGTCAGCCTGGTTCATCGCAACACCCACCTGATGAACCGGCAACTGTCGGCACCAACGGCGGCCTATCTGGCACGCGCAGCAGTGCAAGCTGGCATCAACTTGCACCTTGGCTGTGAACTGAACCACGTCCAGGCCGAGCCGGAACTTTCCTCGGTTGAATTAAGCACTGGCGATACTCTGGCTGCCGATGTGCTGATCGCCGCCGCTGGCATTCAGCCCAACGAACACCTCGCTCGCCAAGCCGGGCTGCGCGTCAATCGCGGCGTGTTGATTGATGACCAGATGCGCACCAGCCACCCACAGCTGTTTGCCTTGGGTGAATGCGCCGAATTCAATGGCCAGACCTTTGGCCTGGTGGCACCGGCCTATCAGCAAGCTGAGGTGTTGGCCTCGGTGCTCTGTGCCGAACCGGCGCACTGGTCTCCCGAGCAATGCACCACCCGTTTAAAAATTTCCGGGCTCGACGTCGTCTCTCATGGCTGCATCGACCACCCCGATGCCCGGCACCTGACCCTGGACGCGCCCGGCCTCAACCAGTGCCGGCGACTGCATTTTCTGAACGACCGGCTGATCGGTGCCGAGATGGTCGGCATTCGCACCCACCTTGAGCTCTACCAACACCTGATTGAACAACAGACCCCCATAAACGATGCCCGCGCCGTGATGCTGGGCAGCGTCAAGGCGGCCTAGGAGAAGCACATGACAGCGCAACCGATACTCACAGACACCCGGAATCAACGCCAACTGGTCATTATCGGCAACGGCATGGTCGGTCACCACGCGGCCATGAGCTTTTCGGAGGCTTGTGGTGAAGCAACAGACTGGGCCATCAACATTATTGGCGAAGAGACTTACAGCGCCTACGACCGGGTGCATCTCTCCGAGTACTTCCAGGGCAAAACGCACGCTGATCTGGCATTGGGCACACTCGAACACTACAACGAACGCGGCATCCACACCCACCTGGGCGTAGCCGCACGCCAGATCGATCGCGATGCCAAGAAAGTCGTGCTGGCAGACGACACAGCGCTGCCCTACGACGCCCTGATTCTGGCGACAGGCTCTTACCCTTTTGTACCGCCAATACCCGGGCACGACCTGCCCTCCTGCCTGGTTTACCGAACGCTCGATGACCTCGATGCGATTCGTAACGCCGCGAGCGATGGCAGTGTCGGTGTTGTTATCGGTGGTGGTTTGCTCGGCCTTGAGGCGGCCAATGCGCTTAAGTCACTGGGGCTCGATACTCATGTCATCGAGTTCGCCCCCCGACTGATGCCGGTGCAACTGGACGCCGATGCCGGCACCTTGCTGCGCGATAAAATTCAGGCACTCGGGGTTCAGGTTCATGTGAATACCGCCACTCAGTCGATCACCACCGACGAACAGGGGCGCACCGTGCTTACCTTCGCCGATGCGGAACCATTGGTCACCGATGTCGTCGTCTTCTCTGCGGGTATTCGCCCACAAGATGCCCTGGCCCGTGACGCTGGTCTGACGTTGGGTGAACGCGGCGGTATCGCCATTAACAACCGGTGCCAGACCTCCGATCCGGCGATCTACGCCGTGGGTGAAGTGGCACTCTGGAACGACGCCATTTTTGGTCTGGTCGCCCCCGGTTATCGCATGGCCGAAACGGCCGCTGCACACCTTACCGGGGGTGATGCCTCCTTCACCGGAGCCGACATGAGCACCAAGCTGAAACTTCTGGGGGTCGATGTGGGTGCCATTGGCGATGCCCATGCTCGCAGCGCCGGCGCAGTGTCCTACCGATACAGCAATGAACGCACGGGGGTTTATCGCAAGCTGGTGACCAGTGCCGATGGCAGCCGACTGCTGGGTGCCATTTTAGTGGGCGACAACAGCCTGTACGACACCCTGCTGCAGTATTACCTGAACGACATTACACTGCCCAAAGAGCCTGACAGTTTGATTCTGCCGAGCAGCGAAGGCGTGCCTCAATTGGGCGTCGACGCATTGCCCGACACCGCTACGCTGTGTTCCTGTCTCAACGTCACCAAGGGCGATGTCGTTAGCGCCATCGATTCAGGCTGTTGCGCCCTCGGAGAAGTGAAAGCCGAAACCCGGGCCAGCAGCGGCTGCGGCGGGTGCGCCGCCATGCTCAAGCAAGTGGTCGATGCAACCCTGGAAGCGCGCGGCGTTGAAGTTGACCATTCATTGTGCGAGCACTTCAGCTACACCCGCCAGGAATTGTTTCATCTGGTGCAGGTCGGCCAGATCAAAACCTTCGATGCGCTGATTCGCGAACACGGCAAGGGCCTCGGCTGCGACATTTGCAAACCCACGGTTGCCTCCATTCTCGCCAGTTGCTGGAACGAGAGTGTACTGGAACCGGCGCACGTCAAGCTGCAAGACACCAACGACACCTTCCTGGCCAACATGCAAAAAGACGGCACCTATTCGGTGGTGCCGCGCATTGCCGGTGGCGAAATTACGGCCGACAAATTGATTGTGATTGGCGAAGTGGCCAAAGAATACGACCTCTACACCAAAATTACCGGTGGCCAGCGCGTCGACCTGTTCGGTGCCCAGCTGCATCAGTTGCCTGAAATCTGGAAACGGCTGATCGACGCCGGATTCGAAACCGGCCAGGCCTATGGCAAATCGGTGCGCACCGTGAAATCCTGTGTCGGCAGCACCTGGTGCCGCTATGGTCAGCAAGACAGCGTAGGCATGGCGATCTTGCTGGAAAACCGCTACAAGGGGTTGCGCGCACCGCACAAACTGAAGTTCGCCGTCTCAGGCTGTACCCGCGAATGCGCTGAAGCGCAGAGCAAAGACATTGGCGTCATCGCCACCGAACACGGCTGGAACCTCTACGTATGCGGCAACGGCGGCATGAAACCGCGTCATGCCGATTTGTTTGCAACCGACCTCGACGACGTCACCCTGATCAAAACCATCGACCGGCTGCTGATGTTCTACATCAAAACCGCCGACCGGCTGCAACGCACCGCCCGCTGGATGGAAAATCTGGAAGGCGGTCTCGATTATCTCAAAGAGGTCATCCTCAACGACTCCCTGCAGTTGAACACTGAGCTGGAACAACAAATGGCGCGCATCGTCGACACTTACCAGTGCGAATGGAAAGCCGTGCTGGACGACCCGGAAAAACTGAAACGTTTCCGCACCTTCGTCAACAGCGACAGTGCCGACAGCAATGTGGTGTTCGTTAAAGAGCGCGAGCAGATTCGCCCCGCGCGCGATGAAGAAAAAGCCCGACTGATCGCTACCGCCTAGGAGACCGACATGACTGCCAATGCTAAATCGCTCACTCAAACACACCGGTCCGGAACCAGCCCCTGGGTTCAGGTCTGTTCCGTCGATGATCTGGTACCCGGGTCCGGCGTGGCTGCGCTGGTGCTCGGGCAGCAGATTGCCCTGTTCTTTTTACCGGGTGACGGACAGCTGACTCAGTCGCAACGAGTCTACGCCCTGGCCAATCAGGATCCGGCCAGCGGCGCCAACGTCATGGCCCGTGGTCTGCTCGGCGACATCAACGGCGAACGCGTTGTCGCGGCTCCGCTGTACAAGCACCACTTTTCGCTGGAAACCGGCCGTTGCCTAGAAGACGACAGCTGGCAAGTACCGGTGTGGCCGGCACGTATTGTCGATGGCCAGGTCGAGATCGAGTGGGTATGACCGATCGCCGTCTGCACACCACCTGCGCCTATTGCGGCGTTGGCTGCGGCGTGGAAATTCCGCGCAGCGGCGACCGTGATATTCAGGTGCGGGGCCTGGCCGATCACCCGGCCAACCAGGGGCGACTCTGTGTGAAGGGTACGCATTTGGGTGAGGTACTGCCGCTGCAACAACGCCTGTTGCGACCCAGGCTGGCGGGGGAGACCGTCAGCTGGGACACCGCACTCGACTTTATCAGCCAGAAAATCGACAGAGCCCGCACTGAAACGGGACCCGACAGCCTTGGTCTTTATCTCTCCGGGCAACTTCTAACTGAAGATTATTACGTCGCCAACAAACTCGCCAAAGGCTTTCTTGGCACTGCGAACCTGGATACCAATTCACGACTGTGCATGTCGTCGGCCGTTGCCGCCTATCAGCAATCGCTGGGGGAAGATGCCGTACCCGGTTGTTATGACGACCTGGAACAGGCCGATCTGGTGATACTGGTGGGCTCCAACCTGGCCTGGGCCCACCCGGTGTTGTTTCAGCGGTTGCAGGCAGCACGTAAAGCCCGGCCACACATGCGGCTTGTGGTTATTGACCCGCGCGCTACCGATACCAGTCGGGCGGCCGACTTGCACCTGCCACTCAAACCCGGCACTGATGGCCGGCTGTTCAACGGCGCACTGGCCTGGCTTGCGGAACACAACGCGCTGGACGCCGATTTTATTGATCACCATACCGAGCAATTTGAAGACACCCTGGTCGCCGCCCGTCACCATGCCGGCGCGAATTGGGCGGCCCTAGCTGACGATTGTGGACTGGCACTGGGTGACCTGCAGCAATTCTTTGACTGGTTAACCACGACACCCAAAACCGTCACCGCCTGGTCGATGGGCATTAACCAGAGCCGCTCCGGTGTAGCCAAAAGCCAGGCGATTATTAATGTGCACCTGGCCACAGGCCGCATTGGCAAAGTGGGCGCCTCGCCGTTTTCCATCACAGGCCAACCCAACGCCATGGGCGGCCGGGAAGTCGGTGGCCTGGCCAATCAACTGGCCAGCCACCGGGGTTTTACCGAAACGGATTGCGATGCTGTAGCCCGATTCTGGAATGCACACGACATCGCCCGTAAACCCGGTTTGAAAGCGGTTGATTTATTCGAAGCAGCTGCCAGAGGAGACATAAAGGTTCTGTGGATCATGGCCACAAATCCGCTGGCCAGCCTGCCCGACGCCAACCGGGTGCGCGAAGCCCTGGCCCGGGTCGAGACCGTCATTGTCTCGGATGTGGTCACTGACAACGACACTCTGGCCTACGCCGATGTCATCTTGCCGGCTCTCGCCTGGGGCGAGAAAGACGGTACCGTCACCAACTCCGAACGCTGCCTGTCGAGACAGCGTGGCTTTCTGTTACCACCGGGTGAGGCGAAACCCGACTGGTGGTCCCTGGCTGAGGTCGGAAAACGGCTTGGTTATAAAGCGGCCTTTAACTTCAGTGGCCCAGCTGACATCTTTGCCGAACACGCTGCTCTGAGCGTCTTTGAACCGGCACCCAACCGGCAATTTGGCTTACACCCGTTAACCAAGCTGACGCCGCGTGAATATGACAACCTGGCACCCAGCCAGTGGCCTTATGACGCCGAGGGCCAATCCCGTGCCAGGTTGTTTGGTGATGGCCGCTTTGCAACGCCGAATGGCCGTGCGCAGTTTATACCCGTCGCGCCCGCCGAGCCCGACACGGCAGATGGACAGTTGAGGCTGAACACTGGTCGTCTGCGCGATCAGTGGCACACCATGACCCGCACGGGTCTGGTCAGTCGCCTTGGCCAACACCGACCGGATTTTTGCCTCACCTTGCACCCGGCCGATGCAGCCGAACGTGGTCTGATCGAGGGCCAGCCGGTCACAATAACCAATGTGATTGGCCAGTTTGCCGCCGTTCTTGCTCTGGACAGCACCCAGCGCCGCGGAGATGCTTTTGCACCCATGCACTGGAACGATACCTTTGCCGCAGCGGGCGGTGTCGCCCGGGTGATTCCACCCATTGTCGATCCGCAATCGGGTCAGCCGGAAAGCAAACATGCTCTGGTGTCAGTGGAGCCGATGTCACTCAGGTGTTCGGGTGTCTACATTGGCGAGCACCTGCCCGACGCCCTCTCTCGAGGAGCCGTCTGGTTTAAACGCTCGCTGGGCGCGCTGTGGCTGTGGACCCTGTTCTATACCGATCGAACTCTACGTGAGGTATCTGAACACTGGCAAAACGGTGTGTCCGACACTGGCATTACCCTGACGGATTCAGAGCAGCACTGGTTTCAACAGGCCAGCCCCCCGGGCCAGACACCCGCTTACTGGCTCGGCCTGAGTGACCGGCAACGGCCGGTGCCGGATACCGACTGGCTGCAGCAACACTGGCAGAATGATGACGTGCCTCTGGAGGACTGGTTGGCAGGCAAACCGGGTGAAGCGGACCCGCGTGGCAATCTGATCTGCACCTGTTATTCCGTGTACGAACGGGACATAAAGACTTACCTGACCCGACATCCGGAGGCCGGATTGGCCGAGCTTCAACGCGCCTTAAAATGCAGCACGCAATGCGGCAGTTGCCTGGAGGAAGTCGGTGCCCTTGTGCAGACGTGCAAAGTAACACCCGTACAGGTCGGAACCGCCTGAAGCTATTGCAATCCCCGGAGGGCATTTTCAACGTTCACGCCAGCCACCAGCATGCCAATCAGGTCACCGTTGGTATCGCGGATCGGCAAGGCGATCTGGGACAAAAACTGACGGGTGGATTCATCGTAGGCAATGGCGTCGATCTGAACCGGCTCGCGCCGGGTAACTATGGCGTCGAATGGCCCCTCATCGCCCTGAAACCAGTCGGACGTGATGTTACTGGTGCCCAGGGTGATGCCGTGAATATCGGTGATGAACAGTTCACTGAACACCCCCTGAGACTGGCGACGAATCAGTGCCAAGCGGGTCGAGAGGTCACGGCTGAGCACCTCAGCGATCAGGTCGAAATCACCGGTTCGAACTTCGTCGACCCATTGCCGGTCAATCCGGCTGATTTCATCAGGGGGTAAATGCTGGTTGCGCGCATTGGCCAGCAGAACCGGCTCGCGCACCCAGTCCGACGCCAGCCAGCGCGACAGGGGCTCAACCAGATTGGCCAGCGACTGCTCATTCTCAGCGGTTAACCCAACCTGTTCAATACGGCATCCGGTAGCGGCGGTGTTGAAATCACCGATAAACCCGGGGTGTTCGCGGGAGAACGCCTTGGTAATGTACAAACCAAGCGGAATAAACCCAACAAAGCGCTGATTGATGGCAGACAGTTCCCCATTCAAACGAGCCACGGCCTCGTTAAAAACGGTTTCACTCACCAGTAAATGCCGCGCGCGGCCCGCCAAAAAGGCACGGATCAGGCTATCAGTCGACCCTACGCTGAAGAATTCGCTAAACCCCTGACTTTGCAGCCAGATGGCCTGATAGGTGCCGTTCATGACCAGAACGGTTTCATCCCTGAGGTCTTCCAGGGTGGCATCCGACACATCATCCAGGCTGTACCAGTACCAGGATTCCAGCAACAACGGATCGGACAATACCGCAAAATCATCGCTGCTCGCGTTTTGCACATAGAGAAACCAGCCATCAATATCACCCCGGTGAGCCAGACGCACCACTCTGGGCCAGGGTGCAATGGCCGTCTGAAAGTGGTAACCGGGCAACTGCTCAAAGACACAGTCCAGGGTATGCTTCGCATCGCCCCGTAACGATTGATCGGGAGATTCAAACAAATACGGTGGCATGATGTCTGTCCCCAAACGGAGAATCGTCTCGGCCCTGGTAGCAAACGAGACGCTGCCCAGACCCAAGCTGATCAGCAATGATACATACACCTTCAAACTGGCCGAACGCATCAGACCCACTCATCCCATGAAGCAATAAGCAGAGTGTAGTCCGGTTTTCCGAAAACACCGTGCCTCCGGGCGGAGGCACGGTTGTAGCGCGTTAACTGCCCTGTTTGGGGCCTATCCAGACTTGCTGGGCGTTAACAAATTCGCGAATGCCGTGGGGCCCCAATTCCCGGCCAATGCCGGATCGTTTGATGCCACCACTGGGCAAACACGGGTCGGTTTTGACAATCCCGTTCACCGCAACCTGGCCAACTTCAAGCCGGCGCGCAATGGCTTCGCCGCGATCAGCACGGGTCCACACCGCTGCAGCCAGACCGTAGTCACTGTTATTGGCAATGGCGATGGCCTGCTCTTCATTCTCGGCCTTCATAATCACGGCAACCGGACCAAAGGTTTCTTCACAGCTGGCTACCATCGACTCGGTTACATCAACCAGTAAGGTAACCGGATAAAAGTAACCGGGACCGGCGGGCATTTCACCGCCGAGCAAACAGCGCGCTCCAGCGTCGACCGATGCAGTCACCTGACGATGCAGGTTATCGCGCAAATCAGACCGGGCAATCGGGCCGATGTCGGTGCTTTCCTCGCGTGGATCGCCCATTTTCAACCGGGCCAGCCGTTCATGCACTTTTTCGACCAGGCTGTCATAGACCGATGCTTCAACAATGATGCGTTTGGCGGCAATGCAGCTCTGACCGGCATTGATGATGCGCGACAACGTAATGATGTCGGCCGCTTCATCGAGATTGGCGTCCGCCAATACAATGCAGGGGTCTGAGCCACCCAGTTCCAGTACCGAATGTTTGATTTCAGAAGCGGCAATGGACGCCACCGCACCGCCGCCTTTTTCAGAGCCGGTAAACGATACCGCTTGAATGCGCTTGTCGCGAATCACCGCTTCAACCGCTGGCGTTTCCAGCGGCAGGTTCTGAAAAATATCGGCCGGTGCACCCACCTGAACAAACAGATCGGCAATCGCCTGAGCACAGGCAGGCACGTGCGGATCGTGTTTCATGACGCAGGTATTGCCCGCCATCAGCGTCGGCGCGGCATATCGGAACGCCAGCCAAAACGGCGCGTTCCAGGGCAAGATGCCAAGAATAACGCCCAGCGGCAAATGCTGCACGTAACTCAGCGTTGCATCGGAACCCAGAGTCTGCGGCTGCAAATAGGCCTCGGCGTTTTCCGCATAGTGCTCAGCGCACCAGGCCGATTTGATGACTTCAGCACGGGCTTCCTTGATCGGCTTGCCCATTTCTTCAGTCATCAGAATGGCCAGACGGTCGACATCCTCACGCATCAGCCTGGCGACTTTCAGCAATACCTCGGCGCGCTCGTTGAAGGAGCGGGTCCGCCAGCTCTTGAAAGCCGTTTCGGCACGCGACAGGATATCCTCAACCTGTGCGGAGGTGGCCGCAGGCACTTCATGCAGAAGCTTGCCTGTGGACGGATCGGTGGCGGTCAACATGTCTCGTTCTCCTCGGTTTATCGCTATGGCTTAAGAGCCAGCCACTTCACTGCTGGCTTTTTCGCTGTTCTTGCTGCTGACGTTTTTGGACGAATCGCGAGACGTTCCCTTTCGCTTGGCCGTATTCTCATCTGCCTTGAGTTGCGATTCTGCGCTGAGTGGCTTGCCCGACACATCGGTTAACCGGGCTGGCGTATTCGCATTGAGCTCACGCGCTGCAAATTCCGGTTTGACGACGAAGTCTTCATCCAGATCGAAAAAGGACTGGCAGCCTCGATCGGTCACATAAATGGTGTCTGATATCCCAACGGTCTTGTTGCCATCGACACCCCACATCCAGGGAATGATGTGAAACGTCATGCCCTCGCGCAGCACCTGAGAGTCACCTTGCTTGAGACTGATGATGTAACCCTCGTCCCAGCTTGGCGGAAAGGCGATGCCGATCGAATACCCGGAACGAGTGACCAGCCGCGCCCCGACGTCGTTGTCGGTGATGATGTTGCGCACCAGATTATCAACGTCCGACACCGTCAGCCCGGGTCGAATCAGTTTCTTCACTTCACGCAGCGCATGCTTCATACGCTCTTGGGCGTGGTGCATCGACGCCGACAAATCCCCCAGCACAATGGTGCGCATCATGGCGGTGTGATAGCGCCGGTAACAGCCGCCCACTTCCAGAAATACGTGTTCACCCGGTTGCACTGTGCGCCCTTCCCAGGTGGCATGGCCGATCATCGACCGGGGACCGGAGGTCACGTACGGCATCACCGCCGGCGGCTCACCACCGGCACGAAACATGGCGGCCGAAATGGCCGCACCGATGTCGTTCTCGGTGGCTCCGGCCACCGTGGCTTCGAAACCGGCTTTCATACCGGCCTCGGTGGCCCGGGCGGCCTTGCGCATCACATCCAGCTCGGCCGGTGACTTGCAGATGCGCCCTTCCTCGACAATGCCAAAACAATCGTTCAGGGAACCGTCCAGAAAGGTGGTGTGAATGCTGTCCTGATGATAGGCCGGGAAAAAATAGCTGTTACGTTCGTAGCCAATGCTCTTCCCGTTCAGGCCAAACTCGCGCAACGCCTCGACCAACATCTGAATGGCATCACCCGTGTCCGGGTAGGGCCGGGTACGCTCCACCCAGGTTCGGGCGTGAACATTCGACTCTTCCAGCGCCCGGGTGATCATGAACGGCTCGTCCTCCAGCGGCACAACAAGTGCCTGAAAGAAAGAGTACCCGGTGGTCTGATAATCGGTCAGATACATCAGGTTTTCCGGGTCGGTGATCACCACTGCATCCAGCAACCGGCTGGCCATACGCTCGCGCAGTCCGTCCAGTCGACGCACGTACTCATCGAATGGAAACGTCATGTCCTCGCGTTGCTTCATGCCGCCTCCAGTGCCTCTGAGATGGCTTTCGACAAGGTTGCCAGGCCTTCGTGCAAGTCGGCGTTGGGAATCGTCAGTGGTGGAATCAGTTTGAGCACCCGCCCGCCGATACCGCAGGCACCAATCAGCAAGCCTGCTTCAAAACACCGCCGTGCCACGTCTTTCGCCAGGGCTCCGTCGCCCAGATCAATGGCTTGCATCATGCCTTTACCACGCACCTGAAAGGCCTTGCTGCTGTGCTCGGCGCAGATGCCATCGAGATGTTCTTTCATTTCCTTGCCTTTGGTGACCACTTCGGTCATCAGGCTATCGTCTTTGAAGTAGCTCAGCGCCTGAACGCCGGCAACAAATGAAAAGCCCTGGCCGCGGAAGGTACCGGTGTGTTCACCCGGGCCCCAGTGCTTGTCGTGCTCCGGACGCACCAGGTTCATCGCCAGCGGTGTACCAAAGCCGCCAATACCTTTGGCCAGCGTTACGATGTCCGGGTCGAGGCCCATGTCGTCGAAGCTGAAGTACTTGCCGGTACGACCACACCCGGCTTGAATGTCGTCGATGATGAACAGGGCGCCCAGGTCGTGCGCCAACTTTTGCACCGCCTGCAACCATTCTTTGGAGGCAACGTGCACACCGCCTTCAGCCTGAATGGCTTCAACCAAAAAGGCAGCAGGCGGCTCCAGGCCACTGCTCGGGTCGGCGTACAAGGCACGCAGGCGATCGACTGAATCAACACCACAGCCGAGCGTACAGCCTTTGCACTGAGTTTCGCAGCCAAAAGGCTGACGCAGCACATGGTTCAGTGGCACGCCAGCGGCGTTGCGGAAATAGCTGTTTGCGGTGGCGGCCAGTGCCCCCAGCGTCATGCCATGGAAGCCATGGCTGTAGGCCACAATGGTTTGCCGGCCGGTAACCTTACGCGCTAGTTTCATTGCCGCTTCAACCGCGTTGGTGCCAGTCGGGCCCATGAACTGCATTTTGTAATTCATCTTGCGCGGTTCAAGAATGGTCTGTGCAAATTCCTGAATGAAATCGCGTTTGACCGTGGTGTACATATCGAGGCTGTGTGCCACACCATCGTTCTGAATAAACTCGATCAGCGCCTTTTTCATGCGCTCATTGTTGTGACCGAAGTTCAGTACACCGGCACCGGCAAAAAAATCCACATAGGATTTGCCCGCTTCATCGACCTGGCGTGCATTCGACGCCGACTTGAACACTGTCGGATACAACCGGCAGTAGCCACGGATATCAGATTCCCACTTTTCAAATACGTCCATTTCAACCCCTCCAGTTGTGTGTTGATAAAATCATTTTTATAACCCGGTCTGTTCGGTTCTAATTCACGGCACCGTGACATCGGGTGTGTTGGGTGGCACCGTTTCCATGAAACGGTGCCAGGCCAGACCCATCAGTGTCTGGCCAGATAATCCGGTTATTCCGGAATCGGGACGCCGGCAAGGCGGGCATAAATGCGTGCCACCGGGTCAATAAGCGCATCGTTAAAATCGTAATGCGGACTGTGACAGGGCACTTCATGCGCCGTTTCACCGTCTCCGGAACCGACCAGCGCAAAGGCACCCGGGCACGCCTGCAAGTAATAACTGAAGTCTTCGGAGGCCATAATCGGCAACCGGGTGGTGTCGCTCAATGCGCCCTCACCCAGCTGTGCTACCAGTGCTGCCCGGTATTCCGCTGCTTCAGCCGCATGGTTAACCGTAGCCGAATATCGCGGAAATACCTCTACCTGACAGGTAACGCCATAAGCCTGCGCCGTGGCGGTGGCAATCTCCTCAATCATCCGGGTCAGCGGTTCGCGCATGGCAGGATCAGCCAGCCGAAAGCTGCCCTCAAGCACGGCCTGATCGGGAATCACCGTAACGCCACTGCGTGCATCAAAGGAGGTAACGCTCAACACAGTCGCATTCTGTGCCGGTAACCGACGGCTCACAGCTTGCTGCAGGGCCACAACAATGGCGGACCCGGCCAGAACCGGATCCCGACACAATTCAGGCTGACTGGCGTGGCCACCCTGGCCTTTGACCACCAGCTTGAAGGTGCCGTTCCCGGCCATGACAGCGCCATCCGGACACACCGCCTGGCCAAAGGGAATCGCCGGCCAGTTGTGCCAGCCAAAGACGGCATCAACGCCGTTCAGGGCACCGTCCTCGATCATTCGTTTGGCGCCGTGCCCGCCCTCTTCGGCCGGCTGAAACAACAGCGTCACCGGGCCGGGCAAAACGTCTTCCTGAGACTTCAGCCATTGGGTGGCGGCAAACAGCGTGGCTGCATGCCCATCATGCCCGCAAGCGTGCATGCAGCCCTGGTTGTGGGATGCCCAGGCTACGCCGCTGTTCTCTTCGATGGGCAAGGCATCAATATCGGCGCGCAGCGCTATGTGTCGGCCCGGGGCCCGGGGGGCCAGAGTCGCCACCGTGCCGGTATCGGCACAGACCCGCCAGTCGATCCCCAGCGCCGTGAGCTTCTGACGCAGCGTTGCCGCCGTGCGTTGCTCAGACCAACTCAACTCGGGCTGGCGATGCAAATCACGACGCAACGCGATGGCATCTTCAATGGCCAGTGCCCAGTTTGAATCGTTTGACGATGGAGTACGTGCTGACACCTTCGAGTTACCTCTGTCTGTTGGTTTGTCTCTATCAATCTAGTCGTTATTGCTGAACATCCTAGATCTGCCGGTAAAATGTTTTGATCCCCACAGACCTGTCATCGAGCCTCTAACCCACCCTAGTTTCATAAGCGGAAGCCTTGCAAGGTTTTTTTCCGGCCTGTGGGTAACCCGGTTAACTCCAGTGGATTTACCGGTGTTAGACCGGCCGTATTCAAGCAGACTGTGGAGCAGTATTTTTTCTTTTTATATCAAGTAATTACGACGTATTTCCCGGGTTCTCAACTGACGCGAAAACGGGGTCATACCGCCGTGAAAGCAGCGCTTGAATTCTCACTTGTTGACGCACAATTTTCACGGCATTTCCGGTTTTACGTTTCTTGAGGGGAATAACCATTAGGCCCCTAATAGTAAGGGGCATAAAGCGTTTAACCCAGAGCATGCGCACCTGTCAGCGCCCAATCAAATCAGCCTTTCAAGGCGGAGTTGGCTATACTGTTTCAACAAGATGAACACTGGAATGACTAATGCGGTCCCGATTCAAAATCATCCTGCTGGCAGCGTCGCTGCTTATCGGCCCGGCACAGGCTCAGGTTGTGATCAGTACAGGGGGCTGGCCACCGTTCCTGACACCGGAGCAAAAGCATTTCGGCTTTATTGCTCATCTGATCAGCGATGTATTTGCCGAATCCGGCATTGAGGTTGAGTATCGACTGGTGCCCTGGCGCCGGGCCTATTTAGGCACCGTATCCGGCGAATACGATGCAACGGCGGTGTGGATGGATGCACCCGACCGCCACAACGACATGCTTTACAGCGACCCGATACTGGATGAACGCTTTGTTTTTTTTCACCGGGCCGACCAGGCGTTCGAGTGGCAAGAGTTTTCTGATTTGTCGGGCCTCAAACTGGCGGGCGTGTTGGGTTACAGCTACGGCACAGCCTTCGATGCCGCGGTGGAAGCCGGGGTTCTGGACATAGAGTGGGTTGCCAGCGAGGCATCCACGGTGAATATGCTGCTGGCTGGGCGCATTGACGCCTACCCGCAAGAAATCAACGTCGGCTACTTCAATATTTCGAGAACCGTGCGCCCCGACGAAGCAGCGCGCATTACCCACCACCCCAAGGCGTTGCTGATTAATAAAAGCTATTTGCTGCTGCCGCGCTCCGCACCAGACAGTACCGTCCTGCTTGGTGAGTTCAACGCCCAGTTGCAAGCGTTCAAAGACACCGGGCGTTATCAATCCTACTTCGATGCGTTTGAAGCCGGTGCTTATGAACTCGATACTGCCGAGTCCAGGACAGAGCCCGTTAGCCCGCCAGACTGATCCAGCCCATCGATTGCGCCACCTGACTGACCGACATCAGCACACACATAGTGATTACGATTGGACGAATCAGGCGCGCACCACCGCTGAGCATGGTATGACTGCCAACAAAGGCCCCCAGTACCTGCCCCAGCATCATCGCAAACCCAATGATCCATACCACCTGTCCGCCCGCTGAAAACACCGCCAGCGACACAACATTCGACATGAAATTCAGGGGCTTGGCCGAGATCGTCGCGGCCAGCAATGTCTGCCCCCGAAATGCCACCCCGGTAGCCGCGTAAAACGAGCCGGCCCCCGGCCCGAAAAAGCCATCGTAAAAACCAATTGCCGGCGCCCAGGTCACTGTCCATTGCCGTTCAGACTGATGTGCCTTGGTCTCGATGCTGCCCAGATTCGGAGTAAACCAGAAATACGCGGCGACGCTGATCAACAACACCGGCACCAGCCATTCAAGCCAGCCGGTATCCACGCCTTGCACCAGCCAACTGCCCAGAGCAGCGCCCAAACCCGCAGCAACCAGGCGCCAGAGCAAGGCTTGCCCGCGCAAATGGCCTTTCAACAGTAACGTCACCGACGCAGTCAGTGTTCCCACGACGCCCTGGGCCTTGTTCGTCGCCAGCGCACTTACCGGTGGCACGCCCAGCAACAACATGGCCGGCAACGAAATCAGGCCACCGCCCCCGGCCAGGGTATCGACCCAGCCAGCCAGCATGGCGACCGCAAACAAGATAAAGAGAATGGTGAAAGACCACTCCATGGATTCAATCTCCTTGGGGGGGAAATCTATAAAAAGACGATGGGTCGGCACTTTACAGTGGCATGGTCCGCGACGGCCACCGGTGGTGACTTTCGGGTGGTGCGACACTCGCTCGGCGTAAATCCTTCCCTGGAGCCTGGACCGCACGATATGAATCCCCTCCATGGGATTCACCCTTCGGGTTCGCTTCGCTCATGCTTGAACGCTCCTGGCGTTTTAGTCCCTGCTGCGGACTTCCCCGCAGAGGCCACCGGCACTCGACGCTCGCATTGTGCAAACGCCGTCGGCGTCGTTAACACTCGAGTAGACAGTGCTACTCTTGAAGCACCGGCATCAGGCCAACGCTGCTCAGGTTTTGCCAGGCCCGTCGGGCGTCATTATCGCGGGCAAAGCCGGTGGCGATCAAATGGTAACGCTGATCTGAGGCCTGCCATTGCACCACCAGAGTCGGTGGCTCATCGTTGATGGACTGGTAGGCCTGAAACCAGAGCACTTCCGCAGACACCAGCCGCTGCAACATATCGCCGGCATCGGCTTGCTGGTATAGCTCTAGGCTGTAACCTTGTAACGCCTTGCCCAGGTGATACACATAGATATCACCGACGGGCAGCCGAGGCCTCTGTTGCAAGCTTGCCTGCTGACCATTGCGCTCCAGCCAGGCTTGCCATTCATCAATTTGTCGGGTGGAGGCAAACTGGTCCAGATAGACCCAGGCCTGGTTGCGCGCTGCATCCCAAATCAGCCTGTGACGACCGGGCAAGCGGCGGTTGGTGTCGGTCAGCAGTGCGTCCCGCATGGGTGGTTCCGACATCCAGTCGGTCAGCGTCGCTGCGCTGACGGGCCCCAGCACCAGAGTTCCTGCCACGTAGTCCGATTCGTCGGTTAAGGTTGTCGCGGCACTGGCCATTGTCACGCTGGTTGCCGAGGCCTGATTCATGGCCTGACGATCCCGTTCTGCAGTGTCACCGGCGTCTGGTTGCACCGAATTCATCCGGCGTATTTCTTCAGCTGTGTACTGCGGCGCTCTTGCCTGGGCGCTCGCATCGACCGTGCGGTTTTCAATGCGTCCGTCACTGCCCACGACCTGGCGAATGCGTCCCTCAATACCACTGAGCCGCAACCGGCGTCGCCAGATTTCACTGTCGGCCAACTGTTCATATTCGCCCAGAAACAGGCCGACAGGGCCATCGGGGTCGGCCTGAGCCAGGAAGACCGGTTGCGGATCCCGATCGTAAGCGACCGTGGTAAAAAACTGACGCAAGCCCCGATATTCCATGGCACGAACCGCTCGTTCCATATTGGGGAACTGACCCAGTTGCAGGGTGTAGGGCCCGGCCGGGAAGCACTTGCACAGTTCAGAGCGCTCTATAATGGGGGGTAAAGACTGGGACAAATAGGTTGGAATCGGTTGCACCCGTCGCTCTGGTTGAGCGGTCGGTGCACCCTCGCCAGTAACCTCTGGCTGAGCCTGGGCGGCCTCTGCGCGAGCCCGGGCATCCCGTTCTGCTGCCGAGATGCGCTCGCCAAACACATAGCGCAGACCATAACGCCAGCGCCATTGGGCGGGCATATCACCACGGTAATAACTCTGATAACCCGCATTGACAAACACCCGCAAACCCTCTACCACAGGCGCGCTGATGTCTGCATCGAGGTGATAACCGAGTGTTCCGGCATTCAACACCGCCTCTCCGGCGTTGCCGACCACATCGCCACCGGCCAGAATAATCCCTGCGACGCCCTGAAAGCGGGCGCCAATATGGCCCTGCTGCCAGATAAGACCCATTTCATACTGGCTGAAATCGTGGCTCAGGGTACCGTTGTCCGTCGGGTATTCCAGCTCGCTGTGATAGCGATAACCCAGATCCAGCCCCCAGCGGGTGCTTTGCATGAACTGGGCATGGCTGGCCACACCCCAGCCGACTGCATTTTCGCCACTGGCCAGGCCAAGATCCAGACTGAACTCCATTGCCGGTGCCGACAATGGCAGCAAAACAGCCCAGCCCAGCAGCAGCGGTCGCAGTGCGCTGGCGAGGCTCATGGGCGGGGTCTCATAGGGGTTGTGGCAGGGGCTTGTTTCATATCTGGAGGATCCGGCAAATGACACTGTCAGTGTTATCGCCCGCTGCCCCCAAAAGTTGAGCCAGGATTACCATTTGCACGACACAGCAGGGTGTGTCATTCCGCGTTCAATGGAATATCCAGCACATAGCTGGTGGCTTTCACCGGCTTGGTGATGTCGTGTTCCCAAAGCTCAGCGTTGTGCTTCTTCACCGCCCAGTCAGCCAGGTCGTAAAAGGGCTGGCGCCCGGGGTCTGCGATCAGAATCTGGCGCACACCGGCTTTTTTGGCCCGTTTAATCAGCGTTTTCCATTCGTCACCCAGGCTATCCCAGAAGCAGATATCGCCCCCGACCACCGTGTCTGCCATCGACAGATCAGCCGTTTTCAACTGCTTGATTTTACGCTGCCAGAAGACGGGTTTTAACTCATTCAGTTCTCCATGCAGCTGCAAGTAGGGCTCGACAGAATCGTCCGCGTCAATGGACATGACTCTGGACTTGAACTGGCTCATCAAAAACAAACTGGTTGGTCCCCAGCCACAGCCAATATCAAACACCACCCGCTCTTTGGGAATCGGGTCGATCAACAGGTAATCCATTAATACAAAGCTGGAATCCCAGACTTTATTACCGTGCAGGTTGGCATCGCCAACACTGTATTTCAGGGTTTTGATTACCGGATGACTGGCTTTTAAAAAGGTCAGACCGTGGGCAGACATTTGATGCCTGGACAGGGAATTGTTAGACAAGGAATTTCTCCGGTTACTTAAAACGGGTTAATCGCAAATGGGTCAGGGGGAGCAAACCCTGTTACTTCAATGGAATTCCCAGGCGCTGGTAAACAAAACTGAGCAGCCAAGCCGGGCCAATTAACAGGAATTGGATATCCTTGAAAAAGCTGGGCTTCTTGCCTTCGATACGGTGCCCCCAGAACTGACCTAGCCAGGCCAATACAAACAGAATCAGCGCAAAGATCCACAGTGGCAGGGATAGCCCCAGCGATTCGTAACCGAGAATCAGTGCCACCGACACCGCGACCAGAATGCCCATACCGATGGTCAGAGTCCATGACAAACGCGAATAATACAGTATGCAGACGGCAATCAGCACGACCGCCGCATTCATGACCGGGTTCGGACCAAGCGGAATTTGCCACAACAACGCCAGTACGCACCAGAAGATGAGCGGCACACACACCCAGTGAATCTTTTTGTTGGTTGGGTTTTGATGGCTCTCGCCGTATTCGCTTAACCAGGTCTCGAGAGAGTTGTTGGCCATGATCGCCTCCCGCTGGGTACCAGTCCCGTCTGTGAATCAGACACAACAGCATAGCGGGTCAGCGGCCGGTAGAACAGCAGGGGCGATTTACAGCAGGTTGTTGGCATTCGCTGGATGTCGGCGGGCTGCTATCGGAACACGGCTGTTCAGGCAAATCGATGACCGTTAAGTCATTGATTTTGGGAGAGAAGTAAAATCGTGATTCTTGATTCTCGTGTGCTGAAAAAACAGGAGGCCTATTTCAACAACCGAGTAAAGACAAAAGCACCCTGACGATACCCTTTCGGGTATCGCTGTGGTTGGCATCCTGCCATTGCCCGGCCTTTCATTCACCGGGCGGCGACGATCAGTTGTCGCTAAGAACCGCTACACCCTTTAGGGACAGCTCGTCGCGCACTTCAGGACGTGATAGCCGGTCCAGCGTTGTGTGGTTACCACGACGACGCGACTTGGACTTGCTGACCACACCCAAAAAGGCGAGGAACGACTGCTTGGCGGTTGCTTTCTTCTCCATTGTGTTCACCTTGAACTCAGAATTCTGAGGTTTAGTACCCCGTTTTACCGTCAGATTGTGCGTGTCAGATTGAGATTGGGTACAGGAATACTCTACTCTGACTACTGGTTAATTTCTGCACATGAAATAGACAAACATTTATAACTTAGCGTCGTCAATGGTCCTTTGCCTACCGTCTTCGCGGCATAACCAACGGCTTCCGGGCCCATAAAAAAACCCGCCTAACGAAGCGGGTTCTGCAGCAACCATCGTGGACAGATCAATGCCGGGTTTTACCCGACTCGCCAAGCTCTGATACCAGGGTGTCGATAACGCGATCAAACAGCGGGGCGTCGTCCACCACCTTGAAGGCGTCGTTGCGCAACGCCATGGCCAAACCAATCGCTGAGCGCTCTGCCACCTTGTTGCCCTGATGGTCGGTAAAAATATACTTGCTGCCCAGGCCCACGATAGCTGTCAGGCACCCCCGTTCGATCTTGCCCGACTGGTTCTCAATCTCGAACCAGCTTCCGGTTTCAAAGGTTGCCACCATATCCATGTAATAGGTCAGGTCGGCTGGCTTGTGCTGAACAACGGGTTCATCGACCGGCAGCGGTTGCGGCCGTTCGACCAGTTCATCGGCACGGGCTGACCGCTCGGCAAAGGCGTCCAGTCGTTCCTGATCGGCCCAAACACTCTCCGTCAGCGGCTGATGGCGCGGCTGGTGCCATTCATCGATGGCAGACACCAGGCGGTCGCGCTCGCCTTCGTTCAGACCCAGGGCTTTCAGGCCATCCAGCAAACCAGACCTCAAATTGGGCAACAATTTGCTGAACCGCACCGACTCGGTCACCTGAATGTTTGGTTGTAGACTCCAGACCAGTTCGCGGGCAATACGGGCACTGGTTTTCCAGGCCTTGCCTTCACCGTGTGCGTTGTAAATACCCCGCATCAGCCGGTACCAGTGACGCTTGAGCAAATGCTCGGCATCTTCTGGCAGCGTCTCACCTTCGAGTAAGGTATCCATAAACAGCCGGGCCCGGTCCTGATTCTGATGCGCCTCAAACTGAGTTTCCTCAGCTTCGACCATGGGCGTCAGGCGAGCTTCCTGAAGCGCATCGTACTCGGCTTTGAGATCATCAAACTCACTCAGGGCTGCGTCGAACATGGCCAGGTCGGTTTCGAACTCGTGATTGAGTCGGGTAACGATGCGCTCCATGCCATCGAGCAGGACATCGTCTTCAAGTTGCTCGTCTGGCTGCCAGCCTGTCGCCGCACGCGCCATCCGGTTTAACAACAGCCGGGCCGGATGTTCCGACTCGGTAAAAAACTCCTTATCGAGCAAGGCCACCTTAATGATTGGAATCTGCATGCGCGCCATCAGTTGCTTCATGTGCGCCGACAATTTCTGGTCATCAAGAATGTATTCAAACAGCATGGCCACCAATGAAACCGTACCGGCTTCCTGGGTTCCCTGAACCTGGGCGGTGACTTGCTGTGCCTGAGCCTGGGCCCAGAGTTTCATTTCACCGAGATCCAACGATACCGGTGCGGCACTGGCCTGAGCCTGCACCCGGGTCAGATTGGCCATCAGCGCCTGCAATGCATCGGCACCGACCATAACACCCGGCCCGCCCTGCCCGGCCATACCAGCGCCCAAGCTACCCGGGCCCGATCCTGCATAGCCACCCCCGCCGGCATAGCCGCCTGGCACGGCCTGCCCGCCCGGATTGTCGCCATACAAGCGCTGATTCAGCATTTGGCCCAGTTGCTCGAAGGTATCGGCACTGGTGACATCCGGACGGCTTGGTGCTGACGCATTCAACAGCTTGAGATTGGGCAGAATGCCTTCCTCGATTAACCAGCTGTTATTCGACTGGTAAAAGACCAGCAGCTTGGATACGGCCTTCTGATCAAACAACCGGAACAGCATGAGGGTTGTTTTCAGCGACCAGTTACCCCCCTCCAGCGCACCCATGGCAATGCGCCCAAGCACTTCAGGGTTGTAAGGGGTTTGTTCATTGTTAAGGTCTTTGCGGCCGGTCAGCACACCCAGGCGCTCCCGGAACGCCAGCCACTGGTCACCGGATCGCTCAAGAATCCGGTTGGTAAAGCTGTCGATGGCCAGGCCACGCTCCAGCGTGTCATCTTCCATCAGCGACAATTCTGTCGCCTTGGGGGCTGCATCGGTCGACTCAGCGTCCAATTGACCTTCTGCCACTTCATCGGTGTATTTTTTTACCCCTTTGATAATAGCTTCACGGATACTGTTTTTTTCGAGCCGAAGGGCTCGCAAGCTGTCGAAGTAGGCGCCGGATTCGAAACCATCGGTGGTTTTTTCGGCGAGTCGAAACAGGAAATCATCGGACGCAACAAAGAACTCATCCAGCAAGGCCGGCAGCAGCGCGACAAAGCGTCGCGATAGCGCGTCCAGCCTGGCTGTATCGGCTTTGTGCGGTACCTTGCTGAGGTGTTGGCGCAGGTCTGTAACCTTGGCTGTGTTCATGGTCGATCCACTTGGAGTAACGTTAGGCTGCCTAATGTACGGTTTCATTCGTCAAATTCTGGGACCCAGTTCACTCTGTTCCGGAACCGAACCGGGCAAAGCCCTGAAGTGTCGACTGTGTCACTCTTTCGACTCTTTTCACCCGGCTCAATCAGTCAATCTATTGGCTATTGCCATCGCACCTTTTCAGCCACTCCGTAAGCGACACTTTTTTGGCGCACTATTTTATGACATCTTTCACCCGCCTCAGCCTGTTACAGTTTGATACTTGTGACGGACCAGACCGACTGGGTTAAATGCGGGTCAAACGATAAAAAAGGCACTTCACCCATGGCACACCCTGCTATTAAAACCGGCATTATTGGCTATGGCCTCTCGGGTCGGGTTTTTCATGCGCCTTTTATTCAGGGCCTGCCCGAATTTGAATTGAGCGCCGTATGCAGCCGGCAACCGGATGCCGTGCTGGAACGCTACCCGGAGACTCACGTCGTGGCGGATGCCGGGCAACTGATCGCGTCGCCAGAGCTCGACCTAATCATCATCACCGCGCCCAACGCCCTGCATTTCCCACTGGCCAAAGCCGCACTTGAGGCTGGCAAAAATGTGCTGCTGGAGAAACCTTCGGTCACCTCTCTGCAGGAGATTGAATCGCTGACGCGGCTGGCAGACCAGCGCGGACGTCTACTGACGGTCTATCAAAACCGGCGATTCGATGGCGACTTTCTGCATTTGAAGGCGATGATGGTATCCGGAGAGCTGGGTAAGCTCAGGCATCTGACCAGCCGGTTCGACCGGTTCAGACCCACGCCTCAGAATCGCTGGCGCGAGCAACCCGGCCCGGCGAGTGGCATTTTCTGGGACCTGGGGCCGCATTTGCTGGATCAGGCACTGCACTTGTTGGGCTCGCCAGAATCCCTGCAAGCTACGTTAAAGACGCTGCGATCGGGAGGCACGACTCACGACTGGTTTGAAGTCATGCTCTATTATCCCGGCCTGCTGGTAACCCTGGGCTCAACCCCGTTTGAGGCTGGCCCCATGCAGCGCTTTAATGCCCGGTTTGAACGGGGCAGCTGGCAATGCTGGGGGCTCGACCCGCAGGAGGAAGCCTTGCGCGCGGGTCAGATGCCCTGGCTCCCGGAGTACCCCGGTGCCGGACAGCCACAATCAGCGCACCGGTATTGCGCCACTGAAGACGGGGCCCAGACCGGACAGCCCGATGACTGTTCAGCAGGGCACTACCAAGCCTATTTCAGCACTCTGGCCAATGCCATTCAAAACGGTACGGCACCGCCAGTGAGCCCTGAAGATGCCTGCGCGCTGATCTATACCCTGGAACTGGCAGAACAGTCCTCTGCCCTGGGGAAACGCCTCGACTGGCACTACCCCGGCGCCTGACCCGCTTTACTGGCTGTTCAGAGACCAGGTTTCCAAGCCTTCGTTCAGAGCGCGCTGTGCGGTGCCGTCTTCAACCAGCTCCGTCATGATGCGCGTCAGTTCGGCCCGAAAAGCTTCGGTGTTGCAGGGTGAACGTCGGGAGATTGTCAGGAACAATCCTTCCGAGCTGACCGGTGGTTCTATTTGCTCGATGACAAAGTCGAGATCCAATTCCGCCGCATAGGCCAGACCGGGGTATTCCTCATACAGTACGTAATCGACCCGCCCCTGTGCCAGCATGCGAAACGCCTGGGGCAGGCTAGTGACGTTATCAATGCTGAGATTGACGCTGGCAAGTTCATCGAAACTCTGTCCGAAACTGTTGTTGATGACCGTGGCGCCTTCATAAGGCTTAAGATCCGCCCATTCTGTGTACTCGAAGGCGACCAGAGACCGCTTCCAGACGACCGAGCGAGTGGTCAGAAACGCCGGTTCAATGTAATCCATGTAGGCCAGTCGCGGCAGGGTAAAAAAAGCACCGGCAATCAGGTCAATACGGCCTACCCGAACTTCTTCCTGAGCCCGGGACCATGGGCCCGTGTAGATCACTTCAATCGGAATACCCAATCGCTCACTCAACGCTTCCATGATGGCTTTGTTGGCGCCAATCAGACCGCGTCGGGAGCCGGGTTCCTGCCACAGATAAGGAGGGTATTCGGGGTTGCCTGTCGCGGTCAGCCGCGTGCAGCTTTGCTCTGATGCTACCGCCGCTGATGCGTCTGACCGGGCTTGCTCGGCCTGAACCGAGGCCAGGGTGCCGAGCAAACACACCATCACCAGACGTTGAAACCTACCGGTTACTCTATTGATCATTATGTATGCGTGCCCCGATTCGGACAAAAGAGCCGTCAAGATCATGTACTCACTCAGAAGGTGCGGATTGAACGCCTGTGCCCCTGCTCCTCCCTGATCCGGAACCTCAGCGTCAATAATAGATGGGCAAATGAAAAATCACAAAAACCCGGACAGCTGTCCGGGCGAGCATCGTCATCAGCGAGCGGCAAGAAACGCTTTGAACGCCAGCGCACTGGCCTTGGGCGTTCTCACCTGAGTGTCATAATTTACATGCACAATACCAAAGCGCTGGCTGTAGCCTTCGGCCCATTCGAAGTTGTCCATCAGGCTCCAGGCAAAATAGCCCTGTACATCAACGCCAGCCTGAATAGCGCGGTCAACCGCATTCAAATGCGCATCGTAGTAACCGACGCGCAACTGGTCGTTCACTTCGCCGTTGGTGACCGGGGTATTGTCGGCCGCCCCGTTCTCGGTGATGTAGACCGGCGGCAAGTTGTCATAACGCGCCTTGAACCCGGTTAACAGGTCAGTCAGGGCTTGTGGATAGATTTCCCAGCCAATGTCTGTTTTTGCGGCTTGCTGCGGCACCCCATCGTAATCGTTTTCCCCACTGGCGGTAATCACGGCACGAGTGTAGAAATTGATGCCCAGAAAATCGAGGTCCGCGGCAATGGTGTCCATATCCCCCGGGTATACCGTAGGCATCCACTCGGGGTGGCGTTCGGCAACCGCAACCGGGTAGTGACCGGTCAGCAACGGCTCAAGGTAGAAGTGACTGTTTTCTTCATCACTGTAAGCGGCTGCGGCCCGATCGGCTTGCGAATCGGTTACCGGGTAGGCCGGGGTGAAGTTCAATACAATGCCATGCTCCGAGGTCGGCGCATTCTCTCTCATGCGCGGTAGCGCCAGGCCGTGCGCCAGTAGCAGGTGGTGAGCCGCCTGGAACCCCATCCGATCATCTTTCAGACCCGGGGCATGAATGCCCAGGCGATAGCTCAAAAAAGCCGAACACCAGGGTTCGTTTAGAGTGGCGTAGCTGCTCACACGGTTGCCCAGCACCCGGGTAACCCGATCGGCGTAATCGGCAAAGCGGTAGGCGGTATCGCGATTGACCCACCCGCCGCGTTCGCCCAAATACTGGGGCAAATCCCAGTGATAAAGCGTTGCATAGGGCTTGATGCCGCGCTCAAGCATGCCATCAACCAATCGGTCGTAGAAATCAAACCCTTTGTCGTTCCAGACGCCGGATTCCGGTTCGATGCGTGGCCAGGCAATCGAGAAGCGGTAAGCATCAAACCCCAGTGATTGGATCATGTCCAGGTCGTCAGCCCAGCGGTGGTAGTGATCGCAGGCGGGCATACCGTTGTCGCCACCCAACACACGCCCTGGTGTATCACAAAACCGGTCCCAGATGCTCTCGCCCCGGCCATCTTCAGTCGTCGCCCCTTCCACCTGAAAGGACGCGGTAGCAACACCAAACAGGAAGTCGGAACGCTGCAAAGGTGACGCTTCGGGTAATTTAAAACTCATACCATTCTCCTAAATACCGGGGGCAGACTCCACCCCCGCATTCTTCATCAATTTTTTACGGCACCGCTGGTGAGGCCGCTGATCATTTGCTTGCTGGCCGCCATGTAAATCAACACGAGGGGCAGAATCGAAATAAAGGTGCCCAGCATCAGCGCACCCCAGGGCGTATTCGGAACCCCCTGGACGCTACGCAGCATCTGAGTGATCACCATCTTGTCGCTGCTGGTCAGCACCACCAGCGGTTGCAGGAAGTTGTTCCACAGAAACACGAATTGCACGATCGCCAGTGTTGCCAGGCCAGGCCGCAACAGGGGCAAAACCACACTCCAGTAGGTGCGAAAGGCGCTGGCACCGTCGAGCTTGGCGGCTTCAAGCAGATCTTTGGGAACCGAGGCAACCACGTACTGGCGAATCAGAAAGATACCGAAAGGATTAATACTGAACGGCAACCAGACAGCCAGATGGGTGTTGCTCAGACCGATGGCGTTGATCACCATGTAGTAAGGAATCAGCGTCAGAATGGGCGGCAGCATCATAGAGCAAATCATCATGCCGAACAGTACTTTACGACCTCGGAATTCGAATACGGCCAGTGCGTAGCCACACATGCTGCAGAACAGCAATGAGGTTAGGGTACCCAGCAGCGCCACGGAAAAACTGTTAAACATCCCCACCCAGAAATCCATGATATCCAGCAGGCGGTGATAGTTGGCAACCAGCTGATCCCCCAGTGTCAGGTTTAAACCTGAACTGAACATGGTAGTACGGTCGTGCGTGGCCATCAGCAATGACCAGAGGAAGGGGAAAACCGTGAAGACCACCGCGGTTAGCAGGGCCGTCCACAACAATGCCTTTCCCAGCATGCGAAACATTCCGTCCAGGTTTTCTTTTTGTACTGGCGTCAGTGCTTTCATTATTCGCCCCCCAGACCACGACGGCCAAAGAACCAGAAATACAGCCCGGTAAACAGGCCAATGACCATAAACAGAATCCAGGAGATGGCAGCGGCACTGCCCATATCGAGCCATTCCCAGGCAACTCGATAGAGATAGTTGGAAATGGTCATGCCGTTGGTGGACGCCTGTTGCAAGCCACGCGTCAGTACATAGGGTTCGTCGAACAGATTCATATTGCCAATGATGGTAAGTGTCACCGCAAAAAAGATGAACGGACGCAGTAAGGGCAGCGCAATGCGGGTAAAGCGTTGCCAGCTGTTGGCACCGTCGATGATGGCGGCTTCGTAGAGCTCATCGGAGATGGTGGCCAGGCCGGCGGTATAAATAACGATGTTGAATCCCACGTATTTCCAGAACACCACAAAAGAGACGGAGTAACGGATCAGGCTGTTTTCCTGTACCCAGCCCAGAGGCATCACATCGTGCAGCCAGCCAAAGGCCCAGCCCGTCAGGCTACCATTGGCCAGACCGGTCAACGCCTGGTTAATAATGCCGCTCTCTTTGGAAAACATGACGAAGAAAATCATCGAAATGGCGATGGTCGAGGTCACGTAGGGTAAGAAATAGGCCGTGGTCAGCCAGTGACGCGCGCGTTTGCCCAGTTGCACCAGCAAGTAAGCCAACGGTAAGGCAACCAGGTGCTGGGGGATGCCGGAATACAGTGCCATCAGGAACGTATTCCACAATGTCTGCCATAGGGTCGGGTCGGTCAGGCTGAGTGCATAGTTTTCCAGGCCGACGTATTCCATGGTGCCCAGCCCGGCGACGGGATTCCAGGTGTGAAACGACAGATAGATCATAAACAGCACCGGGAAGATGCCGAAGGTGCCGAAAATAATGATGTAGGGAGACATAAACCAATAAGGGGTGGTTTTATGCCAGAAAGTACGCTGACGGTCCGACTTATCGCGCTGGGCGTTTTCCTGCGCGGTCGTCGGATCAGTCATCTCGGTGGTCGTCATGGCCGCAATCCGGGAAGTTGAATGAATTGGAAATAAAAAGGCGGCATCAGTGGTGATGCCGCCCTGGCGCTAACCCGTCAAATTAGCGTACGCGACGCTTGATCTGACGTTCGGCATTGGCCAGTGCCGTATCGATGTCCATGCCATCGTTCAGCACTTGTTCGAGCGCGGTGCCGATCAGTGACTCGGCGATCTGATCACCCTCATGCGGCTCGACCGGTGTCACATTTTCAGCGATATTGGCAAACAGAACACGTGCTCTCTGGCCGCGCAGGAAGTCGATGGGCTCATTGAACATGGGGTCATCGTAAGTGGCCGTGTGCGCCGGGAAAGCCGCAATGTTTTGGAAACCAGCCAGCTGTATGTCTTCACTGATCATGTATTCGATCAGGTCCCAGGCTGCTTCAGGCTGCTCTGACTGACGCGGAATGGCCAGGAAGGAACCGCCCCAGGTACCGTAGGTGTTGTCCGGCAAATTGCTGACACCCCAGTTGCCCGAGGTTTCCGGTGCCATCCAGTTTTGCAGGTGACCCAGCAACCAGGCACCCGACATTTGAGTCGCAAATCGGCCTTCGCGGAAACCGGCGTACCACTCTTCTGTCCACTCTGAAATGTTGCCATCCATGCCTTCATCGCGCACGGTTTTGGCCAGTTCGAAGGCACGCTTGAAGCGGTCGGAAGTGACCAGAGGCTCGCCCTCTGAATCGAAATAGAGGCCATTGCCGGGTTCAACGTTAAAATTCCAGTAGGCGGTCGCGACGGCATTGGCGTTGCCGATCAGCAGAATGCCATCCTCTTTCAATGAACGACCGTAATCGAGGTAGGAATCCCAGTCGGTCATTACCTCGTCGAGGTCATAGCCCATGTCTTCCATGTAGTCGCGGCGGTAATAGACGACGCCGGGACCCAGGTCGACCGGTACGGCATATTGATTGCCATCATTGCCCTGCCCCTGAGTAACCGCATAGGGGGCAAAGTTGTCTCGGTAAGGGGCGAATTCGTCAGTCAGGTCGACGAAGCCGCCCTGGTTCACGAAGGAACCCACAAAGTTCCGGTCGATCAGTACCACGTCACCCGCGCCGCTACCGGTCGCCAGGTTGGTCTTGAGCTTATCGTGGTGGCCGCCGTGCTCGTTCATCAGCATGTCGACATTGTGCGCCGGGAACCCGCCCAGAATCGCTTCGAGTTGGCTGTCATAGTCGGGGAAACCATCCAATCTCAGATCGGCCGCCATAGCGCCGCCAGCCAGCGTCAGTGAGGCCAGTGCCAGGCCCAGTCCTTGTGTATGCTTCATAATATTCTCTCCAGACAACTTCTTGTTTTTGTGGTTTGGTAGTGCAACTGCGCCCTGTGACAGCACAGCGGCCGATGCGACTGCTTCGGAAAGCAATGTCATGTAACCGGTTACATAACGATAAAGAGAGAAAACTATGGTGTCAACTGCCAACTGCTCTATTGGTGCACTTACAAGGCAGGATGAAGCGCCGTTAGGCCTTTAGACAAGATGGATCAACAGCAAAAAGTGTAACCGGTTACAAGTGGTAACAAAAAAATCAGCCCGTTACCCGGGCTTTTGCTTCACAGGCAGGCAAACCCTTGTCGAAGCTCGCTCAACCAGCGTCGGCTGAAACCGATGCTGTACGGTAAAGTTGTGCCCTTCTCCCAAGTTCAGCGCCAAACGACCCGCCTCCGCGCCAAACTGCTCAATGGGAACGCGAACCGTGGTCAGCCCAGGCTCAATATAGCCCGCCATAACGACATCGTCGTAACCCACGACGCTGCAGTCATCGGGTACGCTGAGGCCGTTACGGCGCAATGCCTTGATCACCCCGATGGCCATCAAATCGTTGCCGGCGACCAGGCCGCTGAATCGGGTATCTCGACGGAACAAGCGCTCCAGAGCAGCCTCCCCGCCCTGCTCCAGGTAATCACCTTCCACCACCAGTTGATCGTCGTAGGGGATGTCGGCCAGTTTAAGGGCGTTACGATAGCCGGCCAGGCGGTCGCGGGCATCGGATTTGTAGAGGGGGCCGGTAATGCAGGCGATACGGCGGTGACCACGCTCGATAAGATGCTGTGTCGCCAGATAACCACCGGCTTCATTATCGAGATAAATGCACTGATCGATCAATTCCGGAACCAGCCGATTCACCAGGATGATGGGCGTTTGTTCAGCGTCAACCCGTTTGAGTATCTCGGCATCCGACATCAGATCGAGGTGAAGAATCAGTGCATCGCAACGGCGTTTAAGCAAAAACTCAATGGCATCCCGCTCTTCAGCCAGAGAGGCATGACCGCTGGTAATGATCAGGTGCTTGCCTTCATCGCGAATGACCCGCTCAGCAAACTGCATCATTTCACCGAAGAACGGGCCAGCCAGCTCACCCACCACCATACCGATGGTTTCCGACTTGTTAGTCGCCAGACTGCGAGCAAAAGAGTTGGGTTCATAACCCAGTTCCGACATGGCTTCGAGGACCTTCTGGCGAGTCGCTTCCACCACCTTCTGATTGCCATTAACAACCCGGCTTACGGTTGCAACGGAAACACCGGCTCGCTTGGAAACCTCACGAATTGTGGCCATAGGTCAGATCCTGTTCATTGTAAGTTACCCGCAAGACAACCCACACGATAAAATGAAAACGGGTGTCAGGTAATCTGGTAACGACCCGGTTTGTGATTCAATGCAATCACCATATTCAACGCCAAAGCCCCAACGACAGACATCGCCAGCATCGGCAACGACACCAGAAAAAACCCGATGCCCACAATGCACACGTCAACGGTCATCTGCACTCTGCCGGCATTGATGCCGAACCGCTGCTGTAAGTAATACGCCAGAATACCCACGCCTCCAAGACTGGCAACATGACGAAACAGAATCAGCATACCGGTACCGATCAGAAAGCCACCCATCAGTGCTGCAAACACCGGGTTCAGGCTTTGCAGACCGATGACATAGGGCAATCCTTCTACCATCACCGAGACGCAGGCCACTGAAATAAACGTATTAACGGCAAATCGCCACCCCAACCCCCGAATGGCCAGCCAGTAGAAGGGCAAGTTGATGGCGAAAAACAACAGGCCGAATTCAACCCCGGTTACTCTGGCAAGCACCAGCGCCAACCCCGCCGTTCCGCCGGTGAGAAGGCCATGATACTGAAACATCAACAAACCAAAAGATACGAAGGCCGCTCCGACGGTCAGCGCAAACAAATCTTCCAACAAAGAGTGAGTGCTTTTTTGTTTCAACAAAGATCTCCGGATCAATTGCCAACGCGAGGCAAGTTGTTACAGGTCGGCCGGTGTAATGCGCTGGGTATAAATGGAAAAATCAGGCTTCGCCGGTGTGTAGTCGCTGTGCAACAGCGGTGACTGAATCATGAAGTCAGCGCTCGCCCGGTTACAGGCAACCGGGATATTATACAGGGCGGCGATGCGCAGCAGCGCTTTGATATCCGGATCATGCGGTTGTGGTTCGAGCGGATCCCAGAAAAAGATCAGCAAATCGATTTCGCCTTCAGCAATTTTGGCGCCAATTTGCTGGTCGCCACCCAGAGGACCACTGAGCAATTTTTGCACTGGCCGGTTCAACCCCTGCTCAATCAGCTTGCCCGTTGTACCCGTGGCAAAAATGCCCAGCGATTCAAACAGCGCCTGGTTCTCCTGCGCCCAGGCAACCAGCTCTTTCTTCTTGTTATCGTGCGCCACCAGGGCGACGTTTCGATTGGGTTTGGCCATTGTGATTCCTCAATGAGTCGGGTTAATACGGAGCTTCAGTCGGTCCCACAGGGAGACAAGCGCCAGGCCTATCAATAGCCCTGCGCCATTGGCGACGGCATCGGCCAGACTGAACACCCGGTAGCTGGTTAGCCCCTGGGCTCCTTCAAGCGCAAAACTGGCGCACCACAGCGACAGTATGAGGCGCCAACGAGCTGACCAGCCAAAGCATGCCAGTATGCCCAGAGCACCCCAGCCGAGCAGGTGATTCACCTTGTCGTTAGGGGAGAACTCAGGGTGCCCCAGCGGCGCGAGCGACAAGACTATGATGGTCAGGAACAGCATCCAGAACAAGATCCGGATCACGGTGGGCGACATTATCCGGCGCCAGTTGATCGTCAAAAAAAGACCCCTCCCGGGCAAGTAGCGTTAACCGGCCTTACTGGCCAGTACGCAGGACACAGGCGATACTTTACCATATCCTGAGGACCAAAGAGCCTCTGAACAACGACAAGCCACTCAAGGTAGTAACGCGTTATGGCATGGCCAACGTCACCGACTATTACGCCCCGGGGGTTGCGCTGGGGCGCCCTGCTGCTGGGCATTCTAATAACGCTGTCACTGGCCGGTTACCATCTGCTGCAAGGTCGGTACGACCAAACCTCTCTGATCAAACGACTCGACTACCTCTTGTACGACTGGCGCTTCAACCTGCTCAACAGCGATGAGCATTTTGCCCGCAGCGACGCCAACATTGTTATCGTCGACATTGATGAGGCCAGCCTCTACGCCGAGGGCCGCTGGCCATGGCCCAGAGACAAACTGGCCACCCTGACCCGCAACCTGACGGACGCTGGCGCCGTCGTCATCGCCTACGACATCCTGATGTCCGAACCTCAGGAAAACCCGACCCGGCGGTTGCAGTTACAAGCCCGACAGGAAGGCGATGAGGCCATGGCAGACGCACTGGCACCCTTTGTCGAACGGACGGAATACGACCAGCAACTGGCAAACACCTTTGCCAGTATCGATGTCGTCATGCCGTTTCTGTTTCATGAACAGGCGACAACCCGCACCGGGCAACTGCCCGCGCCGGTCTACTCGCTCAGCCCGGAACAGGCCGAGCGCCTGCTGGCAGTGCAAGCCCAGGGTTATACGGGCGCACTGCCCGTTTTACAGGATGCTGCGGTTGGTGCTGGTTTTATCGTCCCGGCTATCGACGGCGATGGCGTGCTGCGCAGCGCGCCACTGGTCACGCAGTATGAGGGCGCGCTCTACCCGTCACTCTCGCTGGCTACGGGTCTGGCCTATTACTTCATTGAGGGTATCGACCTGTCGGTCGCCCGATACAACGATCAGCTCGACGTAATCGACTGGCTGCAATTTGCCGACCAGCGCATCCGTACCGACGTGGCCGGGAGGGTGCTGATTCCCTATCTGGGCGAGCAGGGTCAGTTCCCTTACCTGTCGGCAACCGATGTACTCAACCAGCGCATTGAACCGGATGTTCTGGACAATGCCCTGGTTTTGATCGGGACGTCTTCAGTTGGACTTGCCGACTTGCGTACAACACCGGTGGGCACGCAGTTCCCCGGCGTCGAGATTCACGCTACCTTGCTCAACGCCTTGCTCGCCGGAGACTTCCCCTACACGCCGGATATCGCCCATACTCTGACAGCGCTGATCCTGCTGATTCTGGGCGTCATCTATTCGGTCATTTCCAGTCGTATTGGACCACTCGGCCTGGTATCGGCCACACTGATCCTGCTGGCCGTACTGGTCGGGCTGAACTTCTATTTCTGGCAACAGCAAAAAGTGGCGCTGCCACTGGCCAGCAGCCTGCTGCTGACCATCGGCCTCAGCGCCCTGCATTTGCTGCAGGGTTTTCTGGGCGAGCGGCGGACCAAACAGCACATCAGCTCGGTATTTGGCCAGTATGTGCCCCAGGCCCATATCGACCACATGCTCGCCCACCCGAACGAATTCGGCTTTGCCGGTGAGACCCGGGACATGACGGTGCTGTTTTCCGACATTCGGTCTTTCACTACCATCTCGGAATCGCTGGATGCAACCGAACTGAAGGATCTGCTGAACCGGTACTTCACCCCCATTACCGAATCGATCTTCAACCACCAGGGCACCATCGACAAATACGTCGGGGACATGGTGATGGCGTTCTGGGGCGCCCCACTCAAAGACCCGGATCACGCCCGCCATGCACTCGAAGCCGCGGTCGATATGATCAACACTTTGCAAACACTCAACCCCGAACTGAACCGGTTGGGCTACCCTACGATCGACGTCGGCATCGGTCTGAACACCGGCCCGATGAACGTCGGAGACATGGGCTCTCATTTTCGCCGTGCCTATACCGTGCTCGGCGACGCGGTCAACCTCGGTGCGCGACTGGAAGGGCTGACCAAATTCTACGGCGTAAAAATTCTGGTCGGCCCGGATACCTTCGCCGCCATTGACGATTGGGTCTTCCGCCCCATTGACCGTATTCGGGTCAAGGGCAAGCTGGAGCCGGTATCCGTCTACGAGCCAATCGCGCCGCGAGAGGCGCTCTCAGATGCGTGGCACCATGAACTGACCCTCTGGGCAGACACCTACCAAACCTATCTGAACCAGAACTGGGCACACACCCGCGAGAAACTATATGAACTGATCAACCAGAGCCAGAGCCCTGCGTTGTATCAGGTCTACCTGCATCGGCTAACCGACCTGGAAGCTGAAGGCGTGCCACCAGACTGGGACGGAACCTACACACACACCAGCAAGTAGCCACCCAAGTTTCGGAGTTCGGGGCAGCAATGTGGCATTGGTCCGCGCCAGCCACCTGGGTTACCCCTGCGGGGTCGGCGTAGATCCATCCATGGAGCCTAGGCCGCAGCATCCATGCTGCGGACTACCCCACAGGGGTAACCCAGGTCGCCGCCGCTTGCTACCTCAGCGAACTCCAAAATTTGAGTTACTCAGATAGTGAGGCTCCCTATAGGCTAGCGCCGGGTGGCAGGGGTGCTTCTGCGGGGATATCTGAGGCATGGACTAAAACGCCCGGAGCGTTTTAGCATGAGCGAAGCGAGCCCGAAGGGTGAATCCCAGGGATGGGATTCATATCCCGAAGCTAAGCCTACATGGAGGTATTCACGGCGACCCCGCAGAAGCATCCCTGCCTCCCGGTGCAGGTTCATAGTGACGTATTTAGACCTGACTCTGAACGTAACTCGAAGGAAGGACAAAGGCTGGCAATGAAACTTAATCAGTGCCACCGTCATCTTTGAAACGAGCCTTGTCGAGGCCGTGCTTTTTCATCTTGTCGTAGAGCGTTTTGCGCGCCAGCCCCAGGTGGACCATGGTGTCTTTAATACTGCCCTGGCATGCCTGCAACGCATTCTCGAGCACTGAGCGCTCGAAAGCATCGACCAGCTCTGCAAGGGTTTGTCGACCGGCCACCTCGGTTGAATAGGAGCTTTCAGAATCTTCCAGCGCGCTTGGGCCCATCAGCACATAGCGTTCGGCACGGTTGCGCAATTCACGGACATTGCCGGGCCAGCTGTGACGTAACAGCTGGCCAACTTGCTGGGTATTGAGCGGAATGCTTTCCCGGTCATAGCGGGCGGCTGCGATCAGCGCGAAGTGATGGAACAGCATGGGAATGTCTTCCTTGCGTTCGCGCAGCGGGGGAATATCGATTTGTATCACGTTCAGCCGGTAATAGAGATCTTCCCGAAAATCACCCTGTTCGCTCAGTTTTTTCAGATCGGTTTTAGTCGCCGCAATGATGCGCACGTCGACATCGATGCTGGTGTTGCTGCCCAGTCGCTCCACCTTGCGCTCTTCCAGAACCCGCAGAAGTTTTACCTGCAGCGGCAACGGCATGCTTTCCAGCTCATCCAGAAAAATGGTGCCTTTGTGGGCATGTTCGAATTTGCCAATACGCTTTTTATCAGCACCGGTGAAAGCGCCTGCTTCGTGGCCAAAGAGCTCACTTTCAATCAGGTTTTCAGGCACGGCACCGCAATTGATGGCCACAAAGTTGTGCTGGCTGCGTGGGCTGGTCTCATGAATGTAGCGGGCGATCGCATCCTTGCCGGCACCGGTCTCGCCATGCAACAGCATATCGGCCGAGGTTTCGGCCAGACTGTCGAGCATCGACATCACCCGTTTCATACTGGCCGACTCGCCCCCCAACAAACGCGGGCCCGGGCGTACAAATTGCCGCAGCTGCGCCTTCAGCATGCGGTTTTCGAGCGCCAGTTGCCGCTTTTCGATCGCACGCTTGAGCAGTTCAATCAATTCATCGTGATTGAACGGTTTTTCGATGAAATCATAGGCTCCCTGCTGCATCGCCGTGACCGCCGTGCTGATGTCGCCCTGGCCGGTCAGCATGATGACCGGAATGGATTCATCGATGGCCCGCACCCGGTTCAGCACGCCCAGCCCATCGAGTCCGGGCATGTGATAATCGCACAGTACCACGCCCTGAAAATCCGGCTTGAGCTCGGCCAGGGCCGAGGCGCCGTCCGCATAGCCCCGTGCCGTTAAGTCTTCCAGCGCCAGCGTCTGTAACATGACCTGCCGTAGCGCCGATTCATCATCAATAAACAATACATCAATGGCAGTCATTCCGGCGTCTCTCTTCGATTCAGCTCTACAATAAACTCAGCCCCCCGGGCATCGGTCCGGTTGCGTCCGGTCAATTGCCCACCGAGCGCATCAACAATCTGCCGCGATATGGACAACCCCAAACCCAACCCCTGCTTCAGGGATTTGGTGGTAAAAAAAGGCTCGAATAATTGTTCGGTATTGGCTGGCAAACCCGGACCGTTATCCAGCACCCGGCACACCCAGTGCATTGGCTTTGTAACCAGTTGCACCGTTACCGTCGGTGACTCGCTCGACTCGACCGCGTGTAACGCATTGGCCACAAGATTCACCAGCACCTGTTCGATACGAATCAGGTCGCCATGCACAAACGCCGGAAAGTCTGGCCGTTGCCAGTCGATCTGAACACGGTCACTCAGGCCCTGAGCCTGAATGATTTTCAGCGCAGCGTCGATGGGCAAGCGCAAATCGACCGTTGAAGGTGGGCCTTCCGATTTGCGCGCGAAGACCTTGAACTGGCGGGTCAGTTCGGCCATTTTGTCACACAACCCGACAATTTCACCCAGATTGGATTGCACCGTTTCCGAATCCCCCCGCTCCAGAAACCGCTGGCTGTTGCGCGCATAGGCCTGAATAGCGGTTAATGGCTGGTTCATTTCGTGATTAAGCCCCGCAGACATCTGGCCCAGCACCGCCAGCTTGGCGGCCTGAATCAGTTCCTGCTGGGTTTCTTTAAGTTCTTTCTCGGCCCTTTCCCGTTCGTGGATTTCAGCCTTGAGCTGCTGGTTCGAGGCTTCGAGATCCGCGGTGCGCTCGGCCACCCGGTGCTCAAGTTGCACCCCCCGCTCGGCCAGTTCGGCTTCGCGTCGGTACCGCTCACGCAGGTACAGCCAGGTCAGAAAGCAGCCCAGGTAAACCAGGGTACCGGCGATCAAAAACTGCACCTGAGTCCAAAGGACCTGATCGGTACCTATCAGTACCCTGAGCGTCCAGTCCAGTTGCGGCAAGGGCGTATCGACGCTGAGGTATTCCTGCTGATTGTCACCGGTATTGATGGCCACCCGAACTGACTGCTCTCCCACTCCCCAGGGGCGGCCACGCTCTGCCTTGGGAATGGGTGTCAGTGGTTCATCGAAATACCGGCGTTGCGCCCGAATCTCAGCCAGGCGCTGGTCAGAGATGGGTTCGAACGCACGATATAGCCAGTTAGGGCGGCTGGCCAGAAAGCTGACACCGTCCAGATCCAGCACGACCATCTCCGCTACCGAAAAGGATTCTGGCCGGCGCCACTGCGATTCAAGCTCGTTGACCTGAATTTTTACTGCGATCACACCCAGAGGCCGCTTGGGTTCCTGATCCGAGGTTACCGTGTGCGAAAAGTACAGCCCGCGTTCATTGGTGGTAATGCCGAGAGCGTAATACAGCGCATCGCCATTGCGCTCCATGGCTTCAAAAAAGTAGGGGCGAAACGCAAAGTTGCGTCCGATAAAACTGGTCGGCAACTCATAATTATTGGCGGCAATCGTCAGCCCGTCGGTGTTCATCAGATAGACGTCGGAGCTGGCGACAATGGTCGCCATGCGCTTCATTTCTTCATTGGCAGCCAGCACCAGGTCCGGATTGCCCGGATCGCGCAGCACGTCCAGCATCACGGGGTGCTGCGCCATTAGCTCCGGGATGGGCCGGTAACGGTTCAGTTCGTTGGCGACCAGTTGGGAGTACCGGAAAGATTCATCCAGACTTTCCCGCTCCACCTGCCGATACCCCACCCAAGAGCCCAGCACCCAGGACACCAGACAGGTCAGCACAAACAACAACAGACCCCAGGTACGGTATTTCATGCTCGGTTCCCATTACAGTTCTTGAAGGTGTCAGCAAACGCGTTCAACAATCCGCCAATTCTACCCGAATTACTGCCCGACAGTGACCCGGTTGAACCAGCCGCCCAGTCACCGAACCAACCGCCGACGCCCTAAACAAAACAACCCGCAAGCCGGGGTCGACTTGCGGGTTGATATCAGCTTCGGCGCGGCTGAATCAGCCCGCCTTCATTGGCATTGCGTCATCAAGGCTGAGTTTGAACCAGGCGCCCGTTGATCACCTTCTGCACAAAGAAAGCGATGGCACCGGCCGCGACGCCTGCCAGGTCGGTATAGATACCGCCTTCGATCATCAAAAACGCCGCGATGATCAACAAGATTCGCAGGTACCAGGGCGCGGCATACCGCAAGAACCAAGCCTGTACACCCGACGACAGCAAGTAAACACCCACAATCGCGGTCACCAGCGCACGGATAATCGCCAAAGGTTCTGCGTCCATCAACAAGGCACTGTTGTAGAAGAACATAAAGGGCACAATGAACGCAGCCAGACCCATTTTAAATGACGCAACGGACGTCTCCATGGCCTTGGCCCCGGATATCGCCGCCGCCGCATAGGAAGCCAGCGCCACCGGTGGCGTAATGGCAGACACTACCGCGAAGTAGAACACGAAGAAGTGCGCCGTCAGTGCCGGGATACCCATCTGCACCAGGCCTGGCGCAACCACCGATGCCGCAACGGCATAGGCCGCTGTCGTTGGCATACCCATGCCCAGCAAAATGGAAATGCACATGGCGAAGAACAGGGCCAACAACTGACTGGCTTCAGCCACACCCAGCAACAGAGAACTGAAGCGCGCGCCCACACCCGTCAGCGAAATAACGGCGACGATAATACCGGCACAAGCACAGACGACAATGATCTGTATCGACATGTAGGCGGCTATCTCAAGCGCCTTCAGAATCGACTTTATTCCCATCTTGTTCGGCGAAATCCAGCTGACAACCGCCGCAGACACCGTCGCCAGAGTACCGGCACGAATGACCGAATACCCCATAAACAGAGCCCCGATCAGGATGATAATGGGGATAAACAGATACACCTGGCGCACCATGCGCCGCAGCGAAGGCAGTTCATCGTCGCGCATGCCGCGCATGCCCGTTCTGGCTGCTTCCAAATCGACCATGAAATAGACCGAGGCAAAGTACAGAATGGCCGGAATGATGGCGGCGATCGCGATTTCCGTGTAAGGAATACCGGTAATTTCAGCCATGATAAAGGCACCAGCACCCATGATCGGTGGCATAATCTGGCCACCGGTAGACGCCGCGGCTTCCACCGCACCGGCTGACGTCTTGTTGTAACCCACTTTTTTCATCAGCGGAATGGTCAGCGAGCCGGTGGACACCACATTACCGGCACTGGTGCCGTTGATCATCCCCATCAAACCGGATGCAAAAATGGCCACTTTGGCAGGGCCGCCACGCGCACGTCCGGCCATCGCAAACGCAAAGTTCACAAAGTAGTCACCCACTTTCGAAGCTTGCAGGAAGGCAGCAAATATAATGAACAGGATAATGTAGGTCGAAGATACGGCCGTGGTTGGCCCCAGGACACCGGCATCGGTATATACCTGGCTGAAGAAGCGCTGCACGCTTAGACCGGGGTAGCCGAGAAAGCCCGGCAGATAAGGACCGAAGAAAACATAGCCCAGGAACACCAGGGAAATAATCACCAGCGCGTAGCCCGCGACCCGGCGCGTCAGCTCAAAAATCAGCGCCGTACCGGCAACGGCGGCGAATGAAATACCAACCGGTGCGAAAGACGTACCTGTGCTCATACGAATAGGGGTATTAAAGACGATCACGAGATAACTGGCCACCGACATGGCGCATACCACCAATACCAGGTCTGGCACAGAGAACACGCTTCGGTCACGACGATGCAACCAGCTCAGCACAATGCCCAGGCCCGTCACGGCCAGCAGTGGCCAGCCGAATCGCCAGGTTTCCATTTCAACCGGCAAGCGCAAGGTGCCGCCAGACAAAATATTTTGCATGATGGCCGTTTGCACCAGTATGTAGAAGGCTGGCACCAGCAAGGCAACGCCCGCCCAGGTCGTCCATGATGCGCCCTGCTCACCTTTCTCACGCTCTACAAAGCGAGCTCCGGAAAACAGGATAAAACCGAGAATGGAAGCACCACAGACGTGAAGAATACGAAACGCCCAGGTTTCCAGTGGTGCAATGTTCAGCGTGTATAGATGAAAGGCTGAATAGAGTATCGACAATGCCATGACCAGCCACAACATCGGGCCGACAAACTGTCGGCGATTAGGCTCAATCGGTTCGTCATCAACCCCTGCCGCCACAACTACTTCGTCAATGGACTCGACTTCCGCCGACTCCGGGGTGTTTTTTTCTGTTGTCATAAGTCTGACCCATACCCAAACAGGCAAACGGGTGGCCCAATGGCCACCCTGTTTCTGGAACAAAGGCTTTTATAAAACCCGAATGATTACTTGATCAGGCTGGCGTCAATGGTGTAACCATTTTCGTTGAACCAGCGTGCTGCTCCAGCGTGGAACGGGATAAAGGTGTTTTTGTCGTAGTTCGCTGGGATTGAGCTTCTGGCTGAGTTATGGATAGACACCATGTCGTCATTGTTTTCCATTGTCAGCTTGGTCGCTTCATACACGAAGCTTTCTGGCAACGAGCAGTCTGCAATCGCAAAATTCCACATAGAAACCGCGCGGGCATCCTCGGTCAGCGTCGTGTAGGTGCTGGCCGGAATTCTGAACTCGGAAACCGGGAATTCAGACATGACGGTGTTCATTTCGTCTTCGGTGAACTCAATAATGTTCACATCAGTTTGCACTTCCAACTGGCTCACGGCAGGAATTGGGATACCGGCAGCAAAGGCGATCACATCCAGCAAGCCATCCTGCAGCTGAGTACCCAGGTCGCTCCAGCCACCATTGCGGCGTTCGAAGTCCACACCAAGCGTCTCCAGCATAGCCGGGAAATAGGTGTCAGAGGTCGAACCTGCAGGGCCAAAACCAATGCGGGCACCGGCAGGAATGTCGCTGATGCTTTGAATGCCCGAGTCAGACAGCGCCGTCACGGAAAACGGAGTCTGGTACATGGGGAACATGGCGCAGACGTTATCCATCATCAGGCCTGGAGCAAGCGGGCTGTTCCCTTCCATCGATTCACGGGCAGGGCCCATCGTGGTCAGGCCAAACGCCACTTCGCCGGTATGAACAAGCGCCATATTCTGCATCGGCCCGCCGGTAATTTCCGATCCACCGCTTACACCCAGATTTTCTGCCACAAAGTTAGCCCAGCCTGTGCCGTAGGCAAAATACGTTCCGCCCTGGCTGGCCGTTCCGACGGTAAAGTTAGTAGGCCAGTCTGACCGGTCTTCGGCGATTGCAACGCCGGCGGTCATGACAGAGGCAGACAGTGCCGCAAGGGCAAACATACGTTTGGACATCATTGAAACTCCAGTTTGTTGTTGTCGTTGTGGTTAACACATGAACGTTAGGGTTAACATCTGGTGGTTACCAGTGTAGTGCGTTCTCGTTCTTATTCGAGCGTTCAGTTGACCGGCTTTCCACCGGCCTCCGGCTCTGCGCACCAAGACGGTTGCAAGGCGCGGGCCAATGCACCGAAAGCAGGCAAATCGGGGCTTTCAGAAAGAAGAACCGCTTACACTGGGTCAGCTATTACCCACCGGCAAGCGAACTGTGGGTGTAAACCCACCCATTTTCTGTAGACCCATGAGGACACAGCGGTGCCGACGCTGCACCAAACCCCAAGTCGGGGCAGTCAGTGCTGCCACAATGCGGTAAACTGGCGCCTGCAAACCCACTTTACCCCATCGTCAGGAGTTCAAACCGGTGCTGACCCTCCCTGCGCCCGCCAAAATCAATCTAATGCTGCATATAGTCGGTCGCCGGCCAGACGGCTATCACCGCCTGCAAACACTGTTTCAACTCCTTGATTTTGGCGACACTCTGACGCTCGAGCCCCTGGCGCAGCCCAATATTGAACTGTCTTGCTCAGACCCTGAACTGGCGTCAGCCGACAACCTGGTAATGCGCGCCGCCCAGGCCCTGCAACCGCTTACCGGAAACCGCACCGGCGCCCGGCTGTACCTGAACAAACAGCTGCCTGCCGGAGGCGGCCTAGGTGGCGGCAGTTCCGACTGCGCGACTGCGTTACTGGGGTTGAACCAGCTCTGGTCTCTGAACCTATCCGTTGACGAGCTGGCAGACATTGGCTTGTCGCTCGGCGCTGACGTTCCGGTTTTTGTACGAGGTCACTCCGCCTGGGCTGAGGGCATCGGCGAGCAATTAACGCCTGTCGACATGCCGCAGAACTGGTTTGTTGTGGTTCACCCCGGGGTTCACGTCAGCACGGCTGAATTGTTCAGCCATCCTCAATTGACACGTCATACCCCAGTCAGCACAATACCCTCCGCGCTGACCGGGGCCGGACACAACGATTTTGAACCCCTGGTCCGAGCACTCTATCCCGATATTGATCTTGCCTTTGCGGCGCTCAACGCCCTAGCCGGCGACGGGGCCGAAACGGCCAGACTCAGTGGGAGCGGGTCCTGTATGTTCATTAAGACGCGAAGCGAAATGGCAGCCCAACAGATTCTGAGCAGTATTCACGATCACCACCCCGGCTATCGCGCTTTTGCCGCCAGGGGGGTTAATCAGTCGCCTCTGCACCGGGCCCTGGCCAGACAGGGCTAATCGCAACACCAGTTTCCAGGCAGGTGGTTGCGAGAACCACCTGACGTATGTTCAAGCAAACGCCAACAAGGGTGGTTCGAAGTGTCGAAAATGATGGTATTCACGGGGAACGCCAACCCCGAACTCGCCAACCAGGTGGTTGAGCGTCTCTGCATTCCCATGGGGGACGCCACCATAACCCAGTTCAGCGATGGTGAAACCGCCATTGACATCAATGAGAATGTCCGTGGCGCCGACGTCTTCATTATTCAGCCCACCTGCGCTCCGACGAACGATAACCTGATGGAAGTCATACTGCTGGCCGACGCCCTGCGCCGCGCTTCTGCAGGCCGTATTACGGCCGTCATGCCCTATTTTGGCTATGCCCGCCAGGACCGTCGCCCTCGCAGTTCGCGCGTTCCCATTTCAGCCAAGGTAGTTGCCGATATGCTGACGGTAGTGGGGATCGACCGCATTCTGACGGTCGACTTGCACGCCGACCAGATACAGGGCTTTTTCAGCATTCCGGTCGACAACATCTATGGTTCGCCCATACTGCTCGACGACATACAGCGGCAGGACTTTAATGACCTGATCGTGGTTTCGCCCGATGTTGGTGGCGTGGTTCGGGCACGGGCCGTCGCCAAGCAACTGGGGGCCGACCTGGCCATCATCGACAAGCGCCGGCCCAAGGCCAACCAGGCAGAAATCATGCACATCATTGGTGATGTCAAAGACCGAACCTGCGTTATTGTCGATGATATGGTCGACACCGCTGGCACCCTGTGCCAGGCAGCCGAGGCGCTGGTCAAACACGGTGCCCACAAAGTGGTTGCCTATGCGGTTCATCCGGTACTCAGTGGGCCGGCCGTTGAGCGCATTGCCAACTCAAACCTCGAATTGGTGGTCACCGACACGATTCCCCTCTCGGATGCTGCAAAAAACTGTGCTAATATCCGCCAGCTTTCTATGGCAGGGATTCTTGCTGAGTCCATGCGCCGTGTTAGCAATGAGGAATCAATCAGTGCAATGTTCCGTTAATTCGGTACATTTACCGACTTTTCCCAGCTAAATTCGCTTATCGGGAGTCACCCGATACTTTTAAAAACGGTACCGCCCAGACTGGTCGCGGTCTGTGGTACCTATATTTGGAGAAACACCATGTCCGATTCTTTTGCATTAAACGCCGAAGTGCGTGAGCTTGCAGGAAAGGGTGCGAGCCGCCGCCTGCGTAAAGAAGGCAAAGTACCTGCCATCATTTACGGTGGCGCCAAGAACCGCAAGCCAACCAGCCTGACTCTGGAAGCGCGCGAACTGGTCAAGGCACTGAACAACGAAGCCTTCTTTTCTCACGTCCTGACCATCAACATTGATGGCAAGGAAGAGCAGGCCATTCTGATGGACCTTCAGCGCCACCCTGCCAAGGGTCACCCGCTGCACGCTGACTTTGAACGTGTCACCAAATCCAGCGTAGTCCACAAGAAAGTGCCATTGCACTTCGTTAATGAAGACCAGTGCAAAGCGGTGAAACTGCAAGGCGGCAAGATTCAGCACAGCGCCACCGACGTTGACATCACCTGTAAAGTCAGTGACCTGCCCGAGTTCATCGAAGTCGACATGGCCAAGATTGAACTGGGTACCGTGCTGCACCTGAGTGACCTGGTGTTGCCAAAAGGTGTCGAGCTGGTTGAACTGAACAAGGGTGCAGACCACGACGCGCCGGTTGTTTCTGTCGTTAAGCCAGCTGGCATTATTGACGACGCAGACGACGCCGAAGAAGACGCTGCTGAAGAATAAGCAGCGCCATCTGAACGCAAAAAGGGCCTCAGGGCCCTTTTTTTGCTCAGGCATTTTGGAAAATGCCCCCATTTCCCAAACTGCTTTTATTACCAAGGTTGCACAGTGGCACCCTCATGAATGACCCTATTGAGATGATTGTCGGTCTGGGTAACCCCGGAACCCAATACGACCACACCCGGCACAACGCGGGCTTCGAGTACGTCGATGCACTGGCTGAAGCCGTCGGTGGCCAGTGGAAACTCGACAGTAAATACCAGGCAATGACCGCAAAAGTCCGCATTGGCAACGCCGACGTCTGGTTGCTAAAACCCATGACCTTTATGAACCGCAGCGGCCAGAGTGTCGCTGCGCTGGCCCAGTTCTATAAGATACCGGCCGAACGAATTCTGGTAGCACATGACGAACTGGACTTGCCCGCCGGCGTGGCCCGCCTGAAGAAAGGCGGTGGCCATGGCGGTCACAATGGTTTGCGCGACATCATTGCCTGCCTGGCGAACAATCGGGATTTTTACCGGTTGCGCCTGGGCATTGGCCACCCGGGATCGGCGAGCCAGGTGGTTAGCTATGTGTTGTCAAAAGCACACCCTGACGACCGGATCAGCCTAGCCAGAGCCCTGGACGCCGCAGTCGAGCAGACACCCCTGTGCGTTGCCGGACACTGGCAAAAAGCCATGAACCAATTACACCAATTCAAAGCAGACTGACCTCTGCCTTCAGGAGACTCCCCAGCATGGGCATTAAATGCGGCATCGTCGGACTACCCAATGTCGGTAAATCCACCCTCTTCAACGCCCTGACCCAGGCCGGTATCGATGCGGAAAACTTCCCGTTCTGTACCATCGAGCCCAACACCGGTGTCGTGCCGGTACCAGATCCGCGTCAGGACAAGCTGGTCGAGATCGTCAAACCCGAACGTACCATTCCTACTACGATGGAGTTCGTGGATATTGCCGGCCTGGTCGCCGGTGCATCCAAGGGTGAAGGGCTCGGTAATCAGTTTCTGGCCAACATTCGCGAAACCGATGCCATTGCGCACGTTGTGCGCTGCTTCGAGAACGACAACGTCATCCATGTTGCCAACAAGATCGACCCGGCGTCGGATATCGAAATCATCAATACCGAGTTGGCCCTGGCCGACCTCGACATGCTCGAAAAACAACTGCTGAAACTGCAGAAGAAAGCCAAGGGGCAAGACAAAGACGCCATTCGCCAGGTCGCCGTTCTGGAGAAGATCCGCCCGGCTCTGAACGAAGCACGCCCAATTCGCAGCGTAACGCTGACCGACGATGAAAAAGCGGATCTGAAGCCCTTTTTCTTTCTGACCACCAAGCCTACGCTCTACATCGCCAACGTCGATGAAGATGGCTTCGACAACAACCCCATGCTCGACCGGGTGCGGGAAATCGCCGCTGCCGAGAACGCCGAGGTCGTGGCCATTTGCAACAAGCTCGAATCGGAGATTGCGGAGCTGGAAGACGATGAAAAAACCGAGTTCCTGGCTGACCTGGGCATGGAAGAGCCCGGCCTGAATCGGGTTATCCGGGCGGCTTATTCTCTGCTTGGCCTGCAAACTTACTTTACAGCCGGTGTAAAAGAAGTTCGCGCCTGGACCGTTAAGGTGGGAGCAACGGCACCTCAGGCTGCTGGCGTCATTCATACTGACTTCGAGAAAGGCTTCATTCGTTCGGAAACCATCTCCTACGACGACTTTGTCGCCTACAACGGTGAAGCTGGAGCAAAGGAAGCGGGTAAATGGCGGCTAGAAGGCAAGGAATACATCGTAAAAGACGGCGACGTGATGCATTTTCGCTTCAACGTCTAGCAGGCTGTTGAAATTCGCGGAATGTCGCGGGACTGATTGGGGAGCACGGATGTTCCGGCAACAATCGATGACTGCCAAGTCATTGATTTTGCGAAAGAAGCAAGAATCGCCATGTTTGCTTCTCATGTTTTGAAAAAGACAGGAGGCCTTTTTCAACAACCTGCTAATCACCCCGCACAGGTGGCCTGCTCCGGGCCGCCGCCCCCCCACCTTAGTGGAATAGACATTTTCTGTTGGAATGCTAATTTAAGAGTAACGTCTCAACAGAAGACCACTATCGATGCTGCTCTCACTCCTCTCCGGAATTATTCTGGGCCTGGCGGCCTGGTTACTGCTTCTCGTCCCACTGCCAGCCTGGCAAGTTACGGTAGCGCTGGCAGTGCTGGTGGTAGCCAGTCACGAAGCTCACCGTCGGCTAGGCGCCCCGCGAAATCAAACCAACCACTCTGAGCAACCGGTATCAGCCGATTCGGAATCCCTAACGCACATTGCCGGTGCCGCTCAGCGTATCGCCATCGGTGGCGCCACACTCTCGAATTTTCTCGATAAACTGGCCCGTGCACTGGCAATGCAAGTTAAACACGCCCAGCAGGTCGCCGACCGCATTGACGTGCTCGAAACATCGGGTGCACAACTGTCGTCCAATGTCAGCCAGTCACATGAGCATGTATCCATCGCCACCCAGGACATGAGCCGCATCGACAGTGCTCTGGTGGATATCGCCAAACAACGCGACAGCTTGCTGACCCAAATGGAGAGCACTAACGCGGTACTAACCGAGCTGAAAGACAAGGCCGACTCCATCAGCCACATCACACACACCATCAATCAACTGGCCGACCAGACCAATCTGCTTGCCCTCAACGCAGCCATTGAGGCGGCCCGCGCCGGCGAATACGGTCGTGGTTTCTCGGTTGTGGCCGATGAAGTCCGCAACCTGGCCAACAAGACCAGCGAAGCCACCAAAGGGATTGAAACCCTGCTGTCCAGAGTGTCCGCAGACAGTGTAAGCTCCGTTGCGGCCATGTCGACCCTGACCGACATCGCCAACGCCATGTCAGCCCAGATCAGCCAGGCCAGCGAAGATGTCAACAACACGGCCGAGAGCACCCGCAAAGCCAGCCAGGCCATGGAGTCGGTCAGTGAATCACTGGCACTCTTTGATGAAGCCAAGGGAGGCATCTCGAGCGACGTCACGGCCTTGCACGAATCCATCACCAGAATCGACAAGGACCTGGAAGAAACCTCGGCCAAGGCCATTCAACTGAGTCACGAAACCGAAGACATTTTTCGACAGCTGCACGACTTTGAGCTGGACGATCGCAACCACAAGATTCAGGCCTTGTGCCTGACAACCGCAGAGCGAATTGGCAAGCGGTTCGAACAGGCCATTGAACAAGGGGAAATCACCCGCGAGGCGTTGTTCGATTTTAACTATCAACGCATACCGAACACCGAGCCACCCAAGTACAAAACCGGTTTCGACACCTTTACCGACAAGATTCTACCAGACATTCAGGAGCCCATTCTTCAGGCCAACTCCGATATCGTCTACGCGGGTGCGGTTGATGTGAATGGCTATTTCCCGACTCATAATCTCAAGTTCTCGAAACCACTAACCGGCAACCCAGAGACTGATCTGGTGGCCAACCGCACCAAGCGACTATTCAACGACTACACAGGTGCCCGCTGCGGCTCCAATACCGAGCGCTTTCTACTGCAAACCTACAAGCGGGATACCGGTGAAGTCATGCACGACCTTTCGTCCCCCATCTACGTGAATGGCAAGCACTGGGGTGGCTTTCGAATCGGTTACGCACCGGAAGTCTGAAGGAAGCTTGGAGAAAGCCGGTTGTCGTCAGGTCAACCTTTACGACAACCGGTAATGTAGACTGGACAGATACACGGGTAAGTCACCGGATCATCCCGGTGACATGCCCCGCAACCTTTCAGAGCGGCGCCTTAGCACCTCCACCGTCGTCAGCAGCAATATCGAGAAGGCAACCAGAATGGAGGCCACGGCGAGGATCGTCGGGCTGATCTGCTCTCGGATGCCCGACCACATTTCACGCGGTATGGTTCTCTGCTCAACCCCGGCCAGAAACAGCACAATGACAATTTCATCGAATGAGGTAATAAAGGCAAACAAGCCACCCGAAATCACACCCGGAAGAATCAGCGGCATCTGGATCTTGAAAAACGTCCGCCCTGCCCCGGCACCCAGGCTCGCAGAAGCGCGAGTGAGGGAGTGATCAAACCCAACCAGGGTTGCAGTGACGGTGATTACCACAAAGGGTGTACCCAGCGCTGCGTGCGCAAGAATGACACCGGGAAGCGTATTGGCAAGGCCGACGCTCGAATAGAAAAAGAACATACCCGCGGCGGAAATAATCAGCGGCACGATCATTGGCGAGATCAGCAACCCCATGACCAGGCCTTTAAAAGGCATCTCGGAACGGGACAGACCCAGGGCCGCCAAAGTACCCAGGAACGTCGCAATCAACGTAGAGGCGACACCGATAATCAGAGAGTTTTGGATCGAGGTCATCCAGGATTCCGAGGAGAACAAATCCTGATACCAGCGCAGTGAAAAACCGTCCGGGTTGAATGTCAGCATTTCCCGGGTATAGGTAAAATATGGCTCTACGTTAAAACTCAGGGGCACCATGATCAGAATGGGTGCAATCAGAAAAAAGAAAATAAGCCCGCACAATACACGAAACGCGTAATACCAGATTCTTTCCAGTGGGCCTGCATACGTTGGTACTGCCATGATAAACGCTCCTTCAACCCAGCTTCAGGGAATCTGCACCGACCAGGCGGTTATAGACCCAATAGAGTATTAACACACTGATCAGCAATACCGACCCCAGTGCGGCCGCCAGCCCCCAGTTCAGAGACGTCTGCATGTGATGCGCAATCAGGTTGGAAATCATCTGACCAGACTGGCCACCCACCAGCGCGGGCGTAATGTAGTAACCAATGGAAATAATAAAGACCAGTACGGCCCCGGCTCCGATACCCGGCAGCGTCTGCGGTACGTAGACGCGCCAGAACGCCGTCCAGGGCGTGGCTCCCAGACTCTTCGCGGCGCGAACGTAGGAAGGCGGAATGGTCTTCATCACGCTGTAAAGTGGCAGCACCATAAAGGGCAGCAAAATGTGGGTCATCGCGATAATGGTTCCGGTCATGTTGTAAATCATGCCCAACCGGCCATCGTCACCAATGAAGCCCAAAGCGATCAGCAATTCATTGATAACCCCTTGCTGCTGCAACAGCACGATCCAGGACGTGGTACGTACCAGCAAGGACGTCCAGAATGGCAATAAGACGAAAATCATCAGCAGGTTGGCATGCCGCATCGGCAAACTGGCCATCAGAAATGAGATTGGAAAACCCAGCAGCAGAGTGATCAGCGTAATGCCCAGACTCATGGCGAAGGTTCGTATGAACAAATCGATGTAAATACGGCGGTTTTCATCTTGCAGTACCACCTCACCGTCTTCGTTGTAGGTGCCATCGAACGCTGCAATGTAATAGGAGGCCGTCAGCGGATTGCCTTCCCGCTTTATGATTCGATAAAACGCCGGGTCGTTCCAGAGCCGGTGAGCATCGAGAAAGTCCTCTTTGTAAGGCGGTTCGAAATCTTCCACCGACCGGGACGTCCTCATCAGTGCGCCACGTGCCGCACTGATTTCATAATTCAGTCGAACGGCCAGTTGTCCGACTGTCCGGTTTGCACTGGCAATGGCCAGCTCTTCTGCCAGTGCCTCGAACACAGGCTCGTCGGGCAAGCCTTCTCCGTCCCAGTCGTCGAGTGCTTCCAGAGTTTTGGGCAAGGTAGTGACAACCTGAGGGTTATCCACACTGCGCCACATCATTTGCCCGATGGGGAAAATGAAGGAGATCAACAAATAGGTCAGAAGCGGCGCGACCAGCAAAAAAGCGATGAGGGTGCGCTTGCGCTCAGCTCGTTTCAGGCTGGCTTTCAACGGCGTACCGTCAACGGTCACCATCTGTCCATTGACCATATGGCCGGCGTCGGATCCGCTATGGGTACCGTCTGACTGGGTCATACTCACTCCTGTTCACCCTGGTTCTGATTCTAACTGCACCGCTATCGTTGTTGTTAAAACGGCTGTACAGATAATGCTTACTAGAGTTGCTCTGAAGCAGGTTTCTTAACGACGGGCGTTAAATAAGACACCTCTACTACGAAAAAGCCTGGTTCAGAATGACTCTTGCCTGTTGTTAAATGGTAGAAATGGCGAGCCGCACAACGCACGGCGTTATCCGGCTCGCCGGTCAGTCACTGTGGTTTAACCACGCAACATCCAGTTGGAGAACCGCTCACGCAACTCATCGCCATAATCGGTCCAGAAATCGTTATCCAGCACGATGGGCGTTTCGTAGTTTTGCGGGTTGGTCGGCATATGCGGACGCATATCGATACCTAAATCAGCGTGCTCACTCACCAGTGGCGCTGAAGAAGCACGGGCCGGGCCGTAGGAGATGTATTTGGCCTGGTCTGCCAGGCGCTGTGTATCCGTCGCCCAGTAAACGTACTCAAGCACTTCTTCCTGGTTCGGGCCATAAGGAATTACCCAACCGTCCCATTCGACGATCTGACCATCCCAGATGATTTCAAACGGCTGGCCTTCAACTTGTGCTGCGTTGAAGATACGACCGTTATAACCGGTGGAGAAAGCGACTTCCTGGTCTGCCAGCAACTGCGGAGACTGTGCACCTTCGGTCCAGAACACCAGGTTGTCTTTAATGGTGTCCAGCTTGGCAAAGGCACGATCTACACCTTCGGGTGTTGCCAGCACATCATAGATGTCGTCTGGTGCTACACCATCGGCAAACAGAGCCCATTCGAGGTTACCGGCAGGTCTGTCCTGAATGGCACGACGGCCCGGGAAGTCTTCAGTATTGAAGAAATCGTCAATGCTTCCCGGCTGGTTATTTGCGGGGAACATTTCCGTGTTGTAGGTAACAACGGTGGAATAAACGATCTGTGGAATGAAACACTCACCCAGGCTTCCCGGGAGGAAGTCTTCACTGGCCGGTGTACCATCGGGTGCAGGTGCGAGCATCTCATCTGCATCGATCGGCATAATGATGCCTTCGTCACAGGCAAGCTGCGCATCTGACGGCAGCATGTCAACCAGATCCCAGGTTACGTTTCCGGCCATGCTCTGAGAGCGCAAACCTGCCAGGGCATTGGCTGAACCATCATCGTTAATAATCGTAATGTGATCTTTAACGGCGGTGTAGGGGTCGTGGTAGGCGCGAACCTGACTTTCCGTGTATGCACCACCCCAGGAGACAATAGTCAGGTCAACGGGGTCTTCTGCGTGTACCGCTGTCACAGCCAACAGGCTGATCGCGCTGCTGACTCCAAGCATTCTAAGCATCGGCTGTTTCATGGGTAACTCCTCTTTGGATATAAACCAGGCAACACTGCCTGGCCGCTTTTTGCCACCAAACCTACTGGACAGATGCCGGAAACTGAAGCATCCGACCCAGAGTTCAGCGAATCATTCACCTCGCACTCAGGTTGCATCAAGTGCGCGGCAATCATGCTCCGACCAGCCAATGCGAACAGACTGCCCTACTCGCATGGAATGATGATCGGAAGAATTGGGTACTTTCATAATAAAATCGTCACGGCCACAGACACTGACTCTGGAGCGAATATGATCGCCCAGGTAAATCAACTCTTTGACGGTGGCGTCAAACATATTCGCGTACTGAGCATCACCCTTAACCACTAACGCGCGTTCCGGACGCAACGACAAAGTCGTTTTATCACCAACCTCGCTAACACAGACCTTAAGGGCTTTCACCATTGAACCATCGTCGAGACGCACCTGAGCGAAGTCGCCCTCAATGCTTTCAACCTCACCCTGCATCCGATTATTTTCACCAATAAACTGAGCAACAAAAGCATTCTCTGGTCGTTCATAGAGGTCTGCCGGGGACGCCAGTTGCTGAATGCGACCATCATCAAAGACGGCAATGCGGTCAGACATTGTGAGCGCTTCAGTCTGGTCGTGCGTTACATAAACCACGGTAATACCCAGCTTCTCGTGCAGGTGTTTGATCTCATATTGCATGTGCTCACGCAGGTTTTTATCCAGCGCGCCGAGCGGTTCATCCATCAGCACCAGCTCAGGTTCGAACACCAGCGCTCGCGCTAAGGCCACCCGCTGCTGCTGGCCACCAGACAGCTGTGCCGGGCGGCGACCCGCAAAGGCTTCCATCTGCACCATCGCCAAGGCGTTCATCACTTTCGCCTCGCGCTCACTCTTGTCCATACCGCGAACTTCGAGCGGGAACGACAGGTTTTCGCCAATGGTCATGTGGGGGAAAAGGGCATAATTCTGAAAAACCATGCCAATGCCGCGTTTGTGAGGGGGGATATTATTAATTGCCTGGCCATCGAGAAGAATGTCACCGTAGGTCGCTGTTTCAAACCCCGCCAGCATCATCAGGCAGGTTGTCTTGCCGGAGCCGGAGGGACCCAGCATGGTCAGAAACTCGCCTTTGCTGATGGCAAGGTTCAGGTCCTTGACAACCAGCTCCTCCCCGTCATAACTCTTTTGAACACGATCAAAGGCTACGAATACTTCACCGGGATTTTCGTTCTCCAACGTGGCATCTCCTGTATTGTTTTGACTGCTTTAACATGCGCCTGCCCAGCAGGTTCTGTCGATGAAATCCCTGATGACACTCTGAGCGAAACGCACCCCGTTAGGGTGTCAGTCAACACAGGTTCATGAAACCGGACAACCCGACCAATCAATCGTGCTCTAAGCGTATGCAAATGCTTTGCCGACTGTCTAGATTTGTCGATTTTTTTTTAACCGCAGGCTTTTTGACCAGTTTTTTGTTGTTACAACGCTGAATGGGACAGGTTGCAGTCAGTTGCGGTCAAATAAAGTGCAGGCTTATGGTGCATGATGTTCAACTTTGGGGCAATGCCCAAATATCTCCCATCTACACAACCCTGGCCAGCACAACCTCAGGCCAGCATTCTCTTATTACAGTAAACATTGTTTTCTGCATTTTGCAAGAACGACACGGCTTTCAGCATGCCAGAAAACGACAGAAAAGAGATGTCCAGCGACCGACTTGAAAAAACCAACAGACACGCTGAACGCGTTCGCTGTCGGGCACCCGAAGAGTGCAAAACAGTTGGTTCAAACAACGAATCACCTGGAAACAGACACAAAAAAAGGCGCTGCCCGAAGACAGCACCTTTTTTACTATGTCGCTCTACAGCGACTCGCCCAATGCCGTCTGGCTCATCAGAACAGACAGCGCCGGGCGGTGGCATGCGCCGGAATCAAAGAACGACGATGTTCTCTGCCTGAGGACCTTTCTGGCCCTGGGTAATGGTGAATTCCACTTTCTGGCCTTCAACCAGAGTCTTGAATCCAGAACCAGAGATGGCGCTGAAATGAGCAAAAACGTCTGGGCCATTTTCCTGCTCGATGAAGCCAAAACCCTTGGTTTCATTGAACCACTTAACAGTGCCGGTAGTCGTAGACATAAGTATAACCTATCAATTTACAAGTAATGTGTCGTTCCCGAACGGTGGATTGCGTTAGCGGCCAACCATCCCGGGGGAACCTTTTTGCTTTTCAGTGTTGCTAATACTTATGGATAACCGACGAGTTCAACTGACAACCGAACATACAGCGTTCACATCGAGCTAACATTCATAAATAGTAAGACGTACTTTCAAGCTGTAATCATGGTAACCGACTGCTTAATGTTGTCAATAAATAATGGGACGAGCCCGCTATGGCGGGCTTCCAAAGGGGTTTCAAGGGTTAACTAACACCTTGAATCCTATGTAATTATTGCATCAGAACCGGCCCTGAAAAGTTTTTTATTCTGGTCTGTTCTGCGCGATGTTGAACCGGACCAAGCGTGATTTTTGTCGGAAAATCACGAGCCAGCCGCGTTATTTGCCAAGCACAAACCAACGGGCTAGCGTGACAGATACACCCAGCGGAGCCTCACCCGGATGACCCGGCAAAACATTCTCCAGGCCGAACACTGCGTCGATTACCTGATCATAGGTGGCGGTTCAGCCGGCTGCGTTCTGGCGGCACGTCTGTCTGAAGATCCCGACTGCCGTGTATTGTTGATAGAAGCCGGTGGAGGTGGCCGCAGCCCCCTGATCCAGATACCGCTGGGAACCGCGGCAACCGTGCCGGGCTATGCCCACAACTGGAACTTCTCAACCACACCACAACCACACCTGAAGCATCGTCAGACTTTTCAACCCAGAGGGCGAGGTCTGGGCGGCAGCAGTGCCATCAATGCGATGATCTATACCCGCGGGCACCCTCAGGACTACGATCACTGGGCCAGCCTGGGGCTAACCGACTTCAGTTGGGAGCAGATGCTGCCCTGGTTCATTAAAAATGAGGGCAACCAGCGCGGTGCCAGTGACGCGCATGGCCGGGACGGTCCGCTAGGCGTTGATGATATTCGTTATCACAACCCCGTTGTCGACGTCTTTCATCAGGCAGCGGCCGGCGCGGGGTACCGGCTGAATTCCGATTTCAATCAGGGCGATCAGGAAGGGATTGGCCGCTATCAGGTCACCCAGAGAGAGGGTTTACGCTGCAGTGCGGCCCGCGCTTACCTGTTTCCCGCCCTCTCACGCCCCAACCTGAGCGTGCTCACCAACAGCCATGCATTCCGACTGGCATTGAGCGGTGGCCGGGCCAGCGGTGCCTGGGTTCAGACCGGCAATGGACCACAGCGGCTGTTCAGCGCCCGCCGCGAGGTTATTCTCTGTGCCGGCGCCTTCCAATCACCTCAACTGCTGATGCTCTCCGGCATCGGCCCGGGTGATCACTTGCAGTCGCAGGGCATTGAAACCCAGGTTCATTCCCCCGGGGTCGGCCAGAACCTTCAGGATCACCTCGACTACATCAGCGCCTGGCGCAGCCCGTCGCCGCATCTGATCGGATACGGGCTAACCGGTATCGCCCGGGTAGCCGCTGCTCTGCCTAACTTTCTGTTTCGCCGCCGAGGGATCATCACCAGTAACGTTGCGGAATCGGGTGGCTTTGTAAAATCCAGCTCTGATCTGACCCAACCCGACATTCAATTGCATTTTCTCGTCGCTCTGGCCGATGACCACAATCGCACGCTGCATTACGGCCAGGGGTTTAGTCTGCATGCCTGCGCCCTGCAACCGCACTCCCGGGGAGAGATCCGGCTGGCTAACCCGCACCCGCTGACACCGCCACTGATCAACCCGCGTTACTTAAGCGATGAACGGGACCTGGCAACGCTGCTTGCCGGTGTGAAGCTCAGCCGAAAGATCGCGCTGCGCCCGGAACTGTCAGCCCTGCGCGGCAAGCCCCTGTACATTGACGACAACGCCTCTGATGCGGCTCTGATCGAATCCATCAAAACGCGAGCCGATACCATCTACCACCCCGTGGGCACTTGCCGCATGGGCGTGGATGACAGCGCAGTGGTTGACGCCCGGTTTCGGGTGAAGGGGGTTGCGGGGTTAAGAGTGGTAGACGCCAGCGTCATGCCAACGCTGATCAGCGGTAATACCAATGCGCCCACTCAAGTACTGGCCGAACGGGCTGCTGACTGGATTCGCCACGGGGAGTAGCGCAGGCCAATGGGTGTTCCGGCTGTGTAAAAACGCTTAGCCTTCTTTCCAGACCCAGCGAACCGGTTCGCCAAAATCATCGTAGATCCAGACTTTTTTGGGACCCCGGTTCTTCACTTTCCGGCTTTCCTTTTGCTTGCGCGAGTCGATGGCGGCCAACACTTCCGGGACAGGCGTGCGTTCTTTGGGCGGCTCGTGGCTCTGACCCGACTGGAACGGATTGGACCAGGGTTTGTTACGGTCGAGCCCGGTTTCACCACGCTCAATCGGTTTTATCTTGCCGCCTTCGCGCAAGAACGCATCAACCTGAGATTCCAGATCTTTGCGAATGTCTTTTTTATCAACTGGACGCTTCACGACTGGCCTCGGCTGACTGGACCCGCTCACCCGAAGTTTAGCAAATTTTACGCCGGCTTCCGAACCGGCGGTAACCTCGGGCAAGTGCCGGCGTTTGAACCCTCCAGAAGACCTCATTCGCCTTTCAACTGTTTCAGCAGACTGGCCGGTATTTCATGGATGATCAGGCGTTCATTGTCCGCATCAAATTGCACATCTTTCCCCAAATTAATATTACTGAAACTGATGGAGACATCCTTACTGCGACCCGAGTAACGTATGTATTTCTTCAGGCTTTTCCGGTCCGGGATAAAGCTTTCCTTGAGGCTCGGCTGCTCCTGTTCAATAAACTGCGAAAAGGAAGCATCGGCATCGGCTTGCAGTTCTTCCGACAGCACCCGATAGGAGACCGGCTCTCCCATCTTATCCTGTTCAATGCAGAACTCGGCTGCCTTTTTGCGATAGTTCTGCCCTTTATCAGCCGGTAACTGCACCGAAAACGCATCAACCACTGCCATAAAGGCCTCGGTATCAGCGCTGGTATCGACTGTAGCGACAAAATCCACAAAATTTAGCAACGCATCCTGCAACGCCTTATCGCCAAACCCAAAACTGACCGTCAGATATTGGCCGGGCGCCTCCTGTTCCCACTCTGTCACATTCAGGCAGGCGCCAAAACCCAGACGACCATAGTCGATCAGGCGGCTGTCGCTCAGGTTCAAGTCGTGAGTGACCGACAAGCCATGCTTGTGGCGCAGTTGAAAAAACCAGACCTGACGGCCGGATTCCAGTTGTTCATCGGCAAACAGCCAGTACCCGTCTGATTCCACGCCTTCATTTTCCAGCGCCAGCGCCAGTCGCTCCATCAATTGCTGGCTCCAGGTTTTGAAGGTGATGCCATCGCGCAACCACTGACCGGTCAGTGCCTTGAAGTGCCCTGCTTGCTCGGAGAAACCGCCATAGCGCTTGCTGGCTCTCCCGGCAAAACTGCTTTTGACTTCCGCGACCAGCGTCAGGGCGGCATCATCAACCGTCAGCGCTTCATCCTGAAGATGAAGGTCGGTTTTGGCGTCAAGGCGGGTCAGTTGGTGGACAATCAGATGGTTCAGTGACAATGGTTTAACCCCGAATGCTGAAAATGACACAGCGGCACAGTATACGGGTTTATCACCCGATTGTCGGGGTTAGTGTTTGTACTGCTCCAAAACCGGTATCCTTTCGTACACCCTGATACACGCTGTTATTGGGCCTTCTCCATGAGCCAACCGAAAAATCGTCGTTTACACCAAAGCCGACTGGGCCGGTTCAGCCAATTGGGCCGTTTGGCCGGCGGTGTTGCCGGTGGCATGCTCAGTGAGGGGGTGAAACGCTGGTCGAACGGTGAAGGGTTCAGCGCCCGGGAGCTGGCATTGACGCCCGCTAATCTGGAACGGGTCTCCGACCGGCTGTCGCAAATGCGAGGCGCTGCGATGAAGGTCGGCCAGCTGGTGTCCATGGATGCCGGGCATTTAATGCCAGCAGAGCTGTCTGCTCTGCTGAACCGACTGCGATCGGACGCCGATGCCCTGCCACTGTCGCAGCTCGAACCGGTGCTGGCCGACGCCTGGGGTAACGACTGGATCAACCAGTTCAGTCAATTCAGCTACCAGCCTATCGCCGCAGCATCCATCGGCCAGGTGCATAAAGCCGTATTACGCACGGGTGAAACGCTGGCCATCAAGGTGCAGTACCCCGGCGTCCGCCGCAGCATCGACAGCGACATCGACAACGTGGCCACCCTGCTGCGCTGGTCCCGCTTGCTGCCTGATTCACTGGATCTGGCTCCCTTGCTGACCGATGCCAAAGCCCAGCTTCATGCAGAAACGGACTATCAGCTGGAGGCCCGCTCGATGCAACGGTTCAGCGACCGCCTGACAGGCCGCACTGAGTGGGCTGTGCCGGAGGTACATACCGACTTGAGTGGCCCGACGGTGCTGGCCATGAGCTACGCACAAGGTGAGCCACTGGAGCGGTTGGAACAGGCTGACCACGCCACCCGGAAACGCTGGGTGAGCCGCCTGTTCGAGCTTTTCTTCGAGGAACTGTTCCATTTTGGCAGCGTTCAAACCGACCCCAACTACGCCAACTATTTATACGATGACGCACGCCAGGTTATTACCCTGCTCGACTTTGGCGCCGTACGTGACTATGAGCCTGAGATGATCGACGGCTACAAGGCGCTTTTTATGGGGGCCATGCATTCAGACCGCACGGCGCTGTTCGAGGCTGCCCGTCGAATCGGCTACTTCAGTGAGAGCATTGATGACGCCCAGGCCGCAGCGGTACTGGATCTGTTCATCATCGCCACGGAACCGCTTCGCGTCACCCAGTACGACTTTGGCAGCAGTGATATCGCAACCCGACTCCGCGAACAGGGCCTTGAGCTAAGCATGAAGCAAGGTTACTGGCACAGCCCTCCGGTCGCTTCGCTGTTTCTACATAGAAAGCTCGCAGGGCTTTACCTGCTGGCGCAGCGGCTTGGCGTCGCTCTGCCGGTTCGCGCGTTGCTTGAACAACGGTTGGGTGGGAACGAGCAGTTGCTAGACAAACACCCGGCAGGCTGCCATCCTTAACCGGCTTAATTGTAACATAGGGCGCTTGTTCGCCAGCCTCCTGTAAGCAGCGGTACCGGTTGTACCACTGTTGGTTCTAACCCCGTGACCGGGGCGTATCCGGATGATACCCCCTTGCACAACGGACCCGGGCAGTACAGTCTCCGTAATGAATCAAAATGAAGAGTTCATTGAATACCACCGAGCTCTGATGTCACTCAGCCATGACTCGGCTTTCATCCAGAGTTCCCGTATTGAAAAGATGTCGGCTTTGCTGGATCTGTGCGGCCGTCTGCTGCGCGTAGAACGCGTCAGCGTGTGGAAACTGACCGACAGCGGCGACGCCATTAATCTCGAGTGCCTGAATACACTCAGCGACGGCATCTTTACCGACACCACCACCCTGAGCCGCGAACAAAACCCGCGCTATTTCGAGGCCATGCTGACGGCGGAAGTCATCGACGCCCGCCATGCCCCCACCGACCCCCGAACCCGGCAATTCAACCATTCCTACCTGCAGCCGCTGGGCATTAAGTCCATTCTGGATGCGCCGGTGTTCGATGGCAGCAATCTCAGCGGTGTTATTTGTCTGGAAGCGACCAGTCATCGCGCCTGGACACTGCCCGAAATTTCAATCGTTACGGTGGTAGCCGACACCATTAGCCTTATCAACTCCTACGAAGCCTGGCATGCCTCCCAGCAAGCCCTCGATTTTATCAGCCACTACGATGAACTGACGGGCCTGCCTAATCTGCGCGCCTTTCGCAAGCACCTGGAGTATCTGTGCAAAACTGAAAAGACCACACCGTCAATGGCCGTATTCTGGATCGACATCGACCGAATCAAAAGCATCAATGACGGTATGGGAGAGACCATTGGCAACCATCTGATTCAAGAAACAGCCAGTCGGCTTCAGTCTTTGCGCATCCGTGGCAAGGAAAAGGTGGCCCGCAGTGGTGGCGATGAATTTCTACTGTTGCTGCGCCACACAACAGAACCGGAGGCGCTGCGTCAGGTAGCCGACCAGATTCAGGCGTTGTTGTCACAACCCCTGTCGATGACGGAAGTCGACGTCGCGACTACCGTATCCATAGGCATCAGCCTCTACCCGGCCGACAGCAAAGACCCTCAGAGTCTGCTCAAACAAGCCGAAGCGGCTATGTATCAGGCCAAGGAATGCGGGCGCGGTCAGGCCCGGTTTTTCAATGCCGATCTGTCCATTCAAGCCCGCCAGCAATTCCAGGCCGAAGCTGAAATGCGCCACGCCATCGCCTCGCGCGAACTGGTGGCCCATTACCAGCCGATCGTCGATGCGTTTAGTCAGAAGATCGTCAGTGTTGAAGCTCTGGTACGCTGGCAACACCCGGAACGGGGACTGATCAGCCCCGATGGTTTTCTGAACCTCGTGCGCTCCGCCAACCTGATGAAAGAACTGGGCCAGGCTATGTTGGAAACCGTACTGGAAGACGTAATGACACTGCGTGACCAGGGTGTATCGATTCCCGGCATCAGTTTGAATTTATCAGCCGAGCAATTGCTCGACCCTGAGTTCGCCGGTTCCGTGCGCAACCAGTTACAACGCGCCCAGCTTCCGGCCTCGACACTGGATTTCGAAGTTACCGAAGACGCCATTGAGAGTGATACCAAGTCTCTTCTCGACAATCTAACTACCCTGGTCGACATGGGTGCCAGCCTGTCGATTGACGATTTCGGAACCGGCTATTCTTCCCTGTCTCGACTCAAACACCTGCCGTTTACCCATCTGAAGATTGATCGTTCTTTTGTTTCGGGCCTGCCCGACAAACAGGACGATAAAGCCATCACCTTGTCGATCCTTGGTTTGGCGCGGGGGTTGGGAATGTCGGTGGTCGCCGAAGGCGTTGAGACAGTAACCCAGGCAGACTGGTTGCAGGCACAGGGCTGCGCCTACCTACAAGGCTACCTGCTGCACCGCCCGATGCCGTTCGACCAGTTGGCTGCGTTGTTGAGAGGCAGCTAACGCCCTGTCAAATCAGTCGTTTTGATGGCAAAAACTCATCCAGGACGATGGTTTCCTGAGCTTGCATCAGGCTTTCCGCCCGAATCATATGCGCGCGCATAACGCGACGAACCTCTTCCTCATCTTTGCGCTTAAGGGCACCCAACAGCTGCATCTGAAAATGCCGGCCGGTTTCCCAGAGCTCCGGGTTGGGTAGGTCATATATGTCATGGCAAAGTCGGAGGTTTTTCAACAAGCCCAGTAAAAAATGACAGGTAAAACTCAGAATGGGGTTGGGGCACAAATCGACCAGCACTTCATGAAAACTCAGTTCAGCCAAGCGCTGCGAGTGTTCTTCCTGCTGGTTTTTAGGCGGTGCATCGTAGATGGTCATGGTGTTCTGCAAACGCTGAAAATCGTCGTTCGACAACCGACCACAAACTGAAGCGGCAAGCTCCGGTTCCAGATGAACACGCAGTTGGTAGATATCGTGAATGGTGATGTCTTTAAAATAAAAGTAGTTGGCAAGCAGCGACATCGCGCGGTCTGGCGGTACGTCGGCAACGAAGGCGCCACCGCCAGGGCCGGTTCGGGTGACGATCAGCCCTTGAGTATCGAGAGCCTTCAGCGCTTCGCGCACGGTGCCTTTACTGGCGGCAAATTGCACCATCAGGTCTTTTTCCTGCGGCAGCCGGTCGCCCGGCTTCAACCGGTGCTCTGCGATCAGCCCTTTTAACGCATCGGCAACCTGGTCGGAACGTTTAGTCATTAGTCGTCGCATCCGGTGGAGACAACGGATGATAACACGCCACCCGGTGACCAGTCGCCAGTGCCTCCAGCTCGGGATCAGACTGCCGGCATTCGGCCGTCGCCACCGGGCAGCGCGCGGCGAAGGCGCATCCCGCCGGCGGATGCATCGGGTCGGGTAATTCAACCGCATCGTCCTCTGCTGGCAACTTGCGCACCGACTGACCGGGAACACTGTCGAGCAACCGCTGAGTATAGGGGTGGCGTGGCTGACTGAATATAGCCTCGACCGGTCCCTCTTCGACCACTCTCCCCAGGTACATGACCGCGACCCGGTCGCAGAAATTTCGCACCACGCCGAGATCGTGACTGATAAACACATAGGTCAGATGCAGCGATTCGCGCAAGTCCTTGAACAGGTTCAGCACTTGCGCCTGAACCGAGACATCCAGAGCAGAGACCGGCTCATCCAGTATCAGCACGTCCGCCTCAGCCGCCAGTGCCCGTGCCACGCCAATGCGCTGAGCCTGACCGCCGGAAAACTCATGGGGGTAGCGTTCCAGAAATTCCGGACGCAAATTCACTTGCGTCATCAGTTCATCCAGGCGTTTCTGGCGTTCCTCTGCCGACAAACCCTGCAAATAGATCAGCGGTGCCGACAGGATCTCGCGAATGGTTTTACGCGGGTTCAAGGAGGAAATAGGATCCTGAAAAATGTACTGAACCCGACGCGCGTGTTGCTTGAGGTTCACCTTGCCGTTGGCGCCCACCAGGTCTTTGCCATCCAGTTGAATAGTGCCTTCGCTGGGCTGGTCGAGCCCGACCAGCATTTTGGCCAGTGTGGACTTGCCACACCCGGATTCGCCAACCACACCCAATATTTCACCGGCCACCACCTTCAGCGAAATACCCCGCACCGCCTGCACGGATGGCCGGCGCTTGCGCAACAGCGTCAGCCCGCCACCAAAGTGTTTGACCAGATCACTGACGTCCAGCTTTGTCTGCGTTGTCATAAAACCTCCCGCGCAAAGATGCAGCGTGCCTGCCGACTGTCGGTCAATGTCTCCAGTTCAACCGGGGCGGCCCGGCAGGCGTCGGTTACCTGGTCGCAGCGATCGGCAAACTTACAGCCGACCGGCAAGTCGTTCACCTTGGGTGGCAAACCGGGTATTTCAGTCAGCCGGTCTGCAACCCGGTTCACATCCGGAACGCAGGCGATCAGTCGCCGGGTATAGGGATGAACTGGCCGGGCCAATACCTCGGCGACCGGGCCCACCTCAACCAGTTCGCCGGCATACATCACCGCAACCCGGTCGCACAGTTCCGCCACGACGCCAAAGTCATGAGTAATGAACATCAGGCTCGAGTTTTGTTCGTGACGAAGCTGATTCAACAATTTCAGCACCTGCGCTTGAACGGTGACATCCAGTGCGGTGGTCGGCTCGTCGGCAATGATCAGTTGCGGTTCGTTAGCCAGTGCCATGGCAATGCTGACCCGCTGGCGCATACCGCCCGACAGCTGATGCGGGTAGACCTTCGCCCTTGCCTTCGCATTGGGTATGCGCACCTGTTCAAGCAGGGCCACAGCTTTTTGCCAGGCAGCCTGATGGCTCAACGGCTGGTGCGCTCTCAGTGCTTCCACCAACTGATCACCAATTGAAAACAGCGGGTGCAGGGTCGACAGCGGGTCCTGAAAGATATAGGCCAATTCACCGCCGCGCAGGGTGCGCAACCGGTTATCGTCAACCGCCAGCAGATTTTCATCCCGATAATTCACCTGGCCATCCATAATGGTGCCCGGCGGCGATGCCACCAGTCCCAGCAACGACATCGCCGTGACCGACTTGCCGGAACCCGATTCACCGATGATACCCAGGCATTCGCCGGGCGCGATGGAAAAACTGGGCCCGTTAACCGCCCGGTGCACTTCGGAACCAATGTGAAACTCGGTACGCAATTCAACCACGTCCAGTAGCCCCTGTTGCGCCTGAGCCGGTGCTTTTCTGGCCGCACTGGCAACCCGGGTTCTGGCTGCCGGGCGCATCAGGGCGCCGGCTTTCAAGCGCGGGTCGAGCGCATCGCGCACGCCGTCACCGAGCAGGTTAATGCTCATCACCAGAATAAAGATCACCAGACCGGGCAAGGTTGCTACATGGGGGGCATTGATAATCAGCCGCCGACCTTCACCAAGAATGGAGCCCAGATCGGCGGTGGGTGGTTGAGCACCCAACCCCAGAAACGAAAGGCCCGCAGTTTCCAGAATCATCCAGCCAACGGTGGTCGACATGGTGATCACAATCACCGGCAGCACATTAGGCAAGACTTCGGTCAGCACAATCAACGCATCGCCCTTGCCCGATAAGCGGGCCGCATCTACGAATTCCCGGTTGCGCAATGTCACCACCACACCCCGAACGTTTCTGGCGAAAAAGGGAATATTAACGATGGCAATGGCGTACAGCGCATTCAACAAGCCGGGCCCGAGCACCGCAACGATAGCCAGTGCCAGCAGGATGTAGGGAAAGGCCATTAGCATGTCGATGCCGCGCATCAGCGTGCCATCAACCCGGCCGCCAAAATACCCGGCCAGTATCCCAATGGTTGAACCGAGCGTTGCTGCCACCAGCGTCGCGACAATGCCCACCGCCAGGGAGACCCGGGTACCCCAGAGCAGGCGCGACAACATATCGCGACCGAGCTGATCGGTACCCAGCCAATTACCCGGTGTAAAAGGCGGCAATAACCGTTGTGCCGGGTCGGTAATATTCGGGTCGGCCAGCGGTAACCAGGGTGTTACCGCAACCAACACCAAGACAACGGCGAGTACCACCAACCCAAAACCCGCCAACTGATTGCGCATCAGCAGTTTAAAAGGCCCAGCCCGGCCCGATTTTCGGGTCACGCCAGACCCGGAAACATTGGCAACTGTCATGAGGTCACTCTCGGATCCAGCAGTACCTGCACCACGTCAGCAAGCAGATTAAAAAACACATAGGCAGCCGCCACAACGAGCACCCCGCCCTGCACCAGCAACAGATCGCGTGTGGAGATGGCCGTCACCAGCATGCTGCCGATGCCCGGCCATTGAAAAACCGTTTCGATGTAAACCGCACCACCCAGCACAAAGCCCGCCTGTATACCGATGACAGGCACTATGCTGACCAGGGCTGCCTTGAAGGCATGTCGATAAATTACCCGTCGCTCAGCCAGACCTTTAGCCCGGGCGGTGCGAATGTAATCCTGCCGCAGTACTTCCAGCATGCTGGCGCGAGTCAGTCGCGCAATCACACCGGTGGCAATAAATGCCAGCGTACCGGCCGGTAAAATCAGATGCCGGATCAGATCGGGCAAGTCACCTCCGCCATAAACGGCGTACATGCCGCTGGCGGGCAACAGCCGCCATTCAACCGCGAACAACATGATCATCAGCAGACCCAGCCAGAAGGCGGGCGTGGAAATGCCGATCAGTACTATCAGCGTCAGCACTTTATCGGCGAAACCGTACTGTTTAACAGCTGAAATAATGCCGACCAGCAACCCCATGATCGAACACAACACCAGGGCCGTACCGGCTAGAATCAACGTGGCCCCAAACCGTTCGTTCACAATGTCCAGTACCTCACGGTTCTGGTTAAAGGAACGCCCGAGATCGCCCTGCAACAGATTGCCCAGCCAGGTGACATACTGACTGACCAGGGGCTTATCCAAACCCAATTGGGCATTGAGTCGGGCCACGTTTTCGGGCGTGGCGTAGGACCCCAGAATAGCGGTCGCGGGGTCACCCGGAATCAGCGCCATGATAAAAAAGACGATGAGGGTCAGGCCCAGTAAAACCGGTAAGGTCATTACCAGTCGTTTACCAATATATGGCCAGATAGGACTGCGCATAAAACACCCTGCCTGCTGTAACTCAAGTTTCGTTGCTATGGTCCGCGTCGGCTACCGGTTGTGCCTCTGCAGGGTCGGCGTGAATCCATCCATGGAGCCTAGGCCGCAGCATCCATGCTGCGGACTACCCTGCAGAGGCACAACCGGCATCCGACGCTCGCATCGTGCGAACTCTGAAAATTGAGTTGGTAGTAGAAACCCCCGGCCAGTGCTTCACTTCATGGCACCGGCCGACAGGGTTCGGTCGGCACACAGGCCGACCTCAGCTCAATTACGGCTTGCTCACATCCTGCAATTGCAACAGGAAGGAGGGTTGTAACTTAAAGTTCTCGACCGCGTCGGTCGCCACGGCGTTTTGCTGCCAGTTGGCGATAAAGGCCCAGGGTGCATCGTCATAAACAATGGCCTGCATTTCCCGGTACAGCCGCGCACGTTCATCCTGATCGGTACTGGTACGGGCCTGGTTCAGCAGCTCGTCCACTTCAGGGTTGCTGTAGTAGCCGGAGTTGAACCCCCCATTTTCCGGGAAGGCTTCGGTGCGCAATGCCAGGAACGGCAGAGTGTCCGGGTCGTTGGTCATCCAGGCCATTTCGGCCATGTCGGCCTTGCCTTCCAGCCCCGGGTTTACTTCGCCGAGGAAGGTATTCCACTCATAGGTTTCGATGCTGACATTCAGGCCTACGGCAGCCAGATCGGCCTGAATGGCGGTGCCCATGGAAATGGGGTCGAGCATGCCCGAGCCGCCCTCGGTGACATAGAAGGTTATTTCAGCGCCCTCACCACCGGCTTCGGCGATCAGTTCGCGAGCGCGGTCCGGATCGTAGGGGTACGGCTCCAGATCATCGTTGTACGCCCAGCCAAAAGCCGGCGGTGTTGGGCCGGTGGCGACCGTGGCCGTACCCTGCAGAATATCGTTCACCAGCGATTCCTTGTCGATGGCGTAGTTCACGGCCTGGCGCATCGCCTTATTATTAAAAGGCGCTTCCTTCATGTTGAGAATCAGAAACCACAGGTGCGGACCAGCCTGTTCGTACAGCTCAAATGAGCCGTCATCGACAAAGGTCGATACGTTATCGGGCGGCACTTCAACCATCAGATCGATACCACCGGAGAGCATTTCCGCCACCCGGGTATTGGCATCGGTAATGGGCCGGAAGACCACGGCTTCCAGTGACGGCGCGCCGTCCCAGTAATCCGGATTGCGGGTGACCACCACGCGCTGATTGGCCTGCCACTCTTCAAACTGAAAAGCCCCGGTACCGGACGGGTTACGCCCGACTTCCTCGCCATGTTCACGCACCGCTTGCGGAGAAATGATCAGACCGGTGGGGTACGCCAGGTTCGACAGAAAAGGAGCAAATGGCTCGGTCAGCGTAAATGTAACCTGATATTCACTGACTGCTTCAACGGTATCCACCTGACCGAAATAGAACGCCAGCGGGAAGGGGCCGGTGTCGTAGTAGGGGTGGTCTTCGTTCAGCATGCGTTCGAAATTGAACACCACGGCTTCTGCATTGAAGGGCGAGCCATCGTGAAATGACACGTCGTCGCGCAGATTAAAGGTGTATTCCAGACCATCGTCACTGATGGTCCAATCTGTCGCCAGCGAAGGCTCTACGTTCAGGGTGCCGTCGGCATAGCGCACCAGCCCGTCATAGACATTCACCAGAATGCGGAAATCGTTAACCGCGGTAACCGCGTGAGGGTCCAGAGATTGTGGCTCGGCAATCTGACCGACAATCAGGACGTTGGGGGGCGTTTCGGCCCATAGTGGACTGCTGGTCAGTACAACCAGTCCGAAAAGCAGGGATTGGACGACGCGTTTCACCTTGAGTGCCTCTCTGTTTGTGAGGAGTCCCTGAATAATTCACGCGGGGCTCTGGCTTATCCGAGGGACCTTGCCGCGAGGCGGACTCATGCCGGAAGGTCCAGACCTTTCAAATGAGTCCAACGAAGTGGCAAGGTTCCTCGGAAAGCCCCGAAGGGCGGGGCCAAAACGCCCTGCCCCGGCGTTGCACTTCTTGACAAGGGCTACGGCCATTGCGCTGCGAAGTGCGCCTTGTGCCAGAACGTTTTGGCTCCCGCAGAGCCTCGCGTGAATTGTTCAGGGCCTCCTCTGTTTTTATTGTGATTGCGTGCAGCCAGCGCCCCTTTTTCTCATCCTGCACAAGTCAGGAAGGTCAGGGTCAATCAGACTGTCCTATTACATTTATCACTATAAATTAGTGGACGCAATAAATTTTATGATGATAAATTAAGCCGACAGCCTGAACGGATACCTGCATGACCTACTCCATCATCGCCACAGACCCAGCGAGCGGCGCGGTCGGCGTTGCCACGGCCACCGGCAGTGTCGCGGTGGGCGGCTTTGTGCCGCATGTGCGTTGTGGTCAGGGCGCCATCGCTACCCAGGGAGCCTTCACCAACTGGCTTTATGGCGATCAGGGCCTGGCATTACTGAAAGAGGGGTTGAAGGCCGATCAGGTCCGGGACCAACTGATAGAGGCCGATGAAGGTCAGGCACAGCGGCAACTCATTGTCTGCGATCGCTGGGGCAACACCGCCGGCCACACCGGTTCAAACAATCTCGATGCCAAGTTGCACCTGTGCGAACCGAATTTTGCCGTCGCCGGTAACATGCTTAACAGCACCGACATCGTACTGGCGATGAAACGCGCCTTTCAGCAATTATCGGCCGCGCCACTGCACGATCGCCTGCTGGCGGCGATGATGGAAGGCGAACGCATTGGCGGTGACTTTCGCGGTACACACAGCGCAGCCTTGAAAGTTCATTACCCCGACAAACCACCGGTCGATCTGCGCGTTGACTGGGCCGAACGCGACTGCATTGAGCAATTAAAGGTCCTATACCACAAAACCCAAAGCGAGCCCTTCCAGGAGTTTCTGGCAGGGGTACCTACCCTGGCTCACCCCACCAAAACCGGGCACGTCAATCGCAAGGAGGTTCGTTAATGTCTCTGGGCAACCGCATCATGGCCTGGTCTGATCAGGCGGCACGCCATTCCGAACCAGGGCCGGGCGTCACCCGGCTGCTGGGTTCACCGGAACACAAGGCGCTGCTGGCGGATCTTGAAGGCTGGATGAAGCAGGCCGGTCTGACCACTGAGCTCGATGGCGCCGGCAATCTGGTCGGCCGCACCGAACCCAAACCAGGCCGCAAAACCCTGATCATCGGCTCCCACCAGGACACCGTGCGCCAGGGCGGCGCCTACGACGGCATGCTCGGCATACTGCTGCCGCTGGCCGTGTTGCAAGACATTCATGATCAGAATGAAACCCTGCCAGTCAACATTGAACTGATCGCCTTCAGCGACGAAGAAGGCGCCCGGTTTTCATCCACTCTGGTTGGCAGCTCAGCGCTGGCCGGCACCTTCAACCCTGATATCCTCAATGCGACTGACCGTGACGGCACGACACTGGAAAGTGCGCTTCGCAGTTTGGGTGCCAATACGGATCAGATACCGACCCTGAAACGGGATCCAACTGGACTGGCCGGTTTTCTTGAAGTTCACATCGAGCAGGGGCCGATTCTGGAATCGCTCGATCTGCCCGTGGGTGTGGTCTCGGCCATCACCGGCATTGAACGCCACAAGGTGCACATCACCGGAAAGGCCGGACACGCTGGCACCACTCCCATGCATCTGCGGCAGGATGCGCTGCTTGCAGCCACCGACGTGGTACGCGCCGTCAACGACCTGTGCCAAAACACCGAAGACCTGGTCGGCGTCGTCGGCGAACTGAACGTGACGCCTAATGCTGTCAATGTCATCCCCAGCGGTGTTGATCTGACCATTGAACTGCGTTCACCAGTCACTCGAATTCGTGAAACCGCCCGCCAGCAACTGCTTGCCCAATTGAATGACCGCATCGACAGTCATGCTTGCCAGTGGACACATCAGCTCGTTTATGAGCAACAGGAAGTCGACTGCTCCCCGGTGATTCAACAGCAATTGCACAGCGCCATCACCGCCTGCGGCTGGCAACCTCACACCCTGTTCAGTGGCGCCGGTCACGACGGCCTGGCCATGGCCCGCAGCATGCCCATTGGCATGCTCTTCGTGCGCTGCACCGACGGCCTCAGCCACCACCCGGACGAAGCAATCACCGACGCCGACGCCGACGCCGCAGCCCAGGTTATCAAACACGCCCTGCTGAACTGGGAGACCCCGGCATGAGCACCCTTCCCCCGGTCAATATCAAACGACTGTTGACCACCCTCGATCAACTGCTAGGCATCGACAGCCCCACCGGCGACACAGCTGCTATGGAACAAGCCATGTGCGAGCGCCTGGCTCCCCTTGACTGGCAAGTCAGCCAAACGCACCGGGGTAATGTACTGGCGCAATCGGGCGACAACCCCAAGCGCGCAATCGCCGCCCACCTCGACACCCTGGGCGCCATGGTGCAATTCATTCGCGACGATGGTCGGCTTGAAGTCACACCGCTGGGTACCTGGTCCGCCCGTTTCGCAGAAGGTGCCCGGGTCACCGTAAAAACCCGCCAGGGCCCGATCCGTGCCAGTCTGTTACCCCTACTGTCATCCGGCCATGCCTGGAACGAAGCCGTCGATACCCAACCCATAGCCTGGTCACAACTGAGCGCCCGACTCGACCGGCCCACCACGAGTCGGGAAGAAACCCTCGCGCTCGGCGTTCAACCCGGCGACATCGTCAGCATTGACCCGGCCCCGGAATTCGACGACTCCGGCTACCTCATCAGCCGGTTTCTCGACAACAAAGCCGGCATCGCCTGTGTTCTGGAAATGCTGCATATGCTGCAGGAAAACAACCTGACGCCGGCACAACCGGTGTTACTGGCCTTCACCAACGCTGAAGAAATTGGCCTGGGCGCAGGCACCGCCCTGCCCCGTTCCATCAAAGAATTAATCAGCGTCGACATCGCCCCGGTAGCCAGCAACCAGGCCAGCCGGGAAGACTGCGCCACTCTCGGGTACAAAGACGCCCTCGGACCCCACAGCCGCTCACTGCTCGACCGACTCGACCACATAGCCACAGAACACCAGGTTGATTTTGTACGAGACGTTTTCCGCCACTACCACAGCGACTGCTCCTCCACATTAACCGCAGGCTACGATGCATCCACTGCTCTGATTGGCTTTGGCACAGACAGTACCCACGGTTACGAACGAACTCATCAGAAAAGTTTGATCGCTGTTACTCAGTTACTAACCGGATATGTGCTGAGCAGCTAACTTATGCCCCCGAAAACAAAAAAACCCGGCTATCACTAGCCGGGTTTTTTCCGTAACTACGATTGATCAATAAGCCGCATCAGGCTCGTAGAATTCATCCGCATTGTCGGCCGTGATTGGATCGGCTGCCAGTACCATGCGTGATGGTACACCGTGGTACATGTCACCCATCTTCTCACCGCGCACGCCATGTACGGCCAGTGCAATACCGGATGCAATCATATTGGGCGGATAGGTTACCGTTGCTTTCACAATCGGGTGGTTGTCACGGATCATACCGATGACATCCTTGGAACCACCACCGCCGACCAGAATCTTGATGTCATCACGACCGGATTCTTCAATCGCCGTCAGCACACCCTTGAGCGCATCGTCATCACCGGCCCAGACTGCATCAATGTGCGGGTGACGCGCCAGCATATCTTCCATTACGTTCAAAGACGTTTGCGGGTTCCACTCACCAGACTGCGAATCCAGAATCGTGATGCCCGGATGACGCTCCATTTCTGCATTAAAGGCGTTAACGCGCTGACTGTTGATAGGAATAGAAGGCCCTTCGATCACAACCACATTGCCTTCGCCGTCCATCGCCTCAGCCATGTACTTTGCCGCCTGCTCACCCATGCCCGGGTTGTCACCGGCCAGGAACACATCCTGCGTCGGTGTTTCCAGTTCACGGTCAACCACAACGGTGTAAATACCATCCTGATAGGTTTCGGCAATCACCTGCTGCAGCGTGGCCGGGTTGTGCGGCAGAATGACCAGCGCATCGATCTGACGCACGCGCAAGTCTTCCACATCACCCACCTGAGCCGTACCCGAGTTTGCCGCCAGAATGGTGAACTCAATGTCCGGGTATTTCGCCGACAGATCTTCCGATGCCTGACGCGCCCACCACAGCAGACCGGCAGTCCAGCCATGATCCGCCGACGGTACGCTGACCCCAATGTGATAGCTGTCTTCGCCGAAGGCAACAAAAGGCGTTACCGATAATGCAGTGGCGACCGCCGCTGTTTTTAACAGTTTTTTCAATGTCATGATTTCCGTCCCATCTCTGGTTGTTATTATTCCATCCCCTCTGTTGCAGGGAGATGCCTACCTGGCTTGCGCCGAACAAGGCCGATGACGAACCGGCCATGGTTTTCATTAAACCCCGACCTACTGCTGACGTTTGTACTGCACCAGCACGGCAATCAGGATTACCGAACCCTTCACCAGCCCTTGCAAATAGGGTGATACCCCCAGCAAGTTCAGCATGTTGTTGATGATGCCCAGAATCAGCGCACCAATGACCGTGCCCCAAATAGAGCCCTTGCCACCCGACAACGCCGTACCGCCGATCACCACTGCGGCAATCGCATCCAGTTCATAAAGCACCCCGGCATCGCTCGGGCTGATTGAATTCAAACGCGACGACAACATGATCGCTGACAAACCCACGCAGGCACCGGCAATGGTGAAACTGCCGAGGATGACGGTTCTGACCCGAATGCCCGAATAACGAGCGACCTGAGCATTGGCACCAACCGCACAAAGGTGACGACCAAAGCGGGTGTAGAACAGGAGAATATGGGCCGCAACAGCCAGTATCAGAAACGCCCAGACCGGAATTGGCACACCCAGCCAATAGCCACCACCCAGATTCGGGAAGAGAGGATTGCGGGACACCACTTCACCGGCATCGGTCAGATACAAGGCTACGGAGCGAAAAATGGACATGGTGGCCAGCGTTGCAATAAAGGCTGTGATTTTGCCCCGCGTTACCAGCAAACCGTTAAACACCCCGAACAGCGCACCGCTGCCGAGTGCCACCAGAATGCCAACCACAATCGCCATCACCGGATCGGTGACTGCATTCAACGCATAGAGCAACAACACCCCCACCAATGCCACCATCGACCCGACGGACAAATCAATGCCACCGCCGATGATCACAAAGGTGACCCCAATGGCGATGATGCCGGTGTAGGAAACCTGACGCATCACATTGGTCAGGTTTCGAGTATTGAGGAAATATTCACTGGCCAGTGACGATGCAATCAGCAACACAACCAGTGCGATCAACGGGGCGAGAATCGTCAGATCCAGCCCGAGGCGGTTGACGCTGCTGGAGAAACGATCGGTCAGGGTTCTTGCCTGGTTCATGACAACGCCACTCCTGCCTCAGTAACGTCCGACGCGCTCCGGGCGCCCGCTGCATACAACATGATGTCTTCCTCAGTTATCTGTTCATCGTGCAGGTCGGCGACAATACGCCCTTCGCGCACCACCAACACCTGATCACACAAGCCAATGATTTCTTCCAGCTCCGACGAGATCACCAGAATCGCCTTGCCTTCGCTGGCAAGCCCTCGGATCAGCCGGTAAAATTCGTGTTTGGTACCCACATCAATGCCGCGTGTGGGTTCATCGAGAATCAGTATCTCGGGTTCAATATCCAGCAATTTGGCCAGATAGACCTTTTGCTGATTGCCGCCACTGAGCAGCCCAACTTCGGTTGTCAGGCTGGCAGTGCGAATGCTTAACGCCTGCTGGTAATGCTCTGCCTGGCGACGCTCGGCCCGATGTCGAATCAGCCCCTTGATGTAACGCTTCAGGCTCAGCAGCGTGATGTTTTCTATCAGATTAAAACTCATCACCAGGCCTTTGCCCTGCCGGTCTTCCGACAAATAGGCCAGGTTGCGACGATGCGCATCTTCCGGTGACTGAATCGTGCAGGGTTCTCCGTTGATTAAAATCTGCCCCGAGGTTTTCTGGCGCAGGCCCATAATGGTTTCTGCAATCTCCGTTCGCCCAGACCCCACCAGCCCGGACAAGCCGAGAATCTGCCCGCGGTGCAGCGTGAAATTCACATCGCTTAACACAGAGTCAAGCGAGAGCTGGCGAACCTCCAGTGCAACCTCGCCCTGCTGCCCCTGTTTTTCAGGAAACACCTGTGACAATTCCCGGCCGACCATTTTGCGGGCCATGCTTTCCTCATCCAGGTCGTTGGTGGCGCATTGTTCAACCACCTGCCCGTCACGCAGGATCAGCACCGTATGACACAGATCCTTCACTTCTTTCAGCTTGTGCGAAATAAACAGCACCGCAACGCCGGTAGCCTGCAAACGGCGCACGACATCAAACAACACCTTCACTTCCGGGTCGGTCAAAACCGTGGTCGGTTCATCCAGAATCACCACGCGGGCGTCATCGACCAACACTCGCGCCACTTCAACCATTTGCTTTTCAGCCACACTGAGACTGCTGATCGGCGCTTCCGGGTCGAGCGTTGATTGCAAAGTGGCCATAACCTCGCGGGTCTTCTGGCGCATGGTGGCGCGATCGAGAAAACCGCGTTTGCGCACCTCCTGGCCGAGAAAAACGTTTTCGTAAACGCGCAGGGTGGGCACCAGATTAAATTCTTGCGGAATCATCGCGATGCCGAGCCGGCGCGAGGTCACGGGGTCGAGTTCTTGATACTGTTTGCCACCCATTTCCAGCGAGCCGGTACTGGGTTGATAAACACCACTGATCAATTTCAGCAGGGTCGATTTACCCGCACCGTTTTCACCCAGAATGCCGATAATCTCACCCGGATGAATATCCAGATTAATGTCCTGCAACACCACATTGGGGCCAAAGGATTTGCCCAAACCATGCAATCGAATAACCGGCTCCGTCATGAGGTGGGCCCACCGTTAAGCGGTGTCCAGACACCATTACTCTGATCAGAACGCAACGTGGCCGCGATGAATTTCAGGCCATCAACACCGGTGGAGACATCGGGTAACCAGCCACCTTGCGAGGCGGTGGCTACATCAGCCGCCAGGGCCTGATACAGATTGGCAAAGCCCTCGAGATACCCTTCCGGGTGTCCTGGTGGTACGCGTACACTCGCTCCGGTAGTGTCGCTGAACCAGTCACCCCGGCGTGTTATACGTTGCCGTGGCTGATTCAGGGGCGAGAACCAGAGTTCGTTTGGATTCTCCTGCGCCCATTCCAGTGACGCCTTTTCACCAACCACACGAATGCGCAAGGCATTTTCAAACCCCGGTGCCGTCTGACTGGCCCACAACATACCGGTAGCCCCGCCTTCAAAGCGCAACAATGCCTGAACGTTGTCATCCAGGACGCGCCCCGGCACCTGACAGGTTAATTCGGCACTGACGGCCTCGGGCGTTAATCCCGATATGAAGCACGCCAGTTGGAAGGCATGCGTGCCGATATCCCCCAGAGCTCCAGCAGATCCGGCTCGTTTCGGGTCGAGGCGCCAGTCAGCCTGTTTGTTATCGGCTGATGGGATCTCGCTCAGCCATTCCTGCAAATACTCAACCTGAAGGCTGCGAATGCGCCCCAGCTCACCGCGTTGAACACACTCGCGTGCATGCTGCACCAGCGGGTATCCGCAATAATTGTGCATCAGCACAAAGCGTACCTGACGCGCAGCCACGCGTTCGGCCAAATGCTCAGCTTCGGCCAGTGTCACCGTCATCGGCTTTTCACAAATCACATCCAGTCCCGCCTCAATGCAAGCCAGCGCAATTGGGTAATGCAAATAATTCGGTGTGGTAATCGCCACTACACGGGCTCCATCGTCCCGTTCTGTTTCAGCGGCAATTAACGCCTCGTAGCTGTCGTAGCAGCGCTTCGCGTCCAGCCTCAGTTGAGAGGCGGTTTCCCGGTTGCTCTCGGGCCGAGTACTGAAAACGCCGGCGACCAGCTCAAACCGGTTATCCATTCGGGCGGCAAACCGGTGCACCGCACCGATCATGGAACCCGGGCCACCGCCGATCATCGCCAGGCGCAGGGGAGTTGATTGGGTCATCACACACATCCTTTATCGGCTAGGCGGCTCAGAGACCGAGCAACGCCCGGTTAGTGGCTTCATCGGTACCGGCGGCGGCGAAATCATCGAACGCCTTGTCGGTCACCCGAATAATGTGGTCTTCCACAAAGCGAGCGCCTTCTTCGGCACCCTGCTCCGGATGTTTGAGCGCACATTCCCATTCGATAACGGCCCAGCCTTCAAAATCATACTGTGCCAGGCGCGAGAAAATGCCGTTGAAATCGACTTGACCATCGCCCAGAGAGCGGAAGCGACCGGCCCGGTCGACCCAGCCTTCATAACCGCCGTAAGTGCCCTGCAACGCCGTCGGGTTAAATTCCGCGTCCTTAACATGAAACATTTTGACCCGATCACGGAAGTGATCGAGAAAGGCCAGGTAGTCGAGCTGCTGCAACACGAAATGCGACGGGTCAAACAGAATGCAGCAACGAGGGTGATGATCAACGGCCATTAAGAAGCGCTCGAAGGTGGCGCCATCGTGCAGATCTTCACCGGGGTGAATTTCATAGCATAGGTCGACCCCGGCGTCGTCGAATGCATCGAGAATCGGCTTCCAGCGACGGGCCAGTTCTTCAAAGCCGGTTTCCACCAGGCCGGGCGGACGCTGGGGCCAGGGGTATAGGAAAGGCCACAACAGCGCGCCCGAAAAGGTGGCGTGAGCAGTCAGCCCGAGGTTTTTACTGGCCTTGGCGGCAAGCAGCAGTTGATCGACAGCCCAGGCTTGCCTGGCTTCCGGGTTCTTGCGCAGAGACTCCGGTGCAAAACCATCAAACAGGTCATCGTACACCGGATGCACGGCGACCAGTTGGCCCTGCAGGTGGGTCGAGAGCTCTGTGATTTCCAGGCCATAACCGGCCAGCAAGGCGGTTACTTCACGGCAGTAATCGAGGTCTTCGGCGGCACGCTCCAGATCGAAGAGGCGTTTGTCGCCACTGGGGATTTGCACTCCCTTGAACCCCAAACCGGAGGCCCAGCGGGCAATGCTGTCGAGGCTGTTGAACGGAGCTTGGTCACTGGCGTATTGCGCCAGAAAGAGCGCAGGCCCTTTGATCGTCTTCATATACAGACACCTTGCATTTTTGTTTTTGTGTAATGTAATCCATTACATTCAAGCAGAGAGATTTGGCGAGGTCAACACCTTCACCTTCAGTTTATTTTGAGAAACCATGCAAAGTGGCTTATATTCGGCAGGAAATGCGCCATGGCGGGCTATCACTTTATGCAGAAAAATCTGTTACTGGATGTAATGCATTACATCTCTTCTCAGAATCCTGAACAGCAAACGCTCAAATCCGGGACGGTTTATCCTGCTTGGTATCGGTGTGGTAACATCGCCCTTGTTCACGTTGCAGATGCGTACCATGCCCACCATTAAAGACGTTGCCCTGGCCGCCGGCTGCTCTACCGCCACTGTATCGCGGGCGCTTGCCAACCCGGAAAAAGTGACCGAGGCCACGCGTAAGCGAGTGGCCAGCGCCATCGCGAAAGTGGGTTATTCTCCGAATCTCGCCGCGCGCAATCTGCGCCGCAGTGAATCGCGCACCATCGTGGTGTTACTGCCCGATATCGCCAACCCGTTTTTTTCGGAGATTATTGCGGGCCTCGAAGACGTGGCCCACCGTGAAGGTTACCGGGTGTTGCTTGGCGACTGCGAACACGATACTGGCCGAGCCAAGGCCTACTTCGATTTACTGCCCACCAATCAGGCCGATGGCATTATTCTGCTGACCGCTGAAATTCCGCTGTCGTTGGTTACCCAGCAGGCCCGTGGCAGCCAGATACCCTTAGTCATGGCCTGTGAATACTTTGATCACCTCGCCCTGCCCACGGTGCGCATCGATAACCCCCTGGCCGCCGCCCGGGCCGTCGAGTATCTTTCATCGCTCGGGCACCGGCGCATTGCCACCATAACCGGCCCGATGCAGAACCCTATCTGCATCGATCGAGTGAAAGGCTACCAGTCGGAAATGGCGCGCCAGCAGCTGGCCGTTAACCCGGGCTGGATCGTCGAGGGCGATTTCGGATTCCTTTCCGGTTATCAGCAAGGTCAGCTGTTGCTGGCCCTGCCACCCGAAGCACGACCCAGCGCGATTTTCTGCCACAGTGACGAAATGGCCATTGGCCTGATGAAAGCCGCACGAGACGCCTCGGTTCGGGTGCCAGAAGACCTTTCGGTCATCGGCTTCGATAACATTGGCCTCAGCGAATACTGCCAGCCGGAACTGACAACCGTCAGCCAGCCCAGAGACGAGATTGGCCGCTGTGCCATGCGGCTATTACTCGATGTACTGCGCAAGAAACAGGTGCCTCATCAGCAAGTGCTGAGCACTCAACTGATTGTGCGGGCCAGCACCGCGCAGGCCCCCAAACCCTGACAACACCCTAACTTAACCGATTAAGTTAACATTAAGCGCCAAGCTGGTTAGACTGAGTGAATAGCCACCCGTTCACTTTGCATTTTTGCTGGAAGGCCGCCCCATGGATCACTCGCTCGATTACGACGTCCGCATCACCCTTGAACGCCTGCTCCCCCGGTTGAAACCCAAAGCCAGCAGCGATAAGGAATGGGCGGCCTTTGAAGCGAACCTGAACACTCAGTTTCCCCGCTTATTCGCCCTACTGCGCTCCTTATACGGAGACCAGTACGACTTTTACTATCATCTGGAAAACACCCTGGAAACGCTGCTGATTGCCTACCAGGAACGACCCTCTGTATTGCGCAATCAGGACAAAAAACGCCAGGCCGATCCGCTCTGGTTCAAGCGCGAGACTATGCTCGGCGCAGCCTGCTACGTCGACCTGTTCGCCGGTGACCTTAAAGCCCTGCGCGAACAGATTCCCTACCTGAAAGAACTGGGCCTCACCTACCTGCACCTGATGCCGCTGTTCAAAGCGCCTGAGGCCAATAGCGATGGCGGCTATGCGGTGTCCGACTATCGCCAGGTAAACCCAGCGCTGGGCACCATGAACGACCTGAAACGCCTGGCCGCGGCCCTGCGCAAGGAAGGCATCGTCATGGTGCTCGATTTCGTGTTCAACCATACCTCCGATGAGCACGACTGGGCCGTCAGAGCCCAGCACGGCGAGCAAGAATACCTCGATTACTATTTCTGCTTCGACCACCGCAGCCAGATGGCCCCTTACGAGCCCTACCTGCGCGAGATTTTCCCGGAGATTCGCCAGGGCTGCTTCACCTGGCGCGACGACATGCAACGCTGGATCTGGACCACTTTCAACAGCTTTCAGTGGGACCTCAACTACCGAAACCCGGCCGTGTTCAATGCCATGCTCGGCGAGTTGCTGTTTCTGGCGAACGCTGGCGCCGACGTACTGCGCTTCGATGCCCTCGCCTTCGTCTGGAAGGAAGCCGGCACGACCTGCGAAAATCTGCCCCAGGCTCACTCACTGATTCAGGCGTTCAATGCCGCGGCCCGCATTGCCGCTCCGGGGTTGCTGTTCAAATCCGAAGCCATCGTCCACCCGGATGACGTGGTGCGCTACATCAACACCGATGAATGTCAGCTCTCCTACAACCCCCTGACCATGGCCATGCTCTGGAACACCCTGGCCACGCGCGACGTCACCCTGATGACGCGCAGCCTGCAGGCGCGCTTCCCGATCCCGCCCGACACCGCCTGGGTCAACTACATTCGCGGCCACGATGACATCGGCTGGACCTTCGACGACACCATCGCCTGGAGTCTGGGCACCGACCCGGATCACCACCGCCGTTTCCTGAACCAGTTCTACACTGGCCAGTTCCCCGGCAGTTTCGCCCGGGGCGTTCCCTTTCAGGAAAACAAAACCACCGGCGATTGCCGCGTGGCCGGGCAACTGGCGTCACTCGCCGGCCTTGAACAGGCTCTGAACGATCAGGATGCCGAGGAAGTACGGCGTTCGATCAACCGCATCATGCTGATGCACGCCTTGATTCTCAGCATTGGCGGTGTGCCGTTGTTGTATCTGGGGGATGAGCTTGGGCTGCTCAACGACTACAGCTATCAACAAGACGTCAACAAACTGAACGACAGCCGCTGGGTGAACCGGGTGGCCGTAAAAGACGCCGATCTGGAGCTGCGACACCAACCCGACACGCCCAATGGCCAGGTTTACGCCGGCCTGCAACGGCTAGTCGCCATTCGAAAGGCGACCCCCTTACTCGGTGAAGCCCACACCCATATCATCGAAACGGGCAACCCCCATGTGTTCGGCTTTACCCGAACACGGGATGCAGAAACCCTGTTGGTGCTGGCGAATTTCGCCGACTTCGAACAAAGCCTCGATCAGTCACTGATCGACTCACTACTGACCGGCGGAAACCCCACCGACCTGCTGGAAATAAAACCGAGCTCTGACCTGAAAACGCTTCAACCCCATCAGGTACGCTGGCTGATTGTGCAGCAGTGACTCACGCCTTGGAGCTAAAACTGGCTTTATAGCCTTGAACCCGCGACGGATGGCAGGGCCGCTCCTGCGGGGGCGCCGTAAATACCTCCATGTAGGCTTAACTTCGGCATCCATGCCTCAGATACCCCCGCATGAGCACCCCTACCACCCGTCGCTAGCCTATTGAGATCTCCGGAGCTTGACCAATCTCGCTCGCGGAGTTCAGCGAGTAGGGTACCGATCAAAAACCGGTGACTCCCCGATAGCGTCGACCCAATGCGGACGCTCCGACCAGAAAATGCGATCGTCCGGCGTCACCGCCGGGTCCCCATCCAGGCTACCGGCGGGTACCACCAGAAACTTACCACTGCGGTTCACATAGGGCAGCGCAGACCCGCAGGTCGCACAGAACTGCCGCGTCCAGTGTTTGGCTGTCGGCAATTCAAACCGTTTGATCTGATCCTCACCCTGCTCCCAGCTAATGGCTTCCGGCACGGTAAACAAATTAGCGGCAAAAGCCGACCCGGTTGAATGCCGGCATCGGTCGCAATGACACAGGTGAAAAGCCGACACCGGCCCGTTGACAGCAAAACGAACTGCACCGCAAAGACAACCACCAGAGACGGCATTTAATGCATTAGTCATTTTGAACCTCTTGTTTTTGTATGTTTCGAACTTAGTGCAATCGCAGGATCAAGTGCTGGCCACCGGGCACGAACGAACGGCTATACAGTCAACCTAACCACCGAACTAAACAAGCCGCGTCATAAACACACTGTTTGGGTCTTCAACATAGTCGCCAAACGGCGGGCACGCTTCGAAGCCGAAGCGGCTATAGAGTGCCCGGGCCGCTGCGAAATAGTCCATGGAGCCGGTTTCCAGGCTTAGGCGAGTCAGCTGCTGAACTTTTGCCTGTTCCAGCAAATGCTGCAGTAAACGCTGGGCGACGCCCTGGCGCCGAAAAGCCGTTGCTGTGCGCATCGATTTGATTTCACCCTGTTCCGCCGTCAGTCGCTTCAGTGCACAGCACCCGGCGAGCTGTTCGCCCTGCCCTTCATTGTCGGCTGCCCAAAGCGTCCAGAAAGTGACATCCGGTTGCTTGAGGCCATCCAGATCCAGGGCATGCTTGCTTTCCGGGGGAGAGGTGGCATTCATGTCCGCCAGATGCTCTTCCAGTAGCTGAGCTATTTCGGGTCCGGTCAGGTCATCGATCCGAATCAGGAAGTCTGGTTTAGTCTGTGGTTTACTGACGGTCATTGTCTGGCTCGCTGTCATGGTCTCATTAGTAGGATTATTGCGCGCTGACCGTGGCTGTGCAATCCGGTTTGAAACCATCGGTAAAGCAGACAACTTCATCGAAACCACGATAGACTGATCCGCAACTCCTATGGCTCGGACCGGGAAATGCTCAAGCAATTAAGATGCAACACAGGGCTTTGGCTACTCACCCTGAGTTTACTGCTCAGCCCGTCGGTATTGGCAGAGTACACGACCAATGCCAGCATCCAGGAAACGCTGGACTCGCTAGGCACGCAGACCAACCAGTTGAACCAGCGGCTGAGTTCCGTTCAACGACAACATGCCCGATTGCTGACCAATGAAGCCGCATTGAATGAGCATATCGTTGCCCTGAGAGGCAGTGGCCAGGTGTTCCGCGTACTGCAGGAACAAAACACCAACCTGCCCAATTTCGATTTCGACCCCGGGCTTTCTGATCTGATCGCCGATGCGCGACTGAGACAGTTTACGGTGAGCCAGCAACAACGGGAGATACAGGACAACCCAAGTGACTACCCGGCCGACTTGCGACTGTCTGAATTGCAGGACCACTTGCAGGAGTTGGTAGTGACTGCGGTCAGCCTGCAACAGGCCCAGCAAGAGCTTACAGCGACGGCTGACCGGGTTCGCTCCAGCATTATTGAACAGCTGTTCTGGATACCGAGCAACCCGGCCATCGGCCTCGGTTGGTTCACCACCGCCCCCGGTGCTTTGGTGGATCAACTTACCCGCCTGCCTGCCCAGTTCTCCGTCAGCCTGACGCCGGGTGACCTGTCGCTCTGGCAATGGCTGGGCACGCTGCTGTTTCTGCCGGCTATCGCCTTGTACTGGCTGCAACCTCGTTTGAAAACGGCACTGGCAACAACGTTAAAAACGGGTACTGCCGCCTTCTACCCAACTTCACCCCGGGCAGAGCCAACATCGGACGCAGAAACGACGAACTCCAGCCCCTGGTCCACACTGGTGGCGCTGGCATTGACTGCGGCGATTACAGCACCCGCCAGCCTGGCTTTGCTGGCCATCGGGAACCTGCTCTCAGGCACTCAGGAAACCGACACTCTGGTGTTGGGCCCGGCCCTGACCGCCATTGCGCTGAGCTTGTTCGTCGTGCAATTTTTGCGCAGCATCCTGGCGCCCGGACAGATCGCCGAGGTCGACTTTCAGTGGCCGGACCACGCCCGAAAAACGCTGCGCACCTTTGTTCGACGCTTTGCCTGGGTGCTGCTACCGACCAGTGCGGTATTAACGCTGGCCGTTCAACAGGGTGCGACGTTGAGCAATGACGTGCTGGGGCCTGTCATCCTGATTGTGGCGGGTGCTTTGGTCGCCTATTACTTCCGCGTACTGCTAAAACAGCTACCACCCGGTTTCGCCCCGGCCGGAGTGCGCTGGGTACTCAATCTGGTTCTGGTGCTGCTACCACTGAGCCTGGTGGTGCTGACGTTGTCGGGGTATTACTACACCAGCCTTCAACTGACCGGGCGCTTTCTGGCCACCTTTTATGTTCTCAGCGGCTGGGTCATTGCGGAGGCCAGCGCACGCCGGGCCATTGACGTCTCCAGCAACCGCCTGCGCCTGCAGCGGGAAGCCGAAAACCAGGTGCTAAGGGAACAGCGCGAAGCGCAACGCGCCAAAGACCCGGACAAAATTCAGGAGCCGTTGCCCGACACCACGGCCGAACTGCTGCAAGTGCGGCAACAAACCCAGCGACTGGTTCGCTTTCTGCTGCTCACCGGTTTTGGTGGTTTGCTGTATTGGGTATGGGCTGATCTGGTCGGAGTATTTGGCTATCTCGACTCACTGGTCATCTGGCAGTACGGCAGCGCTGAAAGCCCGGGCAGCATGAGCCTGCTGGATCTGGCTTCTTTCTTCTTCATCGTCTCGCTGTCACTGTTTCTTGCCGCCAACCTGCCCGGCCTGCTGGAGATGCTGGTGCTATCCCGGCTCAGTTTGCGGCAAGGCAGCGCCTATGCCATGACCACCCTGCTCAACTACATCATTACCGGTATTGGCCTGGTGCTGGCGTTGTCCAGCTTGGGAGTAAGCTGGGATAAACTGCAGTGGCTGGTGGCCGCCCTCAGTGTCGGGCTTGGCTTTGGGTTGCAGGAGATTTTTGCCAACTTCGTCTCCGGGCTGATCCTACTGTTTGAACGGCCTATACGCATTGGCGATATCGTAACCCTGGGTGATTTATCAGGCGTGGTCCGCCAGATTCGCATTCGGGCCACCACCATTACCGACTTTGATCGCAAAGACATCATCGTCCCCAACAAAACCTTTGTGACCGATCAGCTCATTAACTGGTCGCTTACCGATACCGTCACCCGGGTTATCGTCCGGGTCGGCGTTGCCTATGGATCAGACCTCGATAAAACACGAGCGCTACTGCTCAGTGCCGCCAGGGAAAACCACCGCGTGCTGGATGATCCGGAACCCCAGGTTCTGTTTCTCAATTTCGGGGCCAGCACACTGGACCATGAATTGCGCATTCATGTGAAGGAACTGCAGGACAGAAACCCCGTGATCGACGAAATTAACCGCTACATCGACCGGGAATTCAAACTGGCGGGTATCGAGATTGCCTTTCAACAGATCGACATCCATCTTCGCAACAGCGAAGGCATTGACAAACTGGTCAGCCGGCAGCCGCCCCAGACAGACCAGTAAGTTCCCTACTCACCGGCCAGAATCCAGGAGGCGGCTTTTTCTGCGATCATCAGTGTCGGTGAGTTGGTGTTACCGCTGACAATGCTGGGCATGATGCCCGCATCCACCACGCGCAAACCACCTACACCCCACACCTTCAAGTGGGCGTCAACCACCGCCAACGGGTCATCGACAGCGCCCATTTTAGTGGTACCCACCGGGTGGAAAATCGTAGTACCGATGTCACCGGCCAACTTCACCAGTTCGTCGTCAGTCTGATATTCAAGGCCGGGCTTAATTTCCTGCGGCTTGTATTTGGCAAAGGCTGGCTGGGAGGCAATGCGACGGGTTACCCGCAGAGAATCGGCGGCCACTTTGCGGTCTTCCTCTGAACTCAGGTAATTGGGAGCGATGCCGGGCGCCATGCGCGCATCACTGCTGCGAATCTGAACCCGGCCACGGCTGGTCGGGTTCAGGTTGCAGACGCTCGCGGTGATCGCCGGGTAAGGGTGCAGCGGCTGACCAAAGGCATCGAGACTCAGCGGCTGAACATGGTATTCGAGATTGGGGTGCTGATAGTCAGGCGAACTGCGGGTAAAAGCTCCCAGTTGCGAGGGCGCCATACTCATCGGACCGGAGCGGGTAAACAGGTACTCCAGCCCAATGCGCGCCTTGCCCGGCCAGGAACTGGCCATGGTGTTCAATGTTTTGGCGCCGCTGACCCGGTAGACCGAACGAATTTGCAGATGATCCTGAAGGTTTTCGCCGACACCGGGCAGATCTTTTACCACCTCGATTCCGTGAGACTGACACAGAGTGGCCGGGCCAATACCCGACACCTGCAACAACTGTGGCGACCCGATCGCCCCGGCCGACAATACCACTTCGCGTCGGGCCTGTACTGAACGGGTCTGCCGGTTCCGTTCGAGCATCACTCCTACGCAGTGTGGCTGACCGTCAATGCCGGGCTCGACATTCAACTTCAACACCTGCGCCGAATCCCAGACACTCAAATTGGACCGGTGTCGAATATCGCGCAAAAACGCCTTGGCCGTGTTCCAACGCCACCCCTTTCGCTGGTTAACCTCGAAATAGTCGACCCCTTCATTGTCGCCACGATTGAAATCGCGGGTGTAGGGAATACCGGCCTGTACCATAGCGGCCGCAAAATCATCCAGCACCGGCCAGTTAAGCCGCTGTTTTTCAATACGCCACTCACCGCCATGGCCGTGAAAGTCCCGGTGACTTTCATCTGCATCGGCACCGGGATCCAGTCGGTAGTGATTTTCGTGGCGCATAAAATCCGGCAGGCAATTATCCCAGCGCCAGGCCTCATCGCCAACCACCCGGGCCCAGCCATCGTAATCCCGGGCTTGCCCGCGCATGTAAATCATGCCGTTGATGCTGGAGCATCCGCCCAGTGTTTTGCCGCGCGGGTAGATCAGTGCGCGGCCATTCAGCCCCTGGTCCGGCTCGGTACGATAAAGCCAGTCTGTGCGGGGGTTATTGATGCAATAGAGGTAACCGACGGGAATGTGTATCCAGTGATAATTGTCCCGACCACCGGCTTCAATCAGCAACACCCGGTTTTCGGGGTTCGCACTGAGCCGATTGGCCAGCAGGCACCCGGCGGTGCCGGCGCCAACAACGATGTAATCGAATGGATCGGCCGATAAAGACTGTGACATGAACGCTCTCCGGGCGCTTTGTTAGCGCCCAGCTTACCCCTCACAGACTCTACTACCATCGAACAATAGTAGGACTGTCAGGCAAATACCTGAGCCAGCCTGGCCTTGTGCGCTGCCCGGGTGGTGTCGTCAATCCAGGCACCGTCAAACCCATTTTCCAGGAGCGTGAGCAATTGGTCTCGGTTGATCAGGCCGTGGTCAATCAGCACACAGTAATTATCGTTCACATAACCACCAAAATAGGCCGGATCGTCGGAATTGATGGTGGCTTTCAAACCGGCGGCCAGCATGGTAGTTATCGGGTGCTGCTTAAGATCATCAATAACCTGCAGCTTGTGATTCGATAGCGGGCAAACCGTCAGCGTATAACCACGATCTACCAGCGCCTGCACCAGCGCCGGGTCTTCCATCGCACGGTTTCCATGGTCGATCCGGTCTACTTCAAGCTGATCAATCGCCTGCCAGACATACTCCGGCGGCCCCTCTTCACCGGCATGGACGGTGATGATCAACCCCAATTCCCGACAGCGCGCAAACACACGCTCAAACTTCGCCGGCGGGTGGCCCTTCTCACCAGAATCCAGCCCTACAGCATGAATTCGATCCAGATACGGCTCAGCAATGGCCAGGGTCTCAAAAGCGCTGTCTTCGGATAGATGCCGCAGAAACGACAGGATCAACCGATAGCTGATACCCAGCTCCCGCTCACCCTGCTGCAGCGCTCGTTCGATGCCATTAAGCACAGTGTCAAACGCAATGCCCCGCTCCAGATGTGCCTGGGGGTCAAACATGACTTCGGTATGAACGACGTTGTCGGCATGAATTCGTTTCAGATAGGCCCAGGTAAGGTCATAAAAATCGGCTTCAGTTTGCAACACCGACATACCCTGGTAATACAGATCGAGAAATTCCTGCAGATTGCCAAACTGATAAGCTTCACGCACTGCCTCAATGTCGGCATAGGGCAAGGTAATGCCGTTGCGCTCGGCTAATGCAAACATTAGCTCTGGTTCCAGGCTACCTTCAATGTGCAAGTGCAGTTCGACTTTGGGGGCTTTAATAGCAAGGTCGATCAATGCTGAAGTCATAATACCATCCGATTTCCGGTAATCAGTGTTTCAAATCCTGGCTTTCCCACAACGCCAAGTGCCGGGTACCGGGTATGCCTAACTGGGGTAGTCCGCAACAGGGATGTTGCGGCCTAGGCTCCACGGACGGATTCACGCCGACCCCGGTTAGGCATACCCGGTGCCTGGCACGAACTCCCGGCAATGAGCATACCCGGTGCCAGGCACGAACCCCTGGCAACCAACAAACCTCAGGCAACGTCGGACTGGCTCTGAGACTGCCCCCGATACTCGCCGCTGAAATAGTGATCAGCGATGGCCTGGTGCAATTCGTTGAACGAGATTTGCAGTGTATCAATAAAATCGTGCAGCAGATCGGGCGTGTGTGCCATCTTTTCCATGTTGGCATTGACCAGGCGCGGTAGCAAATCATCCACCAGGGCCTGTACCTCCTCGTGCCGTGGCAAGTCTTCCAGTTCGAAGGATAGCTGGCCAAGGCAACTGGCTACCGCACGGGGGAAGAGTGCATCCTGCAACAGAAAACGCAGCACATCCGGGCCGCGCACGCGCAACCGCACTTGTTGGCGGTACATCTGGTAGCCGGTCAGCGATTTCAGCACGCTCATCCACTGTAGATTCTCGAAGGGTGTCAGATCATCCGGGCTGCGAGGCAGCAGGTTGGCCGAGCGCACATCGATGATGCGCGTCGTCATATCGGCACGCTCCAGGTTACGGCCAAGCATCAGAAAGGTGTGCACCTGCGTGTGGCTCAGCGAACCTTCGATCAGGCCATTGATCGCCTGGCAACTGCGAATAACGCGCTTCATGAACGCATCCCGCTTGCGCGAGGTAATGCCCGCTTCCACCTGTTTCAGCGTATCCAGGTAGAGCGTATTCAACTCCTCCCAGACTTCGCGTGGCATTATATCGCGCGTGGTGCGCAGGTTTTCGCGCGCTGACTCCAGCGACGAAATGATTGACCCTGAATAATGCAGATCAACACAGAGAAAATTCAGAACATTATCCGCACTGCGCGTTTCATAATGCTCGTCGAATACATCTTCCGCCCCGGTAATGGTCACCAGCGAGTCCCAGTCCAGCCGGGTGGTTTTTGGAAAATCGAGCAACAAATTACTGGTGACGTTGATCAGTCGGGCGGTGTCTTCCGCACGCTCCAGGTAGCGTGCCAGCCAGTATATATTTTCAGCAACACGAGAAAGCATAAATCACCTCGGTTTGGTCCAGTGTGGACCGCATCAGTTCAAATCCACAATCCAGGTGTCTTTACTGCCGCCACCCTGAGACGAGTTCACCACCAGCGACCCCTTGGTCAGCGCCACCCGAGTCAAACCACCTGTGGTCACATAGGTACTGCCCTTGCCAGACAAAATAAAGGGGCGCAAATCCACGTGGCGGGGTTCCAGCTGATCGTCGATCAGCGTGGGGGTTGTCGATAATTTAAGCGTCGGCTGCGCCATGTAATTGCGCGGGTCGGCCTTGATCAGTTCAGCGAACTTTTCCCGTTCCTTTTTAGTAGAATGCGGGCCAACCAGCATGCCGTAACCACCCGACTCGTTAGCGGGCTTCACCACCAGCTCATGCAGATGATCGAGCACATAACGGCGGTCGTCGTCGCGCATGCACAGGTAGCTGGGCACGTTGGCCAGCAGCGGTTCCTGATCGAGGTAGTAGCGAATGATCTCGGGCACAAAGGCATAGACTACCTTGTCATCGGCGACACCAGCACCCGGCGCATTGACCAGTGCTACCTTGCCACTGCGCCAGGCGCGCATCAGGCCGGGCACCCCCAGTGCCGAGTCCGGATGAAAGACCTCCGGATCCAGAAACAGATCGTCTACCCGGCGATAAATCACATCCACCCTTTTGAGCCCATTGACGGTCAGCATGTGAACGACATCGTCATCATCGACCACCAGGTCGGAGCCCTCGACCAGCTCGACCCCCATTTGCTGGGCGAGATAGGAGTGTTCGAAATAGGCTGAATTATAGATACCCGGTGTCATCACCACGATTTGCGGATCATCGCCTGGCCGTGGCGACATGGAGGCCAGCATGTCGTAAAGCTGACCGGTGTAATCGTCCACTGGCTGAATTTTCCCGGTGGCAAACAACTCGGGCAGAATGCGCTTGGTGACGTTGCGGTTTTCAAGCATGTACGACACACCGGAAGGCACCCGCAAGTTGTCTTCCAGCACATAGAGGGTACCGTCTTTGTCACGCACCAGGTCCGACCCGCAAATATGCGCCCAGATATTATTGGGCGGGTTGATGCCCACGCACTGTTTGCGGAAGTTCGCCGACTGCGCCAGCACTTCAGCCGGAAACACCTTGTCGCGAATGATCTTCTGATCGTGATACAGATCGTTGATGAACAGGTTCAGGGCTTGGACCCGTTGCTTGAGGCCGGCTTCGGTGCGCTGCCACTCATCGAGCGGTATGATTCGCGGTACAATATCGAACGGCCAGGCGCGGTCGATCATGTTGCCTTCGGAATAGACGGTGAAGGTAATCCCCATCACCTGAATCGCCACTTCCGAGGCGTTTTTCAGTTCGGCCAGTTCACGGCCACCGAGCTCGGCCAGATAATCACACAGCATTTTTGCAGCCGGATGCGGCACGCCGGGTTGAGCCAGCAGCTCATCGTAAAACCCCTTACAGGCGTATTCCGACCAATTTATTTTACTCATCGATGGTTCTCCTTTACGCGCCCGTTCATTGGCCTGTACGGCCCGATTTGAGTGCCGCTTCGCGTAGGTGATCGAAGCGCATATCCAGGGTGTGAGGGTATTCCCCGCGCGGTACCGATGCAGTTACCGGTAATGGACCCTGGGTATGGCCGTGCGACCAGAACCGGGCCAGTCTGCGCGCCTCGGCTTCGTTGGCGTTAACCGGAAAGTGCTCGTAATTCCGACCTGCCGGGTGTGACACGTGATAGGTACAACCGCCCAGTGAGCGGTCATTCCAGGTATCAACGATGTCGAACACCAGCGGCGCATGCACCGGAATCATTGGATGCAGAGCTGACGGAGGCTGCCAGGCCCGAAAACGTACCCCGGCCACGGCTTCACCCTTGGTGTCGGTGGCATGCAGCGGAACCGGGCGACCGTTGCAGGTCAGCACATGGCGCTCCGGTGTCAGGCCACTGACCTTCACCTGTAACCGTTCAACGGACGAGTCGACATAACGTGCAGTACCACCGCCACTGACTTCCTCGCCCAGCACATGCCAGGGTTCGATCGCCTGCCGCAGTTCCAGTGAGATCTGGTCGTATTGCACCTGGCCATAAAGCGGGAACCGAAATTCCAGGAAGGGCGCGAGCCAGTCGGGGTCGAAATCGAACCCGTGGTCGCGCAAGTCGGTGAGAATATCGAGCATGTCGGCCCACAAATAATGCGGCAACAGCCACCGGTCGTGCAGCGCTGTCCCCCAGCGCACCAGCGGTTTGCGGTAAGGGTCGGCGGCGAACCGGGCGACCAGCGCCCGGATCAGCAACTGCTGCATCACACTCATGCGTGCATGCGGCGGCATTTCAAAGCCGCGCAATTCGACCAGACCCAGGCGTCCGGTGGCACTGTCCGGCGAGTAGAGTTTATCGATGCAGAACTCAGCGCGGTGGGTATTGCCGGTAATATCGGTCAGCAAGTTGCGCAACAGCCGATCCACCAGCCAGGGCTGCGGTACCTCGCCCGGTGGCATTTGCTGAAAAGCAATTTCCAGTTCATACAGCGCTTCATGGCGCGCTTCGTCGATGCGCGGCGCCTGACTGGTCGGGCCCATGAACATGCCGGTAAACAGATACGACAGTGCCGGGTGGTGCTGCCAGTAAGTGACCATACTGGCCAGCAAGTCGGGCCGGCGCAGGAACGGCGAATCCGTTGGCGTGGCGCCGCCAAGTGTGACGTGATTACCCCCACCGGTTCCGGTGTGGCGGCCGTCGAGCATGAATTTATCGGCACCCAACCGGGTCTGCCGGGCGGCTTCATAAATGGTTTCGGTCACCCGAACCACATCGGGCCAGTTGCTGGCCGGCATAATGTTGACTTCAATCACGCCCGGGTCGGGGGTAATCATGAATTTTTCCAGGCGCGGGTCTGAAGGCGGCGGATAGCCCTCAATGCCGACCGGCAGCTTCAATTCCGCGGCGGTCTGTTCAACGCTGGCCAGCAGGTCAATGTAGTCTTCGAGTCGGGCAACGGGTGGCATAAAGACAAAAAGCTGACCATCTCTCGGTTCCACACAGAGTGCGGTGTGAATGATGCCCTCGGCCTCATCCGTTAACGCGGGCTGATCAAGGTGTTGTTCACTCACCGGATGTGGGGTGCCAGTGTCTTTCTGCCAGGCGGTATAACGCGCCGCCACTTCGCCATGAATGTCAGCCAGTGGCTGGCGTAATTCAAAGGCACTGGGTGGCTGATGCTCTTCAGCCCGGTTGGCTTCGGGCAGGCTGTCCAGCGGCAAACGCAACCCCATGGGCGAGTCGCCCGGAATCAGATAGAGGGCCTCGCGGCGCAGTGGCCACTCGCTGGATTGCCAGCGATCGCGACGCACATCACGCCCAAGGGGTAACACAAAACCGGTAATTTCATCCAAACCGCGTTGCAGCAAGGCCGCCAGGCGACGCCGATTGCCTCTGTCTTTCAGGTCTTCCCTGCTTAAATCCACATCGGTCGGTTGCTGCGCTTCCTGCAGCAAATAGTGGTAGGCGTCTTCATAACCGGGAACCAGAAAACGGTCACGTACGCCAAGCCGATTGGCGACCAGGGCAGCGAAGGTTCTGGCCGTAGCAATGCTGACCGGTGCGGCCTTGGTTTTACCCTCGGTTGCAGTTGATTCGTTAAAGGTCGCCAGCCATTGTTCATTTTGCCAGAGAGCTTTGCCATCCTTGCGCCAGTAACAGGCCAGCGCCCAGCGCGGTAAGGGTTCGCCGGGGTACCATTTGCCCTGCTGGTAATGCACGAGACTGCCCGGCGCAAATTCAGCACGCAGTTTGTGCAGCAGGGTTTCCGACAGGCGGCGTTTGTCGTCGCCCAAAGCAGCAATGGTCCACTCAGGGGCGTCCATGTCATCGATGGAAACGAAGGTCGGTTCGCCGCCCATGGTGAGCCGCAAATCCTGCTGGTTCAGTTGATCATCTACCTTGTCGCCCAGCGCGAGAATGCCCTGCCATTGGTCTTCGCTGTAGGGCCGCGTTACCCGGGGGTCTTCGTGAATGCGGGTCACGCTCATTGAAAAGTTGAACTCGACCTCGCTTTTATCACTGGCACCGGTGATGGGCGCGGCGCTGGTCGGTTCCGGGGTGGCTGCCAGGGGAATGTGCCCTTCGCCGGCAAACAGCCCCGAGGTGGGATCCAGCCCGATCCAGCCGGCACCGGGAATGAACACCTCGGTCCAGGCGTGCAGGTCGGTGAAGTCGACCTCGGTTCCCGACGGGCCATCGAGCGCTTGCTGATCGGCTTTCAACTGGATCAGATAACCGGAGACAAAACGCGCCGCCAGGCCCAGATGCCGGAAGATTTGCACCAGCAGCCAGGCGGAATCCCGGCAGGAGCCGCGTTTGATGTCGAGCGTTACATCGGAGTCTTGCACACCGGGTTCCATGCGCACCAGATACTCGATGTCCTGTTGCAGGCGCTGGTTGATGCTGACGAGAAAATCGGCGGTCGGTCGCTTATCGAGACTGACGCTGCTCAGCCACTGTTTCAGCAAAGGGCCGTCTTCAGTGACTTCAAGGTAAGGGGTCAGCTCTTTTTTCAAGGCGGCCGGGTAGTTAAACGGAAACGCTTCGGCGTAGTCTTCCAGAAAAAAGTCGAAGGGGTTGATCACCGTCATCGGTGCGATCAGTTCCACATCCACTTGCAGAAATCGGACTTTGTCGGGGAACACTACGCGGGCCAGATGATTGCCGAACGGGTCCTGTTGCCAGTTAATAAAATGCGGGCCACCGCTGACGTTTAACGAATAGGCATCAATGGGTGTCCGGCAGTGCGGCGCTGGTTTCAAACGGATCAGGTGCGGGCTGAGCGCGACGGACCGGTCGAAGGCGTAGCGGGTGGAGTGCTTGAGCGCAACGCGAAGGGTCATGATTCCAATCCTTGAGAGTATGAGTTTGACGTAGCAATTGCTACGCCAGTTAACTCTGGCTAAACCACTGAATCGGCGGTGAGCGGTGGCGTCGCCCGGTGAATGATGTCGTGCACCAGGCTGAGCTTGCGCACTGCACCGGGTGAAAGCACAAAAGGGTACAAATCGCCATGTCCCATGCTTCGGTTCAAGCTATTTAGAGCATAGGTTAACGGTAACCAGTGCTCCAGCAGACGATCTATGTGCGTATCGAAATAGGGATTAAAGTCCTGTTCCGCACTCGTTTCGGCGTTTTCGGTCACCCTGGGTTGCAGGCTCAACCCGAACTGGTAGGCGGTTTCCAGGGTATCGACCATGTGCAGGTAATGGGCCCAGGTTTCCGCCCAGTCTTCCCAGGGGTGGGCACTGGCATAGGCGCTAACGTGATGCTCCTGCCAGTTTGCAATTGCGCCCTGGCTGTACACGGTATCGAGTGCCTGGCTGTAATCCTGTCGTTCATCGCCGAAACACTGTCGGAACGACTCGAGCCAGGGCGTATTCCAGACTAATCGGTCCCAGTAATAATGCCCGGATTCGTGCCTAAAATGCCCCAGAATGGTGCGATAGGGCTCCGCCATTTGGCTGCGCATGGCTTCGCGCGCAACCGGATCGGCCTCGGCAATGTTCAGGGTGATCACACCATCTTCATGGCCGGTCATCACCCGGCCACTTTCATTGAACCGGGGCGCTGTATCGGCCAAAAACTGAAACGCCAGCCCCTGTTGTTCATCGGTTTTTGGCGTCAATGGCAAGTTCAGTTTCAGCAGGCTGTATACCAGACGGCGTTTTTCGGTTTCCAGCCTGGCCCAGAGCACTTTATTGGCACTTATACTTAGGTCTGGGATGGTCTGGTTAAGACGACAGGCGACGCAAAAATCCTCCGGTGACCCATCCGGCAGCAGCCAGTTGCACACTCCCTGCACTGCATAATTACTGCACTGACGATAGACGCCACTGCCCTGAGTGCCGGTCGCCACCGACTGCCAGCGACCATTGCCCAACGGCCTGATCGCCGCCATGTCGAAGCGGTCCGGGTCGAACCCCAGAGCGGCGCCACACTGGGTACACTGGGTGTTTTCGAAGTACACCCGATGACCACAGGATTCGCACCGGAACAATTGCATATAATGTACTCAGTCGGGTGCTGTTGGTTTATCATCCATAGATATAACCTTTACCAGCCAGACTCAAGCGGTTTCGGAGCAACAGCCCGAAAACCCGTCACGGCCACTTACCCATCGTCCAGCGGACACAGACCGATCATGCGCAATTCAGTCCCGCACAGCCCCCTGCTGCAACACCTACTAGCGGATTACCAGGCCGAACGACCGCAGGGGACGCTTCAGTACGATGACCTGGTCACCCGCGAAGGCCAGTTCAGGGCCCGCTGGCAGCCGCTGGTTGAAGAACTGGATGAACTGGGGTTGGATGGCCTGCAACAACGGACCCTCGAAGCCCAGAACCTCCTCTATGAAAACGGCGTCACCTTCAACGTTTACGAAGATGAGGTACGCAAGCTGCGCTCCTGGCAACTGGACCCGATCCCTTACGTGATCAGCCCGCAAAGCTGGACCATGCTGGAACAAGGCCTTAAGCAACGGGCCCGGCTACTGGAATGCCTGGTGGCCGATCTGTACGGCGAGCGGCGAGTGCTGAAAGACGGCATTATCCCCTCCGAACTGATCTATACCCACCCGGGCTGGCTGTTCCCGGCCGCAGACAGTGGCAACCTGTATGAGCGCCCCAGGGTGATTTTTCAGGGCATGGATGTGATGCGCAACGAGCACGGCGAATGGCGCGTGCTGGGCGACTGGACGCAAGCCGCCTCCGGCGTCGGCTATTCTCTGGAAAACCGCATTATTCTCTCGCGCGCCCTGTCGCGACTGTACCGGGATGCGCCCCTGAGCCGCCTGGCTGGCTTTCTGCAGGCTTACCATCGCTGCTTGTCGGAACTGGCGCCGCACCGCCGCGAGAACCCCAATATTGTATTGTTCACCCCTGGACCAGGCAGTTCGGGCTACTTTGAACACGCCTGGCTCGCCAACTACATGAATTTCTCACTGGTGGAAGGCGGTGATTTGGTGGTGCGCGACGGTCAGGTGTCGATGCGCACCCTGGGTGGCCTGAAGGCTGTCGATGTCATCGTCCGGCAAGTGACCGACCCCTGGTGTGACCCGCTGGAACTGCGCGGCGATTCCTTGCTCGGCGTGCCCGGTTTAATGCAAGCCGCCCGCCGTGGAGAAGTCGCCATCGCCAACAGTCTGGGGGTTGGTGTTCTGGAACACCCCGCACTGGCCGCCTTTTTACCGGGTTTGTGTCAGTACCTGCTCGGTGAACCCCTGCAACTGGCCGGCCGCGACGTGCTCTGGTGCGGTGAACCGACTTACCTCAGTACCGTGCTGAACGACCTGAGCGTCTGGCGGATACGGGCCGTGAACGACGTCACCCAAACCATCAAACCCGCTGAACTGACGCCCGACGCCCTGGCAAGCCTGCACCAGTCGATCCGGCAGGCGCCTCATCTCTATGTGGCCGAGCAACCGTTAAAACCCGCCTCATCGCCAAGTTATAACCTGAAAGACAACAAGGTAACGCCACAACCCGTCTGTCTGCGGTTTTTTGCACTGGCAGACCCGGGTGACGGCACATCCGACCCGGAAAGCCGTCAGCATCGCATCATGCCCGGCGGCCTGGCCTGGGTGGCTGAGCCGGGAACGCCGGTGATGGAAAGCACCATCGTCAAGGATATTTGGGTATTGTCACCGGTCGCCCAACCTCATGTCAGCTTACTGCAACGCGCCAAAGGGCCCATTCTAGTGACGCGTGACGGTATGGATCTACCCAGCCGGGTAGCCGAGAGCCTGTTCTGGATCGGCCGCTACGGCGAACGCCTCGACAACCGCTCGCGCCTGATGCGGGAATCGCTCACCAGCCTGGTCGAGGAAGGTCAGTTGCGTCTGGCCGACACTCTGTTGCCCGATTTGTATACCGCGCTGAAACTGGATCTGCCGGACGCTCTGGACCCGGAACACGACCCGGCGACCGATCCACGGGGCGAGCACCCACCGGCAGTCGAGCAATTCATGATATTGCGTAAGAGCCTGCTGGGGCTGTTTCAGAATGCCGACGACGAAGGCTTGCCCAGAATGTTTAACGCCATGTTGCGCAACAGCCGTGCCGTTCGCGACCACCTCGGTGACGATGCCTGGCGCACCATTAATACCCTACACCAGACGTTCAGTGATCTACCGAATACCCAGGGCGCCAACGCCGGCCAGCGTAAACTGGAAGACATTATCACTCTGCTGGCGGCCTTCTTCGGGCTCTGCAACGAGACCATGCCGCACCACTTCGGCTGGCGTTTTATGGACATTGGCCGCATTACCGAACGCTGCATTGCCAGTCTGGAATTGTTGAAACTGGCGATGATCAGCGCCAGCAAACCGGGTACCGATCTGTGGGAAACGGTATTGGCCACCACCGATAACTTAACGGTTTATCGGCGCCGCTACCGGTCGCAACTGTACCCGGCTGCCATTCTCGATCTGTTGCTGTTTGATGAAACCAACCCCCGCTCGGTGGGTTACATGCTGAAACGCCTGGAAACCCAGATCGAACATCTGCCCCATCCGGAAACCACCCCCTTTCGCAGCCAGGAAACGCGTCTGATCATTCAGGCCACCAGCTACCTGCACCTCGTCGATCTGGACACGCTGACTGATCTGGAGAACTCAACCAAAGCCCAGGCTGCACTGGAAACCCTGCTCGACCAGTTACTCACACCGCTGTGTGCCCTGTCGGATGCTGTTTCCCACAGCCACTTCAGCCATGCCGAGACACCAAAACAACTGGTCACCCTGCAAGGATCCGATACATGAAATACCAGCTGCGCCACACTACGCATTACGACTACAGCAGTCCGGTGACGCTCAGCCACAACGAGGCGCGCCTGCTGCCCAGAGACCTCGACTACCAGCACTGCAAGAATACCCGGCTGTCGATATCGCCCACGCCGCTGCGCCAACATGAGCGGCTCGATTTCTTTGGCAACCGCATCGTCTACTTCGCCATTCAAGACATCCACGACAGCCTGGAGGTTACGATACGCAGCCAAGTCACTACGCAACCCCGGCCAACCCCGGCTGGCGATGAGGTTCACACCGCCTGGGAAGCCGTGGTTGAACAACTGGCACAGGGCCGCGGTGGCATTGCCACGGCAATAGACCTGGATAGCCAGGAGGCACGTCTGTTCACCCTGAACTCTCCGTTTATTCACCGCAGCGACTCACTGAGACAGTTCGCACTCGACTGCTTCACGCCGCAACGTTCCCTGTGTGACTCGGTGCTGGCCCTGAACCAACGAATTAACCAGGAATTCAGCTACGACTCTGAGTACAGCACGCTGGCCACGCCCCTGGACGATGTATTGAAAGACCGCAAAGGTGTTTGTCAGGATTTCGCCCATCTGGCAATTGGCGCCCTGCGCTCAATTGGCCTGGCAGCGCGGTACGTCAGTGGTTATTTGGAAACCTTTCCCCCGCCGGGGCAGGAAAAGCTGGTCGGCGCTGATGCGAGTCACGCCTGGTTAAGCGTCTTCATTCCAAACTGGGGCTGGCTCGATATCGACCCGACCAACGGCAGCCTGCCCGGCGAACGTTACCTTACTCTGGCCTGGGGCCGGGACTACGGCGATGTCACGCCCCTGCGCGGTGTGATGAATGGCGGCGGTGCGCACGAACTGACGGTTGAGGTGGATGTGCTGCCACTGGAGAGGTGAAAGGTCGTGATTAAGCGGAACGATTTACCCGGTAATATTATCAGAGCGCACCAGCGCCTCAAACTCGGCCGCCGGCAACGATTTGGCAAACAGATAGCCCTGAAAGATCCGGCAACCCATCGACACCAGTTCTTCGCGTTGCTCCGGCGTCTCAACACCTTCTGCCACAACATCAAGACCGAGGTTGGTACCCAGAGTCAAAATGGTTTGAGCAATGGCTCTTGATTGCGCCTGGTCGGCGACTTCGCGCACAAAACTGCGGTCAATCTTCAACTGCGAAAGCGGCAAGCTGCGCAGGTAAGATAGCGAAGAATAGCCGGTGCCAAAATCGTCGAGCGAGAAGGTCAGCCCCAGAGCCACCAGCTTATCCATGGTGGTGATGACATCGTCGAGGTTTACGGCCAACAAAGACTCGGTTATTTCGAGTTTCAACTGCCGGCAAAGTTGGGGTTGAAAGTCGACCAGGCTGGCAACAAAGCTGGCAAAACCCGGGTCTCTGAATTGTTTCATGCTGATGTTGACCGACATTGGCAGCTGGCCAAGCACGGGGTCATCCTGCCAAATCTGCAACTGCTCACACGCCAGGCTGAGAATCTTGCGACCAAGTCGGACGATCAGACCACTCTCTTCAGCGAACGGAATGAAAACGCCGGGCAACAACAGCCCCCGCTCCGGGTGATTCCAGCGCACTAGCGCTTCGCACGCAACTGGCTTCTGGTTGGCGTCAACCAATACCTGATAATGCAGTTCGAACTGATCATTCAGCAAGGCCTGTCTCATATCGTGCAGCAGACTGGTCCGCTGGACGGACAGAACTTCGAGGTGATTGTCATAAAAACGGATGGTATTGCCACCAGATGCCTTCGCACGGCGAATGGCTATGTCGGATTGTCGCAACGGAACTTCGACGTCGGTAATATCGCCGTCGAAAATGCTGATACCAAAACTGATGCTGACATGAACCCGCTGATCGTCAAGCTCATAAGGCTCCGTACAGACCTCATTCAATGTTTCACACAGCTTTTTAACCCGACTCAGTGTATCGGTCAGTTCTGAAGAAACACTGTCAACCAGAACCGCAAACTCGTCATCACCGAGCCGGGCAAGTGAATCGCTTTCCGGAATAAAGCGTCGCAATCGCTCCGCCATCTGGCTGAGCAGTTCGTCACCGCAATGATGTCCGTATTCTTCGTTCAACGATTTGAAGCGATCGAGATCAATAATGATCAGCGCATTGTAAAGCGATGAGCGCTGGCTGGATCGCAGGCTCTGGCGAATGCGTTCGCGAATCAGTGACCGGTTGGCTAGCCCGGTTAGCGTATCGAAAAATGCCAGACGATCAATTTTTTGCTCGGCACGCTGGCGTTGAAGCAGACTGCATATATTGCCTGCCAACAGCCGAATGGCCGCTATTTCGTCATCGCTCCAGGATTTGTGAGTGCGCACCAGATCGAGCCCAAACATGCCAAACAGACCGTCTTTGGTGTTCATGGGTACCATCAGGGCTGACTGAACACTCTGGTGGGCCAGAATACCGTACTCAACGCTATCGGAGGGGATGTCGTTTACCTGAGGGATATGAACCGGTTTGGCGTCGTTGAACGAATGCAGCCAGTTCGGAAAGATGTCCGCTTCGAGATTCTGCAAACCCTCGATCTGCTCAGTCACCCCGTCGGCACACCATTCATGGGTATTGCTGCACAGCCGGGCATCGTCTGAAAACAGAAAGATGTAGCTTCTGTCAGCATTGAAATAGCGCCCAACCCGATCCAACGCCTGCTGAATAACCTTGTCGACTTTGTGATGAGGCGTCGCAACAAACTGCGCAGACAGACTGGAAATCATCTCCAGAAAAGTTTTCCAGGATAGGTCAGACTCTCGTCGCATCGAACTGGTGACCTCTTACAAAACGGTTAAAGGGGTGTCACAACTGTACACAGGCCTTCACAGTGATCTTACATTAGCTCAATGGGTCGGCTTTGGCGACTCACGGCCGACATTCATCCGACCGGGGATTTAAAAACGAATGATTGAAACAGTGTACGAGACTTCCAGTCAAAATCAAAGCGCAGCGGGAATGGGCTGTGTAGAACTTTTGTCGAGGTTTTACACTAAAAACAGAGGTACTGTAAAGTCTTGGTTTGTAAGGGAAACCGCCTGAACTACGGCTTAACAAATCGGACACATACAAAAAAGGCCCTGCCTAAGCAGAGCCTTTCGTAGAATCAATCAGCCCTTACAGAGGGGTGATGTTCTCAGCCTGAGGACCTTTCTGGCCTTGAGTTACGGTGAACTCAACTTTTTGGCCTTCGGTCAGGGTTTTGAAGCCAGAGCCAGTGATAGCACTGAAGTGTGCGAAGACGTCTTTGCCGCCTTCCTGCTCGATGAAACCAAAACCTTTTGCTTCGTTAAACCACTTAACGGTGCCAGTTACTGTAGACATAGTCGTATTCCTATCAATTAACAATTGTGCCCGAAATTGAGCTCTTTTAGCATAAAAATTGGAGCTGACGTACTTAAGAACTTCAAGGCAGGAATAAAACTAAACCGGCATGGAGCAATTAAACTATCTTGCGTCTTTCTTTTTAAGCTGTGACCAAGGATATAGATTCCACCGATGATGTCAAAGGTTTCTCAGCACCCAAACGCAAATATTTCGAACGCTGGTTCTAACTGCTTGATTTGATTACCTTTGGGCGTTCAAAAAAATGTTGCTGGCGTTATCCCGTGGTGAAATTTACCCGTCTCACAGCTTTACCTGGTGCTCAGCCTGCCCACGAATACCCACAGGGTACTGAAACACCCGCCCGCCCAAACCATCTGCCGCCTCCAGCCCTTGGGCAGCCGTCGTTACATAGAGTGTATCCAGCGCTTTCCCGCCCAAAGCTGGACAGGTCGTTTGTGGGGTCGGCAGCGTTACCACCTGCTGTTCTCTGCCCTCCGGGCTGTAACGAACCACACGGCCAGCGCCCCATTGGGCACTCCAGATATCGCCCCGGGCATCCACAATGGCGCCGTCCGGGTTAAGCCCCTGGGCAGCAAAATCGATCACTCGCTGCTTGTCGCCTGAGGGCCAGCCATGAACCGGGTCGAGTGGCTGACGCCATAATTGCCCCTCGGCGGTGTCGGTCCAGTAGGCACAGGAGGCATCTGGCGCGAAACAGATGGCATTGGGGATGCTCAGATCAGACACCAGTTTTTTCAGTACACCCTGGTAATACCGATAGAGGCTGCCTGCCCCTGCTTCCCCGTGCCAGCCCATGGTACTGATCCAGAACCCGCCCCAGGGGTCGGCGCGCCCATCATTACTGCGGGTTGCAGGGTTATTGGCTTCCAGCGAGTACACGGGAACCTGCTCTGCGGTATCCAAATCAAACCTGAACAGCGAGGTCTCGCTGGCAATCAGCAGCTCGGTTTCACTGACCCAGCCTGCCGCTGAGACCGCCTCGTCAAACGACCAGCTTATCGCCTCACCCCGCTGACGGCTATGCAGCTGGTTTTCCAGGATGTCGAACCAGAACAGCTGTTGTCGACGAGGGTGCCACAAGGGCCCCTCCCCCAACTGACAACAACGGTTGTCAAAAACACTCGGTGCAGACATATCGCTTGAATTCCTCTGGCTTGTGTAACCGGTTTCAATTCAGTAAACTTTAAATAGTTACCGGTAACATTACAAGCCAGACCCTTTACCTTGCTCTTACCGAACAGGCACCAGGAGCCATAACAATGATAAAAGCCACCGAGGCTGGCCAGCGTTTTGAGTTAAACAGCCCCACCGCCATGCCACGCGCTGCGGGTTTCCTCTGGAACCCGAAAATGATGATACAGATGAACTGCCGGGGTTTTGCCACTGCGCAGTTCATGCAGCCGGAACCGGCCAAGTACATCTATGCGCCGAACCTAGAAGCCAAAACCTTCATGCAGCCCGAGCAACCTTACTACGCTCATCACCCGGGCCGGTTCTTCTACATTAAGGATGAACACAGTGGCGACCTCTTTTCCGCGCCCTATGAGCCGGTTCGGGCCACACCGGACCGCTTTGTGTTTTCGGTGGGTCAGAGTGACATTCGCTGGCGCATTCTCTATTCCGGCATCACCATTGAACTGACCCTAAGCCTGACCGAAGACGACGTGGTCGAATTGTGGCAGGTAAAGCTGATCAACGAATCCGAGCGGACGCGAACGCTCAGCTTTTACCCTTACACCCCCTTTGGCTATATGAGCTGGATGAATCAGTCAGCCAGCTACCGCGAAGATCTGGGCGGCATCGTTGCGCGGTACGTCACGCCCTATCAGAAAGTAGATGATTATTTCAAACAAAAAGACTTTCAGGAGCTCACCTATTTTCTGCACGACCAGCCGCCATTGAGCTTTGAGACCCAGCGTGAACAGTTTGAGGGCGAAGGTGGGCTGCACCGGCCGGATGGCGTGCAGCAGGCAATGCTGTCAAAAGGAGACGCGCTGTATGAATCACCGGTTGCAGCCCTGCAATACCGGCTTGAGCTCGAACCGGGAGACCAGCAGGAGTATCGTTTTCTGATCGGCCCGGCACGGGACGAGGCGCACATCCGACAAATGCGGGAGCGCTATTTCAGCGCCCCGGATTTCAGCGAGGTCCAATCCCGTTATGCCCGCTATATTGGCCAGGGGGAAGGTGTGCTCCATATCGAAACACCCGATGCCCTGCTGAACGACGTTGTTAACCACTGGCTGCCACGCCAGGTGTTTTATCACGGCGATGTAAACCGGCTCAGCATGGACCCGCAAACCCGGAATTATCTGCAAGACGCACTGGGTATGGTTTATATCAACCCCAGAGTTACCCGTGAGGCCCTGGTCTACGCCCTCAGTCAGCAAGAGGCATCCGGTGCGATGCCCGATGGCATTCGCCTGAGCGCTGAGACGGAATTGAAATACATCAACCAGATTCCCCATACCGACCACTGCGTCTGGCTACCGATCACGCTGCAGGCCTATCTTGATGAAACCGGTGACTACGACTTACTGTCACAACTGGTCAGCGACTGGCAGGGTGACGGCCAACGCACGGTGTTCGACCGCATGACGCAAGCCATGCGCTGGCTAATGCAGGCGCGGGATGAACGCGGGCTCAGCTACATTGCCCAGGGCGACTGGTGCGACCCGATGAACATGGTTGGCTACAAGGGCAAGGGCGTGTCTGGCTGGCTGAGCGTGGCGACCTCCTACGCCCTAAAACTCTGGGCGCAAATGTGCCAGCACCAGGGGGCTAATGCCGTTGCTGAAGAATGCCTGGCCTGCGCCAGTGACATCGACGCGGCGGTAAACCGGCATCTTTGGGACGGCCAGTGGTATGGCCGGGGCATTACCGACGATGGCGTCACGTTCGGCATCAGCGATGATGCCGAGGGGCGGATTTTTCTCAACCCGCAAAGCTGGGCGATTCTAGCCGGTACCTGCACGCAAGAACAGCAATCGTCGATGATTGCGGCCATTGAAGCCCAACTGGAAACCCCCTACGGCGTCATGATGTTCGCGCCAGCCTACACCGCCATGCGCGATGACGTCGGCCGGGTCACCCAGAAACACCCGGGTTCGGCTGAGAACGGATCGGTCTATAACCACGCCGCCGCCTTCTACGCCTACAGCCTGTACCAGACCGGTGAAACCGACCGCGCCTATCGGCTGATTAGACAGATGATTCCCGGCGATTCCGAGGCGGACTACCGCCAGCGCGGCCAAATGCCGGTTTATATTCCCAACTACTATCGAGGTGCCTACTACCAGTTTCCGCGCACCGCTGGCCGGTCGAGTCAGCTGTTCAACACCGGTACCGTTGCCTGGGTTTATCGAACGTTGATCGAGTCGCTCTTTGGTTTGCAAGGTAGCCGGGAAGGCTTGCTGGTACGCCCCGCCCTGCCCACCGAATGGGACGATGTAAAGGTCGTCCGGCAATTCCGCAGTGCACGTTTCGCTGTTCGCTATCTACGCACTGATAAACCGGAGCAGAGGGGCATCTGGGTCGACGGCCGGCCGCTGGAAGGGCATTGCATTCGCGACATCCAGGCCGGAAAACTCTACCAGGTCAAGGTGGTTTACTAAGTGCACTGGAGTATTCAACCTGAAAGCGTTGTAACCGGTTAAAACCTGTTATAGACTTTAAAAGTTACCGGTAACATACTTAGCAATGTTACCGGTAACTTTCTCATTATAAATAGCGTCATCCCTAGCGGCGCTGCAATAAAAAACGGAGAACATCATGAAGCAAACAACGAAATGGGCGGCTATGACGGCCGCATCGGTCATCACAATGGCCAGCGCCAAGGCAGCTGATCTGGAAGTGATTCACTGGTGGACCTCGGGCGGTGAGCAGGCGGCGGTGACCGTATTCGCCGATGAGTTTGACGCTCGTACCCCTCACAACTGGGTCGATACCGCCATCGCCGGTGGCTCCAATGCCCGCTCAACCACCCTGCAACGTATTCTGGGTGGCGATCCCCCGGCGGCAGCTCAGTTCAACATTTCACGGCAATATGAAGAACTGGCCGAAGCCGGCATGTTGCTCGACTTGACCGAGCTGGCGGAACAGGAAGGCTGGCGCGACTTTATTCGCCCGGATTCAATCCTCGATGTGTGCGAATACGATGGCAAAATCTACTGTCTGCCAGTGAACATCCACTCCTGGCAATGGGCCTGGGCATCCATTCCCGCCTTCGAAAAGGCCGGAGTAGCCTTGCCGACCAACCTTGACGATTTCATAGCCTCTGCACCTGCCCTTCAGGAAGCGGGCATCACGCCCTTTGCCATAGGCGGTGAAGGCTGGCAAATCAGCGGTGCCGCGCGTGTCGTACTGGTCTCGCAACTGGGCAAGGACGGGTTTGAAGCACTCTACCGGGACCGCGATCTCGACGTCGCTGGCGGCCCGGAAGTGCGTTCTGCGATCGAGCTTTTCAAGAGCCTGAAACAGTATACCGATGACGGTTCGGCGAACCGCAACTGGAACGACACCACCAACCTGGTCATTACCCACCAGGCCGGTATGCAGATAATGGGCGACTGGGCCCGGGGCGAATTCGCACTGGCCGGTCTTGAACCCGGCATTGATTACGCCTGCATCGCTGGACCCTCGGAAGACCCTTACCTCGACACCGGCGGTGATGTTTTCCTGTTTCCCAAGCAGTCTGACCCCGACGTAGAAGCAGCCCAGCTGGCCCTGGCCTCCATGATGCTCAGCCCGGAAGTTCAGGCAAGCTTCAATAACGCCAAAGGCTCCTTGCCGGTGCGTGATGATGTCGACATGAGCATCGCGGATGACTGCATGAAAGTGGGCCTCGACATTCTCGAAGATCGCAACCGTGTACTGCCCTCAGCCAACATGTTTTTCACTGAAGACGGCCTTGGCCAACTGGACGACCTGTGGCTGGAAGCTTGGGCTAACCCGAGCCTGAGTACCGAGGACATTCAACGCCGGTTTGTCGATATTATCGCCCAGGCCGACTGATCGTCTCGTAGCCTGTATCCGGCGCTTCGGGAAGTCACACCCTGTGCGCTTCCCTCCCCGTTTGCATCAGCACGCGCGCCACCTGTCGTCGTTCAGGTGGCGCTCCAAAGGTATCAACATGTCACAGACACTTTCTGCCGGTTCCGGCCGTTACCGGACCCGGTCGCCCGCAAAGTACCCAAAACCCAGACGGATCCGCTGGTCCGCGCTGATGAGTGTACTGGGCACCGCACCGATGATCATTACCGCTATCGGTGTCTTTGTTATCTGCATTGTTTATTCCGGCCTTCTGTCGTTTACCGATGCGCGGATGTTCCCGAGCTTCAACTTTGTTGGTCTGGATCAGTATAAGCGCTTGTGGTCAACCGGTCGCTGGATAGTTTCCGCCAACAACCTCTGGTTTTTCGGTTTGCTTTCGGTCGGGTTGAGCATGATGTTCGGTTTTCTGCTCGCCGTGTTTATGGACCAGAAAATTCGCTGTGAATCGCTATTGCGTTCAATTTTTCTGTATCCCTTTGCCATGTCACTGGTAATTACCGGCCTGGCCTGGCGCTGGATACTGGACCCCAGCATTGGCATACAGGCGGCCGTACGCGGCTGGGGCTTTACCGACTTTACTTTCGCGCCACTGGTCAATGCCGATACCGCCATTTACGGCCTGGTCGTCGGTGCCATCTGGAACAGCATCGGCGTCACCATGGCCATCATCCTTGCCGGGTTGCGGGGTATCGACACCGAGATCTGGAAGGCCGCGCGCATCGATGGCATATCCGCCTGGAAAACCTATCTGTTCATCGTTCTGCCAATGATGAAAGGCGCACTCTTTACCGCCTTTGTACTGCAGTGCGTAGGCGTCGTTCGGGTATTCGACATCGTCATCGCCATGACACAGGGCGGGCCGGGCATTGCAACACAAATGCCAGCGGTTTTCGTCATTGAGCACATCACCAATCGAATCAATGTTGCACTGGGCATGGCCGCCGCCATGATGATGCTGCTGCCCGTTATTTTGCTATTGGCACTGAACGGTTTCATCCAATGGCGAATGAAGCGCAACCGGGAGAGACTGTCATGACACTGGTTGTCAACAACGTGGTGCCGGGTGCATCCGGCCGGGTACTGGAGGGCCCCTGCGGCCCTCGCAAAAGCCAACTGAGTATTGCTCGCCTTGGCATCTACGGATTTCTGATCATGGCAGCGCTGTTTTTTCTGATGCCGTTTTGGGTGATGATCGTCACCTCGCTGAAAACCCTGCCGGAAATCCGTGAGGGTAATCTGTTCAACTGGCCCAGCGACCCGACCTTTGAGCCCTGGATCAAGGCCTGGTTCAGCGCCTGTACCGGGCGCGACTGCAACGGTCTGCAACCGGGTTTCTGGAACTCAGTCAAGATCACCGCCATCGCCACGGTGGTCTCCATTACCATTGCAGCTATCAATGGCTATGCGCTGTCTTTCTGGCGCTACAGGTATGCCAATCTGGTGTTCGGCATTCTGGTATTTGGTGCCTTTGTGCCCTACCAGGTCGTCATTTACCCGCTGATCATCACCATGCGCGAACTGGGTATCTTTTCGACGCTGCTCAGTATTGTACTTGTCCATTCGATCTTCGGAATGCCCATTCTGACACTGCTGTACCGCAACTTTTTTGCCAGCCTGCCCATGGAAATGTTCAAGGCGGCGAGGATCGACGGTGCCGGGTTCTGGCAAATTTTCTTCCGCATCATGATCCCTATGGCGGTGCCCATCACCATAGTGGCGATCATCCTGCAGCTGACGGGCATCTGGAATGATTTTCTGTTTGGGACGGTTTTTGCCGGTCGTCAGAACATGCCGATGACCGTACAACTCAACAATATTGTACAAACCACCACTGGGGTGAGGGAGTACAACGTGCACATGGCCGCCACCATTCTAACAGCGGCTGTTCCGCTCATCGTTTACTTTATTTCCGGCAAATGGTTCGTGCGAGGCATCGCAGCCGGTGCGGTCAAGGGGTAATGAACATGTCTGAACACAGTGTATCCATCCGGGATCTTACCCTGGACTATGGCAACACCCGGGTACTGGAAAACCTGAATCTCGATATCGAGCAGGGGGAATTTATTGTACTGCTAGGCCCTTCAGGATGTGGCAAATCTACGTTGCTGAATTGCATCGCAGGCCTTATGGACATTAGCGACGGTCAGATTCACATCGACAACCGTAACGTGACCTGGGAAGAACCCAAAGATCGCGGCATCGGCATGGTGTTTCAATCCTATGCGCTCTACCCGCAAATGACGGTTGAAAAAAACCTGTCATTCGGATTGAAGGTCGCCGGCTACAAAAAGGATGAAATTCAACGGCGCGTCGCCCGGGCAGCCGAGATCTTACAAATGGAAGAATTGCTTCAACGCAAGCCAGTTGAACTGTCTGGAGGTCAGCGCCAGCGCGTTGCCATCGGGCGGGCTCTGGTACGCGAGGCGAAAGTATTTCTGTTTGACGAGCCGCTATCCAACCTCGATGCCAAACTGAGGTCGGATCTTCGGGTTGAGATCAAACGGCTGCACCAGCGCCTGAAAAACACCATGATCTATGTGACGCACGATCAAATCGAAGCACTGACGCTGGCCAATCGCATCGCCATCATGAAAGACGGCGTTATTCAGCAACTGGCAGACCCCCATACCATTTACAACAAGCCGGTCAATCTGTACGTTGCGGGTTTTATCGGGTCGCCCTCAATGAACTTCTTTCAGGGAACCTTGCAGACCGGCGATGAAACCTGCTTCGTTACCGACAGCGGTACGCACATTCCGACCAGCAGCTATCAGTTTGCCCGTGCATCGTCTGACTCATGCTCGGCGGTGCTGGGTATTCGCCCGGAGCACATTATCGCCGGCGAAGGAGCCCGGGGAATGCCATTCAGCACCCGGGTAGAGATAGAAATTGTGGAACCCATGGGTTCCAATACACTGGTCTGGACCCGGGTGGCCGACCAGGCCGTGACCTTCAGTTGTGACAGCGACCAGTTGCTGGCACCCGGGCAAAGTATCGACATCGGTTTTGATCCGGCTCGAGGATCCCTGTTTGATGCCGAGTCTACCCTACGTCTGTAAACCACCCGACTTGACGGCTCGTAACGTCTTACGACACTAACCAGCACCAGGCCGGCCAAACCGGCCGTGGTGCATATATTGGCGAACAATGGATGGCTTTTAGAAAAATAATTGTGATGGGCGTTTCCGGTAGCGGCAAAAGCCTGATCGCGGACCAGCTGGCCACCGCGCTGAAGTGCCTCTACATCGACGCGGATGACTTTCACACGCCCGACAACATCAGAAAGATGGCCAGTGGCACACCACTGAACGATGATGACCGCGAAAGCTGGCTCAGTGACCTGGTGAATTTGCTGGCTAGAGAGGAAGCCATAGTACTGGCCTGCTCTGCCCTGAAAGCCCGGTACCGGGACCGGCTGCGCTCGGCGGATTCGTCTGTTCAGTTTCTGTACCTGAAGGGTGATATTGACGTCATCTGGCCACGACTGGTGCAACGTCAGCACCACTACTTTGCCGGCAAGGGCATGCTGCTCAGTCAGTTCGCGCAATTGGAAGAACCGACCGAGGGCGAAGCCACGGTCATCGACATTGACCAGCCGCCTCAGGCTGTTTTTCAACAATGTCTGGACAGCCTTCGGTAAACTCGGGCTTTCGGTGTATTATCGCAGTTCACCAGACACTGTGCCGGGCGACGGGTAAAGGGCCGAAACGTGAAAAAAAGACGACCCACATTACAAGACATTGCCGACCAGGTTGGCGCCACCAAAATGACGGTGAGTCGTTGTCTGCGAGAGCCGGATACGGTCTCTGAGGCGCTGCGCGAGCGTATTTTCCATGTGGCCGAAACCCTGGGTTACATTCCCAACCGCGGGCCCGATATTCTGTCCAAATCAACCAGCCGGGCGATTGGCGTACTGGTGCCTTCGCTGACTAACCTGGTGTTCGCAGATATCATCAAGGGTATCGAAACCGTCACTGAACCCAAAGGTTACCATCTGATGCTGGCCCATTATGGTTACAGCGTCGAGATGGAAGAAGTAAGCCTGGCGTCGTTGCTTTCCTATAATGTCGATGGCGTTATCTTGTCGGAAAACCAGCATACCGATCGCAGCCTGCGGATGCTTGAGACGGCCGGCATTCCGACCGTTGAAATCATGGACACACACAACGCGCCTCTGCACCAGGCCGTCGGGTACGACAACGTCACCGCAGCCTACGACATGGTTTCAGCCATGATAAAAGCCGGCCGGCGCAAGATTCTCTACCTGGCGGTACGCATGGACGCCCGTACCTTGCAGCGACAGGAGGGCTACAGCAAAGCCATGCTGGAACATGGCCTGACCCCAACCACACTGCAAAGCGCACAACGTTCATCGTTCAGCGTTGGCGCTGCCCTGTTGCGTGAAATCACATCCGACTACCCCAAAGCAGATGGCTTGTTCTGTACCAACGATGACGTGGCCATTGGCGCCTACTTCGAATGTCTGCGTCAAAATTTGCGTGTCCCCGACGACATGGCCATTGCTGGTTTTCACGGGCACGATGTCGGTCAGGTAATGGCCCCTCGTCTGGCCAGCGTCGTTACCCCCCGGGAAGCCATTGGCGAACGGGCGGCGCGCGAGCTGCTCGCACGCATTCAAGGTATACAGGTCGGCGATTCGATCATAGATCTGGGCTACCGGATTGAATGTGGGGGAACGCTCTAATCACACTCCGGGTACTCGGCACTATTAAACTGTGGTTATGACGGGCACAGACAGCGGCATCAATAAAGGATAAAACCAAGCTGGCGTGCTTTCAGGACAGCTTGCGTTCGGTTATCGCATTTGAACAGCCCCAGAATGTCGGAGACATATTCACGTACCGTGGTAGGAGCAATGTTAAGTCTGGCCGCAATCTCCTTGTTAGGCAGCCCCTGGGCCAGTAATTCAAGGGTATCGATCTGGCGGGGTGACAGTGCTACGACGTCGTCGCTGTCGCGACCACTGAGAATAACAACTTCGCCTTCCATGACATCTCTGAGCGCCCGAACCATCATGGCGCGCGAACTGGTTTTTGCGATAAAACCATCGGCTCCAAGCTGCAGCATCTGCTGAATACTGGCCTGGTAATCAACCGTAGACACCACCACCAGCGGCAGTGCCGGATAACGGGCTTTGATCTCTTTCAGCCCATTGAGGCCACTGGTGCCTGGAATATGAATGTCAAACAACACCAGCGCTACATCTGAGTGTGTGTCGAGCAGGGATAGTGTCGTGGGAAAATCCCCCGATTCAATCACCTGAACCCCCGGAAATGCCTCAATCACCAGAGTACCCAGCGCATCCCGATACAACTCGTGATCTTCAGTAATCACTATTTTCACGCTCATGATTTCGACTCTTGTGGTCGCATTACTGTCGATAAAACCGTAGCCATGACGTCAACCTTCACTGGGCAGCAACTGCTGTCGGTGCCTGAGACTGACGCTTCCGTGCCGCGAAGTTCAAAAGGGCGCGCAACTGAGCGGGCATCACCGGCGCCGACAGGGCAACCCAGTGCTCGGGCAACGTGAATCCGGGCTTGCAAATACAGGCGGTCACGCAGTCTTGTGTCAGAACGTCGGCGCGATCAGATAACAGCGCGATGTCTCGATGATTGGCGTCATCACACATCACGATATCCACTGGTAGCCGAGACTGCAGCACCTCGTCTGCCGAGTTGAAAATCAATACCGAACAATTCCATTGTTTCAGCCGATCCCACACCGGATCTCTCAGACCAGTATTGCCCAGTACCAGTGCCACCACAAACTTACTGCTCTTCGTTGACGGTGTTTCAGGGTTTCTGCTCTGAGCCGGTACTTCCGCCAGCGGAGCCTGGATCGCGAAACAGCTGCCTTTACCGGGCACTGACGTTAATGACACCGGATGATCCAGCAACTGGGAGATATGCCTGACGATCGACAAACCAATGCCAGAGCCGCTGGTTGTATCCGGAGCGTCCAGTGACCGGTGATAGATATCGAAAATGGCTTCCTGGTGCTCACTGGCAATACCGCAGCCGGTGTCGATAACTTCGATGACCACCTGATCGTCCACACTACGGCAAACCACCCTCACCTTGCCCGCGTCGGTGTACTTGATGGCATTGGAAATGAGGTTACGCAGCAGGCGCTCCAGTAAAACCGGATCACTGCGTACCTGCAACGATTCGGCTTCGACACTCAGCTCAAGACGCCTGGACATGGCCAGCCCCAGATACTCGCTCTTCAACTTTGAAAACAGACTTTCCAGTGACACGGTTTCCAGGCCTGGTCTGATCACGCCGGACTCTAGCTTGGTCAGATCCATGATGGCGCTGAAGGATTCACTCATCTGGCGATGGGATTCTTTGAGCCGTACAAACAGATCGTTGCCAGCCTGGCCATGAACATGGGGTTTCAAAGATTCCATGTAGACATTCATCGAATGCAATGGCTGACTGAGATCGTGACTGCTGTGCGCAATAAAGCGCGATTTGGCCTGACTGATCTGCTCCATGCGGTGCTTTTCTTCATTCAGCGCTTTGACGCGCAAAACGATGGCGGCAATGTGCAGGACCATGTGCAAAATCTGAATATACAGAACATGGATCATTTTGTAGGAAACGCCAATTTCCTCAACGGCCTCCCGGGGGGCATTGACGACCCAGATCACCTGTACCATCGACAAAACCATGGGTAACCAGCCCAGAATGTACATCCAGTAGTAACGCCCCTGTGATCGAACCCTGGAGATTCCCGATCCCAGAATAACCAGCGAGACCGCGAAATAGTTCAGAGAATATACAAGTACGTTTGCGTTGAACGAAAGCTGTGTACCAGCGAGCCCGACCAGCATGGTTGCCAGTGCGGTGTAATAGAACACTGAGTATGATCGTCCTGACCGTCGATTGATCTGCAGGAAACTGGCGGCAAAGGCGGTCATCGTCAGTAACGAGAACGTAACCAGCAACCAGAAAAATGCCGTTTTCTCGTAACTGGCTAGCCCCAAAATCGCTGGTAGACTGCTATGTTCCAGGTAATAGCACAGCATCACCAGAGAAGACGCAGCTCCCCAAAAAAACGTTTTGTCAGACGTCAGAGCCCAGGCAACAAACCCCAACAGAATGATCCCCAGCATGATCCCGATGGCCAGCTTGAACGCAAAATCCATCTGCATCTGCCAGTGTTGATAAAAGTCTGCGCTCATCAGGCCGATGTAAGGTTTCCAGGTGACATGACTTGCGGATAACTCAACCACGATTTGATAGGACATACCCGGTTCAAGCGTGACTTTGGCCGCACGCCCGATGGCATTGATTTCCGTGGCACCGGAAGTCACTGAGTTATCGATGGTATGAATGGTCTGACCCTCCCAGTCCCGGATCAGGATGCGAGGTTGCTGAAAGCCGAAATTACTGATGTGCACGTACCAGTCACGGGTCTCAGTCTGATTAATAACGCGCGCAGACAACCAGTATCGGCTGTGCTGTCTGAAATTCGCGGTCAGACTGGCCCCCTGTTCACCCTTGAATTCGTGGGGTGCGTCTTCCAGCTTCTGCCCAATTGGAGCAGGCATAAAACCGGTCGAGTGAGAGTTATTGGCAAGTGCGTAGCGACCATCCGTTCGGTCGAGGTCCAGCATCGACAGGTCGACATTCAAGTGTGAAGAAGCCGGGGTACGTTCAGCTTGAACCGGGTAAGCCAAAAAGAGAACGAGGCAGAAAAGCCCGCTGAATCTAACCAGCCCGCTGTGGGGTAATAATGTCCTCAGGCCGAAAGCACGCAGATACATAGCTGTGAAAGATCCTTCTGACCAGAGCCAAATCGATAAATACCGACTCAGGTATGGTGAGCAATGGGCAAAATGACCCGATTTTACGATGCTGTCAATATGGAGCGACTGATTTTAGCCCGGAAAGTATAACCCCCCGTTGGGCTACTTCTGCGCCCCTGGTGTCAAAAACGCGCACATTGTAATGCTTGATGACCCAAGCGCTCACCCGACATCTGTAGGGTATTACGGCTTTCAAGCCCGGTAGACCCTGCCCATTTCATACCCAAACAAAAAAGCCCGAACATTGCTGTTCGGGCTTTTTTGTTTGGTAGCGGGGGCGGGATTTAACCGGCCGGCGCTCCGGCTACGACCTTCGGGTTATGAGCCTGACGAGCTAATCTGGTACCACTGTTAACCAGGCATTAAAAAAGCCCGAACATTGCTGTTCGGGCTTTTTTGTTTGGTAGCGGGGGCAGGATTTGAACCTACGACCTTCGGGTTATGAGCCCGACGAGCTACCAGACTGCTCCACCCCGCAATAACCTGTTTAGAGAGTGCTTCTGATCGAGTATTTTCAGAAACCATCACCCGTTTCTGGTTCGGATGCTGTGCTTTGCTGACCGTTTGGTCATCGCCTCTCAACGGGGACGCATATTAATGATGACCCCGGTAGCTGTCAACTAACTTTATGATTTTTTTCAGTTTTTTCAATCAGTCCGACGTCATCCAGGTTTGTCGGGCCTGCTTCATCCGACTCATCAGTGCATCGAATTCGGCTTCATTGCTCGCTGGAGTGGCGAGCCACGCGACAACGGCCTGGTCAATGTCATTCTGATCCACTTGCTGGCCCAAACCATCCGTCAGACGCTGTACCTGCAATTCCATGCGCAAAGCTTTGTCGGCCTCTGGTGTTTCTGCCCGAGTCAGGACTTCCAGCTCAACGGTCTTACGGCGCAAGGCATCATTGTCGGCTTCTGGCGACTGCCAATTCGGCAGCGACGACAGCAAACCGCTAGCCGGTGCCGGTATCTTGCTCAAAGCTTGCCACTCCGTCGTCGCCGCTTCCGCTGAATCACAATCAAACCGGGCCTGCCGATTCCAGTCAAACAGGGCCTGCCAGTGCTGATCCTGCTGTTGAACCTTGAAAGCGTTACACCGGGCTTGGAAGTCCCGGTTCAGGCGGTCAAGCCGATCCTGCAGTTTTTTATAATCGGCTTTAGGCAACGTACCCAGCGCATTGTACTGGTCTTTAAGGTCATCAAACCGGGCTTTGGAGGCCAGCGGGTCAGCGTCAGCCAGAATGGCTTCCATACCCGCCAATATCTCGTCGGCCTGGGCCTTATGGGCGTTCAGGTCTGCTTTAAATGCATCTGCCGCTGCTTCGCGACGGGCAAAGAGCTCATCGCATATCGCCCGGAACGACTTCCACAACGCCTGTTCGTCGCGCCGGGCCAAATGCCCGGCCTGCTGCCAGTCGCGCTGCAGTTGCTTGGCTTTTTCGGTAGCCTGGCGCGAATCGGGCTCATCCAGCAAGGCTTGCGCCTGCTCGATGATGGCCAGCTTGGCCTCACGGAAAACCTGCTGCTCGCCTTGTAACCGATCACGCAAGCGTTGAAACACGGCGTCGAACTGGGCTTGCACCGCCTTGTTGGCCGCCCGGTCTACCGGTGAGAACCGGCGCCAATCGTTCCGGGCCAGTGTCAGCACCCGGTCCAACTCTTTCAGATCCAGGCCCTTGCTGTCGATCAACTGCTCATACTGACCCAATTGGTCGGCCAGCGCCTGGCGCTGACGCAAGTTTAATGAACGCAGCTTGCCCTGCTCTTCAAAAAACGCCTTGCAGGGTTCATAGGCCTGTTGTGCCAGATCGTGAAAGGTCTCCCACAGCGCCTGATGCTGGTTCTGCAGGCCCCGGCTCAGCATGCGCCATTCATCTTGCATGTCGCGGATTTGCCGGGCGCGGTCTTCTGGCGGTAACGACTGGTCGAGCAAGTGACGCATGCGTTCGATCAGGGCTTCTTTTTTGGGCAGTACCGCAAAACTTTGCCAGTCGCGCAATTTCTCGACTGCTTGTTCAGTCTCTTCAAACTGGCGAAAGAGCCCATGGTGTTCTTCAGGTTTCAGATCCACTACGGCATCGCGTATGCCTTGCAACAGACCCGAAGCACGTTTCAGGTGGCCATCGTTGATCGCCCCCTGGCAACGGCGGATCAGTCCGCGTGCCTGACGAACGGCCTGGATGCTCTGTTTTCTGTGCTCAGCCAGTTGGTCGTGATGGACTCGAACCACCTGTTCAACCCTGCCTTTCAGGGCAGGTTCCGGTTCACCTTCCGGCCAATCCAGACTGTGCAGCCATTCATCCAACGCGTGGGCAGCAGCATCATGACCAGCCGGATCGGCTTCAATGGCAGGCAACAGGTCAGCCAGCGGACCGTAACGCTCAATCAGCAGAACCAGTGCGTTCAACGACGTTTCATAGGTGGTGCAGAGCTGATGAAAGGCTCGTTCCTCTTCGCGACTGGCGCGTTGCGACTGCTCGGTCTGGCGCCACTGATGTTGTTGCTCTGTCAGATACAGCAAGGCATCGCGTACCTGTGCCTGGTCAGGGTCTGCCTGATCGAGCCGGTCTTTCAGGTCATGCCACAGGTCTTGAATTAATTGGGTGCGACGCGGGTCTTTCTCGGTGCTTTCGACATCCGGGGTCGCGTCGTCATTCGCTTCCGCAAAGCTAACACCCTCTGAACCCGCACCGCCAGGCTCCGTGACCGGTAAGGCGGTGTCCGCTTCCGGTTCGGAACTGGCGATGTCAGACTCCACCGGAATCCGGGCCTGAGCGTCGCTGATGGCCTGATGCCAGCGCTCAGTCAGTACCTCGTCGGCATAGAGGCTATTGGCAGACCACTGGTCCACAAGCGCGCGCAACTTGCCGCTGTACAGAGGATCGACCGGGGCTTTGGCATGACGCTCGAGTTGCTCAACCAGTCGGCGGGTGTGATCGACTCTGGATTGCAGCGCTTGTTGCTCGTGTTTATGGTCATCCAGTCGGGTTTTTACCAGCCGATACACGGTTTTGTCGCTGCCTTTGGCATGTTTCAGCAGCTGTTCCAGTGCATCGATATCACTGACCAGCCCCGCGGCCGCCGTTCGAACCCGTGCCGAGAAACCGTGGCGAGCAACCTCGACGCAGAGAGCATCACTGACATCCGACACCGGTGTATTCGCATGCAGGTTCAGCGCCAGTTGTTCGGCCGCGGGTAACTGTAGACGTTGCTCCGCTGTCAGTTTGCCCTCATCCAGGCCCCTGGCCAGTTCAGCCATGGCCTCCCTGCGCTGTTTCGGGTCGACCGCCCGAACCTGAATCAGCCACTGATCTACACCGGGCTTGACAGATTCTGTTCGGGTATTTCCGGGTGATTTCGCAGTGGGTTTTGCGGGTTTGGACTTTTTGCCAAAAAATTTGCTGAGCACCATGTAACGATCTCCCTGATTGCCATTGAGCCAGGCCGGGAACGCGTGTTCACCGTGCCGGAAACGCCCATCAATGATAGGCTGTACGAAATTGGCGCCGAGGTTAGGCGCCCTTGCGGATCACCGCAGCCAGCCTGTTTGTGCGGGCTGTTGCTACAGTGTAAACCCATGCAGGAGCGAGCACTACTGCACCGACAGGACACCGGAACCCATGCCCAAACCCTCTTCAACAGCGCCCCGGCAATTTCTCTGGTACGACTATGAAACCTGGGGCATTCACCCGGCCCGGGATGGCATTGCCCAGTTTGCCGCCGTGATCACCGATGCCGACCTGAACATCATCGGTGAGCCGATGGACTGGAAATGCAAGCCATTACCCGATGCGGTCATCGACCCGTCAGCGGTGATGATAACCGGCCTCACGCCCGGCCAGTGTGAACAGGAAGGGTTGACCGAATGGGAACTGGCCAGTCGCATCAACGCCATCATGTCAGAGCCCGGTACCTGCACCGTGGGCTACAACAGCCTGCGCTTTGATGACGAATTCACCCGGTTCCTGTTTTACCGCAACCTGCTCGACCCCTACAGTCGTGAATGGCGTAACCAGAACAGCCGCTGGGACCTGCTCGACGTAGTACGCCTGACGTATGCGCTGCGCCCGGAGGGCATCGAATGGCCCAGGCATGACAATGGCGACCCCTCGTTCAAGCTAGAACAGCTAACGGCCGCCAATGGCATAGAACACGCAAAAGCGCACGACGCCGTCAGCGACGTGTTGGCCACCATAGCCCTGGCACGACTGATTCGAGACCGCCAGCCAAAGTTGTTCGACTACGCCCTGTCTTTGCGGTTCAAACATGAAGTGCGCCGGCAGTTGCCACTGGAATCACGCCAGCCCATGTTGCACGTCAGTGGCAAGATTCCAGCCCGGCAAGGCTGTCTGACAGTCGAGGTGCCTCTAATGGAGCACCCGGATCGGCGCAACGAAATCATCGTGCTCGATTTGATGCAGGACCCAAGTTGGCTACTGGATCACAATGCCGATGAGGTTCGCGACTGGCTATATACCCCCACCGACTCATTACCTGAGGGCATTGCCAGGCCACCCTTGAGAACACTGCATTTAAACCGCTGCCCGATGATCGCCCCTTATCGCATTCTGGACGAAGCCACCTGCGAGCGGTTCGCGATTGACCCGGCCCGCATTGCGCAGCACCTGGCCATCCTGGATCGCTGGCATGACCTGGTATCGCTGGCGCGCGACGTGTTCAAAACCACCGACCGCCCTGCCCCGGACGACCCTCAGCAGGCGCTTTACCAGGGGTTCATCGGTGATCACGATCGCGGCATTCTGAATCAGATTCGGCGCAATGACCGCCACCCCGAGACCTGGCCAGGCCTGGCCGATGGCCTTCAGGACGACCGCCAGCAAGCCCTGGTGTTTCTGGCCCGCGCCCGGCATTTTCCCGACAGCCTCAGCGCCGCTGAACAATCACACTGGCACGACCAGGTACGCACCCATCTGACTGACCCGGACTGGGGCAGCACCCTGACACTTAATGACGCCATAGCGGCAACAGAACAATTGATGACAGAACACCCTAACCGGGACGACTTGCCGGAAGTGCTAACCTGGCTGCAACAACTGGACGAGCACTGGATACAAGGCCCGACCGCACCAGTGCCTGAAGCAACCAAAAAAACAGATAAAAAAGCGCCTGACCAGGCACCCGCTGAAGTCACTAATAATGAAGACAATGACCTCCCGTCTGATGACGGGCCGCAGCTAGGGTTGTTCTGAAACCGACCTCAGGGATAAACAATCACATTCAAAAACCGGGCAGGTTTGTCCGCAGAGTCATTGCGGTAAGCATGTGACTGATCGGCCCGAAAGCGATGAGCTTCGCCCGTTCGAAGTCGGTGCCACTGATCGTCACTGAAAACCGACAGCGCACCAGACTGGACAAGAATACACTCGATAACGCCGGCCCGGTGAGCGTCGGACTCGCGCAGCCCGCCGGGCTCAATCTCGACGTCCAGCAACTCGGTATGCAGTTCGGCAGCAAAAGGCAGCATCGTTTTTACCGCCAATGCGCTGTCTTCCGGCGTTACCCGCGGCACCGAATCAACAACGGCCTCGTCTTTTCTCAGCCCCGTCTCGACAGGCTCTATCAAGGTTGAAAAGCCAACTTCATAACCCTTGGCCAAACGCCAGAGTGTGGTCAGCGTTGGGCTGGACTCCCCCCGCTCGATCTGCCCCAGCATTGCCTTGCTGACCCCGGTTTCCGTCGCGGCCCTATCCAGACTCCAGCGCCGCTGGGCGCGCAGTGTTTTCAGCCTGGCGGCAAACTGTTGCTGAATGTCCGACATGGTGACTTCTCCTGATCAACAAAGGCTTGTGCGCTATAGCGCACACTGTTAGTCTGCGCGCATTGTACGTTATAACGCACAGCCGTAAAACCACAGGAGAACTGGTCATGCGCACCCCGCTTTGGCGTCAATTCTGGCAGGATCTGTCACTCAGCAGCGTCAGTGCGGGGGTTGTTGCTGTACTCGTTGGTTTCAGCAGCTCAGCCGTACTGATCTTTCAGGCCGCTGAAGCAGCGGGTACCACCCCCACCCAGGCCAGCTCCTGGCTATGGGCGCTGGGGCTTGGCATGGGTATCACCTCGGTGGGCTTGTCACTGCAGCACCGGCTGCCGCTGGTAACCGCCTGGTCAACGCCGGGCGCCGCTGTATTAATTGTCAGTCTCTCGGGTTTTTCACTGGCTGAGGCGATCGGTGCTTTTATTCTGACCGGCGCTTTAATAACGCTGGCCGGTTTTACCGGACAGGCCGAAAAACTGACTCAAAAGCTGAGCCCGGCACTGGCCAGTGCCATGCTGGCTGGCGTGCTGTTTCCTTTTGGCCTGAATGCCGCGTCCTCTCTGACCGAGGCACCGGTTTTGGCCGGAACCATGGCAATCGTGTATTTTCTGGCACGGCTGTGGATCCCGCGCTACGCGGTATTGCTGGTAGCGCTGGTTGGTTTGATGCTGGCACTGGCGTTGAATCAGGTCGCCGACAATGCCTGGGCCTGGTCGTGGACCAAACCCGTGCTGCAGTGGCCAGAATTCACCTGGCAAGCCGCCTTCAGCCTGACCCTGCCGCTGTTTATCGTCACCATGGCTTCGCAAAACCTGCCCGGCATCGCGACGCTGACCGCTGCCGGCTACCACTCCCCCACCTCGTCGGTATTAAAATGGACCGGGCTGACAACTCTGGGACTGGCGCCTTTCGGCGCATTTGCCTTGAACCTGGCCGCCATCACCGCCGCCATCTGCATGACGTCAGATGCCCACCCGGACCCCAAAAAACGCTACACCGCTGCGGTATCGGCTGGCGTTACCTACGCCATACTGGGTTTGCTGGCTGCTTCGGTTATCGGGTTATTCCGGGCCTTGCCGGGTGCTTACATCATGACGCTGGCGGGCCTGGCGCTGCTGCCAACCATTGCCAACAGCCTGGTCATCGCCTTGCAGGATGGGCAAGAACGCGAAGCCAGCCTGGTGACCTTCCTGGTCACCGTGGCCAATGTCACTCTATTCGGAATCGGAGGGGCCTTCTGGGGGCTGGTGTTTGGCTATCTGGTGCGGGACCGCCGCTACCTGGCGCTGCTTATTCAGCGCCTGACTTGGCGGCAAAAAAAGCACTGACGGCCTGGCGAAACTCGTCGCTCTTCAATTGTGCCTGAAAGTGGCGGGCTTCATCGTCAATGGTGTTCAATGTAATGCTCATAAAGTGCTGCTTCATCAGCTTTTTGGTCAGCTCAATCGCCTTGGGCGGTTGCGCAGCCAGCAGTTGCGCCTGCTGATGAGCGGCTTGAAGGTAGTTTTCATCGCCAAAAACAGCGTTGACCAGCCCGGCTTCAAGCGCCTCCTGCGGACCAAAGCTCTTGCCCAGCATCAGCCACTCGGCCGCTTTGACATGCCCTACTTTTAACGGCAGCAGAAAAGAAGAGGCAAACTCCGGCACCAGGCCCAAACTGACGAACGGCAACTGGAACACTGCACTGTCGCCGCTGTACACCAGATCACAATGCAGCAACAAGGTGGTGCCAATACCGACGGCAGGCCCATTGACCGCCGCAACAATGGGTTTGGGGAAATCAGCCATGGTGCGCAGAAAGCGCAGCACCGGGGCATCATCATCTTCCATTGGGTGTTCCATGAAGTCTTTCAGATCGTTGCCCGCCGTAAAGCAGAACTTCTGACCCGACAACAATACTACCCGAGCTTCCGGGTTGTGCTTGGCTTCATCGAGTATGGACTTCAACTCGATGTACATAGCCTCGGTCAGCGCATTGCGTTTCTCGGGGCGGTTCAATGTCAGTTCCAGAACGCCGTTATGCACCCGCTGTATAATTTCGCTCATGGGAGCTCCTGTTGGTATCAGATACCCTACAATTTAAACGAGCGTTTGAATTTTGCAAGTGCCGTTGGTCAGGCTACCTCGAAATAGCTAAAGTCGAGGCTGACACAAGTAAAGCGGCGGGTGCCGGTGATGCCTCTGAGGGGAAGTTCGCAGCATGGATGCTGCGGTCTAGGCCCCATGGAAGGGTTCACGCCGACCCCTCAGAGGCATCACCGGTATCCGATGCGAGTCATTGCCACCACGCTTGAGCAACCGGCTAATGCTTTTGAACTGAACCGATTCCTGGAAAAGTGTTGTACACTTCGCGCCACCGAGCAGACCGGCAGAGGAGCCCTTCATGACCGTCATTAAGCAGGACGATCTTATTCAGAGCGTCGCAGACGCCTTGCAGTTCATTTCCTACTATCACCCGAAAGACTTCATTCAGGCCGTGCATCAGGCCTACGAGCGCGAAGAATCCCAGGCCGCCAAAGATGCCATGGCCCAGATTCTGATCAACAGCCGGATGTGTGCCGAGGGGCACCGCCCTATTTGTCAGGACACCGGCATCGTGACCGTGTTTTTGAAGATCGGGATGGACGTTCGCTGGGATGGCGCCACCATGGGCGTTGAAGACATGGTCAACGAAGGCGTTCGCCGTGCTTATCTGCACCCCGACAACGTGCTGCGTGCTTCCGTACTGGCCGACCCGGACGGCAAGCGCACCAACACCAAAGACAACACCCCGGCCGTGATACACACCCAAGTGGTGCCCGGCAATACCGTCGATGTACAGGTAGCAGCCAAGGGGGGTGGCAGTGAAGCCAAATCCAAATTCGCCATGCTGAACCCCTCGGATTCGATCGTCGATTGGGTACTGAAAGTGGTTCCTGAAATGGGCGCTGGCTGGTGCCCGCCGGGTATGCTCGGCATCGGCATCGGCGGCACCGCCGAGAAAGCCATGCTGATGGCCAAAGAATCCCTGATGGAACCAATCAACATTCAGGAACTGCAGGAACGGGGGGCCAGCAATCGGGGCGAGGAACTGCGGCTTGAATTGTTTGAAAAAGTGAACAAACTGGGCATCGGCGCTCAGGGCCTCGGTGGCCTGACGACGGTACTCGACATCAAAGTCATGGACGCACCGACCCATGCGGCGAACAAGCCCGTCGCCATCATCCCCAACTGCGCGGCCACCCGTCATACTCACTTCGTGTTGGACGGTTCCGGCATTGCCAAACTCGAAGAGCCCAAGCTGGAAGACTGGCCCGATATCGTCTGGGATGCCGGCCCCAAGGCGCGCCGTGTCGACCTGAACACCCTGACCAAAACTGACATGCTCGACTGGAAACCCGGCGAAACCCTGTTGCTCAACGGCAAGATGTACACTGGCCGCGATGCCGCTCACAAGCGCATGGTCGATATGATCAGCAAGGGCGAACCCCTGCCCGTCGACTTCACCAACAAGATGATCTACTACGTTGGCCCGGTTGACCCCATGGGTGATGAAGCGGTGGGTCCAGCGGGGCCGACCACAGCCACCCGGATGGATAAGTTCACCGACACCGTCCTGGAGCACACGGGTCTGATCGGCATGGTGGGCAAGGCAGAGCGTGGCCCGGTAGCGATTGAATCCATTGCCCGCCACAAGGCAACCTACTTGATGGCCGTGGGCGGAGCAGCCTACCTGGTATCCAAGGCCATTCGCGAGGCCAAAGTCGTCGCCTTTGAAGACTTGGGTATGGAAGCCATTTACGAGTTTGATGTGGTGGATATGCCGGTAACCGTTGCTGTGGATACCCAAGGCAGCTCGGTACACCAGACAGGACCCAAAGAATGGGCGGCCAAGATACTGGCAAAAGAAGTCGGTTAACGGGCAAAGGCTATTCAATCAAACCCGCTGAGGCGGGTTTTTTTTGGCCTGATAACCACGTTTCAAAAATAGCAGACAAAAAAAAGCCCGAATCAAACGATTCGGGCCTTCAAAGTCAGGTAGCCGAAGCTACCTGATGGTTTCGAGAGGGATTACTCGAAATCAACGTCTGAGTTGGCAGGAGCCGAAGTCTCGGACGCGTCCCACTGGCTTTCCCAGGGAGCGTCAACGATCAGGTTATCGCCAGCTTCAACGGGGTCACCGCCCAACACGAAGGTAAAGGTCAGAGTACGTCCGCCATTGCTGACTACCAGAGAGTGAGTATCGTCAGCTGCATTAATGTCTGCGGTGCCACCATTGTCATCAGTAAAGGTGAACCGGCCTTCGAACTCATTCTGAGCAATGGTGCCGTCGTTGTTCCCGTCCCAGGAAGACAGGTCGATTGGGTGGGTACCCGTGAACTGAACCGAGATGGTGTCAGAGTTCAGTGTTGTACCGTTGTCGACACCGGTTACACGGAACAAACCAGTTTGATCAATCGCGGCGAAATCTGGCTGGTGGAAGAAGAACTCGTTGTCATCGGCGGCGTTACCGATCGAGAAATCATTCCAGCTGTTGCCCAGCACGTCTTCCACGTCGCTGAAGTCCAGACGGGCGTGACGGTACAGATCCGACGGGAAAGACCCTGCGGTTGCATCGCTTTCGTCATACTGTGCCAGTGTGAAGATAGCAGTGCGGTTCAGGTCTTCGCCCCAGGCGCTTGGCAAAACACGCAAGGTAGACTGATCAGCCTGTGCATTGAAAGCGTTAACCGTATCCAGATCCATGGTGATGGTCTGACCACCCAGAACGATCTGAGTCGTGGTATCGATAGCAACCGCTTCGTTGAAGTTGATGACCAGTTCGTTACCTACATAGCTGGCGCTTTCAACCATCGGCGGCAGTGCATCACCAACGACAACCTTGGCATTGCTTGAACCGGCATTTCCGGTTGCATCCTGAATGGAAGCCTGGAAGTCGATGATGGAGCCGTGATCGGTGTTACCGAAAGTCACCACATCGTCGATGTCGAATTGAACCAGATCGGCCGTTGTTGATTCGCCATCGTCTTCAATGTTGACGTTGCTGTTGGCAACAAAGTTGCTCAGGCCAGCGTTCAGCGTATCAACAACCGGGTCCGTTCCAGTCAGTTCAACATTTTCAGACATTGCGACACCAATAGAACGGGTGCGAGCAGTGGCGTCACCGATCCAGGCAGTGTAAGCAACAGCATCGTAGATGCCAGGAGTAGAGCCCGGGATGTTAGCAGCGTCGAAGTCCAGCTCGTCGATGAAGTATTCACCACGGTCGTTGCTGTCGGCGATGTCGTTAACCAGGTTCAGGTCAAACAAGGGCTTAAGTGTCAGCAGACCTTCAACGCCCAGCTCTTCGGTACCGTCGCTGGTGCCATCAACCACGCTCAACATGCGCGGAGTGATGTTCAGGAACGGAATACCCGGCTCAACATCCGGAGTCGATGACTGTTCGCCACCGTTACCGTATTGCAGGCTCGAGACAGAACCGTTGTTGTTGTCAGCATTCACACCATAAGCCTTCTGCAGCACGGTGGTCGGTGCTACGTTGTCTTCCAGGGTCAGCGAAGCCGTTTGGCCTTCGTAACCGAACTGATCGAACGGCGTAATGGTTACGATGTCACCTGGCTCAACGCCCTGAACCACCAGGTAGACTGCCTCACCTTCGGCTACATCGGATACGAAACGGTTGGCAACGCCACCGTCGAATGTCGCACCGACCAGACGCTTGTTGACCAGACCGTTAAACTTGGACAGGCCATTGCTGCCGATAACGTCCATTTCATAGTAGTCAGCAACGGTAGAGGCAAATTCGATACCCGCAGCATTGGCTTCAACGCTGGTGTCATCAATGTAGCCAACTGTCGCCGCAATGGCACTGGCCAGATCTTCCATACGCTCTGCTGCATCGGCGACATTGCTTGAATCGTTGTCGTCTGCAGTGTTCAGTTGCTGAATACCGTCGCGCTCGTCATCAACATCCAGGAAGGCATCGTTGTCTTGTTGAAGTTGCAGCAAAGAACCGAAACCGGTTACGTCTTGAGCTTGCTGGGCATCGGTCAGATCAACGGCTTCGGCATTCTGGTTTGCTTCAATGTAGGCTTTCAGCTTGATACGAACATAGCTGCTACCAACACTGGTTGTCAGGCCTTCATCAAAGCCAACAGGCGAGTTATCGCCGTTCGCAATGGTGGTGCCAACAGAGTTGGATGGCATGGCAGTATCGCGGAAGTCGTCACGCAGCAGCAGCACGTCAATTTCATTACCAGCGACCAGAGCTGAATCCAGAGTTACCGTCAGCACTTTGCCGTTCAGGCTGGCGCTGTGCGGCAGGTAGGCACCACCGTCAACGTCACGAACCAGCAGAGAGTTACCAGACACATCGATGTTAGCCATGGTTTCGCTGAATTCGATGGTGAACTGAGTAGTCACATCATCGTTCAACATACCGCGACCCGCAGTCTGATCGACCACTTCGGCAACGGCTTTCACCCAGGGTGAAATTTCATCTTCACTCTGTACTTCAGTGGCTTCTACGTTACCCAGCTCGTAGGGCGTGTACTCATCTGAAGTATCCGCTTGAGCAGTGACGGTATAGCCTTCAGCTGCAAGCTTCAGAATGGCGTCAGCAGGCACGTTGGTGAATTCAAACGCACCGCTGGCCGAAGTAGTGGTGGTAACAGATTCAATGCCGTAGCTGGTTACTACGCCATCCTGTTGCTGCTCCTGGTCGACGCCAGAGGCGGTAGAAACCATGTCCAGCGCCAGGTTCACCTGAGCCAGCGCTTCGCCACTGTCGGCGCTGCGCAGAACACCTTTAACGGTTGCCATTTTTTCAGGCAATACCGCGGTTCCGGCTGAGGCATTGAAGCCATCGATGAAGGTGGTTACCGGGTTGGTGACTTCGCTGGTGTCTGCATTGGCTTCAGAACCATTGAAGAGTTGCGCTTGCGGCTTAACAGTAACGCTGGCTTTCAGGTACTGGGCCGGCGGGACAATGGTCAGTGCCAGTGCCTGGGCGTAGGAATCGTTGTCGTTGCGAACTGTCTGGCTGACAGCCACATCGCTGAAATAGTATTGGCCGCCGGCGTTGGTCACAACAGACTGATTGCCAAGGTATACGGTTGCGCCTTCGATCGGCATACCGTTCGTGTCAGTCACCAGGCCAGTGATGGAACCGCGGGGGTTGTTGACGCTGACGTACTGTGACGATTCATTGCTGGTGGAGCTGTTGCTGTTGTTCGAATCATCTTCGCCACAGCCAACCAGAACCAGAGTACCTGCCGCGACCGCAGCAACCAGTGACTTTTTAATCCAAATGCCTTCAGACATTTCCTTCTCCTATGACTTTTCAGGTGTCGTATTGCATTCCTTCACGCAATACGAATTCAGCGCGATACGCTATCGAGAGTCACAGACAGAAAGGGAAATAGAGGATCTCTGCGCCCGCAGGCGTAGGATTTAAAATAGATCAAAGACGCATCGTCCTTGTCTTTCCCTGTCTGTAGCTGTTCCCTTCGCAACCTGTGCGGAGCTGATCAGGACTCCGGAGGTTGGATCGTGCTACTGAACTTCATGTTCAGTGTGCCGCGACGACATGCTCGCATTCGGCGCGTGTATGAAACGGTTTCGGGCCACTCAAGTCAATCGGTGATATTTACCAATTTTTTTTTTTGTGATTGACTCGTCATACTCAAAAATTGTCGGCAATGTCTTACATACGAGCAGGCAATCAATGTGCATTGAATGAATGTTATTGGCGCTGATAATTGCCTTGAAAACGCCAGAAAACCTGAAAAACAGCGGGAAATTAATCATGCGAATCAAGCAGGAAGGTCATTCCATTCTGAACAAAAAACAGCCATCGTTTTGACTAATTAATAACCAGAGTGGTTTTCTAGTACGGTGACACCTACGCCTCGTACTGTGACGAACGGCGGCGCGAATAGCGCCTGAACTGGGTCGGCGACATGCCCGTTCGGCCACGAAACCAGTGACTGAAATTGAAAGCATCGGCATAGCCGACCCGCTGAGCAATTTGACTGACTTGCCAGTTACTGCTGGCCAGCAGTTCACCGGCGCGCTGCAACCGAAGATCGGCCAGGCGCGACATGGGCCCCTGACCATATAGCTTCTTGCATACCCGGTTAAGGTGCGGTACCGAGCAATGTACCCGTTCGGCCAGTCGGGCCTGAGACCAGGGGTGATGCAACTGGTCTTCGAGCTGGGCATACAATTGACGCACCGTCATTTCTAGCCGGCTATAGCCCGATTCCCTGAGCAACAAATCAGTCAGCATCTCACTGATCAGCCCGACCATGCGGCGTCGGCGTGGTGTCCTAATCTGGTGATAAAGTGCGTCCATCATCGGTGAAATAGCCCAAACCTGATCATGTTGAAACACATCGGCCGGTTGACCCCGCAAGGCAGACCAAACCTCGGAGTCGTCCAGCAGTAGCCAGGCCATTCGCCATTCCTGTTCTGCGGCACCCAGTTCAAACAGGAAAGGTTGATGGGCGGGCAGCAGGGTAACGCTGCCAGGGGTGATCATTTCTGATCGACCCGGCAACCGAACCTGACCGCCGCCGCCCAGTGTAAACAGCAGGGTATGAATGTCGGGATCTTTTCGTCCGACGTGATAATGCCCACGCAGCCAACTGACCCCGCCCATATGCATGTCATGGTCTCTAAGCTCAGGTATCTCTTCAGCAATCAGAAAGCGCTCCCGGCATTCGGGGCCGAGAATCAGTATGTCCTGAAAGTCTTCATGATCCATATTCACAGGTAGTTGATTCATCTGCACATAGCCCCCAGGGTTACCTGGCCCTAGAATATAGCTCAATACAAGCCTATTCCATCGATTCCTGAATAACCTCTTACGCTGTTATACAGCCCCTACTCGATCGGAACATTCTTTTTCACAGTATCAACCTGACGCACCTGTTGGTGTATACACGGAGCATCGATGAGCTATCGAGCATTCTGGCAACAGGTTTTTGCATTGGCCTTGCCGGTCGCGTTTCAGTCAGCCCTGGTTTCCGCACTGGCCATGGCCGACGTGCTGATGGTCGGGCATCTGGGCAGTGAGGCGGTAGCGGCCGTCGGTCTGGCGGCCAAGCTGAATTTCGTACTGATTCTGATCATGGCCGCGCTGGGGACTGGGTGCAGCATTCTCTGTGCCCAGTATTTTGGCGCCGGTCGCCATGAAAAAGTCCGGCAAACGCTGGCGCTGTCGCAGTGTGTCGGCGCCCTGATCATGCTGCCCTTTACCCTGCTGGTGATTCTAAACGCTGAGTTTCTGGTGCGCCTGGGAACACGGGACCCTGCGGTTATCCAACTGGGCACTCCCTACATGGCTTTGCTCGGCCAGACCTTATTCACAACCCAGGGCATCATCGTTTATGAATCAGCAATGCGCGCCATCGGCCGCACCGGCTGGCCGCTGAAGTACGCGATCGTTGCCATCGTGCTGAACATCGTCATGAATTACTGGTTTATTAACGGTGGGCTGGGCGTGCCTGCCCTGGGTGTCACCGGAGCGGCGGTTGCGACAGTGCTGGCGCGCTTATTTCAGATCGGCTGGATGACCGTTGACGTTCAACACACCCGAACCCTGCATCTGTCGGTCAGCGCCTTTACTGGTCTGCGCCACTCTACCCTGCCCAGACGGTTTTTCACCCTGGCCTGGCCTCTGGTGTTGAATTTTACCCTCTGGTCATTGGGTTCGCTGGGTTACACCCTGATCGCCGGTCGCATGGGCACCGTACCACTGGCCGTCATGAGCCTACTGGCACCCATTGAGGGCATGTATCACTCGCTGTTCTTTGGCCTGGTCAACGCCTGCGGCATCATGATTGGCCAACGTCTCGGGCGCGGCCAGTTCGACGAAGCACAATGGCTGGCCAACCGCTTTATGTGGATGGCACCGCTGGGCTCACTGATGGTGGGAGTATTACTGCTGGTCGGCTCACCGGTTCTACTGGCAACTCTGGCTACCCAGGACAGTGAAACCCTTCGCCAGACACAATGGGCCATGGTCATCATGTGTCTGGGTTTCTGGATCAAGGTGTTCAACATGACCGCCATTCAGGGCATTCTGCGCGCCGGCGGCGACAGCAAGTTTTGTCTGGGCATGGACATGGTGGCGCTTTGGCTGATTGGCCTGCCATTAACCTGGATAGCGGCCTTTATCTGGGAGCTGCCCTTTATCTGGGTATACGCTCTGGTGTTGAGCGAAGAAGTCGTCAAAGCGGCGGGCGTCTACTGGCGCGTGCGCCGCCGCTATTGGCTGACTAATCTGGCTGATGAGCCGGAAACCCTGACGGTTCCGGCCTGAGCCTTAAACGGTGCTACAGCGCCGCCCTGATCTTTTCAGCCAGCGACTTCAAGTGCTCCATATCGGCTTCTTTGGTGGCGTGAGGCTGGCGCAGGTCAGCGATGGAGCCCGGGATAACATGGCAGTGAACATGAGGAACGGTTTGCCCCGCCCCTTTGCCATTCAACTGAAACAACACCACGCCCTGTGCCTCGAGCCCTGCCTTAACCGCAGCAGCGACTTTCTTGGTACTCTGTATCCAGTGAGCTGCCGCTTCATCGGACAAGTCCATCAAGGTCTCGGCAGGCTCTTTTGGAATCACCAGGGTATGGCCATCGGTCTGTGGCATGATATCCATAAACGCCAGTGTGTAGTCGTCTTCATAGACCTTGATGCAGGGAATTTCGTCGCGCAGCATTTTGGCGAAAATGTTGTTCGGATCGTAGGCCATAACACACTCCTGTAGTCAGCCTGGTGGTTTAAAAACCTGACCGATTGGTTTACTGTTCATGATCTAATCTTAGCGAACTTCACAGTCTAGCTAAACCACTGCCATACTATTGATTCACGGTGGTGCCCAACTCTCCCTTTTCATTCGGCCGGAATGCCTATATGACCCTTTACAACCTCGGTTCCATTAATATCGATCATCTGTACCAGGTCGACCACTTTGTCCGCCCCGGAGAAACCCTGGGTTCAACCGATTACCAGACCGTACTGGGGGGCAAGGGTGCCAATCAGTCCATTGCGCTGGCTCGCGCCGGCGCCGACGTAAGGCACATTGGCGCGCTGGGACAGCAGGATGACTGGGCCCTGACACAGCTGCAGGAGGCCGGGGTCAATACCGACCAGGTGGTTCTGCTGCCCGAGGCCAGTGGCCATGCCATTATCCAGCTGACCAAAGCCGCCGAAAACGCCATCATTCTGTACCCGGGTGCCAACCACCGGCTGACGGAAGCGCAACTGGCGCAGGCACTGGCCAACGGCCAACGCGGCGACTGGTTGCTGATGCAGAATGAAACCAATGGCCTCGAAGCAGCAATAACCCAGGCGCGCCAACAGAGGCTGACCATTGCCTTCAATCCGGCCCCTATGGATGTAGATCGGGTCAGGCCACTGCTTGGCCAGATCGACTGGCTGATCGTCAATGAAGTTGAAGCGATGGACCTGACCGAAACCCAGACCGTTGCCGATGCAGAACAGGCACTGGTGAACACCTACCCGCAATTGCATACCCTGCTGACGCTCGGCAAAGCGGGTGTGGTGTATTTGCACCGGACTAACAGAGACAGCGTTGCCGCACACTCTGTCGAGGCTCTCGATACTACGGCCGCCGGTGACACCTTTATTGGTTATGCCTTGTCGGCGCTTGCTGCAGGCAATAGCCCGGCACAGGCCATGGCGCTGGGGTCGGCCGCTGCCGCGATCTGCGTCACCCGCCTTGGGGCGTCCTCTTCCATCCCCACGCTGGAAGAAACCCGGGCCTTTATGAGCAAGACAGCACACCAACCCACAGACGGAGACCCGGCATGACGCACAAAATCATCATCGACACAGACCCGGGCATCGACGATGCGATGGCCATCCTGTTCGCCTTTGGTGCTGCAGAGATCGAGGTACTGGGTCTGACCACGGTATTCGGCAATGTCAGTGCCGAGCGTGCCACCCTGAATGCACTGACGTTGAGCCAGTGGGCGGGCAAACCCGTCCCGGTCGCCAAGGGGGCCGACACACCGCTGATGATGGAACCGCGCCAACATGCCGACTACGTGCACGGGCAGGACGGCTTTGGCAACATAGGGTGGCCGGAAGCGACCTGTGAACGTGATATACGCAGCGCCCCGCATTTTATTGTCGACACCGTCAATGCCAACCCGGGCGAAGTCACCCTGGTTGCACTGGGTCCACTGACTAATCTGGCGCTGGCGCTGGAACTGGATCCGGACATAGCCGGTAAGGTAAAGGAAGTCGTGTTAATGGGTGGCGCTGTGCACGAAACCGGTAACGTCAGTCCGGTGGCTGAAGCCAACCTGATCAACGACCCGCACGCTGGTGATGCCGTTTTCGGAGCCGACTGGCCAGTCACCATGATCGGCCTGGATGTGACCCATCAGGTACTGCTCAAAGCGGGGGTACTGGAGCGCATCGAAGCTGCAAATCCGGAACAGGGCGGGTTTTTGAACAAGGCGGCACAACATTATTTCGACTTTTACCGTGAAGCCATGGGCATCGACGGCTGTTATTTCCACGACGCCGCTACCATCGCCTATGTGCTGGACCCCTCTCTGTTCGGCTGCCGCCATGGTGCCATTCGTGTGGCGACCGATGGTCTGGCCATCGGCCAGACGATGATGGCCCCCGAAGGGCGTACCTTTCCAACGGAAGGCTGGGAGAACCGGCCTCTGGTGAAGGTGGCCATTGAGGTTGACGACGTTCGGGTACTGTCATTATTTGAACGCACATTGTCGGCGCAATAAATCACGTAAACGCAGGCTATTAGCCTTCAGTGGGTGTTATCGAAAAAGGGGCTGGAAACCAGCCCAAGGACTCAGCACTCGTGGGTACAAATGAGGCGGGGATTTCAGGCAGAAACTCCCGGCCGGGTGAATAGTCCGGCCGCCTCATTTGTCTTGGCTTTCGTGTCTAGTTGATCTGTCTGACAATGTTAAATCCGGGGTTTGCTCATACGGCGAGCAAACCCCAGTCCGTTACATCGTACCGGCAGCCATCCACTCAGCCATCATTTCATCATATGGCTGGGTACGGCCCTGCGGCTTTTCGTTGTCCAGACGAGGCTTGGGTGCACCCGGCTGATCGAGCCAATACTGGGCATCACGCTCTTCATTGAGGATCGGCGCATACTGCTCAAACACATTGGCACGGGCCAGTCGGCTCATGGTGTTGTCGATCGCACCGGCCAGGTTATCCAGTGCTTCCTGAGCAGAAATCTCACCACTAACCGCAGGTGCCAGGTTCTGCCACCACAGCGGAGCAAGCCGCGGATAATCAGGTACGTTGGTACCAGACGGTGTCCACATGCTTTCATTCGGGCTGCGATAGAACTCAACCAGACCGCCCAGCTTGGGAGCCAGCTCGGTCATTTCATCGGAGTTGATATCAGAGCGACGAATGGGTGTCAGACCGCGGATGGTTTTTTCCAGCGACACCGTTTTTGACACAGTGAACTGGGCAAACAACCAGGCAGCGGTGCGACGGTCTTCTGGCGTGGAATCAAAGAAGGTCCAGGCACCTACGTCCTGATAGCCGACTTTCATGCCTTCTTCCCAGTACGGACCGACTGGCGAGGGCGCCATGCGCCACTTCGGCGTGCCGTCGTCTTCCGTTACCGGCAAAGACGGATCCGTCATGTCTGCCGTAAAGGCTGTGTACCAGAACGCTTGCTGTGCGATATTGCCCTGCGCCGGTACCGGCCCTGCTTCGCCAAAGGTCATGCCCTGTGCTTCTGGCGGTGCATAGTCACGCAACCAGTCAACCATTTTGCGCAGCGCGTATTCTGACGCAGGCGAGTTTGTCGCACCACCGCGGGTAACACTGGCACCAACCGGGTTACCCTCTTCATTTACACGAATACCCCAGTCATCGACAGGGTTACCGAACGGCAGACCCGGGTCGCCCATACCGGCCATGGAGAACCAGGAATCGTGAAAGCGCCAGCCCAGTGACGGATCACGACGACCATAATCCATGTGACCATAGACCGTTTGACCGTCGATCTCCCGACCGGTGAAGAACTCGGCAATGTCTTCATAGGCCGACCAGTTCAAAGGGACGCCCAGGTCGTAACCGTATTCATCGCGAAATGCCGCCTTCAGGTCGTCGCGCTCGAACCAGTCGGCGCGGAACCAGTACAGGTTGGCAAACTGCTGAGTTGGCAACTGGTAAATTTTACCGTCCGGGCCAGTGGTGTACTGAATGCCGATAAAGTCATCCAGGTCCAAACCCGGGTTGGTAAAATCGCTCCATTCATTCTCGATCGCATCTGAAATAGCGATGGTCTTGCCGTAGCGCAGGTGCGTGCCGATTGCATCCGAGTCGTTGACGAAGCCATCATAAATGCTTCGGTTGGACTGCATCTGCGTTTGCATGGTGTTGACAACGTCACCTTCGCCGATGATGTTGTGCGTGACTTCAATACCGGTGATTTCTGTGAAGGCTTCGGCCAACACGCTCGATTCATATTCGTGCGTTGTCAACCCTTCTGCAACGGTACTGATTTCCATGCCCCGGAACGGTTCGGCAGCCTGAATAAACCACTCAAGTTCAGCAATCTGCTCTTCACGGCTGAGCGTGGAGCGCTGAAAGTTGTTATCAACCCAGCGTTCGGCCGCCTGACGATACTGGTCTTCGGCCTGAGTGTGGGCAGCGATCAGGAAAGAACCTGACATTACTAGCGATAGGTACTTCATTTTTTTATTGTTCATGATGACCTCATTCTTGGTTCTTGAATTACATCCCTTTACTGACATCGTCCTTTTCCTTTTGTTTCACATTGCTTTGGGTCAACCCCAGCGCATCAGTACGACTACCCAGACGACTGACAGAGCGGTTGCTACCAACACGTGAAATTCGGTAAACCCAATCATCCCCAGATGAAAGAAAGCGCTGGTCAGCAGACCAATAAACAATCGATCACCCCGGGTGGTACTGATGGGCAAAAAACCCTTCCGTTCGATCGACGGCGAAAAATACTGCCACACCGTCATGCCCGCCAGAATCACCGCTATTGCAGAGAAAAAGCCGGCTGTGGGTAATGTCCAGACCATCCAGTTCATTGGAAGTCTCCTCAGGTACGGCCGAGGGCAAAGCCCTTGGCGACGTGGTTACGAACAAAGTAGATAACAAAAATACCAGGCAAGATCGTCAGTACACCGGCCGCCGACAACAGCCCCCAGTCAATGCCAGATGCTCCGGCCGTACGCGTCATAATCGCCTGAATGGGCTGTGACTCCGTTGCCGTTAAGGTGCGTGCAAGCAACAGTTCTATCCAGGAGAACATGAACAGAAAGAAGGCGGTGACCCCAATGCCCGAGCGAATCAGTGGAATGTAGATCTTCAGGAAAAAGTTCCAGAACTTGTAGCCGTCGATGTAAGCCGTCTCATCAATTTCGATGGGTACGCCCGACATAAACCCTTCCAGAATCCACACAGCCAGTGCCACGTTAAACAGACAGTGAGCCAGCGCTACGGCAATGTGCGTATCAAACAAGCCGATCGAAGAATACAGCTGAAAAAACGGTAGAGCGAAAACCGCCGGTGGCGCCATCTTGTTGGTCAGCAACCAGAAAAACAGGTGCTTGTCACCGACAAACTTATAGCGACTGAACGCATAGGCCGCCGGCAGTGCTACCAGCAAGCTGATGGTCATGTTCATGGCCACGTAGGTCATGGAGTTTATGTAGCCGCTGTACCAGCTGGGGTCCGTCAGTATGCGCTGGTAATTATCCAGCGTGAAATTATTGGGAAAGAATGACAGTGCGCCCAATATTTCCTGGTTGGTTTTAAATGACATGTTGACCAGCCAGTAGATCGGCAAGATCAGCAGTACCAGATAGATCGTCAGGCCAATGCGTGACTTCATGGCAGAGTCTCCTTTGTACCGGGCACGAACATCAAATGAAGAGGCGGATTTCGACTTTGGTATCGAGGCGCCGTTTGCCGTGTTCATCGTCATGTCAGCTATCCCCGGTTTTTTGCGTCGTTTTGTCTTTCTGCATGTGCATGATGGTGGTATAGAACACGAAGCTCACTGCCAGAATGATCAGAAAGTAAATGATCGAGAAAGCGGCCGCAGGGCCCAGATCAAACTGCCCGATGGCCATCGCTGTCAGCGCCTGGCTGAGAAAGGTGGTTGAACTGCCAGGGCCACCCCCGGTCAACACAAAAGGCTCGGCATAGATCATGAACGAGTCCATAAAGCGAATCAGCACGCCAATAACGAGAACATTGGTCAGCTTCGGCAATTGGATGTAACGGAACACGGCCCAGCGTGAGGCCCGATCAATACGGGCAGCCTGATAATAAGCCTCAGGGATGGCCCGCAGACCGCTGTAGCACAGCAAGGCAATCAGCGGTGTCCAGTGCCAGACGTCCATCAGAATGATGGTGGCCCAGGCATCTCCTGAGTTTCGTGAAATGTTATAGGCATAACCCAGTTCACGAATCCCCCAGCCCATTAAACCAATGTCTGTCCGGGTAAATATCTGCCAGATTGTGCCCACCACATTTAATGGAATCAGCAGTGGCAACGAGACCAGCACCAGAGACAGCGATGCCTGCCACCCTTTTTTCGGCATCATCAGCGCTACCAAAATGCCCAGCGGTACCTCAATGGCCAGAATGGTGAAGGAGAAAATGAATTGCCGGACAAGCGCCCCCTGCAATTGCGGATCGTTCAACATCGTCCGGTACCATTCAGTTCCGGTGAAGAAACGGGTATTGGCGTCAAACACATCCTGAACCGAATAGTTCACCACCGTCATCAGCGGAATAACCGCTGAAAATGCGACGACAATAAAAACGGGCAGAACAAACAACCACCCCTTGTTGCTTTCAATCTTATTCATGGGGAAGCTCCAGCAAATATTCGTCGGCATAGACTTTGAGCCATTGCTCGGGAAAGCTGACGCGTGCTTTTTTATCCGGCACCTTCTGATCTTCGTGCAAACGTGCCTTCATCGGAATAGAGCCGAATCGGAACGACATGATCCGGTAAGTACCCAGATCTTCAATGTCCTGAATGGTGACCTCAAAGGCATCGTCATTGGCTTCTGTCCAGACATGGACAAACTCGGGGCGAATGCCCAGTTTGATGTTGGTAATACCGGACTGGCGCAAGTGCGCAACCATCTTATCCGCTACCGGCATCAGCTGGCCTTCAAATTCAAGGCCGCGATCCGTCAGCTCTGGTGTGATGAAATTCATGCCCGGGCTGCCAATGAAGTAGCCGACAAAGGTATGCTTCGGGCTTTCAAACAATTCCCGGGGCGTGCCAAACTGAACGATCTGACCTTCGAACATCAGCGCGATCTTGTCGGCGAAGGTAGAGGCCTCCAACTGATCGTGTGTTACATATACCATGGTGGTGTTGAACTGCTTGTGAATCTGCTTGAGCTTGCGTCGCAGCTTCCATTTCAGTTGCGGGTCGATGACCGTCAGCGGTTCGTCGAACAAAATGGCGGAGACATCGTCCCTTACCAGGCCACGGCCCATCGATACTTTTTGCTTCTGATCGGCACTCAGCCCTTTGGCTTTGCGATTCAGCTGTTCGGTCAGCTCCAGCACTTCCGCCACTTCATACACCTTGGACTTGACCTTATGCTCAGGCACGCCGATGTTGCGCAGTGGAAAGGCAAGGTTTTCGAACACCGTCATGGTGTCGTACACCACCGGGAACTGAAACACCTGAGCGATGTTGCGCTGCTCGGGTTTCAGTTTATTAACCCGGGTATCGTCGAACAGAATGTCACCATCAGACGGCTCTAACAGACCGGAGATGATGTTCAGCAACGTCGACTTGCCACACCCGGAAGGGCCCAGCAAGGCATAAGCCCCACCCTGCTCCCACACATGCTGCATTTCGCGAATGGCATAGTCTTCCGGGCCTTTGGGGTTGGCACTGTAGGTGTGCGCCAGTGACTTCAAGGTAATTTGCGCCATGATCAGGCCTCCACAAGTCGGGCGGGCGAGTGAACAAGCGAGCCCTGGGTATCGAAGGCATACAACTTGTGGGTCGGGAAATAGATTTTGATCTCCTGATCCACCTCGTATTCATGAACGCCAGATAGATGCAGCACCAGCTCGAAGTGAGGGTTGCGCACGTGCAGGAAGGTCTCCGAACCGGACAACTCTGCCAGGTCCACTTTTACCGGCAGTTCAAGGTCATCGTCGGAATGCGGCACCAGACCGATGTGCGAGGCCCGAACCCCAAATTGATAGTGCCCCGGCTGCAGCATTTTCAGATCATTGTTCAGTTGAAAGTGCACGTCCTGATCAAAGGTGACTTCATTTTCTGTCACCTCACCCGGCACCACATTGATCGGCGGCTCCGAGAACATCTCTGCCGTGATAATATCGCGCGGCTTGTGATACACCTGAGCCGTGGGGCCCATTTGCAGCAAGCGACCTTCATGCAATACTGCGGTATTGCCGCCCAGAGCCAGGGCTTCGTTGGGCTCGGTAGTGGCGTAAACGGCAATGCAATTGCGCGCTTTGAACAAATTGCGCAACTCATCGCGCAACCCTTCGCGCAATTTGTAGTCGAGGTTGACCAGGGGTTCATCGAACAGGACCACCTGGGCGTCCTTCACCAAAGCACGGGCCATAGCCGTTCTTTGCTGTTGCCCCCCGGAAAGCTCCAGTGGCAGACGATCGAGCATGGACTCGATGCCCAACATTTCAGCGGTTTCACGCACCCGCCGATCGAGCGTGTCTTTATCCAGTTTGGCCAGACGCAGCGGCGAGGCAATATTTTCGTAAACGGTCAGGTTCGGGTAATTGATAAACTGTTGATACACCATGGAGATGTTCCGCTCGCGCACCGACACGCCGGTGACATCCACGCCGTTCATCAGAACCTTGCCCTTGGTTGGCCGGTCGAGGCCAGCCATCAGACGCATCAGAGTGGTTTTGCCGGAGAGCGTTCGCCCCAGCAACACGTTAAAGGAACCCGGTTCCAGCGTCAGATCGACATCTGAAATCCAGGTCTCTCCATCGACGACCCGTGACACGTTTTGCAGCGTCAGTGACATGCTACTTACCCTTTGTCGTTATTGTTTGGTCTTGCAACCCCACTCACAGGTTGAGCGGGGTGGATAGCCTGATCGGCCTTTTATTTTTATATCAGTCTGTGACAGCAATTACCTGCCGGAACCCGGTCACTGCGTTACTGGCTTGCCGCGGACAGATCGGACTCCGGCGTTCTGTGATATCTGTAGTACAAGACCCGTGCCAGAAGAAACGAAAATTATCGAATATTTTCCAACACCCTCAGCCAATGGGGCCTCGCGCCTTGATAACCAGAGAAAGCCCAGAAGCGTAGACATCCTGTCGCTGTACCAGGAGTGTTCAAAACTGTTCAAAGTGTTCAGAGCAACTGTAAAAATGAACACTTTTGTGAACAACTGACCATGCCCCGGCATGTTCCTGGGCGCATGACCCCATTTGAACCTGGCTTTCACAACCGGGGGAATGTCAGCCTGAATCCGCCGATATAGGTCCATGAACACTGCTTCACAGTTGACTTGCCCTCAAACCAATGCAGAATGTTGAACAAGGCTTGGCGCTCCACCCTGATAATCAGGGGTATCGGAGCCGGAAATGGACAAAAACGAACATACAAGCCGGTCTAAACAACAACAAAACGCACAGCCAAGTCCTGATGTCACAGGGCATGAGAGTCTCGATACGAACACGAAAGATCACAAAGAGGTGATTCAGGAGTCGTGGTACCGGTGTGAGCAATATGGTCTGGAACACGGTAGCCAGCCCAACTTTGCCACTTTGCCGAAAGGGGAGCTCAAGGACCGGGTCGAACAGCATCACAGCTTGCTGGAGACAACGGAAAAAGAAGTCCTTCCTTACTACGAAAACATCCTGAGCAACTCATCATGCATGATTGTTCTGGCCGACCGGCAAGGGCATGTCCTCAACACCTGGGGGCAATCACGCTTCGGACCCGCTTCCGAACACGGGCTGGTGGGTGGCAATCAGTGGACAGAGGTGGGGGTTGGCACCAACGCTATCGGTACCGCCCTGATCACCGGCCACGCCATTCAGGTGGGCCGGGACGAACATTTCCTGCGTGCCAATCGCTTCATGGTGGGCTCAGCTTCCCCCATTTACGACACCAAAAATGACCTGGTAGGGGTTCTGGATATTTCCTCCGATGCCTACCTGCCGCAAGACCACACCCTGGGCATGGTCAAGTTGATGTCGCTCAGTGTCGAAAACCGGCTGATTTACTCTGCGTTTCAGAAAGACCACTTTATCCTCACCTTTAATACCAATGTCGTCAGTCTCGACAGTCACTGGTCCGGCATTCTGGTGCTCGATGAGAATGGCGTCATTGTTTCGGCCAACCGCCGGGCCGAGGTCGTCCTGGCGCAGGATCTCGCCTTGCTGAACATCAACCAGGTCTTTGACTGCTCCATGCGGGAGATCAAGCACCACCCTCCCAACGCGCCGATGAAACTGCGTGCCATGGGCCGGTTTCAGATCTATGTGAAAGTCATTCCGCCGCTGGCACCGGTCATGCGGGTGCCCGATTTCCGCAATAGGGCCGACTATATACCACCAGTCACCCCACTGGATGCCGAGACTCAGACCACCGCTTTCGATTTGACGGCTTACACCGAACCAGGCACTGGATCAGAGGCGACAGAGGCTCATGAAGAGCCATCGCCAGCCGAAAAAACAACGGCTGCCCAGCCACAACGCCCGCTACCACCAAATGTCATTCCATTGGAGCAACTGGAACATGGGGACGTGCGGGTACGGCGGACGGTGCGTCAGGCGCACAAGATTATGGAAAAGGACATTCCGATTCTGATACACGGTGAAACTGGCGCCGGTAAAGAAATTCTGGTGCGTAGCCTGCATTATCACAGCAGCCGGGCCAGTGAGATGCTGGTGGCGGTTAACTGCGCCGCCATACCGTCGGAGCTGGTCGAGTCTGAACTCTTTGGCTACGAGCGCGGCGCCTTCACCGGCGCTCAGAACAAGGGCTCGATTGGCCTGATACGTCGCGCCCACCGGGGCACCCTCTTTCTTGATGAAATTGGGGAAATGCCACTGACGGTTCAGTCGCGGCTGCTGCGTGTCTTGCAGGAACGCATGGTTACTCCGCTGGGTTCGACCGAGGTATTTCCAGTCGACATCAAGCTGATTTCAGCCACCAACCGGATTCTGAAAGACGAAGTCGCCGAGGGCCGTTTCAGGGAAGACCTGTACTACCGCATTTCTGGCCTCAACATTGAACTGCCCTCGCTGCGCGACCGGGCCGACAAGGCCGAACTGATCCGCTACGTTTTCGAGCGTTTGCGCCTTGAAGAACCCGCCCAGCCGCTGAGTGAGCACTTGCTTAAGATGCTGGTCAAACACCCCTGGCCTGGCAACATGCGCCAGCTGGTCCATGTATTGAAAGTGGGCATGGCCATGGCCGATGGGGATGAACTGGAAGACTGGCACCTGCCTGACGACTTTTTCGATGAGCTCGACAGCCCGCACCAGCCAGGAAACACGCCAGAGGTAGAACCTCTGGAACGGCTGATACCCCGGTTGCTGAAAGAGCACCACGGCAATGTATCCAAAACCGCTAAAGCGGCCGGGGTCAGCCGCAATACCGTTTACAAATACCGCTCCTGAACCGTGGCCTTAACTCATTGCCCGTCTCAATCCATCAACGCTGATCGAACCGCTCGCTGCCAGCCAGATACCAGCCGCTTACGCTGATCCGACTTCATGTCGGTGTCAAAGGTGCGATCTGCCTGCCACAATTCAGACAATTCCCGGGTCGACTTGTAGACCCCGGTTTGCAATCCGGCCAGCATCGCCGCACCCAGTGCGGTGGTTTCCGTAATGACCGGACGGGTCACTTTGGAGTCAGTCACGTTCGACAGAAACTGCATTGCCCAGTTGTTCGCGGCCATGCCACCGTCGATACGCAGTTCAACTTCGTCAATGGCGCCATCATCGAGCATGGCACCCAGCAGGTCAGCGGTCTGGTACCCAACCGACTGTAAACCCGCCGTCACGATATGCTCAATGCCAGAATCCCGCGTCATCCCGACCAGGGCGGCGCGTGCATCGGGGTCCCAGTGCGGGGCGCCCAGCCCGGTAAACGCCGGGACCAGGTAGACATGCTGATCCGGCCCTACTTTCTCGGCCATGGCTTCACTGTCGGCGGCGTGTTTGATGAACCCCATTTTGTCCCGCAGCCATTGCATGGTGGCCCCGGCCATGAAAATGGAGCCTTCCAGTGCATAGGTCACCCGGCCATCGATCCGGTAGCCAACGGTGGTCAGCAGGCGGTGCTTTGAATTAACCGGTTGCGAGCCCGTGTTCATCACCATAAAACAGCCGGTGCCGTAGGTGCTCTTGGTCATGCCCTTATCGAAGCAACATTGGCCGAACAATGCGGCTTGCTGGTCGCCGGCCACCCCGGCAATGGGCAATTCAATACCCACGACATCCGGATCGGTGGTGCCAAAATCGGCGGCCGAGTCCAGCACCGTCGGCATTATTGAACGGGGGACTCGAAACAGATCCAGCAGTGCAGAATCCCACTGTTGGGTATGAATGTTGAACAGCAGCGTCCGGGAGGCATTGGTCGCATCAGTGACGTGGCGCTTGCCGCCGGTCATCTTCCAGATCAGGTAGGTATCAACCGTGCCGAACAGGAGGTCACCGGCTTCTGCCTGGGCCCGGGCACCTTTGACGTTGTCGAGAATCCAGGCGATCTTCGAGGCGGAAAAGTATGGATCCAGTAGCAACCCGGTTTTTTCATGCACCCAGCCTTCGGTCTTACGGTCCTGAAGCTCTTCGCAGTACCGGGCTGTTCGCCGGTCTTGCCAGACAATGGCGTTATACAGCGGCTCACCTGTCTTGCGATTCCACACCAGAGTGGTTTCCCGCTGATTGGTAATGCCCAGCGCCCGAATCGTGCCATCGTGCTCTCCTGCCCTGGCAACGACTTCTTTCAGGGTATCGAGCGTTGACTGCCAGATGTCTTCCGGGTTGTGCTCAACCCAGCCATCATCTGGAAAGTGCTGTTCAAATTCCTGTTGCGCACTGGCCAGGCTGTCGCCCTGCCGACTGAAGAGAATGGCTCGGGTACTGGTCGTGCCCTGATCAATGGCTAGCAGTAAATCTGTCATAGGAACCCCGGATTCTGTAACGCCGTTATTTTCTTTTTTGTTCGATATTGAAGTTTATCCGCGCATAAACGAACTTTAAAGTGCTTTTTTCAAACCAAACCCCTATTACACCGACTTTGTAGGCAATTGGAGACTAGTCTGGTTTCATTTACTCCAATACACCGGCCCATTTTACTAAGGTGCCAAAAAGGCGTGTCAGCCACCGGCTATGCCTATACGGGTGGTGCGACACATCGCTCGGCGTAAATCCTTCCATGGAGCCTAGGCCGCAGGATATGACTCCCATCCATGGGATTCACCCTTCGGGCTCGCTACGCTCATGCTAAAACGCTCCTGGCGTTTTAGTCCATGCTGCGGACTACACCGGATAGGCACACCCGATAGCCGACACTCGGCCTGTACCAATTCCTAAATATTGCGACAATATCGCCGTGTTACCGACCTTTTTAAGGTTCCAGTGTGGTAATGGATACCTTAAAACTCAAACCCTGTACGCTTAATTAAAGTCGGTAGGACAACGTTAAGAACAGTGTGCTAAGGTACTTTCCGTCCGTCTGATGTCGCATCTAGGAGTGTTCATGAGCAACCCCAAACATACCCTTTTCTGGATGACGGTCTACCTGCTGATCGTTGCCACCGTCTGTGCTCTGATTTATGAACCTCTCAAATCAGCCTTTATGGCGAACTGGGTCTTTAATGCTCTCATTCTGGCCGTTTTGTTGATTGGTATTGGCCTGACCTACCGCCAGGTCCTCATTCTGCGTCCGGAACTGCAGTGGATTGCCCTGTTTCGAACCGGCCGCAGCGGTTTGTCAGTTAAGCAGGAGCCACGACTGCTAAAGCCGCTGGCGCGCCAGTTGGGTGAAGATTTCAAGCGCGACCGCTTTACCCTGTCGGCGATGTCGCTGCGCACCGTGCTCGATGGCATTCGATCACGACTCGATGAATCCCGCGAGATTTCCCGTTATATGATCAGCCTGCTGGTCTTTCTGGGGCTATTGGGTACCTTCTGGGGTTTGCTGGGCACCATTGAAGCGGTGGGCCGGGTGATCATCAACCTCGACATCGGCAATCAGGATTTTGAGCAGGTTTTCGGCGAACTCCAGGCTGGCCTGCTACGACCACTCGATGGCATGGGCACTGCGTTCAGTTCATCACTGCTCGGTCTGGGGGGGTCACTGGTACTGGGCTTTCTGGATATTCAGGCCGGCCATGCACAGAACCGGTTTTATGACAGCCTTGAAGAATGGCTGACGGGCCTAACCAATCTGATTGACGCGCGCGACCTGACCGAAGAGCCCGGCCTGCCACGGACCCAGAAAGCCCGTGAGGAACTGGCCGAAGAACTCCTGATCCTCGAAGAAGAAAATCGCCAGCTGAAAGAAAAGCTGGGTTTTTCTGACGACGACTGAACGGAGCCCCGCTGATGTTAGGCAGTCGCAGACGCGCTCAATCCACCGTCAATGTTTGGCCCGGCTACGTCGACGCCCTGTCGGCGCTGTTGTTGCTGGTCATTTTCATGTTGCTCATTTTCACGCTGGCACAGGTCTTTCTGGCCGAAACCGTCTCGGACCGGGATGCGGAGCTGAACCGCCTTAATGCCCGCCTTGCCGAAATCAGCAATGCCCTGCGCCTTCAGGAAGAAAGCAATGAAGCGTTGAACGAACGCCTGGTGTCACTGCGTGCTCAGTATAACCAAAGCCTGCAACGCCAGGCCGGGTTGGAGGAACAGGTAGCCGCGCTTGAGGAGACCATTGAAACCGACCGGGAAACCATCGAGGTCCAATTACGGGAAAAAGCCGCGCTGCAACAGGATATCGTGACCCTGCGCGAATTGCGGGCCGAATTGGAACAGGAAATTGCCGGCCTGGTAACCCGCCTGAACCAAAGCGAGGAAACCGTCGATCAGTTGGAAGTCGAACTGGCCGCCCGGGATGAGCTGGTCGGTTCCCTGCGCGATCGCAGCCAGGCCCTGGAAGCCAGGCTGGCCACCGAAGAGGAGCGCACCCTGCTCGCCCAGCGTGAGATCGAGGAACAAGAGCTGCGCATTGAAGACCTGGTCGCCATCGCCAGCGAAGGCGAAGAAGCCCTGGAAGAGGAAAAACGGTTGTCGGCCCGGGCCCAGGCTGAGATTGACCGCTTGAGTCAGCAAATTGATGCCCTACAAGCCCAACTTAACCAGATCAGCACCGCCCTGGCGCTGGAGCAGGAACTGACTGCCGAGCAAGAGGTCTTACTGGCAGACTTGGGCGAGCGTTTAAATTCGGCTCTGGCACAGCGCGTCAACGAGCTCGAACAATACCGGTCCGATTTCTTTGGCCGACTGCGCCAGGCGCTGGCCAATAACCCCAACATCCGGATCGAGGGCGATCGCTTTCTGCTGCCTTCCGAGCTGTTTTTCGAGTCAGCGTCGGCGACGTTGGGCGTTGCGGGCCAGGGCGAGCTGGACAAGTTGGCCGATATTTTCGAGGAAATCGCCGCTGACATACCCGACGACATCAACTGGATACTGCGCATCGACGGCCATACTGACCAGCGCCCGATCAACACCGAGCGTTTCCCCTCCAACTGGGAGCTTTCCACAGCCCGGGCGGTGTCGGTTGTTCGCTATCTGGCACAACAGGGCATCGATCAGAACCGCATGGCGGCCGCAGGCTTTGGCGAACACCACCCGGTTGACCCGGCTTTCACCGAAGAAGCGTTTCAGAATAACCGGCGTATCGAGATCAAGTTGACCAATCGTTAAGGCGGCTTAAGGTCATCGATCGATTGCGGCCTGTTACCGGAATGCAGACGGTTCTGCCATAAAAAAGGCCAGACGATAGTCTGGCCAAGGGTCTTACACGGGTTCGGTTACAAAAACGGGTTCAACTGTTGTCGTCATCGTCCCAGTCATCCCAGTCGTCGTCGCCATCATCATCGTCGTCGTCATCTTCGTCTGAATCCAGGTCTCCGTCGTCATCGTCGTCTTCACCGTAATCGGCCGACTCCTCGATGTTTTCCTCGATAACGTCATACACCTTTGCAGCGTCATTTGAGCTGTCATCATCGTCCAGAAAAATCTCATTGGTTCCCTGCGCGATGCCATCTTCAAAACGAACGCCATCGCTATTGGTGTCATCGTCGTCAAACCGGAACCAGCGTGCCATGCGGAACGCGACGATCAAATCCACTGAGCCATCAACGTCAAAGCCCAGACTGGAATCCAGCCCCGACAACTCGAAATCGTCATCATCGTCGTAGGTCAGCTTAAAGTCATACGCGTTCACTGCCCCGTTTACTGGCGTATATTGCCCCTCAAGATAGAGGCTGTAATTTGCGCCCAGGTCTTCGAACTGATCCATCAGTGGCTGCCCGTCTGCACCCTGATCATTACTGCGCAACGGACCGTACTCGATTTCGATGTCGTCGTATCGGCCACGGGGCAAACTCAGCTCTGGCAAATTGGGCGTCACCTCATTGGTGAGCAGATTAACCACAAAGGGGCCGACAAATTCGATCTCATCGTCGTCGCTGTCGTCATCGTCATCGTCATCCTGATCATCGTCGTCATCCTGCTCTAGCTCAATGGAGCGCACAACGATCCAGGCTTTGGTTAGGGTCAGGTCCCCCGCTTTACTGCTGTCCGGGTTGATGACGGGCAATACAACCGGTTCGCCCGCATCCCGCACCGTCAGAGAACGCGCTGTGTTCGCACTGTAGCTGGGTGCCGTGGCTTGAATATCCAGAGTGGCGCGTCCCAAACTGGTATCACCTCCCGGGTTGCAGGCTGCCAGCAAGGTAGTTGTACCGGCAATAACGGCCATCGTCAGCGGACGGGGGCGGTAAGACCGGATACCGCGATGCGATAGCGTGCTGTCTTGTGTCTGTTTCAATTGCGATGGTTTAGTCATAGTTATCACCTTTTGCTGTCTGCCACTCACGATCAATGTGATGCCCGACGGGCTGATCTGACTCGCAACCAAGCCTACGCCCCAGCTTTGTATGACATGTTTCAATACTGTACCGGGATTGTTGGCAAGCGTTCTCAGCCGACGCCCGGACCGTTATAGTGTGGTCTCACTGAGGGCACTTGATGTTTTCGATATTCGCCAGAATTTACAGCACCTGGGTTGGCATCTTACTGATCGCCGGCCTTGCGTTGTTTGTGGCCGTCACACTGGTCAACGATGCCCGTTTCAAACATTTCTCAGACCCCTTGCTGAGTTCTACCGCCCGGTTTGTGCAACAGGGATACCAGCGCCAGGACACAGACGAACGCCGCAAGTCCTGGCTGGACCTGGTATCAACGTTGACCGGTACCAACTGGGTCTCCGCCGACAATCCGCTACAGCAAGCCCAATACAGTGATGTTGACTGGGTCAGCGAAACGGCGCGCTTTATCCATCCTCTTGATGACCGGCAGGCCGTTAGCGTCACCATCAGTGACTGGGAGCATCTGGCCACTGGTCTCGGCTTACTGGTGACTAACGAGCTGTCGTTGGTCCCGGCTGTGCAGCGGGAACAACGCCTGGCCGAGTTGAATGCCGACCTGGGCATCGGCATTGAGCGCCTGGGCTGGCGCAATGAAGGCCTGGGGTTTGTGCTTGAACGTGATCTGGACAACGGACAGGTCGTGGTCGACCGGAACAACACCCTGAAACAGTTTTTTGTCTATGTACCGGCCGGTTCCGAGCAAGCGCTCAGGCTCGGGCCATTTCAGGAATTCGTCTGGCTAACGCCCGATATGACATTGATCTTGCTGATCGGTTTTCTGAGCATTACGGCCCTCGCGCTCTGGCGAGTGCTGAGGCCACTGCAATTTCGGCTGACTCGTATGAACCAGGCCATCGATACCATCGCCGAAACGGGGACATCGCCAGACCTGCCGGAAAATCAGAACGATGCACTGACCGAGATGTGGCGTCACATTCAATCGATGGCTGATCGTCTGATTCAACTTGCCGAGCAAAGCCAGCAACTGAACCAGGCGGTCTCCCACGATCTGAAAACCCCCTTGGCCAGAATGCAGTTTGCGCTGGCCATGCTCGACCCGGATGCCCCTCTGACGGCGCAACTGCAAGCCGATGTCCGCGAATTGAACCAACTGATTGACGAATTGTTGCTGTACCATCAGTTGAGCCAGCAAAGCCCAGCCAGCGGTAGCGATCAGGACTCGGCCTACTGCTTTGTCAGCAATGAACTGAGCGACCTGGTTGATCGCATGCAACCGGGCAGTGGCACTCTTGATCTGGTGCTCGACCCCATCAATCGCGGCAGTATCGCTGCCCACCACTGGCGTCGACTGTGCCGCAACCTGATCAGCAATGCTCTTCAGTACGGACAGGGACAAACGCGTGTCACTCTGAGCGCCCAGCCGCCACACCTGGTGCTCACCGTTGAAGACAACGGCCCGGGGTTCAGGGGCATGAGCCTTGATGACGCCATTCAACCCTTCGTGCGTGGCGACAAGGCGCGCAACCTGAGCCATAACGGTCATGGCATGGGGCTGGCCCTGGTCGCCACCCTGGTTCGTCATTACCAGGGTGAATTGACGCTCGGTCGCAGCGAGCTGGGGGGTGCCTCGGTAACGGTGTCACTCCCAGCCCTGACGCATCAAGCTGAGGCAACCTCATGATGGGCCGTGAAGTGTGCACCCGGCTGTTTGAGACGCTGCTGTTCATGCTCCTGCTGAGCCTCGGCCCGGCTTTGGCCGAAGACGACTGGGGAGAGTGGGACGATCTTCCCGACAATCTGCTTGAATCGCAAAACGATGTCCGGTCACTTGAGGATTTATCGCAACAACTGGATCAGTTAATTGCCGACCGGGCCGGCGCTTCAGGGTCCACTCAGGAGCGCCTGCTGGAGCGCTGGTTAAGCCAGCTGGCCCCCGATGAACGTGAATCGCTGTCACTCGATACACTGCTGTCGCTGCCGGAAGACTGGACCGATGATCAGTTTGAAACCTGGTATGAATCACTGGGTGAAGACTCCGGGGTCAATAGCATCGACGACGATCTTGATGATGATGAAGATGACGACGATCTGGACGATGATACCGAGCTGGAAGACAGCGGCACAGACGATGATAGGGATGAAGAGGACGACGATGACAATGAATAAACGCCTATTACTATTTAAGCGTCTGCGACCTGCCCTGTGGCTGATTTTATTGCTGCCAGTTATGGCTATCGCCGAAACCGACTGGTCAGAGGAACTGACCGCCATTCAGCAATTGCAGGCCGACGGGAACGTCGTACAAGCCGTCATCGACCTGGAAGCCCTGCACAGCCAAAACCCGACCGCTGCCCGCCTGAAGCTGGAACTGGCAGTACTTTACCTACAACTGAACCAGCCAGACACCGCTGAACGCTATCTGGCTGACGTACTGGCCGACCCCGACTTACCGGTGCGGGTGCGCATCAACACCCAGGTGCTGCTGATACAGGCACAGGAAGCCCAGACAGTAAGCGACTATCAGTTCAGCAGTTATCTGGAACTCAGTGCCGGGCAGACTGAGCAGGCGAACAGTGGCTATGCTCAGGTCGGAGGCCAGGGCCAGCTACTGCTGCCTAAAACCGTGTTCTATTCCACCCGGCAATCCTACACCGTGCGACCGCTGATTCAGATGACGGCCTTGTCTCGCCATTACCCGGGCAGAACCGATTCGCCCTGGCTTGGGCGGCTGGAGGGCGGGTTTTCGGTGCGCAACCCCAACGCCATAGTACAACTGACCCTGGGTTTGCAACACGACGACACTCTGGATGGCTGGCTCGGCCGGGTCGCTTTCGCACAAAGCATGGGGGCGTTTCGAGTACGCCTCGCCCATGATCAGTTCTGGCATGATCAGGGCCTCGAAAGCGACAGCCGCGCTGCGCTATCGGCGGCAGTGGGCACGCGCAGCCGGGCGAGCCTGTTCTGGGAAAGCGAGCACCGCAGACTGGACGCCAACGCGACCACCACCACCGACCATGATCTGGGGGTCGGCATCAGCAGCGACTTTGCTGCCTGGGAGACGGAATTCAACCTGGTGCAATCGCTGACCCGCGACCAGCTTGGACTGGAGAACCGCGTCATCTGGCAGCTTGCTCCGGACTGGCGCTTGCGGCTGCGAGTTGATCTGACCGACCTGACTGAGACCGATCCACTGAGCTATGCTGCATCGATCAGCCTGCGATGGACCCCATAGGAACCCGACCATGACGTTCTCCAACTCCAGTGATAAAACAACGACCGGCGAAGCCGAAGCAAGTCAGGCCAGCTATGGCCGACTGGTTCTGGTTGAAGACGATGTCGCCCTGAGCGATCTGACCCGACAATACCTCACCCGCGAAGGGTTCGAGGTGCAGACCGTCGCCGATGGCCTTCAGGCGCCAGACCGCATTCAGGCCTGGGCACCGGACCTGGTGATTCTGGACATTATGTTGCCGGGGCAGGATGGCCTGGAAGTGTGCCGCCAGATCCAGAAGTTTTACCAGGGGCCAATTCTGTTTCTGACCGCTCGTGGTGAATCCCTGGACGAAATTCTCGGGCTGGAACTGGGGGCTGACGATTACCTGACCAAACCCGTCGAACCCCGGGTCCTGCTGGCGCGAATCAAGGCGCATCTGCGTCGCAGCCGCCGTATCACCGCTCCATCGGGCGTCAGCGACGGCACTGTGCTCGATTGGCTCAACGTCGATAAGCGCAATTTAAAAGTCACCTGCCAGGGCCGGGATGTTGAACTGACCCAGCCGGAATTCAACCTGTTGTGCCTGCTGTACGATCAGCCCGGCGTGATTCACAGCCGCGATGACATCATGAAAGCACTGCGCGGCATAGAGTACGATGGGGTATCACGCACCGTGGACATTCTGGTATCCGGCATTCGTCAGAAGCTTGGGCTGGAGAACGCAATACGAACCGTGCGGGGCAAGGGTTATTTGCTCGTGGAATCCCCTTTCTGACTCGACCACTGTGACGCTGATTTGTCAGCGCCGTGCCATTTTCATAAACTGAGCGGCCATCCGATCAACCGAGTCGCTCCATGGTTCACGCCATTGCATCACACCTGATGGGCGCTGTTGCTGCCCTGGCCCTGTTGGGCCATACCCTGTTTCTCGGGGTCTTTCTTTATATCTTTATACTGCTGCGGTTGTTACTTCAGTTTCCCGCCGGGCAACGCTGGGTTAACCCCTGCATCACTGAAATCGCCGCACTGTGGATGGGCGGTATCCTATGGTGGATGCGGCGAATGCAAACAACCCGTTGGGACATCCAGGGACTGGGCCAGCTCAACCCCAGGGGCTGGTATCTGCTTACTGTCAATCACCAGTCCTGGGCCGATATATTTGTGTTGTTCCAGGCCTATCACCGAAAGATTCCGTTGCTGAAATTTTTTATCAAGAAGCAAATGGCCCGCATTCCTGTGGTCGGCCAGGCCTGGTGGGCCCTCGATTTTCCTTTTATGGAGCGTCATTCCAAAGCCTACCTGGAGAAACACCCGGAGAAAGCTGGTCAGGATCTGCTGGCCACTCAACGCGCCTGCGAAAAGTTTTCCGAAATGCCTACCAGCGTCGTTAATTTTCTGGAAGGCACCCGATTTTCGCCGCTCAAACACCAGCAACAGAGCTCCCCATTCCGGCATTTGCTCAGGCCCAAGGCCGGCGGCATCGCCTTTACCATTAGGGCGCTGGGCAGCAAATTCAGCGCGCTGACGAACGTCACCATCGTCTACCCTCAGGGCGTCCCCTCATTTTGGGATCTGCTGTGCGGGCGCATGAACCATGTGATTATGAGCGTTGAAGAAATCGCCATTCCCGATCACTTCAGCCGGGGCGATTACCAGAATGACGATGTCTTTCGCCAGGAAGTGCAGGAGTGGGTGCATTCCATCTGGGCTCGAAAAGACGGGCTCATCGAAGCCTGCCTGAGGGAACACCAGCCTCACTCAAAGGCGGGTTAACGCCAGCGTTCCGCCAGTGTGGTGTCACTCTGTCGCGCATCGAGCCAGCGCGAGGTACCGTCCGGACCGGTTTCTTTTTTCCAGAACGGTGCCTCGGTTTTCAGAACGTCCATCAAAAAAGCTGCACCATCAAACGCCGCTTGCCGGTGGGGGCTGCTGACACCGACAAAGACAATCTGGTCAGCCGGGTGCAAGTCGCCCACCCTGTGAACAACACGCACCCGGTTTAGCGGCCAGCGCCCGGCCGCCTGCTCTGCCAGATGTTGCAGAACCGATTCGGTCATGCCCGGATAATGCTCCAGATGCAGGCCATGAACCGCTTCTCCCTCGTTGAGGTCTCGCACCCGGCCGACAAAGAACACCACGGCGCCGTCATCGGTGTTGTGAGAACAGAGGGCATCGTATTCAGCCTGAACATCAAAATCGTCCGAGCCAACGCGTACCTCTATAGCCGTTGTTCGCATGACTCAACCTCCGGTTACGGGTGGAAACAGTGCGACTTCGTCGCCCGGTAGAAGCGTCGCATTAGATGAGGTCATGTTTTGATTCACGGCCGTCATCAGCTTACCCTGCAGTGCCGGTTGCCACTGAGGGTGCGCCTTGACCAGCCAGTCAAGCAGTGCATCGAGGTCGGGCACTTCCTCAGCCGGAATGTTGAGGCTGGAGACCCCGAGCTCTTCTCGCAAACGGGCAAAAAACTTTACCTGAACCGGTTCAGACATCAGCAACCTCGTCCGCTGTCCAGTGACCTGTTTTGCCGCCTTGTTTCTCCAGCACCCTAAGGCCTTCAATGCACATGCCCGGGTCGACCGCTTTGACCATGTCAAACAAGGTCAGTGCAGTGACCGAAGCCGCGGTCAGCGCTTCCATCTCGACCCCGGTTTTGCCATCGAGCTTGCACCGGGTTTCGATGCGCACACGCCCCTGCACACGCTGCAGTTCAAGCTCGACGCCGATCTTGCTCAGCATCAGCGGGTGGCAAAGGGGAATCAGTTGAGGTGTCAGTTTGGCACCCTGAATGCCAGCCACCCGGGCCACCCCGAAAATGTCGCCCTTGTGGTGACCGCCCTGTTCGATCAGAGTCAGCGCGGCCTCGTTCATGGTCACAAAGGCTTCGGCCCTGGCTTCACGCTGTGACACCGCCTTGCCGGAGACATCGACCATGTTGGCTTCACCCCGGTCGTTCAGGTGACTGAATTCGCTCATAAGACCACCGCCTTCAACTGACCGACGAAATTACAGGGCTTGTGCGTGGAGTCGAGCTGTTCGCGAATGATGCCTTCCCAGCCGGTTCGGCAGGCGCCGGTTGAACCTGGCAAACAGAACACCAGCGTACCGTTGGCAAGCCCGGCCAGAGCCCGGCTCTGTACCGTCGAGGTGCCAATTTCCTGGTAGGAAAGCTGCCTGAACAATTCACCAAAGCCTTCAATGTGCTTATCGAACAGAGGTGCAACGGCTTCGGGCGTCGAATCACGACCGGTAAAGCCGGTGCCTCCGGTCATCAGTACCACCTGGGCATCGGCCGAGGCGATCCAGCGTGACAGGTGGGCCCGCAGTTGGTATACCTCGTCTTTTTCGATCATCGTTTCAATGACCTTATGCCCGGCCGCAGCAGCAGCGTCTGCCAGATACTGACCGGACGTATCGTTGTGCGGGCCGCGCGTATCAGACACCGTTAGCACCACCACGTTCAGGGCTTGCGGCGATGGGTTTGTCTCCGGGTTTATCGGCTTAGTCACCGGTCTCTCCTCTGGGCTTGCCTGGCTGTTTGCGCTTCATCTCAGGCGCAGTGCCTGAAACGCAGCCCAGTCTTCAGGCGTATTTAGGTTGAGGCGGTCGCGTTCATCCAAAGGCTCAGTGAGCCACCGCCCGTTAAAATGTGACATCAAGGCACGCAGGGACCTGGGACCATCTGGCTGATTCAGCCAGGTGGCCAGTGTTTCCCGGAGTGCTGCTGCAGCTGGCACAGCCAGCGGTAGCGGTGCATTGCTGTAAGCCACGGGGGGTGACCCGGCCTTCATGCATTGCTCCAGCCGGCGCAAGCGGTCCAGCGGCAGCGCGGGCATATCCACCGGTATGACCAGCCAGAATGCGGCTTCCGGATGGTGCCTCAGTGCGCTGTACAATCCGGCCAGGGGGCCCCGAAAATCGGGCCAGGCATCGGCGATGCCGCCTGGCCCGCTGTGCCAGACCGGCAGGCCGAGTGCGGACAGGCGCTGGCGTTGCCAGTTCAGCAGGGTGGTATCCGCGATTGGCAGCTGCGCCTTGTCGGTACCCATGCGTCGGCTGCGGCCGCCGGCCAGAATCAGCACAGCCCCCTGTTCAGTCATGACTGTCCACCGCCGTCAGCCTCCGATGATGCTCAGATTCTGGGTGCCACCGGTTTGGCCGTCGTGCAGCAAATGACTCGGCGCTTTGTGCCTGAGCAACGCGGTCAGTCTGTCTTGCAGTTCCGTCGTGGCCACGTGGGGTTGCATCCAGGGACGAACGTCCAGCCCACCGTCTGAAAACAGGCACAGATGCAGCTTTCCCGTTGAGGAAATGCGCAGCCGGTTGCAACTGGAGCAGAAATCCTGACTGTAAGGCATGATCAGGCCAATACGACCCTGATAGTCCGGGTGCCAGAACTCCTCGGCAGGCCCGGCATCCCGGCGTCGCTGCACGGCTTGCCAGCCTGCAGCCAACAATTGCTGTTTCACGGTCTGGCCGCTGATGTGATGCTCTCGAAAGAAGGCCGGGTGATCGCCAGTCTCCATGACCTCGATAAAACGCAAGGTGACCGGGGTGGTCTTCAGCCAATCCAGAAAAGAGGCCAGTTGATCGGGCAGACCACGCATCAACACGGCATTGACCTTGACTGACACGCCCTCTGCGAGTGCCGCCTCCAGCCCGCGCAGTATTTCTGGCAAGCGGTTATGCCCTGTTATGGAATGAAATTCGGCCGGGTCCAGGCTATCGATGGAAACATTCAGTTGGTTTAACCCGGCCTGTCGCCAGCGGGCAATGCGCTCAGCCAACCGGTAACCATTGGTCGTGAGCGCCACGGTCCGGATACCCGGGGTTTGAGCGGCTGCGCTGATGATCTCCGGCAAATCACGGCGCAGGCCTGGTTCCCCGCCCGTAATACGGACCTTTTCAGTACCAAGGGCCGCAAAGGCCGTTAGCGTCTGTCTGATTTCGGGCAGCGTAAGAAAGGACTGATCAGGTTTACCCTGATAGCCATCTGGCAGGCAATAGGTGCAACGAAAATTGCACACATCGGTTACCGACAGCCGCAGGTAATAGAACCGGCGGCCCATCGCGTCTTCTAACATGCATCACCTTTCCAAGTCGGGAGGCTGACGCGTTTCCGCGGCAACCCTGTTGTTCTTCACCGCAGGTGTCGAACAAGGCCCTGGCGTCATATCACGATTGACGTAGACCACCAGGGCTCGGTGGTTTGAAGTTCAGAGTATTGTGCTGTCTGTTTGTCGCCTCCGCTCACTGGGTGAGCGTGTTAATCAGGTTGCTGGAATCATACCCAGGCCGCTGCCGGTGCACAATGGCCGTGGTTCTACACATACTTCAGTCCTTCCTCCAGGGCCTGCTCTGGTGTCATCTCCCGGGGTGGCATGTGCAACCGCTGGCGCACTTCATCGCCCTGGCATGATTCCAGGTGCACGTCGAAGCCCCACAGCCGGTGTACGTGCTTGAGCACTTTGTCGGCGTCTTTGTCGAGCGGTACGTTATTGTGCCGGGTATGGCGCAGCGTCAGTGAACGGTCACCGCGCAAATTGACGTCCACGACCTGGATGTTGGGCTCGCGCATGCTCAGGTTGTACTGCTCTGCCAACATCGCTCGCAGTTTGCGATACCCTTGTTCGTCGTGGATCGCGCTGATCTCGTACTCGCTCTCGTCCTCATCGTCATAGACCGCAAACAGATGCATATCGCGCATGACCTTGGGTGACAGGAACTGCTGAATGAAGCTCTCGTCCTTGAAGTTCTCCATGGCGAAATGCAGTGTATCGAGCCAGTCCTTGCCCGCCAGATCCGGAAACCATTCCCGGTCTTCATCGGTCGGGTGTTCACACATGCGCTTGAGATCCCGGTAAATGTTGAAGCCCAGGGTGTAAGGATTCAGCCCGGAATAGTATTTTGAATCATAGGGGGGCTGGTAGACCACGGCGGAATGACTGGCCAGAAACTCCATCATGAAGCCTTCGGTGATGTACCCCCGGTTGTACATCTCGTTCATTAGGGTGTAATGCCAAAAGCTGGCCCAGCCCTCGTTCATCACCTGTGTCTGGCGCTGGGGGTAAAAATACTGGGCCAGTTTGCGCACAATGCGCACCAGCTCACGTTGCCAGGGTTCCAACAAGGGGGCGTTTTTTTCAATGAAATACAGGATGTTTTCCTGAGGCTCCGGCGGGAAGGTGCGCCGTTCCTGCTGGGTTTCCTTGCCCTCCGATACCGGTATGGTGCGCCACAACAGGTTCACCTGCTGTTGCTGGTAGGCCTCGCGCTCCTCCTGACGGGAGAGTTCTTCGGCCGCTGAAATCGGGGATGGCCGCTTGTAGCGGTCGACGCCATAGTTCTGCAGCGCATGGCAGGAATCCAGTATCCGCTCGACCTCACGCACGCCGTACCGCTCTTCGCATTGGGTCACGTACTGTTTGGCGAAGACCAGGTAATCGATAATCGCGGTCGCATCCGTCCAGGTTTTGAACAGATAGTTATTTTTGAAAAACGAGTTATGACCGTAGCAGGCATGGGCAATCACCAGTGCCTGCATGGGCATGGTGTTCTCTTCCATCAGATAGGCGATGCACGGGCTGGAGTTGATCACAATCTCGTAGGCCAGGCCCATAAAGCCGCGCTGATAATTCTGTTGGGTCTGAAGGAATTGCTTGCCATAAGACCAGTGGTGATAGCCCAGTGGCATGCCAATGGATGAATAGGCATCCATCATCTGCTCCGAGCTGATGATCTCGATCTGGTTGGGGTAGGTATCGAGCCGGTATTCCTGGGCTATCTGGCCGATCACCTCATCGTATTCCTGAATCAGCGGGAAGGTCCATTCACTGCCGGTCGAGATAGGCTTCTGTGTCATGTGGTTTTCCTCTGAAACAACTGGCGGAAGACCGGATAAATATCGGACGGATCAATAATCTGCTCCATCGCGAACTGTTCCGGAAACGCAGCCTGAACATCTTCATAGGCATGCCAGAGCGCCTGGTGGTCTCGCGGTGTAATCTCGATGTAGGAGTAGTACTGCACCAGTGGCATGATCGCCTTGGCCAACAGCTCACGGCACTGGGGCGAGTCGTCATTCCAGTTGTCGCCATCGGATGCCTGGGCCGCGTAAATGTTCCAGGCATTGGACGGGTAGCGGTCGTTTATCACCTCACCCATCATCTTCAATGCACTGGAGACAATGGTGCCGCCGGTTTCACGGGAGTAGAAAAACTCTTCTTCGTCCACTTCTTTGGCACTGGTGTGATGCCTGATAAAGACAACGTCAATTTTCTCGTAGTTGCGCCGCAGAAACAGGTACAGCAACAAGAAGAAGCGCTTGGCCATGTCTTTGGTGTTCTGTGTCATGGAGCCGGAGACGTCCATCAGGCAGAACATGACGGCGGCATTACTGGGCACCGGCACCCGTTCGTTGCGGTTAAAGCGCAGGTCAAAATCATCGATAAATGGCATTCGGCGGATCTTCTGATCCAGTCGTTCAATTTCCTCCTGCCAGGCCAGCAAAGAGTGGCCATCGCGCAAAACCTCCTCTTTCTCCATCTCTTGCTCAACCAGTGCTTTGAGCTCTTTCAGCCGACGCCGGGATTTACCGCTGAGGGCAATACGCCGGGCATGGGCGTTGCGCAATGAGCGAACGATATTGATGCGGTTGGGCACGCCCTGGCTGGTAAAACCGGCATGCCGATAGACGTGGTCGCTCATTTCCTTGAGTTCTTTGCGCACCAGATTGGGCAATTCCAGGTCTTCAAACAGGAACTCGAGAAATTCATCCTGGGTGATGTTGAAGGTAAAGTCGTCCAGCCCTTCCCCGCTGTTGCCAGCCTCTCCACTACCCTGCCCCTGGCCACCGCCGCCGCCCTGTGGCTTGCGAATGCGGTCACCGGAACGGAATTCCTTGTTGCCCGGGTTGATGATGTTGCGCTTGCCACCCCGGCCATGGCCGAAGACTGGCTCGGAAATGTCTTCCGAGGGAATGGAAATGGATTCGCCGTGCTCCATATCGGTGATTGAGCGCTTGTTCACCGCTTCGTTCACCGCCTTTTTGATGTGCTTGCGATACCGTTCCAGGAACCGCCGACGATTAACCGCACTCTTGTTCTTTCCATTTAACCGACGGTCAATCACGTAGGAATTCATCATACTGTGACCTCTGTGTGTCGGGCTGACCGGGTTGGCCGGCTGGCGGGCAAGGGTGTTGCCTGCTGGCCAGCCGTTTCGAAAACGATCAGGACGACTTGCGCACTCTCAAATACCATTCGCTCAGCAGACGCACCTGCTTCTCGGTGTAACCACGGTTGACCATGCGCCGCACAAAATCCTGATGTTTCTTCTCGTCATCGGTCGATGACTTGGCCGAATAGGAAATCACCGGCAGCAGATCTTCGGTGTTCGAGAACATCTTCTTCTCGATGACTGCGCGCAGTTTCTCGTAGCTCTGCCAGCTCGGGTTACGACCCTCGTTGTTGGCCCGGGCGCGCAACACGAAATTGACGATTTCGTTGCGGAAGTCTTTTGGGTTGGAGATGCCCGCGGGTTTCTCAATCTTTTCCAGTTCTTCGTTCAGTGCCGCGCGGTCCAGAATCTCGCCGGTTTCGGGATCGCGGAACTCCTGATCCTGTATCCAGAAATCAGCATAAGTAACGTAGCGATCAAATATATTCTGTCCGTACTCGGAGTAGCTTTCGAGGTAAGCGGTCTGAATCTCCTTGCCGATGAAATCCACATAACGTGGCGCCAGGTATTCTTTCAGGTGCGCCAGATAACGATCGTGCACTTCCTGGGGGAATTGCTGCTGTTCGATCTGTTCTTCCAGCACGTAAAGCAGATGCACCGGGTTGGCAGCCACCTCGGTGGCGTCGAAGTTGAACACCTTCGACAGTATCTTGAACGCGAACCGGGTCGAGAGGCCGTCCATACCTTCGTCGACACCGGCGGAATCCTTGTACTCCTGAATGGTTTTGGCCTTGGGGTCGGTGTCTTTCAGGTTTTCGCCATCGTAGACGCGCATTTTCGAATAAACGTTGGAGTTTTCGGGTTCCTTTAGACGAGACAGAACCGAGAATTGGGCCAGCATTTTCAGGGTATCCGGTGCACAGGGTGACGCCGACAGTGAACTGTTTTCGATCAGCTTGCGATAGATATTGATTTCTTCGGTGACCCGGGTGCAATACGGCACCTTGACGATGAACACACGGTCCAGAAACGCTTCGTTGTTTTTGTTGTTACGAAACGCCTTCCACTCCGATTCGTTACTGTGCGCCAGCACCGTACCCGAGAAGGGTATGGCACTCATGCCTTCAGTGGCGTTGTAGTTGCCTTCCTGTGTGGCGGTGAGCAACGGGTGCAGCACCTTGATCGGCGCCTTAAACATCTCGACAAATTCCATCAGGCCCTGGTTCGCTTTGCACAGGGCGCCCGAGAAGCTGTAGGCGTCCGGGTCGTTCTGGGGGAAATCCTCAAGCATGCGGATATCGACTTTACCGACCAGTGCTGAAATATCCTGGTTGTTTTCGTCACCCGGTTCTGTCTTGGCAACCGCGACCTGGTCGGTGATGGATGGGAACAGCTTCACCACCCGAAACTGACTGATGTCGCCGCCATACTCATGCAGGCGTTTAACCGCCCAGGGTGACATGATGGACCGAAGATACCGGGTCGGGATGCCGTACCGCTCTTCGAGAATGGCACCGTCTTCATCCGGGTCAAACAGGCTGAGCGGGCTCTCGTACACCGGCGAGCCTTTAATGGCATAGAACGGGACTGTCTCGATCAATTGCTTCAATCGCTCGGCCAGCGACGATTTACCCCCACCCACCGGGCCCAGCAAATAAAGAATCTGTTTCTTCTCTTCCAGCCCCTGAGCGGCGTGGCGGAAGTAGGAAACGATCTGCTCGATCGGCTCTTCCATGCCATAGAATTCTTCAAAGGCCGGGTAACGCCGGATGATTTTGTTGGAGAAAATGCGGCTGAGCCTCGAGTCTTTGGCGGTATCGATGACCTGAGGCTCGCCAATGGCGGCGAGCATGCGCTCGGGTGCCGATGAGTAGGCCATCGGGTCCTCTTTGCAAAGGCTGAGGTACTCCTCGAGGGAATACTCCTCCAGCAACCTGGCTTCGTAACGTGACTGAAAGTGCTTGAAAATATCCATGAACGACCCCCTAAAACGCTAACAATTAGGCTCTTTCCATGAGCGATGTCTATCATGCTTCAGTGTTTATCAATCCAACGGTTTCCTGGCTGCAAAGTACGCGCCAGTGTAAAAAACCAGACAGGTTAAGATGAGGTGCCGGCCGCCCGGCGTACTCCGTTTTTTGCAATGAACAAGCGAAGAAAGATGAACTCTGGCTGAATGCATTTCGGGCCGGAAGTTCCTGTCTTCTTACATTCTTAAGGTTAGTCCAGACGCCGTGCAATGGCAGGCAAATAACGGTATTTTTTGAGAATTTACAGTTGGATAGCAAAGCAGGGGGCGTGTTTTTGACCCTTGAAAGTCAGTCGGAAACCGTCGCCTGAAGCTGCCAGTCGACGGGTGTTTGACCGGTGCCACGTAAATAGGCATTTGCCTTCGAAAAGTGCCCGGATCCAAACCAGCCCCGATGTGCTGACAAAGGCGATGGATGTGGAGCCGTCAACACACAGTGACGCTGACGGTCAATCATTTGACCTTTCTTCTGAGCGTAGCTGCCCCACAACATAAACACTACGTCGTCCCGGTGCCGGTTAATGTGGTCGATCACGGCATCGGTGACGGCTTCCCAGCCTTTGCCCTGGTGCGCATTGGCCTGGCCCTGCTCAACCGTCAGTACCGCATTCAGCAGCAATACACCCTGCTGAGTCCAGGGCGTCAGATCACCGCTGTCAGGCGGGCTGAACGGCACATCACTGGCCAGCTCCTTGAAGATATTGCGTAAGCTGGGTGGAAACCGAACCCCGGTAGGGACTGAAAAGCTCAGCCCCTGTGCCTGACCTGGGCCGTGATAAGGGTCTTGCCCCAAAATGACGACCTTGACCTGCTCGACCGGTGTGGCATTAAGCGCTCTGAACACAGACTCGGCGGGCGGATACAGCTGCGCGCCCCCGGCCGCGCGCTGGTTAAGCCATTGCACCAGAGTGCGCTGTTGCGGCTCGGCGAGAATGGGGCCAAGCGCTGCCCTCCAGCCCGGGTCAGTCAGGGCGAGGTCAGGGTCCAGTGTCCAGCCCGGTGTGGTTGGATCCGGTTGCACCATCGGATCAGTCCTGTGCAATGCGGATCAGCGCGCGACGCTGAATTTTGCCGGACAGCATGGCGTCGATACGGGGCCCCAGTTCATCGAGCGACAGGGTGTCACACATCGAACTTAGCAGAGGCAGCTTCCACAGCCCGGCATACTTGGCCAGCACCCGGGTGCGGGCATCGAGTGGCGCATCGGCACTCGCGACACCCAGCAAGTTCACGCCTCGCAGAATAAACGGGAATATATCGGCGGGAAGCGCCGTGCCACCCACTATGCCACAGGCCGCTACTGACCCGCCAAAACGCAAGCTCTTGAGAATATTGACCAGGGTATGTTCCCCGATGGTATCGATGGCACCGGCGAACTGAGCCGGTCGCAAGGCCTTCCGGTCCGGTTCACTCAGCGCTTCCCGGGGCAGTATGTCTGTGGCACCCAGTTGTCGCAGCCAGTCATGGGCCTCAGTCTTGCCAGTGACAGCGGTCACCTTGTAGCCCAAAGTCGAGAGCAAATGCACTGCCAGACTGCCGACGCCTCCCGTTGCGCCAGTAACCAGTATAGGGCCATCGTCGGCACGGACACCGGTTTCAATCAGTTTTTCCAGGCAATAGGCCGCCGTTACCCCGGCGGTACCGAGCCGCATGCTGTCGGCCATGCTCAGACCCGTTGGCAGGGTCACCACCCAGTCGGCCGGAACACAGACGTAGTCGGCAAAGCCACCCTGGGTGTTCATGCCCAGATCAAAACCGATCACGGCGACTTCGGTCCCCGGCTGAAACTGACCGGACCGGTCACGTTCAACGACGCCCGCGGCATCGATGCCGGGCGTGTGGGGGTAGTAGCGGCTCACGCCTTTGTGGCCGTTTGCGGACAGCGCATCCTTGTAGTTCAGCGACGACCAGTGCACCCGTATCAGTACATCGTGATCGGGCAGTTCGCTCATTGCCCGATCTTCAATAGCGCGAGTCACCCCGTCATCGGTGAGGTGTATTCGTAATGCTCGATAAGTGGTCATGGTTGCCCCCTGCCTGTCTGCTGCGGATACCGGAACCGAAACGCTCCGGCAAGAATCAGTCTAACCACATACGGGATGAACGGGTTATACCGCTTTAGTCGCCCTCAAACTCACACAGAGCACGAACCGTATAGCCGGCATGCCTCAGCGTCTGGCTGCCACCGAGGTCGGGCAGATCGACAATGGCCGTGCATTCAACCACCTCAGCCCCCAGCCGCTGGACCAGTGAACAGGCCGCGACCAGAGTGCCACCGGTGGCAATGAGGTCATCGATCACCAGTACACGCTGACCTGGTTTAAGTGCATCCGCATGAATCTGAAGTACCGCCTGACCGTATTCCAGCTCATAGGCCTCTTCCAGCGTGTCAAACGGCAGTTTGCCTTGCTTGCGTACCGGTACAAAGGCGGTATTAAGCTGATAGGCCAGTGGCGCACCCAAAATGAAACCACGGGCATCTATACCGACCACGGCATCGATTTCATACTCGAAATACCGGTGTACGAAGGCATCGATCAGCTGACGAAACACCCGCGCGTCAGACAACAGCGTAGTGATGTCACGAAACTGCACCCCGGGCTTGGGCCAGTCCGGCACGGTGCGGATGTGAGCTTTGGGGTCAAACAACCCGGCCTGGTTTTCGCTGTTCTGTACTGAATTATTTGGCACTGACTATTCCACTTCACATAAAAAACGGGGCCATTGTAGCGGCCCCGTTTTATTTTCGCGATGCTTCTGACGGGCTTAGCCCGTCAGGCTGTTACAGAAAGACGTACTTCAGCAAGGCTGCACCGGCAATGATGTAGACGCTGATGTTCACGTCTTTCGCCTTGCCGGCGAATACTTTGACGACAGCATAGGTGATGAAACCGGCCGCGATGCCCTCTGCAATGGAATAGGTCAGCGGCATCATGACGGCTGTCACCACGACCGGAGCGGCTTCGGTCAGGTCTTTCCAGTCAACGCTGGAAATCGACGAAATCATCAGCACTGCGACAAACAACAGGGCCGACGCCGTCGCGTAGGAAGGAATCATCTGGGCTAGCGGCGAGAAGAACAGAGCCAGCAGGAACAGTACCGACACAGTCAGTGCAGTCAGGCCAGAACGCCCACCGGCCGCGATGCCCGCACCACTCTCAATGTAACTGGTGGTGGTCGAGGTGCCCAGCAATGACCCCGCCACAGAGGCCGTACTGTCAGCCATCAGGGCCTTACCCAGGCGCGGCAGCTTGCCGTCTTTGTCGAGCAACTTGCCTTCTTTGGCAACGGCCACCAGCGTACCCGAGGTATCGAACACATCCACAAACAGGAACGCCAGAATGACAGCAATCAGGCTCAGTTCCAGGGCGCCAAGAATATCCAGCTGGAAGAAGGTGGCACCGAGGCCCGTCGGCATGGATACCAGGCCGTTGTATTCAACCAGACCGAAAAAGAAGCCGGCAACCGTGGTAGCCAGAATGCCTATGATGACGCTGCCGGTAACGCCCCGGTGGTGCAAGGCTGTGATCAGCGCAAAACCCAGAAACGCGAGAATCACCTGCGGTGAGCTCAGATCGCCCGGGCCAACCAGGGTGGCATCGTTATTGACCACTACGCCCGCACCCTGCAAGCCAATAATGGCCAGGAACAAACCAATACCAACGGCAATGCCGGTTTTCATCGACCCGGGAATGGCGTTGATGATCCACTCCCGTACTTTAAAGGCACTGAGCAGCACAAACAGGATACCGGACCAGAACACACAGCCCAGCGCCACTTCCCAGCTAACACCCATGCCCATCACAACACCAAAGGTGAAGAAGGCGTTGAGACCCATGCCCGGGGCCAGTGCCACCGGGTAATTAGCCAGCAAACCCATGATGCCGGTGCCCAGGGCAGCGGCAATACAGGTAGCCACAAACACAGCGTCGAACGGCATGCCTGTCGCCGACAGGATGCCCGGGTTCACGGCGATGATATACGCCATGGTCAGGAAAGTAGAAATACCCGCAAGCACTTCGGTGCGAACATCGGTTCCGAGTTCTTTCAGCTTGAAGAATTGTTCCAGCATGATGATTCCTATTATAGGCAACCCAAATGGGCGTCTGTACGAACGCAGCCAACTGGTCAGTCGCCTTGTTTTTATGATTTTCCGTAACAGCGGTTATGGTGTGTAACCACTGTGGTGTTTTGTAACAGCGGCGATTTTCGCAGACTTTACACGCGCAAGCACCTCTGGACCGTTCGGTCAGAATTTAAGTTAGCAGAAGCCGTGCCAGGAAAGGGGATTTTTGGATAACTCACGTTTCGGAGTTCGCGGTTGACTAAGTGGCATGGGTCCGCCCCCCGGGCAGCCGCCGCTTGTCACCTCAGCGCATTCTGTGACTTGAGTTACAAACAAGGAATACACCCAGCCCACGACTCGCAGGCTGGGTGTATTAGAGGTATCAGGGATGCAGTTTCAGGGTTTCCAGAGTGCGCTGACGCACCTCAGCCAGCAAGTCAGGGTCGTTAACCAGTGACTTGCCGTAAGAAGGCACCATCGTCTTCATCTTTTGCTGCCAGTCTGCGTTGGTCATGCGCTCGGCAAAACAGGTCTCAATGATGTTGATCATGGTCTGCGCCGCCGTTGATGCACCCGGAGACGCGCCCAGCAGTGCCGCCAGGCTGCCATCGGCGGTTGAGATCACTTCGGTGCCGAACTCCAGTTTGCCGCCCAGTTCAGGGTCTTTCTTGATGATCTGGACGCGCTGGCCGGCGATGGCCAGTTCCCAGTCTTCATCCCGCGCATTGGGGTAGAACTGACGCAAGGCATCGACCCGGGATTTGTGGGATTGCATCACTTCGCTGATCAGGTAGCGGGTCAGGTCCATATTGCCCAGACCCGCTATCAGCATGGGCTTCAGGTTGTTGGGCCGGACCGATTTGACCAGGTCAAGGAAGGACCCCTGCTTCAGAAACTTGGTAGTGAACCCGGCAAAGGGGCCGAACAGCAGCGCCTCTTTACCATCGATAATCCGGGTATCCAGGTGTGGTACAGACATTGGCGGCGCGCCGATAGGCGCTTTGCCATACACCTTGGCGTGGTGTTGCTTAACGATCTCTGGCTTGCGGCATACCAGCCACTGACCACTGACCGGAAAACCACCATAGCCGTGTCCTTCCGGTACACCCGATTTCTGCAGCAGGGGCAAAGCACCGCCACCGGCGCCCAGAAACACAAAGCGGGCATCCACGGCCTGTATCGAGCCGGTTTTGGTGTCTTTCAGGGTAATGGCCCAGAGACCGTTGTCTTTCTGGTTCAGGTCGACCACTTCGTGCGAGAGCTTCAATTCGAAGCCTTCCTGTTGTTCCAGGTTGCTCACCAAATGCCGGGTCAATGCCCCAAAATCGACATCAGACCCATAGCGAACGCGGGTTCCTGCCACTTTTTGGTGCGGATCGCGATCCTGCATGATCAGCGGCATCCACTGGCGCAACACCTCCGGGTCGTCGGTGAATTCCATGTCTTTGAACAGGTGGTGGGCTTTCAGCGTTTCATAGCGTTTTTTCAGGAAGGCAACGTTGTCGTCCCCCCAAACAAAGCTTTTGTGCGGCGCAGTGTTAATAAACCGGGCCGGTTCCGGCAAGGCGCCCTGCTCCACCAGGTAAGACCAGAATTGAAGACTCACTTCAAAGGCGGAGTTGATGTTGAACGCTTTGGTGGTGTCGATGCTGCCATCGGATTTCACCGGCGTGTAATTGAGCTCGCAATAGGCGGCATGGCCCGTGCCTGCATTATTCCAGCCATCACTGCTTTCCTGTGCGACGCTGTTTTGCTTTTCCAGCATCAGGATCTCGAAACTGGGATCCAGCTGTTTCAACATCATTCCCAGGGTAGCGCTCATGGCGCCAGCACCAACTAACACAACGTCTGTAGTGATTGCAGTCATTAGGATATCGCCCGCTGAAAAGTAAGCATTGGAAAGCCGTTTGCGACACTTTTACGATGCGCGGCAAGCCCGCGACCATCGGTTTGTACAAGCGTCAGTCAGTAACAAACCACTTCCTGAAACTGTGAAAGCCCACCATGGCGACGGATTAAAGCGAGTGTATGCTAACCCGCATCGCCAACAGTTAAGCCAACCGCAGCGAATTATACGGATTTTGTAACAAATGTCTTGAACAAAGCGCCAAACAAAGATCATCCATTTGGCGTATAGACGTTACGACGGTTGGCGTTCAGTGGTTTACCGGGGTAGGCGGCAGGCATTTACACCCCCATAAAAAAGCCGGGTTGCCCCGGCTTTCAGATCAACGTTGGACGACTCAGTCGTGGGCAATATCCAGCGTCAGATTCTGATACGACACCTGGTCACCCTTCTGCACCGCCACCGTGTCGGCACCGGCAGAGATTGTCAGGGTGTATTGTGGGTCATCTTCAAAGGAGGTTCCCGTCGCACCGGTCTCACCAGCAACCAGGGTATTGCGAACCCAGGTCCGATAGTTGTCTTCATACAAGACATCGTTATTGGTGGCACCGACTGCCGGCGTCTGATCCAGGGTCAGTTCCGTACCCGTGTCCGCAAACTCGATGTCGTACGTTTCTGATTGCGGATACCAGACAAACCGGTCCCCTTCGGTCAGGTAGTGAGTGATGACATTGTTTGCCTCGAACGGTGCATCGGCAGTCGCCACCAGTTCAGCCGCGTCGATGATATAGACACCACCAGCACCCGTTACCTGCATCACAACACGGTGGGTACCTTCTCCATTGTGCTCGGCTACATTCAAGGCTGTGGTCTCATCCACACCGAACCCAAACCGAACATCGGCTTCCTCGACCAGTCGAACCAGGCGGGTTTCACGGGCGCGCTCCGAAAAATGCGTGTCGGTCACACCCCATGGAAAGGTGCCCATACCACCCGTAGGTTCGTGATTGCTGCTGTCGTAACCATTTACCAGCGCATCATAGGCCGAGCCTGCCGTAATCATCGGATTTACGGGTTCCGCATTGAGCAGTTTGCCACCCCCCTGAACTGCCGCACCAGCTGAGGTGCCGCCAATAATCAGATCACCGGCCGCCTGGCGCGCCAGAATCTGAGTCAGCTCAGCACTTTCCTGACGGACAGCGCCATCGAAAGTCACCAGTGCATCAAAGGTGCGAACCTGATCACCACCATTGATGAATATACCATCCGCTGCTTCGATTTCACTTGCCAGCCCCTGCTCACAAGCGGTCATGTGTGACTCGAAGTAATCCGGATAGAGAAGATCCAGGTGGGCCGCTGACGCATAATCGCTGTGGTAAGCGGCCAGCCAGTCGCACTGGGCCTCATCGCGTGCCTTGCGGTAGGCACGGTCAAGCGGTAACCAGCGTGCTTCAGCTCCAGCCTGTTCGAACACACCCTGATAATAATCGGCAGCAGCGTAACTGTTTGCTGAAGAAGATGTCATGACAAGAATGGTCGGCGTCTCTTTGCCACTGGCATCACGAGCCTGCTCAACAAACGCTTGATACAAACCTACTGCATCGCCATTGACCGAATTCGAAAGACCTACATACTCTACCGCTCTCTCATAGTCGGTAAGGTCATCAATAAGCAATTCGAGTATTTTGTACCGTATCGTTCCTGGCAAGTCGTTCCAAAGGTCCAGTCCGGTTTCATAACCATCACGCAGTACCACGTCGGAAAATGCATCGCCAAACACATCTCGATTTTTGCCTTCACCAGTATTGTTGCTGTAATCGACTGAGACTTCACCGGATTCATCCAGCATCGCCTGCAGGATCAACACCACCTCATCTTGGTGTTCGCTGCTGTCCCAGCCAGACTGTACGTCAATGGCGTCGATGATCGCCTGATCCAGAATAAAGCTATTGGCATCCAGCGTATCAACCAAACGGAAGAAGTCACCGGCGTTATCGTCGTCAACCAGATAACTCAGGTCTGAGTTATAAAGTGCATCGCCATCAGCAAGTAGCGTTCCGCCCGCATCTATGCCTTTCAGGGCGAGCAGCAGCTCATCCTGCTTGCGAGCATCGGTACTGACAAGCCCGGCAACAACGGTTTTAATCACATCCTGTTCGTCGGTCAGTGTATCAGCGGCCAGAGCATTCACCATGGCACTGACCGCTGCCGACTTGGCTTCTGTCACCGTATAATTCAGACGCTGGTCCGCTTTTTTCAAGCCTTCAAACGTGGCGTACTGGGCAGAGGAACTGTCAAACCAGATACTCTCACCATCAACGTCATCGGGCAGCGCAGGCACTTCCGCGTTTGTGGTGCCAATAAAGTCAGCTCTGAAATCCTGCCAATCGGCATACTCCAAGTCGTCTCCTAATTGGCCCTGCAAATAGTTGAGTATCAGCTCGACGCCAACTTTGAAATCCGGATCCGTTTCCCATGAGGGGTCAGCCACCAATGCATCAATTTTAACCTGACTCATCTCGACCGGTTCGGTTAGTGCGACGGCGACTTTTGCCGACGTATCGCCGTAGTATGCCCAATATTCATCCCAGTCATCACAATCATCTGGTTGGACACTCGAGCAAACACTGCCCGCACCACCCACGAGTTGAGAACGCATTTGGCCGTCTGAGATTGTCGTTAATGGAAACTCAACACTGACCTTAAAAGGTGGCTGCACAGTTTCGGGAGTATCATCCTTCGAACTGGCGTTACAGCCTGCCAGTACAGCAGCAGCGGCCAGCGTTAGTGCCAGCGATATAGGCGTGTTATTCGACTTCATAGATTCACCTGTCCACGACGAACCGCGCGAGTTCATCACGTAAAAATTTGAGAATTGATCAGATTGGGCCATGACGTTTCAAACAGTCAGAACGTTGTAACAGGCAGGCACACACAGCGGTAACAGCAACCGGATCGTGGCTCGCTAACGATCAGACTGTAGATTGAAACAGAGACCAGGAACGACTCAAAGGACAGGCAGTGGCTACTCGTCGAACCACTCGCTGAGGTAATACGCTTTGCACGGGAAGGCCCGATAATGGCCTCTTACATTGGTCATCATAATGGTTTACGGCAGCCGGGTCGGTTGCCTTTACCCTCGTGTTGATGGCATTTATTGTTATCTTGGAACGTGAACGCTGTGCAAATTGACTGCTGTGCGTTACGTTTTGCTGGTTGCCTTCGCATGATTTTAATCTGCGTAATCAGCACTTCCAATGTAGGTGTAGTCGGGGGGCGTTGACAAGTATCTTTGCTCGGAAATCGCTAAAAATTAAACCCAGGTCGCATTCCTGTAATTCTAACCGGGTTTGATTTAGTCAGTGGGCCATTGTTTATCGACACGGGGTGAAACCCGCGTCAACAATTCATAGCCAATGGTACCGATATGTGAGGCGACTTCATCGACACTCAGGTGCTCGCCCCAGAGTTCAGCCGAGTCTCCGAGTTGGACCTGGGGTACATCGGTCACATCAACAGTCAGCATATCCATCGATACCTTACCCACCAGAGGCACGCGCTGCCCGCTCAGCCAGACCGGCGTGTTATCGGGTGCATGACGCGGGTAGCCATCGCCATAGCCAATGGCCAGAGTAGCGATGCGACTCTCCCGTTCGGCTTGCCAGCGAGCACCATAGCCGACCCTCTCACCGGCCTGGATATGACGCAGAGCGATAACGGGCGCGGTTAAGGTCATCGCCGGTTTCAGCCCCAGCTCCAACCCGGTTTTGCCGAACCCGGGCGAGGCGCCATACAGCATGATACCGGGTCGAACCCAGTCGGCATGGCTTTCAGGCCAGGCCATGACGCCAGCCGAATTGGCCAGGCACAAATGCACGCCTGGCAGTGCCCTGGCCAATGCATTAAAGCGGGCAATTTGTGTTGAGGTAAAGGGGGCCTCGGGCTCATCGGCACTGGCAAAATGCGTCATCAGGTTGACTGGCTGAAGGGGTCGAATCGCCTGAATTCGTTTGACGAAGTCGGGCACTTGGCCGGGTGATATGCCCAACCGGTGCATGCCGGTATCGACCTTCAGCCAAATGCGCTGTTGCCCGAGCCGGTCTGCCATGGTTTCGAGGCAGGTCAGTTGCTCTGTCTGGTGAACGACGGTATCGCAGCCAAGGCGCACCGCATCCAGCGCTTGCAGAGGCCCCAGCGTGCCTTCCAGTAAGAGTATGGGCGCATTGATGCCCGCATCCCGCAGTGTCTGAGCCTCTGCCAAAGTTGCAACAGCAAAGCCATCGGCCTGATGCAGCGCCTGAGCCGCCTGAACCGCACCGTGACCATAGCCATCGGCTTTTACCACCGCCCAGATCCGAGCCCCGGGCGCCAGCGTTCGGACCCGCTGCAGGTTGTACCGCAACGCCGAGGGGTCCATGTACGCGCATGTGCCCCGGCTCATTCGTCTTGCCAGCTCCCGTATTGCTCCGGCGCCAGGTTTTCAAATCGGCTGTATTGCCCCAAAAACGCGACCCGACAGGTACCGATGGGGCCATTCCGCTGCTTGCCGATAATCAGCTCGGCAATCCCCTTGTCGGTGGAATCTTCGTTATAAACTTCATCGCGGTAGATGAACATGATGATGTCGGCGTCTTGCTCGATCGCGCCGGACTCCCGCAGGTCCGAGTTGACCGGTCGTTTGTTGGGGCGCTGTTCGAGGCTCCGGTTCAACTGCGACAGGGCGACCATGGGACAATTGAATTCCTTCGCCAGCGCCTTCAGCGACCGCGAAATCTCGGAAATCTCACCGGTACGGCCCTCGGTAAAGCCCTTGATCTTCATCAGCTGCAAATAGTCGATCATGATCAAACCAATGTCGCCATGCTCCCGCACCAGCCGACGCAAACGGCTGCGCATCTCATTCGGACTGATGCCAGGCGTATCGTCAATAAACAGCTTACGGTCTTTAAGCAGGTTGACCGCCTTGGTCAGTTTGGGAAAGTCGTCTTCATGCAGCTTACCGGTTTTAACCCGCCCCATATCGATGCGCCCAAGTGACGCGATGGACCGGGTGATGATCTGGTCTGCGGGCATTTCCAGGCTGAATACGACGACGGGCTTTTCCTGGTTCAGCGTCGCCTCTTCCACCAGGTTCATGGCCAGGGTCGTTTTACCCATGGAGGGCCGCGCGGCTAGTATCATCAGGTCACCGGCTTGCATACCGGTCGTCATTTTGTCGAGATCGGTAAAACCGGTCGACACCCCGGTAATCTCACTGTCGGAGTGAAAGAGTTCATCAATGCGCTGAATGGCCCGGTCGACCAGCGGGTTAACGTGTACCAGCCCGCCATCCTGATCGGCCCGTTCCTCGGCAATCTGAAACACCTGGCGTTCGGCGTCGTCCAGAATGGATTCTGCATCCATCCCGCGCGGGTCATAGGCTTTGCTGGCAATATCATTGGCAACGGCAATCAACCGCCGCAACACCGACCGCTCCTGCACGATCTTGGCGTAGGCGACCAGGTTACCGATCGACGGCGTGTTTTCAGCCAGATCGTTCAGATACTCCATACCTCCGACGGCATCGAGCTGTTTCTCGTTGTCGAGCGCTTCACCCAGGGTAATCACATCGAGCGGCTGAGTTTGCTCGGCCAGCCGGATCATCATCCGGTACACCTGGCGGTGCTCGTTACGGTAGAAATCGTCGGGCAGTAGGATCTCGGCGACGTTATCCCACTGGCTGTTGTCGATCATCAGCGCACCCAACACCGACTGCTCCGCCTCCAGCGAGTGCGGCGGCACCTTAAGCCCGGCCAACTCGTCGTTGTGGGAGAACAGATCGTCTTCGAGGGTGTCGGTCATAGAGCGTTACTCATCGGGATCTTCAGCACAGAGAACAGAGCCAGCTATGGTATCGGTTTGGGCTGCCAATTGGGAGTGGCTTTGGCCTTGGAGGCTGGTGCCATGAGTCAGAAATTCAGAGGGTAAGCTATTCCTGTGGTCACCCCTTCTTAGGTGGCAGGCGGGCTGTCGGGTACGCCTACTGGAGGCACGCCGTAAACCCCTCCCTGGTGGCCGTTAGACCGCATCCATGCGGTTTAACGGCCACCAGTAGACGCACCCAACACTCCTTGGATCATACGTAGCTTAATCAAAAGAATTTCTGACTCATGACCCCCGGGTGAACTCCTCGGCCTAACTCCAATCAACTTGACCATCCCATAGATCGCAAAGAATCATGTTTTGGAATTGGCAACCACCTGACACGGACGCCAGGCACAAAAAAACGGGAGGCAGGAAACGCACCAAGTGCGCTCCTGTCTCCCGTTCTGTGTCAGAACCCTATCAGCAGTGAATTACTGCTGTATCAGGCTTCTGGTACCACGATGATGTGAACCGAGGCTTCAACATCCGGATGAACCTGGATGGTGATGTTGAATTCACCGGTGTTACGGATCGGGCCAGCAGGCATTTTGACTTCAGCCTTGCTGATTTCAACGCCAGCGGCAGCAACCAGATCGGCCACATCGCGCGGGCCAATAGAACCGAACAGCTTGCCTTCGTCACCGGCGTTCGCTTGAACGGTCAGTTCGATTTCGGCCAGCTTCTCGGCGCGCTCGTGAGCAGCAGCCAGTTTTTCGGCCTCGGCTTTTTCGAGCTCGGCACGACGCTCTTCAAAAATTTTAACGTTGTCCTTGCTAGCAGGCACAGCCTTGCCTTGCGGGACCAGGTAGTTACGTGCGTAACCGTTTTTTACGTTAACGGTGTCGCCCAGAACACCCATCTTGCCAACTTTCTCAAGCAGGATAACTTCCATCTCGCTTACCTCATTCGTCATTCTGGTCCGGCGCTTTGGTCAGGCGGGCTCGAATATCAAGCACACCATCAATCACAGCACCCAGTACCAGCAATGGTAAAATGAACTGATTGAGCAGCAGACCCCCGACATAAAATGCGAGTAACCACTGCCCACCCATATTCGTTTTCGCGATCACCCCATGCACCAACGCCACACCGGCGAATAACAGGGGCAACAGCAACAACAGCATGGCTGCAGGCTTAACTACGTAAGCCAGGCCCGCCAGCAACACCAGCGCTATCAGCAAGCGGCCGCTGATTCGCAGCGCGTGGAATTCCTGTCGGAACCCACCCGGGTTGTACAACCCGGCTTGCCAGTAACGCGCCAGCACCAAACACAACAGCGCTTCCAGAAGTTCTACGGTCATTACCAGAAAAGCCGCGTTGGGCTTCACCGATTCCAACATCTGCCACATGGGCTGAGAGGTATCGGCGCCAGCGACACCCTGCTGTACCTGGGTAATCACCGCTTCAAACCGATCGTTCAGCAAACCCTGGGCGGCTAAAGCCAGCGCGATGCCCAGCAGGGCCGCCACTGTCAACAACACCGACCAGCTCTGCACCGATCGCATCACCATCGCCAATAGCGCGGTGACGGGTAAAACCAGCAGAGGCAAGATCATCCCGGTCAATTGCCAGGAAACCAATCCCCCTGCCAAACTCCACATCAGCACCCTGGTGCCTTCGGTGGCGCCACGCCTGAGCGTGACCAGTGCCACCAGCGCCGCGCTGAGTGCATAAAGCATCGGCAGCGCAGCAAAACCTGCAGCAAGAACCCCAGCGTTCAGTTGGCTTTTCATCGCAAAGCGAGCCAAGCCCATCATGCCCGGGTCCTCCCTTTAATCCGACTTACTGATGACTGTCGGTGTAAGGCAGCAAGGCAAGGTAGCGAGCACGCTTGATGGCCGAAGACAACTGGCGCTGGTAACGTGCACGGGTACCGGTGATCCGGCTAGGTACGATCTTGCCGGTTTCAGTAACATAGCCCTTCAACAGGTCTACATCTTTGTAATCAATTTCCTGGATGCCTTCTGCAGTAAAGCGGCAGAATTTGCGGCGGCGGAAAAAACGTGCCATGTGAATGCTCCTCGTTGTTAGGCTTCTTCAGACTCTTCGTCGTTCTCAGGCTCAGACTCAGTCTCTTCAGCGCGGTTGCGGGCAACAGCGGCTTGAGCTTCGTCTTTGGCCTTCTTGGCTTCAACGCTCTTCATCATCGGGGATGCTTCAGTCACGGCATCTTTGCGACGCATGATCATGTTGCGGATGATGGCATCGTTAAACCGGAAGGTGCTCTTCAGATCTTCAACGGTGTCGTTGTCAGCTTCGATGTTCAGCAGAACATAGTGAGCCTTGTGAGCATTGAGAATCGGATAAGCCAGTTGACGGCGGCCCCAATCTTCATGGCGATGTACCTTGCCACCTTTCTCGGTTACAACAGAGGTGTAACGCTCGATCATGGCCGGTACTTGCTCTGACTGGTCAGGATGGACCAGCAGAACGATTTCGTAATGACGCATAAAATCTCCTTGCGGTTTTGGCAACCTCCTGCGGTGCGGCCGCAGTAAGGTAAGGAGTGACTCTTCAGCCCTTGTTATGGCCCGGCCCGAAACGGCGTAACCGCCCGGCCCCGCGCATGCAAAAGGCACAAACCTCCCTGCCTGAGACAGGCCGGAAGGGCGCGCATAGTATAGAATGCTGGCGATAGAATCAAGAAAAACAGGGCCAGTGCGCCTTGCATCTGGCCGCCTGGCGCCACGCCGGTGAGGCCATTTAGTCTGTTACAGTGCACTAACTGCCCGGACGCCACTCATGCTCGACCATCGGCGGCATCGGGCACCCCAGGCAATCCGCCAGAGTCCGAAGCAGCTCGTATTCATCCTGATGAATGACACCGTCGGCACGAATGACATCAACGCAAGCCTGCAGTACTGCCCGGCGCCAGAAATAGGCGATTTCCCCCAAATGCTCCAGCGCGCCGGTTACTGCTTCAAAGCTGGCCTGTTCCGGCGCGAGCAGGGATTTGTCGGCAAGCTCGAAGGGTTGTATTGCCTGGTCAAAGGCGGCTCTGGCCAGTGTTGGCTGACGGTTCACATGCACCAGTGCCGAGAGTACGGTCTGCAGATCCTGCCCACACTCTTTAATCGGCCGGGAATACCCCGACCCGGCTGCACCGGCCCCGGACAAATGCCGGCGCACTTGCGCCAGCAATACCCATTCGCGCAGTGCCAGCGTCTGATCCATATCCGCCAACCGGTTCAGCCGGTCCAGAAACACCAGTCGTTCACGCTCATCCAGCCGCTTGAGCACTGGCACTGCCATGTCGAGCAACGGCAACCGCAATTGCGGGTCGAGCTTCTGATAAAAGGGCCAGAACCGCCTGAGCACCTCAACGGCTGATACATCTTCCTGTTTAATCAGGTTCAGCAGTGCCTGTTCATGCCCCGGACTGGCCAGCATGATCTGACTGTAACAAAAGGCCCGGGCTCCGGCCGACTGATGCACCGAGTGGCGGATTTGCTCCGGGATGTTTTTGTAGAGCCGCCGGGCGTAATCAAGGTGATCCGGGCGCACGGTGCCAGCCAGGGCGCCCAGCGTTGCCACGCCCATCACCTGTTCGAAGGCATCCGGTGCGGTGCGCGCCACTGCGCTGTCAGCCTGCTCACTGGCGCGGCTGCGGTGGCGTTCCCGAGCCATAAAGGTCGGATTCACCCGGCGGATGCGATCATCCAGCGGCGGGTGTGTTGCCATCATGCTCGACAATGCCACACTCTCTCCGAAGCAGAAGTGCGACATGTCTTCAGCGTGTCGGTGGTGCAACTGGCTACCCTGAACGTGTTCCCGAATCTTGTAGAGCGCCCCGGCGATGCCATCCGGATTGCGGGTAAACTGTACGGCGCTGGCATCAGCCAGATACTCGCGCTGACGCGAGACGCCCGCTTTAATTACCCGGGCTGTCAGCACACCGACGTAGCCAATCAGAATCAACCCCAGCCCCAGCATTGCCAGAGCAGCGTCAGAGCGATCTCGACGCCTGGATCGGTACCCGATGTGCATCGAGTCCCACATCCAGCGGCCTGCCTGACCGATCTGAATCAGCCCCGCCAGTACCGCCATTAATCGAATATTCAGACGCATATCGCCATTGAGTATGTGACTGAACTCGTGTCCCACCACACCCTGCAATTCATCCCGGCTCAGAGCGTCAAGCGCCCCGCGGGATACCACCAGCACAGCCTGGTCGGCCTGGTAACCGGCAACAAAGGCATTGATCGCCGTTTCCTGTTCCATCACATACAGGCTGGGCACCGGAGCACCGGCGGCGATGGCCATTTCCTCGCTGACATTAATGAATTGCTGAACAGCCGGCTCATTCTGCTGGTAATCGATCTGGCGAGCGCCCGACCAGCGCGCCACCACCTCACCCCCGCCTTGGCGCAGTTGCCAGTAGGCCGCCAGTGAACCAGCGGCGATGACCAGCAGAGTGCCGAGCGCCAGCTGCCAGGCATAGTGACTGGTCAGCCACCCCTGCAACGACTGCCACACCGTCGCCGGCAGGCCAGCACCGGCGTAACCCTGAATCAGCAGCCAGATGCCAAAGCCTAACAGGTTGACCAGAAAGGCAGTGACAAGCACACCGAGCACAAACAGCAATACCAGTTGTCCGGACTTGCGCCGGGCCTGGTCCTGATGATCAAAAAAATCCATCCATCAGCGCCTGTTTAAAATTGAACCCTGGGCGCCTCACGAGCTTCGGGGTTCTCCAGTTCAAACAAAGCCGCATCTTTAAAGCCGGTGACACCCGCCAGCAAATTGTTAGGGAAGGATTCCTTGTAAGTCTGGTAGTTCATGACCGAATCGTTATAGGCCTGACGGGAGAAAGCGACCTTGTTTTCAGTCGTCTCCAGACTCTCCATCAGGTCCCGCATGGTGCCATCAGCCTTGAGATCCGGGTAGGCTTCAGAGACCGCGAACAATCGCCCCAGTGCCCCGCTCAGCATGCCCTCGGCCTTGCTCAGCATGTCGACCATAGGACCATTGGTTGGGTCAGCCGCTGCTGTTTTCTGGGCCGCCACGGCCTGGTTTCGGGCCGACGTCACATTCTCCAGCGTTTCCCGCTCGTGCGCCATATACTTCTTGGCGGTTTCGACCAGATTGGGAATGAGGTCATGTCGGCGTTGCAACTGCACGTCTATCTGGGAGAACGCATTCTTGAAGCGGTTGCGCAGTGCGACCAGACGGTTGTATATGACCACACCTACGATCAGGATGACGGCAGGTATACCCCAGGTAATAACAGTACTGATCCACGACTCCATTTTACTCTCCTTCAATGCGGTAACATCACAGAATTCCCGAACAGGGCTAAGCCGGCCTGATAACAGGAGGCAGCCTTTGCCCGGCAGTTTAGCGGGCCCCGGCTGGAAACAATAGCGCTGCGAGCCGTATTCGGCACCCGGTCACAAAATCGCCGCTCCGCTCCATTTGGACAGATGCCTTGTTTTTTTGGTCAATCCTGCGAAAATCGCCGACCGGCCTGGCCGTTGTGTGAGGGCGCCAACACCGGCACCGCATTCCGTGCGTTATCGACTGGGTTTCATCTCCGGATTCAGGGTTCTAAGCCCTTGAATTTTTTGAAAAAAACGAGATGTTCGTGTTGACACACTGGAAAATATTCGCATAATACGCAGCCGTTACGGAGGCTATGTAGCTCAGCTGGTTAGAGCACAGCATTCATAATGCTGGGGTCGCTGGTTCAAGTCCAGCCATAGCCACCAACTTCTTAATGGGCCGTCGCCAAGTGGTAAGGCAACGGGTTTTGATCCCGTCATTCGCAGGTTCGAGTCCTGCCGGCCCAGCCATCTCCCCGCCTTCAGTGGTATCATCTCCCCTCTGTAGACGGTATTGTTAATGTATTCTATTGGGCCGTCGCCAAGTGGTAAGGCAACGGGTTTTGATCCCGTCATCCGCAGGTTCGAATCCTGCCGGCCCAGCCATACCTCCTTCCGCACATAACGCTTACCCTTTCATGACAGCCCCTGCGCTTCTCATTCACGCCATTAGTCGCTATCGTAACCGGTCAATTGAAAGGAAGCCGACGCATGTCTGATGCACTTCATCCGCTTATCGAGGCTGATCAGCTGGCCGACAAGCTGGCCAACCCCGGCATTGTGTCTCCCCTGATTCTGGACTGTCGGTTCAATCTGGCCGATCCGGCTGCCGGCGAACAGCATTACCTGCGCGAACACCTACCCGGGGCAGTCTATGCCCATTTGGACCGGGATCTGTCCGGCACCCGCATTCCTGGCCAGACCGGTCGTCACCCTCTGCCCCACCCGGAAGACTGGCAAGCCCGCTTGCGCGACTGGGGGATTAACGCTGACACGACGGTTGTGGTCTACGATCAGAACAATGCCATGTTCGCCGCACGAGCCTGGTGGCTGTTGCGCTGGGCGGGTGTTGCACGGGTTCAGGTGCTTAACGGTGGGCTGGATGCCTGGCAAGGGCCACTGCAATCGGGGGCCGACAGCCACCCGCACCGGGCCGGGAGCATCAACGTTACCTGCCCACAAGACTGGGTCATCTCCGGCAAAGACGTACAAACCCGGCTGGCTGACCTGACGCTAATGGATGCCAGAGCCCTGCCCCGCTTTCTCGGCGAGCAGGAACCCCTGGATGCCAAAGCCGGCCATATTCCCGGTGCGCGTTGCGCCGATTTTACCGGCAATCTGGATACCAGCGGTCGCTTCCTGAACCCGGAAGCCCTGGCCAGGCGTTTTGCCAGCGTTGGCAATCGCCCGAACACCGTCAGTTACTGCGGTTCTGGCGTTACCGCCTGCCACACGATTCTCGCCATGACGCTGGCAGGCTACCCGCAACCTCGCTTATATGCCGGATCCTGGAGTGAATGGATCACCGATCCGCAGCATCCGATTGAAACCTCCCCATCTAAGGAGCCCGCTTTATGATCAAGCGTCTGCTAGTGACTCTAGGTGCGATGCTTTTCAGCATTACCGTGAACGCAACGGATTCGGTCAATATTCTCGTTTACCACCACGTCGCCAATGACACGCCGGCCAGTACAACGATCAGCCCCTCCGGGTTTCGGGAGCACCTGCAGTTGTTGCGAGACAATGACGTGACCGTGGTACCGCTGGAAGATGCGCTGGCTGCACTGCGCGGCAATGCCGACATCGACCTGCCCGACAAAGCCGTTGCCATTACCTTTGACGACGCTTATGAAAACATTCACACCAACGCCTTTCCGTTGCTGAAGGAATTTGACGTACCGTTCACGGTGTTTGTCGCCACTGACCCGATCGACCAGAATTTCCAGGAAATGATGAGCTGGGATCAGCTTCGGGACTTGCAGGACTGGGGCGCTACCATTACCAATCACAGCCGGGATCACGATTACATGGTCCGCCACTCGCCGCTCGATGACGCCTGGCTGCAAGCGATGATCGACAACATCAGCCATGCCCAGCAACGCCTGACCGACGAACTGGGCGATGGCGTTCCGCGCTGGTTTGCCTACCCCTATGGGGAGTACAACGAATCGCTGAAGCAGGCGCTGCTGGAAGAAGACTATATTGCCTTTGCACAACATTCGGGCGGCATGAATGCCGACAGTGACTGGGGCGCCATACCCCGCTTTGCGGCCGCAGGCGTTTACGCCAACCCTGAAACCCTGATCACCAAAATCAACAGCAAACCGATGCCGGTGAACCGGACGGCCCTGCCCGACATGCTGACGGCCGAGACACGCCCCAGTGTCACCGTGGAACTGACGGACACCTCCGACATGAGCCGCAGCCTGAACTGCTTTGTCGACAGCGCCTGGGTCGACGCCGAATGGCTGGACGATACCCGGTTTCGGGTAAGCGCACCGGACGTCCTCAGTGATGGACGCCACCGCTTTAACTGCACCTCACAGGCACGCAGTGGCTCGTTCTTCTATTGGTTCTCGCAACCCTGGCTGGTGCAAACCGACCGATAAACAACAGGCATGTGGGGAGCCGCCACGGCCCCCGCACAGCTCTGTGCAATATCAGCCTTTGCCACCAAACTCATCGAGACAGGTTTCCAGGTCTTCAATCATGCGTCGGGAGCCGGCAAAAAAAGGCACTCGTTCATGCAGAGATTCGGGCTGGATGTCCATGATGCGCTGCCCGGAACCGCTGATGGCACGGCCACCGGCCTGCTCCACCAGAAAGGCGATGGGGTTGCACTCATACAAGAGGCGAAGCTTGCCCTGAGGATAAGGCGCTGACGACGGGTAGAGGAAAATGCCGCCATAGATGAGGTTACGGTGAATATCAGAGACCAGTGAACCAATGTAGCGGCTGGTATAGGGACGTGAAGTAGCCGCGTCTTCCACCTGGCAGTACTTGATATAGCGTTTCACCCCGTCCGGAAAGTGCACGTAGTTGCCTTCGTTAACGGAATAGATTTGACCGAGCTCCGGGGTTTTCATATCCGGATGCGACAAACAGAACACGCCCAGCGTTGGGTCGAAGGTGAAGCCATTCACCCCATGACCGGTGGTGTACACCATCATGGTGGAGGACCCGTAAATCACATAGCCGGCCGCAACCTGTTCGTTGCCGCGCTGGTAGAAATCGGCATCGGTGACCTTGGTACCCAGAGGTGAGCGGCGCTTGTATACCGAGAAAATCGTGCCCACAGAGACGTTCACGTCAATGTTCGACGAACCGTCGAGCGGATCCATCAACACGATGTATTTGCTGTCAGTATTCAGGCCGTCATCGAGCAGGATGTAATGGTCTTCTTCTTCTGAGGCAATGCCGCAGACAACGCCCCGCGCAGCCAGAGCAGCCTTGAAGGTATCGTTGGCCAGTACGTCAAGCTTCCGTTGCGCTTCGCCCTGAATATTGTCACCCCCGGCCAAGCCGGCCAGGTCAGCCAGGCCTGCCTTGTTGATCTCCCGATGGATGATCTTGGCCGCCAAACGGATGGCAGAGAACAGGGCGGAAAACTCGCCAGAGGCATTGGGATAATCTTTCTGGTTGGCGACAATAAATTCGCCCAGCGTTTGCATAAATTGCTGTTTCATGGTGCTTCCCTGGTGTTATTAACGTTTATGTCGGGTTGATTGTCAGGTTGATGGTTTTACTGTTTTCGGACCGCTTCTGCAGAGCGGGCTCGTTATTAGATGAGCAGCAGACCGCTGACATTGAGTAAATCCCAGCGGATCGGCTAGCTCGGGTTGAGCGGATTGACGCTGCTCAGGTGGGTATTATTGATCGTCCGGCGCCCAGAGGCGAGCCTTGTATTACTTCATGTCCTGATTATCCAACTCCACAGCGTCGAAAATCTGCTCAAGAATGTCGGGAATGGCCGACTGCACCCGGCTCCAGCTGGGCATAAAAGGTGTCGCCATGGGGTTTTCCAGAAATTCCTGTCCTGCGGACATCACATTACGCGCAAACAGCTCCACGGCCTCCTCTTCGGCATGTCGGTCGAGCGACAGCCCGTTGAAAACGGCATCGTTGTAGTAGGTTTCGATGTAATCTAGAGCAACCCGGTAATAAGTCGCCTTAATGGTGCGAAAATGCTCTTCGGTAAACACCAGGCCCTGGGTCGCCAATTTGCGAAAGAACGCCTTGCTGATGTCCCGCGACATCTTCGACAGCCCCTGACGGGCGTCTTCCGGACTCAGCGGCTGGTGCTTGTGATCATAGATATCCGCCACATTCACCTGGCAGATGCTGCGCGGGCTATAATTACGGTGCAATTCAGCCAGCACGCCTACCTCCAGGCCCCAGTCACTCGGGATGCGAATGTTGCGCAAGACGTCGGTACGCAGGCTGAACTCTCCGGACAACGCATAGCGAAACGAGCTCATGTATTCGAGAAACTCATTCTCTCCCTTCACCATCTTCAACGCCCGAATCAGCGGAGACACCAGCAAGCGGCACACCCGCCCGTTCATTTTATTGTCGGCTATACGGGCGTAATAGCCCTTGCAGAACTGATACCGGTAAGCCGGGTTTGCCACCGGGTAGATCAGCCGTGCCAGCATGCTGCGATCGTAGGTTTTTATGTCGCAATCGTGCATGGCCACGGCCTTGGCCCGGTTGGCAGCCAGGATATAGCCATAGCAATACCAGACGTTGCGGCCCTTGCCCATCTCGGCCGGTGCCAGGCCTTTGCTGGCCAGCAAGCGGTCTATGGCCTGCAAGCGCGGGCCATCGTTCCACAGAATCCGCACCTGTTGCGGCAACCGCGAAAAATACTGCTGGGCATGCTTGAACTCGTCACGATTGGCCCGGTCCAGTCCGACCACGATGTCGTTTAAATACGGCACCGGAATCAACTCCTGAACAATGTTTTCCAGAGCCGGCTGTTCAAGCTCGGAATACAGGGACGGCAACACCAGTGCCATGGGGTTTTGATGGGAAAAACCGACCAACTCCTTTTCCATGGACGCCAGCGGGCGGTCCACCAAGTTGTGCAGATTGGCAATCACGCCGTTCTGGAAAAAATCACTCATCTCGTTCTCCTCGGGGGTCGTTGAACAGCCCCTGGTTCAGCAAAGACACCATCGCTTCGTTCCAGCCGGCAGGGCCCGGCTGGCTGGCACGTCTAATGGTCGTCAGGGATTCGAGCCGGCGCGTGCCGGCGGTGGGAATGCGAATACCGATGGTGGCCCGGGCCAGCATGGCGTCGTCGTTGCCGCCGTCGCCCAGCGCTACCGTGTGTTCGATGCTCAGGCGGCGCACCATCCAGTCCAGCGCGGTACCTTTGTCAGCACGGCCGGCCAAATGCAGAAACCGCCCTCCTTCCAGCAGCTGTCCACCTCGGGCTTCCACGGCACGGATAAAGGCAGCTCGCCCGGGCCAGTCGGCAGGGTAATAGACCGGCAACGAGGCCTCCCGGGCACGAGCCTGGGCCGCGTCGGCCAGGCTCAAACCGGTCCAGTCGGCCACCTGCTGGTCACTGGCCTGGTGAAACCCGATGCCCCGTGCGCCACTCTCCAGGCTTGCCTGGTTGAACCGGTCAATCAGAGTCTCGGTTGCTTCGCCGAGCACCTCCCGTGTTTGAGAGCCGGGCCTATCATCAATCACTACGGCTCCGTTCTCGCAGGCCATCAGGGACGCCAGATAGGGTATTTCGGTGCGTAAAGAGACCAGTTCGGCAGCCGTTTTGCTGGTGACCGCGATGACCGGAATGTTCAGTGCCTGCAATGCCTGAAGCGCGGGCTCGGCCGGTCGCCAGTCGTAACTGTCGTGGTCGAGCAAGGTGCCGTCCAGGTCGGTCAGTACCATCCACTGCGTCATTGGCTGGGTCCCTTTTTGAGCCATTGCATCCGGCCGGGCTGCTGATCGGCCCCCAGCGGAATCAATACATCAGCCGTGTCGGGCAGGGTTGTCAGCGCGTGCCGCGTCAGCCGTTCGTAGTGGGAGATGAAACGCCGCAGCGCCACCTCATCCATAACGCCCTGGCCCTGCTTGCGGGCACGCAATGCCTCTTCCTGCTTTTTACGCCAGGCAAACACCTGTTCAAACCCGGGCGCTTGCAACACAATCAGCGCATCCAGCTGGTTGAACCAGGGTTCATAGAACTGCCGCAACTGGTCGTTCACGTAGTGACGCCAGTCGCCGGCGGAATCCTCCCGTGCTTCCAGGCTGTTAACAGGTTCGGTCAACTCGATTTCCGGCTGAGCCGTCAGGCCGACACACCAGCCCTCAAACAGCAGGACATCAGGTGGCGTTTCACAATGGTGCCAGTCGGCTCGTGAAGCCCGGTCATCCTGAGCCTTATCGAACCGGGGCAATGCACGGGAACCAGTGCCAGACAGAACCCAGGAAAATATCTCTCGTCCGAGCACAACGTCGTGCGTACCCGGTACACCTCTCGTGGCCAGCAAGGGGTGCGTGCTTTGTGCCAGCGCTTGCCGATCCGCCCGGCTGAGGTACAGGTCATCAATCGACAGCACCTCAACTCTGAGCCCACGTTTTTCGAGGTGCCACTTCAACACCTGAGCCAGCGTCGATTTACCCGACCCCTGAGTGCCTTGAATGCCCACCAGCGTTAACCGGCTGGCAATCACCCAATCGGCCAATGGCTGATACAGGCTGGCCTGATGGGCCAACAAGGCCTCGGGCAAACCGGCGGATTGAATAAAGTCTGCGAATGTCGGATCCATAATGAAAATCCTGTCCTGCGGTCAGGGCCTATTGCCCCAACCTGATTGGCGTCAGTCGCTCTACAGAATAGGACACAGCAAGATACCGGCCAGGACTGACCGTGGAACTAGCGCGCTGCTTGCACTGAATTGGTGCAAAGGATGAGCATCGCCCCATTTTTGCCGCCCACCAGCACCTTAATGGCGCGCGGGGTCCTGCACGAATACAAGGATTCAGGGATCGGGATACAACAGGGGAAGAACAGGAAATGACGGCCCGGACGACAGTGCGCGGGCCAACCCAGCGAGAGTGGAGCAACACTCAGCGGGCGTATTGTGCCCTGAGCTGGTCAAATTCAGCGATAACGCCATCCATCAGCTCGGCATCGAAGGGCTGCAAGCCGCTGACGATCAGCTTCTTGATGCCCGTACCCACACGCTGCCCACCAGCGACAATGTTGAACTCGAACAGGGCATCGCCCCGCTTGCCATTGACGATCAATGAGGTATTGGCCAGTTCGAGCGATGGCTGACTGATATCAAGGTCAGTCAACTCGAATGCCATGCTCTCATAAATCACCAGCGGCCGGCGCGGGTTGAACATCACCTGATGCTTTTCCAGCAGGGGAACCATGATGAAAGGGAAATTCTGGCCCGAGAACGCCACGTAACTGCGTGTCAGGTCTTCGATCAGGGCCGCATCGTGGCTGGTTTCACCGCTGTGCTCCAGGTGCAGATAAGCCTTGCCTTCGGCATCGACAATATCAATGGTGCCCTTGTCCACTTCCGGAAGAACCAGTGTCCGATCGGCGCCGACCATGCCCGAGAAGCGCACCGACATCGATTTGCTCAGCCCGTAGCGGTTCAGAACCAGCGCGAACAACAGATCGCCCGGCACCACAAACCGCTTGGCGCCAACATTGTGAATGGGGTTGAAATCGCCAGCGATTTCCTTGGCAAAGGCACTGCCCTGCTCAGCACTGATGCTGATGGTGTTGTCGGTGTGCTGGGTGTGAAAGGCGTCTAGAAACACAGGGCTCCCCTATTTAATGCAACGATAAATCGTACAATCTGGCCGGTCTGAACATCATTACAGCCCGGCGCCGGCACTGATCCAGAACACGGCATTGTTCACCAAAGCGGCCGGCTATTCAGCGGCTATCAACAAAAAGAGCTGTGAATAAGGGTCACTGAATGTCGTCGACCGTCGGCAATGAGGGAAAGGCCCCTGCCCGACCGACTGCCCAGGCACCGCATTTAACGGCCAAACTCAGCGTCGCCGCCCAGTCGGGCGTCTCTTGCTCGCAAAGACTGACCAGCACAGCGCCGGAAAACGCATCACCGGCGCCTGTGGTATCAACCACGGTAACATCAGGCACCGGCATTTGGTGGCGAGCATCGGGCGTTATCAATGTCGCCGGATTGGCGCCATCGGTAATAAAGATGGCCTTGGCTTCATGAGCAAAGGCCCAGTTCACCAGCTCGGATTCGGCATCGCCATCCCATAGCTCATCCAATTCTTCGCGACTGACCTTGATCACATCGGCGCGTTTGAGCATCGACTGGATCGGTTCGCGGAAATTGGTCTGATCGGGCCAAAGATTCTTACGCAAATTCACATCGAAGCTGATCAGATTGCCCGCCGCCCGGCACCGGTCAATAAAACCAATATGGACGCGGCGGATGCCGGGCTCGGTGAGGGTATTGGAACAGCAGTGTAGGATGCCCGGGGCGAATTCAGCCGGGTTGGGCAATTTATGGGCCGCGAGCATCACATCGGCCGTGCCCTGGCGGTAAAACTGAAAGCTGCGCTCGCCGCGGTCATCGAGTGTCACCATGGCCATCGGGGTAGGCGCATCGGTAGACCGCAGATACCGGGTATCGACGCCGTAGTGATTAAGGGCCGTTTTCAGATAATGGCCAAAGCCATCCCGGCCGACCTGACCAATGAACAGTGCCCGTGCGCCCAAGCGCGCGGCAGCAACAGCGGCATTGGCCGGTGCACCACCCGGGTAAAACACGGCCTGAGGCATGGCCAGGCCCTGCTCAGACACGGTTCCGTTTTGCAGGGCATCGACCAGCACTTCACCAAAGGCATAAACCGGCTTCATGAACGTTTCACTCACTTGGGTTGCTGCATAGAGACTGAAGTGTGTCACTTCCGCTGCAGGCTGTCACGGCTGCGGCGCCATTCGGGCGTTATGGAAAAACTGTGGGGCCGGCCAGGATAACGAACCAGGGGCAATGGACCTAACGCGCACCCAAGAATATCAGGTGAGGCTATACTGTGTGCAGACGGCACAAGGCGGAACGGATGTGCAGGTGATTTCGCGGGATGGCGTTTGAGTGGTATCCCGTAGGGGACTCGAACCCCTGTTACCGCCGTGAAAGGGCGGTGTCCTAGGCCACTAGACGAACGGGACACGTCAAAAGCGGTGGGAACTTTAAGGTCGAGTCTGAATACTGTCAAGCAAATCTTTGTTTTTATACGTTTTTTTAGATTACACTGCTGATTATCAACCCAAGTTCAGCCGCCGCCCCTCCGGGCCGGGTCGTCTGCTGGAAGAAAATGAGAGGCCACATGGGCGCGTCCACTACGACATTGCTTGGTGTTATCGCAGTCGCCATCATCAGCTTGATGGTTATCGGCATGCTCATTGCCCAGGGTCGTCACAAAGCCCGCGCCGCTAATAAAGAGTTGCTGCAAAACCTGCTTAATCAGCAACGCAAACTGAACAACGTATTGCGTGGCTTGCCTTCGTCTTTTCTATCGCCCGAGTTACGCGATTTTATCTACCAGGCACTGCTGCAGAACATCAAGGCACAGATCCCCTTGTCGGCTGACAAAGCCAAGTTGCTGGAAGAGGATTTTCAGGAGTTGGCCAAAGAGCGCGCCCGGCTGCGCAAAAACCCGCCTTCGGCGGTAGCCCCGCGCCTGAATTCGGAAGAGACCAATCTGCACCGGCAAACGCTCAAGTCCCTGTTTCTATTCATTAAACGCAATTACGACAGTGGCCGCCTGAACAAAGCCGACGCCGACAAACTGCTGAACCAGGTGGAATACAAACTGGTTGAAACGGCCCTCGATTACTTCAAGACTCGCGCCGACCAGGCCATGGTGACCAAGCACTTCAGGGAAGCGCGCGTCGCCTACCAGAAAGCCATAGATACCATCGCCACCTCGCGCCAGGCGCCACTGTTCAAGCAGGAAGAAATTGAGCTGCGTACCCGACTGAAACAAATCATTGAAGCCTGGCGAAACGACCGCAAAGCCCAATCCAGTGGTCAGGCCGAGCGACTGGCGGCCGATATGGAAGGCCTGATTGATGACCAGGACAGCTGGAAGAAAAAGAATGTCTACGACTGAGTCACCCTCTGTTCGACTGGCCGGGCGCATCCTGGCCGGGTTCGACCAGCACTATCAGATTTTCCGATCTTACTGCCAGCGTGCCCATCAAGGCTTTTTGAACGCTCAATGGCTTGAGCTGCAAGCCATTCACAGAGACAGGGTCGACCTCTATGACGCCCAGGTCGACTTGTGCGTGCAGTCGCTGCGTGAATGCAATGAAGGACTGGATCCAAAGCACTGGCAAGGCGTCAAACAATTGCTCAGTGAGCAGCTGCGCCATCACCCTCAGCCCGACCTGGCAGAAACCTTCTTCAACTCGGTCTTTTGCCGGCTGTTCGACCGACGCTATTTCAACAACGAATACATCTTCGTCGAATCCGATGCGCTGTGGCGCCATTATGAGACCGACGAAGACCTGGTGCGCCGCTATACGGTCGATGGCAACCTGGAAGCGACCATACTGCAACTGCTGAAAGACATGGACATCGGCCTGCCGTTCGAGAACGCCCACCGGGATGTCCGGCACCTGATTCACCGGTTCCGGACGCAGGAACCGGAACTGGCAAAAACGGCCTCCAAGTACAGCATCGACCTGATCACCACGCCGTTTTTTCGCAACAAGGCCTGTTACCTGATCGGTCGGCTGAACCTGGCCAACCGGACATTGCCGTTTATCGTGCCGGTACTGAACAACGAAGACGGCTTCCTCTATGCCGACACCCTGCTGCTCGACAGCAATGCCATGGCCATCGTGTTCGGCTTTGCCCGGGCCTATTTCTTTGTAGACACCGGCAGCCCCATGGCCATCGTCAATTTCTTGCGCAAACTGATGCCCACCAAAACCCGGGCCGAGCTCTATTCATCAATCGGGTTGCACAAGCAGGGGAAAACCCAGTTCTATCGCGAGCTACTGCAACACATGTCGGTCAGCGACGATCAGTTCGAGATCGCACCGGGCATCAAGGGCATGGTGATGACGGTGTTTACCCTGCCCTCCTACCCCTATGTGTTCAAGATCATCAAAGACAAGTTCGCCCCCCAGAAAGACATGACACGCCAGCACGTCAAAAACCAGTATCACCGCGTCAAGCAGCACGACCGGGTTGGTCGCATGGCCGATACATGGGAGTTTTCCAAGGTTGCCCTGCCTCTGGATCGCGTGTCGGAAGAGCTGCAGCAAGAGCTGGCACGGGTGGCTGAATCGAGCATTCACTTTGAAAACGACCAGCTGATCATCAACCACTGCTACATTGAGCGCCGGATGATCCCGCTGAATCTCTATCTGGAAGACCCGGCCCGCGAAGCGCAGCAGGAAGCCGTTCTCAGGGAATACGGCCAGGCCATACGGGAGCTGGCGGCGGCCAACATCTTCCCTGGAGACATGTTATTGAAGAACTTCGGGGTGACGCGTCACGGACGGGTGATTTTCTACGATTACGATGAAATCGACTGGGTGACCAACTGCAATTTCCGCCGGATTCCGCCACCACGCTATCCGGAAGACGAAATGGCCAGCGAACCCTGGTACAGCGTGGCGCCGAACGATATTTTTCCGGAAGAGTTTGCCACCTTCCTGTTCAACGAAGCCCGGCTGGAACGTTACTTTGTGACTTACCACGCCGCTTTGCTGGATGCGGACTACTGGCGCGGGGTACAGGATGAACTGAACGCCGGTGTGGTCGCTGATATATTTCCCTACCCCGACCACATCCGGCTGAGCCGCCCCTGACAGGCGACGGCAAGCCGGTACTTCGTGCGTTAGTTCTGCTCGTTACGAGGCTGAGGCACCAGCCTGCCGGCCGTTTGCAACGACAGGGTTCCGTGCTGCTGGGCACTGATCACAAACCGGCCACAATCGGCCCCGCCGGACGCCTGGCACTCACCCAGCCCTTCAATCGTCGCTTCAGGCATCAGCTCCAGAATCCGACGGTCTTCGGTTACACACACCATTTTACCGGCTTCAAGTTGAGCTTCGTCACCCCCGAGTGAGACCCGAACTGACATCAGGCAGTGGCGTGGCAACGCCTCACTCAGAGCGCCATCCGGGCTGCCATCGTCTTCGGGCTGAACCGTGACCGTCCCGGATTCCGTCAGGGTCTGGTCCACCAACGGTACCAGGCGAATTTTTGCCGTCTCAGAAAGGGCGATGGCTGCCTCCCCTGAGCCTTCCGTTTCCGCCACCGCCGCACCAGCCAGTACCAGCATCAGCATGCCAACCGACCAGCTCAGCGATTTCTCAAAAGGCGCTTTCATGTTCATCCTCACGTCAGTAAACCGATAAAAACGGCGCCAGTTTACCAGAATCAGCGGCATCAGGCAGACCTCATGCCTTGCCAACACGAAAAGATTCGGTACACAATGAAACGCACCTTTCCAGGATGACGTTGCCCAATGTATAAAAAGCTGCTGCTCTTTCTGCTGGTTGTTGCTGCGGTGGTTGCTGCGCTGGTTTATTACGACCGGAACCGGACCAACCCTTGGGGGTCTGAGGTTTTCTTCAGCTCCCTTGGCCTGGTCTTCGGGGCCTGACACCGGCGTGTTAAGAAGAAATTAAGCAAGAAACTAACGGCAAATCAATGCGCTTTTGCCTACACTGATTTTGAGCAGCTATCGCCAAACACTCACCTGCCCGCCGTCTCAGGACTCAGGGGCAGGCCGGCGCGCATCACGACAACAACAAGACAGACAGAAAAAGGGATACATTATGTCCGGCATACTCTCGATGATTCTGGCCGGTGGGGAGGGCACTCGCCTGGCACCACTTACTTCGGTCCGAGCAAAACCGGCGGTACCGTTCGGCGGCAACTACCGCATCATAGACTTCGTGTTGAACAACTTCGTCAACTCGGACTTGCTGCAAATTTTCGTTCTGACCCAGTTCAAGTCCCATTCGCTGATGAAACACATGAGCCGGCGCTGGCGCGTGACCGGTCTGACCAACCGGTTCATCGACCCGATACCGGCCCAGATGCAAATGGGCAAGCACTGGTATCAGGGCACCGCCGATGCCATTTATCAGAACATCGAGCTCATTGAAGGCATGGACCCGGAGGTCGTCTGCGTATTCGGGGGCGATCACATCTACAAGATGGATGTCCGCCAGATGGTGGAATTTCACCGCAGTTTCGACGACGCCAAGCTTACCGTTGCCGCCATTCCGGTTCACATCAGCCAGGCCGACCAGTTTGGCATCATCGAAATCGATGAAAACAACAAGATGATTGGCTTTCAGGAAAAGCCGAAAAAAGACCCGAAAACCATTCCCGGCCGACCCGACTACGTGCTGGCCAGCATGGGCAACTACGTATTCGACGCGCCCACCATGGTGCAGTGCCTGAAAGAAGACGCCGAGAGCTCAGATTCCGTGCACGACTTTGGCCACAACATCATTCCCGACCTGTACAAGGCTGGTGTGGTGTACGTCTATGACTTTTCCACCAACGTGATCCGTGGCGAGCTGGAACACACCAGCGGTTACTGGCGGGATGTGGGCACGCTCGATTCCCTGTACGAAGCAAACATGGATCTGCTGGCGGTCGAACCCCCCTTCGACCTGTACAACAAACACTGGCCGCTGCGCAGCTACCATCCGGCCGTGCCCCCCGCCAAGTTCGTGCACGACGAGGCCAACCGCACTGGCCAGGCGATCAGCTCCATTGTATCCGGCGGCTGTATCATTTCTGGCAGCATCGTGCACCGCAGTATCCTGGGCTACAACTGCCATGTTCACAGCCACGCTTACGTCGACAATTGCGTAATGATGGGCAACAACGACATCGGTCGCGGTTGCCGCATTCGCCGCGCCATCATCGACAAGAACGTGAACATTGCTCCGGGCACCGTCATCGGTGAAGACCCCGAGCACGATCGCCAGCGTTTCCACGTGTCGCCGAACGGCATCGTCACCATTCCAAAAGGAGCCCAGGTTGGCTTCGAATAAATCTCCCCTGAAGGTACTGGTCATTGCCTCTGAAGTTGAGGGGTTGGTAAAAACAGGCGGGCTGGCCGATGTCGCCCGCGCGCTGCCAGCCGAGCTGGTACGCCTCGGGCATGACGTCCGGCTGGTGACGCCAGCCTACGCCAAAACCCGGGCCGTCTGGTCGCAGTGGCCGCACCAGAGTCTTTGCGTTCATCTGAATGCGTTTGAGGAAACCTGGCTGGCCACTCGCACTGGCGAGCACCAGGGCATACCAACCGTGCAGATCGAGCACAGCGACAGCTTCGACCGCCCGGGTATCTACGACAACGGTGCCACACCCTATGAAGACAATGCCCGGCGCTTTGCCCTGCTCAGCAAAGGGGCCTTGCAATGGTGCCGCGACAACGACTGGCAACCCGACATTGTGCACGCCAATGACTGGCAGGCTGCCCTGGCCTGCTTTTATCTGGCCGAGCACTTTCGCTATGAACCCTTCTTTGCCCACAGCCGTTCCGTTCTGACGCTGCACAATGCGGCGTACCAGGGACAGTGCAGCTCCGGCTGGTTACGAACGCTGGGCATTCACGAACAGTTTTTCCACCCGGGGGCCTTCGAAGACCACGGCCAGATCAACCTGCTCAAAGGGGGAATTCGGTTTGCCGATGCCATCAACGCAGTGAGCCCGGGTTACGCGGCTGAATTGCTCAGTGATCTCGGCAGTCACGGTCTGGGGCCTATCTTTCGCGAACGGGCCGACGCCCTGAGCGGCATACTCAACGGCTGTGACTACGGCCAATGGTCGCCAGAAACCGACCCGGACATACTGGCACACTTCAGCAGCCCGAACGATGGCGGTAAGGCTCGCTGCAAAGCGTTGCTGAAACAGGAACTCGAGCTGGCAGAAGGTGAGGCCCCCCTGCTGGTGTCGATCAGCCGGCTGGCTGACCAGAAAGGCTTTAACCTGCTGATCCCGGCGCTATGGGAAACGTTGCGTAGTACCGATGCTCAGGTTGCCTTGCTGGGCTCGGGCGATGCGAACCTGGCGGCCCAACTGCACCGGCTGGCGCGTGAATACCCCACCCGGGTAGCCTTCGTGGAAGGCTACGACAACGCCCTTGCCCATCGGCTCGAGGCCGGTGGTGACGTCTTTCTGATGCCGTCGATTTTCGAACCGTGTGGCCTGAACCAGATATACAGCTTGCGCTACGCCACGCTGCCACTGGTGCGGGCGGTGGGTGGTCTGAAAGACACTGTCGTCCCGCTGGCCGACGATGGCACCAATTCCGGCCAGGCCACCGGGTTCATGTTTGCAGACCCAACACCGGACGCCCTGATCACCGAACTGCATCGCCTGATCCGGGTCTACCAGGAGCAGCCAGAGGTGTGGCTTGACATGCAACAGACCGCCATGAAGCAGCGTTTTGAATGGGCAACAGCGGCCAAGGACTATGTCAGCCTGTACCGGAAACTGCTGAAAGTACCCCGGCACTGAGGCTTGCCCATTCGCAGCCCCGGCACTACCCCTGGCTGCGGATGGGCTTAAACCCAAAATAGGCCAGCAAGGTGGCCACCAATGCCATGGCAGCGGCAAACCAATACACAATGCCGGTGCCCTGCCACAGCCAACCGGCTATCAGGTTGCCGCAGATCAGCCCGACGCCCATCCCCATCGAAACATACAGGCCCTGCCCAAACCCTTGTCGGCTGGGTGGGAACAGCCGCCCTACCCGGTGAATCGCAACCGAGTGCACCACACCGAACGTCAGGGCATGCATGCCCTGTATCAGCAATGCCGAGGCGAAGCTTTGCTCCAAATTGGCCAGCAGAACCCAGCGCACGACAGTAATGCCCAGGGCAAAGACGATCAGCAGTCGCTCGCTAAAGCGTTGAAACCAGCCAGCGATAAACAGAAACACCACAATCTCACAGATAGAACCGAAACTGATCAGAAACCCGATGGTCGTCGCACTGAAGCCCCGGTCTTTCAAAAACAGATCAAAAAAGGTGTTATAAGGCGCCAGGCCCAGCTGCCACAGAAACACAACCGCCATTAATACGGCCACTTGCGGCCAGTCAATATAGGCAGTCTCCAGTCCTTTTGAGGCTTTTCTGTCTTCAGCACGCAATCGGGTCTCTTTCGGAATAAGCCAGGTGGAGGCCCACATCAGACCACAGAGCACGGCGCCTATAATGGGTAGAATGGTGACCGGATAGCGGTCCAGCGCTGCACCCAGCGTCCAGACGATGACCACATAACCGGCCGAGCCCCAGAGACGGATCTGACCATAGCGGGACCGGTCTTTGCCCAGAACGTTTAACGCCACCCCCTCCATCTGCGGCAATACCGCCGACATAAAGACGCCAAAAAGCCCGAATACCGTCAGGTACCAGAAAAAGTCTCCGCTCTTTAGCGCCAACAGGTAAAAAACCCCCATCAGCACATAGCCAATGCGAATCAGCGGCAGGCGCTGACCGGTGCGATCACTGATCAGAGTAAACAGAAAAGGGGCGAAAACATTAACACCAAAGACCGTAGCGACAATGACACCAATTTGCTGGGGCGTCAGCCCTTGCGCAGTAAGGTAACGCGCCAGGTAGGGTGTAAAAACGCCGAACAAGGTGAAATAGGCGGCGTACATCGGCGATAGCCGTCGCGACTTCTGAGCGAAACTCAGTGTGGTGGTGTCGGTCATAAAATCCTTGTCGGGAAACAAAAACCGGTTAGGGGGTGGCTCGAAGATACAGGGTCAAGCGTAGATCAGGATTCGGGCTTTGCAGCACCGGACGCCTGTTTCAGCGCCTTCTGACGGGCACGCCGCTCGGCAAAAAAGTCAGACATCAGGGTCGAACATTCGTCGGCAAGAACGCCACCGGTCACGTCAATACGGTGATTGTAGGGGCCGTTTTGCAACAGATTCAAGTTGGAAACAACAGCGCCACTCTTGGGCTCGACCGCGCCATAAACCAACCGTGCTATGCGGCTGTGCACCAGCAAACCGGTGCACATGGTACAGGGTTCAACGGTTACATACAGCGTCGCGCCCGGCAAACGGTAGTTCCCAACCGCAAGACACGCCTGGCGAATCGCCTGGGTTTCAGCATGAGCGCTCGGATCCAGACTACCGATAGGCGCATTATAACCCGACGCAATGACGCGACCATTCAACACCACAACAGCCCCCACAGGTACTTCCCCTTCAGCCGCCGCAAGTCGCGCCTGATCCAGCGCCAGTTGCATCGCGCTTATGTCATCAATGACCGCATTGTGGTTAGCTATCAAACGTCCACTCCCGATTACCCTACCCTATTGCCGGGCCAATTCAGATGACAAGAATACCAAATTCCCAGTATAAATAGGGCATTGCCTGCGCCGGCGTTACTGCGTGAACGCCCGTAATCGTCACATCCGGGAGGTAGGGTGCCCGTAGAATCATTGCCAGCAGGCAAATTAGCAGGCCGTTTTGCATCAAGTTCGCACTGAAGCAGCGGCGTGCTCCAGATTAGCTCGTCGACCCACCCTATTGGGCACTGCCAGGAAGAAGGCCTGCACCGCAATACCGCCCAGCGCATGGCTCACAGCCAATTCAGCATGGCCATACCGGGCCGCCGTGACCGAGAAAACAGAACTGCCGAGCGATGTGGCAGCGCCCAGCAAAACCGGATCGAGCGGTGGCCGCTCCGATTCGGGTACGATTTGCCATCCTATCAGCCACGTCGGTGAACCAGGTGCCTGCTAGGGCGATAACAGATGCCCACCCGGCCAAAATGAAGGTCACTTCATCTTCGCACCGGATCAGCACCCTTACTCGTGGCAAACGCTGAAGAAAAGCATGCTGCCTGGACCGGCCTTTAACCGGCTGAAATCCAGTTGCACAAGTAACCACCACGGTCATTGTCATGGCCCGCTCATCAAAAGTGAACAGGGTTCAACGAGCGTTTGACACCCTTAATATTATTGCAGTAACTTTCGGGTATTAATTAACCAAAACACTGACCATAAGCCATAAAGAGCCGTTTTCATATGAGACAGTCTCCCTACCTGTTGTGTTTACTTGCCCTCCCCTTATTAGGCGCTTGCGGAGGCGGTGGTGGGAGCGATGGTGGTGATTCGGACGGGGACACGGCACTGAGCGGTCAGTTTCTCGACAGTGCGGTCCAGGGGGTAAGCTACGTCACCCCGACCCGATCAGGAAAGACGGATGTGAACGGTACATTCCGATATGAACCCGGTGAGCAAGTAGCCTTTTACCTGGGTGACCTTGCTCTTGGCGCCCACCCTGGTCAGGCTACACTGACTCCGCTGGAGTTGGCCAGCGCCTATACCAGTGACGACGAACTCGCCCTTAACATAGCCCGCCTGCTTCAAACGCTCGATGGTGATAATAATCCAGACAATGGCATTCAACTGATTGAAGAGGCCGCCGACCTTGCGTCGGATCTGGACTTAACGGACGACCTCGCAATTCAACAGGAATTAAACGGGCTTGGTCTGACCCTCAAAAGCACCGCTGCGGCCAAAGCTCATCTGGACACTACCCTGGCGACATTGCCCAGCCCGGACCTCGCTTCCAGCTACGCATTCACAACCTCCGCCAACACCTGCTCTGCTGGCCGTGAATGGACCAGCGCCACCGTTCAGACCCAAACAACAAACGTGGGTGACGGCGTGCGCTATACCGGACAAATAACCGATCAAGATGGCACTGAATACGCCTTCGATCTGAACGGTGATCACAAAGGTGGCACCGAATCCAACACCTATTATATTAGCATTGAAGGCGACAACTATAGCGGGCGTATTCGGGTGTATGACGCTGACCCCGACGTCACCTATGTTGCCTGTACCGATCTTATTTACCTGACCGCAAATACGGTCACCAACCTGCCCCCGAAAGTCTATCGAAAAAGCCAAGTCACTCAGGGAATCTGCAGAGACAGCATGGATACCTGGTTTCTGTCATTCGAAATAACCTCCGAAGATGTCGATGGTTATCTGTCCAAAAAACCAACCTTCCGCTACACAATAGACGGCCAGGCACCAGTCGAACTGATCATGGACGCACCTGAATCACTCTGGTATGCCAGCCGGGCTGCACACCGCCGGGATCCGGTTACGATCTCGAACATACCTTGCACCTCAGGTGCCAGCTGGCAATTTCTGGTTGAAGACAATGAAGGACAAACATCCACATACGAGTCCAGCGTCAGCGCCCCTTACGACGACGACCAGGATGTGGGCATCGGCACTATTTGCTTTAATGACTACCCGCGAGAATCCTGTGAAATGCTGACCAATTCGTCATTTACAGAAGGCGGCTCTTGCTCGGTCAACTACCCCAATGCCACCGATGCCGGCGTATTGAGTTCCTGCACAGATTTAGACGCAGGGTTTACCTGCGGTGCTTGCGCTTATTGAACGGGGCACCGCTCTCACTAATGAATGCAGTGGCTCATTCCCACTCGATGGTCGCGGGTGGCTTGCCGGAAATGTCATACACCACACGAGAGACACCGGATATTTCATTGATGATCCGGTTGCTCACCCGCTCCATCATTTCATACGGCAGGTGCGCCCAGCGGGCGGTCATGAAGTCGATAGTTTCAACGGCGCGTACGGCGATGACCCATTCGTAACGACGACCGTCACCAACGACGCCCACTGACTTAACCGGCAGAAACACCGCAAAGGCCTGTGAGGTTTTGTGGTACCAGTCGGCACGGTGCAGCTCTTCGATGAAGATGGCGTCGGCTTCGCGCAGCAGGTCGGCGTATTCTTTCTTCACTTCGCCGAGAATGCGCACGCCCAGACCCGGGCCCGGGAAGGGGTGGCGGTAGACCATGTCGTAATGCAGGCCGAGTTCGAGACCGATTTTACGCACTTCATCCTTGAACAATTCGCGCAGTGGTTCAACCAGTTTCAACGCCATGTCGTCCGGTAAGCCACCCACGTTGTGGTGGGATTTTATCACGTGCGCCTTACCGGTTTTTGAAGCAGCCGATTCGATGACGTCCGGGTAGATCGTGCCCTGGGCCAGGAAGGCGACGTCGTGAATTTTTGAGGCTTCTTCGTCGAACACTTCAATAAACTGGTGACCGATGATCTTGCGTTTCTTTTCCGGGTCGGCTTCGCCGGCCAGGGCGTTCAGGAAACGCTCTTCGGCGTTAACGCGAATGACTTTAACGCCCATTTCGCGAGCAAAGGTGGCCATGACCTGGTCGCCTTCGCTTTTACGCAACAGACCGTTGTCGACGAATACGCAGGTAAGCTGTTCACCAATGGCTTTGTGCAGCAAGGCCGCTACGACAGAAGAATCGACCCCGCCGGACAAACCGAGCAACACGTGTTGGCTGCCCACCTGTTCACGCACCTTATCGACCAGATCGTCGATGATGTTGGCGGGTGTCCAGAGCGCATCGAGGCCGCACAGGGTGCGCACGAAACGCTCCAGAATGTCCAGGCCTTTCAGGGTGTGGGTCACTTCAGGGTGGAACTGCACACCGTAGAAGCGACGTTCATCGTCAGCCATACCGGCAATGGGGCAGCTTGGGGTCGAGGCCATCAGCGAGAAGCCGTCGGGCATGGCACTGACTTTGTCGCCATGGCTCATCCACACATCCAGAAAGTTCCGATCGTTTGAGGTTTTGTCACTCAGACCCTCAAGCAGCCTTGACGCGGTATCGATCTGGACTTCGGCGTAGCCGAACTCCTGTTCTTTGGAGCCAATCACCGAGCCGCCCAGTTGTTCGGCCATCGTCTGCATGCCATAGCAAATGCCCAGCACCGGCACACCCAGTTCAAACACAGCCTGGGGCGCGCGCGGAGAATCTTTGGCATGAACCGATTCCGGACCACCGGAGAGGATGATGCCGTTCGGGTTGAACTGGCGGATTTCATCATCGGTCATGTCGTACGGACGGATTTCGCAATACACCCCAATCTCGCGCACGCGGCGGCCGATCAACTGGGTGTATTGGGATCCGAAATCGAGAATGAGGATATTCTGGGCATGAATGTCGAGGTGGCTCATGGCGGGTTCCGGCTGGTTGTTCTGAATGAGGTTTGATACGTAGTAAACAACAAAGCGGCCCGCGGGCCGCTCGTGAATCGGGTTTAGCTGACCCGGTAGTTCGGCGCTTCTTTGGTGATCTGCACATCATGAACGTGAGATTCCTTAATGCCCGCCCCGGTGATCTGCACGAACTCCGGTTTGGTGCGCATCTCTTCGATGGTACGACAGCCGGTATAACCCATGGACGCACGAAGCCCGCCCATCAGTTGGTGCACAACGGCGTGCAACGGGCCTTTTACGGCGATACGACCCTCAATACCTTCGGGAACCAGTTTCTCTACGCCGCTTTCAACGGTCTGAAAATAGCGATCACTCGACCCCTGGGTCTGACCCATGGCGCCAATGGACCCCATGCCACGATAGCTCTTATACGCACGGCCCTGGAATAGCTCCACCTCGCCCGGGGATTCATCGGTACCGGCGAACATGCTGCCGGCCATGATGACCGAGGCACCGGCGACAATGGCCTTGGCCAGGTCACCGGAAAACCGGATACCGCCATCGGCGATGACCGGAATGCCTTTATCACGCAACACGGCAGACACATTGGCAACCGCAGACACTTGCGGCACACCGACGCCAGCGACGATACGGGTGGTGCAGATGGAGCCCGGGCCGATGCCCACTTTTACGCCGTCTGCTCCGGCTTCCGCCAGGGCGAGAGCGGCGTCAGCCGTCGCAATGTTGCCGCCGATGACATCAACCTGCGGGTAGTTTTCCTTAACCCAGCGTACGCGGTCGATCACACCCTTTGAGTGACCGTGGGCGGTATCCACCACGATAACATCGACGCCGGCACGCACCAGAGCGTCTACCCGGTCTGGTGTTTCCGGACCGGTGCCGACAGCAGCGCCGACGCGCAGGCGGCCATCGGAATCCTTGCAGGCGTTTGGATAGGCTTCGGCTTTATTGATGTCTTTGACCGTCATCAGTCCACGCAGCTGAAAATCGTCGTCAACAACCAGCACCTTCTCGATACGGTATTCATGCAACAGATCGCGGACTTCCTGGGGGCTGACCCCTTCTTTAACCGTGACTAACTGGTCGCGGCCGGTCATGACGGTTTCAATGCGGGCATCCAGGTTTTTTTCGAACCGGACATCACGGCTGGTAACGATGCCGACCAGATCGTTGCCTTCCATCACCGGAACACCGGAGATGTTGTTCTCCCGGGTCAGCGCCAGCAATTCGCGCACACTGGCCGATTTGTCGATGGTGATGGGGTCGCGCACCACGCCGGCTTCGAATTTCTTGGTCAGCCGAACTTGCTGGGCCTGCTGCTCAATGGTCATGGCTTTGTGGATAATGCCAATGCCACCTTCCTGGGCCATGGCAATGGCCAGGCGCGCTTCGGTGACGGTATCCATTGCAGAGGAGACCAGGGGAATGTTCAGATTGATGTTGCGGGTTAACTGAGTTTTAAGCGTAACGTCCTTGGGCAGAACCTCGGAATATCCGGGCACAAGCAAGACGTCGTCAAAGGTTAGGGCGGTTTCGGCAATACGCAACATGGTGGACTTCCCTCCGGGGTGTGTGGGAAACGACCTGACTAGCATCAGGTCCGAGTTGCGGCGGCATTATAACCAGTTTTGCCTGCAAACAAAGTTTTGTGGTTAAATAACGCGCTTATATACCGTACCTTAATGCGGTCGCGGTAAATGCACCGGGTTCTTTCCGGCCTGTCTAGTGGTCCATGCGTGAAGTTCTGTTATTAAGGAACGACGCCAGGAAGTTCAGAGCGAGGCGGAAAGCCGCCGGAATAGCACCGCTATTTCAAGGTTTGACAACGAAGCTCTGGGCTTGCTGGCACAGTGAACAGTGACAGAACTTTGCGCATGGACCACTCGCCTGTTCACGCCCTGTCAGAGGGTGGTTTTGCCTGGTAAGACCCGCCTTCGGATTCCATTGTTCATGAGCCTTGCCGAGCCAAACGCCCCCCTGACCGTCAGCCAGCTTAACCGCCAGGTGAAATTTCTGCTGGAAACCCAGTACCCGGCTGTACCGGTCACGGGTGAGTTGTCCAACGTCTCCCGCCCGGCGTCGGGCCATATGTATTTCACGCTGAAAGATCAGGGCGCCCAGATTCGCTGCGCCCTGTTCAAATCGGTACTGGCACGCTCGACATACAAGCCCAAAGAAGGCGACCAGGTGCTGCTGCGTGGCAAGCTGAGCCTCTATGAGGGCCGCGGCGACTACCAAATCATTGTCTCCAGCATTCAGCCGGAGGGCGAAGGCGCTCTACAGGCTGCGTTTTTCAAACTGAAAGAGAAACTGGAGCGCGAAGGGCTGTTCGCGCCCGAGCACAAGCAACCCCTGCCAGCGGTCATTCACCGCGTCGGTATTGTTACCTCCCGCACCGGGGCCGCCCTGCACGATATTCTGACGGTGCTAAAACGCCGCTTTCCGGCGATCAGCGTGATCCTGTACCCGGTTCAGGTACAGGGTGCCGACGCCCCCGGTCAGATCATCAACGCCATCGAAACCGCCAACCGGCTGAATCAGGTCGATGTGTTGATCGTCGGGCGCGGCGGCGGTTCTCTCGAAGATTTGTGGAGTTTTAACGACGAAGGTGTGGCACGGGCGGTGTTTGCGTCACGTCTGCCCATTGTCTCGGCCGTTGGCCATGAAGTGGATGTGTCGATCAGTGATTTTGTCGCCGATGTGCGGGCCGCGACCCCGTCGCAGGCGGCCGAACTGGTCAGCCCGGACCAGGCCGACCTGTATGGCCAGATCAGCCATCGGCGCGACCAACTGGTGCGGCGCTGGCTGAACATCAGCCAGCATGCACAACAGCGGCTATCGCATCTGCGCCAGCGTCTGCGCGACCCGGGCACTCTGCTGCGCGAATGGCAGCAACGGCTCGACGACCGCGAACGGCGCCTGGTTCATGCCTTACAGAACCAACAGAAATTGCGCACACAACGCTTCGAGTCGCTGGAAAAACGACTGCACCGGGCCAGCCCGCTGGCGCGGCTGAAAACCGATCAACAGCGTTTGAGCCAGTGGCGTCAGCGGTTGCAGCGGCTCGGCCTGGAACAGCTGAAGCCGCGCCGGCAGCAACTGGCCACCCTGGCTGGCCAGTTGAACACCCTGTCACCGCTGAATACCCTGGAACGCGGCTACAGCATTACCCGGGCGGAGGATGGCCAGGTCATCCAACAGGCCAGTCAGACCAAAAGCGGAGATCGGATCACCACCCTGCTGCGTGATGGTACCTTGACCAGTCGGGTGGAATAGACTCCTGATTCCAGTTTCGGAGTTCGCACAGTACGAGCGGCGGGTGCCAGTGGTGCCTCTGCGGGAAAGTCCTCAACATGGACTAAAACGCCGGGAGCGTTTTAGCATGAGCGCAGCGAGCCCGAAGGGTGAATCCCATGGAGGGGATTCATATCATGCGGTCTAGGCTCCATGGACGGATTCACGCCGACCCCGTAGAGACGCCACTGGTAGCCGACGCGGACGCTTGCCACTCAAGGTATCCGAACTCCGGAACTGGAACTCCTAATACCCAGTCATCTCCAAATACCCAACCCCGCCGGAACTGCCTTCAACCCTAACCGGCCCTTCCCAATAGGGCACCAGCGTCGCCAGCCAGCTATCAGCCTCACGCACCCGGACTGTCCAGCGGGCATCCTGACCGGGCAATTCAATTCGCCAGACCAGTGGCAGGGATTTTCGGGCGTCTTCGCCCTGGGCCACGACCACCTCACCCCACTCTAGCGGCTCAACCACCAGGTCACCTTCTTCAAGCGACCGCGATTGACCGTCAGCATCGATCCAGGTGCCCCGCACATAGGGCCCGTCGTCTTCCTGACGCAGATGAAACGCCATCAGCGATGCACCGTCGTCAAACTGAAGTGAAAACCAGTCCCAGCCCAACTGGTCCGATGCCAGCGGTTGTGAACTCCACTCCCGGTCGAGCCAGCCTTCGCCCGACAGCGGGGTTGAAGTGCCTTCGATCGTTACCTGGCCGGTAATCTGTAATCGCGGCTGACTGTAGTAGTAACTGCCCTGCCCCTGACCGGATTTCTGGCTGAAGCCGTTATCGCCATGCAACACCCAGGGCTGTTCCGCCTGCCAGTTCAGTGTCAGCGTTACCTCATTGACCGTGGTGGTCAGGCTGCCCGGAACGGGCGAATCACTTGTGCCCAGCAATTGCCAGTCATCCAGCCAGGCATCAAACCGCCCTTCATCCGTTATGCCTACGCCTGCCTGCCCTATTCCACCGCGGGCAAACCGCTCTTCGTAGTCATGACCACTGGGGGTATGTATCGCCGAATGGGCCATCCACATCTGGTTGCTGGTCCAGCCCTCAGCGTCACTGCCGGGCCGCAGTGCGGTGCGGAACATGGTCCAGTGCACGCCGTAAGGGCGGCCCTCGGCATCGGTCAGATTGGCGGTCAGGTACCACCACTCAATGCGGTAATCCGGATGTGCCAGGTGATCTTCGGGAAAGCGGATCGGCTGACCGGGCTGGGCGGTCTGGTAGCCTTCGCCACTGGCGCGCATGATATCCAGGGCGGCACTGGGGTCAGTGTCCCGGCTTTCGGCCGTTACCAGAGCGGCGACACTGAACAGCACCACGACACAGGTTAATCGAAAAAATCCCATCAGGCGGCATCCTCTCCCAGGTGTTTCAGTGCCTGCGGCAACTTCAGCCGCGCCTGCACGGCGCTGAGCGCAAAGGTAAAGCCGGCCACCAGCAACGTCAGCCAGAACAATGACCGGGCCGGTTCAAATTGCCAGATCAGCGGCATGGTCCAGCCGAAACTCAGCACATTGAGGTCGTAGATCAGCAAGCCGGCCAGCAAGGTGCCCAGCGGAATTGACAACAGCCAGGTGACCAGCAGCCCGATGCCGAGCGGCAGCCCCGCTATCAACAGCCACTCCCGGTTACTTACCCCCATACTGCGCCAGTGAGCGTAACTGGGCAGGCGTTGCTGGTGAATAGCCAGCAACGAGGCCAGCAGCGCGATGCCGGCCACGGTAAAGGTCAGGGCATTAATGGCGGCGGTCATGGCGAAGGTGCGGTCGAACACGCGCAGGGAAATGGCCAGCACATCCTCGCGCCGGGTCCAGTCGCCGGGTCGGGCACCGGCTGCCACCAGGGCCGCTTCGGCGCTGGCCAGGGCATCATCCTCGTCACTGAGCCAGAGCCCCAGGCCCTGCTCACCGGCGTTCGGCCACAGTTCGGCGACACGCTGGTACGGCAAATAAAACTGGTACGCCGGGTTGCCGTAATCGTGATAGAAACCCACCACTTCAAAGGCCACGGTTTGCTCGCCCACCGGTATCTGTACGGTGTCACCCAGTTCAATGCCCGCCAGATAGCGCGCCTGTTCATTGGCCAGCACAACGCCCGGGTCGCCGTCGAACCAGGCAGATGACCGGTCTGTTTTAGCGGCCAAGGGCAATGCCCGGGTGTCGGAGGTCTCAGTGTTCAGGCCGCGAATCTGAGTAGGCCGGTTTTGCCAGCGCACGGTTAAACCATTACGGCGGTGCGACTCGACCAGCCAGTCGCCGGGGTTCGCCAGTAAGGCGTCGATATCAAGGGTATCGCTTTGCACAAACAGATCGGCAGCCAGGCGTTGTTGCAGCCAGTCGCTAAGCGAAGTACGGAAGGAGTCGACCAGTGAATCGACGCCGAAATTGGCGGTCAGCGCCAGCAACAGCGCCATCAGCGCCGTGCGCAAGGTCCCCAGTTGCGCCAGCCCCTCGCCGCAAGCCCACTTCAAACGCCAGGCCGAGTCCGGCAATGCCCGTTGCACCCCTCGCAAGATCAACGCAACCGTCCAGGGCAATAGGCCGGCCCCGGCAAACAGAATCAACGCCAGCACGGTAAAACCCATGGCAATGGAATTAAGCTGGAAATAGAGCCCCAGGGCGAGCAAGGCCAGTACCAGGCTGCCCAGCGCCAGCCGGCCCCGGGCGCGCTGATCCTGCTGCCATTGCGACGGTTCGTCGCGCTGATCCTGCAGCGACCTCTGCGCCTGGCGCCACAGAGGCCAGGCCAATGCCAGCACCAGGCCAGCCGAAGTCAGCAACCAGGCTTGCAGCACCGTAATCGGTTGCACCAGCAAGGTGTAATCCAGAACGGCACCGTAGAGGTTTTGCAGCGTCGCGGCGACCGACGGCAACAGCAGCTGGCTCAAGCCATACCCGAGCCCCAACCCGCCCAAGGTTCCGATTACGCTCATTGCCAGGGTTTCCAGGGCAATCGCGCCCAGCAGCAAACGCTGACTGACCCCCAGTTCCCGCAGGGTGGTCAGCGTATGCCGGCGCGCCGACAGCGAAAACCGCACGGCGTTGAACACGATAAAAAGCCCCACCGCAAACGACAACAAGCTCATTGCCGCCAATTGGGTGTGCAGGCTCTGGGTAAGCTCGGTCAAATCAAGCCGTTGCTGATTGGCGATCAGCCTCAGATCCGGGTTCAGGGCCGCCAGATCTTCGCTAAGCCGGGCAGCGGCATCGCCAGGCAGCTCAGCCACGACCAGATAGCTGAGGTGAGACCGCTCAAGCAGGGTCAGCGCCGCACCGACGTCCATAAAGACTCGCAAGCCCTGCTGTTCGCGGCTAAATACCCGGGCCGGTGGCAATGCCCTACCCGAATTCAGGGTCAGCCGGTCACCGTCCTCCAGACCCAGTTGCTGAGCCAGAGCTTCCGGATACCAGGCTTCATGAGGCGGAGTAACCAGTTGCATCCAACCACCGGCCGGTAACCCGGTCGCCGTACCACTCTCTTCATCCGGTAACGCCAACAAGTCGGTTGCAATCAGATTAATGACCGACTGGTCGGCAGTGGTCAGGCGCTGTTCCAGAATCGGGAAGACCGAACGCCAGCCCTGGCGGCGCAGGTTGACGTAATCGTCCAACGACACCCCTGCCCCACTGCCAGACCGCACCCAGTGGCTGGCCTGAGCCCCCAGTACCTGATCGGCTTCGGCGTAGCTGGCGCGGGCATGTGCATTGATAACCTGAACCGCTGACCAGAGCGCCACCCCGGTTACCAGCCCGGTAAGCAGAAACAGGGTCTGCAACGGGTGCCGGCGGTGATGACTCAGCAGGGTGATCAGAACGCGCAACAGCCGGGTCAGTGTCCCGGTCACAGGGCAGGCTCCCCATTGTACGGCTCATGTTGCTGATGCAACTGGCCATGTTGCAGGCGCCACTGTTCATCCAGAAAGCTGGCCATGTGGGCACTGTGGGTGACCATCAACAGGCTGCTGCCGGTTTCACGCACCAGCTCAACCAGTACACCCATCACCCGTTCGCTGGTGGCTTCATCGAGATTGCCGGTGGGCTCATCCGCCAATACCAGGGCAGGACGGTGCAGCAGGGCCCGTGCAATGGCAACCCGCTGTTGTTGCCCACCGGAGAGCTGGTGTGGCAAGCAGCGGGTCAGGTCGCCCAGGCCGAGCCGGTCAATCAAATGATCGCGAAACACCGGGTCGAGGCGCTGGCTTAGCCGGGCTTGCAGTTGAAGGTTATCGAGCACCGTCAGGGTCGGTACCAGATGGTATTGCTGAAAGATGAGGCTGAGCCGGTCACGTCGCAACTGGTTCCAGTCGCCGGCGCTCATGCTCAGGTTACTGTGCCCATCAATGACCAGTTCACCGGAGTCGGGCGTATCGAGCCCCGCGACCAGATGCAGCAGAGTGCTTTTGCCACTGCCACTTTCGCCCAGTAATGCAGCCGAGCGTCCGGCCGGCAGGTGAAAACTGGCGCCACTGAGCACCCTGACCTCACCATCGGGCTGGGCAAAGTGTTTGACGACCTGGTTGAGTCTGAGCATGGGCCTCACCGGCATTCGATAAACAAGGTTATTCGAGCAGTTGCCTGACCTGGATGGCCAGTTCGGCCACGTGGGCATCACTGGCGCCCAGTTCTGCCAGGGCTTCGTCGAGTTTTAGCAAGTACTCGGCATTAGCACCGGACGGCCCGTGACTATGGGCGATCTGGCGCGCCATCCCGGTCAGTGAGTCCGGCCCCAGAAAGGCAGCATTGGTGTCGCTGGCCACATAAACCAGGCCTTCTGCCTGCTGGCCGTCGCTGAACGTCATGGGCGTAAAAAAGCGCAGGTAGCCATTTTTCTCCCGCAAATCCAAATGCGCAAAGGTATCGGGCGTTACTCGATAGGCCAAACCGTGGCAAACCGCATTGGGTGCTTTGATCAGTGTGACCACTCGGCCGGGGGCTTCCGGCGTACCACGATGATCGTGCGAACCTTGCCAGAAGCGGCGTGCCCAACCGCGGATACTCGCAGGCTGGCACTCCAGATACGGAAAGTCGACTTTGTACAGCAAGGAGCCATAGCCGAACAACCAGACGTCTTCCAGGTGATCGAGCGGCGTGTTCTGCTGATTCAGAGCGATGGTGTCATTCGACATGGGCGGCCGCCAATTGGTCCGTTAGCAAGCGTTCACACTGGTCGAGCTGCTGCTCGCGTTCGACCAGTGCCGCAGCGACATCATCCGGCAAGCCAGCCAGGGTGGTTCGCCACTGGGCAGTAAACACCCGGCGTGACAGGTTGATTAATCGACCGGTGGTCTGAGCCAGTTGCTCACGCAACCGCCCGCCCCGGGCCAGCGCTTCCAGCGCCCGGGTGCAGTCGTGTTCCAGATTGTTGATGCGCGCCAGCTGCGGTTGCAGTTGCTGCCACTGGGTCGGTGTGAGTGCATCAAACCAGCGGCTTTCGCACTGCAGGGAGGGAATGCCCATCAGGTAGGTTTGCAGGCCAGCGTAGTCCCGTGGGACGCGTTCCGACTGACTGCACAGCTGGTTCAGCAGCCCCGGATGCAGTTGCCGGTTTTCGGTCACCAGCGTTGAAAGCCGGGATTCACAAGCGGCTAGCTCTACAGAGTTTTCTCCGCCGGGCAAGGCTTGGTGGCGTTGCAACAGGTAGCGGGGATAGCGGTCGAGCGTGCGCAGCGGGGTTTCGCTGAGCACGGCAAGCTCCTCGTAGCAGTGCTCCAGCTGAACCGGCGCGTCGGCCAGAGCCGCCGGCGCCAGACTCAGCAGCGCCAGGCTGCTAGCGACGAGCGCGCTGAGTTTTCTTGGTCGTTTGCTTGCCACCGCGTCCACCCTTGGGACCAAAGCCTGAAGGCTTGTTGGCGTAGGGGTTCTCGCCCACCTTGAATTCAAACCGGATCGGCGTGCCGCGTACTTTCAACGCCTTGCGGAAGGCGTTTTCCAGATACCGCTTGTAGCTGCCCGGCAAATCGCCCAACTGGTTACCGTGAATCACGATAATCGGCGGGTTTGAACCACCCTGGTGCGCATAGCGGGGTTTGATACGCCGGCCGCGCACCATCGGCGGCTGGTGCAGTTCAATCACCCCTTGCATGATGGTGGTCAGCTGGTTGGTGCTCCATTTGCGCCGCGCCGAGTGGTAGGCCAGATCAACCGACTTGTAGAGATGGCCGACGTTGGTGCCGTGCAGGGCCGAGATAAAGTGCATGTCGGCCCAATCCAGAAACGGCATGCGCCGGTCGATGCTTTCCTTGATCTTCTTTTTCTCGTCTTCGCTGAGGCCATCCCATTTGTTGATGGCGACCACCAGGCCACGACCCGATTCCAGCACAAAGCCAAGCATGTGCATGTCCTGCTCGACCAGGCCGTCACGAGCATCCAGCACCAGCACAACGACGTTCGCGTCCTGAATGGCCTGCAGGGTTTTCACAATGGAGAACTTTTCAACGGCTTCGGACACACTGCGCCGGCGGCGAATACCGGCGGTGTCGATCAGGGTATAGGCCTGGCCGTCGCGCTCGTAGGGAATGTAGATGCTGTCCATGGTGGTGCCAGCCTGGTCATACACCACGACCCGGTCTTCACCCATAATACGATTAATCAGCGTCGATTTACCCACGTTCGGGCGCCCGACAATGGCCAGCCGAATGTTATCGTGCTCGTCGTCTTCAGCGCCCTCAATGGGTTCGGGCTCGGGGAAGTCTTCGAGGGCCAGCTCCAATAACGAACGCACGCCCCGGTTGTGGGCGGCGGCAATCGGCAAGGGATCGGTCGACAGGCCTAGCTCGTGAAAATCACCAAGCACCACGTCGGTATCCAGCCCATCGGTCTTGTTCACCACCAGCACGGTTTTCTTGTCGGTTTTACGCAAATGCTGGGCAATATGATTATCTGCCGCGGTCACGCCAGCCTGGGCATCAGTAATAAACAGAACGACATCGGCCTCTTCAATGGCAGCGAGACTCTGCTCGGCCATTTTGGCGTCCAACCCTTGCTCAAACCCACTGATACCACCGGTATCGATGACAATAAAGGGGCGCTCACCCAACTTGCCATCACCGTATTTACGGTCACGCGTCAGGCCCGCCCAGTCGGCCACCAGGGCATCCCGGGTACGGGTAAAGCGGTTAAACAGGGTCGATTTACCCACATTGGGTCGCCCGACCAGGGCAATTACAGGGATCATGATGTCTTCCAGTGCCTCTACAGGCTATTAATGCAAGAAACCGCGAGACCAATTCTGGCCTCGCGGTTCGTATTTTAGTCACGTTTTCACGGGTCGCACCCGGTGGCCGCTACTGATCGCGCCGGCGCAAACTCATCATCTTGATGCGCGAGCTGTTGCCTTGTTGCAACAGGCGATCACCAAACGGTACCGGTGCAGTGTAAATACCGGTCCAGTCGATCGGCTGAGAGACCAGCCATTCACCGGACTGGGCATCCAGAACATGAACGAAACCAGCCCCATCGGCAACGGCCAGGGCGTTTTGCCCCGGCCACTCAACCACTTCGGTCAGGCGTCGGTAGGTAAACTGCTCCTGAGTCCAGACCGGTTCCAGCGTTTGTGGGTCCATGGCGATGACGTGGCTTTGATCGTTCACGCCATACCAGTATTGTTCACCGGCAACGATCGCCCGGTAAGTGGAAAACGGCTTGGTCGCTACCACTCGGCCAGAATCAGCTTCGATGACCAGCATATCACCCTGATAGCCCGCTGCCAGAATATACCCATCGACCACGGTAATGGAGCCGTCAACGTCGACCAGTCGGCTGACATCGGTCTTACCCGAGGCGCGTGCCAGACGATACTCCCACTCGGGCGAACCATCGTTTATATTCAGTGCAACCAGCTTGCCGTTGGCCAGGCCAGTGACCACCCAGTCATTGACCACAACCGGAGCAGCGGTGCCGGTCACCGTCAGGCTCGGCTCGACATCCTGATAGGCCCAGAGAGCCCGACCCGTATTTCGCTCGAGCGCTGTCACGCGGCCGTCAGTGGTTTGCACGATGATGCGGTCATCAAGCAATACCGGTGCTTCGGTTGCCAGCGCACTGAGTGGGTTGCGCCAGACCGGCTCACCATCCCAGTCGAGCATCAGCAAATCACCATTGCCGGTCACGACGACCATATTGCGATCATCGGCTGCCACCGGCGACACGATCTGGTCGGCCACCTGGTGGCGCCAGATGAACCGGCCGCGCTCGTTCAACAAAACAATTTCGCCCAGTGGCGATGCCGTCAGAATGCCCTGGTCTGTGACCGTTGGCGTAATCCGGTTCAACGGCACTTCGGTGTAGAAGTCGACCAGGATATGCCACCAGTCGATCGTCAGCCGGGCCTTTTCGGGCCGTTCTTCAGGCAGCGGCGTAGGCGCTTCCCGCAGGGGGCCCGACGAACAGGCAACCAGCGTGAGGCTGGCGACCAGTGTCAGTATCGCAGTCAGCCGCATCAAGCGTCGTCCGTCGTTGCAGCCAGATCATCCAGCTTCATTTTCAGGTAAGGGCTTTCCACACCTTGTTGCTGAGCCTGCTCATAGGCCAGACGGTAAGCTTCGCGGGCAGCTTCAGCATCGCCATCGGCGCTGTGAATGTCGCCACGCAGTTCGTTGATCACCAGCTCGTACCCCTCGGACTCAACGCTATCGAGCGTCGCCAGTGCGGCAGAGGTATTATCCCGAGCAAACTGAACCCGCGCCAGTCGAACCCGAGCCACGGGTGACAACAGCGCATCACTGTTGTCGACAGCCCAGCTCAATTCCTCTTCAGCACCGGCCAAATCACCCTGCTCTACTTTTTCTTTGGCCGCTTGAAACGCGGCGTAAACGGCGTAGGTGGTGTCTGGAAAATCAGACTTCAGCGTTTGTGCGAGGGCGAGTCGTTCACCGGCATCGCTGCTGGTGTCATCCACCAGCTCCATCAGGGTGATGTACATGCCCGAGGCCGCTTCCTGTTTGGCCTGTACCGAGTTGCTGTAATACAACCAGCCAAAGTAGGCGATCAGTGCCACCAGAATGCCACCAATAACGCCATTGCCGTAGGTTGCCCACCAGCGTTTAATCGCTTCAATCTGTTCCTGTTCGGTATCGTACACCCTGTCTTTCTCCTCTGGCGGATGCGAGGTGGTTCAACCTGAACCCCTGGCACCCGGTTCTCCGGCATCTGCCGGAGGGTCTGTTTTATGATTGTGCGTGCGTAACCGCGTGTTGCGACTGGCTACCATACTGATTCATCAACCAGTTCGCCAGTTCCCCCTGCGCCAGGGTTTGCTGCGGTGCGTCGTCGCGTAAGGATTTGACGGTCACCTGACTGCCTGCGGCTTCGTCTTCACCCAGAATCAGCGCCCAGCGAGCACCGGACTTGTCGGCCTTCTTCATCTGGCTCTTGAAACTGCCACCACCGCAATGGGAGATCAGCCTTAACCCGCCCACTTCGGTGCGCAGCGTTTCGGCCAGCGCCAGGCCCTGGGTTTCGGCAAGATCACCGGCCATGATCAAATAGGCATCGACGGTCTCAAACACCTCAGCCGGTATCTTCTTGAGCGTCTCCAGCATCAACAGCAGCCGCTCAACCCCCAGGGCAAACCCGGCCGCCGGGGTCGGCTTACCACCCAGCATGGGCACCAGGCCATCGTACCGGCCACCACCGCAGACGGTGCCCTGGGCACCCAGGCTGTCGGTTATCCACTCAAACACCGTCTGTGAGTAATAATCGAGCCCGCGTACCAGCCGTGGGTTCACGGTATAGCGGACGCCGGCGCTGTCTAGCCGGGTGCACAAACTCTGGAAGTGCAGTCGCGAGTCGTCGTCCAGGTAGGCATCGAATTTGGGCGCGCTGTCCAGCAGCTTCTGAGTGCTTTCCGATTTGCTGTCGAGTATCCGCAACGGATTACTGTACAACCGGTTCTGGCTGTCTTCGTCAAGTTGCTCTTTCACCGTCTCCAGGTAATCGACCAGCGCTTTGCGATAGCGACCACGGGCTTCGGAACTGCCCAGGGTATTCAGGTTCAGGGTGACATGGTCGCCGAGGCCCAGGTTGTTCAGTAGGCGCGCGCTGACCAGAATCAATTCGGCGTCGATATCCGGTGTGGCCACGCCAAAAACTTCAGCGCCTATCTGATGAAACTGGCGGTAACGCCCTTTCTGCGGACGCTCGTAACGGAACATGGCACCGCTGTACCAGAGACGCTGTATCTGGTTGTGCAGCAAGCCATGCTGCAACGCCGCCCTGACGCAACCGGCCGTACCTTCGGGACGCAGTGTCAGGCTGTCGCCACCGCGGTCTTCAAAGGTGTACATTTCCTTTTCAACAATATCGGTATGCTCGCCCACGCCGCGCTTGAACAGCGCCGTTGGTTCAACCACCGGCATGCGAATTTCACGATAGCCGTATTGGCCCAAAACGGTTTTGATCTGGCCTTCAAGGTACTGCCAGACCGGACTCGCCTCCGGCAGGATATCGTTCATGCCACGGATGGCTTGTAATGTGGACAACCTTACTCTCCCTCAATCAATGCGTTCGGCCCAGAATCCAAGGTTCCGGAATCGCCGACCCATATTACTGGCTCTTGGCGATAACCAGCGCTTCTTCGGCTTCTTTTTCGGCAATTTTACGGCGGATCAATTGTTCGTAGTGATCCACCAAGGTGTCGTTCTGCACTTTGTGGTCCGGCTTGCCATCGACGTAGATCAGATTAGAAGGGCTGCCACCGGTGAGGCCAAGGTCAGCCTCCTTGGCTTCGCCCGGGCCGTTAACCACACAGCCGATCACCGCAACGTCGAGCGGCGTCAGCACGTCTTCGAGCCGCGATTCGAGCGCATTCATGGTGCCAATCACATCGAAGTTTTGCCGCGAGCAGCTCGGGCAGGCAATAAAGTTAATGCCCTTGTTGCGCAGGCGCAGGCTTTTCAGAATATCAAAGCCAACCTTAATCTCTTCAACCGGGTCTGCCGCCAGCGAGACCCTCAGCGTGTCGCCAATGCCGTCCATCAGCAGCATGCCCAGCCCTACCGACGACTTCACCGTGCCCGAGCGCAGGCCGCCGGCTTCGGTAATGCCCAGGTGCAGCGGCTGTTCAATCTGGCTCGCAATCTGCCGGTAGGCGGCCACGGTCATAAAGACATCGGAGGCTTTCAGGCTGAGTTTGAAGTTCTGGAAATCGAGCCGGTCCAGGATGTCGATGTGACGCATGGCCGATTCGACCAGCGCTTCCGGGGTCGGTTCGCCATATTTCTTTTGCAGGTCTTTTTCCAGAGAGCCGGCATTCACACCAATACGGATGGGTATGTCGCGATCACGCGCAGCTTCAACGACAGCCCGAACCCGGTCTTCCCGGCCAATGTTGCCAGGGTTGATGCGCAGGCAATCGACACCCAGTTCGGCGACTCGCAGTGCGATTTTATAGTCGAAATGAATGTCGGCGATCAGCGGCAGGCTGACGCGTTTGCGAATGGCGCCAAACGCTTCGGCGGCGTCCATGCTGGGCACTGAGACCCGCACCAGATCGGCACCCGCCGATTGCAGCCGCTCGATCTGATCGACCGTGGCATCGACATCGCAGGTTTCGGTGTTGGTCATGCTTTGTACGGCGATGGGCGCATCGCCACCAATGGGCACATCACCCACCCATATTTTGCGCGATACCCGACGTTTAATCGGGCTAACGTGTTGCTTGTTCATGAAACACCCTGCTCTTGCTTCCAGCGCTGAAATTCCCGAAATTCGGGGCTGTTGGCAAAACGGTTGCGAAATTGCAGTTCGAGTGATGAATAAAGATCTTCATCGTTCATCGCATGAGCGATGCGGACACCCAGCCAGAGCGTAAAGGGGCTCTGATTCGCCCGGTTGGCACGTACCAGTGAAATGTACCCTCGGTAGGCTCGCAAGGCTTCCTGCATACGCTCTTGCTGGAATTGCAAATCGGCCAGCCCGATGTAGCTGTTCACCAGCAACCGATCCAGCACAATGGCCCGCTCATAGGCAGCAATGGCTTCATCGACCCGGTCAACGCGGCGCGAACTCAACGCCAGATATTCGAAGCTCAGGGCACGGCGTTGATAAAAAGTGTCGGTAACGACCTCGGCAAATTCCTCGCGTGCGTTTTCATAGCTGCGCTCGTTATACAGAAAAACCGCATACTGAAAGCGTGCCTCGGTTCCGCCGTCGTACCGAATGGCGCGGCGGAAATGGTGATCGGCCAGGTCAACTTCCCGTTCGACTTCATACACACGGGCCAGACCTAAGTGAGCACCCGAGGCTCGGCTGTCGATGTCGAGCGCCTGGTCCAACGAGCGCTTGGCTTCGAACAGGTTGTTGTTTTCGAAGTGGGCATAGCCAATTTGAATATAGGTTTCTACGGCTTTGTCCAGATCCTGTTTGCCGGAGAATGGGCTTTGGGTTGTGGTCACACAGGCGGTTAACAACACCGACACCGCAACAAGCGCCAGGGCACGGATCACGTTCATAGTACATTCCTCTGAAAACGGGCACCCGCCAGTTCGGCCGCCGTCTGGCCCAACTGAACTGCTTCGATAAACCGGTCGGAACGACGGGTCTTGTCCGTCACTTCACCAACCAGCTGACCGCAGGCCGCATCGATGTCGTCGCCACGCGTCTTGCGAATCGTGACGTTGTAGCCTGCCGCCGTCAGGATATCCCGGAATTTGTGCATCCGGTTGTTACTGGGGCGTTCATACCCTGAATTCGGAAAGGGGTTAAACGGAATCAGGTTGATTTTACAGGGCGTGTTGCGCAGTACGTCAACCAGTTCATGGGCGTGTTCGGGCTTGTCATTCACTTCGTTCATCAACGTGTATTCTATGGTGACCACACGCTTTTCCGAGAACCGGCTCATGTAATGGTTGCAGGCGTCCAGCACCGACTGGATGTTGTACTTGCGGTTCACCGGCACCAGCGTATTGCGCAGGGCATCGTTGGGCGCATGCAGCGACAGCGCCAGCGCCACATCGGTGACCTTGGCCAGTTCGTATATGGCTGGCACGACGCCTGAGGTGCTCAGTGTAACCCGGCGCTTCGACAGGCCATAGGCGTTGTCTTCCATCATTAGGCCCATCGCCTCGACTACATTGTCGAAGTTCAGCAGCGGCTCGCCCATGCCCATCATCACCACATTGGTGACCCGGCGCTGGCGTTTTTCACCCGGCTGGTCGAACGATCGGACCGCAATCCAGACCTGGCCAATGATTTCAGCGGTACTCAAATCCCGGTTAAAGCCCTGTTTGCCGGTGGAGCAAAAGGAGCAATCGAGCGCGCAGCCGATCTGGGAGGAAACGCAAAGGGTGCCACGGTCGTCTTCGGGAATGAACACCGTTTCAATGGCACTGCCACCCGGCATTTTCATGACCCATTTGCGGGTGCCGTCTTTCGAGTCTTTCTGGTAGGTGACTTCGGGCGCGACAATTTCAGCGCACTCGTGCAACTTGGCCCGCGTGGCCTTGCTGATATCGGTCATGTCGTCGAAATTGTCGACGCCATGCTGGTGAATCCATTTCAAAACCTGAATCGCGCGAAATTTCTTTTCGCCGAGACGGTCGACAAAAAACGCCTCCAGGGCGGGCAGTCCCATCCCCAGCAGGTTCACTTTCTGTGCCGTTTGTTCAGTCATGAATTCACCTTTGTATTCGGTAGGTCGTTCTAAAACAGCAGGCCCCGCACACCCGAAAGCATGCCAGCGTGGGCCTGCCGGGGCAGCCTGATACTGCCCCGCATCGATGCTTCAGCCGCGCGGGCAGATCTCATCGTTCGAGAAGAAATAGGCGATTTCGCGCTCGGCAGAGGCCGGAGCATCAGAGCCGTGTACGGCGTTGGCATCAATGCTGTCAGCGTAGTCGTGACGCAGAGTGCCTGCAGCGGCTTCGGCCGGGTTGGTTGCGCCCATGATCTCGCGGTTCTTGGCAATGGCATTCTCGCCTTCCAAAACCTGAACCATAACCGGACCAGAGGTCATGAACTGGACCAAAGCACCGAAAAACGGACGCTCTTTGTGCTCGGCGTAAAAGCCTTCAGCCTGCTCCTGGCTCAAATGAACCATTTTTGAGGCAACGATGCTCAGGCCAGCGGCCTCAAAGCGGCTGTAGATGGCGCCAATCAGGTTCTTGGCAACGGCATCGGGCTTAACGATGGAAAAAGTGCGTTCAATAGCCATGTTCAGTAAAGCTCCACTGTGTACGAATTGAGTCGGGCGCGGATTATACGTGGCTGGAGCCGCCGTTACCATGGCTCCGGGGCGGGTTTTACCCGACTTGACACGGGCCGGACCCAAGTCGCAAGGCGACGGGCGTCAGGGCCGACGGGTGGAGCAGCTGTAAATCAACCGAAACAGGGGCCAAAGCGTCAAAGGCGGTCCCACACCGAGGCATCCAGCGCAACGCCGGTCGCCCGGCCCCGCGAGAGAAATCGGTTCTCAAACTCACGCGGTGACAGTGGCTGGCTGAAATAGTAGCCCTGAATGCTGTCGACGCCCAGGGTCTCCAGGCAGTGCATTTGGGCAGCGGTTTCCACGCCTTCGGCCACCACGGTCATGTCCAGACTGTGACCCATCTTCACCATGGCACCAACCATCGCTTCATCCTGACTGCGCTGGGCGATGTCGTTAATGAAGGTTTTGTCGATTTTCAGCACGGTAAACGGCAAATGACGCAAATAGGACAGGGATGAATAGCCCGTCCCGAAATCGTCCAGCGCCAGTTGCACGCCCGCGTCCTTGAGCACATTCAGTTCACGCACGACCCGCTCGGATGCATTAACCAGCAGCCCCTCGGTCACCTCCAACTGCAACGAATTGGGGTTCAGCAACATCTGACCCAATACGCTCTTAACCGCAGCCAGAATGCTCCCGTCCTGAAACTGGCGCGGGGAGACGTTTATCGACATCAGCATCGGAATTTCGTATTGGCTCTGCCAGTGACGCAGTTGGGCGCAGGCCTCTTTCAGCACCCACTGCCCAATCTCGCCAATCACCCCTATCTGCTCGGCTATGGGTATGAACACCTCCGGAGAAACCCGCCCCAACGCCGGGTTGTTCCAGCGAATCAGAGCTTCCATCCCTTTCAGACTGCGATCTTCCGTTGCGACAATAGGCTGGTAAACCAGTGCCAGCTCGCCCCGCTCCAGCGCCCCGCGCAGATGCTGATCGATCCGCAGCCGCTCGGCCGCCTGAATGTTCATCGACTGGGTAAAGAACTGGTAACCCCGGCGGCCGCTGGCCTTGCTTTGAGCCAGGGCGCTGTCGGCCTCCCGTATCAGCGTCTCACCGTCCCGGCCATCGGAAGGCCCCAGGCTGACGCCAATGGAGGCCGATACGGCCAACGAATGCGAATTGACGGCAAAGGGTTCGGACATGCTGGCCAGAATGCGCCGCGCCACCAGTTCGGCGGCCATACCATCCTGGATGTGCGGTAACAGCACGATAAACTCATCAGCACCGTAATAGCCCAGCAAATCGCCTTTCTTAACGACAGACCGCAGCCGCACCGCAACGCTCTCCAGCAGTTGATTGGCCAACTGATGCCCGAGGGCTTCGTTAATGTCTTTGAAGAAATCGAGGTCCATCATCAGCACGGCACACAGATGATTGCGTTCTATCGCGACGTGTAAGGCTTCCTCAAGCCGCTCCCGCATGTAACGGCGGCTGTTGAGGCCGGTCAACGGATCTTTGTTCGCCTCCTGACGGACAGTTTCGAGCTGCTGATGCGCTTCCAGCACCCGGTAGTCGGCAGCGCGTTTGAGACGCCGGTAGTGAAGTGACCAGAGCATCAGAATGGCACCGCCAAACACCAGGCCGGTCGCTGTAGCAACCCAGACAGACCAGGGCGTGGCCAGCGATTGCAGTGACCACCAGGCGGCACCTTGCCAAAGCAACAATAAGCCCAAACTGATCCAACGTTTGTGTCGCACAGGCAATCCGCCGGTTTGGTTCTACCCTGATATCAGTGGGCAGCTATGTCCTTGATCCGGGCAACCATGGCTCTCAATCCGTTACCGCGCGTTGGACTGAGATGTTTGACCAGATCCAGCTGCGAAAAATAAGCTTCGGTATCGAAGTCTAGAATCTGTTGGCGTGTCTTGCCATTGTAGGCAGCTAAAACAATGGCGAGCAAGCCCCGAACAATGTGGGCGTCGGAATCGGCCTGAAAACGGATCTGGTCACCGTCGACGTCATCGACCAGCCACACCTGGCTCTGGCAACCGCGAACGATTCGCTCGTCGGTTTTCAGAGCATCGTCCATCGCCGGCAAATCCTTCCCCAGGTCAATGATATAGCGGTATCGGTCTTCCCAGGAGTCGAAGAAAGACAAGGTTTCAACGATGTCGTCGCTGGTGACATCAGTGCCGAATTCGGTGCTCATAGCTGACCTGTTTGTTTGAAAATGGGTAAAGTAGTACTTTAGTGGGGTGTCGTTTTTTGGCTCGTTGGTTCAGGCAGTTCTGCTAAAAAAACAGACCGGTCTCGAGCTGGGCTTCTTCGGACATTTTGTCACGACTCCAGGGCGGGTCAAACACCAGTTCAACCGTCACCGACTCGACACCGGGCACCTTGGCCACCCGGTATTTTACATCGTCGACCAGCACCGGACCCATGCCACAGCCCGGGGCGGTCAGCGTCATCTCGACCATAACGTGATGGCCTTCTATGGCCACCTTGTAGATCAGCCCCAGTGCGACCACATTCACCGGAATTTCCGGGTCGAAAATGGTCTCCATCGCCGCCCAGACCTGGGCTTCGTCGATCTCGCCATCGGCCCGGGGTTCGAATTCCAGGCGCTGCGGTTCAAAGCCCAGAGCATCAGCGTCGGTACCGTCAATGCGGGCCATGTTACCGTTGTGCACCACGGTGTAATTCCCGCCGAGCGACTGTGTCAGGGTAACAAAGCTGTCCTGCGGGATGGTGATGGGCGTACCCACCGGCACCAGCCGGGCTTCAACATCACGCTGGGTAACCACCATGCGTTTTTCCATCAGTGCGCGGTCTCCGCCAGGTCGCTGTCGGCCGATTTATCGTCGACCACAAAGCTTTCACCACACCCGCATTCGGCGGTCACGTTCGGGTTACGGAACTTGATCACCCGGTTGATGCCGTCTTTCGCGAAATCGATCTCAGTGCCCTGAACAATGGGCAGGGCGTCTTTCTGCACAAAGAGTGTGACGTCATCGGCCATGCTCAGACGCACATCGGTTTCATCCGGCTGGGTCACCAGATCCACAATGTACATATAACCGGAACAGCCGCTTTCCTTGATCGACAAGCGAATGCCCTGGGCACCGGCATCCTGTATCTGGCGGCGGCTGTGCTCCACGGCGGCGGCGGTCATGGTCAGCCGGGCTGACTGACTCGGATCAAAGGATTCAACACTCATGGTCGTACTCCTGTCTCACAAAGGGGCTGCTTGCCTGTCGGTCTACAACCCACCGGGGGCCACAGACACGATATGGGGTCAACAGCGCTTACATCAAAAAGGTTTTGGCCTTGTCGAGCCCGGCAAAGAGCGCGTCGACATCGGCACGGGTGTTGTACAGCGCAAAACTGGCGCGCACGGTGCCGGTCAACCCGAACCGGGTCATGATCGGCATGGCGCAATGGTTGCCTGTGCGCACCGCAACGCCCTGCTGGTCCAACAACATGCCCAGGTCTGCCGGGTGAGCGCCTTCGAGCACAAAGCCCATTACGCCGGCACGATGATCGGCATCGCCGACCAGCGTCAGCCCCGGGTAGTCTTTGGCGCGGCTGACGGCATAGTTGAGCACATCGGCTTCATGCGCGGCGACCGCGTCGCGATCCAGGCTGTTAATAAACTCGATCGCCGCCCCGGTACCAATGGCACCGGCCACGTTCGGCGTGCCAGGCTCAAACTTGAACGGCAGCGTATTGTAGGTTGTGCCCTCAAACGACACGGTTTCGATCATTTCGCCACCGCCCATAAACGGCGGCATCGCCTCCAGCAATTCGCGCTTGCCATACAACACGCCAATGCCCATGGGGCCGTACATTTTATGAGCAGAAAAGGCGTAAAAATCGCAATCCAGCGCCTGCATGTCGAGCGGCCAGTGCGCCACTGCTTGTGCGCCGTCGATCATCACTTTGGCACCAACGGCATGAGCCTGTTCAATAATGGCCTCAACCGGGTTAACGGTGCCCAGCGCATTCGATACATGAACAATAGACACCAGCTTGACGCGCTCGTCGAGCAAGTCGGTGAAGGCGACCATATCCAGTTGCCCGCGGTCGTCCACCGGAATGGGCACCAGCTCGGCACCCGTCTGGGCGCCCAAAATCTGCCAGGGCACGATATTGGCGTGATGCTCCATGCCGGAGACCAGTACCCGATCGCCCTGCTTGAGGTTATCGCGACCCCAGCTGAACGCCACCAGGTTAATCGCCTCGGTGGTGCCCTTGGTCCAGATCACTTCATCGGTGCTGCGCGCGTTGATGAAGCCACGCACCGATTCACGCGCCTGTTCGAACCGGGCGGTGGCCCGGTCACTCAGGGTGTGTGCACCGCGATGCACATTGCTGTTGTCGTGCCGATAATAACCGGCAATGGCGTCAATCACGGCGTTCGGCTTGTGCGTTGTGGCACCGTTATCCAGATACACCAGCGGTTTACCGTTCACCTGCTGGTCAAGTATCGGAAACTGAGCACGTAAGGCATCAACATCAAAGCTCATACCAGGTGCCTCGCCAACTCGTCTTCTTTGGCAAACAAGGCGGCCAGCATGGGCCGCAACAACTGTTTGACCGGTTCATCATCGAGCGTTTCGAGCAGCTCATTGATGAACCCGAAGCTCATCATCACTTCCGCTTCCTGCCGGCTGATACCGCGCGAGAGGAAATAAAACATCGAGCCTTTGTCGAGCTGGGCGACGGTTGCACCGTGGGCGCATTTGACGTCGTCGGCGTAGATTTCCAGTTCCGGCTTGGTATTGATCTCAGCCTTGTGACTGGTCAGCAAATTCTTGTTGCTCAGCTCGGCCAGCGTTTTCTGCGCATCTTTATGGATATGAATGCGACCGTTAAATACTGCCTTGGCTTCATCACCGATAATGCCGCGAAACACTTCATTCGACGTGCCGTGCGGTACTTCGTGTTCAAGCGTTGTGTGGTAATCGACGTGCTCTTTGCCCTTGGGCAAGTAGACGCCATTCAACTGCAAATGCGCGCCGCTGCCGCAATGGCGAACAACAATGTCCTTGCGTTTCAGTACACCGCCCAACGCCATATGAAAGCTGTTCATCTGGCTGTGCGCACGTAATACAGCTTGCACCGAGCCCAGGTGACGAACATCCCCGGTTTCGAGCAGCAGGTGATAGTGCGTCAGCTTGGCGCTGTCACCGACCTCAATCTCAGTCACCGGATTAATAAACACCGGTCCGTCCGATTCACTCGAAAAGGTTTCCACCAGCGTCATCTGGCTGCGCCCGCCCAGATCCAGCATCAGCCTTACCGGCACGGCGCGGCCGTTGGCACTGGACGACAGCACCTGATTGATGTGCAGCGGTTTTTCCAGAACGGTTTCCGGTGCCACGTCAATCCACACGGCTTCCGCCAACAAGGCCTGATTGAAGGTGGTAAACAGCTGATCGCCCGCCAGGGTTTTAGACAGCCGGTCTTCAAACTGTGCACGTTGTTCAGGCGTTGCTTTTGACAGCAGTCGTACGGTCACGCCTTCGGGCAAGGCGTCATGATCAGCCACTTTGCCATCGACCAGCGTAATGACCGTACGGTCCCAGTCTTCAAAGACGGTTCCGGTGCCAGTGCCGGGCTGTTCCGCCAGCGACCACTCGGTATCGAGCATGGATTTCAGCGGCGTGTACTTCCAGGCTTCGGTCTTGCGGGTCGGCCATGGGGTGGCGGCAAATTGCGACCAGGCGCTCGCGCGCCAGTCTTTCAGCCAGCCCCAGTCAGACTGTGCCTGCAAGCCCTGATGGGCCTGTTCTGCCTGCATCGGGTCGGACACTTAGGCCACCTCCTCGTCGATCCAGCTGTAACCGTGTTTTTCCAGCTCCAGCGCCAGTTCGCGGCCACCGGATTTCACGATGCGGCCCTTGGCCAGCACGTGCACGTAATCCGGCACGATGTAATCGAGCAAGCGCTGATAGTGAGTAACAACGATGATGCCGCGGTCCGGGCTGCGCAGCGCGTTCACGCCCCGGGCAACCACTTGCAGGGCATCGATATCGAGGCCGGAATCGGTTTCATCCAAAATGCACAGGCTCGGTTCCAGCAACATCATTTGCAGCAACTCGTTGCGCTTTTTTTCACCGCCGGAAAAGCCTTCGTTCACACCGCGCTTCAGGAAATCCTGCGGCAGATCGACGGCCTTGCACTTCTCGCGGGCGAGCTTGATGAAATCCATCGAGCTCATCGCCTCTTCACCACGTGCGGTGCGAATGGCATCGACGCTGGCTTTCAAAAATTCCATGTTAGACACACCGGGAATCTCAACCGGGTACTGAAACGCCAGGAACACGCCGGCACGGGCACGATCTTCGGCTTCCAGTTCGAGCAGGTCGCTGCCTTTATAGGTCACCGTACCGCCCGTCACTTCGTAACCGGGGCGACCGGCCAATACGTTGCCAAGGGTGCTTTTGCCAGCCCCGTTCGGGCCCATGATGGCATGCACCTCACCCGGCTTAACCTCCAGGTTCAGACCGTGCAGAATGGCGGTATCCTCAACCCGGGCGTGCAAATCGTTAATGTTCAGCATGTTTCCATCTCTTTCATTCAAATTCGGTTCATCGCGAGTGCGCACAGGGCCGGCTAAACCGGCCCGGGAACTTAACCTACGGCACCTTCCAGACTGACTTCGAGCAACTTGCCGGCTTCAACGGCGAACTCCATCGGCAATTCGCGGAACACGTCTTTGCAGAAGCCGTTAACGATCATCGAGACCGCTTTCTCGGCATCGATGCCGCGTTGCTGACAAAGGAATAGTTGGTCGTCGCTAACTTTCGAGGTGGTCGCCTCGTGCTCAATCACTGCCGTCGGGTTTTTCGACTCAATGTACGGGAAGGTGTGTGCCCCGCACTTGTCACCAATCAACAGAGAATCGCACTGGGTGTAGTTACGCGCACCTTCAGCGCCCGGGTTCATTTTTACCAAACCGCGATAACTGTTCGAGCTCTGCTTGGCGCTGATGCCCTTGGCAATAATGGTCGAACGCGTATTCTTGCCCAGATGAATCATCTTGGTGCCGGTATCGGCCTGCTGGTGGTTGCTGGTCAGCGCGACTGAATAAAACTCGCCGATGCTGTCATCCCCTTTCAGGATGCAAGACGGATATTTCCAGGTAACCGCCGAGCCAGTCTCAACCTGTGTCCAGGAAATTTTCGACCGGGTGTGGGCGATACCGCGCTTGGTGACAAAGTTGTAGATACCACCCTTGCCTTCGGCATCACCGGGATACCAGTTCTGCACGGTCGAGTATTTGATGTCGGCATCGTCCAGCGCTACCAGTTCCACCACAGCCGCATGCAACTGGTTTTCATCGCGCATTGGCGCGGTGCAGCCTTCGAGGTAACTGACCTGGCTGCCTTCGTCGGCGATGATCAGGGTGCGCTCGAATTGGCCGGTTTTGGCTTCGTTAATGCGGAAATAGGTCGACAATTCCATCGGGCAACGCACGCCCTTGGGAATGTAGACGAAAGAGCCGTCGGAAAAGACCGCCGAGTTCAGAGCCGCGTAGAAATTATCTTTCTGCGGCACAACCGAACCGAGGTACTTCTTAACCAGTTCCGGGTATTCATGCACGGCTTCTGAGATTGGGCAGAAGATCACCCCGGCGTCTTTCAGTTTCTGGCGAAAGGTTGTTCCGACAGACACACTGTCGAACACCATATCGACCGCAACCCCAGCCAGCACTTCCTGCTCGTGCACGGGGATGCCCAGTTTTTCATAGGTGCGCAGCAACTCGGGGTCGACTTCATCCAGCGATTGCGGACCGTCTTCCATACTCTTGGGCGATGAATAGTAAGACAGTGCCTGAAAATCCGGTTTCGGATACACCACATGCGCCCACTCCGGTTCTTTCATCTCCAGCCAGGCACGATAGGCCTTCAGACGCCACTCGAGCATCCATTCGGGCTCCTGCTTCTTGGCTGAGATCAGACGAATCACGTCTTCGTTCAAACCGGGCGGAATGGTCAGCGACTCGATATCGGTTATCCAACCGGCCGAGTACTCCGACTTCAAATACTGGTCTATGTTTTCACTCATGGTATTCCCCTGCGAAGGTCAGGTGGTCGCCGTTTTTGCCTGCGTGCGCAAGGCCTTCACGGCGTCCCTAATACGGTGTATGGCTTGGTCCACCTCTTCACGGGTGGTGAAACGGCCCAGGCTAAAGCGCAAGGAGCCGTGTGCGGCCTGATCACTCAAGCCCATGGCTTTTAATACGTACGAAGGCTCAACGCTGGCGGACGTACAGGCGGAGCCGGTCGATACCGCGATGTCGCGCAGCGCCATCATCAGCGATTCGCCGTCGACGCCGCCAAAATGGACGTTCAGATGGCCCGGCGTACGCGGGGCCTGGCCGCCGTTAATGTGTATATCACCAAGGTCGGCAATGCCCTGCCAGAGGTCATCGCGCAGTGTCGCAATGCGCTGGCCTTCATCTGCCAGGTGTTCGGACACCAGATTGGCTGCGGTGCCAATTCCGACCAACTGATGCGTGGCCAGGGTCCCCGAGCGCATGCCCCGTTCATGGCCGCCACCGTGAATCTGGGGCAACAGCGTCAAGCTGGAACGACGCCGCACATAAAGGGCGCCAACGCCCTTCGGGCCATAAAACTTGTGGGCTGAAACCGACACCAGGGTGGCTTGCCAGTCATCAACATTCACCGGAATCTTGCCAACGGCCTGGGCCGCATCGACATGAAACCAGATATCATGGTCGGCACACACCTGACCAATACCGGCGACCGGGTTCAGCACACCGGTCTCGTTATTGGCGGCCATAATGCTAACCAAACGGGTATTGGGCTGCAGCGCCTGAGCGACAGTTTCAGCCGAAATAACGCCATCGGCGTCGGGCAGGAGCACCGTCAGGCCATAGCCCTTTTGCTCCAGGTACCGCGCCGGATCAAGCACGGCTTTGTGTTCTGTTGCAGCCACCACGATATGGCAGTCTTGCGGCGCGAATTGTTCAGCAACGCCTTTGATCGCCAGGTTATTGCTCTCGGTCGCGCCGCTGGTCCAGACGATTTCGCGGCTATCGGCTCCCAGCAAATCGGCCACCTCATTGCGGGCGTCTTCCACGGCTTCTTCGGCTTGCCAGCCAAGCAGGTGGGAGCGCGAGGCCGGGTTGCCATAGATGCCATCGCGGGTCAGGTGCGCCATCATCCGCTCGGCGACGCGTTCATCGACCGGCGTGGTGGCGGCATAATCAAAGTAGATCGGTTGCGTACTCATAGCTGACTGGCCAAAATAGTGGCTTCGTTCGGGGCGTCGGTACGCCCGGTTTTCAAATATTGATTCTGGCGCTGGCTGACGGCCTGAATATCACGCCGCCCGACCAGATCGGCCAGGGAAATCCCGTGCAGGAAATCATGAATTTGCTGGCTCAGGTCTTGCCAGAGGTGGTGTGTCAGGCAGACTTCGCCCTGCTGACAGCCGGTTTTGCCCTGGCATTTGGTGGCATCGAGCGACTCACTGACGGCATCCACCACATCGGCCACACTGATCAGTTCGCTTGGACGGCCAAGCTGGTAACCACCGCCCGGCCCGCGCACTGAGGTCACCAGAGTATGACGGCGCAGTTTGGCAAACAGCTGTTCCAGGTAAGACAACGAAATGCCCTGCCGCTCGGATATGTCGGACAAACTGATCGGGCCTGTCTCCTGGTTCAGCGCCAGATCCAGCATCGCCGTTACCGCATAGCGGCCTTTGGTCGTCAGTCTCATGCGGGTGATCCCCCGAGTAGCCGGAAGTGTCTGTCTATGAATGAAGTCGAGCCCCCACCCAAGACGCAGGCAAGGCTCTATGGGCGCGAATTATAAATACCTGAGTAAAACAGTCAACTATTGCCCGTTAAAAAGCCCACAAGGCCCGGCCACCCCTCGTGACACCGAATCACGGGTCCCATGTCAGGCACGTTATTGATGCAAAAAAATAACAAATTGCCACCTTTCGTTTACAAAACACTCAGGCTGGACTAGTTATAACGTAAGACGAACAACAACAATAACGAGTGGTCAGGGCCAACCTGAACCGTTCCGGAGTCGCTGCCATGCTATCTCTTACACCCCCTCGCCTGGCCGGGAGGGTCCGACTGTGCTGAGTGTTTCCCAGGCCAGCCTGGCCTTTGGCGGGATCAAGGCGCTGGACGATGTGTCCTTTACTGCCGCGCCCGGCGAAATCACCGCCATCATCGGCCCCAACGGCGCCGGTAAAACCAGCTTGTTCAATATCATCTCCGGGTTTTACAGGCCACAGCAGGGGCAGATTCTGTTTGATAAGCAAAACATCACCAGAATGCGGGCCGACAAGCGCGCTGAACTTGGCATCGCCCGCACGTTCCAGAACATCGCGCTGTTTCGGGGAATGTCGGTGCTGGAGAACATCAAGCTCGGTGGCCATACCCGGCTGAGCACCGGTTTCTGGGCGTCCGGATTCTTTTATGGTGGGGCCCGGCGCGAAGAAGCCCGGCTGCGCGCCGAGATCGAACGGGACGTGATCGACTTTCTGGAGCTGGACCACATACGCAAGGCCCCCGTCGCCGCCCTGCCCTATGGCTTGCAGAAGCGGGTTGAACTGGGCCGGGCACTGGCGATGCAGCCGCAGGTACTGTTGCTCGACGAGCCCGTTGCCGGCATGAACCGGGAAGAAACCGAAGACATGGCCCGTTTCATTCTGGATATTCAGGCCCGGTGGGGCACTACCATTTTGCTGGTCGAACACGACATGGGCATGGTGATGGACATCTCCAACCAGGTGGTGGTGCTCAATTTCGGCCGCCAGATCGCCAAGGGCACACCGGACCAGGTGCAGGCCAACCCGGCCGTTATTGAGGCCTACCTGGGCACCAGCGACCGCAGTAAAACCGACGCCGGGGAGGTGACCGCCTGATGGGCCAGTTCATTCAGTACATCATCAACGGGGTCATCTCCGGCAGCATTCTGGCGCTCATCGCCCTGGGCATTGTGGCCGTATTCAAGGCGACCAAAGTGGTTAACTTTGCCCACGGCCACCTGATTCTGTTCGGTGCCTACTTCTATTTCACCTTTTCCGTCGTTCTGGCCGATGCGCCCTTTATGCCAGCCTGGGTAAGCAGCTGGGAACCGGCCTGGTTAATCGCCTACGCGGGCGATGCCCCCATGTTCTCACCCAGGGCCGCCATTGCCAGCTGGGTCAGTGACCTGCCGCGCATTCTGTTGGGGCTTGTGGGTGCCCTGGCGGCCAATGCCGTACTGGCGCTGATCATTGAGCGTCTGATCATGCGCCCACTGCTGGGCCAGTCCGCCTTTGCGATGATTCTGTCGACCGTGGGGCTAATCTGGGTGCTGGAAGGCAGCGCAGGCCTTATCTGGACCGCGGAAGCCGAGCAGGTACCTGCGCTCGGACCCAACTTCCCAATCCGCTTCCAGCTGTTCGACCAGAACCTGTTCCTGTTCAGCGGCTCACTCGTTAACTTGCTGGTCGCCCTGCTCCTGTTCGCCAGTTTGATGCTGGTACTGCGGTATACCCGCTCCGGCGTGGCCATTCGCGCAACGGCGGAAGACCAGAGCACCGCCTACGCCATGGGCATTAATGTGCCCCGGGTGTTTTCTACCGCCTGGCTGGTTGCTTCAACAACCGGTGCCGTAGCCGGGGCCATTCTGGCCAGCCGCAATGGCTTGTCGCCTGCTATAGGACTCTTTGGTCTGTCGGTACTGGCGGTCGTGTTGATGGGCGGTCTGGATTCCTTCGCCGGCGTACTGATCGCCTCGATGCTGGTGGGTATTCTCAGTTCAATGGCGCAATGGAAACTCGGCGGCGGTGTGGCTGAAATTGTGCCCTATGTTGCGGTTCTGGTGGTGATTCTGATTCGGCCCCATGGCTTTATGGGCCAAGAGGAGATCGAGCGAATATGACCAGCATTGTCCATGACACCGACTCAAACCACCCTGACCACAGGATAACGCCATGATCACCGGACACTTTAAGACGGATTACAGTGCCGATGAGGGCATCTGGTCGAACTGGCCGAAACGCTGGGGGTTGGTAGCCGCTTTGGTTGGCCTGGCGATTTTCCCGTTCGTTGCCAGTAATTATGCATTGCTGCTGGCCGGTCAGATCGGCATCTTTATCGTCGCCGTAGTGGGTCTGAACGTATTGATTGGCTACACCGGCTTGATGTCGCTCGGCCACGGTGCTTTCTTTGCGGTCGGCGCTTACACCACTGTTGCCATCCACCATGAGTGGCCGCTCACATTTCCTCTGATCACGCTGGTTATTTCAACGGTCGTTGCCGCGGCCTTTGGGGTGTTGTTCGGCTTGCCGTCCTTGCGGGTGAAAGGGCTCTACCTTGCCGTGGCCACCCTGTCGGCCAATTTCATCATTTTGTTTTTGATCGAACAGGAGTGGCTGGCCGAATGGACCGGAGGGATCAGCGGCACCGAAACCCCCAACGCCGTTTTCTTCGGCGTTGAGCTGGTGTCCCAGCAGGCCAAATACTTCTTCATCATGCCGGTGATGGTGCTGATGCTGCTGTTCGCGCAGAACCTGTTCCGCACCCGCTTTGGCCGTGCCCTGATCGCCATTCGCGACAAAGACTACTCGGCCGAGATTCTGGGTATTGCCCTGTTTAGCTACAAGCTCAAAAGCTTCGCCATCTCAGCCGCCTATTGCGGCGCGGCGGGCAGCCTGTGGGCTTACTTTTTCCCGGCTATACTGCCGGAAGACTTTGGGTTGAACATGTCGATCACACTGGTCGTCTGTCTGGTCGCCGGGGGCATGGGGCGCACACTGGGGCCGATTTTCGGCACCATTCTGATTCTGCTGGTGCCAGAGTTGCTCAAGATTGTCGCTGCCAGCATTACCGGTGGGGACGCAACCGCCCAGACCTGGGTGAGCCCGACACGGGATATTTTATTTGGCCTGATGATCATCGGCTTTTTGATATTCGAGCCAATGGGACTGGTCAACATCTGGGACCGTTTCTGGCGCTTTATGTCGCGCTGGCCGTTTGCGAAGTAGGAAGAAGCTGCGAGCTGTTAGCTCAAAACTCGCAGCTCGAAGCTCGCAGCTCATAACTAAAACAATAGGAGGCTATCATGGCCCTGAACCGAAGAACCTTGTTAAAAACCGGCGCCGCTCTCACGGCGGCCAGCATGGCCCCGGGCATTGTGCGGGCGGAAGGTGCGCACTGGCGTGTGGCGGCGTCACTGCCAATGACGGGCCCCTTCGCGACGGCGGGCCAGCTTGTGGCCCCGGCCTTCAGCGAGTTCGAACAACAGGTTAACGACAACGGCGGCATTGGTGGCAAGCCAATTCGGGTCGAGGTGGCCGACTCTGGTTACATTCCGCGCAACGCCCTGGCGAATTTCCAGCGTGCTCAGGCCGCCGGTGACCTGCACTTTTACTACGGTGATTCCACGGGATTCATGGAGCTGGTCGGCCCTACGCTGACCGGCGACAACGCAGTGATGATGGGCTCCACCTCCTTTGCCTCGGCGCTCTCCGACCCGGCCAACCGGCCCTACCAGTTCATGGCCGGCCCCACCTACGAAGACCAGTTCGAAATTCTACTGCGTGACATCGCCAATAAAGGCGGCAAAACCGTCGCCTTCGTGTATTCCGATACTGAATTCGGGCGTGACCCCATTGAACATGGCCGGCAAGTTGCCGCAGAACTTGGCATTGACGTGGTGCTCGAAGAAGTCACCCGGGCCGAAGGCGCCGACATTGAAAACCACGTCACCAAGCTGGCCCAGGCCAACCCGGAATACACCATTCTGCAGGGCTACGTGACCGGCGTGTGGCCGCAGTTGATCGGCGGGGCTCGCGCATTTGGCCTGACCACCCAGTTCATGGGCACCTTCTGGGGCATGGAAAAAATCATTGCCGATCGGGTGACCGAGCAAGCAGGCCCGTTCCTCGACGGTTACCAGGGCGTTATGCCCTACCGCTATTTCTACGACCAGGACGAGGCCCCGTTTTATCAGGAACTCGGGGCGTTCAAACGCTCCGTGAATCCCGGGTTTTCCGGTTACGTTACCGCCTGGGAACTGGAAGGCCGCTTGTGCCTGGAACTGTGGAAACTGTGCATGGAGCGGGTGATCGAAGCCGACAAAGAAGTCACGCCCGACAACCTGATGGCCGAGCTCGGTAGCATTCGCAACTGGGACAGCGGCGGTTTCTTCGGTGCACCGGTCGATGTGGTCGATAACAAGATCGGCCAGGGCCGAGTGTACCGTTACGACGCCGAAACCCGCCTGTACAACCCGGTTTCGGACTGGATTCAGGTCTGATCGAACTCGGCTTCACAGTCAGAGCTGAACCCTCACGGCGGCCCGGGGCAACCCGGGTCGACCCCGTTTCCGAATTCGGATGCAGACATGCTGAGCATTGAAAACATTGAAGTGGCCTACCACCACGCCATTCAGGTGCTGAAAGGCCTGACGTTATCGGTCGAACCGGGCGAGGTCGTCGCCCTGCTGGGTGCCAACGGCGCCGGTAAGACCACGGTTCTCAAGGCCGCCTCCGGCCTACTGCCGCTGGAAAACGGTTCCATCGACGCCGGTCAGATTCGCTTCAACGACGACCCCATTAACCGGGTCGCCCCTCACGAGCTGGCCCGTGCCGGCCTGATTCACGTTCGCGAGGGGCGCCGCATTTTTGCCGAAATGACGGTGGAAGATAACCTCATTGCGGCCTCTTACGCACTGACCGGTCGCAAGGAAAAACCGGATTACGACGCCGTCTACGCGTTTTTCCCGAAGCTCAAAGAGCGGGCGCACCAGACGGCCGGTTTGTTATCGGGTGGCGAGCAGCAAATGCTGGCTATCGGCCGCGCGCTGATCGGCCAACCCCGGCTCATTTTGCTGGATGAACCCTCGCTCGGCCTGGCGCCGCGCATGGTCGATGAAATATTCGACAACATCGCCCGGGTGAACCAGGAACAGGGCGCCAGCATTTTACTGGTCGAACAAAACGCCAGTGCCGCCTTCCGCATCGCTCACCGGGGTTTCATTCTGGAGAATGGCAAGGTGGTGCTTGAAGGGCCGGTCGAGCAATTACGTGAAAACCCCGACATCCAAACTTTCTACCTGGGTGTTGGCGAGCAGGACGATCAAAAATCGTTCCGAAACATCAAGCACTACAAGCGCCGCAAGCGCTGGCTCAACTGAGGAGCGCCGCCGAGATGTCTGAACGTTCGTTTCACGATCAGGGCTACATCAGCCTCACCCAGTTACTGGAGCGCCACGCCCAAACCGTACCCAATGACGTGGCCATGCGCCAGAAAGACATGGGCATCTGGCAGGAAACCACCTGGCGCCAATACCGCGACCAGACTCACGCCATTGCCGCCGGGCTGATTGATCTGGGCATTCAACACAGCGATCACGTCGGCATCATTTCCGAAAACCGGCAGGAGTGGATTGTCGCGCAACTGGGCATCAACAGCGCTGCCGCTGTGTGTTGCGGTATTTACCCGACCAGCCCGGCCAGCGAAGTGGTACACCTGCTTAGCAGCGCCGATTGCAAGGTCGTATTTTGCGAAGATCAGGAGCAGGTCGACAAGGTACTGGAGATACGCGACAAACTGCCGCTGCTGGAACACATCATCGTCTTCGACGCCAAAGGCCTGTACGGCTACGACGCCAGCCTATGGATGACGCTCAAAGAGTTGATTGACCGTGGCAAAACCCAACTGAAGCGCTCGCCCCAGGCCGTCACAGACCGCCTGGCCCAGCAGGTACCGGAAGACACGGCGCTGATTGTGTTTACCTCGGGCTCCACCGGCCTGCCTAAGGCCGCGATGATTTCGTTCCAGAACATCTGGTCGCAAATGGCGTTGCTGTGGGATGCCGTGCCCTCTCAGACTCATCAGAACATTTTGTCTTACCTGCCGCTGTGCCACGTAGCCGAGCAGGCGTTTTCGACCATGAACGCCATGGCACGCCGCATGGTGGTGAACTTTGGCGAAAGCCTGCGCACCATCCGCACCGACTTGCAGGAAATTTCCCCGCAGATGTTTTTCGGTGTTCCCCGCATCTGGGAAAAAATGCAGTCCGAACTGACCGTGCTCGGCGACCGCACCGGCCCGTTGCGCCGCTGGTTGTTGCACAAGGGTTTGAAATCGGCCCAGCAACGCGGCACCAAACCCAAGCCACAATGGACCCGTCAGGAGAAACTGAGCTACGCACTCTACCGCCCGGTTTTGTACGCGCCCCTACTCGGTTACCTCGGCCTCGCCCGCTGCAACATTGCCATGACCGCTGCAGCGCCGATTTCACCGGATTTGCTGGCCATGTTCCGGGGCATGGGTCTGTCGCTGATCGAAATATACGGAATGACCGAAACCACTGGCGCCGCCACCCTGCAACCGATGGACCTGAACTGCCAGGGCCGCATCGGCCGCGCCATTACCGGCGTTGAATCCCGCGTGGGCGACGACGGCGAATTACTGTTGCGCGGCCCCATCATCTTCAAGGGCTACTACAAGAACGACAAAGCGACGGCGGAGACCCTGCAAGACGGCTGGCTGCACACTGGCGATGTCGTCGAAGAACATGAAGACGGCACCCTGACCATTATTGACCGCAAGAAAGACATCATCATCAACGCCGCCGGCAAGAACCTCTCGCCGAGCGTGATCGAGAACACCATGAAGGCCAGCCCGTTCATCAAGGAATGCATCGTCATCGGCGACCAGCGCAAATACCTGGTCGCGCTGATCCAGGTCGACTACGACACCGTCACCACCTGGGCCGAACGCCAGAACCTGGCCTACACCACCTTTAAATCCCTGTCGGAAAACGAGGCCGTCACAGCGTTGATACAGGCAGAAGTCGACAAGGGCAACGCCCAGCTAGCGCCGGTTGAGCAGATCAAACGCTTCACCCTGCTGACCAAGGAACTCGACCACGACGACGGCGAAGTCACCGCTACCATGAAGGTGCGGCGCAGCACCATTGCCAAGCAGTATGAGCAGCAAATTGAAGCCTTGTTCAGAGAAGACACAGCGGCATAAAAAAACCGCGTAAAAACGCTTTACCCGGCGGTCAGTTTTCGTACTATAGCGCACCCTTTCTGGATGCCCGGCCTTGAACACGACCGCCCTGCTGACCCCCTTGTGGGATTACGACCTCATCGCCGATGGCCTGCGCCAGCAAGGCTGGGTGCACCTGCCCAATGGGATCAGCGATCGGCTGGCCCTGGACCTGTTGCAAGACATCCACCAGCACCAGCCCGACCAGTGGGACCAGGCCGGCATTGGCCGCAAGCAGGACAACCACACCAACGACCTGATTCGTCGCGACAGCACCCACTGGCTAACCGGGGAAACACCCGCGCAGCACCAGTACCTGGCGGCCGCCGACGAACTTCGGCTCGAACTCAACAAACGCCTGATGCTCGGCCTGTGGGACTATGAATGCCACTACGCCCGCTATGACACCGGCGCTTTCTACCGCAAGCACGTCGATGCCTTCCGCGGCCGCACCAACCGGGTGCTGACGACGGTGACCTACCTGAACCCCGACTGGCAAGACAACCAGGGCGGCGAGCTGTTGCTCTACAATGAGCAAAACCAGCTGATCAGCCGTTTATTGCCAACCCTGGGCAGCATGGTCATCTTCCTGAGCGAAGAGTTCCCGCACGAAGTACTGGCGGCCGAACGCACCCGGTTCAGCATTGCCGGCTGGTACCGCAATAACAATTCCATACAAAACCGGATTGACCCGAGCCAGTAACGATAAAAACAACCGCGTGTTGAGCATCGGTTATTCAGAGTGACCGGGTGAGCCTGCGGCAGTGGTTATCTGTATAAGCTATGGCACCGGGCGCGTTATCGCTTGAACGCAACACGAACGTAACTGGCTTTAATAATCAGTCACATCTTCAGTAAAAACACGTAAAAGTACTGAATTAATACCTCCATTGGTTGTTATTTCCCACATCACTCTTCAGTCAGCTATACTCCCCCGAAACCTATTTTGATACAGCGTTTCAGGAGTTTTCCAATGCAGGGTGACCGTCAGGTGATCGACGCACTGAACAAGGTGCTGACCACCGAACTGACTTCCATCAACCGTTATTTTCTTCACGCGCGGATGTACCGCAACTGGGGGCTGGAGCGGCTGAACGAGCACAGCTACAAGAAATCCATCAAGGACATGAAACAGGCCGATGAGCTGATTGAGCGCATACTGTTTCTGGAAGGCCTGCCCAACCTGCAAAAGCTGAACCGGCTGATGGTTGGTGAGCACACCGAAGAGATGCTGAAGCTGGATGCCGATTTCCAGTTAGAGCAGATCAGCCAACTCAAAGACGCCATCGCCCTGTGTGAAACGCAGCAGGATTACGTCAGCCGCGACATGCTGGTCGAATTGCTGGAATACGAGGAAGATTACCTCGACTGGCTGGAAACCCAGCACTACCAGATCGCCAACGTAACGCTGCCAAATTACCTTCAAGCCAACCTGACGGATGAGGACTGACCATGAAAGGCAATCCAACCATCATCAAGGCCCTGAATGCCCTGCTCGCCAATGAACTCTCGGCGATGGATCAATATTTCCTGCATTCCGAAATGTACCGCGACTGGGGCCTGAACAAACTCTACGAGCGCATCAGCCACGAGTTTGACGACGAAAAAGGCCACGCCACCAAACTGATTGAACGCATTCTGTTCCTTGAAGGCACGCCCAATATGAAAGACCGCGAGCCGATCAACATCGGTTCCGACGTGCCGTCCATGTTGCAAAGCGATCTCGACATTGAGTACGCCGTACAAAAAATGCTGGCCGACACCATCGCCCTCTGCGAGAAGGAACAGGACTACGGAACCCGGGATATGCTGGAACCATTGCTCGACGACACCGAAATGGACCACGCCTACTACCTGGAACAGCAGCTGCGCCTGATCAAGATGATCGGCCTGCCGAACTACCTTCAATCCCAGATGTAGTTCAAAACTCAAGTTCCGGCGTTCGCGTTTGGCTTCGTGGCCAATAACCCGCGCCGGCCACCAGGTGGACTTATCAAGGGTCGGCGTGAACCCATCCATGGGGCCTGGACCGCAGCATCCCTGCTGCGGACCACCCTTGATAAGCCCACCTGGCACCCGGCGCTAACTATGTGCCAGCGAACGCCGGAACTTGAGCGACACCAGATACTGCACAATCCCAAACCCCCTTTATTTAAACCCTACTGCATCGCACTCATCACCGGATCTCCCACCTCAAGCACATACACCGCAATCAACGTAATCACACCCGCAAACGCCAGGTAATACAACGTCGGAATAATGGTCATACGCAATATGGTTCCCTCGCGTCCCATCAAACCAACCGTAGCCGATGCCGCCACAATATTATGAATGGCGATCATATTACCGGCAGCCGCACCCACCGCCTGGGCGGACACCAGCATCGCGGTTGAAACCCCAAGCAACTGAGCCGTGTTGAACTGAAAATCAGACAGCATGAGATTCGACAGGGTATTGGAGCCGGCAATAAAAGCACCCAAGGCACCTACTGTTGAAGCAAACATCGGGTAAACCACTCCGACGCCGTTCGACACCAGCTGCGCCATGGCACGCGGCATCGAGGGCAAGTCGGCCGCGTTCACGCCTGAGTTGATTAGTATTCGCACCATTGGAATGGTGAATACCAACACAAAGCCAGCGCTGATCAGGGTTTTGGTGCTCTCGCTGGCCGCATGGCCCAGCGAGGGCAAACCCACGCGCTGCAACAACATCGTAAGGGCAACCACAACCACCATGATACCGCCGGGCAAATACAACGGCTGCAAGCTGCCACTGATGCCACTTTCACCTAAAATATCGGTCCAGCCAAAGGCGAGAAAGGTTTCAACAAAGGTTTTCAAAACGGGAATGGCCCGAGTCAGCACCAGTAATATCGCCAGCATGGCATAGGGCGCCCAGGCGCGCAGCAGCGGCATGCGTTGTTCGGAGGGTGTGTCGTCCAACGGGATATTAATGCTGCCGTTCCAGGCTTCGGGCCAGTGCTGTTTGGCCGAGAAATCCCATGATTCTTTCGGGAGCAACCAGCCGCGCCTGGCAACCGGCACCACAATCATCAGCCCCACCAGTGCACCCAACATTGAGGGGAACTCAGGCCCCAGCAGAATACCGGCCGCCGCATAGGGGATGGTAAACGACAAACCGGCAAACAGCGCGAAAGGAAACATCGCAAAGCCTTCGCGCCATTGCTTTTTCTCACCGAAAAAACGCGTCAGCATCAGGCACATCAGAAATGGCATCAGCGTGCCGATAATGCCGTGGGTAATCGCAATTTCAGAGGTCATCAGCCGGTAAAATTCACTCCAGCTACTGCCATCGGCAACCAGTAATTCGGTTATTGCGATTCTGTCCAGCCCCCCGGTTACCCCCACCACAATGGGCGTTCCCACCGCGCCAAACGACACTGGCGTTGACTGCACCATCATGCCCATCACCACCGCAGCCATGGCCGGGAAACCGAGCGCAACCATCAACGGCGCAGCAATGGCGGCTGTGGTGCCAAACCCGGAAGCCCCTTCCAGAAAACACCCGAACATCCAGGCCACCAGAATCACCTGCACCCGACGGTCCGGGCTGATGTCGGAAAACCCGGCACGAATGGCCGAGAGCGCACCACTGGCTTTCAGGGTGTTCAACAGCAACAGGGCGCCAAAAATAATCCAGAGAATACCCGCAGTTAGAATCAGCCCCTGCAGCACAGACGCTGTCATCCGCATCAGACTCATCTGCCAGACCCAGCCACCCAGTACCAGGGTAACCAGCAGCACAACCGGCATGGCTTTCTTGGCGGGCCAGTGAAAGCCAACCAATAGAATGCCAGCCAGTACAATAGGCAGGAAAGCCAGTGAATAAACAACAGACAGCATGCAAAGCTCCAGACAGAGGTTTTTCAACCCCGCAGTCTAGACCACTGATCGAGTTTTGACTTGTTTAAGGTCAATGAAACAGAAAATACCAGTGAAAACCTGGCAGCTTTCATTGTAGGAGCTTAGAAGTTCCCACCCTGCGAGCGGTGGGTGCCAGTGTTACCTATGCGGGGTAGTTCGCAACAGGGACTAAAACGCCGGGAGCGTTTTAGCATGAGCGTAGCGAGCCCGAAGGGTGAATCCCAAGGAGGGGATTCATATCATGCGATCTAGGTTCCATAGATGGATTCACACCGACCCCGCAGAGGTAACACTGGTAGCCGCCGCGGACGACAGCCACCCAAGCCAACCGGAACGCTGTAGGAAGTTAAACCTTGCGTTCCCAGACTTCTTTTAGACCGATGGTCCGGTTAAACACCAGCGCATCTGGTTTGGACTCATACCGGTCGATCACAAAATACCCTTCCCGCTCGAACTGATACGACTGCTCCGGCGCGCCCTCGGCCAGGCTCGGCTCGACCACGCAGCCGGTCAGCACCTTCAACGATTCGGGGTTCAGGTATTGCATGAAGTCATCGCCACCGCGATCCGGGGTTTCGGTATCGAACAGGCGGTCGTACAAGCGCACTGTGGCCGGTATGCCTTCGCTGGCCGACACCCAGTGAATCACACCGCGCGGGCGAACGCCTTCGGGGGCATCCGAACCGACGGTGCCTTCGACAACCTTGGCACGAATCTCGGTAATCTCACCGGCATCGTTCTTGATCACTTCATCGGCCTGAATGATGTACGCATTGCGCAACCGCACCCATTCACCGGTAACCAGACGCTTGAATTTCTTGCGCGACAGGCTGCTGTCTTCATTGAAGTCAGACCGGTCGATGTAGATTTCCCGAGTGAACGGCAGTTCGCGCTCGCCCAGGTCTTCCCGGTTCGGGTGGCCCGGGGCGGTGAACACTTCACGGTGCCCTTCCGGCAAGTTGGTGAACACTACTTTCAGTGGGTCCAGCACGGCCATGGCGCGGGGGGCGTTGTCGTTCAGGTCTTCACGAATTGCGAAGTCGAGCATGCCCAGGTCTACCACGCCGCCGGCACGGCTGGTGCCGACCATGTCGGAGAAGTGGCGCAGTGAGGAAGGCGTCACACCACGACGACGCATGCCACTGATGGTGGGCATGCGTGGGTCGTCCCAGCCGTCGACCACGCCGTCGTCGACCAGCAGCTTCAGTTTGCGCTTGGAGGTGATGGTGTAGTTCACGTTCAGGCGCGCAAATTCATACTGGCGTGGCACCGCGGGTACGGGTAATTTGCTGATGAACCAGTCGTACAGGGGCCGGTGGTCTTCAAATTCCAGCGTACAGATGGAATGCGTCACGCCTTCAAGCGCATCCGACTGGCCATGGGCGAAGTCGTAGCTCGGGTAAATGCACCATTTGTTGCCAGTCTGGTGGTGCGCTTTCTTGCGAATGCGATACAGAATCGGGTCGCGCAGGTTCATGTTCGGCGCGGCCATATCAATTTTCGCCCGCAAAGCGCAAGACCCTTCGTCCAGCTCGCCATTGCGCATCTGTTCGAACAGGTTGAGGTTTTCTTCAACGGTGCGATCCCGGTAGGGGCTGTTTCGGCCGGGTTCGGTGAGGGTACCGCGGTATTCCCGCGCCTGGTCACCCGAGAGATCACAGACGTAGGCGTCGCCGTTCTTGATCAGGTGCACGGCGTAGTCGTAAAGGGTATCAAAGTAGTTCGAGGTGTACTTTTCAGTCTCGTTCCATTCGAAGCCCAACCAGTGAATGTCGGCCTTGATCGAGTCGATGTATTCCTGTTCTTCTTTCTCCGGGTTGGTGTCGTCGAAGCGCAGGTTGCAGACACCACCAAATTGCTCAGCCAGGCCAAAGTTCACGCAGATGGATTTCGCATGGCCAATGTGCAGATAGCCATTGGGCTCTGGCGGGAAGCGGGTCACGATTTTATCGTGCTTACCCTTGGCCAGATCATCCTCAATGATGGTGGCGAGAAAGTTGGACGGCTTGTCACTCATGTGAACAGGAACTCCCGGGTCGGTCGAGTAAAGTCAGGGCGGGTCGCACGCGGCAACCCAAAGGCGGGCATTATAGCGGGTTCATAGCTGGCGGGTAAGGCGTCAGACTGTGATGCGGTGTCAGAAATGCGCGCCGGGCGCCGGGTATGCCTGGTTGGGGTCGGCGTGAACCCGTCCATGGGGCCTAGGCTTCGGCATCCATGCCTCAGACTTCCCCAACCAGGCACACCCGGCGCCCGGCACTCGACTGGTTGCAAACGCTGCATTCTAAAAACTAATAGCTCGTAGCTCGCAGCTCAAAACCTTGATCCACAGCGCAGGTCAGATTACTGTATATCCATCCATGCTTATCGAACTTCCTTAATGCGCCTCTTTATTGCCGAAAAACCCAGCCTCGCCCGCGCCATTGCCGATGCCCTGCCCGGCACCGCCCGCAAAGAGACAGGCTGCTTCCGCTTTGCCAGTGGCGATGTGGTGAGCTGGTGCATCGGCCACCTGCTAGAGCAAGCCGATCCGGATGCCTACGACCCTGCCTTTAAGCGCTGGAGTCACGATCACCTGCCGATCATCCCCAAGCAATGGCAGTGGGTACCCAGAAAGCAGGTAGGCGCTCAGCTAAGCGCCCTGCGCAAACTGGTGAAAGAAGCCGACCAACTCGTACACGCTGGAGACCCCGACCGAGAAGGCCAGTTACTGGTCGATGAAGTAATCGCTTACTTAAAGGTGCCCGCTGCCAAGAAAGCCGCCACCCAGCGCCTGCTGATTGCCGATTTAAACCAGGCCGCCATAGAGCGTTCATTACGCCAGTTAAAACCCAATGCCGATTTCCAGCCGCTGTCGACCTCTGCCCTCGCCCGCTCCCGGGCCGACTGGCTCTATGGCATTAACCTGACCCGAGCGATGACGCTCCAGGGCAAAGCCGCCGGGTACCAGGGCGTTTTATCCATCGGGCGGGTGCAAACGCCGGTACTGGGGCTGGTGGTCGGGCGGGACGACAGCATCGAGGCCTTCGTCAGCAAACCCTTCTATGAAGTGATAGCCCTGCTGGAAACCGAACAGGGCGAGCGCTTCAACGCCAAATGGGTGCCCAGCGAAGCCTGCGAACCCTGGCTGGATGAGCAAGGCCGCAACCTCTCCCAACCGCTGGCGCAGAACGTGGTGCAGCGGGTGAGCTTCAAACCGGCCAGCGTCAGCCGGCTGGAGCAGAAAACCATTAACCAGCCAGCCCCTCTACCCCACAGCCTGTCTAGCCTGCAGATGGATGCCAACCGGGCCTTCGGCATGAGCGCCCAGCAAGTGCTCGACACGGCCCAGTCACTCTATGAGACGCACAAGGCCATTACCTACCCGCGCTCCGATAGCCGCCACCTGCCTGCCGAGCACTTTGCCGAAGCGACAGCGGTAACCAAAGCGATAGAGACCAGCCTGACCAACCTGAACCATTCGGGCTTTACCGACACCGGCGGCCGCCTGAACCTGAAACAGAAAAGCAAAGCCTGGAACGACGCCAAGGTAGGCGCGCACCATGCCATCATCCCCACCCAGCGCAGCCTTACCCGGCTGAATGCCGATGAGCTTAAAGTCTACAGCCTGGTCTGCCGCAACTATTTAGCGCAGTTCATGCCGGTGTGGAAAAAACTCGATACCAAAGTAGACGTGACCATAGAAAACGGACTGTTCCGGGCCTGCCAGACCGATACTCACGACCTGGGCTGGAAGGCCCTGTTCCCAAGTGCCCGCAACACAGAAGAGGCAACAACCGCCCCACCCTTACCGGCACTGAAAGAAAGCCAACCCCTGCAGTCGCTGCAGGCCGAATGCATGGAAAAACACACCACCCCACCCAAACCCTTCACCGAGGCCACCTTACTCGCTGCGATGACTGGCATCAGCCGCTTCGTAAGCGATGCCACCCTGAAAAGCATTCTGAAAGAAACCGACGGGCTGGGCACCGAAGCCACCCGGGCTGGCATTATCGAACTGCTGTTCAAGCGCGACTTTTTACAGCGGCAGGGCAAGAACATACACGCCACCCAGGCCGGGAAAGCGCTGATTCACGCTCTGCCCGAACGGATTACCCAGCCGGATTTAACCGCCCGCTGGGAATCGGTGCTTGGGGACATAGCGAGCAAGAAGGCACGTTATGATGATTTGATGAAACCCTTGGAGCAGGGGTTAACTGAATTGTGTGGTCAGCTTAGGACGCTGGTGCCAACGGGCCTGGCTGGCCTGGGTAGGAAGCCTGGGAAAGCCTTTGGTAGGAAGCGTAAGGCGAAGCAGGCCGTAGGTCCCAAAAAGGCAGGTGCCAGATCCAAGCCAAAACCAACCCCAAAGTCCCATTCCCGTTCGCACTGAGCCTGTCGAAGTGTCTTGGGGAGTATAAAACCACTGAATTGAGCCCAGCAACCTAAAAGCGGACAGATGTGACACCTCTACTCAATAAATACTTGCCAACTTCGTCACAGAGTGAGATGGTGTCGAAACAACGTTTTTCGCCTTGGTGTGCCCTGTAACCGGCCGGGCGGTAGCGAGTCTAATGCACTGTAACCGAGCTCATCCAACCCAGTTAATTCGGCACATATGGGAGTGGCTTTTAAAGACGAACATCCCAAGCTTTTCTGGATATTGAATCATTAGGTACCTCGGCGGAACTACTCAGTAGCGAAGGAATAAAGGAGAGTGTAACAACTGCCTATTTTGTTAATCTCAGCCCGCGCTGCTCAGCCCCAGGCAATCTGTGTTTGAGAACTTGGTCACATAGAATACTTCGGGTGCGACGCTGATACCGGAGATATTCCGGAATAAGAGTTTCCCGAGACACTGATGCCGAGAATAGTCAGCTGAAGCGACAGTTCTACCGGTTTTGATATGCGCCTTTAGTAAGGTTAGCAACAGTCCCGGGTCCTATATCACCGAGTCATAGCGGTATGGTTTAGTAAGCTTAAGGTCTTATTTGTCGGAATCATCGGCGAAAACGACGATGAAGATACTGTTACATGCCAATTCGATCACCACAGTTTTCTCAAAGCACATCAATTTCTGTTTGGCATTGTTTTGAAAATATGGAAATAAAATGAGCAAAGATGTAAAACAACAAAGCAATCCATTCTCTACTGGAGGTGGCGGTGTAAACTTTGAAACTAGAGTTCAAGCTGCTTTTGCACTGTCATTATTAACAAAGTCTTGTGTTCCTTGTTTATCACAGAATATGAGGGCAAAAGAGCTAAAGTTTCAGAATAAATATGATGGCGTAAATACTGATGACTTTGTTTTAGTTGCGACTGATAAAGCAAATAACCAAAGTCAACTTTTTGCTCAGATTAAGCACGAAATCACCATAAGTGGATCTGCTGATTCAATGTTCGCTGAAGTTATTAACAGTGCATGGAAAGATTTTAAAAACACTCAGTTTAATATTGAAAATGATTCAATTGCATTAATAACAGGACCGTTACCCAAACTTGAAGTTAATAATACTCTTCCTATATTGGAATGGGCTAAATATTCATCAAACTCAGCAGACTTTATTAAAAAATTAGAAACCAAAGGTTTTTCTAGTGAAGCTAAGGTTATGAAGCTAAATATATTCAGGGCACAATTAACCAGTGCTAACGAAGGAAATGCAATTACTGATGATGAATTATGGCTTTTTTTAAAAGCTTTTCAGTTAATTTCTTTCGACTTAGATGCCAAATATTCAGTCGTTGCAAACTTGCTGTGCTCTTTGATTGAATGTTACTCGGATGAATCGCCATCTCTTGTTTTGTCTAAATTAGTGGCTTGTGCTCAAGAATTTAACCAGAATGCAGGGACTCTAACTCAAGCTAATGTGCCAAATGAAGTTAAATTATTATTTGAGCCGACAAGTAAAGTAGATTTTGAAAATGATTTCTTAAAGCTTAAAGAGCGTGGTGACCATATATTTGATGGAATATCGAACACGATTAATGGTTTTCATATAGATAGGCTTGAGCAAATAGCAGAAATATCTGAACTGTACGAGGTAAATGACTTTCTTTTTGTTACTGGTGCTAGAGGTATTGGCAAATCAGGAGTTGTTAAAGATTTTATCTCAACGAAAGGCAAAGATGTTCCTGTTTTCTATTTAAGAGCTGAAGACTTAGATAAAAGCCACCTTAACGATGTATTCACATCTATCGGAATGAATTCTACGTTAGGGCAGATTGAAGGATACTTCTCGTTACTTAAAGAAAAAATACTTGTTATTGAATCTCTAGAAAAAGTTTTAGAGCCAAATTATCAAGATGCATTTATTGATTTACTTCAATACATAAAAAGGCAAGCGGGTTGGACCATTATTGCAACGGGCCGTGATTATGCATACCAACAACTTACTTTTAATTATCTTCAACCTAGTGCTATCCAGTTTGACAGTGTAAATGTGGAAGGACTTACTACGGATCAGATTAATCAAGTCAGTGAACATATTCCTGAGCTAACAGGGCTAATATCTAATGATTCGTTAACTGAATTGCTTAAAGTACCATTTTTTATCGAGATTGCAGTAAGAGCTATTGGAAATGGCGCACAATTTAAATCTGGTGATACTGAAGACGATTTTAGAAATACTGTCTGGGCAACAGTGATTTCAAAAGAGGCAGATAGAAAATTAGGAATGCCAGATAAACGAAGAGCAACTTTTATTAATATTGCAAAACAACGAGCGAAAAAAATGTTGTTTGGTATTAGAGCTAGTGAGTTTGATCCTGAGGTCATTGCTAAATTGGAAGAAGATCATTTAATTCACCGTGATCAGAAGTCTGCCACTATAAGTCCAATGCACGACGTATTAGAGGACTGGGCATTAGAAGAATACATTGAGAGCGAGTACGTAGAAAATTCACATGACTTAGTTAAATTTTTATTAACTATTGGTAATGAGCCTGCAATTAGTAGGGCCTTTCGGTTATGGCTATACAGAAAATTGAAATTTGATCATGCAACGAATGAATTTGTTGAAGAAGTATTGACCACTGATAGTATAGAAAGTTATTGGAAGGATGAGGCTATTGCAGCGATTATGCAACATAGCTCGCCAGAAAATTTTCTATATTCTCTTAAGTCTCAGCTTCTAAAGGATGATTGCGCACTTTTGATCCGATTTTGCTTTATTCTAAGAATAACCTGTCAAAGGCCAAGCTCACTATATAATTATTTATTGGTTAAAGATGAAAAGTCAGGAATTTTGAAAACTTTGTTCTTACAACCCTATGGCAATGGTTGGGAGGCACTGTTTAATTTTATCTATGAGGTTAAAGACGATTTGAGTAACTCTATGCTTACTCAAGTTGTTGAGGTGATAGATGAATGGTGTGGCCTTATCAATATATATGAGGAACTGCCAAAAGCGTCACAAAAGGTTGGCTTGTTGAGTTTATGGTTGCTTGAACAGGTAAAAGATTCTTATCGTGATGAAAAGCGAAGAAAAAAAATACTTAATGCTGTATTAAAGGTTTCGACAGCAATTAAAGAAAAATTTGATGAATTAATGGAGCGGGATGTTTTCATCTCCAAGGTAAAACCTAGAAGATTAAATTATGTTGATGAGCTGACTAGTTTAGCCCTTGTAGGCACTAATGTGCCTATGTTGTGTAAGCGTAATCCTGACTTTGTTGTTAAGCTTTCATTGCATGAATGGCTACTGCAAAAACCAGAAGAAGATGAGTTTGGCTATAGTTCTTATGGCCGAATTGATGTTGAAGAATCCTTTGGTTTAGATAGAGAACGTGATTTTTTTCCTACAAGTGGCTCTAAAGGCCCTTTTAGTTATCTTCTTCAATCAAAACCTAGATTAGCGTTAGATTTTATTATTAAGTTATGCAACATAACGGCACAAAAGTATTCGGAATCTGAATTTGCTAAACCTTATGATAATGAAGAAGACACTATTTATGCTTATGAGACAGTAGTAAAGCAAGTGGATATAACACTAAATGACGGCACAATAGTTAAGCAGTATGCATCACCCCACCTTTGGAAGGGTTATCGAGGGCAGTCTACGTTACCTTACCTGCTACAGTGTGGGCTAATGGCATTAGAAAACTGGTTAGTTGAATATGTCGATAATAGTGGAGAGGACAATGAAATAGAATGGATTTATGATTACTTGCTGAGAAAAAGCAACTCTGTAATGCCTACATCTGTTTTATCCTCTGTGGCTACAGGCTTCCCTGATAAAGTAGGGAAAGCAGCATTTCCTTTACTGAAAACTGCTGATTTATACCATTTAGATTTAATTCGAATGACACAAGAAATGGGCGGAAATGAAATGCACTTCTTCGGTCTTGATAGAGATGCATTATCGAAAATCTACATCGAAGAGAGAAGAAAAGCAGCACTTAGACAATGGAGAAAAGAGTCATTAGAAACCTTATTAACAAGGCTTCAGTTCGTAAGTGAGTTCAGGGATGGCGCTTTGAAAATTGTTGATGAATTGATAAGTGAAGCGACTGCTCGTAATGAAAAAAAACTTCGGTATATGGTACACCGAGTTGATACGCGTACTTGGGAGGCCGTTGAAGATAAAGAAAATGATCGAATATTACTTCAAAGCTCTTCTGAACTTCCTGCAGATTTAAAACAAGATCAACAAGAGTTTAATGAAAAGCGTGCGGTTGATAATATTGTAACTAGTTTGCATTTATGGGCAAGAAAATTATTAGAAGAAAAATTACTCGAAGAAAAATATTTTTCTTCATATCAAGACGCATTAATATCAGCAAAAAAATTACTCATTTCCTTACAAAAAGGTGAAATTCACAACTTTTACGATATGGCAGTTGGTACAATTACAACTGTTGCTGCTGTTTGTGTTAGAGATGATCTTTTGAACTTAAGTAATGAGGATAAAGATTGGTGCCTAGGAGTTATCCTAGAGTCAATATTCATGCACGCAGATAATATGAATGGAACAACAGCCCATGATAAGACTGATTATTATGGCTCTGGAGCGTGTGCATTTGTTTTACCTAAATTATTTGATTTAGAGCTAGATTCAGAACAAGAAGAGCATTTGAAGTTTGCTTTGGCAACTGCACTAACACATGAGAACCTTAATGTTTGTGCTTGTGCTGCTAAGGGGGTAAGGGAGTTTCTTTGGTCAAGAGACGCTGAATTAGCATCCCGTTGTATAGGTGGGATAGTTGAGTATGCAAGATTCCGAAGAGAAGATAGTGTGGTACGTAGGTTCTATCATTTACAAGGTGATGAATTGCAAGCCGCTCTCGAAAAATGGAATGCTCTTATAACAACATTTCGCAATGAATTAGTTGACGGAAAGTTTAAGCTTTCGGTTGACGATATTTCTTTGGAAAGCCATTGTTCATGGTTTCTTCATTTACCAATGTTAATGGTTCCATATTGTACTACGGATGATGTTCAGATTCAGTTGGTTAACAAGTTAGTGAATTTTGTGTTTGATACTGAATATCAACATCATCGTTCAAGTGGTGATGAAAAAATAAATCATGATATAAAAAAACAGATGCAAGATTGCCTTTCTGAGCATGTTATTTACTCAAGAAATAATAATTTCATGCCCTTTAAAGAGTTATTAGTCTTGGGGTGTTCAAAAGCACCCAGCTTTATTTATTCGTTAACACTTTCATATCATGTCGCTGTGGAAAAAGAAGGTGATTATGATGCTATATGGACACTATGGAGCTTGTTAGCGCCACAAGCGCATAAGATAGCTTTGAATGATATTAACGATCGTTATATAGGCTTGCAGAATGATTTAAATCAGCTATTACGTGGAATGATGTATGCTGATTGCCCTTGGCAAGGTAATGAGAGCGAAGAAAGTGATATGAAACGAGGGGCAAATTATTTATTAGAATTTGCAAATGAATCTGCAAACAATAGCCATGTATTCGAAGCATTAGCATCATTAATGTATCAATTTCATGAAGTCTTCTTCGATAAAGGCATCCACTTATTAGCTTCAAAATTTTCTGGTAATTCAGAGCTTATCGGTAAACAAGTCAATACCGCTTTCTACTTGGAAATGGCAATAGGGCGCTATTTGCAGGTTGAGAATAGAGGAATATTAAACCGAAAAATGTATAACTCATGCCTTGAGTTACTTAATGGAATTGTAGAGACTGGTTCTGCTAGGGCTTATTACCTTCGTGAGCATATGGTTAGATCACGAAAAATACATGTTTAAAGTTCGTTCTTGCAAACTAAACAGACTAGCTGGACATATATGGACGCCCGACACCTGTCAAGTCGCAGTAGTCTGTTAAGCCAGATTTTCATCTGGCTCGATGCCTCTCTATTGTTACTGCCATAACCACGCGCTATTCAATGATAGAGCAGTCGTGCTGACATATATCCGGCCTACTGGTTGGGAGCTTTTTAAGTTCACTCCCGGGCCCTGATGAAGGTCCGCACTTGGCTGTCTAAAACACCCACTCGGTTTACTGGAACCATGTCCAAATCAGACTGATGCCAAGGCGGATTAACCGCTAATTCATCATCGATTCAACGGACTTTGGAAGGGTTACTCTTGATTAAGCCATGCCATCAAGCCGGTCGGTAGATCTCCTGCTTTTGAATAAGCGTCCAGGCTAACCAGGCCATCCGACTGGCCAATGCAATGATTGCTTAATGCTTGAATCAATGGGGTCAGAGTCATTGATTCAAGGTGCCCTACTCATTCCTATGGCTCAAATTGGCTGTACTGGGCCTCACAGTACGACCAAGCAAAACATTGCAATTATTGAAAGGAAAAACAAGAGTATTTTGATGGAAATAGTAAGAACTGTATGGGCCAATCAATGAGGTCAGAGTCATTGATTCTAGGTACCCTAAACATTCCAAAGGCTCGAATGGGCCATACTGAGACTGACAGGGTGACCAAGCACTGCAAGTGCAAAAAGGAGCAAACAGGAGCAAACAGGAGCAAACAGGAGCATTTAGATGGAAATAGTCAGTACAGTATGGGCCAGCATCGTAGAGACCGGTTACCTCATCCCGGGCTTTCTTGCATTCATATTCCTAGTCACATTTTTCCAGAGCAGTTGGTTTAAAGGTAAAGCTGGCGAAGGTGCCGTCGCGTACTTATTATCGCGATTGCCCAAAGGCGATTATGTCACGCTCAATGACGTCACGATCCCTACTCAAGACGGAACTACCCAGATAGACCATATTGTGGTGTCTATATATGGCGTGTTCGTCGTAGAGACCAAGAACATGAAAGGCTGGATCTTTGGGTCAGTGAATCAGCGCCAGTGGACTCAAAAGATATATCGCCACAGCTCGAAGTTTCAGAACCCACTCCATCAAAACTACAAGCACATTAAAGTCCTTGAGTCATCTTTGGGGTTACCTCCTGAGATCGTACATTCACTGGTCCTTTTTGTTGGCGATAGTACGTTCAAAACGCAAATGCCTTCGAACGTAACTACCGCCAGAGCGGGAGTCAGATTCATCCGAAGCTTCGAGACCAAAGTGCTTGATCATGACCAGGTTACCGATTTGGTGACCAAAATAAGTAACTTGAGGTTGCAGAGGAGCCGGGCAACCAATAAGGCACACATCCGCCATATAGAGTCCATCATTGAAGAGAAGACTTATGGCAAAAAATGCCCCAATTGCGGGGCTGATATGGTGTTGAGAGAGTCAAAGAAAGGCCACAATGCAGGAGATGCCTTCTGGGGTTGCTCCCGCTACCCTAAGTGCCGTGGAACCAGAGGTGCATCTGCGTTGAACCTCCAATGATTCGCCAAATGTAACGAACACCGATATGACTCGCACCCAAGTCGGCTGTGGTTTAACCATCTTTAAGCTCTCATCCTAGCCTTACAGGTGCCTGCCTGCGCAGGCCAACAGCGCCTCGCTGCCAATTACCTATCGGCCTCAAGGCGGAAAAGGACTAACCTGACACCCATTGACTAGCTGGACATCCACATTAGGCGACTATTAAAACATTGCTAGTGATAGCTTTAGTAAATTACGGGTTCTCTGGACACCTACCACAGTGGGCTATAGCGAAATAGCCGCACACGGGTAAACAAGACAACCACACCAAGCAGGACATCATAGTGATAGGTAACCGAAACTATTCGATCATTACCAAGAGAAACTTGATTATTGTATTCTTGGTATGGCCTCCTCTTTTAAGAGTCTTTATGCTCTGGCGCCTTATAGAGGCAGGTTTTAATCCAGATATCACTATCTACGATAAGCTGATTCCTCTACTTTTCACTTTCGGTTCAATACTGTTAGTTAATGAAGCCGAGGTAAACTGGGTTAATAGCCTTCTATTCAAAGTGGTAGTCACATTTATGTCGATAGCACTTTACGCTGGCATACTTCTCGGGCTTACAAATTCTTCAGATCTGCTCAATAGCCTGGTGATTCATAATTACTATTTAGCACTAGGGTTCTTATTCGCAATCGCATTACAAATTTTTCCGAAACGGAAATACTAGCCCGGACACCCACACTAGAAAGCTATCAAAAAATTGCTTTCGATAGTCTGGATATATTGAAATAGAGCTGGGTGTCCGGACTAGCATGGTGGTTAGACATGACGGCATAAGCGCAGATATCGAGTGTGTATACCTCTGCCAAAAACCAGCATGCGCTGCTCTATCCAGCTACGACGGTGCCCATAGTCTTTACCTGAATGTTCATCTCGCCCGCACAGAAACGCGGGGCGCGCACACCGAGAGGTGCAGTGATAGTAAGGTGTCGCCTCCAGGGCGATCTGGCTTTTCCTTGAACGTGGCATTGTGTCTTACTCTGACGGCCCGTTATCGCAATACTGTATATAGCGCTGTACAAACTCTAGGAAGTCAGTTTTCCAGTGAACTTCCCGGCATGCCCATATTCGATTATAAAAAACAGTTCCTGATAGATTATATTAATGTTCGTCAGACAGGTGTCTTATGAATACCACCTTGACCAGGTCATTCACCCTCCACATACCTGTATATTGTGTAGAGAAAGCTATCGACTGACAGCAAAAGGTTACAATCTAGAATATTAAGTGTGAGTCCATGTTATTGGCCAACAGTAGGTCACAAGAAATAGTCATTGACATCGGTCAATAAATTTTAATATGGTCTATCTGAACGATGTGTAAATTGCTCAAGCATTTTTATCAAACAGCATAGAAAGGACTCTCATGCGACTTCAATCCGCTCTACGGCCCATTTCCTTAGCGTTACTTACCTTATTCTTAACTGCCTGTACTGGAGGCGACGGTACCGGAAATGATGGATCAGACACAACCCCTGGAAACAACAGTGGAGATCCAGATTTAGTCGGGGGGAATGTTTGTACCGGCGACTTCTTTATCGATTTTGCGGTAAGAGAAGTAACGGATTTCGTAAGTGGCGATACTGTGATCAGTAGTGTCAACCTGGCCCAGTGTGACAGAATTGCGGGTTCTGTGCGAATAGGCTATGACGGAGGCCAACCCAGTGATCTTACCCTGCTAAGCAATGTTACCAGCATTTCGGGCCGGCTTCGGATTGATGGTAACCCTGCCATCACATCGATGGCGGGGTTAGAAAAATTGGAGGTTATTGGCGGCAGTTTGGTTATTGAAAATGCAGACGGCTTGGTTGACTTAAGTGGGTTAGAAAAACTAGAAAGCGTAGGGTCAGATTTTGTTCTGCGCTCGAATAATTCTCTGGTTTCAATGAGGGGGCTTGAAAGTCTCACTGAAGTTGGCGAATTTACGATCTCGGCCAACCCTGTTCTCGACAATCTCGATGACCTAGCGAGCTTGTCCCTCATTGCAGGAAACCTAGACCTAAGTGGCAATGATGCGCTTCAGTCCATCGCGGGTTTATCTGGCTTAACATCTGTTGGTACTTTTTTGAACGATGACGTTCAAATTACAGGCAATCCGAAATTGTCCTCTCTATCGGGTTTGGATAATCTCGATGATATATCAGGGGATTTGCGCATCGATGGCAATGACGTACTGACCGATATTGAACCGTTGGGAAAACTGACGAACGTTGGTAATAAGCTTACACTTAATGGACCTATTCGTTCACTGCTACCATTGCAGAACTTAAGCTCTGTAAGGCACCTAGAAATTCAAAATACAGATCTAACAGATTTACAAGGACTGGAAGGCCTTACTAGTTTGCCCTTCAAGCTAAGCATTGGTAGAAACTCCGAACTATCTTCTCTCATTGGCCTGGAAAACCTGACAAGTGTTGGCCATGTTGAGATCGAACGGAATGAGTCCCTAACGAATTTAACTGGGCTGGGTGGTTTGGATAGCGTCGCGGGTGACTTAACAATCCGGTTAAACAGTCTAAGCTCCATCAGTGTGCTATCTAACAACTTGCAGACTGTCGCAGGGAGTATTGAAATCGAAGAAGATGGCATTTCTGATCTTGAAATAACAGCGTTTCTAGTCGGTCTGGGTTTAGAGTGAAGCGGTTAAAACCGAAGTAGCTAGGCCAGCTGAAGACTAGCCGGTCACTCACACTAGACAGCTATCAAAATAACTAGCTGGACATATATGGGCACCCGACACCTGTAATGCCCAAGTAGTCCATTAAGCCAGATATTGGTCTGGCTCTAAGCGGCTTCTATTGCACTAGCTGATTGCTGGACACTCACCGCGACTAGTGGACACTCTCTACAGTGAACACTATCGAGAATTTGGCCGAACGATTATAAAGTCTCGCAATAGAGCTTTAAAAATGGGTAGTAGCAGGTGACATTGTAGAAAAGCGTAGAAATCTCAGATTTCAGGCACAACAAAGCTGCAGGCTGCCCATGACGAGTGTTTTAATTGGTGATCATCTAAGTCAGCAGTTCAGCTAACCCAAGCCCAGAGGTTCGCTGATAACCAAATTGTTGAAATTTAGCCTTGATTGATATTGCGGTACCCACCAGCCCTTTGAACTGGCTCTCAAAGTGCTATGTATTGTAGGACCCAGTGTTCTACATCGATGTTTAAGCGTTCGAAAGTAACCGGATTGCTGTTGTTTATACTCCCGCGCTTGTCATCCCGGATTTGGCGCCCGGCCCAGTCGATCAGCTCCAGGTAGTCTTGCAGTCGAAACGGAAGGCCTGCGGGCAGATCCTGGCGCGGGTAACCCACAAACGAGAACAATGGTCTTGGCTGACGTGGCTCAGGTGATTCCGGGGCTTTCTACGCGGTAGCTATCCGCTCTTTAGCTGAAGTGAACTCGGATGATTCCAGCGTCTCTGCCATCAGGCTCGTATGAGGTAGCAGTGACCTTCGTCACAAATACGGAATTGATAGCAACTGATCACGTTCAGCAGGCTGGAAACATAAAAAACATCTCTATAGAGTGCCTGCTGCCGCCACAGGCTCGGTCTGGGTAGCTAAACCAAGGGAAACCCACCTCATAGATAAGGAGATCTCCATGAGTGACACTCATGATGCCATCGTATTCATGCGCAACCCCAAAATCAGCAAAATGGCCAAAATTCAACTGGGCCTCGGAATAGCGCTCGGCTTTCTAACCTTTATTATTCTGGCACTGGGTATACCAGTGGTGCTTCCGCTGGCATCGGCTTTGCTCATGGTAGTGGTCGGGCTCATTATACTGAGTCGCGAAGATACCCCTGTTTGTACCATCAGGAACAATACGCTGGAATTCAAAAGCCCCGCTCCCCTGGGAGCGCTGCAACTCATACCTCTTAATACCATTCTTTCGGTCAGTCGCCAGAAACGCCGTTTTGTTGTTGAGTCTTCCTACCAAAGGAAACCCGTTTATCTTCCCATTGAAACGTTCAAACCTGGCGATGTGGAACGCTTATGGAAAGTCCTTAGTGAACATACCCAACCGAGCACTGAGGAGCTAGCCGTATGAACCCCGGTATGGGCAAAATTTTCGTTTCAGCCTTCATTACTCTGGCAATATCTGCGCTGACCCTGGGCGATCCGGAGATGCCGATGGCCATTTCTTATGTATTAATGGGTTTGGCTTGCATGAATTGGGTAGGCGCATTAATGATGCAGACACCGGTGCACAAGGCTGGAGCGATTATCGTCATCATTTTTTCTATCCCCTTCGTGCCGATCGGAATTATCGGCATTCTCGGTGCCCGCAACTGGCTGGATTACCAAAAACGTCTGGCATTCGATGCGGCGGTTAACCCGCACTGACAGTTTTTCTGATGCTTTGGGGTATGTTCACCTCGGCAGAATGACCCTCCGCTCATCGAACGCGACCGGAATTCGTGAATAGGCCCTTAGACCTAAGGCAAATTGGAGTAAAGGTGAATAAACACAACTATCTATTTTCAACACTGACCCTGGTTGTTCTACTTCTTGCTGCCTGCGCGAAGGAGCCGCCACCCCATTCCAACCTCTGGCTGGACGAAGCCGTTCAAGGCTGGCAAAACCCTGATCCGGAAGTGCGGCGTGATACCCGGATGAGAGTGCTTCGTGAAGGCTACTTGCATATAGATGAAAAAGATATCCAATCGCTGGAGTTTTTTCACCGGCAAGCACAGAGCGATGAGGACGCTGAGCGGGAGACCGCTGCCGCAGTATTGGGGTTAATCAACAGCGAACAATCGTTGCCAATATTGCGGGCACTATCCAATGACCCGAACGAGTTTGTACGCACCGCAGGGCTTCGCGCGCTGTGGCAGTATGAATTAGCCATAGTAGAGCAAGACATTATCAACGGGCTTGACGATGAAAGTGACTTCGTTCGCCGTGAAGCGGCCAACCTGCTCAAAGGTCGCAGAGCTCAATACTCGACCGAGGTGCAGGCAAAATTAGACGCTGTCTTCCATAATCCGCTTAAGAATCTAGTTACCGAGGAACCCACCGTTACGAACCTCCTGGACAATAACAGCGAGGTGGTTTTGGGTGAAACGGCGTCTTCTCCCTTTGAACAAGCTCTGGTTGATGCACTTGAAAATAGGCCCACGTTGATCGACATTGCTATTGGTAGCTACCAGCCTGGTTCAATCGAAGCGGCGATCGTTGAGGGCGACTTGGCTTTGCTGCGGGATTATATAGAAGTGCGAAACGTCTCACCGAATCTCAAGGTAGGCCAGCCTATTATGGATATGCAGCATAGTCTGTTAATGCTGGCGGCATTGACGCCTCACGAGGAAATTGCTGAATACCTTATTGATAAAGGGGCTGATGTTAACCACCAATCGGCTGGGGTTACGCCTTTGCTACGCGCGCTCACCGCACAGCAAATGCCGCTTGTTAAAGTGCTGGCTACGCGAGGAGCCGACCTCGATCATGTTAACGAGCTGGGGCATTCCGCCTTAACAACGGCAATGAGAGAGCCAGAGGGCGAAATCCTTGAGTATCTGTTGCAACAGGGCGCAGCAGTGAACAAACCCCACCACTTTTTCTCATCTTCATGGTCGCTGCCGCTGATAAAAGCAGCGGAGCTATATAGCCCTGCCACCGTTGCCTTGTTACTGCGTTATGGAGCCGACGCGAATGCAATAGACAGCCAGGGAGACGATGCCCTCGTCTATGGTATTAAACGTTTATCACTGTTCAGTAACTGTTGCAGTGATCGCATTAGAAGCATTCATGAAGAAGAAATCGCCGTTATCCAAGCTTTAATGGCTGGGGGCGCTACGGTTCAGCAAAAGCATCTCGAACTGCTCGATGAACAATACCGGCCCGCACTGGAGAATGCAGAGTTGAACTCTTTGTACACTCCTTATTATGAAGAGGTTAGAGGCATTTTAAGTCGTACTCTTTAGTTTGGCTCGGTACTCATGTCGAGTTAACTATTGTGACAACCATACATAAATACTATAAACTTTGTATCTTTGATAGTATTTATACATCCATATAGAGCTGGGTGTCTTGTTTGGCTGATGCTTCGGCCCCTCACAAGGCTATGGTTCTTCTGGACATGCCCATTAAGCAGTAATATGCCTGTATGGATGCCCTCTTCAGCGCTCAGCTATTGAAGACCTCTGGTGAGTGCCCGGCGAAGCGGCCGGGAACTGGCGAAACAGGGCGGCCTGCTGTGGCACCCTCCATCACTCCATAGGTTACTATTAATAACCTATTAGCTTAGAAAGTATCAGGCTAACCTAGGGTGTTATCCATTGCGTAGGGGTACCGCCACAATTACCATTTCGGCTGACAAAGTCGGTTGATCACGGAACGGCTCTGTTGACACTTGCCAGCAGGCTCATTGCCTATCTGCACCTACAACGCTGAACATTTATCGAGCTCCCCCCATGGAATTAATGACGTTAATCGGCCTGGCTGCCGCGTGCCTCACGACGGCTGCTTTCGTACCTCAAGTGGTACAAATCCTGAAAACCAAGAATGTTGAAGGCATATCACTGGGCATGTACGCCATTTTCACCCTGGGCGTTGCACTTTGGCTGATCTATGCAATCATCATTGGTGACTTGCCAATGCTGCTGGCAAACCTGGTTACGCTGATTCTTTCTGGTGGTGTCTTAACACTGACAGTAAGAACCCGGATACGCACTGGCCGCACAAAGAGCCTTAATAATGGCCTGGCTATGCCTCGATAACGCTCGATACCGTGCCACTCGGCTGTGGCCGGTCTGATGGCCGTCTGCGCCACTCGCACGGCCTTCCATGGTTTCTTCACGCGGGTGCAACAGAAGGTCTTCCGGCAAGCTCACTGAGACCATCACAAAACCTGAGTTCAGTGAAGAAAATCAGACTCTCGTGTCCTGCCCCTAATGTTTAATCCAACTGTTTCCTGGTAATGTCCGGCGTTGTTAAATCAGTCTTTCAAATCGGAGAGCGGAGACAAACTACAGCGGTGCCTGGTACCAGTTGAATGCGGGCGCTGCTCATTGTAATCCAATCGCCGGTAACTGCAGTTTGCTCCGGACACCTACCGCAGCATTGTCACTGGCAGCCAAAAAGGAATAAACCATGGCTAAACTGATCACCAAATGGACCATACTTGTCTGCCTGAATGCCGTAATTAGCTTCACCTTCGCACTGTCGGAATCGAGAACGCCATCTGAAATTACCGCTATGGTTGCCGGAGTGGTCACTTTCATCGGTTTCTATGTAGCTTTGGAGCGCTGGGCCCTTCAAAAAGGCTGGAACGCCTTTGTGCTCCGGTTAAGCATTGCCACGGTGGTAAAAGCCTGCACCCAGTTCGCCCCTGTGTTGGAGATATGGGCGGGAATAGGTGCCATGATCGTCGTTGGTGCCGTTTTTCCGGAAAAGGGTTTCTTTCAAGCGTACTTTGCAACTCTTGTGGATGGCTTTTTGTTGTCTTTGGCCGTGGGCGTATTGGTTGGGCTTATGTTCCTTGTAGAACGGCTATACCGTGCATACAAGGCTAACAACAAGGCAGCTTAACTCTGTAATCGGTAGTCAGCCACTCCGCCGAAAGGTGGCGCTAAGGCTCTTCGGCCATCCATTGTGATGGCTTCAATATACATCTGTCGAGAAATGTACCTTAGGCCCTATCAAACCCATAAAACTAGCTGCTAGAACATCAGCTCTGAATCTTCAATAGCTGCTACCGATCATCACACCCGTACCAGAGGCTTCTACCCTCGCCTCTTTCCTCACACTCCCCGGCGCCACACCAAACACGCGCTTAAACGCCCGACTGAACGCGGCCTCACTCTGGTACCCAAGGTTTTCTGCGATCGCAATCATCGAATCGGCACTGTTTTTCAGTTGCAACCGGGCCATCTGCATTCGCCAGCGTGTGAGGTACCGCATGGCCGGTTCGCCCATCAGGTCGGTAAAGCGAGCGCTGTAGCCGGAGCGCGACATGCTGGCCACATCGGCCAGGCGCTCAATGGTCCAGTCGGTTTCCGGGTTGCGGTGCATGGCCGCCAGGGTGCGGCCAATTTGCGGGTCGCGCAGTGCAGCCAACCAGCCGATGTGGGCTTGGGTGCCTTTTTCCAGCCAGGTACGGATGGATTGAATGATCAGAATATCGGCCAGGTGAGACATCACGGTCTCGCCGCCCGGGCTGAGTTTTTGCGCTTCGTGCGCCATGTAGCGCAGCGTGCTTTGCAGCCAACTGCCCTCGGCCTCTTCCCAGGAATTCACCACCATCACCGCTGGTAAATGCCGGATCAGTTGCTGGCCTGCCACATGGTCGAAACGGGCCACGCAGCAGGTGGCACGGCAGACGTCTCCGCTTCCGCCGAATGACATGAGGTCGTATCGGTCACTGATGTGGTGCACGGGTATGTCAAACAGTGGCGTGCTGGGTTGCTCCGGTGAACTGGCGATCACGTGGCCTTTGCCATGCGGCAGCATCACCAGGCTGCCCTGCTGCACGTGAATGGGGGCCTCGCCCTCTACCATCAGCCAGCAATGTCCGGCGGTGATGATGTGCATCATCAGGCAATCGTCGAATGGCGGCATGTCAACGCCCCATGGAGAGCGCAGTTCGGACTGGCAATAAAAAGTGCCGCTGAGCTTTAGCAGGTGCAATGCCTCGCCCAGGTAGTCGGAGTGCTCGGGAACGCTTCGTTGCTCTGTCACGGTTAACCTGCCTGCTCAACACGGGAATGGCCAGCCTGTTTGGATGGCTGATTTTGAAAATATACTCAGATTTGATCAGTAATCCAATGTTTTAGACGAATAGTCAATTATGTTAGCGTTTTGATTATGGTTCGTCTATCTGCCCTCCCTCAGAATGGCCCTCAGTTTCAAGCACTCTGATCCATCCACAACTGAGGAAATACCCCATGACGACACAAACACCCATTCTTATCATTGGAAAAAACGGTAAAACCGGCGCCCGCGTCGATGCGTTACTGCGCCAGAACGGCCTCGCTACCCGGCCGGTATCGCGCTCTACCGAACCGGCGTTTGACTGGAATCGCCCAGAGACCTGGTCTGCCGCATTGCAGAGCGTGAAGCAGGCGTACGTAACCTTCCAGCCTGACCTGGCCATACCCTCGGCAGAGCCGACGCTGCGCGCCTTTATTGAGGCGGCGCGGGAGCACGGCGTTGAGCATCTGGTGTTGCTGTCCGGCCGGGGTGAAAACGGTGCCATTCGCGCAGAAAACGCGCTGATCGACAGTGGTTTGCGCTGGAACGTGGTGCGCGCCTCCTGGTTTTTTCAGAACTTCAGCGAGAGCTTCCTTACCGGGTCGGTCATTGAAGGCGAGGTATCTCTGCCCGTCGATGATGTGAAAGAGCCCTTTGTCGACTGTGATGACATTGCCGAGGTCGTGGTCGCCGCGCTAACCCGGCCGGAACTGGCCAATCGGTTGTTTGAAGTCACCGGGACGGAGCTGATGACCTTTGCCGACTGCGTGGCCCAAATAGCCGAAGTCACGGGTCGTTCCATTATTTACAACCCGGTACCGCTGGAACCTTATTTGGCCTACCTGAGCGAACTGGGCATGAGTGAAGACGAACTCTGGCTGATGCGGGAGCTGTTCACCCAGGTATTGGATGGCCGAAACAGCTACCCGACGCACGGCATCGAAGAGGCGCTGGGTCGGCTACCCCGGCGGTTCGCGGACTATGTAATCGCCACGCATGAAAGCGGTGTCTGGAACAACGCTTAGGGAGCGGTGACATGAAAAACGTACGGCTGGTTCAGTTAACGCTCATGACTGCGGGTGCGCTCACGGGGCTTATCGGACTGGGTATTCTGCTAATGCCCGATGCGTTTTACGCGTCTTACGGGGTTACCGTGCCCGAGTCCGCGAGCCTGCGCAGTGAACTCAAAACCCTAGGCGCCTTACTCATGCTGGCAAGCTGCCTAATGCTGGCCGGAGTTATTAAACCGTCACTGCAAGGCACGGCATTGATCGTCGCCATCGGGACCTACCTGGCTCTTGTCGCTGGCCGACTGCTGGGGCTGATGGTCGATGGCCTGCCATCAACGGGCATTCTCACCGCCTGGGCGGTAGAGGCCGCACTGTTGGTGTTGGTCGTCATAGCAGGGGTTATCGCCAAGGCTCAAAAAACCACTTTGCCACTGCGCTAGTCATGCCCCCGGCGTATCAATCGCGATAAGCCGGGGGGAGTTGTCGTCTGGTTGGTGCGGTTTACTCGTAAGGTAACCACAGGCGCTGTTGAATCAGCTCCATTACTGGCTACCGAGGGCCCACATCATGACCGACTTGCTCCGCGAAAACGTTCAGTCCTACCCACGCCCACCGGCTCTGGAGCCGGTGCCACAGCGCATCCGAATCATGCTTGGCGGCCTGTTGATCGCCGAGTCAACCCGCGCCTTTCGGGTGTTGGAAACCCATCATGCGCCCACGTATTACTTGCCGCCAGACGATGTCAGCGCTGAACTTCAGCCCGCAGCAGGCACCAGCTTTTGCGAGTGGAAAGGCAATGCTCGCTACTTTGATGTTATCGTTGGGGGAACCACCGCCAAGCGTGCGGCCTGGGCCTATGACAACCCGACCGAACGTTTTGCACCTCTGGCAAGTTACCTCGCCTTCTACGCCGGGCTGATCGACGAAGCCTGGGTCGGCGACATGAAAGTCATCCCTCAGCCGGGCGACTTCTATGGCGGTTGGGTTACTCCAAATCTGGAGGGGCAGATCAAAGGTGCCCCGGGAACGAGACACTGGTAGGAGCCTGGATGACAAACAACTTTACCCTTCTCACCCCACAGGAGATCGTGTTCGGCCGGGGGCAGGTTATTCAGCTTAACGAACGCGCCAAACAACTGGGCACTCGTGCCCTTATTGTGCATGGCCGCAGCCCGGGCCGGCTTGAGCAAGTCTTCGCATCACTGACCGATCTTGAGATCGTGCAAACGCTCTCCATCGGGAAGGAGCCGGATTTAGAGACACTGATCAACGCGATCGCCGAAGGCAAATCACTTGGCGTTGAATTGGTGCTTGGGATTGGCGGTGGCTCGGTAATGGATTCAGCCAAAGTTTTGGCAGCTATGCTGCCAAGCACGACCGAGCTGCTGAGCCACCTGGAGGTGGTCGGGCAAGGGCTACCACTGTCGGCACGGCGGTTACCGCTGATTCTGGTACCCACCACCTCAGGTACGGGGGCCGAAGTCACGCGCAATGCGGTGATCGATGTGCCCGACGCGCACCGAAAAGTCAGCCTGCGAGATGCGCAACTGCTGCCCGACCTGGCATTGATCGACCCGGCCCTCACCGACCACTGCCCTCGCCTCGTGACCCTGCATTCAGGTCTGGATGCCATTACCCAGGTCATCGAGCCCTATGTGTCATCGCGCGCCACCGTATTCACCGATCTGCTCTGTGTGGAGGCCATTCCCAAAGGTCTGCGAGCGCTCCGGCAACTGATGACGGCCGAATCTGAACAGGCGCGTGATGACCTGGCCCAGGTGAGCCTCTTTGGCGGGCTGGCATTGGCCAACTCCGGGCTAGGCGTAGTTCACGGTATTGCCGGCCCACTGGGTGGGCTGTGCGGCGCCCCTCACGGTGCTATATGCGGTGCGTTGTTACCGGCGGGCATTGCCGCTAACCGGGCCCATGTTGAGGCCCCCGAGATACGAGCCCGGCTTGACCGCGTAATCGGCTGGATAGCCGAGGTGTTCGACACCGCTAACGACCAGGCGTTACCGGTATTTCAACAATGGATTGCAGACAGCGGGTTACCCGGTTTGTCGGCCCTGGGTGTAACGGAGGAACACATCGCATCAACGGCCCGCACCGCGGCCAGTTCATCGTCGATGAAGGCTAACCCGGTGGTTTTGCCAACAGAGGTAATAGACGCCATCATGCGCGAGTCATTATAAGGGTTTGAATACCACTGGGGGTTTTCATGGAGTTGCGAGAAATTGACCGAACATCTAGGAGCGACATCAGCCTGCTGTCAACGCTCTTTAAGGAATACGCGGCTGAAGTGAAGCCCGACATGAGCCCCACCGTTGCCGAGGAACTCGCAACCATCCCCTGTTTCAGAGGGTTCATGGCGTTCGACGACGGCAAACCGATCGCCTTTTGTGTGTGCTATGAAACCTACTCAACCTACCGATCGAAGTACGTCTGGAACCTGCATGACGTGATGGTTTCGCGCTCGGCACGGGGCCTGGGCGCAGGCCGGGCATTGCTGGAGTGGGTGCTGGCAGAAGCCAAAACGGCCAATGTCGCCAAAGTGACGTTGGAGGTTGAAGACGACAACGCCGTTGCCAAATCGCTGTACGCCTCCCTTGGCTTTCAGGACTTTACCGTCACAGCGCCGAAAGAGCATCACTGGCATTTATATACACAAGACTTGTAAGCACCGAACTACCGGCGCTATCCGGCTGAGCGTCTGTTGCGGGGAGTCGCCTGTAATTCTGTAATCCAGCTGGCTATGGTAGGGTCATAACGTTAAACGCTTTCTGTTAACGCTGTTAAATGGCAACTGAGGAGAAACGCATGATCTGGACAGTCTATCTCTCTGGCGAAATCCACACAGACTGGCGCGAACAAATTCAAGCGGGCGTCGATGCCGCTGGCTTGCCGGTAGAGTTTACCGCACCGGTCACCAACCACGATGCCAGCGATGCCGCAGGCGATATGCTGGGCAAACCGGACGTGGCCTTCTGGCGTGACCACCAGTCATCCAAAATCAACAGCATTCGCACCAAAACCATGCTGGAGCAGTGCGACCTGGCAGTCATTCGTTTCGGTGACAAATACAAACAGTGGAACGCTGCCTTCGATGCCGGGTTTTGTGCCGCTATGGGCACTCCCTATATCACCCTGCATAACGACGATATCATTCACCCGCTGAAGGAAGTCGATGCCTCCGCCATGGGGTGGGCACAAACGCCGGCGCAGGTGGTTGAGATTCTCAAGTATGTGACATCAGCCCGGTAGAAGCTAAAGGGCAATAAGTGCCACCGTAACGACTTGTCTCGACCCATAAATGTACTACGACAACAAACGCCGCTGCAGTCGTTCTTCGGGCATGGAACCGATTCTCAGATAGAGGCTCTTTACAAGGAAGCACTATGTTCAAGAAAAGCCTGTTGGCAGCGACTGTGTCGGTTATTGGTTGCCTGAATGCTCAAGCAGATTCGTTCACCGAGCGTGTAGACACCACTTTCCAGTACATTATCGAAGATGATGAGCCGGGCTGCTCGGTAGGCGTGATCGAATCCGGAGAGTGGATTTTCCAGGCCGCCTACGGGTTAGCCAGTCTGGAACTTCAGGTACCCATGACCCCGCAAAACGTTCACAACCTGGCGTCGGTGTCCAAACAGTTCACGGCCATGGCGGTGCACTTACTCGCAGACGAAGGAAAAATTGATCTCAACGAAGACATCAGAACTTACTTGCCCGCCCTAATGGATTACGGCGAGCCGGTGACCATCAATGCCATGCTGGGTCATGTCAGTGGTATGGCAAACTACAGTGACTATGAGTACTGGATCTCCCAGCCCGGTGGTGACGCATTAGAGCTTAGGTCTGTAGGCGGTGGCCCGTTTCAATTTGATGACGTACATTACCTTTCCACCAGTGACTTGTATGGCTATTTTCAAGACGTGCCGCTTAGGTATTCACCAGACGAGCAGTTCCACTATAGCAATGTGGCCTACTTTCTATTTTCCATGCTAGTGGAGGAAGTGACCGGCCAGACCCTGGCGGACTATGCTCACCAGACTATTTTTCAGCCGCTTGGAATGTCTGACACCGTGTTTTTGGATAGCCCCTACCCCATCATTGAAAATCGCGTCACGGGTTACGTCAAGTATAGAGAACGCTACGTCAGGGAAGACATCAACCAGCCTTGGGTCGGCGACGGCAATTTATACACGTCAATCGACGACATGCTAACCTGGGATCGTCATTTTTATGATCCGCAGCTAGGGACTGATCCGGAATCGCTGATTGAAGGGTTTAACCAGCCAAACAGTTCCATTTTGTACAACGACAGCCTGTACGCCAATGGCCAGTTTGTAACAGAACGCTTTGAGCAACCCGTCTATTCCCATGATGGTTGGCACGCCGGATCAAAGACTTACTATGAACGGTATCCGGAATCTGAATTTTCCATTGTTATCCTGTGCAACGATGCCAGTCGGGACCCTACTGCCTTCGCGAGGTTTATATCGCAGTACTACTTCGACCCGGACTTATGATCGACCGCCGATGGCTCACTCTACCGTCAGGTCTTTCCACATCCATATATCCGGTTTGTTCTTGCCATTGGCGTTGGGAATCATACCAACAACGCTGTAACCGCACTTCTGGTAAAACTCGAATGGGTGACGTTTCAGGTTCGTTAGCCGTTGCATTTCGACAAGGGCATTACTGCCTGTGATGTGCACTTGTGAAAGGCTGGTTTCAAACAATTCGTCATCCGACCCCAATACGATGCCGTTCAACTCAAGCGTTCTGGCGCGTTGCTCCAAAGCTTGCATCAGTGCCCTGCCGACACCCTGCCCCTGGTGCGCCGGCGCAACAACCAGGGGGTGTAGCTCCCAGGTCTTGTCGTACATGGGCCGCAGCCCTCCCCACCCGGTTAACGTGCCATTGCACAGTATGGCCAGACAGTGGTTCGGGGCTGCGATGCACTCAGCCACCGTTTCCCGTGCTCGCTCAAGGGTTGGCCATGCTGTGTTGCCTTTGGCCAGGAAGGCGTCCATTAGCACGCTTGCCGCTTCTTCGTGTAAGGCGGGTTCCTGGCTTAAATCGACTTCTGTACAGTCCATGCGGCGCCCCATTGTATTTTCCGTTCAATCCAAGTTGTCATTCATACCCGGCTTTCCGTTCTACTGCGAAACCCACCCGTACACCAACAAGGCCAGATAGTCCGCCAACAGCAGCATCAGAGCATAGCGCCAGTTACGGCGCAGCAACGCCATTGCATTAACCTGGTAGCGAGACAGCAAACTCAGCTGCAGGCCCGAAAACGGTGAAATACCGGCCCCGAACGCCCAGGTCATCAGGAAAACCAGCGCCAGAAGATTTGGGTCTTCTACCACCGGTGCCAGCAAACTGCCCACCAGAGTAACCGACGTTACCGGGTGCATACCGACCATCGCCAGAGTCACCATAATCAGCAGTACCACAAAGGCCTGGTGCGCCCCGAAGGTCGCAAAACTGAGCTGAATATCAAAAGAATCGAGTAACGCCGCCACACCCGCACCGAGCACCGCAGCGCCCAGAAACAACATGACTTCGTTGCCCTGGCGCGGCAGCGCCGTCTGCACATGCTGAACGCTCTTGTACACGCCGGAGACGCCCTCGCGCAACACAGACCAGCCGAGTGCGACCAGCACAGCAATCAGTGTCACCAGCGTCAGCACCGGCACCTCTGGCCAGATCTGGTGGCCCACCAGCACCAGCACCGCCAGAAGCAAGGGTAGCCAGAGCGAACCGGAATTGAGTGGGTACCCGGTCAGCTGATCGGCTTCCGGTGTTCGGCTTAGCTCCCAATAGGTGTACCCCAGCATGACCAGCGACAAGGGAATACCCACACTGGCCAGGGTGGCTAATTGCGCACCCGGAGCATTGACCAACGCGACGCCCATCGCCGCAAAGAAGGGCGACCAGTGGGCGCACAGGCTGAAGGCCCGGCTCATGATCAACGCCTGGAGAATCGACAGGGGCTGCCGCTGGCTGAGCCGATCACCCACAATGAACAGTGCCGACATGTTGATGACCGAACCGAACAGGTGAGGCCCGGCCAGCGTGCTTAGTAAAGCCTTCCGCCCGGTAGGCAGGGTATCGGTACCGTTGAGCTCACCGGACGTGACCAGGCGGAGAAAGCTCACACCGATCAGCATGGCGATCACCATTTGGTTAGCCTCAAGGGCACGGAGCAAATGACGGCCATCGGCCCCGTTCAGCAACCCGGCCAGCAAGCCCAGGCTGCCGACACTGAGCATCACGACCACCTGAATACGCTGGGGCCCTTTGATGCCGCCGCCCTTGAGTAATACAGCCACTAGCCAGATCAAGCCACCGGCAATGGCCGCCGGGAAACCCGGTAGAGTCACTGCCAACACAGCCGTGATCACCACCCACAGCAGTAACCAGCCAGCCAACGTGCTGTTCCAGGGGGCTTTGCTGGCGGTATTGGCTTCAGTCGACATTCTTTCCTCTGGGCAGTCATTCAGCAGTGCGCATCAGTGTACTATGGACGGCAGAACACTTTATTATTGAAACCCAACTAAAGACAGGTCTTAACGTTGAGCTGTCAGACCCCGCTATCACCAGCTTTGAGTGGCAGTAGCCTCAATAATTTGCAAGTAAGCCCTGCCGCCAAAGAGGCTAAATAGCCTATGATGAGCTGCACAAAATCCATACGAAACTGTAAAGGACCGTGGTAGTGGATGAGAACACTGAGATTTGGCGGAAATATTATAACAAGGCCATGAGTCGAACGTACTCGCCCAGAACGGAGCGGGCTGTCCAATTGAACACGTCAGGATTAAACGTCGCGGTCGACTGCGGCTGCGGTACCGGCAGTGACATCGCTTACCTTGCAGAGCAAGGCTATCGGGTTCACGGCTTTGACATTAACCCCGACGCCATTTCCATCTGCCGAAAACGGTTCCGGCATGACGCCTTGATAGAGGTTTCAGAGGCTTCGTTTGAAGACTTTACCTATCCAACTGCGGGTGTCATTTTGGCCAATTCAAGCATGTTTTTCGCTGAGCCATCCGTTTTCAATAATGCCTGGCGTGCAATTACCGACAGCCTCGCGGTGGGCGGTGTTTTTGGTGGCGACTTTATGGGAGTTGATGATAGCTGGGCCGACGGTTTTCGGCTCGCCACTACACCGCTGACGCAAACACAGGTAATGGACTTATTTGAAAACTTCGAAATCGTCCGTTTTCATGAGCGAAACGAAGAAGGCTCAACCTCGATGGGTTGCATAAAACAGTGGCATACCTATTCAGTGCTGGCGGTCAAACGTGGACTATGAATGCTCTGACTGAAAATGGCCTGTTCACTCCTGCTAGCATATAGGTTTTCCTATGTGTAACCCCAATTTTAAGGACTCTTAATTGAAACTTCTGTTTTCCATACTCATCTGCTGTCTATCGCTAAGCATCAACGTTGCTTATGCAAACGATGCCGTATTACAACAAGCCAATGAGTCACGCCAAAGCGATATTCAAGTTCAGGGTGACGGCCAGGTGATTCGCATTCTTCCCGATGACATCGATGGCTCACGGCATCAGCGGTTCATCCTCAGACTCGACAGCAATCAAACCTTGCTGATAGCGCATAACATTGACCTGGCACCTAGAATTGCGGCGTTAGCCGTAGGTGACACCGTTGCGTTTTTCGGAGAGTATGAGTGGAACAGTCAGGGCGGCGTTCTGCACTGGACGCATCATGACCCCAACGGACGCCATGCCGATGGCTGGCTAAAGCACCAGGGCCGGACCTATCAGTAAGTTGAAAAAACACAGCTGTCGCTGAAGTGGCACCGCAACGAGGAATATAACATGAGCGAAAAACTGGTCATTGTCGCAAGAATTGAAGCCAATACCGGCAAGGAGAGCCAGGTCCGCACTGCGCTGTCCAAACTGATAGAGCCAACGCTGAAAGAAGCAGGCTGCATTCAGTATGATTTGCACCAGGATAACGACAACCCGGCCATATTTCTTTTCTATGAAGTATGGGAAAACCGCGAGCTTTGGCAGGACCACCTGAAAAGCCCACACATTGTGGCTAACCAGGCAGCAACGGAAGGTGCTGTGGCGTCTGTCGTTATCAGCGAAATGACGAAGCTCTGACTACCAGCGCTGCATTAAGACTGAAGTTGATCAACACCAGACTTAGCCCTGTTTGAACCGGATGCCTCCATCCGGATCAAACAATCGCACCATCCCGCACATACTCACCCGGCGGTATCCCGTAACGCTTCTTAAACGCCCGAATAAACCCACTCTCCGATTCAAACCCGCACGCATTCACTACCTGCTTGAGTGGTCGCTGATGAATCAGTAACTGCACGGCTTTCTCCATGCGGTATTGCAGCAGTGACTGGTGCGGCGTTTTGCCCAGTTGCGCTCGAAACAGGCTATACAGTTGCGAAGCACTGACATGAGAGGCGGCTGCAATGGCATCCACGGTAATGGGTTTGCTGTAATGATCCGCAATGTAGGAGAGCGCCCGGTGCAACGACCGATCTGGCAGGCTTCCGCCGGTATCGACCGGTTGTGAATGCACTTTGCAGCAGCCATAAAGATACTGACAGAAATCGGCATCTATGGGGACGGGCTGGCCAGGCGTTGACTGGGCTGAGCGTGCCAGGTCGTAGTAGCCCAGGGCATCGTCACAAAACTGGCGCGGACTGATGCGGCTGTGCCAGTAGGATACGCGCGACAGCGGCGGCTTGTTGACCGGGTCCGTTGCAAAGGCGAGCACCAGGCATTCGTAGTCGTCTGAGCGGGCGTTGCTGAAGATGGTGCGGTCACCACTGCGGTGCCAGACCAGATGGCCCGGGCCCACGGTATAACAGCCTCCCTCTACCTGGCATACGGCCTGGCCATCCAGCACCAGTTCGATCTCTTCACGCCCGGGCTGAATAATGCGGGACTGGTAGTGCTTACCGTCTGTTTTGAATTGCATTAGCGCCAGCAAGGCATTGACATGCGTCATCCCTAAATTCCTCACACGTGTTGTTGTTTTTGTACATCGTGTTTCAGGCTCTGCGGCTTTACGTACGAACCAGCCTTGAAAGGAGACTACACCCTGCCCGGTAAAATGTAAGCGCTTACATTATAACAAAGTGTAACCTGTGTAACCGGGGTGATACGCATAAAAAAGCCGGGCACAGGGCCCGGCAAACACGCAATGAAAGCGTTATGAGACAGTGTTCAGGTGATCAGTCGGTCAGGATCTGAACATTGTCTATCTGGAAGTGCACGTTGGCATGGTCGTCTGCCCAGATAGGCAGGATTTCCAGTATTGAGGTGATGTTGACGAAGTCCAGATCCGGGTAGTCCGCAAACACCAGTTCGTTGGTTTCCCAGACCCCTTCTGTCACCGTCAGCGCTACGTCGCCGGTGCTGCAGGTTTCAGTATTGGCGTTACAGACAATCTTGCCCACCATGCCGGTAGCGCCGGCCAGGTCGACCGCTTTCAGGTCGAACTGAACCCGGCCTGTGGCCGCCAGGGAAGACAGATCCGTTGCGCCCTTCATCATCAGCTGTACGACACCTTTGCGATCCGCTGTAGCGCCGTACTGGGCGTCGATGACCAGGCTATCGCCATCATCAAAGGCAGGGTCCAGGGTCACAAAGCTCGGGTCACCTGACCAGTCGTTAATGTTCGCGGCCCAGACAGAGGGTGCATTGAACACGTCGGTATCAGAGATAGCATCGATGTACACATCGGTTGCTTCGGTGATAGTCGGGTTCGGTTCGGTCGGCGCTATGGCTTCGCAATCCGGGTTTTCACCGGCGGTGAACGGTTCCCAGCGAATGTTTTCTATCGACAGGTCAAACGCATCGTCGGTATAGAGCAGGAAAGGTGTGTTGACGTTAGTGATGTCCAGGCCATCGTCGATCAGGCATTGCAGCGGCACCGAGACTTCAGACCACTCTCCCGGTGTCAGGTCGTTGATCAGGCTGGCAATGTCGATCTCGCCCAGACACGGGTGGATGCAATGCGCGCTCAGAGCCAGGGCATTCGAGGTCAGCGCCTCGTTTACGCGTACTCTGAATACGATGCTGGTTTCTGAATTGGCATAAGGCGACAGATCCGTGCCAACAGCCGCTTCCTGATTCTGACTGTAGAACTGGCCAATACCCGCCCATTCAATCCGCTTGGCACTGTGCTGAACCGTACCATCCTGAGTAGTCACCGTCAGTTCGTTACCCGGCAGGGTGGTTGTAGCCGCCGGGTCGACACTGACCGGTACGCCACCCCAGTTAGAGGGGCCGCCAATGCGAAGTGTGTAGTCACCCTGGCTGGCGCCGTTGGTGAAAATATCGAGCGGTTCTTCGGTGGTTCCTGCATCAGACACATCGGGTGCATCACAGCCGGTTTCTGAACGGTCTTCTGCCAATACCGGCACGCTGCCGTCTTCGCCCGTCGTCAGGCCATAGCCATAGTCAAACAGAGGCGTTTCCCCATCGTTCCGGTTGACCGGTACCTGGCAATCGCTGGCAGGCCAGCTGTAGGAGAGCTTACCGGTGAAGGGGTGGTCACCAAACAGAACGTCGGCGACACCCGCGCCTTCAGTACCTGGCAACCAGGAGGCCACAAACGCATCCGACAGGTTCAGTTGTGGGTTCATCCACAATGGGCGACCGCCAACATACAGAGTCACAATCGGTGTGCCGGGTGCACTGGCACGCAGGTCTGCCAGCAGTTGGGCGTCGTCTTCGTAGTGCTCATCGAACGCCATTGTATCGAACTTGGAGATGTCGCCGTTGCCTTCGGCGTACGGTGTTTCTCCGATAACGGCGATGATGACATCGAAAGTATCATCGGCTTGGGAACCGTCTTCGTTCAACGTCAGGTTACCGGTGCCCTCGCCCATCACGTCAACCAAACCATCAAAAATGGTGTCGGCATTCGGGAAATCGGCATTGGCATTACCGGTGCCTTGCCAGGTCAGCGTCCAGCCGCCGGTCTGGTTTTCCAGGCTGTTGGCGGAGTTACCGGCAACCAGGATGTTCAGGTCTTTGCCCAAAGGCAGTACACCACCCTCGTTCTTCAACAACACCTGGGATTCACGCACCGCTTCACGCGCCAGTGCCTGCACAGATTCACCGTGCATCAGATCGGAGTCGCCTGCGCCATCACGCTCGGAGGGCTTGGGTTTGTCGAACAAGCCCGCACGCATTTTTACGCGCAAGATGCGACGCACGGCATCGTCAATGCGCGCCATGCTGATGTCGCCGTCGTTGACCGACTGAATGGTGTTGGCGATGAAGGCTTTCCAGTCATCCGGCACCATGAACATATCGATGCCAGCGTTCACCGCCTGCACGCAATCGTCATTGGAGCAACCGGTCACCTGGCCGTGGCCGTTCCAGTCGGAGACGACAAAGCCATCGAAGTTCATTTTTTCTTTCAGCACATCGTTCATCAGGTATTCGTGGCCGTGGATCTTTTCACCCTGCCAGCTGTTGAACGTCGCCATTACGGTCTGTACGCCCGCTTCCAGCGATGAATAATAGCCCTGACCGTGAACGTTGATCAGAGTGCTCTCATCGGCCAGGTTATCGCCCTGGTCATCACCCAGATCGGTACCGCCGTCGCCAATGAAGTGCTTGGCGGTCGCCACCACGTGGGATTCGGAAAAATCACCTTGCAGGCCTTCTACCATGGCGCCGCCGTATTGAAAGACCAGCTCGCCGTCTTCCGAATACCCTTCATAGGTGCGGCCCCAGCGGTCATCCCGAACCACCGCCAGTGTTGGCGCGAACGTCCAGTCGATGCCGGTTGCCACAACCTGTTTGGCCGTGGCTGCGCCGATGCGCTTGATCAGATCCGCATCGTTGGCGGCACCCAGGCCAATGTTGTGAGGGAACAGCGTGGTGTCATAGACGTTGCTGTGGCCGTGAACGGCATCGGTGCCCCAGATTAACGGGATGGCTGCTTTGCCGTCGGTGGTGTCCATCGAGGCTGTCCAGTATTGATCCGCAAGCTCTACCCATTCTGCAATGCTGGCTGTCTTATCGTTGTTGGGCCAGGAGCCACCGCCGTTCAGCACGGAGCCCAGGTGATAGTCGATCACGTCCTGAGGCGATGCACTTTTTATTTCCGGCTGTACCATCTGGCCGACTTTTTCTTCCAATGTCATGGATGCCAACAAAGCATCAACTTCGGCTTCAATGGCCGGGTCGAGCGCTACTTTGCTGGTGATATCAGGCCAGTCGTTATGGTCCGTGCGGTAGCTGATGGATTCGCTGCCACCCCCACCATTGCCGCCGCCATTGCCATTGTCGTTATCATCTTTATCGGAGGGGCCGCAGCCCACCAACAGCGCCAGTGCGCTCACCGTCAGTACTGTGGTTATCTGTTTCATCGTAGTCCCGCTTCTTGTTGTAGGGATTCAGGTCTTCGTTGTCTTGATTCGTGCCGTGAATCGAGCCAACGCAGATCATGGGGGGTGAGGCAAAAGCGGAACAGCGGATTGGAGGTTTGGTCAGTATTTCTGCAGAACGGGTAAGCCCCAACCCTTTACCATGCCAAAGACTTCTCAAATTCCAGGCTTAAAGGACCGGACGTATGAACCGTATTGACTACTTCGAAAACAACCAACGTTCACACAGCAAATGGGTGATTCCAGCCACTATTCTGACGGCTTTTTTGCTCTCGGCTTGCCTGGAAACCAACCCGGAAACCAGCCCTGAATCAAACGACGATGCAGAGACAGACCCTGAAGACCTAACGCCCGAACCACAGCCTGAATCTGAACATTCAATGCATCATCCGGTCGATAAAAACTGGCGACTGGTGTGGTCGGATGAATTTGAAAACGCAGCGATTGACCCGGCCAAGTGGAGCTATGAACAAAATTGCTGGGGTGGTGGCAATAATGAACAACAGTGTTACACCGACCAGGCCAGCAACGCGTTCATAGAAGACGGCGCCTTGGTTATTAAGGCAATCAAAGAAGACTTCACCGGCCCCATTGCCAACCAGGAAGACCCCGGGTTCGACCCGAACAATACGCAAACCCTGCCCTACACCTCCGCCCGCTTGCGCACCCTAAACAAAGGTGACTGGCGTTACGGCCGGTTTGAAATCCGCGCTCAGTTGCCTGCCGGTCAAGGCACCTGGCCAGCCATCTGGATGCTGCCGACCGACTGGGTTTATGGTGGCTGGGCGGCCTCGGGTGAGATCGACATTATGGAAGCGGTCAATCTGGAAACCCAGAGTGACGCCGACGGAGCAACGCCGGGCACGCCTGAGCATCGCGTTCACGGTACCCTGCACTACGGTCAGGAATGGCCCGATAACGTGCACTCTGGCACGTACTATGATTTTGGGACGGAAGAAAGCCCAGCCGATGGGTTTCATCATTACGCCATCGAATGGCAATCCGGCGAGATTCGCTGGTATGTCGACGGCCAGCACTACGCCACCCAAACCGATGCCGGCTGGTACTCACAATACCCGGATCCGGATACCGAAGAACTGGTTATCGGCAGTGGTAGCGCGCCGTTCAACAAACCGTTTCATCTGATTCTAAACCTGGCCGTGGGCGGTAACTGGGCAACCAATGTGAATGAGCGGGGTATCGATGCCGATGTATTCCCGCAAACGATGAAAGTCGACTACGTTCGGGTGTACCAGTGCGATGTGGATGCTGTTACCGGTGCCGGCTGTGCCACACGCAACCCCGATGCAGAGACGGTAGCGGGTTATCATCCCTGAACACTTGACGCCCGGGCCCGGCTGAATAATGCTCGCAGTGATATTCGGTGAGGGCACACAATGATCACCATGAAAGAGGTCTCCGACCTGGCGGGTGTATCCCAGGCAACTGTGTCCCGGGTGATCAACGGCAGCGATCGGGTGACGGAGAAAACCAGAGAGCGGGTAAACCAGGCGATGCAAGCCTTGGGGTACCGGCCCAATTCGGCGGCACAGTCGCTGGCTTCCAGCCGGTCCAATGCCATTGGCATGGTGGTTTCCAAGTTGGAAGGCCCGTTTTACGGGCCGATGATGGCCGGGGTCGAACATGCCCTGCGCCAGGCGCACAAGCACCTGATCATCGCAGCCGGGCACGGCGACGCTGACCTTGAACGTGAAGCCATTGAGTTCCTGGTCAACCGGCAGGTCGATGGGTTGTTGCTGATGGTGGAACGCCTCGAGGATACAGAGCTGGTCGAGTTAAACCAGCGCGTGCCGGTCTTTCTGATCAACCACCCGGTGACTGCGCTCAGTCACCGTTGTGTGTCGCTCGATAACGAACTCGGTGGCTATCGCGCCACCCGCTATTTGCTGGACCAGGGGCACCGGCACATTGCCTGCATTATGGGCCAGATCTGGAAGCCGGATGCCCAAGACCGGCTGCGGGGCTATCGTCGTGCCATGGCGGAAGCCGGAATTGTGGTTCCGGATGACTGGGTCGTTAACACTTATTTCGAACTCGCTGGCGGCTACCAGGCGATGGAAACCCTGTTTGAGCGCCAGTTTGAAGGAACGGCCGTATTTGCCGGCAATGATGAGATGGCCTTTGGCGTGTTGGAAGCCGCCGAACACCATGGCATTCGGGTGCCGGACCAATTGTCCGTCATCGGGTTCGATAACAGCCTGACCGCCCAGTATGTAAACCCAAAACTGACCACCCTGCATTTCCCGATGTTTGAAATGGCACAAACGTCGGCGCGCATGGCATTGGCTGGCATTTACAACAAGGCGGAAAGCAAAGCCCGTCAGTTTGAACCCACCCTGGTTGAACGCAATACGGTTAGCCGGCCGTTTTCGGTGGAACCCGGCGTTCGCTAACGCACCACGCCCTCGGCCACCAGCCGGGCCAGAATCGCTTCGGCTTTTTCCCGGTCTGTTCCTTCGGTCATTACTTGTCCGCCCTGCCCCTGGGGTTTGGCGGTCGCGGCTTTCATGCGTTCTGCGGCGGTGCCGCCTTTGGCGACGGCCAGGCGTTTGGGCCTGGGTTTGGCGGGATGTTGCTCCCAGTCTGCACGGGCCTGATCCGGTTCGGCGGCGCAAGGCCGGAAATCGATATTACCGCGCTGAGCCGGGCCGAAAGCCGACTGGCGAGCCGGATCGGCCGCCGGGTCAACACTGGCGACGAACGGCAGCGGCACGCGCAAGGCGCGTCGCTGGCCCCGGGGCAATGCTTGCCAGACGTCGGCATGGCCGTCAGCAATCGAGACCACCGATACAATGCGAGGCACCATCGGCCAGCCCAATTGACTAGCCACTGCGTAGGGCAACAAGCCTGAGCCCTCGCCACATTCGGCACGGACGCCGGTTAACACAATATCCAGTGGCTGGTCGCGCAGATAGTCTGCCAACGCCGGTACGGCATCGGCATCCGGGTCTGCATTCAGCACCGTCAAGCTGTTCAACCCCATGCCCAGATAGGCACGCAGGGCGTTGTTCTGGGCGGAACCCACATGGATAAGGCTGGGCAACTGTGGTGACAACGACAGTGCCAACTCCACCGCGCGGGAATCCTGATCGGCCTGGCGCTCACGGCGCGACAACGGATGCTGACCAACAGAGACCAGCGCCGCGATTTTCAGCGGCTGACCCGCCACGGCTTTTGAGAGCGATTCAGGCAACATGGCGAGCCTCTCCTTCATCTGCGGTGTCACTTTGATGGGAGACGCCGGTTTGCCGCTCAGTCATCAGGTTCAGCAATTCAGCAAACACGGCTTCGCTGTCGGCGATGACGGTCAAATCGGCCCGGCGTACCATGTCGCAGCCGGCATCCAGATTGACAGCGATGACCGTTTCGCACTGGCCAATGCCCTGCAAATGCTGAATGGCACCGGAAATACCCACCGCCAGATAGACCCGGGCAGACACCCAGGTACCACTCGCACCCACCTGCCGGTGGCGTGGCATATAACCATCGTCAACCGCGACCCGGCTGGCGCCCTCGGTTGCCCCCAACACAGTGGCCACCTGATGGAACTGATCCCAGTTACGCACACCGTTCCCGGCAGCCAGAATGAACTCGGCTTCACTCAGAGCGATCTGACTCGGGTCGACACTGACCGGCCCCCTGTCTTCGATGGTTGCAGAAATCGGTTCAGGCGGTGTCAGTTCCAGCGGCAAGGCTTCGTATCGATATTCCTCAACCGGCGCGGCGCATTCGGGGGCCAGCAACAAAACACGAGGCGTCGGCCGATGCCAGTCGGTCAGCTGACTGCCGCCCCGGCATACGGTGTTTTCTTTATTGACTTGCCAGGCTTGTACGGCGGCTCGTTCGTGTTGCTGAACGGCCCAGCGCGAGCCCAGATCGGCTCCGCCGTCGATGCTGTCCGGGAACAACCAATAGGCCGGCTGGTAGTGCTTTTCAATCTCGGTCAGTATCGACAATTTCAGTTCGGGGCAATACCCGGTTAGGGGTTCGGTGTGCAGTTGGCTCAGTTGAATTACCCGGTCAGCACCGGCACCGCCCAGGTCAGTTTCCCGAACGTCGCCCAGAGCAATCGCCAATACCGCATGGGGGTCATCCTTTGCTTGTGCCAATTGCTGAGCCAGACCCAGCACATCCCGGTCGTGACTGCTGAGCCGACCGCCGGGCAGATCCATCACAACAGCAACATAACCACGCGGGTCGGTTACGCTGTGAAGCGGCTTCTCTTTGGCTTGCGCTTGGCCGGGCTGGCTTGAAGTAGCGAACCCAACTCCGCCTGGATTCAAGCGATTCAGGCGCTTGCGTCCCTGTACCATGACAAAGCCGGTTTGATGCGGATTGATTCGGCGCAGCCCGGTTGGGCCAATGGCTGGAACCGTTGCCGCCATTAATGCGGTGTACTCCGGGTGCAACCGGTTGCGGCGAATACGTTCCAGCCGTGGGTTGCGTCTGATTCGAAGGCTCATGCTCGCTCCTCCGTTACCAGGGCTTCGCTGACCAGTTCGGCCAGGTCTTTAATTTGCGGTCTTGGTTCCACCACCCCTTCGAGCATGGCCGTACATTGCTGGCAGGCGACGGCGATGGTCTCGGCTTCAACGGCCCGAGCATCGTCCACGCGCATATCGGCAATGCGATGCTCGCCGGGTATGTCGGTAATGGGCGCCCCACCGCCGCCACCGCAGCACCGCGAGCGGTAGCCGGAGCGCGTCATTTCCTGCACGTCGATACCCAGTGTTTTTAACACCGAACGCGGGGATTCATACTCACCGTTGTATCGGCCCAGATAACAGGGATCGTGATAGGTCACGCGCCCCAGTGCCTTCGGTTGCAGATTCAGCTTGCCCTGCTCCATCAGTTCATTGATGAACATGCTGTGGTGCTGAACCCGATAATGGCCACCGAAATCGCCGTACTCATTGGCCAGTATATGAAAGGCATGCGGGTCGGTCGTCACTATGCGGTTAAACTCGTAGCGGCCAAGGACTTCAATATTGTGGCGCGCCAGCCGCTGGAAGGTGGCATCGTCACCCAGCCGTCGAGCAACGTCGCCGGAATCGCATTCGTCGTTGCCCAGCACCGCAAAGTCGACATTGGCGGCACGCATGACCGCGACAAAGGCGCGCAAAATGCGCTGGCTGCGCTGGTCAAAGGCACCATCGCTGATCCAGAACAAGACGTCGGCTTTACCCACGTCAGCGATCAGCGGCAGGTTAAGATCCGTTGCCCAGTCGAACCGCCGCGCCGGGTCGAGCCCGCCAGGGTTATCGGTCGCGATCAGGTTATCCAGAACCTGAACACCGGCGCCTGGTGTCTCACCGCGTTCCTGGGTTAAAAAGCGGCGCATATCGACGATCGCATCGACGTGCTCGATCATCATCGGACATTCTTCAACACAGGCACGGCAGGTGGTGCAGGACCAGAGCGTGTCGGCACTGACCAACCCATCCACGATGACCTGGCCGGGGTTGCCTTTTGCCTCGCCCACCGGTTTTCCGGGGTAAGCGCTGCCGTGATAACCCGCATCGGTTCCTCCGCTCAGGCCGACGACCATATCCTGAATCAGTTTCTTAGGGTTCAGTGGCTGGCCTGCGGCAAAGGCCGGGCAAACCGCCTCGCAGCGGCCGCACTGAACGCAAGCATCAAACCCGAGCAATTGATTCCAGGCGAAATCTTCGGGCTTGGCGACGCCCAGGGTGGTATCGGTCAGGTTCAGGGGTTTCAGGCCGGTTGACCGCCCCCCGCCAAACCGTTCCGGCCGCCGGTGAAACGCCAGATGCAAGGCGCCGGCAAAGGCGTGCTTCATGGGTCCGCCCCACCCCATGCCGACGAGCATTTCCGCCAGCCCCAGAGCAAGGCCAATCAACAACAGTCCGCTGAATACCCAACCGACCAGTCCGGCTGGAAACCAGTCAGCCGTCATCAGGGTAATCAGAAACAATGACGTAGAAAATACCAGCAGACTTTTCGGCAGCCGCATCCAGGGCCCGCGTGACAGGCGACTGGGCGGTTGCCGCCGACGCCAGGCAACGAAGCAGGCGCCGGTGAACATGCCAGCCGCGCTCAGCAGAATCAAGCCGTTCAAAATGGCGGAATCAACGCCAATACCATGAACCAGAAACGCCAGCGCCAAGGCCGCAACAAAACCACCGGCGGTTGCCACGTGAGTCTTGGCTATGAATCGGTCGCGCTCAACAACGTGATGCAGGTCGACCAGATAGCGGCGAGGCATGGCCAGCAGCCCTGCAACGACTGCTACCGGTTCGTTGCGACCCGCTCGCCAGGCCAGAACCCGCCGCGTAGCGCCGATCAGCATCAGCGCCAGGGCGCCGAATAGCAACATGGGCAATAACCAGTCAGTCAGCATCCAACACCTCTCGCGTCCGTAAGCCGGTTACAGATCCTTGCACAACCGCAAGGCGTCATAGATGGCAGCGTGGATGTTGCGTTGCGAAACCGCATCGCCCAATCGCCAGAGAATCATGCCATTCTGCGGTTCGCTCAATACCGGTTGGGCGGCATTGGCGTACAGGGTTTCAACATCAATCTGGCCTTTGTTAACCGACTCCGGCTTCAACTCGTAATACAGGGATTCATTCGGCCGGGTGCCATTTTCGACCACCACCTGATCTACCACCCGCTCTTCCTGTTGCCCGGTGTATTCATTTTCCAGAACAACGATTTTCTGATCGCCTTCTGTATAGACTTGCACCAGATTGAGATCCGATGTCATCACGACGTCTTTCTCATACAGGCTGCGATAATAGGTCGGGAAGGTGGTGCCACCGATGCCCACGCCGGGCTTGGTGTCGTCTGTCACCAACTCCACCAGAGCGCCCTTGGCCGACAGGTAATCGGCAACCGACATGCCACTGAATTCACAGATACTGTCAAACACCAGGACATTCTTGCCCGGCTCGACGGCACCGCTGAGAATATCCCACGAAGACACCACCAGCCCTTCGGCGGCTCCCCATTCCGGTTCCTGCTCAATGAACGGCTGACCACCGGTGGCAAGAATGCATACCTCGGGCTGTTCGTCCCGAATCAGCGCGGCATCGGCGCTGGTGCCCAGGCGAACATCCACACCCAGACGGGCCAGTTCCAGCGCATACCAGCGGGTAATGCCAGCAATCTGATCCCGTTGCGGTGCCTGGGCGGCCAGGGTGATTTGACCGCCCAATGCATCAGCCCGCTCGACCAGTGTCACTTTATGGCCCCGTTCTGCCGCTACCCGAGCCGCTTCCATTCCACCCGGGCCACCACCGATAACCAGCACGGTACGAATCGGCCCTTCGGTTTTTTCAATGATGTGCGGCAAGCCCTGGTATTCACGCGACGTAGCTGCGTTCTGCACACACAATACATCCAGGCCCTGATACTGCCGGTCGATGCAATAGTTGGCACCAACACACTGACGAATCTGGTCGATCTGATTCATCTTGATCTTGGCGATGATGTGCGGGTCGGCAATGTGAGCACGGGTCATGCCCACAAAATCAACATACCCCGCATCCAGAATCCGTTCGGCCTGGTTCGGGTCTTTGATGTTCTGGGCATGAATCACCGGAACATCAACAACGGTTTTGATACCTGCTGCCAAATGCAAAAATGGCTCTGGCGGATACGCCATGTTGGGGATGACGTTGGCCAGGGTGTTGTGCGTATCGCAACCGGAACCGACGACACCGAAAAAGTCGACCATGCCCGTCTTGTTGTAATAGGCGGCAATCTCTTTCAGGTCTTCATGGTTCAGGCCATCGGGGTGAAATTCATCACCACACATGCGTATACCCACAGCAAAGTCAGGCCCAACCGCTTCGCGTACGGCTTTCAATACTTCCATGCCGAACCGCATGCGGTTTTCGAAGGTGCCGCCCCACTGGTCGGTACGTTTGTTGACCCGGGGCGACCAGAACTGGTCGATCATGTGCTGGTGCACGGCCGACAGTTCAACGCCGTCGAGCCCGCCATCCTGAGCACGTTTGGCAGCGCGGGCGAAGTCGCCGATGATGCGCCAGATTTCCTCTTCTTCAATGGTTTTGCAGGTCGCGCGGTGTACCGGCTCACGAATGCCGGATGGCGACATCAGGTTGGGCCAGTTTTCGCCATCCCAACGTGAACGACGGCCCATGTGGGTGATCTGGATCATGATTTTTCCGCCGTGACGATGCACGGCGTCAGCCAGATTCTGGAAGTGCGGAATGATCTTGTCGGTCGACAGATTCACCGATTTCCACCAGCTTTGCGGGCTGTCGATCGACACCACACTGGAGCCACCGCAGATGCACAAACCGCAACCGCCTTTGGCTTTTTCTTCGTAGTAACGAACGTAGCGGTCCGTTGTCATGCCACCGTCAGTCGCATAGACCTCGGCGTGGGCGGTGCTGACGATCCGGTTACGGATGGTCAGCTTGTTGATGGCCAGAGGCCGGAACAAGGATTCAAAATTGGCCATGGTCAAACTCCCGGTGGCGCAACCGCCCGGATGAACGGTCGCGCGACAATGACGGCACTGACGTCGATCAGGTCAGCGGTGTAACTTCAAACAGACCGTACTCAATGCCCTCTTCGGCGGCACATTGAACCTGGCGGGCTACGGTTTTAATGTCATTTCCCAGCGCACCATTAATCTGGTCGATGGCACCGGCAAACCAGCCGGTGAACATATAATCAATCTTTCGACCAACCTTGCCGTAGTGATACACAAAGGCCGAGTGGTCGAGCCGAACCTGAGCCTTGCCAGCTTCCAGATCCAGGGTTTCGATGCTGAACAACCCCCAGCCGCGTTGAGACAGCCGCAGCATGTAGTGTTCAAAGACGGCCGCACCACTCATGCCATGCAATTCAGCCTCTTTTTCACACCAGTGCCAGGCCGACTTGTAGCCTGCCTTATACAAAATCTCGGCATAGCGCTCGGCACCAATCTCGTCTTCAACCGCCTGGTGATTGTTAATAAAAAAGTGGCGCGGCACATACAGCATCGGCAACGCATCGGTCGTCCAGACGCCGGTTTCATCATCAACGGTAATAGGCATTTCAGGTGCGTGTGTGGACATCGGTTAACCCTATTATTCTGGTCAATTTAGTTGGGCTTTGGAGGTTATGGTCCGCGACGGATACCGGTAATACTTCTGCGAGGTCGGGCGGAATGCCGCCCACTCAACCCCTCCATGGGGCCTAGACCGCAGCATCCATGCTGCGGACTCCCTCGCAGAAGCATTACCGGCACCCATCGCTTACAGTGTGGAAACCCCAAAACTGAGCATTTATGTGATCTGGTTAGGCTGACTCGCCCCATACATCAGCCAATACCCGCACCCAATTCTCACCCATAATCTTCTTAACCAGTTCCGGCGAATAACCGTGGCGCAACAGTGCTTCGGTTAAATTAGGGAACTCGCCGACGGTTCGAATGCCTTCGGGGTTGATGATCTTGCCAAAGCGGGTGAGCTCACGGGCGTAGCCTTTGTCGTGCGTCAGCATGTCGAAGAAATCGGGGCCGTGACCCTGGGTGAAATCGGTGCCGATGCCGACCTGGTCTTCACCGACGATGTCGACGATGTAACTGATTGCTTCGACGTAGTCGTCGATGGTGGAGTCGATACCGTTTTTCAGGAACGGGGCGAACATGGTGACACCGACAAAGCCGCCGCGTTCGGCAATAAACCGCAGCTCTTCGTCAGACTTGTTGCGCGGGTGTTCTTTCAGGCCCGATGGCAGGCAGTGGGAATAGCACACCGGCTTGTCGGAGGCGAGTATGACTTCCTCGGACGTTTTGGCTCCCACGTGAGACAGGTCGCACATGATGCCAACCCGATTCATCTCGGCCACGACCTCGCGGCCAAAGCCAGACAGGCCGCCATCGCGTTCGTAGCAGCCGGTACCGATCAGGTTCTGGGTGTTGTAGCACATTTGCACGACACCGACGCCGAGGTCTTTAAAGACCTGGATGTAGCCGAGTTTGTCTTCAAAGGCGTGGGCGTTTTGAAAGCCCATCAAAATACCGGTACGGCCTTCCGCTTTGGCGCGATAAATATCGGCCGTGGTGTAGACCTTGGTGACCAGGTCCGAGTTGGCCTCGATCAACTGGTTCATGGCGACAATGTTGTCGACGGTGTCCTGAAAATTCTCCCAGACGGACACGGTGCAGTTAGCGGTGGTGATCCCGCCCTTGCGCATGTCTTCGAAGAGTTCACGGTTCCATTTGGCGATGATCAGACCATCGATAATGATCGATTCCTGATGCAAGTCGGCTGCGTTCATGTCGCCCTCCCGGGAGTCAGTAAAATAACCACAAACTCAGTGTATCCGGGCGCTCTGTACCGGGAGTCACTGGAAGCGACACGGGCAAGCTTAAAATCGGCATGGGGTTTTTCTACTACGGAGGCTGGTATCCAGGGCTACAAATACGGAGGGGTCAAGGTGGGACGGTGGTTGCCGGCACTCCGGTACCAGAGGGGCTGTCCGGCACACCTTTGACGGCACGCCGTAAGCCCGTCCGCGCGGTCTAACGGCCTCCAGCAGATGCGCTCGATGCTCCTTCGGTAACCCTTGGTTATTCCCACACGAATTTCCAGCTTTGAACACGGCTGAACATCTGCCACGACTTACGCTCGAATACTTCCTTCTACGAGCCCAAAGACCAGAGGGAACTAGCCGCTGGTCGCCACCGGGTCAGCCAACTCAGGTGCTGGCGCGAACTTAACTGCCCCATAGGTGGGCTCGCCCTGGGCCTTGCGCAGGGCTGTTAGCGATGTAGTGGGCATTATTGCTGCGAGGTTGGCGTCTACAGGGCCGTCGTACTGGGTCAGTGACCAGACGGCTGCGCGCTCTTCCTTGGGGGAGACGCCAATGTACTTGCGGTAACACCGGCTGAAGTGCGGTGCAGAAACAAAGCCGCACATGGAGGCGACTTCGATGATGGAGCAGGTGGTTTGCTTGAGCAACTGGCGCGCCCGGTCGAGCCGCAGCTTTAAATAATAGCGCGAGGGCGTGCAATCCAGGTGTTTCAGGAAAAGCCGCTCAAGCTGGCGCCGGGAAATGCCGACGAAGCTGGCCAGCTCTTCCAGTTCAATGGGCTCTTCCAGGTTGGCTTCCATCAGCTCGGTGACTTCCGCCAGCTTTGGCTGGGAGGTCGTTAGCTGGCGACGCATTGGGGTGCGTTGCTGTTCGCTGTCGAGCCGTACCCGGTCGCACAGAAACATGTCGCAAATGGCGTTGGTCAGCGCCTTGCCATGCTGGCGCCCGACCAGGCTGATCATCATGTCCATCGGAACGCCGCCACCGGTGCAGGTGAAGCGGTCTCGATCGAGGGTGTAGAGGTTGTTGGTGGCGTTAACGCGCGGAAAACGCTCTTGCAGGGCGGCCAGGCACTCCCAGTGGGCACTGCATTTGTAGCCGTCGAGCAGGCCGGCACTGGCGAGCACATAAGCCCCGGTACAAACAGCACCAATCAATACTTTCTTGTGAGATTGACTGACCAGCCAACTGACTTCTTTCTGGGTAAAACTGCGGGTAATGTCGACACCGCCGACGACGATAACGATGTCGAAGGTCAGACCCGCTGAAAACGAGGCGTCCGGTGCAATGCAGATACCATCGCTGGCCGTTACGGTGTTTCCGTCCTGCGACACCAACTGCCAGGTGTAGAGTTCGTGGCCCGATAGCTGATTGGCCATACGCAGGGGTTCTATCGCGGTGGCCAGCGAAACAAGGGTGAAGTTATTGATGAGTAAAAAACCGACCCGGTAAGGTTTGGGTGCCTCACCACTGGTAAATTTCTCGGTGGTTTCAAACATGGACTGGCCCTCCGCCTTTGCCCGCTTTGCTGTATGACAACCCTGCCCCACCCGTGCTATCCGCCGCCAGCTTCTGCGAGCCAGTCGTCGAACATTGATAACACTAGGTCAGGCGGCCGTCTATAGATCACATCAGCACGTACCGATAAAACATCATACGACCGAACCGAGGGCTAAAACAGTCTAATAACGTCTTTTTAGGTCTTGTAACGTATCCAAAAACGACGTTTTTGTAAAAGCCCCCGACCGGGCAGCTGGGGGCTTTGAGACGTACGTCACCCTTCTATGGTCAAATCTGACAGGGGCGTACTGCAGCAGGAGAGGATGTAGCCATCGGCCAGGTCTTCATCGGTGATGCCACCGTTGTGTTGTATTTCAACATCGCCACTCAGTTTCAGCACCTTACAGGTGCCACAAATGCCCACACCGCAGGCTTTGGGGATACTCAGCCCGAGCCGGCTTGCAGCGGCGTGTACGGTTTCGTCCGGCGACATCTGAACGCTCATGCCGGAGCCGGTGAATTCGACGGTAAAGGTCTCCTCGTCTTTTTTCTCTTCGGCTTCGCGGACCGCCACTTCAGCCTGTTCCAGCGCTTCCTGAGTAACATCAGCAGGTGTCGCTCCGAACGATTCCTCGTGATAAAAGTCCATATCGAAGCCTGCCTCTACCAGCAGGTGTCGAATGGCTTTCATGTAGGGGGTCGGGCCACAGCAGAAGATGCGCCGCTGCATGAAGTCTGGCACCACCATGTCCATCTTGGCTCTGTCCAGATAACCGCGATAACCGTTCCAGGCCTGACCCAGCTCGATACGCTCGCAAATCACACTGAGGTTAAAGTTGGTCACCCGAGAGCACATGTGCTCCAGCTCCCGGTGAAAGATGATGTCACTGGGGGTGCGGGCGCTGTGCACAAAGGCCATGTCGACATCGGCATTGGTATCGAAATACCAGCGCGCCATCGACATCAGCGGAGTAATGCCTACACCACCGGACAGAAACAGCATCTTTTCAGCGGTGTGGTCGATGCAGTTGAAATTGCCCACCGGGCCATGAACGGCCAGTTCATCGTGCTGTTTCAGGTTATCGTGCAACCAGTTCGAGACCCGCCCACCGGGGACCCGCTTGATGGTGATCGAAAAGCTGTATGGCACCGAGGGGGAGCTGGAGATGGTGTATGAGCGCAACACCTGCTCACCTTCAATCTCCAGCTCCAGCGTTACGAACTGCCCCGGCTTGAAGAAGAACATAATCGACTGTTCCGCATTAAAGCAGAAGGTCTTTACATCCCAGGTTTCCTGGATGACCCGAACACAGCGCACCTGATGCCGGCCATTAGCCCAAACCCGAGTGTTGAGCGGGTTAAACGCGGGTGCCGGTTCGCTGGCGTCAACAATTTGCGTCATGATGAGACATCCTTAATCGGGGTCGGTTGTTATGGGTTCCATTGTTACCAAAACACCCCCGGCCCGGTTAACCAAATGCGACATACCGTTGATCAACTCCTCCACTGGCCGGAAAACGAACTGGCATCTCCAGAGCGTCGAATTGACAGCATAAAATGTCGTAATCGGGCAAATGAGGCGGGGCTGCCGTACCGAGAATGAGCGCACCAATGATAGTTCGACGGTTCGCCTGCCGAACCCACCCTGCTGCCTCAGGAGCCGCACAATGAATGAAACCGACCTGCTCAACCTGACTTACTCCTCACTACCCGAGGCCCGACAGGCGATGCGCTCTCTGCTGCAACAGCGTTCGGGGTCCGAATCGCTGCCACAGCCGTTCTACAACGACCCGTTGATGTTCCGGCTCGATATGGAAAACATCTTCATGAAACAGTGGCTGTTTGTTGGCATGACCTGTGAAGTGCCTGGCAAAGGGGACTACATGACTGTAGACATCGGCCAGAACCCGGTGCTGGTGGTTCGTGACCGGGACGGCGAAGTGCGTGCTTTCCACAACGTGTGCCGACACCGCGGCTCGCGTCTCTGTACTTCGGCCAAGGGCAAGGTTGCCAACCTCACCTGCCCTTACCACCAGTGGACCTACGATCTGAAAGGCAACCTTATCTACACTGGCGATGCCATGGGCGACGCCTTCGATAAAAGCGAGTTTGGTCTGAAACCCGCGCACTGCAAGACCGCCGGCGGGTTCATTTACATTTGCCTGGCCGAGGGCGAGGCACCGGAGATCGACCCCTACCTGGAAACCCTGGCGAACTATATGGAACCCTACGACATGGAGAACGCCAAGGTGGCGGTTGAATCCCATCTCGATGAAAACGCCAACTGGAAACTGGTGCTTGAAAACAACCGCGAGTGCTACCACTGTGCCGGCTCTCACCCCGAATTACTGCGTTCCCTGCTCGAATGGGACGACACCAACGACCCAAGAGCGACCCCCGAGTTTAAAGCCCTTTGTGAACGTCAGGCCAATGCCTGGGACGCCGAAGGCATTCCTCACCAACACGTTGAACACGGCCTGCAAAACCGCCTGGTGCGGATGCCGCTTAAAGAAGGCACCCAGGTAATGACAATGGATGGCAAAGCCGGCAGCCAGAAAACCATGGGCCGCATTCAGAACCGGGAACTGGGGTCGCTGCGCATTCTGCACCTGCCCAATTCCTGGAACCACATGCAAAGCGACCACGCCGTCGTTTTTCAGGTGTTGCCCATCAGCGCCCAAAAGACCCGCGTCATCACCAAGTGGCTGGTCCACAAAGATGCCGTTGAAGGAAAAGACTACGACCCGGAACGGCTGCGCCAGGTGTGGGACGCTACCAACCGCCAGGACAGAACGCTCGCCGAGCATAACCAGCAAGGCGTCAACTCCGTTGCCTATCAGCCCGGCCCCTATTCCGAAACCTACGAGTTCGGGGTGATCAATTTTGTGAATTGGTACAGTGCGGAAGTGCTGGCGAATTCGGCTGAGGGATTGGATGAGACTGGGGTTTCTGAACTTCGGGTGGGGTGAAGAGGGTAAGTAGTCTGCTGTTTTAAAAGGTTCATTTTGAGGCACTGCTTTCTACCCGTCACCCAGGGGACTGGATTCCTTAAAAAAGACTCAGGCCTTGGTTGGCACCCAGCTAAGTGGACGCCGCCGGGTAGGCCTGTCATGGGGAGTCCGCAGCATGGACTAAAACGCCGGGAGCGTTTTAGCATGAGCGAAGCGAGCCCGAAGGGTAAATCCCATGGAGGGGATTCATATCCTGCGGTCTAGGCTCCATGGATGGATTGAGTGGGCGGCATCCCGCCCGACCCATGACAGGCCTACCCGGTGGCCGTCACGAACTCCAGCCGCGAAAAAGAATGTCGCGATTTATCACTAGCGTGTCGTCGTCAAGCACATGACCGCCCTCGCCTCCCCATACCATGCTGTAAAGCCAACCTACCCTGAACAGGCCGGTTCTTGCATCCGGCCCGTAGTGGCGGCAAGGTAACTCACAGTTCGCCTGGTATTCAGGCCATTGGTCGCACCCAAGAGGCACCCAGCATGCAACGATATTCCGGATTCGGTTTGCTCAGGCACGCCATGAGCCACCACGAAAACTGGCAGCGCGTTTGGCGTAACCCCAAACCTAAAAAACAGTACGACGTCATCATCGTCGGGGGGGGTGGTCATGGTTTGGCTACGGCCTACTACCTGGCCAAAGTACACAACATCACCAACGTCGCCGTCATCGAGAAAGGCTATCTGGGTGGTGGCAACACCGCGCGGAACACCACCATCGTGCGCTCGAACTACCTCTGGGACGAATCGGCCCTGTTGTACGAGCATGCCATGAAACTCTGGGAAGGCCTGTCGCAAGACCTGAACTACAACGTCATGTTCTCTCAGCGTGGCGTACTGAACCTCGGCCACACCCTGCAAGACATGCGCGACATTGAGCGCCGGGTGAATGCCAACCGTCTAAACGGCATCGACAGCGTTGCGCTCGATACCCAGGGCGTGCAGGAAATCGTACCGATCATGGATTGCACGACCAGCCGCCGCTACCCGATTCTGGGTGCCTCCTGGCAACCTCGCGCCGGGGTCGCCCGGCACGATGCCGTTGCCTGGGGTTATGCCCGCGCCGCCGATGCGCTGGGTGTCGACCTGATTCAACAGTGCGAAGTCACCGATATTCTGACCGAAGATGGTGCAGCCACCGGCGTAATGACCAAAGAATACGGTGCCATAAAAGGTGACCGCATCGGCTGTGTGGTGGCCGGTAACTCCGGTGTACTGGCAAAAATGGCTGGCTTTCGGTTGCCGATTGAATCGCACCCGCTGCAGGCGCTGGTCTCCGAACCGATTCGGCCCATTCTGGACACCGTGGTCATGTCGAACCAGGTGCATGGCTACATTTCCCAGTCCGACAAAGGCGACTTGGTGATTGGCGCCGGCATCGACGGCTACAACGGCTATGGCCAGCGCGGCTCCTACAGCACCATTGAGCATACCCTGCAAGCCATTGTTGAACTCTTCCCCATTTTCAGCCGGGTACGCATGAACCGGCAATGGGGTGGCATTGTCGATACCACTCCGGATGCCTGCCCCATCATTTCCGACACGCCGGTTGAAAACCTGTTTTTCAACTGCGGTTGGGGGACCGGCGGGTTCAAGGCAACACCCGGCTCGGGTCACGTATTTGCCCAAACGCTCGCCAAAGGCAAAGCCAGCGAACTGGCCAAACCTTTTTCAATGTTCCGGTTCCACACCGGTGCCCTTGTTGATGAACACGGCGCGGCCGGTGTTGCACACTAACCGGCCACAGTAAGGAGCCTGCTGTATGTTTCGGATTTATTGCCCCTATTGTGGCGAACTGCGCGAAGAAGAAGAGTTTCACCCGAAAGGCCCGGCGCACCTTGCTCGCCCTGCCGACCCGGATAACTGCACCGATGAGCAATGGGGCGACTTCCTGTATTTTCGGGATAACCCCCGCGGCCTGCACAACGAACTCTGGGTACATGCACTGGGCTGTCGCAAGTTTTTCAACGTGACCCGCGACACCCAAACCTATTTGATTAAAGGCTCTTACCGGTTGGGTGAATCACCCGACCAGGCTCGAACTTCGGGGGATCAGGCATGAGGCAAACCAATCGACTGGCCGACGGCGGACGCATTGATCGCAGCAAGCCATTGACGTTCAGTTTTAACGGACGCCAATACACAGGATACGAGGGCGACTCCCTCTCTTCCGCCCTCATCGCCAACGGCGTCAATGTCATTGGCCGCAGCTTCAAGTACGGCCGCCCTCGTGGCATTGTTGCCGCCGGTGCCGACGAGCCCAATGCCATTGTCCAACTGGGAGCCACCGAAGCCACCCAGGTACCCAATGTTCGGGCGACGCAACAACCCCTGTTCGACGGACTGGTCAGTCAGCCCACCAGCGGCTGGCCGAGCCTGAAGTTTGATCTTCTGGGTTTCAGTGGCCAGGTGTTCGGCCGCGCCCTGCCGCCCGGGTTTTACTACAAGACCTTTATGTTTCCGCAGACGGCCTGGAAGTTTTACGAAAAACACATCCGCAAGGCAGCGGGCCTGGGGCGTTCACCAACAGAACCCGATGTCGACGAATACGATCACCTGAATCAGCACACCGATGTGCTCGTCGTGGGTGCAGGCCCTGCCGGTCTTTCTGCAGCTCTCACGGCAGCCCGCAGCGGTGCCCACGTCATTCTGGCCGATGAACAGGCTGAAATGGGCGGTTCCCTACTCAGCAGCCGCAGCCGGATTAACGGCGCAGAGGCCAGCCAGTGGGTGGCGGATACCCTGCAGGAACTGGCCGGCATGGACAATGTATTACTGCTGCCCAACGCAACGGTAAACGGCTACCACGACCACAACTTTCTGACCATTCATGAACGCCGGACCGACCACCTGGGCGATCGGGCTCCCGAGAACCAGACGCGCCAGCGCATGCACCGTGTGCGGGCAGACTGGGTGGTACTGGCCACCGGCGCCCACGAACGGCCCCTGGTGTACGCCAATAACGATCTGCCTGGCTGCATGCTGGCCTCGGCTGTCTCCACCTACATTCGTCGTTATGCGGTTATCCCCGGCCACAGCCTGGTGGCGATGACCACCAACGACGCCGGTTATCAGGCCGCCTTCGACTGGCAGGATGCAGGCCGCAAGGTCGTGGCACTGGTCGACACCCGCCAGGCGCCCACCGGTGATTGCGTGGAAGAAGCCCGTCGCCGTGGCATTCGCTTGCTGACCGGTCACGCTGTGATCGAAGCCAAGGGCAGCACCCGCGTGAGCGCAGCCCGGGTCGCGCCGCTGTCGGAAGACGGCCAGCACCTGACCGGCCCGGCCGAGAAGCTGGCATGCGATACCATTGCCAGCTCCGGCGGCTGGAGTCCGGCGGTGCATTTGTCTTGCCACACAGGCGGACGCCCGGTCTGGAATGACGACGTAATCGGCTTTGTACCCGGTGAGACCTTGCAGCGCCAATCCATCGCGGGCGCCATTGCCGGTACCTTTGATCTGGCGGGCTGCCTCGAACAGGGCACGCAGCAGGGTGCCGAGGCGGCCAGGCAAGCTGGCTATGAAGCAAAACCAGCGGCGCTGCCCACGGTAGAAGAACCCGCTACCGGCAACGCCATGGCTCTGTTTTGCATTCCGCATGAACAGCGCATCAGCCGCGCGCCAAAGCAGTTTGTCGATTTCCAGAACGACGTAACCGCCGCTGCCATTGAGCTGGCTACCCGCGAAGGTTTCGAATCGATCGAGCACGTTAAACGTTACACCGCGCTCGGCTTCGGAACAGACCAGGGCAAGCTGGGCAACATCAACGGCATGGCCATCGCCGCCAAGTCGATGAATAAAACCATTGCCGAGACCGGCACCACCATTTTCCGTCCGAACTACACGCCGGTCACCTTCGGCGCCATTGCCGGTCGCCATTGCGATGCGCTGTTCGACCCCGAACGCCACACCGCCATGCACGACTGGCATGTGCGCCACGGTGCCCTCTTCGAAAACGTCGGCCAGTGGAAACGCCCCTGGTATTACCCGAAACCCGGGGAGACCATGCAGCAATCGCTCGACCGTGAATGCCTGGCCACGCGCAACGGCGTTGGCATTCTCGACGCTTCAACCCTGGGCAAGATCGACATTCAGGGCAAGGATGCGCGTGAGTTCATCGGCCGGGTATACACCAATGCGTGGGCCAAACTCGCGGTCGGCAAATGCCGCTACGGGTTGATGTGCGGTGAGGATGGTATGGTGTTCGACGATGGCGTTACGTCTTGCCTCGGCGAAAACCATTTCCTGATGACCACCACCACGGGGGGTGCCGCTCATGTCCTGGAATGGCTGGAATTGTATCACCAGACCGAATGGCCCGAGCTTGAAGTGTATATGAACACCGTCACCGACCATTGGGCCACGATGACCATCGCCGGGCCAGACAGCCGCAAATTGCTGGCAGAACTGACCGACGACATTGATCTCGATAAAGACAGCTTCAAGTTTATGGACTGGCGTCAGGGCACCGTAGCCGGCGTTCCGGCCCGGGTGTTTCGCATCTCCTTTACCGGTGAACTGTCATACGAGATCAACGTGCCGGCCAACTATGGCCTGCACGTCTGGGAGGCGCTGTTTGAAAAAGGTGAGCGCTACAACCTCACGCCCTACGGTACTGAAACCATGCACATCTTGCGCGCTGAAAAAGGGTTCATCATTGCCGGCCAGGATACCGATGGTTCCATGCACCCCTACGACCTCGGTCTGGACTGGGCGGTGAAAGAAGACAAGCCCTACAGCTTTATCGGCAAGCGCGGCATGAAGCGGGAAGATTGCCTGCGCCAGGACCGCAAACAACTGGTCGGCCTGAAAACCAAAGACCCGTCCATTGTGTTGCCCGAAGGCGCTCAGGCAGTGGACGACCCGAAGCAGCCGGTTCCGATGACCATGCTTGGCCATGTAACCTCGAGCTACTACAGCGCCAACCTCGGTCGCAGCATTGCCATGGGCGTGATTCGCGGCGGCCATCAGCGCAGCGGCGATACCGTTTATTACCCATTGTCCGACGGCCGGGTGGTCGAAGCGGAAATCACCAGCACCCTCTTCCTCGACCCCAAAGGAGAGCGCCAGAATGTCTGAACTGCAAACCGACACCCGGGTTTCAATCATGAACCAGATGCCTGAAGCCGACGTCACTGCCCGCAGCGCTCTGTATTTTAGCCAGGCAGCCACGCAACCCGTTTTCGGCCCCGGTCAGGCCCAGGTGTTTCTCTGGGAAGACGCTCTGCGCGGCCAGTTAGTTATTCGTGGCGATGCGAGCAATGCCGACTTTGCCAAGGGCGTCAGCAGCGCACTGGACCTGGCTCTGCCAGGCCGACTGAGCAGCAGCGCTTCCGCAACCATGGCACTGCTCTGGATAGCACCGGATGAGTGGCTGTTGCTGTGCGATCTGGAGCAAGCCTTCGCCATTGAAACCCGGTTACGCGACGCGCTGACGGGTCACTATGCCGTCATCAACGTCAGCGGCGGTCAAACACAGATCCGCCTGGCGGGTTCTGCTGCCGCAAGTGTGCTGCAAAAAAGCATGCCCTATGCCGTCAGCGACGCTCATTTTCCAGTCGGCAAAGTGGTTACCACGGCGTTGTCTAAAACTCAGGCGACGGTCCGTCGCATCGACAGCACAGATTGGGAGCTAACGGTACGCCGCAGCTTTGCCGACTATGCCTGGCGCTGGTTAACCGATGCCAGCCGTGAATACGGCCTGCATCTGGGTCAACCCGAACACGACGAGACCTGACCATGGCCGTTACCGAAAAACGCTGGATACTCACGGCCCAGTGCCCCAGCACACTGGGCACGGTCGATGTGGTGACACGCAGCCTGGCAGAAACTGAAAACTACATCGTCACGATGAATTCGTTCGATGATCGCGAAACCAGCCTGTTCAGCATTCGCGTGGAATTCCGCCCGCTTAAAGACGAGGATTCCCTGCAACGCTTTCGCGACCTCTTTACCCAGCGCGCCGACCACTTTCACATGGACTGGGAACTGACCGCGCCCGATCATAAAACCCGGGTCGCCATCCTGGTGTCCCGTTACGATCATTGCCTGAACGACCTGCTCTACCGATACCGCACCGGCGAATTGGCCATCGAAATCCCAGTGATTATTTCCAATCACCCGGATCTCGAATCACTCGCGCAGTGGCACAAGATTCCCTATTACCACCTGCCCATCACACCGGAAACCAAACCGGAACAGGAAGCGCAGATTTGGGAACTGATTCAGCAATACCAGTGCGAACTGGTTGTGCTCGCCCGCTACATGCAAGTGCTGTCGTCTGACATGTCGAAGAAACTCGACGGCTGGGCGATCAACATTCACCACTCTCTCCTGCCAGGGTTCAAGGGCGCCAAACCCTACCACCAGGCCTGGGAAAAAGGCGTCAAACTGGTGGGCGCTACTGCCCACTATGTTAACGACGACCTCGACGAAGGCCCCATCATCAGCCAAGGCGTTCAGGCGGTAGACCACAACCACTACCCGGAAGACCTGATTGCCCGCGGTCAGGATATCGAAAGCCAGACGCTGGCCAATGCGGTGCGGTATCACACCGAGAAACGGGTGTTTTTGAATGGCAGCCGGACGGTGGTGTTTAAAGACTGATTCAGTGAAGGCCATTGGCTTCGCGTGCGAGGATGGTCTCGGCATCCAGGGTGGCGATGGCGACGTCGTCTCGTGCCGGTATGTCGCCGGAGAGTTGCAGTGCCAGATAGCGCAGTGCACAGACGCGCAGGAAAGATGTGAAGTTCCCCAAGTCGTGACCGGCATCGATAGATTCATGGTACAAACGGGTAATCATCTGCGCCCGATTCATTTCATCGCGCTGGGCTATTTGTTCCAGTATTTGCCAGAAATAATTCTCCAGCCGAACGCTGGTGACCATGCCGTCGATGCGTAATGAATGAGTGGTGCTAACCCAGAGGTCGGGGTCGGCTTTGATGAACAATTTACACATGGGTCAGCCCTCTGTGACGAATCGAGCCGTGCGAAACACCGGTCGTTCATGATAACCAGGGTTCAATGCATCAGCCCGATTCTGCTGCTCAGATACTCAGTGTTTATCCAGTACGGCCATAAACTGCATCAGCCAGGCCGGATGGGCAGGCCAGGCGGGGGCGGTGACCAGGTTGCCGTCGGTTACCGCATCGGTCACGTCAATATCGGCATAGTCAGCTCCGCTGGCTTCAACCTCGGGCCGGCAGGCCGGGTACGCTGAACAGTGGCGACCGCGCAGAACACCGGCAGCAGCAAGCAACTGGGCGCCGTGGCAGATGGCGGCGACGGGTTTATTGGCATCGAAAAAGTGCTTCACCATCGCCAATACGTCTTTGTTCAGGCGCAGGTACTCGGGTGCTCGCCCGCCGGGAACAACCAGAGCATCGTAGTCTTCGACCCTTATCTCGTCAAAACTGGCGTTCAGGGCGAAGCGGTGCCCGGGCTTTTCGCTATAGGTCTGGTCACCTTCAAAATCGTGAATCGCGGTGGCCACGCTGTCTCCAGCGGCCTTTTCGGGGCACACGGCGTCGACCTGGTGGCCTACAGCCAGCAAGGTTTGAAAGGGGACCATGGTTTCGTAGTCTTCGGTGTAGTCACCGGTGATCATCAGAATGCGTTTTTTAGACATATCGGCTCTCCTGTTCTTGTTATAACGCGTGTTGTAGGGAGTGTTGTCTGTCGTCGCTTACACCGCCTTTCAGAGGTGTGCGCCTGAAATGTGCGGCGACTGAAACCAGATTATCAATATCCGGCAAACATGGGGTATTAGGTGGTTAATACAGGATATTTCGCTTCTGCGGACAACGCAGTGACCCTTACAAGGAACACACTGAACGTCCGTTCGTGATAAATTGCTGTACCGTTCAACCGAATTGAATTACCTCAACAAGATTGGGAGACACCAATGACACACGCCATCCGCATTCACACCCCGGGCGAGCCCGATGCTTTGCAGTGGGATGAGATTACTCTGCCAGAACCGGCCAAAGGCCAGGTACGCCTGAAACAGACCGCCGTTGGCCTGAACTACATCGATGTTTACATGCGTACTGGTTTGTATCCGCAGCCCAGCTACCCGGCGGTGCTGGGTATGGAAGCTGCTGGCGTGGTAGAAGCCGTCGGTGAGGGGGTGACAGACCTGGCCGTGGGTGACCGGGTCGCCTACCCAATGAACGTTGGCGCCTACGCCGAGGCCCGCCTGATCGATGCCGATAAGCTGATCAAACTGCCGGACTCGATTGACGACACCACCGCTGCGGCGATGATGCTCAAGGGCCTGACCGCCCATTACCTGCTGTTCCGCACCTACCCGGTCAAGCCGGGCGATACTCTGCTGGTTTACGCAGCCGTCGGCGGTGTCGGCTTAATTCTGACGCAATGGGCCAAGCATCTGGGCGCAACGGTTATTGGCTGTGTTGGCGGTGAAGCCAAGGCCAAAATGGCGCTGGATAACGGCTGCGACCATGTGATTGATTACAACAAGGAAGACATAGCCCAGCGCGTGCGCGACCTGACCAACGGAGAGGGTGTGGCCGTCGCATATGACTCAATCGGCAAGGAAACCTTTATGGCCTCGCTGGATTCACTGCGGCCCTTTGGCGTGCTGGCGTCCTACGGCAACGCCACCGGCCCGGTTGACCCGTTCAGTCCCGGTATTCTCGCGCCCAAGGGATCCCTGTATGTGACCCGGCCGACACTGGCGACGCACATTGCTACCCGCGACTTGCTGGTTGAAGGCGCCGAGCGCCTGCTGGACGTGGTCAGCAAGGGCATCGTCAAAATTCAGGTGAACCAGACCTATGCCCTGAAAGACACTGCTCAGGCACACCGGGATTTGGAAGCCCGCAAGACGACCGGTTCTACCGTGTTGCTTCCCTGATCTGGGCGGTTAGTTCTCTGGATGCGCAGCGCGGTGCCGCGCATCCAGATAGTCGGGCATTTTACCCTCATCTTCGTAGCACGGTTCGCCGTCTTCGACGCGAATCACCCTGGAACCCGGCACATAGGGGATGCTGGATTCCGCCTCGGCCAGGGCCGCATGCATCAGGTCTGCCATGATCGATTCCAATGGCTGGTCGTATACGTCGGCCAGAGCCTGCAAACGCTCCAGATCCTTTTTGGCAACAGAAACAGGGACGGTAACAAGTTCCTGTTTTTGCTGACGCTGCTCTTCCCACTGATTGAGCATCTCGCTGAAACGCCGGTTCGACATGATCACCTCCTGCCACTAGGAATAGACTGCTCGATCAGTCTAGCAGTCAAACCGGAACCGGGGGCACACTAGTGCACTGTTCATTAGCCTGTACGATTACTGAAAGTCGGGAATCAGATCGGCCAATGCTCGTTCACGAATCAGAGCGGCGGCGTTTTGAATATCCGGGGCGAAATAGCGATCTTTGTCGTAGAACGGCACCCGGCTGCGCAGGGCCGCTTTGGCCTGTTCCAGGGTGTCGCTGGTGTGTCGCGGTGCCCGGAAATCCAGCCCCTGGGCTGAGGCAAGCCATTCGATGGCCAGAATGCCTTCGACATTTTCGTATATATCCGCCAACCGCCGACCGGCAAAGGTCGCCATGGAGACATGATCTTCCTGGTTCGCCGAGGTCGGCAATGAATCCACCGATGCCGGGTGCGCCAGGGTTTTATTTTCACTGGCCAGGGCGGCAGCGGTTACCTGGGCAATCATGAAACCGGAATTCACGCCGCCATTGTCGACCAGAAACGGCGGTAAACCGCTCAGGCCGGAGTCGATCAGCAAGGCCATGCGCCGTTCCGACAAGGCGCCGATTTCCGAGAGCACAATGGCCAGCATGTCGGCCGTCATCGCCACTGGTTCGGCATGGAAGTTACCGCCTGAAATAATGTCGCCATCATCAAAAACCAATGGGTTATCGGAGACGCCGTTGGCTTCGGTCAGCAATACCTGGGCGGCAAACTGCCATTGCTGCAGGCAGGCACCCATGACCTGGGGCTGGCAGCGCAATGAATACGGGTCCTGCACTTTTTCGCAATCCGCGTGGCTGTGCTCGATGTCCGATTCGCCCAGAATTCCACGATACCGACGCGCCATTTCAATTTGTGGCGCGTGGCCGCGAGCAAGATGAATGCGCTCGTCGAATGGCTTGCGTGAGCCCATCGCCGCTTCCAGCGACATTGAGCCGATTAGGGTGGCGGAAGCCAGGGCGACTTCGGTGTTAAACAGCCCTTCCAGTGCAAAGGCGGTAGACGCCTGGGTGCCGTTCAGCAGCGCCAGCCCCTCCTTTGGAGCCAGAGTCACCGGCGACAGACCCAGCTCTTTCAGCAAGTCGCCAGCGGCCCAGCGCTCGCCCTGCCAAAAAGCTTCGCCCTCGCCTAACAAAACGGCGCTCATATGGGCCAAAGGCGCCAAATCACCCGATGCACCCACTGAGCCTTTCTGCGGGATCGCCGGGCTAACGCCGCGATTGACCAGTTCAACCAGAAAGTCGACCACTTCAGGCCGAATACCGGAAAAGCCGCGCGCCAGGGAATTGATTTTCAGCACCATCATCAACCGCACCGTGCGTTCAGTCATGAACTGGCCTATGCCCGCTGCATGTGACAACACGATGCTGTGTTGCAGGGTTTCCAACTCGGCCGGTTCTATGCGGGTGTTGGCCAGCAGGCCAAAGCCTGTGTTGATGCCATAAACGGTGCGGCCTTCGGCGACCACGGCGGCGACGGTTGCGGCCGAGGCTTCCATGCCAGCGTAGCAAGCCGGGTCCAGCTTGAGCGTGATCGGCGTCTGGAAGACCTGGCGCAGGTCATCCAGGGTCAGGGTACCCGGGGTCAGATTCAGGGTGTGACTCATGATTGGGGCTCCTTGGTAATCATGGGCAGGTCGAGCTGGTTCTCACGGGCACAGTCTATCGCACTCTCATAGCCCGCATCGGCATGGCGCATAACGCCGGTCGCCGGGTCGTTGTGCAGTACCCGGCCAATGCGCTTGGCGGCGGCATCGGTGCCGTCACACACGATCACCACGCCCGCATGCTGGCTGAAGCCCATGCCGACCCCACCGCCATGGTGCAGGCTTACCCAGGAGGCTCCACCGGCGGTGTTCAGCAGTGCATTCAGCAAGGGCCAGTCCGATACCGCATCGGAGCCGTCTTGCATGGCTTCGGTTTCGCGGTTGGGTGAGGCGACCGAGCCTGAGTCGAGATGGTCACGTCCGATCACTACAGGCGCTTTCAGTTCGCCGTTTTTGACCATTTCGTTGAACGCCAGGCCGAGCCGTGCCCGGTCTTTCAGACCGACCCAGCAGATGCGGGCAGGCAAGCCCTGAAAGCTGATGCGCTCACGCGCCATGTCGAGCCAGTTGTGCAGGTGTTTGTGGTCTGGCAGCAGTTCTTTGACCTTGGCGTCGGTCTTGTAAATATCTTCCGGGTCGCCACTGAGTGCGACCCAGCGGAACGGGCCAATGCCTTCACAGAACAGCGGCCGAATGTAGGCTGGTACAAAGCCAGGGAAGTCGAAGGCGTTATCGACGCCCATGTCCTGCGCCATCTGGCGGATGTTGTTGCCGTAATCGAAGGTTGGAATGCCCTGAGCTTTAAAGGCGAGCATGGCGCGAACATGTTCGGCCATCGACTGTTTGGCGGCCTGAACCACCGCTTCCGGCTCGCTTTCGGCTTTGGCCTGATATTCCTCCCAAGTCCAGCCCTGGGGCAGGTAGCCGTGCAGCGGGTCGTGGGCACTGGTCTGGTCGGTGACCATATCGGGGCGGACGCCGCGTTTGACCATTTCGGGCAGAATGTCGGCCGCGTTGGCGCACAAGCCAATGGAGACGGCTTTGCCTTCGCCGGTGTAGCGGTCGATTCGTGCCAGGGCGTCGTCGAGATCTGTGGCTTGTTCGTCGAGGTAGCGGGTGCGCAACCGGAAGTCGATACGGCTTTGCTGGCACTCAATGTTCAGTGAACAGGCACCCGCCATGCTGGCGGCCAGTGGCTGAGCGCCGCCCATGCCGCCGAGACCGGCGGTCAGAATCCAGCGGCCTTTGAGTTCGCCATCGTAATGCTGGCGACCGGCTTCGACAAAGGTTTCATAGGTACCCTGAACGATGCCCTGAGAGCCGATGTAGATCCAGGAGCCGGCCGTCATTTGGCCATACATCATCAGGCCTTTTTTATCGAGTTCGTTGAAGTGTTCCCAGTTGGCCCAGTGCGGTACCAGGTTGGAGTTGGCGATCAGCACCCGGGGCGCGTCGGCGTGAGTTTTGAACACACCGACCGGTTTGCCGCTTTGTACCAGCAGGGTTTCGTCGTCTTCGAGCCGCTGCAAAACTTCAACGATTTTGTCGTAACAGGCCCAGTTGCGAGCTGCGCGACCAATACCGCCATACACCACCAGCGATTCGGGATTTTCGGCAACATCCGGATCAAGGTTATTCATCAACATCCGTAACGGGGCTTCGGTGAGCCAGCTCTTTGCGGTCAACTTAGTGCCAGTGGCGGCACGAATAACACGGCCGGTATCCGTTCTGCTGTGGTCTGTCATCACAATATTCCTCAGTGGTTCTTGTTTGTCTGGTTGGCTGGGTGGTTTAACCCGCGCCGAGCACCGGTCATGCCCTAGAAGGTCGCTGCAAGTACATCCATGTAAGCTCGACTGTCCACATCTATGTGGACAGACGCCTTTCTAGGGCATGACCGGCACCCGGCGCTAGCCTCTCTGTACCTCGGCCACCTAATATCAGAGGCCTGAATTTTTTCCCGTTTTATTAGGACGTTATTTCCCCGTTATAAACCCGCTGCAGCAACCGGTTTGGCTGAATGCTGTAAGCCAATTCAGCCGGGTGATCGATCTGCCAATGACAAAACGTGGCAGCACGACCTTCGGCCAGGGTGCCGTGGCTGTCGCTTAAGCCGAGTGCCTGGGCAGCGTTTTTGGTAACGCCTTGCAGGGCTTCAGTCGGGGTTAGACGGAACAGGGTGCAGGCCATGTTGAGCATTAATGTGAGCTGGAAGATGGGCGATGAACCCGGATTCGCGTCGGTCGCGACGGCCATGGGAATGCCCGCCTTACGCAGCTTTTCGATGGGTGGCACTTGCGTATCGCGCAGGGTGTAAAACGCGCCGGGTAACAGAGTAGCGACGGTGCCTGACTGTTTAATGGCCTGAATACCAGCGTCATCAAGCCATTCAATATGGTCGACGGATAATGCTTTATAGCGAGCGCAGAGTTCACTGCCGTGTTGATTCGACAGTTGCTCTACGTGGCCTTTTACCGGCAGGTCATGGTTGTGCGCCGTTTGAAATACCCGTTCGCATTGTTCGACGGTGAAGGCGATGTTTTCACAGAAAACGTCGACGGCGTCGATCAGGTTTTCTTTGGCCAGTGCCGGGATCATTTCGTCACACACCAGCGTGATGTAGTCATTTGCCCTACCCTTGTATTCGGGCGGTAAGGCGTGTGCGCCCAAAAAGGTAGTGACGACATCGACGGATAATGCCTGGCCCAGTCGGCGTGCAACGCGCAGCATTTTGCGTTCGTGTTCGAGGCTGAGGCCGTAGCCGGATTTGATTTCGACGGTGGTTACGCCATCGGCCATCAGTGCTTCGAGCCGGGGTTTGGCGCTGGCGAACAGTTCATCTTCACTGGCGGCTCGGGTGGCGTTGACGGTGCTGAGAATGCCGCCGCCCTGAGCGGCGATGTCGGCGTAGCTAACGCCTTCGAGCCGTTTCTCGAATTCGCTGGCGCGGTTGCCGCCAAAGACGAGGTGGGTGTGGCAATCGATCAGCCCAGGGGTGACAACACCGCCCCGCCCTGCGACTGGCCAATCATTTTCCCACTCGGCGGGTTGCTGGTGGCCGGGCACCAGAAGCTTGATGCGCCCGTCGGCGACCACCAGAGTCATCGGTTCTTCGTGGGTGTGAGCACCGTCGAACAGTGTGACGCCAACCCAGAGTTGGAGTTGGGGTTGGCCTTGGGTGATTGATGTCCCGGCCATGCGGTTTGACCCTTGCAGTTATAATTTGTATATACATTTCATTGAAATGACTGAGAAGTCAACCGGTGAAATGTAAAAAACCGTGAATTAAAGGCTGGCGCTAAGGGGGGATATCAAGATATGCCTATGGATTGGAAACATCTTAGGATTGACAGCATCGCCAGAAATTGTATATACATTAAAACTAAGCAGAGGTTCGTTTCTGGGTGCTGCGCAGTTTGTAGCGGTCGCCCGGGAAGATCAGTCTGGCGTAGCTGATCAGATGTTCGCCCGACCAGGTGCGCCGGGTCATGCACAGGCAGGGTTGCCCGGTGTCGGTTTCCAGCCAGTCGGCGGTCTGGGCGTCCGGTAGCATGGCCTCGACGACGTGTTCCAGATCGGTAATCGGGCAGCGGGCGACGAGAATTTCGTTCGGCGTGTGCAGGCTGAAGTCGGTTTCAAGATAATCCGGCACCCAGCGCGGGTTGACGAAACGGTCTTCAAGTTGAATCGGGCGGCCGTTATCGAGGTGGATCAGCACGCTGTGGAAGACCTTGGCGCCCATGCGCACGCCCAGTTTGAGCGCGGTTTCGTCATCGGCGGCAACGGCCTCGCAGCGCAGCACCCGGTTGCTGTACTGGTGGCCGCGCTGGCGTACTTCGTCGGCTATGTTGTTCACGTCGTTCAGAGGCGATTCGGCTTTCTGATCGGTCACGAAGGTACCAAGACCGGCCTGGCGCACCAGGTAGCCTTCCTGGACCAGGTCGCGAATGGCCTTGTTGGCCGTCATGCGGCTAACACCGAAACTTTGAGCTAACTTTTCTTCGGGGGGAATTTGATGGTCCGGTGCAAATTCACCGCTGCGAATCCGCGTCATCAGATAGGCTTTGATTTGCAGATAGCGGGGCTGGCGTGAACTCACAGTCGGTGTACTCGGGTGGTGAAGACCAACAACCGGGTGTCGCTGGCAATAACCGCATGGTGAAACAGCGCTTCAGGCAGGTCAAGTTCGAACCAACATCAACGGCATTGCGTGATCGTACATTTGTAAACTAACGGGAGAGGCCCATGTGGCAACCCTTTGACAAAACACCCTGGCAAGGCCGGATCGACCCCGATGTGGGATCACGCAGCCAGCGCTGGCACCAACGCATTGCGGAACCGTTGGCCGAGGTACCCGGCACCTGTCTGATTGGCTTCGCCAGTGACCGGGGTGTGCAGTTGAACCAGGGCCGCACCGGGGCAGCTGAAGGCCCAACCGCCCTGCGCTCGGCATTGGCCAGCCTGGCGGCCCATTCCGATCGTGCACTGTATGACGATGGCACTGTGCACTGTGCCGATGAGGATTTGCCAGCAAGCCAGATCGCGTTTGGTGACCGGGTGGCAGCCCGGCTGGAAGAGGGCCACTTTGTCATCGGCCTGGGCGGTGGCCATGAAATTGGCTACGCAAGCTATACCGGGCTGCGCCAATGGCTGGACCAGAACGACCCCGGTGCCCGGCTGGGCATCATCAATTTCGATGCCCATTTTGATTTGCGCAAACCCGCGCCGGACGCCACCTCGGGCACGCCGTTTTACCAGATCGCGCAGGATTGCGAGCAACGCGGACAACCATTCCATTACGCCTGCATCGGCATTAGTGAAGCGGCCAACACCCCGGTGCTGTTCGACACCGCCGAAGACCTGGGCGTTCACTACCTGCGCGACCTGAACTGCACCGATGTGCACGCCACGCCCTTTATCAGGCGGTTTATAGGCGAGCTGGATTATCTATACGTGACGGTGTGCCTCGATGTAATATCTGCAGGGTATGCCCCTGGCGTCAGTGCCCCGGCTGCCGTTGGTATTTCTCCGACATTTTTGTTGAATTGCCTGACGGAAGCTCAACGGTGTTGCCAGTTTGCCAGTTGCCAGTGGCTAATGGCCGATATCGCAGAGCTGAACCCGAGTTACGATCAGGACAACCGCACCGCCAAACTCGCAGCGAGGCTGGTATGGGAAATAGATGCCCTACAAACACCGGGGCGGGTCAGCGTTTAACTCAGAACCGTATCCAGCCAGCGCTGCGCCAACCATCGGTGACCCAATACACCAGGGTGAACGCCATCGTAGGCCCATAAAACAGGCTGAGTGGCACTGCCTGTTTCAAAGTCGGCCTGCACTGGCATCCACAGAGCGCCGTTTTTCTGCGCCAGTTCACTTTGCCCTAACTGCAACTCAGCCAGCAGCGGCCACCAGGCTTCGGTGACGGCACTGCCAGTTATGGCGAAGGGTTCGACCATAATCAATTGGCGGGTGAGCGGTTTCAGGCGCTCCATTAATGCCTGAAAATCGGCCAGGTTGGTTGCAATCTGGTGCGGTTGGTTCTCTTCAAACGGGTGCCAGATGTCGTTGATGCCAATCATTACGGTAATAATGTCGTATCCGCCCTGCTTGACCGGCTGCCAGCCTTCCTGATCCAGTAATTCGCCTGTTTCACAGCCCGAATACCCCCTATTCCAGACCTGGGCCTCCGGGTTCTGTGCCAGCCACTCGGTTGCCACCCGGTGCACCCATCCGGTTCCCAGAGCTTCGGGCCGATTGGGTTGACGAATGCTTCTATCCCGGTCGCAATCGGTGACTGAATCGCCCAGAAACAGCAGTCGGGAACGGTTGTTCACCATCTTTGAAGTCCTCGGTCAAAGTGTTTGTGGAAGCCTGGCAGATTACCCGCTTGTCTACCGTCAAAAAAGACCCATTCTTAGAAAGTTACCTTACAACAAACAGGAGCATACGATGTCCAACTTCCCAAAACGCTGGCCCGCCGCCGACCCGACCGTTCTTCAGCTCTACTCCATGGGCACCCCGAATGGTCAGAAAGTGTCTATCATGCTCGAAGAAACAGGCCTTCCCTATGAACCGCATCTGGTCAATATCATTAAAAACGACCAGTTCGATGAAGACTTCCTGAAACTCAACCCGAACAACAAGATACCCGCCATTATCGACCCCAATGGCCCCAATGGTGAACGCATTGCCATGATGGAAACCGGCGCTATTCTACTGTACCTGGCGGAAAAAACCGGACAGTTCCTGCCCAAAGACCCAGCAAAACGCTGGGAAACTCTGCAATGGCTGTTCTTCCAGGTGGCGCATGTTGGACCAATGTTTGGTCAGTTCGGTCACTTTTATAAGTTCGCCGCTGACAAAACATCCGATAGTTATGGTGTAGACCGCTTCACCAGCGAATCGAAACGTCTTCTGGGCGTGCTCAACCAACGCCTGGAAGGCCAGGAGTGGATCATGGGTGATGAGCTGACCATCGCCGATATGGCCATTGCCCCCTGGATAAAGGCGCTCGACTTTTACGAAGGGCATGAAGCGCTGGATACCGCTTCCTATAACAACGTTATGCAGTACTGCGAACGCTTCTACGCGCGACCTGCCGTAGAAAAAGGCTCGCAAGTGTGCATGCCGAATAGTTGATCCATATGACCTGCGTATAAGAACCTGAGCAAGCTAATCAAAGTTTCTCAGGTTCATGCCAGCCTGCACCGCTTAGCGCAGGCTGGCATTAGGCCGCTAAGTGCTGTAAACCAGATACAGCAAAACACTAATCGACAATAATATTATTGTCGGCCAAACCGACCGGGTTTTGTACAACTCACGAATCAGCTCTTCCCGGTATTGATCCAGAAAGTCCTGCTCTTGCATGCTCAGGGCCCTACCCTTCTGTTCCTTTTGATACAACCGCTGCAAGCTCACTTTCTGACTGAAATCCAGTTCTCTCAATACCGGAATAGATGATATCGAATCCATGGTAATGCTCCCTTTCAACAACAATTATCCTTTACACCTGCAATGAGCTCGCTGCTACAACTGCAACGCTTCATTGAAATGACTGCAAACAAGCACAGCGCGAGAGTCTATAGCCCGTGCGAGCACTTGCCTTTGTACCGCGAGGAAGGATACTGACACTCACGGATAAACGTTGATAACTTGATCACAAGGTTGATGAAACGCTCTCGACGAAATCACACCCTCCCCATTTCAAACTGGCATTACTTTGCGATATCTTGTTGGTATTCTGACGCCGAAAAATCGCGCTACTACGGCTAAATGATCCGATAGTGTAGATCACTCCAAATAATCGACATTTGCATTTCGGTTGCGAGGTCAAATCTTGTACAATAAAACGCTTTCCAAAAATAAACTCATAGTAAGCTTCAACGGTTACAAGCAGGTATAAAAAACGTGCAACCAGCCATACACCACTCCTGGAACATCAGTGAGCAAGAAGCCATAGCACTACAGAAAGACCTGGCGTCCAAAGTCATTCGTACGGACCAGCTCGACCCTGTAAAACTGGTTGCGGGTGTTGATGTTGCCTATTCAAAACACAGCAACACGCTTGTTGCGGCCGTGGCAGTGCTGGATGCGGCCTCAGGTGAACTGTTAGAAACAGTCACCATTCAAGACCAGGAGCAATTTCCTTATGTACCTGGCCTATTCTCTTTCCGCGAGCTGCCACCCATTATCAAGGCATTCGAACAGCTCTCATCCACGCCTCAGCTAGTGGTATGCGATGGACAGGGCCTGGCTCATCCGCGAAGGTTTGGGCTAGCCTGCCATCTCGGCGTTTTATTCGATATTCCAACCATTGGATGCGGTAAATCCCGGTTAATTGGTCAGGAAACGGAACCTGGCAAAGAGCGCGGCGCCATGACACCGCTTGTGGACGAGGATGAAGTGATAGGCGCCGCACTAAGGACCCAAACTGGCATAAAGCCAATTTATGTGTCAATTGGGCATAAAATATCTCTGTCTACCGCCTGCCAATGGGTACTGGAACTTTCCCCAAACTATCGATTACCAGAGACGACAAGATTGTCAGACCAGGCAGTTAGGAAAGTGATTAAAGACCTGGAAATGGGAACACCCTAGGCTGAAGAAACCCAAGTTAGTTTTCTACTAGATGTATATCCTTACTGAGTAATGCAACACTCATTTTAAAAAGCCGTTGGTGATTACACTAGCTGTAACCACCAAGTTAATCATGTTGTTTGTGTCGGGTTATTAACTTCCACTTTTAGACCGGGACAAGCACTTTTTATAGCCTCGACCAGCTCTGTTGGTACGGGCGTTTTCTTATTCTGATACTCGAATACAACTTCCTTTACTTTCGCAAAACCGATCATTTCCAGAAGAGCCTCTAGATTTACATCCAGTGAAAAAACAGTCATTTCTTTCGCTTTTTCAAAACCTATACTCTCCAGAGTATTTTTAATAGGCTCAACAGTCATAGAATTCAATGAACACCTCATATAGGTTATGCTCTTGTATTCTTTTGGAAGGGGCACATCCACAGAGTAAAATCGTATTCTGTCATTAAGTTCATCAATAAAATTCTTATCAAAACTACCGCTCATACTTATAGATGCAGAGAAGTCTTCACTTCCACTAATGTCTATTAGTGCCCCCTCCACACCTTCGGCACTGTGTTTACCATATACCAAAGCAGAAAGGCTGCCATTTCTGTTCTTATTAAATTTAAACGTATACTTTCCTGGAAAGAAGCAATCAATTGAAGAAATACATCCCTTTTCAGTATTCTCAATATCGACCCATCCCGTACTCTTAGTATACAGGCACATTTGACGAAGAACTCCTTTATCTTCTTCAAATACTATTCCAAAAAAAAGCTTTCCGTCCACCAATGCCAACTCATCGTGATCATAATCCACTCGATCATCTGACACAGGAATCCATAATTCATCATCGGCAATGCCGTACTTTGACAGCCAATTCTCTGTTAACATACCTTCTTGGAAAAATTTAGCTCTAAATAACCCATCGCTACCACGCTCTAGGGCGATACCGCTATAACTTTGATTACGCACCATGGCAAGCCCATTTTCATAGCGTACGGCAGTCATATTTGCAACTCTAAAAATATTATTCATCAGAAACCCCAGACCGGCCCGTTCTAATACTTATTGGTTCGGAAAGAATGCCACCACAATTGTTGCACGCTGGAAAGTGATTTCCGCGATGCCTATTTCCTTGAACGTAGAATGTGGCGACCGATATTTTTCCAAGATTCTCCTGATTAATTGGAATTCCAGCCGAGTCCATCCTATGAAACAGCTGATTTACCGCCAAAACTTCCGCATGCATTCCAGGCGGCCCTGCCTCATCAAGAAGCACTCTATCGTTAACCTCAATATGCTCGCGTATCTTCCTTTCCATTTCGGGATGTAGGACCATATAAAATGGGTCTTTCTTGTATATTCCTTTCAGGTGTTCCATGTAGCTCTCAATGTCGGGGATCGTATACTTCCCAACTACCCCGTCTAATCGTCCGAAAATTGCATTTGGTGAAGGAACCATCCGATTAACAATCGGTCTTTTACCTTCTATATTCCAATAGACGCCTGCTTCAATCGGCAAATCCGGGTATCCGGCCCCGGATATCGCCTTTTTCGTCCCCAGAGCGTCGTTAAGGTCTATTATTCTACTAGTTTCTCTCTGTACATACGAATAATGCCGGTTTTCAAAATCGTCGACTACGTTAAGCGTACTTCTAGCGCTGCGGCTTGCCTGTTGTTCCAGCGGTGGATGGCCTGGATCATGCTCTATTCTGGCATTCAGACGGCTTTGCCCGTCGGCAATCTGTGTGTTTGGTTCTACTGCGGCATCCAGGTCGATTACAGTACCTTCTGTTGCGAGGTCCTGTGCGTTCAATAGAGTGCGATTGTTATTGAGGTTGCTTAAATCTGCTCTTGTTCCCGAGATAGAAACCGTCGTTAACACACTGGCTACCAGCGCCGAGCGGAAGACCTCCATCAACTTCTGCAGGCGCTCTTCAGGCCCTAAATTGGGATCGTCAACAACGCTGTTGTATTGGCTCAGATATTGCTCGCCCAGCAGAATGCCTTGTAACCCATCCGTTCCCAGCTGGCCAATCAGCACTGTCCGCTGCGCACTAAGAAGCGCGCTTGAGCTTATTGTAGCTCCCAGCTTCCAGGCGGCCCCACCAAAGATGTTTCCGACAATACTTAAGCCATCGAAAGCATCGTCCCGCCAGTTACCAAAGCCTTCCTGATGGCGGGAAACAATGTTGGTGGTTGCCGCTCCGGTACTGGCAAATATTGAAACCCAGATGGCTACCGATATGGCCTGGGAACCCGGCACAACCATGGTGGCAACCCCGGCCACAACGGCAGCCCCCAGAGCTACATAGTCGAGCCAGGCACTCACCTCATCCCAAAAGGACTGTCCGTCTGATTCGAACCCACCACTCAGGTTGATTCCATATTTGTCTGGGGTGGTAAGGCTGTATTCAATATAGCCTTCCGGATAACGATTGTCGGAATCCCAGGTATTAAAAACATCCCTGACGGCCTGTTCATGACTGTCACCACTGCCTTCATAGACCCCGGTTGTGCTTCTATGGGCAGGGTTGGTCCAGTCGATCAGCTTCCATGTCTTGTCCCCATCGTTCCAGGGTATCCAGTCTTCGTCCTTTCTTTCCTGATCAGTGACATTTACAAGCCAAAGCTTTAACTGGGTTCTCTGCCCACTGTTTTTGTCTACATGAATGGCATCAACCGGAAAGCCCTCTCTGCACCCCAATTCGCTCAAATGGTTTCTAAGGTGTTCAGTATAAGACTCCAGGTATTCCACACGGTCATCATAGGCGCGTTGCTGAGCAGAATTCCCGGGCGGCCTTTCTGCGGCTACTTGTTTGAGCGTTTCCAAATATTTTTCAGTGCGAATCAATTGTTGACTCGGTGTGGGATCAGAGTCGTTTGCGTTTACATTCAGCTCCCTTTGCGCAATCAACTTGGCATATGCCACCGTCTGCCGCTTTGCAATTCTACGAACCTGGCCATTTGGGGATCGGATCGTAAAAATAATCGTATGATCACCTGGGTATGCCCACTCTGCCTGGCTCCAAGCTAGACCACTGGGACCATGAACAACAGTCGATCGACCTGCTGGCAAGGTACTGAGGTCATTTTCACAACTCCATTGAAACTGGGCTCCCTGTGGAATATTTTCCGGGTGGTCAATATGGGCCTGAAATCTAACATCCGTGCCTACAGGAAGAATATCAGCCTCGGGGAAAGACTCGATAACGACGTTGAAGTTACCCATTTACCTGTATCTCCACTTCCTGAGACTCCATTAGACCTGCAATAACCAGAATGGGGATGAGCACGTCGTGATCACTCTCTCTGGTAAAGGTATTCAGCGCGTCTTCCGCTATATCTCCGTAATATTGGCTATAAACCGACTGAACTTGTTTCATGTCTACCGACACACGTAGCAGGCGGCAGAAATCACTCAAACGGTGGTGCTTTAATGACCACTTTATGTCACCTGCAACGGACTTGTAGAGCAGATCCTTGTGGTCTGGGTAGGTGAGCTGACCGCCTTCCTGATCCTGTCCACAATTGAGTTCGGCTACCCCGTCCTTATCCGACTTGCCTTCATAGCTGCTACCCGATCGGGTCTTAAATACCACTGAAACCTCGGGCAGGGGCATTCCCAGGGGAGATGAGACGTTAATCACCAGTAGTCTGTCTTTCTCTTCCCTCTCATAGGTGTTCAATGGTTTATCCGTTGGTACGAAGGGTGCTAACTCCAGCCCTCCAATTTCCAAAGGATCGATAACAGTAACTGGACTGGCACTCTCCGGTTCATTCCCACCCCCAATGTCATAACTCACCTCGCCATTGAACGTCACACCGCTCTGGGTGCCGTGCAGGGTGATCTTTTTACCGAACAGTTTGATGTTGCCGGCCGGGTCGATCCTGACGCCGGTGTCGCCCTTGATCAGCACGAGGTCACCGCCGCCGTTGCCCTCGATGGTGATGTCGCCGTTCACCTGGTGCACCAGAGCGCCATCGTTAACCTGTATCTGGTAGTCGCCGTGCTGGATCTCGGTGGTGCGGTCGCCGCTGCGGATGCGTCGGGTGAGGCGACGTTGTTGCACCCAGAGGCTGAAGTCGCCTTCGGCGGCCTGGGTTAGATGGAACTGGGCCAGGTGCTGGTGGTCGGCTTCGGCCTGGTGGCGCTGGTGGCCGTCGATCTGGCTGTGGCTGTGTTGTTTGACGCTCTGGTTGCGGTTACCGCCGATGCGTTCGTCCAGGTTGCCGATGTCGGTAGTGAGGTTGAGCGTTTTGCCGGCGCGGAGCCTCAGACCGCCGAACTGGGCGGCGAGCTTGATGTAATGCTCGGTGCCGGCGGCGTTCAGGGCCAGCAGGGTTTGCTGATCGAAGCTGTGCAGGGCGATGGCTTCGGCGTCGAGGCTGTCGTCGAAGCGCAGTTCGTTTTGGCCTGGGGTGACCAGACGCGATTGCTGGGCGTTGTCCCGGGTGACGGGGCCGATCTGGTGGCGGCTGGGGATGACGCCGAGGATCATCGCCCGGGCCGGGTCGTTGTTGAGGCAGGTAATCAGCACCGTGGTGCGGTTCAGCAGCGGGAAGTGCCAGCCGGTGGTGATGCCATCCTGTTCCGGGCTGGCGTAGGGGGCGAGCCGTTCGGTTAACGGGCTGGCCTGGGCGTGGGTGGCGGCCTCGTAGGGCTGGCGGGCGCCATAGGCTTCATCGGCGTCGAGCCGGAAGTAGTAGCGGCCGTCGCGGCCGAGTTCGGCGTGGTCGTAGCGGCTTTCGATGCGGGCCGGGAACATGGGCGGCAGCGCCGGAGGTTTGATCAGCTCCGGTCGAACCGGGTCGTTGCGGGGGATCAGCGTCGCGCTGTTGCGGTAGGCCAGGCCTGCGCCGTCGGCCTCGGCGGTGTGCTCGACGGTGAGAATACGGAAATCGCCCCGGGTGCCGCCACCCAGGGTGCCGGTGGGCAGGCTGCGCGCGTCCAGTGGTAAACAATAGCCAGCGGTCAGCAGCGGCAGGTGGCTGCTGATGCTGAGGGTGTAGCGGGTGGCGTCGCGGCGCTGCTGTTCATAGAGGGCCCGGGTTTCGGCGGCGTCTCGCCCGAGCGGTGGGTCGAACGTCTGGTGGTTGGCCTGATCGATGGTTAACTCGGTCATGCCTCTGTGGCTCGCGTTACCGGCCCCCCGGTGCGCCTCACTGACCGAGCGGGCGATGCGGCTGGGTTGCCAGCGCCAGTGGCCTTTGGCATCGGTGATGCGGTTCAGGGCGTCGCCCGGGGCGAGGCCAGAGACGGCGCTGGCCCATTCGATGTCAGGCAGGTAGGGGGTGAAGTCGGGGTTGTTGCGGATCACCAGGGTCTCGTGGTCTTGCCCGGGTGGGTGCTCGAACCAGTAGTTGGCGCCCACCTCGGCGAGCAGCCGTTGCAGGCACTGTAGATTGGTCTCCTGAGCTTGCAGAAAGGGGCCATCGGGTGCGGGGCCGGGCTCGATAATCAGGTCGAGTTCCTGGGGCTGGTAGCCCATGCTGGCGAGCAGGTGTTTCAGCACCTGTTCCCGGGTCTGGTCCATCATCAGGCGGGTGCGCGGTTGCAGGGTGCCCTGGTGCAGTTTACTGGCCAGGCGAAGCTCGGCGCGGTCGTTGCCGTCTGAAATCAGTTCCAGTTGCTGCACCTGCAGATGAAACCAGCGGCTGCGCCCGTCGATCAGTTGCAGCTCGACCGAGGCGGGCAGGTTCAGCAGTTCGGTGCCGGGCAGTGGCAGCGGTGTTGGGCAGGTGACTTTGAGGTAGCAGGGCCGGTTGAGTGCTTCGCGACCGGTCAGGGCCAGAATGGGCAGGCGGTAGCCGGCCAGGTGCAGATGGCCTGTCGTCTGTTGTGTTGCCATGTTCAGTATCCTTCTAAATTCAGCGTTTTGTACGGGTCACCCGCCATGTCCTTTGGTCACGTTAATTGTTGCTGACCGTACCGCCTTTTATCGCAATGGTGTCTGCCGTTATTTCTACCGCTGGCCCTGCTAAAGTCAGATTGCCGCTGCTGTCTATTTGCAGCGTACCGTCGCTTTGCTTCAGGGTAATCGCTCCGGAACCCACGCCGTTCAGGGTAATGTCCCGGGCGGCTTCTACAGTCAAACTGCCATTCTGGACCTGAAGCTGGTAGTTGCCGGCGTCGACTTGTTCCGACAGGCCATCCCCTACTTGCCAGTGCATGCCAGCACCACTGGTGAGGGTGATGTCGCCCTCACTGGATTGCCAGCGAATAGCGCCCGTTGCGCTGTACTCAATGTCTTTAGCCGATTCAACCCGGATAGTGCCTTCCTGGGTTTGTAAGGACTGGTCGCCCTTGACATGAACATTGTGGTTGGCGCCGACGGTTGTGATCTGATCGGTACCGGATTCCAGCGTCATTGATTTGCCCGCAAACACAAAGGCATCACCCTCAAGGGTTTCGAGCGTGACCTTGTGGTTATCTTGCTCGGCGCTCAATGTCAGATGGTTTTTGGCGTCCGGGGTTGCCAGTTCGATGCGTTCTTGTTGCGGGGTGTCATCCAGCAGAAAACGATGACCGGACCGTGTTTGTATCAGGTTCTGACGGGCGTTGGCATCGGTAACCGGATTGACCGCGTTTCGGTTATAGAGCGCACCGACAATGATCGGCCGATCCAGGTCCCCATTTTCAAAATTGATGTTTACTTCAGTGCCCCTGGCCAACGGGAAATGCATGCCATGGTCTTCGCCGCCCAGGGTTTGCATTAACCGGGTGGGTGGGCTGGCCGGGCCGTCAGCTTCGCCGCGCTGATCAAAAGGTAAGCGCACGCGGTACATGCCACGCTCATCAACTTCTTCATCAATGCAGCCGGTGAAGCTGGTAAATACCGGTGCGCGACGCTGGTACTCGGGCACATAGGGAATGGCCAACGGAATTACCGTCAGCTTGCAGAGGTAGCCGTTGTCTTTACCGCCCAGTCCATTACCGGCGGCCGCACGCTGGGACCCACTCTGATCAACACCAAGTATGCGGTAGCGCCCACTGTCGGTGGGGTGATCCACCAGTTCCAGCAGCATGCCCGGCTGCACCGCTCTTACCGTAGTATGCAGGCACAGCGTTTCCGCCTGCCAGGTATGCACGGCGGCCATGCGTTCGGCCAGCGCCTGCAACCGTTCAGGGTCCATTTCATTGGGTGCCCAGTGGTGTGCCTCGCCCTGTGCTGTGGCGACGGGCACCGTTACAGCTGCGCTCAGGTCAGTAGTACCCCAGGGGTCAATGTCCGACACTACGACATCGGCGGGTGACTGACGGAAGATCCGGCTCACGGCACTGACGTGCTCGTCGTCTTTGGCGGCACCGGCATTGGCTGCGAAACGCAGGGTGATGTCGGTCTCTGCATGGGGCAAGCGGGTAATGTCATCCGCCAGTTGGATGGTGGTTTCACTGTCGCCGGGTGAAAGATGAATAAAGATCCCTTCCCGGGCCAGAATGCGAGTAACGAAGTCGTAATCGGTTTCTTCGTACTGAATCATCATCGCCCTGGGCTCATCGAACTCGCTCAAAACATCAACGGTAGACCAGGCACCCAGGCGCTCTTCCAGAATGTCACGCGCTACGCTGAGTGCACTGCGATCAACAAATACCCGGTTATGCTGAGAGCGTTTCAAAGGGGAAAGCACTGACGCCAGGGTGATGTTCAACCCGCTGTAGTCACCGTTGCCATCGGCATTGGCGGTATCGATGATCAGGCAGTGCAAGGGCATCAGGCCGCTGGCCGACATGATTGACAGCGTTGCATGCTCACCCACCAGTTCGTCGCTTGCTATGCGGTGTCGCAACAGCACCTTAACCTGGATGCGGTAATCCTGGTGCAGGCTCCAATGCTCTATCTGCATCGACTCTACCAAACAGGTATCGTCTGGCAGGTCGGCCAGTTTGAAGAAGAACTGGCTTTCATCGGCCAGTCCAACTGATCGCATGGCCCGATTGATTCCGGCAATGGACAATGTCATGTGTCTCTCCTTGGTCATATCCAGGCGCTGGCCACTAGGCTCAGGCGCTCTTCAATTCAGCATCGGGTTGGCGATCGAGAAAAATAAAGCTCAGCTGTTGCTGCTCATCCAAATCCAGTTGCAGGATGTCGGGCAGGTCTCCCTCGGCAAGGTAGTGCAGCAACTGGTTGGCAATGCCCGGCATCAGTTGCTGGTCGATAACGCGGTTAACCAGGCGTGCGCCAGAGTCACTGACCCGGCACATGGAAACCAGCCGGTCCATCGCCTGACGGTCACACCTGAGTTCAATGCGGTATTCAGTTTGCAAGCGCTCGGCCAGTTGGTCGAGCCGCTGCTGAATAATGCCCGCCAGTGCGGCTTCATCGAGCGCGGCAAAGGGCACAATTTGCATGCGGGCTACCAGGGCTGGCGCAAAGTGCGCGGTGATGGCCGGTTGCACCAGTGTCGTCAGCTCCTGAACGGTTGGCGGTGGCATTAATACCGGTTCGGCAGATTCTGGTTGAGTGTTAGCCGTATCGGCGGTCTGATCAGTTGGCACCTCATCAGCGGCTAGCGCGTCATCAACGACCGGATTTTCCTCCGGGCTTTCCAGCGCGGCCGTGCAACGCCACTGAATATCGTCGGCACCCAAATTCGAGGTCATCAGAACAATGGTGTTTTTAAAGTCGATTTCCCGGCCTTCACCATCGCGCATGAAACCACGGTCAAACACCTGGTAAAACAGGTTCATGACGTCGACGTGAGCTTTTTCGACTTCATCCAGCAGCACAACGGAATACGGTTTCTGTCGAACGGCTTCGCTCAACACACCGCCCTTGCCATAGCCAACATAACCCGGAGGTGAGCCCTTCAACTGAGATACGGTATGGGCTTCCTGGTATTCGCTCATATTGATGGTGATCAGTGAGCGGTCACTACCAAACAAGTGGGCTGCGATCTGCCGGGCGGTTTCGGTTTTACCAACGCCACTGGGGCCCGCCAGCAGGAATACACCCTGAGGCCCCTGCCCTGAACGCAGGCCTGCCTTGCTGGATCGCAGGGCCTGGCCGATGACGGCCAGTGCACCGTCCTGTCCGACAAGGTGCTGGCCCAGTGCTTTTTCAAAGTTCAACAACGCATGCAGTTCATCGTTCACCATGCTGCCCACCGGAATGCCGGTCCAGTCGGCGATGACATCGGCAATGGCAGTGCCATTCACTTCGGGCTGAACCAGTGGCCGGCCCTGTTGCAGTTGGGCCAGGGTTTCACGATGTACCCGGCTCTGTTCGAGCAAAACACCGACATCGTCTTCTTTTTCTGCGCCGCGCAAGGCATGGCCGGCCGACTGAATATGCCGGACCAGTTCGGACTGAACGGCCCAGTCCTGCTCTGCCTCGCCTGCCTGCTCCAGTGAATCGGCAAGTTCGGATTTCAATTGCTCCAGCACGTCGGTGTTCACGCCCAGCCCCTGGCGTTGTTCTGCATCCAGCGCGCGAAGCCGGTCTTCAAGATACCCGATGCGCGACTGCAACCCTTCCAGTTGCTGGGGTTTCAGGCTTTGGCTCATAGTGACGCGGGCGCTCGCCGTGTCGATCAGGTCGATGGCTTTATCGGGCAGGAAGCGCCCGGTGATATAGCGGTCTGAAAGAGTAACCGCAGCGGCGATGGCTTCGTCGGTAATCTGGACGCCATGATGGTCCTGATAGCGCTGCTTCAAGCCAGACAACATGTGCATGGCGGCCTCCAGTGTCGGCTCTTCTACTTTTACCATCTGGAAGCGACGCTCCAGTGCCGGGTCGCGCTCGAAGTACTGTTTGTACTCACTCCAGGTCGTTGCCGCTATGGTGCGCAGTTCACCTCTGGCCAGCGCCGGTTTCAACAGGTTGGCTGCGTCGCTCATGCCGGCTTCTCCACCCGCGCCAATCAGCGTATGGGCTTCATCAATAAACAGCATGACCGGTGATTCAGCATCTCTTACTTCTTCAATAACGGCTTTCAGTCGTCGTTCAAACTCGCCTTTTACACCCGCCCCGGCTTGCAGCAAGCCCAGGTCGAGCACACAAATACGAATACCGCTCAGGTGCTCGGGCACCTCACCGGCGACAACGCGTTGCGCTAGCCCTTCAACGATGGCGGTTTTACCAACGCCCGGCTCACCCACCAGGATGGGGTTGTTTTTACGGCGACGGCACAGAATATCGATCGCCATGCGAATCTCTTCGTGGCGCCCGCTGATTGGGTCCATCCCCCCTGCCCGTGCTTTTTCGGTCAGGTCTTCGGTGAACTGATCGAGCGCTGATGGTCCGGCTGCACTGCCCGGTGCTGTAGCTCGGCTGGTCCCGGTAGCGCCAGCACCAAACCCCGTTGACGATTCACTGGACTCGCGCGCAAGATCTGCGAAATTTTGATGCACGGCATCGAACGATATGGATTCCAGCGGCGCATAGCACTGATCGTGCTCCCACACTCCGGACAACTGGGCAAAGGCTTCCAATATGCCAGCCGAGTCGATGGCTTCCGGCGTGTAATGCAAACTGCTCAGGACAAAGGCTTTCTCGAGCACTTCAAACAAGGCCATCGACAAGGCTGGCTTGCCTTCGTGATGCGTACGCAGGCTGTTAAGATGTTCGATGACGTTATGCCAGAGCGCATCCTGATCGACATTGAAAACCGACAAAATGACATCGAGATGCCCTCGCTGCCCTTCTTCAAGTAATTTGAGCAGAAAATGCTCGGGGCGAATTTCCCGGTGGCCCCGACTGGCGGCAAAACCGGCGGCGGCTTCCAGCGCCAGGCCACAATGCGGGGTTAGCTTGTCGACCAGTACTCGTAGTGTTCGATTGTCCATGCGATGTTCTCCCTACCTGCATTCGATCTCGTTGATTCGGTTAATAACTAACGGGCCATCAGGCCACTTGTGATAATGGGTTAGTCGACTCCACACCGGCTTGCTTGTATTGCTGGCTGGTGAATACCAGCGTGCAATCGGTACTGACGGCCTCCCCCAATACCAGGGCCTGGCCAAGCCGCACCGGAGAGGACCCCAGTTGCATGGGCACCCGCTCACTGGCCGGAAGGCGAATGTGCACATCGTAGCCAACGCCTGAGGGTAAATACTGATCGAGCAGATCATTCAGGCGTTGGCCGAGCTCCCCGCCCGGGTTCAGGGCAGCGCCTTGCTCGGCATTGACTTCACCGGTCTGTACCCGAACATGCCGCCCCATCACACTCATGGTTTGCCCGAGCAGAGTGTCGCGCCCCAGGGCCTGGCTGCCGTCGAGCGACATTACCTGGTCAACTCGTACCTGCGTCAGTACCTGGGTATCGATATCGAGTTCCGGCAGCGACAAGGCCGTTTGCAAGACCGACTCAACCCCCGCCGCACTTCGGCACTGGGCCGCGAGCGCGCCGGGTAACCCGGACGACAGCTGGTGCCGACGATGGTAACCCCCCAGCAGGGCACTGCTGGTTCGCTGCAACAGATTCTGATCGCCAACCTGCTGCAGCAATTCAAACTTGCGCCACCCCTGATGCAGCAGCCAGTAAGCCTGGTTATTGAACACATCCAGAAACGCCTGAATTCTCTGACCCGCGTCATCCTGATGAGTCACATCTTCCAGGAAATACTGGGGCAAAGGCGCATCGACGCCGTAAAAGCCAAAAAAGGTAGTTTCTATCTCAACGCCATTGCCGGGCAGACGATTGACGCGACGCACATCGGAGGCAGGAAAGGAAAGCCAGTCGGACGGACGCAACCGTAACCAGTCCGGGCGGGCGACCGCGGCCGACTCGCCCCGAGCCGCCAATACCGCTTCCACCAACTGATGGAAGTGGAACCGGGTAGCCTGCTCAACGAGCGTATTTACAGCGTTGCCCGTTGGCCCATGGTTGGTTTCCATGCCCACTCCTTATAGGTTGGCAAAGACACCAGTCGCGTCTCTACATACTCGGTCATATTGGCAAAGTTCGCAAAAAACTGGTGCAGCACGGTTCCAAATAGGTACAGATCAGAGCGCGAGCTGAATCCGGATTCCTGCACCTCCAGTTGAATCGTCAGCCCCTGAAACAGAATCCCCTGGCGTATACGGTGCTCGACCCGGGTTGATACGCCTTCGATCGCGAGAATGCGGTTCTGGTTTTCTATCTGGTCGCTCCAGTCGAAAAGGCTCAATAAGGTTTTCAGATGCTCGACATTACTGAGCTTCGACAGGTTCAGCGACATCATCGAAATCAGTTGCCACTGGAAATCGTGCATTGACGGTGGCGTGAGCATTGTTGAAGGCCGGCTGATGTTGGTTACCTTCAAGTCTTTCGAGGCCTCATGGTGGAGACCATTGAGCTTGTGCAAGTCGAGATACTGGCGCGGGTAGTTTTCATTGCTGGCGAGCACATCAACTGACAGTACTTCTTCGGCCCCCGGTGTCACTCCGGTAACAGATACGAAAGTACGCCGCCTTCCGGCGCCCGACTTTCGCGTATGAGTGGCGTAGGTGGGTTCATCCCGGTGCCGGTAACGTAATTCCTGAAGTGGCCGGAAATTCCGAACCTGACCGGTTCTCGGGTTACGACCGGATACCGATTGAATGCAGTAAATATTGGCGCAATCGCGAAAGCTGTGATCAACCTTGAGTGGGTAGTCGGGCACAAGGCCGGTCAGCCGTACCGGCTCAGCTTCGCTGGCAAACAGGTTTATAGCCGGAACTGAGTTCAGTGCGAAGGTGTCGCGCTGTACATGGTGACCTGCCGGCAAGGTGACAGGGGAGTCTATCAACACGGTCAGCAGTCGCCCTTCTGCTGGCCAGTCAGCACTGTTGAAACCACCCAGATTGAGAAAGAGGTATTTTTCCCGGGCATTGAAATAGTCGTGAAGGATGCTGAAGGCCACATGGCCTTTACCGAACGAGGGCAACAGGCAGTCTTCAGGGTCCATCATACCAGGGGTCATGGCACTGTTGGACGGTACTGGCTGAGTATCCAGCGACAGTTGAACCCGGGTATCGGCATGCAGGCATACTTCATACAGTGCGTAGGCCAGTGCGCGATCGCAATGCAGGTGCAATGGCAGGTTGGTGAAATTCAGGTCAGCCCAGTCGAACACGCTTTGCTTGCGCAGGGTCAGTCGTAATTGAGTGCCTCCACCTACCCGGTCGAGAACCGAGACGCTCTCTATTTCTATGGGCTGCACAGTCACCGGAGCGGTGGTGGTGTATTCGCAGGTTACCGATTCCGGGCCAATATTTCGAGCAAACACCCGAGTCCCCCGGCCCAGTGTATGGGTTTGCTTGCATTGTGGTTCGGGCGTGACCTGCACCAGAGTATGGGAGGGAAAGGGGCGGCACAGCGACGGGTTCAACTGATCGAGCAGGTTCTCGCTCAGCTCCGGTACGCCATCGTCGATGCGCTCACGGATCTGTGCAGTCAGAAACGCCATACCTTCCAGCAACCGTTCGACATAGGGGTCGCGGTCTTTTACGGCTTTCAGATTGAGCATGGCCGCCTGCTCCGGGTATGCTTCCGCAAACTCCTGGGCCGCATCCTGAAGCAAACGCATTTCTGCTTCGAAGTACTCTTTCATGACATCCTACTCATTTTCTGGCTTTCCTTGCGCTCTTAAGAACCACAACATGCTGGCTATCATTCAGCCGATGGCTTGCAGCACCTCGGCTTCTCCGGTGCTCTTGAAATAGGTTTTGAACCGCACCCGGTCACCACCCACGACCCAGCCGCTGATTTCCATTCTGACAACCGCAAACTGAATATCCCGTGGCAGCGGAGATACCTGAACCTGACGCAAACGGGGTTCGTATTTTTCAATGATACTTTTTACTGAAACGGCCATGTCGGCTTCCGAATAGGGAAGATCCTGATAGAACAAATTCAGATCTGGCAATCCATAGTCGGGAAGATGACTGAGAACACCCTGGCGCGCATTCAATAAACGCACAAGATGGTCGTGAATGCTCGCCAGCCGCTCGTCTTTACCCGGGTACTCAGCCAAAGGCTGACCGTTCAGGTGTTTGCCGCGCAGTGTTTCATAGAGGGTGAACATTCAATACCACCTGACTGTTTCTTAAAACGGACAAAATCAGGGCATGCATGGCATGCCCTGTTGCTAGTTCGCTGCCCGGCAACTAAATGCCAGGCAAAAGCATTGAGAGGTCGGTATTACCGGCCTTCAACCCACGAATCAGAGAATTCGATGTTGCCATCGAGGTACGTCCAGGTGATTTTCTGGTAGCGAATCGCAACCTGTTCCAGGTGCGGGTAACGCTCTTTGTCCAGATCCTTGACGTTAGCCATGGTAGGGCTGACGGACGTCATTTTTACGCCTTCCAGCGTATGACGGAAGTACTCAACTTCAGTACCGGTCTCGTCAATCTTGTACCAGCTCAGCGTCAGGCTTTGCAGGGTCTGACCGTTGCTGCACGCTTTGTACAGGTAGGGAGTGGCCGCATCATAAGCCTTGGTAATAACAAAAGGCTCGTGCTTGCGCGTTCCAGTCAGCTCACCGGTGTCGTCATCCGTTGGGATACGCAACTGGTGATCGAAGGCCAGTACTTCAATGGATCCTTCACGACCAGAAACATTAACCGAACCCTGAATGTCGTTACCCTGATCGTCTTTCAGCCACATATAGGCAGGAATTGCCATGCATAATCTCCTTTTAACTTAAAATCCTATCAATATAGGGATGTACGGACATTGCGCGACGCGCAACGATTCTCCCACACCGACGAAAGCCAGTGCCCGCTGCTGGAGAATTCAGGGGGACGGTGCCTAAACACCTTGCAGGCAAAAGCCTCCATCCCTGTGCTCTTTGAAAACCATTCTTCAGAGCGGCCCCGGGGAATCAGTGAGCCGCTATCTGAAGAATGACAGCCGGGCAAGACAACCTTGTCTTGACTGGCCGTGCTTACTGGTTAACACGCTTCGAATTGTACCGGGTTCACTATTTCAACCCGTTAGGTTCATCACAATTCAGGCATCTGCGACACCAGAGATAACCGAACATCGACACCTTCAACCTGGAAGTGAGGTTGAACATACATGTTGACGGTGTAGTAACCCGGGTTATCGGCCGCTTCTTTAACCGTCACCATGCCATCTTTCAGCGGGTGAGTGGCTGCAAGTTCCGGTTCCGGATTGTTCATCTTGGTCACCATCTTCTGCAACCAGGCGTTCAATTCGTTCTCAAGGTCCTGACGGGACTTGAGTGAACCAATGCTCTCCCGCTGCAGCACCTTGAGATACTGGGCAATACGCGAAACCAGGAAGATGTAAGGCAAGCGGGAGTTGATCCGCGAGTTCGCCGTCGCCTCCGGTGTGTCGTACTCAACCGGTTTTTGGGTCGAGTTTGCCGAGAAAAAACAGGCGTAATCGCTGTTCTTGTAGTAGCTGAGTGGAATGAAACCATGGTCGGCAAATTCCAGCTCTTTGGTTTCAGAAATCAGTACTTCGGTCGGAATCTTCGATTCAGTTCCGCGACCGGACTCATAGAAGTGGATGGGAAGCCCTTCCAGCTTGCCACCCGCCTCGGGGCCACGGATGTTGACAGTCCAGCCGTGCTTCTTGAAGCTGCGCACCATATTGGAAGCAAAGGCAAAGGCCGAGTTGCCCCAGCAGTAGCGGTCGTGCTGCTCACCCGAAACCCCTTCGTTGTAATTGAAGGTACGAACCGGGTTTTCTTCACCATATGGCAAGCGCAGCAGAAATCGGGGGAAAACCATGCCCACGTAACGCGAGTCTTCGGTTTCCCGGAACCCTTTCCAGCGAATGTATTCCGCTCTGTCCATGTAGCTGGAAACATCCTGAATTTTAGGGATTTCCTCAACACTGTCTTTGCCGAAAAACTGGGGCCCAATGGCGCTGATGAACGGGCAATGCGCCGCGCTGGCCACTTTGGAAACCTCGGTCAGCAGTTCGACATCCGGTGCTGAACGGTCAAACTCGAAGTTGGCCACTACAGCTGAAATTGGCTCACCCCCGGGCGTATCGTATTCCTGGGTGTAGATGTGATTGAAGAAACCAGACTGGGTTGTATCCGGTGCCTCTTCGAAATCTTCGCGCAGGGTTTCCTTGTCGCAATCGAGCAGCTCGATGCGCGTGTTGCTTTTAAAATCCGTTCTGTCTGTCAGGAACTTGAGGCCGCGCCAGGTTGATTCCACCTTTTGAAAGGTGGCGTGGTGCAGCACTTCATCGAGCTGACTGGAGATGGTTTCATCGATTTTGGCGATGTACTGATCGAGCAGGTTCTTGTCAATGCGCTCAATCTGCTCGCCTGCTTCCAGTGCTATTTCAAAAAACACTTTGAGTGCGGCGGTAATGCGCTGATTCGAGGCAACGTCGGCCATGCCTTTCGAATCCTGAAACAGATTGATGTCAATCGGCTGGTCGACGGGTTTCATGTCAACCAGACTGCAAAGCCGGCTGTAGATGCTGCCGTCTTCCTGAACCGTTTCTGCGGTTTGAGTGGTGCTGTCCTGTACAGTCATGTGCTACTCCTTATTCCTTGGCGTCATCCGCGTCAGCGGTATCAGCCTGTTGCTCGGCAATCAGGGACTTCAATTCATCTTTCAGGGAAGTCAAATCCGGCTGTGAATTCAGAATGCGCTCCACTTCCTTGCGGAAGGAGCTGTTGTCGAGCAAGTTCGACTTGAGGTCTTTAAGCAGATTGCGCATCGACATCAACTGGCTTAACTCGGGAATTTCAGAGGCAACCGTTTCCGGGTGGAACGACTTGAACGACTTGGCGGTAAGGGATACATTGATTTCACTGCCGTCGTCCTTGATGCGGTTGGGCACCGAGTAGTTCATCTCCGGCGCCAGATCAGACATCACTTGCTCCAGATTGGACGAAGTGATGTTGACGCGCTCACGCTCGCTCACATCGCCTTCACCCTTGCCATTACTGAAGTCGCCCATTACCAGCAGCTTCATTGGCAGTTCTTTCTTGACACTGGCGCCTCCAGTCTCGAGATCCAGCGCTATATTGACCCGCGCACGGGGTACTTCATTTTGAAAACTATCAGCCATGCTGTGTACTCCTTAGTCGTGAGGCGGGTCGGTCCCTTACCTCCTTGTTGAACATCCAATGGGTCTTCGTTAGAACCACTCTGCCGCCTGTGCCAGATCAGTGGCGCACATTCTGGCGTACAGTCTGTCGAGGGTGTCGTTCAGTTCTGCCTGCCGCTCACCCCCGGCGCTGGCAAGCAAGTCTTTGGTCACCAGCCAGGCCTGACGCCAGATGGCCATGGCCAAATCTGGCATCAGCTTCGCCAATTGAAAGTTGTCGACGGCTTCAACCAGTGTGTCGAGCTGCGAACTGGCCAGAGCTGGTTCGGCAGATTCATGACAAAGCTGTGCCTGGGCAAGGCGAATGCGCAAGCTAACAAGGTTCTCCCCCGTCAGTTGGGATCTGAGCCAGGCGAGCGCCGTAGCCAGTGAGCCTTCATCACGCTGTTTTCGCGCCTCGGCAAGAAAGTCCACATCTGACGAGCCGCCCTGGCTATTCGAGCTTGCCGCTGTGATCTGTTCGATCCAGGCCAACGCCGCGCCCCCGGCAAAGGGCTCGCCATTGTCGTAGCTCAGTTGTCGGAGCTTGGGCAAGCGCTCCATCAATTCGCGAACCTGAAACTCAATCACCGAGCGAGCACTGCGAAACCCGGCTTTTTGCGCAGCCAGCGCCGACAAGCGCTGCAGTTCCATGCAAAACAGGCCGCCAGGCTCCAGAAAGGCATCTTCTGCCGATTCAAATGCCATGGCCCAGTTCTCACTATCAATGGCGTGGTTAACCTTGTTCAAGCTGGCCTCACGCGGTGGCGGAATGCGGGTTTTACCGTTCTCGTTGGGTGGCAATGACAAGTCGGCCCATTTCACACTGCGCGCAAACGCGGCCCGGCTGCCATGTTTGGATTTTTCCCTGAAATAGCCCAGCACCTGCTTTTGAAGTTGCAACAGCTGAGCTTCCGATTGAACCGGCCCGGCAGTATCGGGTGATGGCATTTCATTGGACGGTTGAATGGCCCCTGCCGACCCGGAACTCGCGCCTGTTGCTGGCTCGGTAGTGTCTGATACCGCAGGCTTTGGTTGATTCTTACGCAACCAGTCGAACAGGTCGGGCCATCCGAACCCCTCGATGCCTGCCTCACTGGCCGCCGTGGCAAAAAATTCCCAGCTCTCTTTAGCCTCGACGAACAACGCCTCAGATGCCTTGCTGTCGTGCTTTTGTACAAAATGAAGAATACGAGGCTGCTGTAACCAGCCTATGGCAGATAGCCGTGCTTTCGGCTTTTGCGGGGTGCATTGTTCAGCATCCATCGCCAGCAACCCGGTTAACAGACGCACACCCCATACCAAGCCTTCCAGGCCATACACCCGACCGGCACCCAATATGAAATAAGAGGCAACACGCAGATCTTTGGCTTCCCGGCTGAGAATGTCGGTCGCAAGCGTCAGGATGCGTTCGTAATCAACATCCTGTTTCTTTTCAACTTCGGCCTTGAGCGAACTGAACCGTTCGCCATAGCGCGGGTCTGAACCCGCAGCGTCAGCCGGTAACGGAGCCAGGCATTGGGTGAGCCAGGCATCCCAACTTTTCAGTCCTGAAATTGCTATTGTCATTCCATCTGACTCCACCGTATTGCCACATCCAACAAACGTACATCGGGTTGGCCAATCAATTGCTCGGCCCAGTGCCGATGCAGTTGCCCGGTTGTCGACCAATCCGAACCCGGCGCTGGTTTTATAGCCTGTTGCCAGTGTGAGCCTGCCAGCGGGCGGGCCAGTATCCACATTTTCCCGCCGGCGGGGTTCAGAGACCACAACACATCAGGCCGCCATAAACTGTCGCTACCCACGGGCGTGAGCACGTGTAACCAGAACACCAGGCTGACCGGGGCCATATCTTTCGGGCCCAACGGCAACTCCAGATCCGTCATCGGCCGGTGCCGCCGGCTGCGATAGTTGTCTATCAAGTCTCTGCAACCAGCCAGCAGGCGTATTTGCAGCACCGGGTCACCACCGACCAGGTGACTGAGCCAGCGTTGCAAACTGATTTCCGACAAGTACGCCAACGATGCCTTCATCAACTGTTTTCCGGCCGCCATGTCGGCACCGGCTGAAGCATTTCTGAACCGGTCGAAGACACTCAGGTCTGGCAGTTGATCCGGCCAGGCGAGGTCCGCATTGGTCTTGCCAAATTGCATCCAGCTGCCAAAAAATAACGGCGCCGGCTTGAAGTACAATTCAGTATCCGACCACCGGCTAAAATACATAAACGGATAACGCCGGCCGTGGCTGTCCTCGCTGGGAAACACATAACCACTCATGCCCTGGCGGTCATGCCCTCCCACCTGCAAAAAGCCAACTCCGGTGCTGTTTTCAGTTTGAAGGGCGGTGGCGTCTCCTGCGTGCTGTGCGGCCTGCAACGACAACCACTCTTTCAAACTGGCATCGAGCGTCTGAACTTCTCTTGAGCCTGATGCCGAATGCACGTAGTCCGCCCGGTCTGGCAACTTACCCAGAAAACCCAGCGTCACCGGATCCGGACGGACGGCTTCCACTGGCTTTTCTGGCTTGAACCCAAACATCAGCCGGCCCGAAACAGTGAACGGGGCAGTGCCATCTGCCGGAACAGACTCGGGTTCAGTACACTGCCTTCGCGGTCGGCGCGCATCCGAAACCGAACCGATGTCGACCGGCTACCCTGGCCAAATTGCCAGTGCAATTCGAATTCGGTACCGCGCAGATGAGTCACCTCCGCTTCCTGAATTAGCCGGACAAAGGCCCACTGCCCGTTAGCTTCAAAGCTGACCGGTGCAGAGCCATTGCCTGCCCGGGCAAGCACCCGGGCCTGGCTGTTGTTCTGCGACAGCGTCCAGTTGAACTCGCGCCACTCCTGCGGTTCATTCCGATACCGGTAGCCCGCGCCATTCACTTCGATCAAGGCTTCGGTAACACCGGGTACCGGCATTGGATACAAGGCATAGCCCATACCCATTTCCGGCGACCCGGGCTTGAACAGGCCGCGCGACAAACGGTCGGCACCAATCAATGCATCAAAAAACTGGGGGTTAAACGTCAGGCCGCGACCCAACCAGGTCCGGCTACGCCATTGGCCGTTACTGCGCTGCAAAAAGGATTCGAGTTCCTCGCTCACAAACAACCACAATTCCCCCTGACCCGGCTGCAGCAACAACTGGACATCGTGCGGCGTTGCTTCTACTTCAGCCGAGGAAAACGGGAATCGTCCCTGCAGGTTATTGGCATACACCGAGTACACCCGGCTATCCCATTGCTGTTGCAGGGAGCGAGTTGCACTGGCCAGCAAAGCCGACCAGGTCTGTTCGATGGGGGCTGTAAAAGAAGACTCTACCCAGGAGCGACTGCTGTCGGGCATGGCATCCAACAAGGCGTTAATCTCAATCCAGGCAGCGTAAAGCTGTTTGCCACTGGCGTTGCCAGACAGCAAATCGCTCGAATAAAGTTTGGCCTCCCGGTCGATGTCGGCCGCTGCCAGCATAAACTCCATTTCCTCAGCCAATGCCAGCATCTGCTCCCGGTAGGCGGGCCAGGCCGGGTTGGTTGACTTGCCGTTCTCGGCCATTACTACCGCCAACAAGGGTTCTGCAGCCGACTTGAACGCAGGCAAAAGAGGCACTGGTACCGGTTCTGCTGCTTCGCCATCACCGGTCAGATCAGACACCAGTGCACTGGCCGCCTGACCATTGCTGACAGCCGGGTCGGTAATTTGTAACTCCAGGGCAACCCGGTCGAACAGGGCTGTCCAGGGTGCTTCATCACTGCCGAGTGCCTTGATCGCCTGTACTGCATCAGCCATAGAAGCGGGCCTGGGCACCGTAACCGACTGAACAAACTGGGACCACTGTTCGGTATAGTCGGCAAAATAATGCGCACGGACATCCGCACGCAGTTGACGCCACTGGCTGCTGTCGGCGGATTCACCCTCGGTGCCACTGTCCAGCCCCAGTACCCAGTCGCCCCGGGTCGCTGTCTCTGCCAGAGCGTCGATTTCATCGGCAATGTAGGTTTCCCAGGCCGTCCGGGAAAAAGCGCCTGGTACGCGATGCTCTCCTTTCAAGACGCCCTGTACCGAAGAGTCCAGAACGTCATTCAGGCCAGTCGATGAAAACCGGCTGTTACCGGAGGCAACCAGACGGTCGTATATCACCTGGGCGTCGGCATCGGTCACCAGACGATCCTGAGCCTGGGCCACCCAGTCTTGAGAGCCTGACCAGGGGTTAACATGGCTTTCATCTATCTGACTGAAAACGTCGACCAGGTACAGCTCGATCAGACTCTGCATGCTGCTTTGGCGTTGCTGGTAGCTCAACAGGAGTTCATGGTCGGCATAGCTTTCGTACCAGAGCTTGCTCAGATACGTTTTCAGAATGTCGATGTCCTGACGATCGGTATGGCTGGTCAGCATCAGGTAGCTGCGCAGTGCTTCATAGTAACTTGGCTGCTCGGCAATACGAGTTACCTGATCCAGCTCTGGCCATGACTCTGAATAGGTTTCCAGCTGTGTATGCAACGCCGGGACAATGCGGTCTTCAACGGTCTCAGTCAGCGTCGTCAGCAATAACTGCTGCATGGGTTCGGCGTGAGTTTCCACCAGTGAGTAACGGCGTACAATCTGCAACGGAGAATAGGTCTGCATTTTTTCCAATTGCTGATAATGCTCGTGCAAACCCACCAGTGCGTCGAGCCGCTCATGGTCTGATGTACTGGCATCGTGATAGCGTTCCAGCAACCGCTCTGCTTTGGATGCGTAACCGGAGATCAGCAACTGGTTGCTGGTGTAAGTTCCAAACAGACCTATACCCGTTAAAGCAACAATGCCACTAATGACCAAAAAACAAACCGCCTTGACCGCCCGACTCCACCGTTGCCGCTTGCGATTGCCGCGCACCGCGTTTTGCAACGGGAAAATGACCTCGGTAAACAAGTGGTCTATGAAGTAGCTACGGGTCAGCTCTGTCTGGCGCTTGACGGCAAAAGCCACCTTGGCAAACACGCTTTTGAAGGCGTTTGAGCGGCGCTCTAGCGCAACGCCTTCCTGAGTGCTCGACGTGAAGTAGACCCCTGCGAACCAGGGAGATTCGTGATAAGGGTTGTCTTTGAACAACAGAGACAACAGCTCCATCAGTTTTTCAGTCGCACCGGAAAACTGATTCGGAAACTGATAAATGGCAACCTTGTCTTCGGGCTTTTGAGCCAGGTTAACTTTTTGAGTCCGTTGCTCCAGCAAGCGGTGATACAACTGCGTTAGCCGGTCATTCAGTACCGCCAGGCCATTGGATGATTTGTCTTCGGTTTCATCCAGCAGGTAGACACCCCAAGGCTGTTTAATCTCCTGTTCACTGAGGTCGCTGAAAAAGGCTTCGAAGCCCTTCAACAAATCGGACTTGGTGATGACGATGTAAATTGGAAAGGTGACACCCAATTCGGAAATCAGTTCATGCAGGCGATTCTTAAGGTGTTTGACGTGCAGTTCGAGGTCGGCCTTCTCAGACGTCAATATCTGATCCAGTGGCAGCGCCAGCATCAAGCCGTTAATGGGCATCTTGGAGCGGTTTGCTTTAAGCACCCGCAAGAAAGACAACCAGTCGTCGTTGTCTTCATCGCTGGTGTAACGGCCGGCGGTATCGATCAGGATCGCCTGGTCAGAGAACCACCAGTCACAATCGCGGGTGCCGCCAATGCCCTGCACATGAAACCGCTGATCGTCTTTTAACGGAAATTCCAGGCCGGACTGCGAAAACAGCGTGCTCTTGCCCGCCGCAGAAGGCCCGATCACCATGTACCACGGCAGCGCATAAAGTGCGCTGTTACCGCGGTATTTAGTGCCCAGATGAGAACCTTTCAGCGCATCCAGAACATCGGAAATTTTGCTTTGAATGGCGTCCGATGAACCACCGCTCATGGCGTCGAGTTGTTTTCTCAGCTTCCTCCCGCGACGCCATTTGTACAGGGCTGTTACCAACCAGATCAGCAGAAATACCACCACCACAACGCCCATGGCGATGAATTTCAGGCGAGAGGAAGTCAGCCCAACGTGGTGCCCTGCAAACCAGATGATGACCAGCACCGCAACAAGACCGACAACCGCGCCGGAAGCCCGCGACAACAAACCATCCTTGAACCGGAACAGAAGTCCCATTGCGCTAGCCATCGGCATGATCTCCATTCACAACCTGGGTGCTTGTCTGATACTGCAAAAGCCGGTCGGCACTGCCTGACAGTGCTGACTTCATCAACCCGCCATAGGTGAGAAAGAGTGCCACCAGCAATGCGCCGCCTACCGCAGCCATCACCCAGTAAGGCTGATTACCGCCAATACGGTAAACTAACTGACGCTCCGGTACCGCCTGATCGGCCAGTTCACGGTTTACCGGGCCGCGCAAGTCATCCAGCTGAGCGCGAAATGTGGATATATAGGCCTGTAACTGGTCGAACCCTTTTAGCGTATAACTGCCCTGGTACCCAAACTGAAGGCAACTGAAATACAATTCTGCGACGGCACGGTGTTCAGGCAACCCGCGTCGCAATTCATCGAGGCGCGCAAAGAAGCCTTCACCGGCATTACTGTCACCGAAGTATTCCACACAGAGGGGTTTGACCATCCAGTCGAACTTATGTGGCCAGCGGGATGACATTACCCGCTCATCAACATAGGCGGCCATGCAATAGCGAACATCACGGGTAACAGCACTTGGCCACTGATGCTCAAACGCTCTGCGCTCCAGCTCGACAAACGCCTGCTCCAGATCCGCTCGCAAAGAGCTTTCGACCAGATCGGCCTGTTCCGGCTGACGCAAGGGTTCAACCAGATTGAAAATGGGGGAACAGCTTTCTACCAGCACCGCTTCCATGTCGTGAGACCGGGTATCCATGATTTATTCCTCAATGACCAGCAGCTCGACATCCGCCGACACAAAGTCACCCAGGCCAAAGGCAGCGAACTGCCCGGCTCGTCGAATGTCGGCCCAAACAGGGCTGGATTTATCGAGCAGGAAATACTCGCATTCAGACTTGATGCGAATTTTTTGTGGCAACCGCTGAGTGTGCTGCAATGGCAAGCCAGGCAGGGCATTGGACACCATAGTCTCGATCTGATCGGGTGCACCGAGCTTGAAATATTGCGGAAACCGGGTGAACCAGGTGGGGTCTGAGCCGGAGTGACGCACCGACAGATAGAACGTACAACGATCGGCCGTCGCTTCCGACAAGGCCGATGATTCGTAACGACCCGGAGCAATACTGGTGAAAACCAGGCCATCGGCTGAACGCTGACGATCCACACCCAGCACTTGCCGCATGGCCGTATTCAGGGACGCAAAGGTATCGGTTAGTTGATCGTGCTGATAGCGGACACTCAGCGGCAATTCATCCGGCATCAGTTGCAGCGCAAGCCGGTCGTGACTGCGCACCAGTAACTTGTATAACTCAAAGGGTGTTTGCTGGGGATGCTGCTCAAAGGTACGCAGTTCAGCCAGTGTCGATACCAGCTCGGCCTGGAGCAAGTAGTCAGCCATTTCAGTGGCAGTCATGCTGCTCAGATCGCCAAGCTTGAGCCGACGCTCCTGCAGGCTACGAAACTGGGATTGCAGCAGGTCGACGAGGTTAGTGACCAGCTGCTTTAATCGCGCCACCGAACCCACTTGCAGTAACGGCGGAAGGAAGGCTTCGTCGAGTTGGTACTCGGCATCATAACGTCGGGTTACCCGGGCCAATGGCATGGAGACCATATTGTCCTGCGCCTGGAAGTCGGGCTGGAGTTTCAAGTTTGGGCGGGCCAGCAGTACTTCCCGGCGACGCCCGGCATCGTACACATCTTCCAGATCGGTATAGTCGGACGTCCAACCCGTCAACCGGCCATGTACCTCATAGCCGGTAATGGTATCGGCCAGCTCATTGCGTGGCAGCATCAGGCACAGGGTTAAGGATTCGTGATCAAACTGTGTCAGATCCAGAAATACCGGACCATCGGTTTCGCGACGGTAGTCGACGACCCGCCCGTCAGGCAAGAGCGCCTGACAACGGACCAGGTCGAGACGGCCATTCAGCAGCGCGGCCTCATCCCAGATCAATTCACCCACGCCCCAGCTGTAGGGTTGCTGCCAGCGTGAACGCAAATGCTGCGTGCGGAACTGATACTGATCCCAGGCTTGAAAATGCTGCTGCCCCAAAAAGACGCCTTCAGCCCACACTACTTTCCTTAACCCTTTCATACTTCTCCCTTATCACACAACACAGTGCCTCTCGATTCCCGGAACACCGAAGACAGCACAGTGGGAAGCAAGCCTTCCCGGCTCGTTTGAATGTCGTCAATGCAATGAATCAGAGTGCCCGCTCGCTCAGGTAAAATCTGACTCAGCCAGCCCGGCCGTGCTTAGCGATACTCCAACTCAACGCGGTTGCCATCGAGCTTGAGCGTCATGTTTGTCGACGCGCGAATAAAGCCGTGATTCACCTTCCTGTGGGCACGCCACTGACCATCGTCGTTTCGAAAATAGGCAACGACGCCGGCATAGCGGGCGCGCTCGGCTTTCTCAATGGATACGGTTCGGGAGAGAGATGGTTCAACCGTTATTTCATGCAGGGAAACCAACGTGTCAGCCAGAATCTGTTCATCGGCTTTCCACATGTCGTCGAACTCGGAGCGCTCGAACAAGACGGGATCGGTCAATTGATAGACGCGCACAACAACGGCGTAGGCGTCGCCGGATTCATCGAGATTGATCGCGCGTGAGGCATCGACCGAGAAATTCAGTTGAGGTGTAGCGCAACCGCTGAGTGCGACAAATGACAGTACCGCAAACAACCATGCACCGAGTGACTTGCTGAGCATCCTGGCTCTCCCTTAAGTCGTCAGTTGCTGTCCTTCAATAGCGCGCAGACAGACCGCTGCAGCGCCAACTTCATTGGCGGATTTAGAACAGAACGACCGCCTGACTGATGCGCACCCTATTATTCTGAACGCAACCTTGCACCTATTTTTTTAACCAATTCTTTTTTTTGTGATCGAGGTCTACTTTGAAATTTGCGCTGGCGATGGGTTCGGTGGCATTCTCGCTCGCCATGAGAAAGGGCGGACAGTACGCCTGCAAGTACTCCGGGCCCTATGGATGCCCGAGAAGGAACCGCTACCACAAGGATGCACCATGCTGAACCGAATTCAGGCGCTGTTGTGCCTAGTGTTTTTCTCCATCCCCGCCTGGTCTGTTGAATGGGATCAGGCCTTTTTTCCCGCTGGCGGCTCTGCTCTGCTTGCAGCCCAGCCCGACGAAGACGACTACCCTCTGGCTGCAGGGCTGGCGATACATGCCGACTATCAGGTACCGGTGTTTGTTGAAGGACATACCCGGGCTTACCTGATGGCGGCGCTCGACTGGTCCCGTTTCCGCCCTGATGTAGATGACTCCATGCACGGTTCATCTTCCTATGGCATCACCGCTACTGCTGGCCTGTTGCAAGACATCCAGGCGGGTGACCGGTTGCTCTGGATCGGCGGCGGCCTCGGATTACAGAGCCTGCATCGTTTCAACCATTATTCCTGGGAGAAGAACGGGACGATCTGGAGTCAGGCCCGCTATGGCGATGAACAGAATTTTGCGCTGATGCTTCAAGGCCAATTGCAAATTCCGGTCACACCCAATCTTCGTATTGATACCCACGTCAACTGGCCTGTCAGCCAGCCGGGTTTGGCGACGTTCCGGCTGGGCGCCAGCCTGGAATTCAAGTAACACACCCATGCATTCCCTGGACGGTACTTTACCGGTGACTGTTCAGAACGCTTGTTTCATGTTTAAGGAAGAGCCATGAAATCCTCACCTTTACTTATATCATTGCTAACTGCGCTTCCAATGCTGGCAGCTTGCGTTGGTGACTATCCGGACCTGCCGGAGGAGTACCAGAACAAAGCACCCTCCATTAAGGGCCTCGACACCGTGAGCCTGACCGAAGGGACCATCAACCGGGTCGATCTGACCATCACTGACGATCGCAACGCCGTCTCGGAACTCGACATTGAATGGTCGATAACCACCGAACCCGAAATTGCCATTACGCTGTCGCCAGACAGCAGTTCTGCCAGTGTGGACATTCCTTGGCTGGCCGATGACACGCTCAAAGCCCGACTCACCGTCACGGCGACTGACGTGGAAGGTGAGTCGTCTCAGGCCAGTGTTGAACTCGATGTACTCAAGCAACGGTTGCTGGTCGTGCAAGCGGAAAAAGAGCGGCAAGGCGATGGTGATCTTTACCGGGTCGGTTATCCGGAAGCCAATCCACAACGGCTGACTGATCCGATTGCCGTTAATGAATCGATTGAGCAAGTAAAGCTTTCGCCCAATGGCCAGCGCCTGGCCTTTGTTCGTCGGCATACCAGCGAGGCCGATACACTTATGCTCGCTGAAACCAACAGCGGCAGCAAAGCGAGCATCGACATCGCGTTGGAAGCAACCGAATCGATTCGCCAGCTTCGCTGGAGCACCAGTGGCCGGTGGCTCGCGATGGTCACAGCAACCAGTGGTACCAGCCCGGTCTTTCGCCTGCACCTGCTCGATACAAACGAAGGCCAGGCACCGCGTGAGACAGTACTGCCGCTATTGAACGAAAACGCCTATGACTGGAGCAATGACGAGAGCCAACTGGCCTATCACAACCGCCAGAGCCAACTGGTCTGGCTGAATCTGTCCGATGACACCAGCCACACCGTATACGACCCGGCGGATACCGGTGTTGCCGGTGCCCCGCCCTTTGTCTGGCACCCGGATGACTCGGTGCTTGCCTACCTGGGCGCCGCCGCAGCCAACGGCAGCAAAGCGGTTTTCATTGCGCAGCCGGATGAAGCTGCAATAACAGAGGTTGCGGTTTCCACACGCTATGGCACCCATGTCGCCTCACTGTCCAAGCTGACCTGGTCGCCTGAGGGGAACTTCTTAACTTACCTGGGTGACCTGCAAAGCAGTGGTGTTGCTGAACTGTTCAATTTTTACTGGACTGACTACCAAAATGGCACTGAAGCGGTGGATGCGCAGGTCAAAGTCAGCGGCAATCTGGTTAGCGCCGGTGACGTGAGCGATTATATCTGGAACCCGGATGAAACCCGGCTGGCCTATAAGGCAGACCAACTCGAAGACGGTAAAATTCAACTGTTCGCGTCAGACCTTGATGGGGGCAGCAATCGACAACTGACCGACCTCTCAGGCACCCTAACGGACCTGTTCTGGGGCTGGACGGAAACGGGGCAACTGCTTTACGGCTACAGCCGGTTTGAAGGTGCGCTGCCCTATCGCATCACCTTGCTGGTTATCGATGCCCAGGCCCAACTGAGCAACCGGGTTATCACCGATGCGCTGAGTAGCGACAGCGCTACGCAAGCCTTGGGCAACATATTGCTGTCGCCTGATCGGCAATGGCTGGCCATTCCCTCCTTTACAGCAGCAACACAACAAACCAATGTCTATGTTTTGAACATCGCCGAAGAACGCCTTAGCCAACTGTCTGCATTGAACAACCACGAGACGAACACGACCTTCGCCTGGTCACCCAACAGCGACGGGGTGTTATACCTGACGCTGGATGACGACGACATTGGGCAACGACTGGTATTCCAGCCACTAGCAACACTGCCGGCACAACAAGACATCTCTCTGATGGGCGAGTTAGCGCCAAACGGTACGATTCATCAGTTTCAAATCGCAAGATAGACAGACGCACATGGCAGGAGGTTGAGACCGACTGCCTGCCGACTGGCTAATAATGAATATCAGCTCAAGCTGAAGAAGGGCATCGCAAACAGGATGAACACAAGCGGCAAAATTAACAGAGCCGTTGCCACAGGTTGTTGCCGGGTTCGCCAAATGGCAAACACAATGGCCAGCGGCGGGACCAGTGTCGCTAGGCCCCAGGCGGCAGAATGACGCATGGCTTCTACAACCGTCAGGGTGTAGCCGATTAGCATTAAGCTAACGGCCAGCAAGAAGACTGTGACCATCATGACCGGTCACCCTCCTTTGTGGTTTCCAGATGCGGGCTCAGAATGCGATACAACTCGGGGCGATGCTCTGCAATCTCTTTATTACTCAGACCTTCAAGTGAATGCGGGTATTTCAGCCAGGCATCGGTCGCGTGCAGAAAATACTCTGGCTCACGCCCCACTTCGTTTCGGCTGGGTTTGTAGTAAGGTACGGCGACTCGTATGTCGGCAGGTGTATTCAACCGGGCGCGCTGTTGCAACTGATCGATTATGGCTTCAATGGACCGGCCGGTATCAAACACATCGTCGACGATCAGCAGTGAGTCTTCCCGGGTGACGTGTTTAACAAGGTAATCGAGCCCGTGCACCCGCACCGAGCGGCTTTGCTGATCGATACCGCTGTAAGATGACGTGCGAATGGCGATGTTGTCGGTCGACACGCCGTGATACTCCAGAAACTCCTGCACGGCAATGCCCATGGGCACCCCACCCCGCCAAACGGCGATCATGAAGGTGGGCCGAAAACCGGAATTGAGAATCTGCGCTCCCAGTCGAAAGGCGTCTTCTAACAGGCCCTGGGCACTGAGGTATTGTTTTTTGGCCATAAAATCATTAGCTTCACTGGATGAGTCCCTATAATCCCACCGACCCGAGCCCCCGGCAAGCCATGACCGATACGGATACCCATCGCAACAAACGTTTTCTGGATGAAGCCCAACTGATCGAAGACGCCTTTCGCCTGGGCGTTCAGGTCTATGAAAGTGGCTTTCGACCCAACTTTATCGTCGGTCTGTGGCGCGGTGGCAGCACCATCGGCATTTACGTTCAAGAATGCCTGCAAACGCTCGGCAACAAGACCGACCACATTGCGCTGCGCACGTCCTACCGGGGCATGGACCATTATTCCGATATGATCGCCTCGCCGGAAACGCACATCCGCGTGCATGGCACCCAGTACCTGCTCGATAACCTCAATGCGGATGACCGCCTGTTGATCGTCGATGACGTATTCGGCACCGGCCACAGTGTTCAGGCCGTGCTGGGCCGTCTGAACAAGCACCTGAAACGAAACATGCCCGCCGACACCCGCATCGCCACCCTCTACCAGCGCCCAGCGACGCAGCAGACCGATCGCAGACCCGATTTTTGCCTGTACGATACCGACGACTGGCTGGTATTCCCCTATGAAATGACGGGCCTGACTCGCGCCGACATTGACCAGCACAAGGGTTACCTGTCGGACATATTGGACTCGGTGGAGGGCAACTGACTCAGCCAAGTTACGGAGTTCGCGGCTAAGTTACGTTGCCAGTCGCCCGCACCGGCCACCAGGTAGGGCTATCGAGGGTCGGCGTAAACCTGTCCATGGCGGTCCGACGATTCGGGCCTGGACCGCAGGATATGAATCCCTTCCATGGGATTCACCCTTCGGGCTCGCTTCGCTCATGCTAAAACGCTCCCGGCGTTTTAGTCCTTGCTGCGGACCACCCTCGATAGCCCTACCTACATCCGGTGCTAATCCTGTGCTAGCGCACTCCGAAACTTGAGTTGAATATTTAACCAAACTGGGCCCGTTTCGCCGCCAGGGTTTCCTTCCAGTCGGTAATGGCTTCGGTTTCCGGTGGTGATTCAACGCTGAGACCCTCACGCGCCAGTACCTCACCCATGCTCATGACCTTGCCTTTATGCAGCATGGCCATACGCGCATGGCCGACCGAGTGCAGTGTTTTTCCGTGGTAGAAGCGTTGCTCAAAATAGGCGTATTTCTCATCCCAACAGCGCAATTGAACTTCCAGGGTGACCTGACTGAGCGGCGCAAACTCACGAATATAGGTCAGTTCCTGTGCATTGAGCACGGCCCGGTAACGGCCCTTAAGAAAGGCACGCCCGAGCCCGGTATCGATCAGCCATTGAATGCGGCACAGGTCGCCAAAGGAGAAGTAACGAGCCGCTGTCAGGTGAAAATTGAGATCCATATCGTGCAACCAGACCCGATACCGGTGTCGAACCGGGGCCAGGGGGTCGCCGCTGGGACGACGCATCAGCGCCCGAAGGAGTAACAGGAGAAAACGACCCACGAGATTCATTGGCAACCCTTCAACAGTGCGTTATTCAAACGATCGTTTGAAACCAGCACACATGCTGCCTGCCAGAGGCGAAAAGATCAATTGGGCTGGCCGGATTATCGCCCTTCAATGCTGCCCAGCAATGATTCAAAACGACCTTCCTGCCGTTTTTTCCGGAATTCCGACACCGACAGGTCGAGCCACTGCTGGCCGGTCAGGCCCAGCAGGATCCGATCGGTCACCGGCAGCATCTCTTCAAGATGGTGCGTGACCAGCAATACCGTGCAACCCAGCTCTGTCTGCATGTCCCGAACCCAGTCGAGCCCTTCCTGGCGCAATGCCGGATCCAGCGATGAGAAGGGCTCGTCAAGCAGCAGTACGGGCTTGCGCTGCAGAAACACCCTGGCCAGCGCCGCCCGTTGCTGCTGACCGCCACTGAGCTGGCCCGGTGTGCGGTCAAGCATTGACTGCAACTCGAAGCGACGCGCCGCTTCCTCCACCTGATGCTGCTGATCATCTGTCAGCCGCCCCGAGCGTGATAGCCCCAGCGCCAGGTTTAGCCGCACACTCAGATGATCAAACAGGTTGTGACTTTGGAACAGTATGCCAAACGGCCGTTCATGCACGGGCACCTGCATTACCGAGCGCCCTTGCCAGTTCACATCTCCCTGAGCCGTGGCTTGCAGCCCCATCAGGACGTTCAGCAAGGTCGACTTGCCGAGACCGCTGGCCCCGACAATGGCCATGAGCTCACCGGCCTTCAATTGAAACTGCCAGTGAAACGCCTGATCGCCCAGGCGAGCCGACAGGTTAGTCACGTCAAGCATGGCCTCGCCCTCTTGCCCATTCTGCCAGCCCCAGTAACAGGGCACACAGCCCCAGCAGCCCGACCATGAGCTGGGCTGCCAAAGTCATTTGATAACTGCCCATGGCTCTGAAAATCATCAGTGGCAGGGTCACAAAATCCAGTTGGCCAACCAGCGCCGCTACGCCCATGTCACCAAGGCTCAGCACCGCACTGAGCGCCAACGCCCAGGTCAGCACCGGCCACAGCACCGGCCAGTACACAAAGCGCACCGCTCCCCAGCGGGAGAGCCCGAGTACACGGGTCAGCCGCTGATACTGGTTACGCGCTGCTGCGGTACGTGCCTTGATTGGCTGTAAAATCAGTGGCATGGCCATCAGGGCATTGATCCAGATGATCAGCGGCCAGGTCGACTGGCGTGCCCAACCCAGCCGCAAGCACAGCAAAAAGAGGCCGGTGGTCAGCACCATGGCGGGCATCACCAATACCCCAAAATCAAGCCAGAGACTGCGCCGGCGTGCCGACTGAACCGAAACACAGCGACTGAGCGCCAGCAACACAGCCACCAGAGCACTGAAGCTAGCAATGCCGAGGCTGCTTACCAGCGCTTCATTCAACTGACCCGGCCACTGCCAGTTTGCTCGCAGCGCTCGCTGTATCAGCGCCAGGTAGGGCGCCAGCAAGGTCAGCAGCAAAGTGACGATAGCCACCCGCTGCAGTGCACTAGCCCGCTGCATGCCGGACCGGGCGGGCTGGGCTACGGTCTCCATTGACCAGACTTTGTTATGCCCCAGCAAGGCCATCAACCCCAGCGCCATGGCACCGTGAAACGCCGCATAGAGCGCCGCGCCACGGGCGTCGAAATCGTATTTCAGCGCCTGATACACCGCCACTTCCAGGTTGGTGTTGGCCGGGCCACCGCCCAGTGTCAGAACCACCGTAAAACTGCTGAAACACAGCAGCGCAATCAAAACAAACACGGGCCCGGTGGCGGTCTTGAGAATCGGCCATTCGATCCGGTGTAACCGTTGCAGGGTCGATAACCCGAGCACAGTCGCCAACCGGCGATGATGCAGCGGCACCTGGTTCAGCCGATCCCACAGCAACCGAACGGCAAAAGGCCAGTTCAACGCCACATGCGCCAGCAGGATACCGGGCAGGCCATACACCGTCGTTTGCAGTGGCCACCAACCCTGGCGACCGAACAGCGCGACGATGCCCAGCACCACAGCCAGAACCGGCAACACAAATGCCAGGTTCAGAAAACCAGCCAGTAACCACTGGCCACGAAAGGGTCGCTGAGCCAGAGACCAGGCAAAGGGCAAGGCAAGCACTACCGACAACAGCGCCGACAACGCGGCCTGCAGAACCGAGAATCGGATAATCTGCCACAACCAAGCGTCGAAATAGCTCGACCACCCATATCCCTGGCCCGGATGCAACGCCATGCCGACCAGAGCCAGCACCAGCGTCAGCAGCAGGGCGCCGGTTCCAAGCCGGGCCAGAACAAGTGGCAGATTCACAGCTTGGCTAACCTTACTGGCTGGCCGCCGTGCGCCATTCACGAATCCAGTTACGGCGGTTTTCGGCGACGGTTTCACTGTCGAAGTACAGAGTTTCGGGTCTGGCCATGCTGTCATAAGCTTCAGGCGTCTTTGCGCCATCCAACACTGGCCACATCCAGTTGGTGCCAGCCATCACATCCTGAGCCGGTTTGCTGATCAGAAAGGCCAGAAATTCACGCGCCCGCTCCGGCTGATCAGACGAGGCCAGCGCCGCCGCCACTTCGATCTGCGCATAGTGGCCTTCGCTGAATTCGGCCGCCTGGTACTGATCGGTGTCTTCATAGGTCATGTGGTAGGCCGGAGAGGTAGTGTAGCTGAGTACGACATCGCTCTCGCCTTCCTGAAACAGGGCATAGGCCTCACTCCAGCCCGGGGTAACCGTTACGACCCGCTGCTGCAGGGTTGCCCAGGCGTCATCGGCTTCATCGCCGAATACCGACTTCATCCACAACATCAGCCCCTGGCCCGGCGTGCTGACGCGTGGATCCTGATAAATAACACTGAGATCGGAGTCGTATACCAGCTCTTCGAGCGAGGCAGGCACGTTATCGACGCGGGTCTGGTCGTAAACAAAGGCGAAGTGACCGTAGTCGTAAGGCACGAATTCAGAGTCCTGCCAGTCGTAGGGCAAGCTCAGGTGACTGGTGTCCAGCCAGTGGGGGAGGGTCAGGGTCAGGGCGCGAGCCTCGGCTATCAGGGCGTCGTCGATGCCGAGCAGAATATCGGCCTGGCTGGATGACCCTTCAAGGCGCAGGCGGTTAAGCAGGGCCACACCGTCTTCAAGGCCAATGAACTCAACATCACAGCCGCATTCCGCTTCAAAGCCCGCTTCGATCTGGGGCCCCGGGCCCCATTCGGAAACAAAGGATTCGTAGGTATAGACTGTCAGGGGCTCGGCATGGACCGCCAGCGCCAGTGTCATCAGGGAGGCCGTAGCTACGGCAGGTTTTACAATCATCATAAGCATTCCGGTTCAATGTTAAACATCACAATGACCGGCGCATGAGCCGTGGACAAAAGCGCCAACGTGACTCATAGGGGAAAGGTTGATCGGTGCAGACCCTGCCAGAAAGCGCCCGGGTCCCACCTGTCGTCTCAACTCCCTACGCCAGCATTAACTGGTTCAGGTTCGGCGGGTGAGTCTCAGCCCTGTGGCTTGCCTGGTTCAGCAAGCACCGCAGTAGGCACCCCGGCGAGAACGCTGCGAGCGAGCAGAGAGTCATTCACCCTCTCTGTCGTGCTCTGGCGGGCACCAACAGTGCCCGACTGGCGTGCATTCTACTGAAGTCGCCAGAGAAACCCAACTTCTGACACAATGGGCATAGATAATGTCGGTATCCGCTTATGACCATTGCGCTGTTTGAAGCTCTGAACGAAGTAAAAGACACCCTGCCCGGGCCATTGAAAATAACGGCCTGGCCCGGTGGCGAATGCAACCGCCTGTTTCAGATCCAGAGTCCGTCACAGCAAGTGGCCTTGCGCCTGAATCATCCGGAGGTGCCATCGCTAGGGGTCGACCGGCGTCGTGAAATCAACATCTTGCTGAATCTAAGTAACGAGCCCTGGTCACCCAAACTCATTGCCGCATGTCCACGCTGGCAACTGTGTCACTGGGCCCCGGGTGAGGCTGCACCCAGCGGTGAGGCCGCCGACCTGGAGTCACTGACACTGGCGTTACAGCAGGTACACCATCACAGGCCTCAGGGCGAGCCGCTAAACGTGGCCTTGCAGGTCCAGCATTTGCTCACTCATGCCAAACCGCTGCCGGCGCATATCCATACGTTTCTTCTGGATCAATGCCAGGCTTATTCGTTTGTTAAACAGCCGGTACTGTGCCACCACGACTGGCACCCGGGGAATTTGCGGGTAAGCGGGCCGGAGTGGACCCTGTTGGACTGGGAATTTGCCGCAGCGGGCGACCCGGCGATGGATCTGGCAGGCGTGTGCCTGGGGTTCGACCTCTCCGAACCCCAGGCAACAGTCCTGGCCGATAACCTGGGCATCAGCGAGCCGAGGCTACGCGAAGCACAATGCCTGATGAGCGCTCTGGCCATGGTCTGGTACCGGGCCAACCCCAGACTTGCCGGGGCCGCCTCGACCAGTGCCGAACAATGGTACGAAGACTGGAGCCAGATTAGCTAGCTAACTAAGGACCTCAGCCACTGCTGCGACAAACCGGTCGATCATGTCGGCGGTTATGTCCAGATGGGTCACCAGCCGTATCTTCTGGCCGCCCGCCGTTAATATGCCCTGTTCTTTCAATGCGGCCTGCAACGCCAGCCCCTTTTCGTGCGATTTGAGCTCGATATACACCATGTTGGTGTTGACCGTCGCACTGACGATGCCCGGTAAGACACTCAGCTCAGCGTGCAACCGCTCCGCATTGGCATGGTCATCGGCCAGACGGTCGATGTGATGATCCAGGGCGTGATCGATAGCCGCCGCAACAATACCCGCCTGGCGCATGCCCCCACCGACCATCTTGCGCCAGCGTCGGGCCTGCTTGATCAGTTCGGCCGAGCCAACCAGCACCGACCCCATGGGCGCACCCAGCCCTTTCGAACAACAAATGCTGACTGAATCGGCCGATTGCGACAGCTCAGCCACCGACTGACCGCTGGCGACGGCTGCGTTGAACAAGCGGGCGCCGTCCAGATGAACGTTTAGCCCGTGCTGGTCGGCCAGTTGCCGCACTCGCCCGATAAAGTCGCGCGGCATCACCCGGCCACCGTGGGTGTTTTCCAGGGCAATCAGCCGGCTGCGCGCAAAGTGGCTGTCATCGGGCTTGATCATCTGCATCAGGGTATCCAGCGGCAGTGTGCCATCGGCTTGCACCGGCATGGGCTGGGGCTGAATGCTGCCCAGCACAGCAGCGCCACCGGCTTCGTAGTAATAGGTGTGGTAATTCTGGCCCACCAGGTACTCGTCGCCGCGCTGGCAATGGCTGAGCAACGCCACCAGATTGCTCTGAGTGCCGGTTGGCAGCAGCAGCGCGGCTTCTTTACCGGTCAGATCGGCCATGCGGGCCTCCAACCGGTTAATGCTGGGGTCGTCACCGAACACATCATCGCCGACCTCGGCGCGGGCCATGGCGTCGCGCATGGCGTCAGTCGGCCGGGTAACGGTATCGCTGCGTAAATCGATCAGCGGCTCTTGCTTTGAATGACTCATAGGATGTCCTGTCTGCGGCGTGCTTAAAACGTGTGTCTAGGGAGTCTCTGGCATTGCATTCAACCAAAAACACCCCACTTCCGTACAGTGATAATACCGTGTAACCCGCTTTTCGCTGTATTGACTACACTGCCGGGTTCACACCTTCGTTCCATAAAACCGATTTTTTAAGGGAGACCACCCGCAATGGCTAAAATTACCCTGCAAGGCAACCCGGTTAACACCGTTGGCGATCTGCCCGCTGTCGGCGCTAACGCCCCCGACTTCACACTGACCAAAACCGACCTGTCGGATCTGAAGCTCAGTGACCTGGCCGGTAAAACGGTGGTATTGAACATATTCCCCAGCGTTGACACCCCCACTTGCGCGACCTCGGTACGCAAGTTCAACGAAGCACTGAGCAATCTGGATGGCGTGGAGGTCGTTTGCGTCTCGGCCGACCTACCGTTTGCGATGCAGCGGTTTTGTGGCGCCGAAGGCCTGGAGCGCGTTACCAACGCCTCTGTCTTCCGCAGCGAATCCTTTGGTAAAGACTACGGTGTGACCATTGCAGACAGCCCGCTTAAAGGCTTGATGGCGCGTTCCGTTGTGGTCATCAAAGACGGCAAGGTGGCCCATACCGAACTGGTCGCCGAGACTGCCGATGAACCGAACTACGATGCAGCGCTGAAAGCCGTAGGCTGAACCAGGCAGTTTCCGTGCATTAAAAAAGGGCCTCAAGGCCCTTTTTTATTGAACAAAGCAAGTCTTGCAGTCACCTCAGTGGTGGTGACCACCGGCGCCATGCACGTGGCCGTGGGCTATTTCTTCAGACTCTGCGTCACGCAAGCTGACCACTTCCACATCAAAGGTCAGGGTTTTACCGGCCAGCGGATGGTTGGTGTCCACATCAATGAACTTATGCCCGACTTTAGCCACCAGCACATGGCGGGGGCCCTGCTCGGTGTTCACCTGAGCGATCATCCCCGGCTTCCATTTTTTAGCGCCCATCAGGTGCTTGGCCGGTACCCGTTGAATCGCATCCGGCTTGCGTTGGCCATAGGCCTGATCGGGTGTGAGGGTAACGCTTACCGAATCGCCCGCTTCCTTGCCTGCCAGCGCCTCGGCCAGACCGGGCAAAATGCCGCCGTGCCCGTGCAGATAAACACTGGGTTCGCCACTGCGGCTGGACTCCACCGTTTCACCGGTTTCATCACTCAGTATGTAGTGAAAGGTCACTACGGTATTCTTTTCAATGGGCATACTTCACCTGTTATCAACGTCGGGCCAGAGGAGGCATTGAACTTCCAAAGCGCGCATTATACCTGCCCTATCCGGCCATACCAGCGCTCAGATGGCACCTCTGGTTTCCCGTCGCAGCGACAACCACGAGTGCACAGCCACCGCGCCCAGAATGGCACTGCCCCCGACCAGTGTCAGCGGCGGAACCGCCTCGTTCAATACCCACAGAACCCATACCGGCCCCAGCACGGTCTCGATCAGTAAAAACAGACTGACCTCAGGGGAAGGCAAGTAGCGCGTCGCCATCATCAGCAGTACCGAGGCAACCGGCATCTGTACCAGCCCCATAACGGCAAGCCATCCGTACTGAGCTGGCTCAAGCTCCAGCGGAGACGACAGCGGCCAGGACAGAATCGCCAGCACAATACCGCTACAGGCAACGACCGGCATCTTCGGTAAATCTGGCATGCGTCTCAGCAATGTGAGCATCAGCCCCATCAGAAGTGCCAGAATAATCGCCAGTAAATCCCCCAAGCTACCGGGTTTACCCAGCGACCCTGAGAACACCACCAACACGCCAGCAACCGACACCGCAATGGCAACCCAGGTCCGCAACGCCACCCGCTCACGCAGCAGCAGCCATGAAAAGAAAGCGGCAAAAAAAGCGGAACTGCTGAGAATCACCACGGTGTTGGCCGCAGTGGTATGGCTAACACTGAAAACAAACAGCCCCGAATTAATGCCATAAAGCAGCGTGACCAGCAACGCAGCGCCACCATGTGCCCGATATAACCGCCACTGTTTACGGTTACCACTCAGCTGAATAAACGTCGTCACCGACACGCATATCAAGGTACCCCGCCAGAACGCAATGTTCATTGGTTCTGTACCGGCGAGACGCACCAGTAACGCATCGAAACTGAGCACCACCACACCCAGTGTGGCGATCCAGATTCCCTGGCGATGATCCAGTTTGGGTAGGGACATTAGGTTTCCTTTTAGAACGCTTTAGCTTTAGTCAAACGACAAGAAACGCGCAACTGGCTAGCCTTCGGTGCTGGTCATGTCACTGCAGGGGCGTCTGCAGCAAGGATGCTGCAGCCGAGTCCCCATGGATGGGTTTACGGCGACCCTGCAGGGGCATGACCAGTGCCGAGGGCGGGTTTGACCAACGATGTGACAGACGCGGTTATAGCGACTGCTACTGGGCAACGTCAAACCGCAAAGGCGGTTTCGAGCAAGGCTTGAGTGTAGGGGTTTTGAGGGGAATTAAACACCTGTTCAGCGGGGCCATGCTCAACCACCTTGCCGTCTTTCATCACCATAACCGAATGGCACAGGGCTTTGACGACTTTCAAATCGTGGCTGATAAACAGATACGACAGACCGTAATCGGCCTGCAACCGCTTGAGCAACTCGATCACCTGGAATTGCACCGTTCTGTCAAGCGCCGAGGTGGGTTCATCGAGAATGATAAACCGTGGCCGCATGATCAGTGCCCGGGCAATCGCAATGCGCTGGCGCTGACCACCGGAAAACTCATTCGGGTAGCGAAACCGCATTTCAGGGTCAAGCTCCACCGCCTTCAAGGCTTCGATCACCGCTGCATCGCGCTCTTCAGGCTCGCCGATCCTGTGGATATCCAGCCCCTCGCGAACAATCTGCTCCACCGATAACCGCGGACTCAGGCTGCCATAGGGATCCTGAAACATAATTTGCATGCGCTTGCGCACCGGGCGCAACGCCTTGCGATCCAGCCCCTGCAGCGACTGCCCTTCAAAATCCAGTACACCCGCGCTTTCTTCGAGTCGCAGTATGGCGCGGGCCAGCGTCGACTTTCCCGAACCGCTCTCACCGACAACGCCCAGTGATTCACCCTCATGCAAGGTAAAATCGATGCCATCAACCGCTTTCACATGCCCGATCGTGCGTCGCAGAATACCGCGCTGAATCGGAAACCAAACCCGAACATCACGCCCGGTCAGCAACGGTTTTTGCTCACCCTTCAGGGGCTCTGGCGGGTTGCCCGGCTCTGCGGACAACAAAGACTGAGTATAGGGATGCTGTGGCGCGTCAAACACCCGATCGGTTGGCCCGGCCTCAACTACCCGGCCCCGCTCCATGACGGCCACCTGCTGGCAAAACCGTCGCACCAGTGTCAGATCATGAGTAATGAACAGAACCGCCATACCCAATTCCCGCTGTAAATCGGCAATTAGCTCCAGAATCTGCGCTTGAATGGTCACATCGAGTGCTGTTGTGGGTTCATCGGCAATCAGCATTTCCGGCTCATTCACCAGCGCCAGGGCGATCATCACCCGCTGACGCTCTCCTCCGGATAATTGATGAGGGTAAGCCCGTAGTTTAGTCGGCGGATCTTTCAGACCAACCCGCTCCAGCATGGTCAACGCCTTGGCCGACGCCAGGCGGGCAGTGACCGGATGATGCAATTGCACCATCTCGACAATCTGTTTCTCGATGGTGTGCAGCGGGTTGAGCGACGTCATCGGTTCCTGAAAAATAACGCCGACCTTACGCCCGCGCCAGGCCTGCAGATCCCGATCTGACTTGTCGTCTATTCGCTCACCCTGCCAGCGAACTTCACCGCCCAGCCACACAAGCGGTGGGCTTGATATCAAACGCAGAATCGACATGGCGGTGACGCTTTTGCCGGAACCGCTCTCGCCCACCAAAGCTACAACGTCACCGGCATGAATATCCAGCGACACATTTTGCACCACCGGCGTTACGGCATCGCCAAAGCCAAAGCCCAGCGAGACGTCAACCAGACTGACCAGAGGTTCGGAAGTGGGTTTACTCATGCATTAATACGCCTTGCGCGGGTCAAAGGCATCACGCACGCCCTCGCCCACGAAAATCAGAGTGGTCAGCATAAAGCCGACAATGAAAAACGCGGTGAAGCCCAGCCAGGGAGCCTGAATGTTTGCCTTACCCTGCGCCAGCAACAAGCCCAGCGATGGTGAGCCGGGTGGCATACCAAAACCGAGAAAATCGAGCGATGTCAGAATGGTGATCGACCCCGAAAGCGTAAAGGGCAAAAAGGTCAGGGTGGCGACCATGGCATTTGGCAATATGTGACGGAACATCAGCCGGCTGTCACTCATGCCCATGGCCCGGGCCGATTGCACATATTCGAAGTTACGAGTTCGCAGAAACTCAGCCCGCACCACACCAACAAACCCCATCCAGCCAAACAACAAAACGACCAGAACCAGCCACCAGAAACTCGGTGTCACAATGCTCATTAGAATGATCAGAATAAACAGCGTCGGCATGCTGCCCCAGATTTCCATGAAACGTTGCATGAACAAATCCAGCTTGCCACCGTAAAACCCCTGCACAGCCCCAGCAGCCACGCCAATAATGGCGGAGATAATCGTGGTCAGAAACCCGAACAACACTGAGAGCCGAAAGCCATACAGCACGTTCGCCAGAACATCCCGACCCTTGTCGTCGGTACCGAGCCAATTTTCGGTGGTCGGCGGGCTTGGCGCCGGGCTCGGCAAATCGTAGTTGATGGTGTTGTAGGCATAGGGAATCGGTGGCCAGAGAATCCAGCCACTGGATTCGATCAGCTCTTGCAAATAAGGGTCGCGGTAGTCGGCCATCAGGTCGAAATCGCCCCCAAAGTCGAGCTCGGTGTAATCCTGAACCAGCGGAAAATAAGGTTTGCCCTCGTACCAGATCAGCAAAGGCTCTTCGTTGGCGACCAATTCCGACACGAGCGACAATGCGAATACAATCGTAAAAATCCACAGACTCCACCAGGCCCGGCGGTTGGCCTTGAATCGTAACCAGCGAGCCCGGTTGACCGGTGATAAAAATGGTGTGTTAGAACGAGCCATCAACGCGCCTCGAAATCAATGCGCGGATCGATCAGGGTGTACATCAGATCGCTGATAATGCCCATGATTAACCCCATTAACGTAAACACATAGAGCGTTGAAAACATGACTGGGTAATCCCGTTGCAGCGTGGATTCAAAACCCAGTAAGCCCAAGCCGTCGAGCGAAAAAATCGTTTCGATCAACAACGAGCTGCTGAACAGAATACCCAGAAAGGCCGCCGGGAAACCGGCAATAATAATCAGCATGCCATTGCGGAATACATGGCCGTAAAGAATCCGCCGCTCGGTACAACCCTTGGCACGAGCCGTCATCACATACTGCTTGTGGATTTCATCCAGAAACGAATTCTTGGTCAGCATGGTCAGACTGGCAAAACCGCCGATCACCATCGCCAGCACTGGCAGGGCCATGTGCCAGAAATAATCCAGAATCTTGCCACCGAGGCTCAGTTCATCCCAATTGGTTGAAACCAGACCCCGCAGCGGGAACCAGTCAAAATAACTGCCGCCGGAAAACAGAATAATCAGCAGGATGGCGAACAGAAAAGAAGGAATGGCATTAGCGGCAAAAATAACGCCCGAGGTCCAGACATCAAATCGGGTGCTGTGTTTAATGGCCTTGCGAATACCGAGTGGTATCGACACCAGATAGACAATCAGTGTTGTCCATAACCCCAGGGAAATCGACACAGGCAGCCGTTCGACAATCAGTTCCACCACCGAACCACCCCGAAACAGGCTGTCGCCAAAGTCGAATCTCAGGTATTCCCAAAGCATGGTGAAGTAACGTTCGTGCAGGGGTTTATCGAACCCGAAGCGGGCTTCAATGGCGGCGATGTCTTCCTCGGTCAGGCCACGTGCACCGCGATAGCTGGACTCCCCCGAGCGGTTATCGCTGCCGGACTCGCGTTCGGAAGACGACGGTGACTGCAATACCTCAGTTTGGTTGTTGCCTGTCATTCGGTCCAGCATGGAGGCGGTGTTGCCCTCCATGTTGGCGATCATCTGATCCACCGGGCCGCCCGGGGCGACCTGGATGATCACGAAGTTGATGGTGACAATGGCCCAGAGCGTAGGAATAACCAGCAACAGGCGCCGTATCAGATAGGCCGTCATGCCCTACCCCTCAGCGAGCATTGCGGTCGGGTAAGGTCGCAGCGGCCTCAGTATCCAGCCACCAGGTTGACGCACCCAGCGCATAACGGGGCCGTGTTTCCGGTCGGGCAAACTTGTTCCAGTAGGCCACCCGGTAGGCACCAATATGCCATTGCGGGATCACGTAATAATGCCACAGCAACACCCGGTCCAGCGCGCGGCCGTAGGCCAGCAGTTCCTCGTCGTTTTGCTGATTGTCGCGAATGCCTTCGACCAGCGTATCGATGACCGGATTCTGCAAGCCGATGGAATTATAAGTGGAATCCAGGTAACTACTGTGGAACTGAAGCATCAGGCTCGTGCTGGCCGGATAGGTTCCTCCGCCCAGGGTACTCACCAGCATGTCGTAGTCCCGTTCGCGCATCCGGTTGGTGTACTGGGTGACATCCACGGTGCGAATATCCATGGTGATGCCGGCCCGGGCGAGGTTCTCACGAAACGGAATGGCGATACGCTCAAACGATGGTGAGTACAGCAGCATTTCAAACGATAGCGGTTCGCCGGTTTCATTATTCACCATTACGCCATTGCGGCTGACATACCCGGCTTCGCGTAACAAGGTAACCGCCTGTCGCAATTGTGGACGAATGTTACCGCTGCCGTCGCTCGAGAAGTTTTCATACACTTCCGAGAAGACTTCTGCAGGCAATTCATCCCGGAACTCTTCCAATATCTCCAGTTCACGGCCTTGCGGCAGGCTATCCGCCATGTACTCGGTATTCTGGAAGTAGCTTTGTGTCCGGTTGTAGGCACCGTAAAACAGATTTTCGTTGGTCCATTCGAAATCAAACAGCATGTTGATGGCCATGCGCACCCGACGATCCTGAAACTGGGGGTTCTCGATATTGAATACAAAGGACTGCATGGCATGAGGCAGTTCGTTCGGAATTTCTTCCTTGATGATGTAACCGGCGTCGAAGTTATCCCCGGTATAAGCCGTGGCCCAGTCTTTGGCGACGTTTTCCTGACGGAAGTCGTACTCGCCCTTCTTGAAGGCTTCGAGCAACACGGTATCGTCCAGATAATAGTCATACCGTTCAAAATCAAAATTCAACTGCCCAACCCAGGCCGGATGGTCCTTGGCCCAGTAATCATCGAGGCGCTCGTACACCACGAATTGACCCATACTGTAGTCCGAAATCGTGTAAGCCCCACTACCCAGAGGCACTTCGTCGAAAGGCTCTGAAAAGTCCAGATCTGCAAACTCATGCTCCGGAAACACCGGTAACGTCGCCAGACCAACCAGCAGACTCTTGTCGGGCTTTTCAAGATCAAAGCGCACCCTACCACTATCCAGTGCTTCAACCGTCACACCTTCATAATTGGTCTTAAACTGAGGAACGCCGTCTTCCATAAACAGATTAAAGGTAAAGGCGACATCGGAAGCCTTGATGGGTTCACCATCCTGAAATGTAGCCTCCGGGTTCAGGTGAAATATGATCCAGCTGTTATCGGCGGCGTACTCAACTTGCTCGGCAATCAGGCCATAGTAAACGCCCACTTCATCGCTGTTGCTGATCATTAATGGGTCAAACAAGTAATTCCTGATACCTGCTGGTGTAGTGCCACGCTGGGCAAACCGATTGAAGTTATCGAAGGTCCCGCGCACCCCGTAGGTGACATACCCCTGACGGGGAGCATCCGGGTTCACATAGTCCCAGTGGGGGTAATCGGCCGGGTATTGCGGCTCGCCGCGTTCGGCAATGGCATGGGAAACGATGACATCCTCGGCCAGGGCCGCGGCCGACACACTCAAGCCCAACAGCAGACTCAACAAGACTCTCATAGCGATACTCTCCAGGTTCCCAACCCGTAAGGTTCAAGCCTTACGAGGCAGTACTCTTATGCCAACCGGCAACGCCGGTAATACTGATACGCCACCGGCGCCGGGCCGGTTTCGTTTGCATACGTCAAGATCCCTGCTCTGTGGCAACAGTGTCCTTTGGCTGTACCTGCCGCTGGGACCGGGGAACGGTCGACAAGCGGCCTATAAAGAAGGTACAGGTCGCCCAAAACCCCACCAACATCCCTTTCAGGGCCAGAGGCTCAACTATCAGGATCGAACTGGTAAAGGTTATCGCCACCACGATCAGCGCAACCCGCTTGGAGCGTTTCTCAATATACCGCTCCCGCTGCCAGTTTTCGATCAGAGGTCCAAACAGCTTAGTGGATAACAGCCAGCGGTGGAAGCGGGGCGAAGAGCGGTCGAAACAGGCCGCAGCCAGCAGCAGAAACGGCGTCGTTGGCAACACCGGCAACACCACCCCGATAGCGCCCAAGACCACACAACCCCAGCCAACACTAAACAACAGCCAGCGCAGGACAAGCCGGTGCATCAGGCTGACTCCTGCATTCGCTGGACCCTTAAACTTGCCGAAGCCATCCCATTTGCGGCTTTCATGACGCCTTCCCAATATCGGATTCATTGGAAAGCACGATAGCAGAGACCGGTGACTGGCGGTATTCCCAAACCCTGCCGGGAAGCCTCTATACAACGCTAACACACTGATTTTGATAATTTTTTCAGGAAAAGTGTTGCATTGGTCAATTCCAATGGTAATATGCGCCCCGCTTTCGACGGAAACGGCCAGACGAGGCTGCTTAAAACCAGTACCGTCCTATCGAGAGTTTGTGTGTCCCGTTCGTCTAGTGGCCTAGGACACCGCCCTTTCACGGCGGTAACAGGGGTTCGAGTCCCCTACGGGATACCATCTATTTTCTGTTTTGAGAGCACTGGTGCTCTTGAGACAAAAAAGCGCGGGAATAGCTCAGTGGTAGAGCACAACCTTGCCAAGGTTGGGGTCGCGAGTTCGAATCTCGTTTCCCGCTCCAAATCTTAGATGAAGCAGCCCAAGGGCTGCTTTTTCTGTTTATGGGAACCGAGATTACATCTCGTTGTGATCCATCACCTCCCTGTGATGTCCCCCTGCGGGCGCTAACGCGTCGTTAAACGCTCCCGGCGTTTAATCCCGCTCCAAATTAAAGTGAAAGCAGCCAAATGGCTGCTTTCACTGTTTATGGGGAACCGAGATTGCATCTCGTTGCGATACATCACACCCCTGGGATGTCCCCTGCGGGCGCTAACGCGTCGTTAAACGCTTCTCCTGTTCTAATTTATTTCTGGCAGTGAATATCCACCTATATCCTTGTCGCGCCTGCAGCGGTAGTAAACTAACTCATGGTCCTCGGCAACCAGAGGGTTATCGCTGGAATGGCTGCCAATAACACCAGCCGCACCAGGTCCACCCCCACGAAGGGCACAACACCGCGAAAAATAGTGGTCAGTTTGGTATCCCGGATCACCCCATTAATAATGTAGACATTCATCCCAATGGGTGGCGTGATCATCCCCAGCTCAACCGTCATCACAATGATGATTCCAAACCAGATCGGATCGAACCCCAGTGCCATGATGACCGGAAAGACGATGGGTACCAGCAGAATGATCATGGCCATGGCATCGAGAATGCACCCCATAAACAGGAAGAACAGCAGAATAAGCGCCAGGGTTGGATAGGCTCCCAGATCCAAAGCCGTGAGCCATGCGGTCATTTTCTGGGGTGTTTGGGTGATCGCCAGAAATGAACTGAACAACATCGCCCCAATCAGAATTGTGTATATCGATACGGAGGTGCGTAAGGCATCTACCAAACTAATCCGCAGCTCGCGCAGGCCCAAACGTCCCCGCAGTACGCCGATCAGCCCGGTCAGAAAGGCACCGGCCGCTGCGGCTTCGGTAGGTGTGACCACGCCCGCGTATATGCCACCGACCACGGACACAAACAACAGCAGTACCGCCCAGATTCCCCTGAGTGCAATAAACCGCTCTTTCAGTCCTACCTTTTCACTGGCAGCACTGTGTTTGCCCGCGATAACCCAAACCAGTGCCAGATACATGATGACAGCAATAATGCCCGGGACGATGCCGGCAATGAACAGGGTACCGATGTCTTGCTGAGTGATGTAACCATAGATTGCCAGCACCACTGAGGGCGGGATCAGAATACCGAGCGTGCCGCCCGAGGCAATGACCCCAGTCGCCAGCTCATCACTGTAACCCGCCTTGCGCATCTCTGGCAGGGCAACGCGGCTCATCGTGGCAGCCGTTGCGACGGAAGACCCTGAGATGGCAGCAAAACCTGAGCAGGCCGAAATAGTCGCCAACCCCAAGCCACCTCGTTTGTGTCCGACCCAGGCACGGGCCGCACCGAAAAGCTCGGACGAAATACCCGAACGGGTGGCAAAGACCCCCATCAGGATGAACATCGGGATCAGCGAGGTGTTGTAATCGGTAATCGTCCGCAATGGCGTGATCGCTAACTGGCTCAGAGCAGCGCCCCACCCAACAATCTGTGCAAAGCCACCAACACCCACAACACCCATGGCAATACCGACAGGAACCCGCAGAGCCATCAGGGCAAACAGAACGACAAAACCGCCGATGGCGACGAAGTCGGCTTCACTCATGGTGTTTCTCCTCAGGTGACTGCTCATCCAGGGGACGGCCACTGATCAGGTAGATCAACCCAGCCAGAGTGGTTACAACGGCAACGGCCAGACCCAGCCAGATACCGCCAACAAGCGGCCAAATGGGCAAACGCAAATCAAACGTCGCCTCGCTGGAGGCATAGGCATCCGTGACCCGACTGAATAGCTTCCAAACCAACGCTGCGGTGAACACCAGGAGGACTCCCTGAGCTAGAACTTCAACACCTTTCCGTGCTTTGTCTGGCAACATTTCGGCGAACAGGTCCACGCAGATGTGGCCGCCACGGAAACCCAGTACGGCATAACCCCAGGCTATTGATAAACCCAGAAACAACCGGGAAAGGTCGAATGCATCCGGAATGGGTGAAGAAAACAGATAGCGACCCAGCGATGATGCAAAAACGATGATCATCACCGCCGCCAGGCAGAGCGCCGCCACCGTTTCGACCACAGTCGTAAAGCGACGCATAACCACGCTGATGACATACATAGAAAGGCTCCTAACCGACAGGATGGCCCGCACCACCCGGGATCAGGCGATGCGGTGTCGAATCATTCGTAGAGGGCACCGGCGGCACCCATGATCTCGCGGAAACTGGCTTCGATCGCGGCAGCGTCATATCCCTTATCGGTGACTTCTTCGCGCCAGGCGTCCATTAACGGTGCGGTGGCTTCCTGCCAGGTAGCCATTTCTGCACTGCTCGGCTCGTGAACGGTATGCGTTGGGTCTTCTATCGCTCGCACCCGGCCTGATTGTTCCTGCCTGGCCCAGCCCGATGAAATCTCGCTGGCCCACTGTGACGTGCAGTGCTCATCAATGACGGCGCGCTCGTTCTCAGGCAACCCCTGATAACGGGACTTGTTCATCGCCAGTACGAAGGTCGTCGTGTAGAGGGGGAAATCAATGTGGTACTTCGTTTCTTTGTCGATACCAAAAAGGTAGACACTGTCCCATGGAAAGGTAATGCCATCAGCTGCGCCGCGGGAAATCACTTCGCGTGCTTCAGGTGCGGGCACCTGGATACTGACCCCGCCCAGTAGCGAAACCATCGACCCCATGACGGCCTGAGCCGGACGAATGCTTTCTCCCTCAAGATCAGACGGCAAGGTCACCGGTTCGACGGTATGCAGCGTACCGGGGTCCTGTATAAAGGCCATGCAAACGTGGACATCCGGCATTTCCTGCTGCGCATACTGCTGGTACCAGTCGTTGAACCCTGCAGAGCCTTCGATGGCATTGGTCACCATGAAGGGATGTTCCGCCAGCGAAATGATCGGGAAACGGCTCGGCTGATAGCTGGGCGCGACAAATGTGATATCGGCAATGCCATTGCGTGCAATGTCATAGTGATCGGTCGCTGAGCCTAACTGCTGGGCCGGAAAGATCGAAAAGCTGATACCGCCATCCGACGCTTCGCTGATCGATTCAATCCAGGGTTCGAATCCGGTCGTCTGCAGCGCATGGCCGGGCGGTAGCCAATGCGCAAGGCGCAAGGATGTTTCGGCCTGTACGGCGCCCGCGAGGCCGATCAGGGCCGTGGTGGTCAAGATGGATAACGTCTTTTTGTTGTTCATGGTATCTCTCCTCCCAATGGCATTAAGATCCCGGACGGTTGCCGGGCTCAGGTCTTCTGGTCGATGCCGACCTTTTGCCGGTGCATAGACATCGTGTGCGCCCACGCCTCAGCGATACTGTCCGCGTTCCAGCCACCTTCTTGGTGACAGAGCGCAATCTCTTGCGGGTGGGACCAGAGCGACAACCGATCGCCGCCAATCCCAATGCATTGCCCTGTGATCTGGCGTCCCGCCTCTGAGGCGAGGAAGACCGCCAGCGGGGCTACATCCTGTGGCGTTCCAAGGCCCAGTTCGTGGCGCAACCGGTGCGGGATTGGTTCGCCGCGCTCGGCAGCTTCAACGACTTCGCCAAGCCCCGGTATAGTCGCGACCATTCGCGTGACCGCCGTGGGTACGATGGCATTGACGCTGACGCCCGCCCGGGACAGCTCCATCGACCAGGTACGTGCCAGCGCCGCCACCCCAGCCTTCGCCGCTGAATAGGCCGTTTGTCCAACATTGCCGCGCTGCCCCGCTACCGAGGAAACCAGTGTCACGGTCCCCCCCTGCTCCGCTTCACGGAAATAGCGGGCAGCGGCCCTCCCGCAGGTGAAAGCTCCACGCAGGTGTGTGCGCAGCACCGAATCAAAATCGTCATCGGTCACCTTCCACAAGATCGCATCTCGCAGTACGCCCGCATTGGCGACCAGGCCGTCCATACGCCCGAACTGGTCCAGGGCGACCCGGATACAGTGATCCGCTGCTTCCGTTTCGCCGATGGCAGCCACGGCGACAGCGGCCCGGCCACCGGCAGCACGGATTCGGTCAGCCGCCGCCTCAGCAACGTCGGCATCGACATCATTAATGACCACAGCCGCGCCGGCTTCAGCCATGGCGTGAGCTATAGCCAGCCCAATACCACGGCCGGAGCCGGTAACAATGTGGACTTGTCCGGTAAGTGCGGAGGTCATCTTCATACTCCCCGGAACACAGCGGGCCGTTTTTCCATAAAGGCCCGGGGACCTTCACGCGCATCGTCCGATGCCATGACCCGTGCCTTGGCAGCGTCCTCCATCCGGTAACCTTGCTCCAGCGTTACACCGCTGGCTTGCAGCACCGTGCGCTTCACTTCCTGAACCGCGAGCGGCCCGTTTGCAGCGATCTTCCGGGCCATCGCCCAGGCACTGGCCATTAACTCGGCCTGGGGAACCACCCGGTTAATCATGCCGGCGCTCAATGCCTGCTCTGCGCTGATGGGATCGCCGGTCAGCAACATTTCCATCGCCAGGCACTGGGGTATTTGCCGGGGCAGACGGACCAGGGAGCCGGCAAAAGGAATCAACCCGCGCCTCACTTCCGGCAGGGCAAAGGTGGCATGATCCGCTGCGATCCGAATGTCGGTGGCCAGCATTGTTTCCATGCCGCCAGCCATGCAGGGGCCGTTGATGGCGGCAATAATCGGCTTGTTCAGTTCAAACCCGCGCAGCGCGGAACGGTCCATGATTCCCGGATCATCCAGCAGGCGGTAATCCCACTGCGTTTCAGGCTGTCGAGCGCCCGTCATCAGTGGTAACGTCAGGGCCAGGTCGCCCCCGCTGCAAAAAGCCCTGTCTCCCGTTCCGGTCAGGATCACGACACGTACGGAGTCATCCCCAGCCACGTCGGCAAAGGCATCGGCCAGACGGCAGGCGACTTCCGGACTGATGGCATTGCGTGCCTTCGGCCGATTGAATGTCATCAGGGCGACCCCGTCCGACTTTTCGAGAAGCAGCGGCAGAACGTCGCTCATAAGGAGACTTCCTCTTGTATCAGGCTTAGCGCCAATTCACGCAGGGCAAACTTCTGAATCTTCCCGTTGGAGGTCATCGGGAAGGCCGACAGTGCATGGATGTATTTGGGGATCTTGTGCCGGGCGATGTTGGCGCGGCAAAAATCTCGAATCTCGTCGGCAGTGAGCCTGGCGTCGCCGGCCGGTAAGACGAAGGCAAAGATCTGCTCGCCAAGGTCAGGGTCGGGCACGCCCACCACCTGAGCCTGTGATATTGCGGGATGCTCCAGCAGGAACTCTTCGATCTCGACGGGAAAAACGTTCTCGCCGGCTCGGATGATCATATCCTTGAGCCGGCCCACGATCCGCAGGTGGCCGGTCTTCTCCAATACAGCGAGATCACCACTGTGCAGCCAGCCATCGGCGTCGATCGTTTCAGCCGATTTCTCAGGCATGTCGAAATAACCGCGGGTCAGAAGATAACCGCGAATGCACAATTCGCCCTTCTCTCCCCAACCCACCGGATCACCTTTATCAGGGTCAACAATGCGCACTTCGGTATGGGGCAGCGGGATACCTGCGGTGGCGATTCGCACATCAAAGGGATCATCTGGATCAGTCTGGGTGATAATCGGGCTGCATTCGGTCATCCCCATGATGATCATCGGCTGGGCGCCGGTTGCATCACAGACCTGTTGCATCAGGCTTGGCGGGATCGATGTGCCTCCCATGAACGCCAGGCGCAGTCCATCGGTTCGGCGACGTGCAAAATCCGAATGGGTCATCATGCGGCTATACATGGTCGGAACACCATTGATGATGGTCGCTGCATGATGCTCCCATTGAGCCAACACGGCGCCCGGCTCAAAGTCATCGAGCACGACCACACAACCGCCACAGGCCAGCATGCCCATGATGTTGCAAACACAGCCTGCGGTATGAAACAGAGGCATCGCGCTGAGCAACACATCGTCGGAACGGAACCCGCCGCGCTGACTCATCAACCGTGCGTTATTGACCGTGGAGTAATGCGACAACATGGCGCCCTTTGGCTTGCCTGTGGTGCCGCTGGTGTATTGGATTTGCATCACATCATTGGGCTTCACAGCCGCCTGATGACGTTGCAGATCCTCCGGCGAGACCTCGTCGGCCATCGTTTCAAGCACTGAGAAAGACAGGGCACCGTTCACGCCCGAATCGAACGCGCAGAGACCTTTCAGATCAGGGTAGTTGGGGCTGGCTACCCCTCTTTGCCCTCTCATCCCCGCGCCCGACATCATGCCCTCAAGCATGCTTGCGAGATCCTGTTTGCGAAAAGTGTCAGCAAAGATCAGGTAATTGATGCGCCCCTGAGTCAGCAGATAATCCAGCTCCCGCTCCTGCAAGGACGGGTTAACCGTAACTAGGACGGCCCCCATTCGAGCCAGCGCGTATTCGAGAAGGATCCACTCTGCCCGGTTGGGCGACATGACAGCGACATGGTCGCCCCTGTTGACACCCCAACCGATGAGGGCGCGCGCAAGACGCTCAGTGGCTACTTTTAGTTCGCCATAGGTCCAGCGTGTCTCTACGTCGGTTCGAGTATCCACAAATACCGCCGCCGTGTGATCCTTAAACCGCTCTGCCTGGGCATCAAGCAGGGAACCCAGGGTCTCATCCGTTAGGCTGGCACCGTCAGTTGCCGGCCACCATGCAATCTCGCGAATAGACATCGCCTTCCCCTCCGTGCCGACTTGCCTTGCTCTTGCCCTAAAGGCATCATGATTCGGCTTTCGCATAGTTCGACATTGTATTGTTCGTCTTCGTACTATTTATTTTCAAACTATATAGACATTACAGAAACCTTGTCAATAAAAGGATCGTTCGGGATGCATGACGATAATTCATCATCAAAAAATGAGCAGGAGAGTGTCCTGCGTGGTGGGGAAATGGAGGCCTCGGTGGGGTATCGCCTGCGTCTGGCGCAGATCCTTGCCTATAGGAATTTTGAAGAGAAGATTACCGACCACGGAGTTGCCCCCCGCTACCTTGGGCTACTTGGTATCGTTTCCGCGAACCCCGGCCAGCCGCAAAACAAGCTTGCAGACGCCATCGGACTGCAGAAATCGAGCCTTGTCACTATTCTGGATCGGCTTGAAAAAGAGGAGATTCTAGAGCGCCGAGCCATTCCACAGGATCGGCGTGCACGAGGTGTCTGGCTTACTCCCAGGGGCGAGAAGGTTGTGACTGAACTGGCTGCACGGGCAGCAGACCACGAGGAGAGGATGGCTAAGGGAATACCTGCCGAAGACCGGGAACGGTTGATCGAGATGCTGGGTCACATCATCGACAACTTGCGTAGCTGACACAGAGACGTGACCCAGGCGGCCAGAGGCCCCTGAAATGAATATTACGAGACATTTCTCAATGCCGGGGACATCAAAGTGGGCTCTCTGTGCCCGATTGAGCCCACTCCCGTCCCAAATACTAAACGCTGCGTTCTAGTGATTGGCATCGACCAATGCCTAATCCCTGCCTAGGGTAATTGTTTAGTCGCACAACAATTCGACTCCGACTATACAGCAAAATACGCGACCCACTTCATTAACAGCATTAGGCGGGAGGGTCGCCGTTTAACACTACAACAATAACAACAAGGATTTATACCTGTGCTTACCCATACTCCAAGAGGTCTGGCTGTGCTGTTGCTCAGTCTTTTCATGCTGAACTCAGCTCAGGCAGAAAACCATACCCTAAGGTTGCATCATTTTCTGGGGCCAAACTCTCCTGCTCAAGCCGTCCTGCTGGAACCCTTTGCCCAACGACTGCGAGATGAAAGCAACGGCCAGCTGGACGTCAGTATTCATCCGGGGATGTCACTCGGTGGTGTGCCTGGAGATTTGTATCAGCAGCTAGTTGACGGAGAAGTCGATATGATTTGGACACTGGCGGGTTACCACCCTGGCCAGTTTCCACGCACCGAAGTTTTCGAACTGCCCAGCGTTCACTTTCGCAGCGCTTATGCAACCAATAGGGCAATCTATGCTAATTTTGATTTGATCGAAGCCGATTACGCTGACGTTAAGCCCTTACTGGTGCACGTACATGGTGGCAACGCTTTGCACCTGAAAAACCATAGTATCCAAAGTGCTGCGGATGTCCGCAACCTTCGCATTCACACGCCATCTCGCACTGGAAGCTGGTTAATGGAAGCCTGGGGTTCTCGCGAAACTACCGTACCTGTCCTGCAAATTCGTGATGCCTTCGCCAACGATCAAATCGATGGCGCCCTGCTACCGCTTGAAATTTTTACCGCTTTGGGGCTCGAAAGCCAGGTAACAGAAACCGTGCAAGGCAGCGACGGCTCACGTTTTGGTACTGCGGTTTTTTTACTGCTGATGAACAAGGACCGATATGAGTCACTGCCCGCGAACCTTCGACAGGTAATCGATGACCAAATCGGCCAGGATCTCTACCGCAGCATGGGCCAGGCCTGGGATGACCTGGAGGCTCCGATGTTCCGCGCACAGCGTGACCGCGTTAACCGCCTGGATGTGGATATAATTTATGATTTTGAGGCGCTCAGCGAACAAGTGGTCAGACGCTGGATCGACGATATGGCCAGGCAGGGCATCGATGGTGAAACACTGGTTCATGAAGCAAGACGTTACATTGCGCGTTATTCTCGCATCATAACAACCTTGGAATAACGTGAACCCAGAGCGTCTTATAAAACGCCGCTAACACCAATCGATATCATCGAAAGGTAGCGAGTAGTGTCAACCCGATGGGCTTGCTCCCCCCAATCGCCAGGTTAAAATCAACAACCCTATAAACATCAAGCCACCGGCAAACCCCCATAGTGCGAGTTGATAGTTTCCGGTTAAATCGAAGGCATAGCCCGCGAGGATCGGGGCCAGCGTGGTGCCGGGCACCTGCAGCAGCATCAGACTGCCCTGTACAGAACCGAATCGATGCTCACCAAATAGCCGGCTGACCAGCACCATGACAATCAGCGTGCCGGCGCCAACACTGACGGCCAGCATGGCAAGCATGGCGATCAACCCCGTTAATGACGGCCAGGTGCCGAACCAGATCAGGCTGAAACTCTCGACGATCAGCATTCCACCAAAGCCAATAACCAGCGTCCTGGATGTCAGTAAGTCTGACAATGTACCCGTTAACAACCGAACCGGTATCGATAACAGGATTAAGCCGCTGAGCAGCGCCGCTGCCATGCGTTCCGGGTAGCCCTGGTCGGTTACCAGGGGCATGAGGTGCACAGTCAACCCTGAATTGATCGAAGCTTGTGCCATAAAACCCAGGCCAAGTAACCAGAACGCCCGACTGGCTGCGATGGTGCGCCATCCAGTCCGGGTATCGCTCTTGCCCGTTGTTGGTTGAGCTGCCCTATGCTGCGAGTCACCTGGCACTCTGCCGCCCCGGAATCCGATCAAAGCGAAGGGTATCAGCGAAACGATCAATACGGACCATATCAGGCAGGTTGCCCGCCAGCCGAATCGATCCAATAAAGAGGCTACCAGCGGGATCAGCAAAGCGGTGACCAGTCCGACGACCGAAAAACGAACGGCTAAAGCCAGCCCTCTTCGATGAACCGTCGATTGTACGACAAGCTTATCGAGGGCGATCATGAAACCCAGAGCGACTCCGGCCGAAACGAGTACGGACCAAACCATCACCAGCCCGACAGCGGTTTCTATAAAAGCCATAAATGCCAGGCCCAGGGCGAGCAGGAACATACCCAGAATTACGGGCAAGCGAGGTCCGAAACGATCCGACAAATAGCCTGCCAGCGGAGCCAGCAAACCGGTCGTCAGCCGACCCAGCCCAATCGCCATCGACACTGTGCCCCGCCCTACGGCGAGGTCTCCGGCAATGGGTTTAACCAGCGAGGAAATGGCAAAGGCCACAAACCCCTGGCCAACACCGGTTAGCGCGCCGGATGCTCCGACAATGCCCCAGCGTCGCCAGGCATTTGCAACTACAGGCTTGGTAGCCACAACACCAGAATCGGGAAGGTCAGCAACAGTGCGACGTGTACGGCATCGGCCATCACGAACGGCAAGGTGCCTTTAAAGATCTTTCGCAATGGTATGTCGGGGGCAATACCGGACAGCACATAAACGTTCATGCCCACCGGTGGTGTGATCAGTGCAATCTCGGTCATCCGTACCACCAGCACACCGAACAGCACCGCATCGAACCCGAGGTTGGTAACTAGCGGAAAGAAAAGCGGAATGGTTAATGTCATCATGGCCGAGGCATCAAGCACCATACCCAACAACAAATAAACGGACAGGATGAGCAGCAAGACCACAAACGGAGAGAAGCCGGACTCAGTCACAAAACCGACGATGTTCAACGGAATATTCGTCACCGTGATGAAGCTGTTAAAGACCAGGGCACCAAATAGAATACCGAAAATCATACCGGTCGTTTTAAGTGTGGAATATATCGCTTCTTTCAATGCTTTCCAGTTCAATCGACGACGCAGACTGGCCACAATGATGGCACCGAACGCACCCATGGCACCTGCCTCCGTAGGCGTGAACCAACCCAGCAGTATCCCACCCATCACCAGCATAAACAGGATAATGACCTCACCGGTTTTTTTGAGGCTGACCAGTTTCTCACTGAACGAATACTTGGGGCCCCGTGGGCCGGCGTTCGGGTTTATCCGGCATACTACGGCAATCGTTATCATATAAAACACTGCCAGCAAAATACCGGGAATAATCCCTGCGGCAAACATTTTGCCAATCGACGTTTCGGTGAGAATACCATATATAATGAACATGCCGCTGGGAGGAATCAGACTACCGATGGTTCCGCCGGCGGCAACACTCCCGGAGGCCAGCGACACATCGTAATTGTGCTTGCGCATTTCAGGCAGTGCGACCAATCCCATCGTCGCCGTTGTTGCGATGCTCGACGCACTTGCTGCGGCAAAGCCCGATGAAGCTCCAATCGTTGCCATCGCCAAACCACCCCGACGACGACCCAGCCAGCATGCGGCAACGTCATACAGATCCCGGCCGATTCCGGATGCGAACAAAACATGGGCCATGAATAGAAACAAGGGCACCGTTCCGATGGCGTAGTTTGTGGATATATCGAAGGTAACAACCCCCACCTTGATGATGGCGGCATGAAAACTGATGAGATAGGCAAAGCCCAGGAAACCAACCAGGCCCATGGCAAAACCGATAGGCATGCCCATCGCGATCAAACTGAACAGGCCAATCAGGCCGACAATTCCAGTAACTACCGGCGTCATGACTGACTCCCTTTACTGACTTCTTTAACCTGTCTCGTGCGCAACAGAGCCCGAACAACCTGCACCACCAACACCAGGCACAACAGCACAATGGCGATCACCAGCAACCACCGAAACGGCGTGACCGGAAACCCCAGAATGGGAGCCTCTTCCCGGTTTCGGGCGCTCTTGAGTGCTTCGAGTGTTCCGGCATACGCTACTACCACCCAAAACACCGTACCCAGTGCCAGCATCAGAGCGTCGAGCAGACTCGACAGCCGTTCAGGCAGGATCGACGTCATCAACTCAACCCGGGTATGGGCCCCTTCATAGGCGGCATAGGCCAGGGAAAAGCTGATCGCCGGGATCAGGAGTATCTCGGCCAGCGTATAGGTTCCTGGAAAAGCGATGCCGATGGCCCGAAAACTCACCGTCACCACGGTCAGACACATCAGGGCGATAATGCAGGCCACGCCGGTGAAGGCACCCGCCGTCACAACCCAGCGCAGCAGGCGTTCGATCATTCTCATGCTAATCTCCGCGAATCCGGGCCAGACGCCTTGTCTGGCCCCTCCGGCTTGGGCTTAGTCGGCGTTTTGATGGGCTTGACGAACCTGTTCTAGAATCTCAGTGCCCGGCAGGCCACGCTCGTCCAAATCTTCCGCTACGTCCCGGGCGCTGCTGACAAAGGCCTCTGCATACCGTTGTTTTTCCGAGTCTGCGATATCGATAAAGGTCACGCCCTGCTCACGCCCAAAGGCTTTACCTGATTCCTCTGCGGCCATCGAATTTTCAAGATTCTTTTGCGTCAGCCAGTCGATGTTATCGATGAAAACCGCTTGTATGTCTTCAGGCAACGAATTCCAAACATCCTGATTCATGGCCCGCGAGGCATAGGCACCACGGCTATGGGGCAGATCAACGTAGTAGTCGACCACTTCCCCAAAACTCAGCGACTTCAACGCTTCGTAGGGCGCAACCACGCCATCAAGTACACCGCGCTGCAGTGCGGGGTAGGTATCACCCATTGGCATGGCCACACCTTCAGCACCGAATTGAGCCAGGGCGCCGATGTAATCGTTCGCTGCGCGAATGCGCAAGCCTTGCAAGTCTTCGAGCTCCCGAACCGGGGTGTCCCGCAACTGCAGGTGCATCGGCGTGCCTACGTTGAAACCCAGCACCCGGACACCGTCCAGCTCTTCGGAAAAGGTTGGAAAGTCTTCCCAAAGCTGCTGGTAAACCTCCAGAACATGAGCCGGGTCTGAATAGCCATAGAAGAAGGCCGGTGTCAGGCGATTCAGTTCGTAGCCCGAGGTGGCGTAGATCGGAGTGATGTAGGCCATGTCGGCGATGCCGGCCTCCAACTCGTCAACCCCTTCGCGGCTGCTGATCAGTGAGCGGCCCCAATAAGCGGTGATGTCCACCCGTCCGTCGGTTTGCTCCTCGATACGCTCAATCCAGGCTTCATCGGCAGCACCATAAGGGTGAGTCGTTGAATACGGGGATGCATAGGTAAGATTGAATTCCGCTGCGCTGGCAAAGCCAACGGCCAGGGTGGAGCAAACAGATGCAGCAACAATTTGAACTGCACATTTTTTGTTAAATACCATAACCAGTTCCTCTCTCTTCGTTCGTTTTATATTTGTTGTATGGAAGACTCTGAATAGAGCGGACAACCGAATCGACTCACTCACTCAGCATTACCGAATCGTTTCTGATCAGTTTCTCAACCTCCTCTTCGGGTATTCCCAGTTCCTGTAAAATGGCACGGGTGTCCGATCCGGGTAATCGGCCTAACTGACGGATCGATGCCGGAGTTCTGGAAAATTTCAGCGGCGAACCCAACTGCAGAACAGCGCCATCGCCAGTATTGGACGGATACTCCCCGACCATTCCCCGCGCGCGGTTATGCAGGTCCTGCATGGCTTCGCTCACGCTGTACACGGGAGCGAACTGGGTTCCGGCCTGCTCAAGAAGGGTCAGCCACTCAGCGCGGGTTCTGGTTTTGAAAATGTCATTCAGGGCTTCCCGTATTGCCGGCCGGGATTCGACGTCATTTTGCAGGTGGATGAAATCTTCACGACCCACCACTTCGCAGAACCGGCGCCAGTAACGCGGTTCCATATCGGTGGTGCAAATGAACTGATCATCGGCCGTGCGCCACAGCCCCATGTCCGCCCGGCGACTGCCGCGGGCGGGCAAATTTTCCAAATCGGAATGTCTCGACAGTAGGTTGACCAGTAGGCTCATCGAGCAATCGCTCATGGCAATATCGAGGTGTTGGCCCTGCCCGTCCCGGTCGCGGGCACGCAACGCCGTTACAATGCCGAACGCGGCGTGGGTACCGGTTACGATGTCTGCGGCCGGAATACCTGCAAACCCGGGAGCGTCCGGGTCTTCTCCCAAACGGGAAGTCACGCCAGCAATAGATAGCGCAACCGGGTCGTGTCCGGGCTTGTCGCGATAGGGACCGGTTTGGCCGCATAAGGTCAGGCTGCAATACACCAGGCCCGGGTTTATTTTGGACAGGGCGTCGTAGCCCAAACCCAGTTTTTCCAGAACACCGGGCCGATAATCTTCAACCACAACGTCAACGGTTCGGACCAGGTCATGCAGCAGACTGACGACGTCAGCATCGCCCATATCCGCTTGGAATGAGCGTTTGTTGCGCGCCAGAATGTCCCGCTCTCGCAGCCGCGTCCGCTCTGCCGGTGTCAGCTTATCCCAACCAAATATGGTCGCCTGTTTCGCCAGTTCGCGCGGGTTCTCAACGCGAATGACATCGGCCCCCATGTCACCCAGCAGCCAGGTACAATAAGGCCCGGGCAACAGGCGCGAAAAGTCCAGGACCCGAACCCCGGCCAATGCGGCGCGACTCACAGGTCACCCCACCGGGTAGACGCCGTAACCGGCACCGGTTTGCGTAATACCCGCGCAGGTGGTTCATCGGCTGTTGTGTGGTGAAACAGAGGTCCCGGCAAGGGTGTCTCGACGCCGCTAGCTTCATCCCGCACCGGGACGAAGAGGTAGCGTTCAAGCAGGTGCGCGTCGCGTCGTACGTCGTCCAGATTCTTGATCACGGACAATCCCCAACCACGCTCCAATGACAAGGCGCCCAGTTCAGCGCGGGTCTGGGTGGCGAAAAAGCGGCCAAAAACGGACTGCCAGCGGTCAATGGTGTCTTGCGGGGTATCGGCGACCAGAATGGCCTCCCAGTCTATGTCCGCCAGCTCGCCCGCGACCTGGCGCTCCGTCATCACAGCCACCATGGATCGCATCATGCTGGGGTTATCGATCATCGACCAGGTGACATAGCCGTCAGCACAGGGCCATACCTGACGCACACCCGACTTGCCCCGCACCAACTGGTTCCCGGTCCGCCGGCCGATTCGACCGGTCCATTCGTACATAATGGCTTCCCGGTAGTTGGCAAGAACAGCCGACTGAAAGGCAGACACTTCAACCCGCTGGCCCTGGCCGGTGCGGCGGCGCACATGCAGTGCCAACAAGGCAGCCGTCGCTACCTGGATACCGGTCAGGGCATAAGCCTGCTCTCCCGGCAATCGCAACGGTGGCTTGTTCGGTTCACCGGTAATGGTCATCAGGCCGGACATGGCCATCAGTGTCAGATCGCTGGCAGGCCGGTCATGGTAAGGGCCGCTCGCGCTGTAAGGGCGTGCGATAACGTGTATCAGGCCCGGCCGCCCGGCTCTCAGTTCGTCCAGCGTTGAGGTATGCGCAGGACGCCGGTCGTCGAGCACAATGTCGGCGTCATCAATAAGAGCCCACTGGCCAAGATCAGCACCTTCCGGCACAGTGACGCGGGTTTTGCCGTGGTGCCAGGCCAGAGTGCGCCAGTGTGGCCGGTCACTGGCCCGCTCCGACGTCACCGAGATCACATCAGCCCCCATTTCCCGCAGCATTCGCCCACCGAGATCCACCAGACCATTGCTGAACTCCAGTACTTTGATGCCACTCAACATGCTCATGCCAGTACCTCCTCGCGCTGCAGCGTCTCGACTTGCTCAGGGCTCATTCCAAGCCAGTCGACCAACACCAGTCGAGTGTGCTCGCCCAGCAACGGAGACCGGCCAACACAGGATGGGGTGTCCGACATCTGCATCGGTGGCGTCGGCATCTTGCTGGCGCCGAGCACCGGGTGATCAAGCGTGGTGAAATGACCACAGCGGTTCAGTTCGGGGTCGTCAAACAGGGTTTTGCCATTCAGAACCGGCGCAGCAGGCACACCGGCCCGGCACAGGTCAGCGGCCAGCGTTTCGGCCGTGTGTTGGCGGGTTAGGTCGCTGAGCCATTCATCCAGTTCGGTACTGTTGTTCCGGCGCGATTCGGCGCTGGCAAATCGAGCGTCGACCGCCTGGTTCGGCTGATCAAACGCCCGGCACAGCGCCTGCCACTGGGAGTCGTTTTCAACGGAAATGGCGATCCAGCCATCGTCATCGCGGGTTGGGTAAACATTGTGAGGCGACATCACCGGATCACCGTTCCCCGGCTTTTCAGGTTCATCCGCCTCGGCGTACAGATCGGCCAGAACATGGACCATGGGTTCAATTTGAGAGATGTCCAGATGCTGGCCTTGCCCGGTCCGGGCGCGTTCTTCCAGGGCGCCGAGAATAGCCACCGTGGCGAACATGGGCGCAATGACGTCGCCATAGGCAAAGGGAGGCATATGCGGTTCATGACCGGGCCAGCCAGACATGGCCGCGTGGCCGGAATGGGCAGCCGCGGAATTGCCGTAGCCGCGAAAGCCAGCCATGGGCCCGGTACGCCCGGCCACCGACACACTGGCGAGAATGATCTCCGGTTTGATGCGCTTTAATTCTTCGTAACCAAGACCGATGCGATCCATGAAGCCAGGCCCGAAGTTTTCCACGACCACATCCGCCCAGGCGATGAGCGATTTGGCAACTTCAACGCCACGGGGCTCCGACAGATTAATGGTGACGCTGTATTTGGAGGTATTGGTTTGGGCGAAAAACGCCGAGGCATCGGCGTTGGAACTGTCACCCGCGAAAGGCGGGGAACGACGACCCAGGTCGAGGCGCTTGCGCGATTCAACTTTCACAACGGTGGCGCCATTATCGGCCAGATCTTTGGTGGCGCGCGGTCCGGCGCCGACCCAGCTGAAATCCGCAATGTTAATATCCTGCAAAGCCGTCATCGGGAAGCTCCTGTCTTGAAGTCGGTTTATCACCGATCTTGTTTAACTCCACAATAGTTAACTTTGTTAACTACGTCAAAACCTTTTTTGCCTTCACCTCATCGAGCACCGAGGCGACCCGTGCAACCATGGCCTCCCGGTCCCACTCGCGCCGGTCTACCATGTCGGACCAGATCTCAATCACCGTGATTCCCGCCGCTTCCAGCGCCTGTTTCGAGAACAGGGAACCCTGACCGGAAAAGCGATCGTGCCGGGGGATCAGCATCAGAGCCACGTCGATTCGATAGCGCCGGGCCTGCTCAACCAACCAGGAATTGACCCAGGGCGGCTGGTGCAGTTGTTCATTCATAGACACAACCCGAGCAGCCAGGGAGCGCATCGGATCGCCATGGTCGTACCGGATGTAACCATCGGCAGCGAACGGCAGGTACATGGACCAGGCGAACACGGCGCTGTGGCTTTCTTCAAACGCCGCGTAGAAGCTGGTATCGAACCAGAGCCCCGCGCCGACCCACATCATGCGAATGGATTCGTCGGGGCATACCGCCACGCCGTCCTCGATGCGCTGTTTCACTTCGTCACGGAAGGCTTCGGCATGTCGCAGGGCCCAGTCCGAACCGCGGTGCCATTGTGGAATCATCACGTTGGGAATTTGTTCAGCTATTCGAATGGGGCAACGAGGCGCCTGCGCCAACATCTGACTGACGTCATCGAACAGTTCTTCCTGTCGATTAATGGCGGCCATGTACCGGGCAAACGCATCCGGGTCGAAATCCCGACCCGTGATGTGTTCCAGTTGATGCACCAGGTCGTAGAGTTCCGCTTCCATCAAGTCGAGACGGTCGGTTCCGTACAAGGTTTCCCAGTCGTCGCGGGCCAGTTGCCACCAGTTGGGCGCCGGGTCCGGAACCGCCGGCGCACTGAACAGAAAGAGCGGCGCCCCCGTCTGCTTGGCCCATAAGGAAAAGATGCGCTGATGATCATCGGCGCTTTGTCGGGCGCACAGAATCGCCGGTGCCGGCAAGCCGCCCCAGGGCTGGCGCTCACGGTCGCCCTCTAGCTCGGCGATCAGCGGCAAACTGGAGTATTTTGCCAATCGATCGTGATAGCCCAGCGTTTCCATGTAATCGAAGTAATATTCTGACAGCTGCTTGGCCGATAACACCGCCGACCACCACTGGTTAGTGACAATCGGCAGCCCCATGATGTGAAACAATTCATGCGGTGTATCCGCATTGACAAAGGCGAACTCAGTGCCGGACTTGATCTGCTCACGCAGCCCCCGCACCCAGTCGCGCTGATAGTCGGTTGCCTGACGAGCGGTTGCCAGCGGCACGTAGTCGGTTGCGTTGGCGTCAGTCATCACAGATCTCCCAAGACAGTGGTCAAGCGTTCCCGGGACCTGGTGATCCAGTCACCGTCCGGCCTTAAATCGCGAAAGCCAAGTTGCAGCAGAGGAATTCCCCGGTCATTCAACGCCTGTTCCAGACTGGGCAGATCCCAGCCAAATGTGTCGTCGTTCTGGTCCATCTGGGCGATCACCGCATCGCATTGAGCCAGCGCACAGGCATCGGCCAGCGCATCGACCATGGCGATGGAGGACCGACCTCTGGGGCAAAAGGGATCAATCGCCATGGCGTTTAACAGACCGTCCAGATCATCTGACTCACTCATTGGCCCCGGCCAGGCCTGGCCAAATGGCTGCAGATCAGCAACCACACACCCAACTGAATCGAGCATGCGATATAAGTCTTCGGAGTCAGTGGCTGTTCCAACCAGGCCAAGTCGCTTGCCCATCCGAGCCGGCCTGCTACTCACATCCGACAAGGCGGTACGCAATTGCGAAGAAAATTGGGCGGGGTCCAGGTAGCGCCCCGCATTACGCCAGCGTAAAACCTCCAGCGCGGTAAGCCGGGGCGTTCCATCACGCTGAACCAGCGTCAGTTCATCGAGCGCCTGGTGCCTGGTGCGGACCTGCTCAATGGCGGTTGCGATGTCTTCCTTGCTCGGGTGCGCGGCACCCAGCGCCGCCAGTCGAGTCAAAAGCTGACTTGCCTGGCGTTGGTTAAAGGTCATCACAGCCTCAGTGGTGCCCTGTTCCGCGTTCCATAACAGCAGCGTCGGAAAAGCTGTGTCCGCCTGATGCTGGCGCTGATACTCCAGCGCGTACTGGTAAGCGACCAGGGCTGCCGCATCCTGCCGGCTGAAAACGATGGCCCTCAGATGATCCAGTCGTCCACAGGCGAGCCGGTGCAGGAACACACGGGTGTAATCATCCAGGAACGGCTCAATAAATCGCGCCATGCCCTGATGAACGTCATTCAGCTCCGCATCCGGAATGGCTTTAACGTCTACAAACCGGCATCCTGCCGCAGCCAGCAATACGTCAGGCACCGCATTACCAAAGCACCCCACCCATAGCCGGGCAGGTTTGTCTTCGCGAGTCGCTGGTCGGGCTTTGTTGGCAAAGGCCGTTTCCAGTTCTGTGATCGCCTGGGCTGACTTCAATCTGCACCTCCGGGTCGCTTTGTTATTAGTTAATTTAGTTAACTATATCGATTTGTCTGTGTCAAACGCATTGTTCACGATCGCTGGCTGGCGCAGATCACGGCTTGACTTTGAGCGCTTCCGTGGCAAATTCACTGCTGAAAAAATGGATTCTGGAACCCTATGACTGACACTCCTGATATCTCGACGCTCCCCTACAACGGGCAATTGGAACTGGACTACCTGGCCAGAGATTTGCCATTTCTGTCGAGAGTACTGCGCACCTACATTCGCAATGAAACTGCAGATGCCTACAAAGAACTGAATGTCGAACCGGGTGAAATCGCGATTACCAACCTCATTGGCATCAACCCCGGGATCTCTCAGAACGACCTTGCCGCGGCAGTCGTGTTCAAGAAACCGGCGGTCACCAAGGTGGTCCGTTCAATGGAGGACAAAGGGTTGGTCAAACGCGAACGGGTCAAGGCCGACAAACGCTACAACGCCCTTGTTCTGACCCAAGAAGGTGAGAAGCGACGCGCCGCGATGCGCCACCAGATGGAAACTCAGCATGAGACCTTGCTGAACATTTTCTCAACAGAAGAGCAGGCCCAGTTCTTCGACATGATGAACCGGCTGTGCGCTCATCTAGCCGAACGGCATCAATCGACGGACAGCACCGCCAACCCCTGAACTGGCCAGGATAAATGACGGCAACCATTGACGTCAGCGAGGCAAGTAGTTAACTTTGTTAACTATTACTCGTTTTGATTGGAATGATCTCATGGCAAAACCACTCGCGGGCGTACGAATCGCCGATTTTTCGCACGTCATTGCCGGGCCGCTCGCCACCCACTTTCTACGGCTTCTCGGCGCCGAAGTCATAAAAATCGAGCCCCCCGGTGGCGACGTACTGCGTAACTACACCCAGAGACGGGAACTTCGTGGTATGTCCGAGCCGTTTATTTCCACCAATGCCGGCAAGAAATCGGTTGTGCTGGATCTCAAATCTGACTTCGGGCGCGAAGCCGCCCTCAGGATCATCGACAGCAGCGATATCCTGGTTGAGAACTTCCGGCCAGGTGTCATCAATCGCCTGGGGCTGGGGTACGATACCTTGCGTGAGCGCCATCCCGGGCTGATTTTTTGCTCGGTGTCCGGCTACGGTCAGGAAGGCCCCATGCGGGACTACCCCGCCATCGATCAGATTATCCAGAGCGTTTCAGGACTGATGAGTCTTTCCGGTGAGGCCGACAGTGAAGCCATGCGCATCGGTTTTCCAATTGTGGACACCTACAGTGCTCTCCTGGCCGCTTTTGCCATTCAGTCCGCCTTTATACAGCGTGAGCGGGACCCTGACAAAAAAGGCCAGTTCATCGACATGTCGATGCTGGACGCTTCCATGGTCATGATGGCCTCCGTCTTTTCGCCGCTGATGATTTCAGGCATCCAGCCCGAGCGGACGGGCAACCGGGGGTTTTCACGAGCACCCACCGCGGATACATTCGACACCCTGGACATGCCGCTGACCATCGGCGCGGTACAGCAAAACCAGTACGAACGCCTGTGTCATGCCATGGAACGGTTGGACTTATTGGAAGACGCACGGTTTAGCGACCCTGACCTGCGTTTGCAGCACGATCAGGCGTTACAACAAGAACTAAGCAAAACCTTTAAGACCCGTTCAGCCATGGACTGGGAAAAACGGTTGTGTGAAGCAGGTGTACCGGCCGGCGCCGTAAGATCGGTAGAGGAAGTGTTACAACTCGATCAGTTAAAGGATCGCGGATTGCAATTAGAAATTCCCGTTAATGGCACTGCCATTGATCGGGCCACCATACTGAACGCAGGTTTCAAATTTGAACACGATGGTCCAGGGGTTGATACCGCCCCACCGCGTTTAGGTGAGCACACGGACGAGATATTGGGCGAGGTTGGAATGATCTAGAATCCAAGCCCGATGCCGATGCGATTGCACCGCTGAATACCGGGCATAACCCGAGCAGGTCAAAACCCCTGAGATGCCTCGCCCAACGACATCAGCAACCCGGCCTCACTTTCTTTGTTAATGCCCAGGTAAACATCGACCGTCTTCACTACCCAGGCCGATCTTGGCATTGGGTAGCCCGCCTGGCGGGCGATGCTTTCTGCGTTGGCGTTATAGGTTACCCAGGCGTCAATATAACCCAGGGTCAGCTTTTTGAGGTTCAATGCATCGTAGGGCAGTTCATCCACGCTTACCCCCCGTTCCGTTAAATACTCGGTAATGGGTGAGTTCTGATACCCACCCACTCTCATGCCCTGCAAGTCATCCAGACTGCTGATCTCACGGTCACTGCTTGCCCGGGTGTAAACAACCCACTGGTACTCCGCCAGAGGCCCTATGAACTCAAAGGTGTTTTCCAGATCGTCCTGCCGCTCCAATGGAAAGATGCCATACCCTGGTCTTTCGGATGCACGCCGGTAGGAGATCGGCCAGGTGCGCATCTGGATGCTGTAGTCAACATCCACCTGGTCCAGTATCTGCCGGACTCGCTGTGTTGTCTCGTCCTCCAGATCAATGGCACCGGCCTGACTTTGCAGATCCGTATTGTAATGAAACTGACCATAATCTTCTTTCATCACTCTGAGCTCACTGGCTGCCAGCGAGCTGGACCCTACCACCAGGAGAACACCAAGCATCAGACAATCTGCTGTTTTTAACAACATCATAACTCACCCTCTGAATGCCTCTATGATCGTTTCTATCGCCGGGTCCCGAAGGTTGGCAAAGCTATTAAGCTCCCCGCACCTCACTGTACTTTCACCCGAAAGCCTGCTGCGTTACCGGTAGTATTGTTACTGATCAACGAGGCATCAGACCAACTTTCAGTGCAGCTCACTGACTATTTAAAGTGCTTTGGCAACCGACGTTTCCTGCCTTTTAATGCTTGTGGCCACAACTCCCGCCCGATCCATGGTTGTGCCCACAACTTCCTCCGTGGCTGTGGCTATGGCTATGGCCACCAATGGGACCGGTAGTGACTCCGCCGTGAACAGTGCGCCTGCTGCTGACCGAACCATAGGCCGGTGTCTCACGACTGTTGCTGTACATTTGCTGCGCAAGCGCAACGTTCGAAGCACAGCCACAAGCGGTCGCGGCTGCGCTTTTGTAGTTAACCTGAACGTGTTTCTTCAACCCCTTCATGTGTAACGCTGGCGCGCCCAATATCACACGCTCCAGTGCCTCGCCCGTGTCCGGGTGCTGCGTCAGGGTTGCTTCATGAATGCTGTGGGAGATTTCATAGATCTCCCCGGAGTCTGTTGCCCGATAGGTGTAGGTAGGCATAGTGTTTCCTCAATTCCAAAACTTAATAGGGGTTCGCCACGAACAGGTCCTGGGCTGGGAACAAAGTTATTACCCGACAGCCATCAGCGGTCACCACAACCTCTTCTTCAATGCGCGCCGCGCCATTGCCGTCGGCTGCCGGGCAATAGGTCTCAAGCGCGAACACCATACCTTCCTGCAGTTCGAACGGGTTCTCAAACGACACCAGCCGGCTGATGATCGGGCGTTCATGAAGTGCCAAACCAAGCCCATGCCCAAACTGCAGACCAAAAGCTTCCATCTCGCTCTGAAATCCAAACTCCGTTGCCGCCGGCCATACTGCGGCGATTTTGTCGGTGGTCATTCCCGGCCTGACCAGGTTGATGGCTGCATCAATCCACTCCCGGGCTTTACGATACGCATCAACCTGCGCCGGCGTTTTGCTACCCACGTTCAAGGTACGGTAGTAACAGGTGCGGTAACCCATGTAAGACTGAATAATGTCAAAAAAAGCCTGATCGCCCGGACGATACATGCGATCAGTAAAGTTATGTGGGTGTGGGCTGCAGCGCTCCCCTGACACAGCGTTGATCGCCTCTACATCGTCCGACCCATTGTCATACAGAAACTTGTTGGCGATGGCCACAAGCTCGTTTTCTCTCTTGCCAGGCTTAAGGTTATCCGCTATCAACTGGTAGCAACCATCAACCATCGATGCGGACTGATTGAGCAGGATAATCTCGTCCATGCTTTTGATCTGCCGGGCGTTCAGCATCACCTGCTGGACATCCCGGACATCAAGCCCTTGTTTTTGCAAGGCGAACAACATGGGTGGTTCGCAGACATCGACCCCGATGGGCATATCGGCAACGCCTTCCGACTGCAGTATGTCGCGAATTTCTTTTGCCGCATTTTCAAACAGTCCGGCTTCTTCGGCTACGGAACCCCGCAAGCCCAGCATGCCTGCTCGCCAGTGGTCGTTATCGAACCAGGGGTTATTCAAACGGTGATGCGCCGCTGCACTGCCGAAATCCCAGAGGTACGGATCTGAATTACCGGTGAACAGCGCATACCGGCAAATCTTATCGCGGGACCACTCGCCGATCACACTGCTGGTCAGGTAGCGTATGTTGTTATTGTCAAAACACAGCATCGCGCCCAGATCAGATTCTCGGAGTGCCTGTCTGGCACGGGCGACGCGATACTTGTGCAACCGTCGAAAGTCGACCCGCTCCTCAAAATCAACGTTCATGCGTCCGGGTGCCGGAATGGGACGACTCCAGTCCCAGCGTGGATTAAGTGCCTCTGCGTCAATGATAGTCGGTTCTACGATAATGTTATTGCTCATGGTATCCCTCTCGCCTACGGTGTTGTGCCTGACCACATTCCGGCACTTCACCAAGTGTCTTTGGTTATTTTGGTTTAATTCCGGAGATCGCCTGGATAAGGTTGTCTTCCGTTACATCGTCTGATGTGAACGTCTTTATTATTTCGCCTGAGTACATGGCAACAATTCGATCGGCCACGTGCAGTACTTCCGGCATTTCCGAACTGATCACTATGACGGCGTAGCCACTGGCTGCAAGCTCTCGTATCAGCTTGTGAATCTCGGATTTGGAGCCTACGTCGATGCCTCGTGTTGGCTCATCAACGATCAGGACTTTCGGGTGCATTGACAGCCACTTGCCAATGACAATTTTCTGCTGGTTACCGCCCGATAGATTACCCACAGTCTGTCGCCAACCCGGCGTGCGAATATCCAGCCGATCCCGATACAGGTCGAAAAGCGCTACTTCTGCCCCATCGGATACGAATGGCCCTGCTTTCATGTCATCGATCTGAGGCAACGTCATGTTGTCCCGGCAGTTCATGCCTAGCACCAGCCCCTGGGTTTTTCGGTCTTCAGGAACCAGGGAAATACCTTCTCTGATGGCGATAGCAGGTGAACTGATCACCGTCTCCTTTCCATCCAGTAAGATCGTTCCCGAACTGGGCTGCCGGAGGCCAAACAGCGTTTCCGCTATTTCCGTCCTGCCTGCACCCACCAAACCGTAGAACCCAAGCACTTCTCCACACCGAACTTTGAAACTGACGTTTTGGAATGAGGCTCCACAACTAAGGTCTTTAACCTCGATAGCAACCTCTCCCAGCTCATGGCTGACTGGAGCACGGGATAGGTCGAGGTTTCGGCCAATCATCATTCGGGTAATGGCTTCCTCTGAGGTGTCTGCCGTCAACACGGAATCCTGATACTGGCCATCGCGAAGCACGCTGACCCGATCGGTGATCTTGAAGATCTCCTCCATGCGATGAGATATATATACGATACCGACACCCTGGCTCTTCAAGTCGTCAATCACTTCAAACAAGACCAGTTTCTCAGCATCAGTTAGTGATGCTGTCGGCTCGTCGAAAATGACCGCCTTGGCATCAACGGTCAGCGCTCGCGCGATCTCAACCATCTGCTGGTTGGCGATGGACAGATCGCCTACCCGAGTGCGAGCATTGAAGCTTACTTTCAGACGCCTAAGGATTTCGTCCGTTTTCTCGTAAAGCGTTTTCCAGTCAACCCTTCCCACTGACTTTCTCGGCAGCTCACCCAAATAAACGTTTTCTGCCACCGAGAGCTCTTCAGCAAGGCTGAGTTCCTGATGTATAAAAACAATGCCCTTGTTCTTCGCATCGAGCGGGTTGGACATGACAACCGGCGTTTCAGCCACATAGATTGTTCCGGCATCGGGCTGATAGATGCCACCGAGCACCTTCATCAGTGTGGATTTTCCAGCGCCGTTTTCGCCCATCAGTGCGTGAACTTCACCCGCCATTACCGACAGCGATACGTTATCGAGTGCTTTTACACCCGGAAATTCCTTGACAATACCCTCCAGACGCAGGGCTGGCGTTGACTGAGTCATACTTTTAACTCCTGTGCGCCCTTGACGTTAAGCTGGCGATCAATAAACAGAACCACAATCAGGATCAGGCCGAGAACCAAATTAACGGTCGAAGTGTCCGCACCGATGTAACCCAGCCCGGTACGCAGCAACTGGATGGCAATGACCCCTCCCAGAGTACCGATAATGGAGCCCGACCCACCGGCCAGTTTGGTACCGCCTAACACCACGGCGGTGATGACCCACAGTTCATACAACATGCCATCATTCGGGTTTACCGATCCTGATCCGGCGTAGAAAACCACCGCTGACAGTGCGGCCAGAAAGCCTATCAATGCAAAGTTGATTAACATGTGCGGACCGACTCGAATGCCAGCGTTCACTGCGGCATTCCGGTTATCGCCAATGGCATACGCATTGCGTCCATGGACTGTGTAGCGGGTGATTAGCCAAACAATCAATACGGTCAAGCCAAACACCCAGGTAGCCGTGTGAACTCCAAGGAACCTAGCCTCGGCAAGGTCGACCAGTGTCCAGTTGAGATTTGACGTTGGGTTTTCGCCATTGAACATGAACACAAGCCCGCGATAGCCCAGCATGGAACCCAGGGTGACAATGAAAGCATCGACGCCTGTCTTCCAGACAATCAACCCGTTGAGCGCGCCAAGCAACACACCGGTTGTCAGTGCAAGTAGCACACTGACAACGATGACCCAGTCTCCGATACCTGAAAAAATGCTCCAGGACAAACTATCCAGCAGAATGATACCGGCCATCGCAAAGATGGCACCAACGCTCAAGTCAATGTTTCCATTGACCATTACGATGGTCATACCGACAGCAATGATGCCAATGGGCGCTGACTGTTTGAGCAGAAGCAGCATGTTGCCGCCATCCATAAAAGCAACGTCGGTTAGCGATAAGTATTGCCCCGCGACACTAAAGAATATGAGCTCAACAACAATGAACAGCCAGATTGCGCTGGTGCTGAGATTGCGTTTTATAAATTCAGAATTCATTACCGGCTCCTATATCGTGGCCCAGAACTTACCGCGTTTGACTGAAATATCGAGCCACACCGCCAGGATGATAATGATCCACGTGATGACATACTGGATGTAGAAAGGCCAGCCAATCAGCAGGAGTCCGTTTTGAATAAAGCCAAGAATGAGCACACCAATTACCGTCTTGAGAACCGTACCGGAACCACCCAGTAAAGAAGCGCCTCCGAGAATGACAGCCGCGAGCACTTCCAGCTCCAGGCCTTGGCCGACTGTGTTCTGACTGCCCATGGAACGGCTGGCCTGAATCAACCCGGCCGTTGCCACGCAAAACGCTGAAATGAGATAACAGGTAAATACGGTGCGGGCTCTGGGTATGCCAGAAAATGACGCAGCGGTTGAATTACCACCGACGGCATATACCTTTCTGCCAAACGGAGTTTTAGCCAGCAGCACGCCAAGGAAGGCAGCCAGTGCAACAAACAGGATAATCGGGACAGGCAACCCTAGAATTTCTCCTTGCCCAAAGAAGCTGAACCAGGTACCTGCCTTGTCATCAATATCCATGTTTTTTCCGCCTGAATAGGTCAGCGTCAGCCCATGGATGGCTGAGAGCATGCCAAGCGTTACAATCAGTGAATTAAGTCTTAGATACCCAACCAGAAAGCCAATGGTCCCGCCCAAACCGAGTGTCATCAAGTACATGGTCGGAATGGCCAGGCTGGGCCCTAATTTATCGTGCAGGTCCAGCACTACGATGGTGGAGAATGACATCATGGAACCGACCGACAGGTCGAGATTCCCGCTGATGACGACAAAGGTAACGCCAAGCGCCATCACACCCAGAATCGCAGATGATCTGACCACGCTTTGCAGATTGTCCAACGACAGGAACTTCGGACTTGCGAGCGCGAAAATCACCATAAACACCACGAAGGCAATGAGAATGCCTTGATTTCCCATCACGGTAAGAATTCGTTTTCTGGCTAGATTTGCCATAGGGGTATCCCTGAAACCGTTTTGTTGTTATTCGGGTTAAAGAGTGCCCCATGCGTTCGATTGAACGCCATGGGACATTGACAGTGGGATTATGAAAGTGCCAATGAGCACCTACCCATCGCCCGTATCAGAAAACTGGACGGGTAAACTCATCCATATTGTCTTGAGTGATTTTCGGTGTGTCGAAATAGTTCAGGAAAGGCACCTCTTTACCTTCCAGAATGTCAATGGCGGTTTGCAGCGCAGCTTCCGCATCATCGACGGGCGACTGGTAAATAGAACCCCAGTACTCACCTTCAGCCATTGCGTCGTAACCTACCGAGAAATTGGTGGCACCCACAAAAATGATACCGTCACGGTCTGCGGCGCGGGCTGCATTGAGTGCGCCAACACCCATGTTGTCGTCGCCCGAATAGACGCCGTCAATGTCATCGTACTTGGTCAAAAAGGCTTCCATGACCTGTTGAGACCGCTCCCGGTTCCAGTCGCCGGGCTGCGTTTCCATCAGCTCCACATTAGGGCAGACCTCAGGCAAGCGGTCTTCGAAGCCGGCCGCGCGCTCAATGGCCGTGGTGTAGCCAGGTTGTCCAGAGATTTGTACAACTTTGGCTTCGTTCTCGATCCCCATGTCCTTGAACTTGTCACACATGATTTCGGCAGAGCGACTGCCTTGCGTTACGTTATCCGGCCCAGAGAAAGACCGAATGAAATCAAACCCCTGCTCTGCAATGTTGGAGTTGGTGACAACCACAGGGATACCGGCATTATGCGCTCTGCGGACAGCCGGGATGACGGCCTCGCCATTGGTTGGCCAGATGATGATCGCGTCAACTTCCTGTTGAATGAGCGAATCGACCTGGGCAATTTGCCGTGCTACATCACCCCCGGCATCAAGGACGACGGCGCGAACCTCATCATTAGCCTCTGCTGCCGCGATAAAGGCACTCTCATAGGTTGTCTGGTAGCTATCAACACCCACGTTATTCTGTGTGATACCAATTCTCATTTCGGCCATCGCCAGGGCAGGACCCATTAAAACGGTGGCAGTTACAGCGGTTGCAAGTAGTGTTTTCGTGCTCATGTTTACTCTCCGTTATTGTTGTTCTGCTTTACTGCGTTACTGCTGCATCAGCTAGGTCAACGGCAAGTTACGCATTCCCAGTTTTAAACGGGCCCATTAACCATACCCCCGGCTGCACGTTGAAAAACCCCCCAATATATCCATTTTGGATACGTCATATCCATTATGGACATCATAATGGTTAATATACTTACGCTCTGGGAGTATATTCAGTTCCCTAATAAGAACTAATTGCGGCCAACTGGCAATGAAGGCGGCCCAAGCAAGACACGGAGCGGTTTTTATGGCGTCAATGCACAACAATTCGGTAGACAGAATCTCGGTGTTGGCGGCTCCGGATGAAGGCGTATTGCGCTTTCTCGACTACATGGATGAACACATGCTGGCCTTTGAGTCGGCTCATTCACTGTTCAAACCCAACGCCCACATTCGTATGTGTGTTGAACTCCTGAGGCGCCATTTTCAGGGAAAAGTAACCTCGCCTACGCTGCTTATCGACATCAGTGGCGTACCCTATGCCACCGCTACCCGCCGGTTGAATGAACTGGTTGAATCAGGCCTGATTAACCGCAGAGCACGCCATAAAAGTGAACGCAGCTTTACCTTGCACCCCAGCGATCAGTTGCTGTCGCTCTGGATCCAGATGGCCAAAGACAACCACCTGCTGATCAACAGCACGGTCAACCTGGCCGATCAAAAGCTCGAACCTGACGAGCGTTTCTTCGGCAGTGATTACTTCAGCGAACGCCTCGGGCCGCCGTTGAACGTATTGAGTACCCCTCTGTCATTGCCCGGCGGGTTGCGCATGTTGTCGCACAGCGACCCTACATTCCTGATCATGAACAACCTCAAGCGGCACTTCGAACTGATCGTCGGGTGCCCTATCCATCACCGGTCCTATTCTCTCGATAAACTCTACGACGAGGCCGTAGAGAACTCGGGCCGTGAAAAAAGCAGTTACGATCTGGTCGCCGTCAATTTCCCATGGATTGGCGAATTTGCCGAACGGGGCATGTTGTTGCCGCTGGATACACTGATCGACATGGAGGCACTCAGCCCGACAGACTTTCACGCCGCCAGTTGGAGAGCGTCCCACTGGGGTGGACGTTGCTACGGCATCCCGGTAGAGACCACCTCTGAAGTTCTGATGTACCGGACTGACCTCTTTGCTCAGGAAGCCATTGCGCCGCCTACAACTATCGATGAACTGCTGGCGGTTGCCGCAAAATTGCATAAGCCGGAAAAACAGATCTACGGTATCGCCTGGAATGCGGCAAGAGGTACCGCTCTGAGCCATACCTTTATGATGGCGATGGCCGATTTTGGCCAACCAATCATTGATCTCGCTCCGGATGGAGAGGAATTCTCGATTGCGGGCCTGGGCAGTCGCAAGTATCGATCAATGATCGACTCGCAGGCGGGTCTGTCTGCAGCCAAGTTCTTACTTGAATTACTGAAGTACTCACCCCCGGGCATCCTGAACATGTCCTGGTATGAGCGGACCAAAAGCTATGCCCAGGGCCAGGTCGCCATGACCTACAGCTTTTCCCAGATGACACCCTATTTCGAAGATGACGACAATTCTCCGGCCAAAGACAACACCGGCTTCATCGCGCACCCGGCCGGTTCCGGCAAAAAACCCATTTCCCCATTGGGCGGCTTTGTGCTGGGCATTCCCAGTAATTTAAGCGAGCGACGCAGACAGGAAGCTGCCATCGCCCTGGAGACATTCACGTCCGAACGGGCTCAGAGCCTCTATGTGAAAAATGGCAGCCGCGGTTGCTCACGGTATTCGGCAAGTGAAGATCCAAACATCCGCATCAATTCACCGATCTTTGATGCGGTTGACCAACTGGCCATCCAGGACCAACTGCAGGCATGGCCGAGACCACCCACTCCCGAGTTTGGAGCGATAACCCAGTTCTGTGGCGTCGTATTGCACGAAATGCTGCGAGGGGTCATCACACCGGAAGAGGCGCTGTCGCGGGCTCACGATGGTGTTCAAAAACTCATTGAAAACTGGCAATAACAACAAGACTGGAGAAGTGAAATGGATCCGAAGAGACTGTCTGGAAAAAACATCGTTATCACCGGTGCCGCACAGGGTATGGGCGCAGCCAATGCCATGTATTTTGCCGCTCAGGGCGCCAACGTCGTTCTTGGCGATTTGAACGTCGAAGGCGTCAAGGCTGTTGCAAACAGCATCAACGAAGCCGGTGTTGGCAAAGCCATTGCCGTTTCAATGAACGTGACCAAGCGGGAAGACCATACGGCAGCGGTTCAGGCCTGTGTCGATGCGTTCGGCTCCATCAACGTGTACCTGAACAACGCAGGCGTCAACAAGCCGAAAATGTTTCTGGACATCGATGATGAAAACTGGGACCTGATCATGAACGTCAACACCAAAGGCATGCTCTATGGCATGCAAGAGGCGACAAAACAAATGATCAAGCAGGGCCCAATGGACGATCACCCCTACAAGATCATCAACGTGGGCAGCATTTTGTCTCGCACCACCTTCCTGGATGTCATTCCTTATGGCTGTTCGAAGCACGCCGTCCTTGCCCTGACCACTGGGGGTGCCAAGGCACTCTGGGAACACAAGATCACCGTCAATGGCTATGGCCCTGGTGTTGTCAAGACCGAGTTGTGGGAACAACTGGACAAGGACTTGGTTGAGATTGGCATGTTCGAAGAGGAAGGCCAGTCCATGGATCACCTTGCCAAAACAATGATTCTGATGAAAAAGCTGTCAACGCCCGATGACGTTGTCGGCACCGCCGCTTTCCTGTGCTCGGATGAAAGCGACTATATGACCGGCCAGATGATCATGATTGATGGTGGCATCGTCATGCAGTAACGCCAACCGGCTGACATCGCGGTATCTGAAATGGTAACCACAGAACCAATGTTGCTTGTTCTGTTCTCCATGGATACTGCGTTGCGGCCGGCGGTTTGCTGAACACTTGCCCTCATTTTTCGCCAAACCTGGTACGACGACGCCCAACACCAACGGGCTGCCAGGTCAACTACAGAGGTTTGCAATGAGTAACGCCAAGAAGAAAGTGAGTGCGGACGATGCGTTAAGAATGTTTCGTCAGATGGTTCGCATCCGTACCTTTGAGAACAATGCGAATCAGCTCTACCTGTCAGCCAAGATGCCAGGTCTGACGCATATGTATTCCGGGGAAGAGGCTGTCGCCGTTGGTATTTGCGAAGCCTTATTGCCTACCGACAAGATCACCTCCACCCACAGAGGTCACGGGCATTGTGTCGCCAAGGGAGCAGACTTCAAAGCCATGTTCTGTGAATTGCTGGGGAAAGAAGAAGGCTACTGCCGTGGCAAGGGCGGTTCCATGCACATTGCCGATCAGTCAAATGGCAACCTGGGTGCCAATGCAATCGTGGGCGGTTCTCTCGGCATTGCAACCGGAGCTGCACTCACTTCCAAACTGAAAAAAACCGGTGATGTCGCCGTTTGTTTCTTTGGTGATGGCGCTACTGCCCAGGGGCTGATGTACGAAGTGATGAACATGGCCGCACTGTGGAAACTCCCGGTCATTTACGCCTGTGAGAACAACGGCTATTCCGAGTACACCAAGACGGAAGAAATTGCAGCCGGTTCCATTACGGCCCGGGCTGAAGCATTTGGTATCGAGTCGCATCAGGTGGATGGTCAGGACGTCATCGCTGTAAACGAGCTGTCCCGCACGTTAGTCGATCGCGCCCGCAAAGGTGAAGGACCTTTCTTCCTGGAACTGATGACCTACCGCTATCACGGACACCATGTCGGTGACATTAATCGCGAATACTACCGCGCCAAGTCGGAAGAAGAAGACTGGCGTGAAAACCGGGACCCGATCATCCGTATGCGCGCCTGGCTAATCGAGAACAAGTACGCCACGGAGGCCGAATTGGACGAGCTCAGCAAGGAGGTCACCGAAGACGCGGAAGCGGCCGTCGCCTACGCGTTGGACGCCCCCTACCCGGATGTCTCGGAGGTGGACATGCACGTCTACACCGATATTGAGCATGTCTTAGCCTGAGGAGAACAGTATGCGGAAAATTACGTTATCAAAGGCCGTTAACGAGGCACTGGCTGAAGAGATGCGCCACGACGAAACGGTGATTATTCTCGGCGAAGACGTGGCAGAAGCCGGTACACCCTTCAAGGTTTTGTCGGGCCTGGTGGAAGAGTTTGGGACCGAACGCGTCATCGATACGCCCATTTCCGAACCCGGTTTTATGGGTATTGGTGTGGGTGCTGCCATGACGGGGATGCGCCCCGTTGTCGACTTGATGTTCGGCGACTTCATCTTTCTGATCATGGACCAGTTGTGTAACCAGGCGGCCAAAACCCATTACATGTCCGGCGGCAAACTCAATGTACCGCTGGTGTTGCGCACCAATATGGGCGCAACGCGGCGCTCGGCAGCGCAACATTCACAATCACTGCATGCCATTGTTGCCCACATACCGGGTTTAAAGGTGGCCATGCCATCATCTGCCTATGAAGCCAAGGGCCTGCTGAAGACCGCGATTCGCGACGACAATCCCGTCGTCATTTTCGAAGACAAGCTGATGTATCAGGACTCCGCCGAAGTACCGGAAGAGGAATACAGCATCCCCTTTGGTGAAGCCTGCATAAAACGCGAAGGCACCGACATCACACTCATCGGCACCTCCTCTATGGTGCAGGTGTGTGAGAAAGCGGCAGAAATGCTGCAGGCTGAGGGCATCAGTGCCGAGGTCATCGACCCGCGCACCATTGTCCCGCTGGATGAAAAGACTCTGGTTGAATCGGCCAAAAAGACGGGCCGGGTCATTGTGGTCGATGAAGGTCACCAGAGCTTTGGCGTGACCTCGGAGATTGCCAGCCGGATCAATGAACAGGCGTTTTACCATCTGGATGCCCCGACCACCCGTATCGGCGCGATGGACGTACCTATTCCTTTCTCACCGGCACTCGAAGACATCACGGTTCCCACCCCGGAGCGGGTGTTCGAACAGGCCAAAAAACTGGTAAGCGGGGAGTTGATCAATGCGGCATGACATCATCATGCCTGCGTTGGGCATGGCGCAGGATACGGGGACGCTGCTCGCCTGGCACAAGTCGGAGGGTGAGGCCGTTACTCAGGGCGAAACCCTGTTCGAAGTGGAAACCGACAAATCCACCATGGAAGTTGAAGCCCCTGCCAGTGGTTTTCTGGTAAGCGTCAGCGCTCGTGATGGGGATGAGATACCGGTTGGCCAGGTCATTGCCATCATCAGTGATACGGCCGACGCTCCGGCGCCGGGCGAGACAGCCGACAAAGAACCTGTGGAAGCAGCCCAAAAGCCTGACTCACTGCCTACCGGCAAACCGATCATTATGCCCGTGCTCGGCATGTCTCAGGATTCGGGCGTATTGGTCGGGTGGAACAAGGAACCCGGTGACGCCGTCAAACAGCATGACATTCTGTTCGAAGTGGAAACGGACAAGAGTGTGGTTGAGGTACCGGCTGGCGTTGATGGCTATCTCGCGGCGCGGCTGGCCGCCGCTGGCGACGACGTACCCACGGGCGAAACAATTGCCATCATCAGCGAAGACCCGGTATCAGACCCCGTCGACAGAGCGTATTCGTCGTCGGCCGTGCCCACTGCCAGCGCCGATCAACCCTCGGTAGAGGTATCGGAAAAAGCGCCGGCAACGACCGTTGCAGAGCCGGCTGCCCCAAAACAACCGGAAGTCAGCAGGCGTCGGGAGCCGGCACCGGAAGGGAAGGTACTGGCCTCGCCCAAGCTAAAGCGCCTCGCCCACCAGGCGGGCTATGATCTGGCCCATCTGGCCGCTACAGGCCACCCCCAACCGTTTCATGCCAGAGACTTTGAAGCACTCAGGCAAGCCCATGAAAAGGCCGGGAAACGATCGGAGTTCGCGGCGCCCGGCGCGGTAATAACCCGATTGTCCGCACGCGTATCACCGGTTGCACTGGATGCTTTTCTTGACTGGGCAACCGGTCATATCGAGTCTGCCAGTGACGCGAGTGTCATCGCTGCCTTTGCCGGCGCCAGCCTGGCCGATCAGGCGACCGTGCGCATTAACCGGCGAGGTACCAGTGAAACCTATTCGGCCCGTCAGAGATTGTCAGAGACCGTAGCTACGGAAGGCGAACCGGATGTCATCATTCACGATCTGCGGGGAACTTTTATTTCCTCAGCTGAACTTCCGCCCGAGTCAGCACCCGTCATTGCGATCGTGAGCTCCGGCGATGAACTGATGCTGACACTGACCTGCACCAATGCCCTGCTCGCCGGGAAAGATGCAGCCGTCGTACTCGATAACTTTGCCGGACGCATGGCAGATCCCATTCGGCACCTCTTCTAAAGAAAGGTATTGGTATGTCACAACATAACGATTTCATCAACACGATTCCAACCGACCTTTATATCAATGGTCAGTTTGTTCCCGCGTCAGAAAACGGCCGCTTTGGCGTATTTAATCCGGCGACGGAAGAAACGCTGGCATCCGTTGCATCAGCAGAGATAGCTGACGCTGATGCCGCCCTTGATGCCGCTGAAAAAGCCATGATTGAGTGGGCCGCAAGAACACCGCGCGAACGCTCTGAAGTGCTTCGAAAAGCCTGGGAATTGATTCAGGAGCGGCTTGAAGAGTTCGCCTATCTGATCACACTGGAAAATGGTAAAGGCAAAACCGATGCGATGGGCGAAATTCGCTATGCTGCCGAATTCTTTCGCTGGTTCGCGGAAGAGGCCGTTCGAGCAGACGGGCTCATTACCCATGCACCGGCTTCCGGTGCAAGAATCATCGTGCAACACAAGCCCGCCGGTTTAGCGGTGCTGGTCACCCCCTGGAATTACCCGGCAGCGATGGGTACCCGAAAAATTGCGCCTGCCCTGGCGGCCGGCTGCGGTGTCATTATCAAACCCGCCGCTGAAACACCGCTGACCATGCTGGCCCTGATGCCCCTGCTTGAAGAGGCGGGCGTACCGGCGGGTCTGGTTAACGTCTTGCCCACCAGTAAGCCAGCCGAAGTTGTCGATCATATGATGCACGACCCTCGCGTTCGTGTTGTGTCTTTCACAGGGTCAACAGCGGTTGGGCGCAAGCTGCTCAAATCAGCGGCGGATCAGGTACTCACACCCGCAATGGAGCTTGGCGGCAATGCCCCCGTCATCGTGTTTGAAGATGCCGATATGGATACCGCCATTGAAGGCGTGATGCTCGCCAAGATGCGCAACCTGGGCGAAGCCTGCACGGCGGCCAACCGGGTTTACGTGCACAAGGATGTGGCTGACGAATTCACCAAACGCCTGACGCAAACAATGTCGGCGTTAAAGATCGGTAATGGTGCCGACCCGGCCGTTGACGTAGGCGCACTGGTCAACCTGGATACGCTTGAGAAAGTAGTGGGCTTTGTTAACGATGCGGTAGCGAAAGGCGCCAAAGTGGAATGTGGCGGACAGCGGCTACCCGGTAAAGGTTTTTTCTTCCCGCCGACGGTGCTCTCCAATGTGCCGGAAAACGCCAACTGTGTGCACGATGAAATATTTGGGCCGGTCGTTGCCATTCAAACCTTCGAAGACCAGGACGACGTGATTCGCCGGGCAAACGATACCGAGTATGGCCTTGTGGCCTATGTTTTTTCCGAGAACATGAAGCGTGCCATGCAAGTATGCGAACGGCTGGACTATGGCATGGTCGGCCTTAACCGGGGCCTTGTCAGCGACCCGGCGGCTCCGTTTGGTGGCAGCAAGCAATCCGGCCTCGGTCGCGAGGGTGGTCATGAAGGCATGCTGGAATTCATGGAAACCCAGTACATCTCGGCAACCTGGTAAAGAGAGAGGATTATCGTATGCACACTGTTGTTGCATCACCAAGCGTTCGAGCGCAAGCGCGTCGCTTATCGATCGATCTTCAAGATCTGGCCGACCGACTGGGCAGAACCCAACTTACCATGGATGACCTCAACGGCCATCAGACACTGGAGCAGCCTGTGAACGGTTATAGCAGCTATTGGAACGTGGATCACCGTCAATTCGGACCGGTTGATGAGCACAAAACCAGCAAAATTGACCGGGTTGCCTCTGCGAACCTGACGGCTGCGAATGCAGTGATTCCCCAGGTCACTCATCACGATGAGGTGGATGTCAGTGAAGTCGAGCGCATCCGCGCTCAGTATCGCAGCGAATCTACCGCACGAGGGCTGAAGCTGACGACGCTGCCTTTTTTTGTGAAAGCACTGGCCGTTTCATTGAAAAAGTTTCCAACGTTCAATGCGTCCCTGAGTGCAGACGGTGACATCCTCCACATGAAGAACTACGTCCATATTGGCATCGCGGTGGATACCGAGCATGGGCTGATGGTCCCGGTCATTCGGGATGCTGACAAAAAGGGCTTGTGGCAGATTGCTGCAGACATCGTTGATCTGGCTACGCGGGCAAAGTCGAGAAAGCTGAGCCCCGATGAAATGGGGGGTGCCTCCATGACGATCACCAATCTTGGGGGAATAGGCGGTACCGGTTTCAGCCCAATCGTGAACCCGCCCGAGGTTGCGATTCTCGGCATTACCCGTATGCAGCAACAACCGGTGTGGAATGGCGAGTCGTTTGTGGCAACGCCGATGGTACCGCTGGACCTGAGCTATGACCATCGCGTCATAAACGGGGCCGTTGCCGCCCGTTTTCTCAATGATTATGCGCGCAGCCTGGCTGACCCGCGTTTACTGTTGATATAGAAGACAGTACCCCCTTCTATAAGCGTGCACTGGCGCGGTAGTGGCCGGTCCGTGACCGCGCAGCGACCTCGCCTGCCTTCCTCAGGGACCTTCGCTTTCACTGCCAGAGCGAAGCCGGAAGGTCCCTTCCCCGAACGCGATCAGATGACCGTTGGCATCGAACACTTCGCCACTGGACATAAAGGTTTTGCGACCGCCACCGCGCACCCTGCCTATGGCGGTCAGCGTCCCTTCACGTGCGGGGCTGACAAAGGTGGTTGTCATCGACAGCGTAACGGCTTTGCGCACCACCTTGGGGTCGGGGCTGTAAAGCCCGGCAAAGCTCATGGCTGTATCCAGAAGCGAGGCCAAAACACCGCCATGAACAAAATCGCTCAGGTTCAGGTGATGCTCGGTCAGTTCCAGCGCCAGTGTCACGGTGCCTGGTTGACGCTCTGTAACCACCCAGCCTATCAGCGCCTGGTAACCGGAATACGGTTGCTGTTGCTTCATTCATCACCTTCGGTATTGGCCAGATCTCGCAGCCGGCCTTTCAGGATTTTACCGGTCGCCGTCGCCGGTAACTGCTCCATGATATGAATTCTGGCGGGGCGCTTGTAGGGGGCCAGTTGATCCAGCACAAAATCCTGCAATGTCTGTTCAGTGACCATGGCACCCGGGTCGCACTGAACATAGGCGACCACTTCTTCATTTCCCGTCACCTGCCGCCCGACGACCGCCGACATGATCACCGCCGGATGTCGGTTTAACACAGCCTCTATATCCGGCGGGTAAATATTGAAGCCAGAGCGAATGATGAGTTCTTTGCTGCGACTGACAATATACAGTTGCCCCTGGTCATCGACCCGCGCAATATCACCGGTATTCAACCAGCCATCGGCGGTCAGACAGGCGGCCGTGGCGTCTGGCTGACGGTAATAACCCAGCATGACATTGGGACCCCGCACCCACAGCTCCCCGGGCACGTCGTCACGCGCTGACGCGTTGGAAGCCGAACCGGCGTCTAGAAGTTGAAGTCGATACTCGAGCATCGGCAATACCGCACCCACGGTATTATCCTGTGGGTGCTGATCGATCCGGGTCTGACTGATGGTCGGGCTCGCCTCGGTGAGACCGTATCCGTTGTGCAAGGTAAGATTGAACACGGCCTCCACCCGCTGCTTGGTTTCTGTATCGAGCGGTGAGCCACCCGCCGAGAGGTAGACCAGCGAGTCCTTTTTCAGCGGCTGCTGACGGGTGCGCAGGTGCTCCAACATTTTGGCATACATGGCTGGAACGCCCTGAAGCACGGTAATCGCTTCATGCTCAAGCGCGTCGAACACGGCCTCCGGTGTGAACTTTGGCACCACGTAAAGACAGGCACCGTTGTATAACGAACCCATACACACCGACGACAAGCCAAACACGTGCGACATGGGCAATACACCATAGACGCGCTGCCCCTCCGTCAGATGACGCATGCCCCCGGATATAGACGCTATATACAGGATGCCCCGGTGACTGAGCATGACGCCCTTGGGTCGGCCGGTGGTACCGGAGGTATAAATCAGTGCGGCCAATTGGCGATGACCCTCTGGGTACACTGGATCCGTTTCAACCGTGTTGACCGGGCTGATCATCAGCTCACCCAGGCTCTCGTGAACAAGGGTATCCGCCTTACGCCGTACTCCGTGCTCTGCGGCCTCGGTGGAAACACTCGCGGTGTAATAGATGCGTCTGGGCTGACAATCGAGGGCAATGGCATCCACCTCATTGACGGACAAACGCGGATTAACAATGGCGACACTGGCATCGAGCTCGGTGGCAGCCAGCAATAGCACCACCAATGCCCGACTGTTTTCGCTGACCACCATAATCCGATCACCCGGGCGAATACCCTGCCCGGTCAACCAGGCGGTCGCCGCTGTAATCTCGGCTGACAACTGCCGGTAATTCCAGCGCACTGACCCGTCGACCAGAGCGGGTTGCTCGGGTATGCGTTTCGCGTTGTCGTGAACGCGGGTACTCAGTCGATCGGGCAGTTCAGCGACCAGTTCACTGGCCCAGCGGCCAAAAATCTGCTCATCCGGTGCCTGACGGGGCGTCGACCATTCCATCAGCTGGCATCCCGCACCATGTTTCTGGCAATCACCAATTGCTGGATCTGACTGGTGCCTTCATAGATGCGAAACAACCGGACATCGCGGTAAAAGCGTTCGACCGCGTATTCCGCCATGTAACCGGCGCCGCCGTGAATCTGCACAGCCCGGTCGGCCACCCGGCCAACCATCTCCGAGCAAAACAATTTGCTGCAGGAGGCCAGGGTCGAGACATTCTCGCCCGCGTCTTTGCGGCGAGCACCATCGAGCACCATGCACTCGGCGGCGTAGGTTTCGGTTTTGCTGTCGGCCAGCATCGCCTGAACCAGTTGCTGATCGGACAACGGAACCCCAAACTGCTTTCGTTCCATGGCATACCGAACCGATTCATCGATCAGCCGGTTGGCCACGCCCACACACACCGCTGCAATGTGCAGTCGACCGCGGTCGAGTACTTTCATCGCGGTTTTGAAGCCCTGGCCTTCTTTGAGACCGATGATGTTGGCTGCCGGTACCCGGCAGTCCTCAAAGATGATGTCGCAGGTATGAGAGCCTTTCTGCCCCATTTTCTTGTCGATAGCCCCGCGGGATAAACCCGGGGTATTGCCCTCGACCACAAAGGCCGTGATGCCACCTGCGCCTTTATTCGACGGGTCGGTCCGTGCCATGACGGTGAACAGATCCGCTTCAGGGCCGTTGGTGATGTAGCGTTTGGTGCCATTCAGCACATAGTGATCGCCATCGCGTATCGCCGTTGTTCTCAGGCTGGCCGCGTCTGAACCGGAGTCGGGCTCGGTCAGACAAAACGCACTGATGATCTCGCCGGTCGCCATCCGGGGCACGTAATAGTTTTTTTGTTCATCGGTGCCATCAATCAGAATGCCCTGGGCACCAATGCCGTTATTGGTGCCGAAAATGGAACGAAAGGCGGGCGATGTCTGGCCGATCTCCATCGCGACCCGGACTTCTTCTTCCATGGTCAGACCCAGGCCACCGTAGGCTTCCGGAATGGCCAGCCCAAACAGGCCGATGTCTTTCATTTCCTGAACGATGTCAGCCGGAACCTGATCTGTGTCAGCCAGCACGGCTTCATTCGGAATCAGCCGCTCACGCACAAACTTCCGCAGCGTACCCAATATTTGGTCCAGTGTTTCCTGATCTCTGATCATGGTTGATCGTCTCCGCGCTATTATTGTTATTCCGCTATGCGGTATCTTCTTCCGCATATATTGCGCCAAACTTTTACATAGCCTAGGATGTCAGTCAATCATTAGAATCCAGTTTTTCAGAGCGGAACCCACCATCGGGTCTGCCATAACAATAAAACGCACAGGTCACAGGAAATTCCATTATGTCGAGTGAACACCCTACTTCGACGCCAGCGTCACTGACATTCAAACGTCTGGGCATCGTCGGTACCGGCGCCATGGGTCGGGGCATTGCCCAAATTGCCGCTGAAGCCGGGCTTGAGGTCATCTTGTACGATCAGAATACCCGGGCAACGACCGCCGCCATCGATTTCGTCTCGGGCCTCTGGCAGAAAAAAATCAGTAAGAACAAGCTGACCGAGACAGACCACGACCGACTGCTGGCCCACCTGATACCCGGAGCCGAGCTTGCCAATCTGGCCGATTGCGACGTCATCATCGAGGCCATTGTTGAACAGGTGGAGGTTAAACAAAGTCTGTTTTCAGAGCTGGAAGGCCTGGTCGGAGACGACACCATTCTGGCAACCAACACCTCATCGCTGTCGGTGACCGACATCGCCTCTGGCTGCAAGCGGCCGGAGCAGGTGATCGGGTTTCATTTCTTCAACCCGGTGCCGCTGATGAAGATCGTCGAAGTGATTCCGGGTATCAAAACCGCACCTGAAGTCACCGAGCGTATGACGGCGCTCGGGCAGCAGCTTGGGCATTTCACCGCACACACCACCGACACGCCGGGGTTTCTCGTGAACCATGCTGGCCGCGCATTCGGCACCGAGGCCTTGCGGATACTGTCAGAAGGCAGCGCCAGCTGTGCGGACATCGACCGCATCATGACCGACCAGGGCGGGTTCAGAATGGGCCCTTTCACCCTGATGGACCTCACCGGGCTCGATGTTTCCAGTGCGGTAATGGAATCCATTTACCACCAGTACTATCAAGAACCCCGGTATCGGCCAGCGCAACTGATACGCCCGCGCGTCAGCGCCGGGCTGCTGGGTCGAAAGACGAACGCGGGTTTTTACACCTACGAGAATGGGCAGCAAGTGATGCCCGACGAACCCCCCATCGAACGCACCCCGCCCTGCCCGGTATGGATCAGCCCCGAGGATGAACCCAGTCATGCTCTGCTAACGTCACTGCTCGAAACGGCTGGCTGGCCGCTTGCTGACACACCAGAGGACCCTCAGGCACTGTGCCTGGTAACGCCCTGGGGTGAAGACATCACCGGCTGCGCATTGCGACAAGGGCTGCCACCGGCCCGTACCCTGGGTATCGACATGCTGGCGGGTCTCGATAAACGCCGCAGCGTCATGACCAGCCCGGCTACGGAACCTGGTTTCACCCGGGCCGCCATGACCTTGCTCAGTGAGGATGGCAGCGCCGTCACCCGCCTGAAAGACAGCCAGGGGTTCGTGTTGCAACGCATCATCGCCTGCATCGTCAACATCGGTTGCGATATGGCTCAGCAAGGCATAGCAGAGCCCGGGACCATCAACCGGGCCGTAGAACTGGGCCTGGGTTACCCCAAAGGCCCCCTGGCCTTGGGCGACCACTTTGGCCCGGCCCGCATTCTCGAGATACTGAACACCCTGTTGAACGTCACCGGTGATCCGCGATACCGCCCCAGCCCCTGGCTGCGCCGCCGGGCCTTGCTTGGCCTGCCACTGACCACTGAAGAACGCTAATCGCCCTACTGACCGAGGTACATCATGCAAGACGCCTACATTTACGACGGAATTCGAACGCCCTTTGGCCGGTTTGGCGGACACCTCTCCAGCATACGGCCAGACGACCTGCTCGCCCTGGCGATCAACACCCTGGTGCAACGCACCCCCTTTAACCCCGAACACTTTGAAGATGTGGTGGCAGGCTGCACCAACCAGGCCGGTGAGGACTCCCGCAACGTCGCGCGGCATGCCGGGCTTCTCTCTGGACTACCCGTTTCTGTGGCCGGCCAGACCGTCAACCGGTTATGCGGCAGTGGCCTGGCCGCCGTCATCGATACTTCCCGTGCCATTCGCTGTGAAGAGGGCGGCCTGTACATTGCCGGGGGTGTTGAGAGCATGAGCCGTGCGCCCTACGTTCTGGCCAAAGCCGAAAGCCCCTATGCCCGCAACCAGACGATGTATGACACCGTCATCGGTGCCCGTTTTGCCAACCCCCGCATTCAGGAACAATTCGGTCTCGACAGCATGCCTGAAACCGCCGATAACATCGCCGCCGACATGGGGCTGCCACGTGACCAGGCGGATGCCTTTGCGGCCCGTTCCCAGGCGCTCTATCAAAAAGCACTGGCCCAGGGCTTTTACGATGGGGAGTTGCTTGAGGTGGAAGTCAGCCAGGGCCGGAAAAAGCCCTCGCTTCAGGTTACCCGGGATGAACACCCGCGTGCAGAGAGTACGGCTGACAAGCTCGCAAAACTGCCGCCTCTATTTGCTGATGGTGTTGTTACAGCGGGCAATGCCTCCGGCATCAACGACGGTGCGGCGGCCCTGATTCTCGGCAGCCAGCAGGCAGGCAACGATGCCGGCATCAAACCCCGGGGTCGTATCGTCAGTTGTGCGGTGGCCGGTGTTGAACCCAGAGTCATGGGTCTCGGCCCGGTACCCGCGTCACGCAAGGCACTGGCGCTGGCCGGTTTGACGCTGAACGATATGGACGTGATTGAAATCAACGAAGCCTTTGCGGTACAGGTTATGGGCTGCGCCCAACAGCTGGGCCTGGCCTTTGACGATGCGCGTCTGAATGCCCACGGCGGTGCCATTGCCATCGGTCATCCGCTCGGCGCTTCCGGTGCCCGACTGGCGCTGACGGCCTTACGACATCTGGAAGCACAACAAACACGCTATGCACTGGTAACTATGTGCATTGGGGTGGGCCAGGGAATTGCTGTGATCATTGAGCGTTGTCGCTGATGTCAGCGACTGCCTGGCTGGGGTACTATGTGGCAATGGGCTGCGCCGAACCATAAATTATTATCTACAGAGTGATGCCTTCACATGCAGGACGATCAACCCGAAGAAAAAGATCGTAATTTTGTCACCGCCCTGGCACGCGGTCTTGAATTGTTACGCGCCTTTGAAGCGGGTGAAACCTATCTGGGCAACGGTGAGTTATCGAAGCGCACCGGAATTCCAAAGCCCAGTGTGTCTCGTCTCACTTACACACTCACCCAACTGGGCTATCTGAAATACAACAGCCACCTGGAAAAATATCAGCTCGGTCCAGGTGTGCTGGCGCTGGGGTATCGGTTTTTTGCCAGTCATGGCATTCGCCAGCTGGCTCGGCCCTATATGCAGGAACTGGCCAACTCGACGGATTGCGCGATTGCGCTGGGGGATGTAGACCGCAATGCCATCACCTATGTGGAAGTGTGCCAGGGCACCGGGCCACTGGTTATGAGACTGGAAGCCGGTTCACGCCTGCCTGTAGTTTCCACGGCGATCGGCCGTGCCTGGTTGTGTGGCGTTAGCGAGGCGCGTCGCACTGCGTTTCTGGCGCAGCTTAAAACAGCAGACCCGAAACAGTGGGAGGCGGCACAGGGCGTAGTTGCAAAGAGCCTCGAGGATTTTCAGCGCTATGGCTTTGTGTTTTCCGAAGGCGATTGGGAGAGCGAAATCAGCGCCGTTGCTGTGCCGTTAATTCTTGAAGGCGGCTCTGAGGTCATGGCCATTAATTGCGGCGGCGCGTCACTCAGGTTGACCCATCAGATACTGACTGAAAAGCTGGGCCCGCGTTTACAACGGCTGGCCAGTACCATTCAGGATAAATTGAAACACGGCTAAGCCGATGATTGCGCAGCATGTTGCTGCGCGATCATTCTGCCCGATATTTCTGTGCTCTAGGCGATCGCGTGTTTTCCCTGACCCCACCGGGCCAGCCCGATCGCTGGCAGCAAGCAGGCCGCGGCTATCAGCAACAGTTGCCACTGAGTCACGGGAATCAAATCCCCCCCGCCCGGCAAGGCCAGCGCAAGACCGGCAATCAACACCAGCCCACGAACGACAATTTCCTGGGCAAGGCCATACCCCAATCGGCCAACGCCAATCATGTACCCTTGCATGGCCGATGCGAAAAAGACAATGCCTACCACGGCCTGGACAAATACAACAGCAATCTCAAGCACCCCGCCCTGCATGATCAGCGCCGGGTTCAATACAAACAGAAACGGGATAAAGTAGATCACACTGCCCAGTTTCATCGCCTGAAACCCGGTTTCAATCGGGCGAGCGCCGGCAACCGTGGCCGCTGCGAACGCGCCGAGCGCTACCGGCGGGGTGATAAAGCTAAGCATGCCCCAGTAGAGAATGAACAGGTGCACCGCCATTGGGTCCAGACCCGCTCCCCTCGTAAGTGCAGGGGCCAGTGCGACGGCCAGGAAAATATAAGCAGCGGTGACCGTCATGCCAATACCGAGCACGAAACTGGTCAGAGCGCCCATCAAAAGCAATAACAACACACTGCCGCCGGCCAGGAAGATCAGATCATTGGCAATGGTTCCGGACAAGCCTGTAATCGACAAGGCCCCTACCAACAAGCCGACACCGACCAGAATCGCCGTTAACTCGGCAAATAATTTCGCGCCATCCGTCAAGGCCATATAGGCCTGCTTCCAGCCCCAACGATGTTTCTTCGAAAACTGATTCAATACCAGCAATAACGCCGTTGCGTAAAACGGGGCGACGGCTTCGCGCTGCATCACCAGTAACATCCAGATCAACAGCGCAAACACAAAAATGAAATACCAGCCTTCCTTCAACGTCGTCGACAAGGTCGGCAGGTCTTCCTTAGGCAAGCCTTCAAGCTCATTGCGGGCCGAGTAAGCGTCGATTTGAATAAAGAGCCCGAGAAAATACAAAACGGACGGGATAATCGCGGCCAGCACGACGGCTGAATAGGGGACGTTCAGAAACATCGCCATAACAAAAGCGGTTGCCCCCATTACCGGCGGCATCAGCACGCCACCGGTAGACGCACAGGCCTCGACACCGGCCGCAAACGATCGCTTCATGCCGATGCGCCGCATGGCGGGAATGGACAGAGTGCCGGTGGTCAGAACATTGCTGATGACACTGCCGCTCATCGAGCCCATCAACCCGCTTGAAAAAATAGACACCTTGGCCGGACCGCCTCGAACATGGCCCAATACCGAGAACGCCAGGTTGATAAAAAACTCACCGCCACCGGTTTTCTGCAACACAACGCCAAACACCAGAAAACCAACCACCAGGCTGGCGAACGCTTGCAGTGGAATGCCCATGACACTTTCGGTGCTCATGGTGTGGTACATGGCGGTTTCCGACAGCGAACTTGAAAACGCCTGAATGGGGCCAGGCATAACGTCAGCGACCAACGGATACAGGGAAAACACAGCCGCGATAATGGCAATTGGCCAGCCACCGGCACGACGTGCCGCTTCAATAATCAACACCCAGAACAAATAGCTGAAGTAGATGGCCAGGTCCGGTGCGGCAAACGCCCAGCCACGTTCAAGGATCGGTTCGGCGTGCACGACAAAATACGCGCCGGTGATCAACGTCAACAGGCTCAACGCATAGTCATACCAGGGCACGGGCTTTGACGCCAGCGAAGGTGCCGCAGGCCACAACAGAAAGACCAGTGGCAACAACAAAGTAACCACCGAATAATAGAACTGCGTTTCCAGACTGGAGACGAAGAGAAACCAGCCAAAATTAAATAAGTAATCCAGGGTCATCAACAATAACAGGCTGGTTATTGTTGCTGGCAACCATGCCAAAGGTTTGGGTAATGCACGAATACTGATGGTCTTTTCTGAATCTGGCGCGTCCTGCTCCGTCTCGTCGGGATGCGCAGGGTTACGCTGAGCCTCAATCGTCATAACAGCTACTCATTAAAAAAACAGATCAGCCAACCAGCCGAAGGCTGGTTGGCTGGACAGGCGATTATTCGAAGACCAGATCCATACCCGCCGCGTTCAATGCGTCTGCCCGCGCCTGCATCCAGGCCTCGGCAAAGGCGTCATTATCGCTTGGGGCATCGTCAATAAACGCATTCCAGGCATCCAGAATCAGATTCTGGCGGTTGACCAGATAGTCCTGATGGGCCTGAAGCTCATCGTTCCAGACACCGATTTCCTGATAATAGCGAACCACCCCTTCATGGAACGGAATCACCCATTGCAGATTCTGATTGTCCAGTGCATAGCCATTGGCACCTGGCGCGGAATCCTTGTAGGCGTCAAACTTTTCCTGCATGGCCTTGATCAGGCTGTAAGCCACATCGTCATCCAGCGTCTCATTGCCAATGACGATCGGGTAAGGGTAACTGGCACTCGGAACCGGATTGTCAGCACTGATGCCGCCCGCACCCGCTGTTACCTGATGCGGCTGAAAGTAAGGCGCAACGGCTCTCATGCGCTCCCAGCCTTCGGTATCGTTCGGGTCAAGCACTGGCCAGCTGATGCCTCGGGGGCTGCTGGCCAGTTGCTGGGCTGGCGGTGTCACCGAGGTGGTGAAGGAGGCGTCAACATCCCCCGCTATGATCCCGTCGAACGACCGTGCGTAGCCGGGAAAGTCGACCCGCTCCACGTCATCCCAGGTTAGGCCGCCGAACGCCAGGTAGGCCTCTGTGCCTTTGTTCAGGGCATCATCACCGCGAATGTAAGCCACCCGCTTGCCTCGCAGGTCAGCCGGCGTCACAACACCCAGATCACCCGCTACGGCTATCGATAAACCGAAAGACGCCTTGGACGTTGTGATCAGACGAATCGGCTGAGGGCCCCAGTCCCGATCGGCGAACATCAGCACACCTTCGGCCCCATAGTAACTGGCAATACCGCAGGCGCACAGGTCGACGCGGCCGGTTTTCAGAGGGGTCATGCGCGATACATCGTTATCACCCGGCAATATACGAACCGAGGTGCCGTATTGGGATTGCAGCATGTTGCCGATGGCGACCACCTGAGCGTAACCACTGGAATTCGTGCCGTAGGCCGTCCAGGCCATGGTAGAGGGTAATTCAACCTCGGATGCCAGGCTGGCGGACGCACCAAACATCAGTGGCAAGCCGGCAACAGCAAGGCGTAGCGCAAAACGTCTCATAGTTCACTCCTGAGTGCTTCTTGTTTTTGTTTTGCTGTGCGGAATTAACTTTCGCATGCAGAGGCTATCCTAGCCCTCGCTGATTCCCCCTGTCAATGGCTGGTATCGTTCAGACACCCGAGCTGTTCCGCTCTGCAGTTTGGTATTTTGTTTCTATTGACTATTGATGCCGGGCTGACCACCCTAAACAGCAGATTCCGACGGCACCGTTCAGCGCACAACGATAGAGGGTTAGGATGAGCCAGACTGTATACTTGAGCCGCCAGGGCGACACGGCCCTGATCGAGATTGATAACCCACCGGTCAACGCCCTGTCACAGTCCGTCCGTGCCGGCTTACTTGATGCACTGAAACAGGCCGAGGCAGACCCGTCCATCAAGGTGATTGCCGTGATGGGGCGCGGCAAGGTGTTTATTGCCGGCGCTGACATCAAAGAATTCGGCAAGCCGCCCCAGCCACCCATCCTTCCCGATGTGATCGCGACGCTGGAGCAAAGCACGAAAGCGGTGATTGCCGTCCTGCATGGAGTGGCCCTTGGCGGGGGCCTCGAAGTGGCCCTGGGTTGCCACTACCGGGTTGCTCTCAATGACACTCGCCTTGGCTTGCCGGAAGTAAAGCTGGGCCTGTTGCCCGGCGCCGGTGGCACCCAGCGCCTGCCCAGGCTGACCGGTCTGGCAACGGCGGCCGATTGGATCACCCGAGGCAAGCTGGTGGATGCCCAAACGGCGCTGAGCGCCGGGCTGATCGACGCCATCAGCGATGCGGATTCCGCGCAGGAAGCCGCACTGGCTGTTGCCAGACAATGGCAAGAAGGCCGTATTGCGCTGCGCAAAACCGGCGCCCTGCCCAACCCCCGCGACGACAGCCATATCATCGAGCATGCTCGCCAGCAATTGCTCGACGAATGCCCGGAGCTCTATTCCCCGTTTCGCATTCTGGAAGCCCTTGAAGCCAGCTGTATTTTACCTCTGGCAGAGGGCCTGACACGCGAGCGCGAGCTGTTTTTTCAATGCATGGACTCACCGCAGCGCGCCGGGTTGATCCATCATTTTTTTGCCAGCAAAGCCATCAGCAAGGTGCCGGGAGCAGAGGGTCCATCCAGGATCACAAGTGCAGTGGTGTCCGGTGAGCATTCAGTGGTTAAAGCCCTGGCCGGTCAGCCGCTGGTGGAGCGGTCTGAATCCGAGTCGCCGGGTATGAAGGTCTGGCTGGCATCAGACGATAATAAAATCGCTGACACCCCGGTTACCGTCACCTTTCTCGATCCGGATTCAGCGCAGTCTGACGTGGTGGGCGACTTTTCATTACTGCTTATTCCCGATAGCCAGTGGGCAGAACTGATTGACCACGGAGCACAGCCCGGCGTACACCAAGCCCTGCTCAACCTGCTCAAATCATCCGGGTTATCGATCATTCCGACCAAGCAACGCAGTCTCTATCGCGCCTTGAAGGACAATACAAAAACATCAGAAAGCGACAGAACCGCACTGGAAACAGCCGCCCTGAGTAGCTGGGAAGGCGGGCTGTGCTATCGCGGTTCAGACATAGACGTGCTGGCCATTGAAACCCTGGGCTACCCAAAACATATGGGCGGGCCACATTACCAGGCTACTTTGTCGAAGTAGCCTGGTAACACAAGTTTCGGAGTTCGGATAAATAGGGTGGCTGCAGCCCCGCTTAAGCGCCAAACGCTTCGCGGGTCAGGTTACGATGGCCGGTTGCGGTCACCAGCACATTATCTTCAATCCGAATGCCACCATAGGGTTTTAACTGTTCGATCAGCTCCAGATCCAGCCCGTGCTGCGGCTCTGCTGCGATCAGTTTGTTCAGCAACATCGGAATAAAATACAAGCCGGGCTCAATGGTAATCACCATGCCCTCTTCCAGTGTGCGGGTCAGACGAAGGAAGGGGTTTTCCGGGTCGTTACGTACTTCGCCTTCGGGGGTTTGCTGATGCCCGGCTACGTCGTGAACGTGCAGGCCCAGTAAGTGACCCAACCCATGCGGATAAAACGCCTGAGGGACTTTTTTGCTCAGTTGTTCCTCGACCGAGAGATTGCATATCTTGTGATCCAGCAGCAGCTGCGCAACACCCGCCTGGGTTTTACGATGCAGGTCGGTCATTTTCACGCCGGGTTTGATGGCCGCGTTGATGTCTTGTTGCAGTGCATCAACACCTGCCAGCAAAGCGGCGAAATGTCCGGTATCGGTGGTGTGCGTACGGGTAATATCGCTGGCGTAGCCATTCACCTTGGCACCGGCATCGATCAGCAGTGTTCGGTGTTGCGCCGGCACGTCAAATGAGCGCCGCTCGTAATGCAGCGTCGCCGCCGATGCGTTCAACGCAATGATGCCGCTGTAGGGTTCGGTACTTTCCAGCTGACCACTGGCGGCCAGATAATCGCGATACACACCGGCTTCAGACTGGCCGGCAAAAAAGGCGTCACGCGCTGCCCGGTGTCCGCGTACCGCACGCCGGTTTGCCTCAGCCAGGCATTCAACTTCAAACTCGGTTTTAAAGGCGCGGTCATACGCCAGCGCGGATCTCAGCGTCGCCGGGTCTAGCTCAACCGCATTAGCATACTGACTCAGTGCCGGATGCTCCGGACCAACCCAGGCGGTGCGACCGGTCAGTGAGGGCAGCCAGTCATCCAGGCTTTCAGCCGGTTGAAGACGCCACATGCCCGTCCAGTCGCCACTCGGTTCAGTGGGCGAAATATGCCAGAAATCCTGACGGGCTGGCCACAGCAGGCGCGGCTTGTCGCCGGGCTTAAAGACGATGAAGGTGTCGGGCAAGACGTCGTAGGGTAACCACTGCTGAGCATAGGCTCGCGGCGTATAGGGGTAGGCGCGGTCGTCTTCAGCCACCATGACCAGGCTCCCCGCGCTGATCACAACCTGGTCGTACCCGGTTGCTGCAAGGGCACGCTCATAGCGTTCCATCAGGGTGGCCAGGTGTCGGCTGTAGTGTTGTGTATTCATGGTGTCTCCCGGGGCCCGTCATTCAGCCCTGTCAGTAAAGGGGGTATCGCGATTAAAAACTTTTCGACAGCAATTCGTTTCCGTAGTCGCTGCTGAACTGCTGTTGTTTCAGTTGGTCAACGGTGGCGAGTTCAACCAGCTCGCCCTGCCGCAGAATGCCCAGGTTGTCACACAGAAATGACACAACCGGTAAATCATGGGTCACCAGAAAATAGGTGAGCCCGCGCTCTTCCCGCAGGGTTTTCAACAGGTTCAGCACTTCAGCCTGTACTGATACATCCAGTGCCGAGGTCGGTTCATCAAGCAGCATCACCGGCGGGTCGAGCATCAGGGCGCGGGCGATCGCCACGCGCTGGCGTTGCCCGCCCGATAATTGATGCGGCAGGCGAAAGCGAAACTTGCGGGCCAGCCCTACTGCATCCAGCGTCTCCAAAACCCTCTGGTTCTGGTCGCCAATGCCATGGATGCTGAGCGGTTCACTGAGAATCGTATCGACCGTTTTGCGCGGGTGCAGTGAGCCAAAGGGGTCCTGAAACACCATCTGACATAAGCGGATCAAAGCCGGGTCACGCCCGTGCTGCAAGTCGTGTTCACCCAACCGAATACGGCCGGTCCAGTTGGTGATCTGTCCGGCAATGGCCTTGAGAATGGTGGACTTGCCAGACCCACTCTCGCCCACCAGCGCAAAGCTGCCGCCTTCCGGTACGTGCAGGGTTACGTCTTTGACCACCGAGGTTTCGCCATAGGCAATCGACAGGTGCTTGAGATCAATCATGTCAAACGCCTCCCAGTTGGGTGCGGTCGAGTACCGGCAGACGGTCACGGTGTTCATCGAGCGTTGGCATTGAAGCCAGCAGACCCTGGGTATAGGGATGCCGGGCATTGGCCAGCTCACTGGCTTGACAGCTTTCCACTATTTCACCGTTGAACATCACCAGAATGCGGTCGCAATAACGGGCGACCATATTCAGATCGTGACTGATAATGATCAACCCCATGCCGGTGCGGGTGACCAGGTCATCCATAATGTCCAGCACCTGAGCCTGTACCGACACATCCAGTGCAGAGGTGGGTTCGTCGGCAATCATCAGGTCGGGTTCAAGAATCACCATCATGGCAATCATGATGCGCTGACCCATGCCACCCGACACTTCATGCGGGTAAAGTTTATACACCCGCTCCGGATCGGTAATTCGCACGGCTTCGAGGGATTCCAACACGCGCTTGCGTCGCTCGCGTGCGTTTAACTTGCTGTGAAAGCTCAGCACCTCGGCGATCTGATCGCCGATGCGCATCACCGGATTCAATGAAAACTTGGGGTCCTGCATCACCATGGACATGCGAGCACCGCGCAGGGCCCGCATTCGCTTCTTAGACAGGGTCGTCAGATCGAGGCCATCGAACTCCATCCGGTCAGCAGTCACTTTACCCGGCTTGTCGATCAGACGAAGAATCGAACGACCGGTCATGGATTTACCGGAGCCACTCTCGCCAACAATACCCAGACGCTCTCGCCCCAGTTCAAAACTGATGCCCTTTACAACCTCAACGGCACCCTGTTCGCCGGGAAAGCTGACGCGCAGGTTTTCTATGGTCAATAAACTCATTATCGGGTCCTGTTGCGGGGGTCGAGTACGTCACGCAGACCGTCGCCAAAGAGACAAAAGCCAAGACTGACAATCACGATGGCAAAACCGGGCATGGTGGCCACCCACCACTGGTCAAGAATGAAGGCCCGGCCACTGGAAATCATAGCGCCCCATTCGGGCAACGGCGGCTGCGCACCCAGGCCAAGAAAGCCCAATCCGGCGGCGGTCAGAATAATGCCGGCCATATCGAGCGTTACCCGCACAATGGTGGACGACAAACACAGCGGCATGATGTGTTTGAAAATCACCCGGGTATGGCTGGCGCCCTGCATTTGAATCGCAGAGATAAACTCTGCATTGCGAAACGTCAGGGTCTCGGCCCTGGCTATTCGGGCATAGACCGGCCAGGTGGTGATGGCAATGGCGATCACGGCGTTTTCAATGCCGGGCCCCAGAGCAGCAACAAACGCCAGCGCCAGAATCAGCTTCGGCATCGACAGGAACACATCGGTCAGCCCCATCAAAACGCGGTCAACCCAACCACCAAAATAGCCGGCCACCGTGCCTACCAGCAAACCCACCGGCGCCGAAATTACGGCGACCAACAGCACGATCATCAGGGTGATACGCGCGCCATGGATAATCCGGGAAAAAATGTCCCGGCCCAGCTCATCGGTGCCCATCCAGTGATCGGCCGAGGGCGCCAGAAGACGCGCCCCCAGGTTACTTTCTATCGGAGAATAAGGCGCCAGTACCGGCGCAAAGGCAGCAACGATGAGCAGACCAATGATGATCACCAGCCCGACCACCGCCAGCGGATTACGCAGCAGCGCTCGTACCATCCGATAGGTTTGTCCGGCCCCGGCCTGAAAGCGGGTTTCCGGATTTTCATCCACTAACCATGCGTGTGACAGCTGCATCATCGTGCCCTCGGATCCAGTATGCGATACAACAGGTCAGAGACCTTGTTGACGCCAATAAACACAGCGCCAATCACCAGCGTGGCGCCCAGTACCGAGTTCATGTCGGCATTAAGCAATGCATTGGTCAGGTAGTTGCCAATGCCGGGCCAGGAGAAAACCGTCTCGATCATCACGGACCCTTCCAGTAACTGGGCGAAAGACAAACCAATCACCGTCACCAGCTGAATTCGTATCGGGCGAAACGCATGCCGCCAGATCACAACCCGTTCTGGTGCGCCTTTTACCCGAGCGGTGATCACGTACTCCTGACTGAGCTGTTCGAGCATAAACGACCGCGTCATTCGGGCGATGTAGGCCAAGCTGAAGAAGCCGAGAATCGTGGCGGGCAAAATAATATGAGACCAGGCACTGCGGAACACCGCCCAGTCACCCGAGAGCATGCTGTCGATCAGCAACAGGCCGGTTCGGCTCGGTACGATGCCTTCCATAAATATATCGATCCGGCCGGGCCCGCCCACCCAGCGCAGGTTGGCGTAAAACAAGGCCAGGCCCACCAGGCCCAGCCAGAAGGCGGGTATGGCGTAGCCCGCCAGGCCAAGCACCCGAATGACCTGATCGATCCAGGTCCCCTGACGAGCGGCCGCCAAGACCCCAGCGGGCACACCCACAAAAACGCCAATCAAAATACCGAGTGTGGCCATTTCCAGTGTCGCGGGAAACACTCGCGCCAGCTCTTCAGCCACCGGTCGCTGACTGGTAACGGCCATCCCCAAATCACCGCTGATCACCGCACCGACGTACTGGATAAACTGAACGATCAGCGGATTATCGAGCCCCATCTCCGCCCGCACGGCGTCATAGACGTCCTGCGGGGCACGGTCGCCCACCACGGCCAGAACCGGGTCGATGGGCACCACTCGCCCGATCACGAAGGTAATGGCCAGCAAGCCCAGAAAGGTCATCGCGATGGTGGCCGCAAAGCCACCCAACGAAACCAGCCAGCGCAATGACTGCTGGCGGCGCCTTTTCCACGGGTCGTCAGCGGCTGGGTTTGTCAGCACAAGGCTTTTCATGGAAGACAAAATCCTTTGTTGTTGTAAAAAACATTTTTTGACTTAACTAAATTTTTTTACTAGTGTCAAATAACTTTCATAAATACAGGCTGACTCATGAACGACCCAACACCGGCTTTGGGCCTCGAAAAAACGCCGCTCAGCGGCCAGCGCATACGGGATTTGCGCCGCCGTGCCGGGCTTACGCTGCAGGCGTTGAGTGACCAGGCAGGCATTTCGGTGGGGTTCCTCAGTCAGGTGGAGCGGGACAAGGGCACGCCCTCTCTGGGGACGCTGGCGCAGCTGGCGTCGGCCCTGGGAGTCAGCATCGAATACTTCATCGCCACGCCCAAAGCCAACGACAGCATCACCCGCGGCCAGGAGCGTGAGCGATTTGCCATCGCCGACTCGTCACTGCAATACGAACGCCTGTCGACCGATCTGCCCGGTGGCACCCTGACCTCACTGATGATTCACATCCCGGTGGGCTACAGCTCGGAACTGACCAGCCATGCCGGCGAAGAATTGATCGTGCTGCTTGAAGGCACCGTCCGGCAAACACTGGGCGACAGCACCTTTGTACTGAACGCCGGGGATACCCTGCACTTTATGGGCGACACCCCCCACAGTTTCGCCAACATCGGCGATGTACCGGCCCGTATGGTCTGGACAGGTACGTCCCCCCGGTTGATTGGTCAAAAAAGAACCCGTCTGTCACGGGACTAGTAAATCGGTAAACACTCTGGAGAACTATAACTATGGTTAACCGCTTTAAAACCGTCGCAGCCGCCGCGCTGCTGACGATGACCGGCGCCTACGCCTCGGCAGCCACGCCCGACAACGCCCTGGTCGTTGCCCAGAACATCGACGACATTGTCAGCATCGACCCGGCCCAGGCTTACGAATTTTCTTCCGGTGAGTTTGTCGCCAACGTCTACGACCAACTGGTGCAATACGACGCTGAAGACACCACAACTTTGGTCGCCGGGCTGGCTTCCGATTGGGAAATTGATGCTGCCGATCAGGAAATTGTCTTCACCTTGCGCGATGGCGTAACGTTTCATTCCGGCAATCCACTGCGCGCCGACGACGTGCTGTACTCGTTCGAACGGGTCATCAAACTGAACAAGGCTCCATCCTTCATCCTGACCCAGCTCGGCTGGACACCCGACAACGTATTGGACATGGTCACCGCTGATGGCAACCAAGTGACGGTGCGTTATGAAGGTGAGTTTGCGCCTTCGTTCGTGATGAACGTGCTGGCGTCTCGCCCGGCATCCATCGTCGATGCAGAGACCGTCAAGGCCCAGGCCGTTGATGGCGACATGGGTAACAGCTGGCTGAACCGGAACTCCGCCGGCACCGGCCCCTTCAAGCTGCGCACCTACCGCCCCGCCGAGCTGCTCATTATGGATGCAAACCCGGATTACTTTGCCGGCGCGCCGGAAATGGATTCGGTGATCATTCGTCATGTCGCAGAAGCTGCCACACAACGCCTGCTGCTGACCTCTGGCGATGTCGACATCGCCATGAACCTGACACCAGACCAGGTCAGCGGCCTGGCCGGTAACGACGAGGTTCGGGTTGAAACCTTTCCGCAAGCCGCCGTGCACTTCCTGTCGTTTAACCAGATGAACGATGCACTGACGTCTGAAGCCTTGTGGGAAGCGGCCCGTTACCTGGTCGACTACAACGGCATGGCTGACTCCTTCCTGAACGGCCAGATGCGCGTGCATCAGGCTTTCTGGCCTGCCGGCTTCCCGGGCGCCGTCACCGAGACGCCTTACACCTACGACCCGGAACGGGCCCGCAGTATTCTTGAAGACGCCGGTTTCGACTTGCCCATGACGATGACGCTGGATGTCATCAACTCAGCGCCGTTCACCGATATGGCTCAGGCCCTGCAAGCCACCTTTGCGCCCGTCGGTCTGAACTTTGAGATTCTGCCCGGCACCGGTGCTCAGGTGATCACCAAGTACCGCGCCCGCACCCATGAAGCCATGCTGCTTTACTGGGGCCCGGATTTCATGGACCCGCACTCGAATGCCAAGGCGTTTTCCTACAACAGCGACAATTCAGACGACAACTACCAGAGCACCACAACCTGGCGCAACGGCTGGCAGCCGTCTGATGCGATGAATGAAATGACCATGGCGGCACTCAGTGAACAAGATTCAGACCAGCGCCTGGCCATGTATGAAGAGTTGCAACGTGGTGTACAAGCGTCGTCACCCATTGTGATCATGTTCCAGGCCACCAAACAGGTCGCGATGGCAAATCAGGTGCAAGGCTTTGTTAACGGTGCCATTTCCGACTATGTGTTCTACCGTCTGGTCACCAAGTAACACGGCACGACAACCGCATTACCTTCATAATGTACGACTTGGGGCGCTCTGCGCCCCCTTTTTTTGACTTAATTCTTTTCAAAAATAACGCTGGATACGCAATGACACTCGATTCATCCGCTCCAATTTATAAGGCACTGCATCAGGAAGCGAAAACCATCGCAGGCGCTAAACTGTTTACCATCATGGTGTTGGACAACGACGCTGGGCTAGCGCGCAGAGCTTACACCTCTCATCCAACCGACTATCCGGCAACCGGTTCCAAGCCAATGCGACAGGACCGCTGGAGTGCCCAGGTCATCGACGCCAAGCAGTCGTTCGTTGCCAACTCCACCGACGGTTTTTCCGATGTGTTTTCCGACCACCCACTGATCAATCAACTCGGCTGTGAGTCGGTCCTGAATGTTCCGGTCATTGAACAGGAAAGGGTTGTCGGCACCGTGAACTTTCTGGATGGCAAAAACCACTTCACACCAGAGCGCGTGGCCGCCCTGGAGACTCTGGTTAACGCTCATCATCAGGCGCTGGTTACCGCGCTGGCAAAGGAACTGGGCTGACATCCGAATATTCAAGAACACAAACGGGGCAACTGCCCCGCTTACCCTTTCCTTTTTTCCCACCGTTTTAACAACTCGATGGCGATAAAGCTCGGGAAAAAACACACGAGAATATAGGGCCACCAGGCCAGCGGAAAAGGCGCCGTGCGAAACAGCTCGTTGGCAGCCGGTATCGCCGTTGGAATCAGCCGAATCCCAATGCTGGTGGCAATGCCGCCCAGCAACCAGTAGTTGCTGAAGGGGCTGAAGCTGAAGGCCGACTGTTTCAGCGACCGGGCAGACACTACGTACCCGATATGCGCCAGCAAGATGCCCCAGAATGCGGCGGTCTGTGCCTGGGTCAGCAGCAAGGCATCGACTAGTTGACCGCCCACCACCGCCGGTGCCCCAAAATAGTAATAGAGCGCAAAGCCCGGTAGCGAAATGGCCAGCCCCATAATCAGCAAACGCTGAACGAATCGCGCATTGATGATGCCCTCATCTGCTGTTCTTGGGGGTGCCCTGAGCAAATCGGGCTCCTTGCGTTCCATCACCAGGGGCATGGTAAGCAGCACCGAATCGAGCAGGTTGATCCAGAGAATCTGCACCGGCTCCAGCACAAAACGCACGCCAAACAGCGGCACCTGGGCAGCAAGCAACACAGCCCCCAGAATCAGAAACGCCTGGGCGGCATTGGTTGGCAGGGTATACAAAATGGCCTTCTGCACATTGTTCCAGGCGTGGCGACCTTCTTCGACCGCTGCGACGATGGTGGCAAAATTATCATCCTGCAGCACCATATCGGCGGCTTCCCGGGCGACTTCGGTACCACTGCGGCCCATGGCAATACCAATATCAGCGGCTTTCAATGCTGGCGCATCATTAACGCCGTCGCCGGTCATCGCGACCACATGCCCATTAGCCTGCAACGCCCGGGCGATGGCTTTCTTGTGCTCCGGCGCCACCCGGGCAAATACTGAAACCGATTCAACCAGGTTGCGCAGATCCGTCTCGTTCATGCCGGTCAGTTCTGCGCCGGTGACGGCCCGGTCGGCTTCAATGCCCAGCAATTGTGCCACGGCCCGGGCGGTATCCGGATGGTCACCGGTGATCATCACAATACGAATACCGGCTTCTTTGCAGATTGCCACGGCGTCCTTCGCGGCAGCTCTGGGCGGGTCGATCATGCCCTGCAGGCCGACGAACACCAGGCCGGCCAGGTCTTCATGGCGCAGGTCGGCGTGATCGGCGGGCACTGACTTCATGGCAAACCCCAGAGTACGCAGCGCATCGCTGGCAAAGGCGGTGGCCTGATCGGTGACCCGAGTGCTGTCAAGACTGACCGTCTGGCCCTGTGCATCCAGGGTTTGATCGCACATGCCGAGCACCACTTCCGGGGCTCCTTTCACCCAGATCTGACGTCCCTGGTCGGTATCAACCAGCACCGCCATGAATTTGGTACTGGAGTCGAACGGGATCTCCTCCACCCGACGGATTTGCTCAAGACGGACACCCCCCTTGTGACCGGACTGGCGCAGGGCTATCTCCGTCGGGTCTCCGGTGCCACCGTCGCCCGAAAGGTGGGCGTTATTGCAGTAGCTACCGGCGGCCAGCAAAGTCGACAAGGCGGGATGACCGGCTACATCGACCGGGACTTCAAGGCTGAATTCGCCTTCGAGTGGCGTTCCACCGGTACTGACGTCATACACCTGGCCACCGGCGTATACCCGGGTCACTGTCATTCGGTTTTCGGTCAGGGTGCCGGTTTTGTCGGAGCAGATGACCGTGGTTGCTCCGAGGGTTTCTGCGGCTGGCAAATGGCGTATCAGCGCCTTGCGCCGGGCCATCACCACGCCCGAGAGCGCAAGAATGGAGGTCATCAGCGCGGGCAACATTTCGGGGATAGAGGCCACCACCAGCGAGACCGCCCCAAGAAAGCCGTAACTGATGCTAAACCCGAGATAGAGGGTATAGAAGAAGCTGACCGCACCCACCCCCAATATGGCAATGATCAGACTGCGTACAAACTCATTCAGCTTGCGCTGCATCGGGGTGATCTTGACCTGAGCGGATTTCACCATGCCCGCTATCTGGCCAAATACAGTCTGATGGCCGGTGGCAATCACCACGGCAGTGGCGGTTCCCTGGCTGACGTAGGTGCCGGAAAAACCGGTATTGCGCTGATCGCCGGGCACCAGATCCTGGCCGCTCAGAGCGCCGGTTATTTTCTGCACCGGTACGGATTCACCGGTCAGCGACGATTCATCGACGTGCAGGTTACTGACGCGAACAAATCGAACATCCGCCGGGATCTTATCGCCGGCTTCAAGCGCTACCAGATCTCCCGGTACCAGTTCGCGGGCGGGCAGGCGCTGCTCGCTGCCGGCACGAATGACCCGGCATTCCTGTACCAGCATGGTACGCAGAGCATCCAGGGCACCTTCGGCCTTGCCCTCCTGCACAAACCCGAGCAGCGCGTTCAGCACCACCACGCCGATGATCACCAGGGTGTCTGGCAACATGTGCTCGCCCAGTAACGTCAGGGTGGTCGTTATGCCCGCGGTCACCAGCAGAATAATCACCATCGGGTCATAAAACTGCGCCAGCATCCGGCGCCAGGCAGGTGTCTTGCGAAAGGTGATTTCGTTGGCACCGAGGCGCGTCAGGCGCTCTGCCGCCTCTGCGGCGCTCAGCCCTTCGGCACTGGATTCCAGGTGGGCAAAGACGGTATCCAGATCCTGGGAATAGTCGACGGCCTTCATGGCGGAATCCTGCTTGGGCGGTGCAAAATGAGGTAACCGGATTCAGTATCACGGGATCGACAGCCGGTTGCAAAGCTAGGGAGCCTCTGAATAACTCCCCAGTTCTCTCACCCATCGTACACCCAGCCAGACAGCAGCGTTCCAGCGAGGCCAGCCTTTCTGCGATATAGTGCTGGCACGATAACGCTCACCGGCAAGGACTGTATGTTAATGGCTGTAAACCCTGCTTTTCTGATCCTGATTCTGACACTCCTGCTGGGTTTGCAGCCGTTCACGACCGACCTTTACCTGCCTGCCCTGCCGTACATCACCGCGTCGTTCGATACCACGGTCGCCCACGCCCAGCTAACCCTGTCGGTCATGCTGCTCGCTTTCGGCGCGTCCCAGCTGATTTGGGGGCCGGTATCCGACCGCTATGGCCGTCGACCGGTCTTGCTGGCAGGCCTTGGCTTATACGCCTTGTCGGCCATAGGCGCGGCACTGGCACCGGCCATGGAGTGGCTGATTGGCTGGCGCCTGATTCAGGGCATTGCTCTGGGCGCGGCAGTGATGTGTGCCCGGGCCCTGGTGCGCGACTTGTTTGACGACCCGGTCCAGTCGGCGCGCGCGCTCAGCCGGGGCTTGTCCGGCCTGGGCGTTCTGGCCTGTATTTCCGCGCCGCTCGGCGCCCTGTTAACCGCCTATCTCGGCTGGCAGTTTACCTTTGTGTTTCTGGCCGCATTCAGCTTCGCTGTGTTGCTATTAATAGCTTTTCGTCTGGAAGAGACATTGCGCGAGCCGCGCACCCAGTCGCTGCGGCCGGGCCGCCTGGTGCACACCTGGGCCGGCATTCTGACTCACCATACGTTCTGGTCTTACGCACTGCTGCAGGCCGCCACCTACGGCGGCCTTTATGTGTTTCTGGCGTCGTCTTCGTTTGTGTTTATGGACTATCTGAGCCTGTCGGCAACACATTACGGCATCATCATGTTTTCGATGTCGGCGTCTTACATCAGCGGCACCTTGCTGTGCCGTCGGCTGCTGCTGCGCGTCAGCATTCAGCGTACCGTTGTGGTCGGCGGCGCCTTTGCGCTGGTGGGCAGTTCGGTGATGATTCTGCTGGTGGTGCTGGGCTTTACCTCACTCTGGGCGTTGCTGCTGCCGTTTTACGTTTTCATGATCGGGCATGGCATTAACCAGCCCTGTGCACAAAGCGGCGTTATGGGGCCTTTCCCTCATGCGGCGGGGGCAGCATCGGCCCTGAGCAGCCTGGTGATGGTCTTGGGTTCCTTCCTGATCGGGCTCTGGCTGGGCCAGGCCATGGATGGATCACCCTTGCCCATGGCTCTGGGCATCTGGTTTTGCGGCATTGCCGTGGCCCTCTTTGGCTGGGGATTTGCCGCCCGGATTCGATTGCCCGCTACGACCTAATCCGGCTTCACGCTATTCCTCTTGCCCGCCTTCGGTTCTGATCCGTATTTCCCGGGTCAGGGTTTTATGCACCGGACAGCGATCGGCGATTTCCAGAAAACGTTGCTGTTCGGCTTCGGTCAGGTTGCCCTTGTAGCTGATGTGACGCTCCAGTTGTTCAATCTGGCCGCTCTTCGACTCGCAATCCTGGCAGTCTTCCGCGTGAATCCGTGAATGCCGCAGCCGTACCTGAATGTCGCTGACAGCCAGCGATTTGTGATTGGCGTATAGGCGCAAGGTCATGGAGGTGCAGGCGCCAAGCGACATCAGCAAAAGATCATAGGGGGTTGGGCCCTGATCTGTGCCGCCTTTGCTTTCGGGCTCGTCGGCCAGTACTTCATGCCGTGTTGTGTATAGGCCGCGCAGAAAACGCGCGTCTTGTTCGGTCACGATGACCTCGTCTTCTGCGACCCGGGGCCGATCTGTCGGCGTGGCTTCATCGCCAAATTCCAGGTACCGGCTGGCCCAGGCCGCCAGTGTCGCTGCAACATAATCAGCGTCTGCGCGCTTTGACAACAGGTGATCGGCGTTGTCGAGTGACACAAAACTCTTTGGATGCATGGCCGCCTGGTAAAGCTCGGCGGCTTCACTGACCGGCACCACGGCATCAACCGGTGAATGGAAAATCAGCAAGGGCTTGCGCAGGGTGGCAACCAGGTTGCGTGATGACCAGTCTTCAAGGTCTTCCAGTAATTGCGACCTGATGTTGAAGTGGCGACCGCCAATATCCACCTCGGCCTGGCCGTCCCGGGTAATGTCGCAGTGCTGATCGGCAAACAAATGCTGAACGTGCGAAGGCGTTGATGGAGCAGCAATGGTCACTACGGCTTCTACCGATTCAAGCCGGGAGGCCGCGACCAGTGCGGCCGCGCCACCCAGGCTATGGCCAATCAACAGTCGGGGGGCCTGGTAGTGTTCAGTCAGAAATTCAGCGGCATCGAGCAAATCGTCGACGTTGGAACTGAAATTGGTGTTGCCGAAATCGCCGTCGCTGCCACCCAGGCCGGTAAAGTCGAAGCGAAATACGGCGATCCCCTGGTCCGCCAATGCACTGGCAATGCGGGTCGCGGCGACTACGTCCTTGCCGCAGGTAAAGCAATGGGCAAACAGGGCCATTACCCGAACAGGGCCGGTATCCGGTTGTTCCAGTGCACCGGTCAGGGTATGACCCTCCCGGTTGGTGAACTCGATTTTACGGCGTGTCATGGTCGCTCCCGGAAACAAAAAAAACAGACCAGCACACTAGCACATTCGCCAGGGCGTAAGGGAAACCGCCCTCAACCGACCATCCTCTGGTAGGCTACTCCAAAATCTCAAACTGAGGACAATCGATGAGCAGTAATCTGCTGAATCTGGGCCTGATCTCATTGGCCGCGCTGGGGCTGTTACTGGTACTGGCGCTGCTGGCTGGTTTGATCACCCTGGCGGTTTTGTATCTGATCGACCGCAATCAGAGTAAACACAGCATTCGCCGCAACTACCCGGTGGTGGGTCGCTTCCGGTATTTTTTTGAACACATGGGTGAGTTCTTTCGACAATATTTCTTTGCCATGGACCGCGAAGAACTGCCGTTCAACCGGGCCGAACGCAGCTGGGTCTACCGCGCGGCCAAAGACCTCGATAACACCATCGCCTTTGGTTCCACCCGCTCGCTGGAGCCAACCGGAACGGTGATGTTTATGAATTCGGCCTTCCCGACGCTGAGTGACACCGCTGCCCACTGGCAACCCAAACGCATCGGTCCCGGCTGCCGTCACCCCTATGAACCCCAATCCTTTTTTAACATTTCCGGCATGAGTTACGGGGCCCTGTCCAAGCCAGCCGTACAGGCGCTTTCCCGGGGGGCCAAACAGGCCGGCTGCTGGATGAATACCGGCGAAGGCGGTTTGTCACCGTTTCACCTCGAGGGGGGATGCGACCTGGTGTTTCAAGTCGGTACTGCCAAATACGGCGTTCGGGACCAGACAGGTGAACTCAGCGACGACAAGTTGCGTTCCCTGGCAGCGCATGACCAGATCCGCATGTTCGAGATCAAACTCAGCCAGGGGGCCAAACCAGGGAAAGGAGGCATTCTGCCCGGCGATAAGGTAACGGAGCAAATCGCAAAGATCCGGGGCATTCCCATCGGTCAGGATTCGATCAGTCCGAACCGCCATCTGGACATTACCTCGAACGCTGACCTGTTGGCGATGATCCACCGGATCAGAGAAGTTACCGGGAAACCGGTTGGCTTTAAATGTGTGTTGGGTGATACCGACTGGCTGGTTGCGTTGTTTGAGCTGATTCGCGAACGCGGCCCCGAGTTCGCACCCGACTTCATTACCCTCGACAGTGCCGATGGCGGTACCGGCGCGGCGCCACAGCCGCTGATGGATTACGTCGGTCTGCCTATTCGGGAAAGCCTGCCGTGGTTGGTCGACCAGCTTATCGCCAGTGGCCTGCGCGAGCGAATCCGAATCGTCGCATCCGGCAAGTTAATGGTGCCCAGCAAAGTCGCCTGGGCGCTGGCAACCGGTGCCGACTACGTGGTATCAGCCCGGGGCTTCATGTTTTCGCTGGGGTGCATTCAGGCGTTGCAGTGCAATCGAAATACCTGCCCAACAGGCGTCACCACCCACGACCCCAAGTTGCAACGCGGCCTGGTACCGGCCGACAAGGCCGCGCGGGTGGCCCATTACCATCGGCAGATGGTGTATTTTCTGGAAATGATTGCCCACTCCTGTGGCGTTCCCGGCCCCTCCGACCTGGAACGCAAACACGTGCGCATGGTAACCGACAATGGCTTATCGGCCCCGTTGGATTACTTCTACCAAAACCGCATTCCGTTGAATTCGGTTAACTAGGGAGACTCTGACGGACTGCAGTGCCCTGAAACCGGTGATCCACCGTCAATTTTTAAGGCAATCACCACAGGCTGCTACTATCATTAATTACTAATATGTCTGTTGGCTGTGGTAGTACCCCTGATGCGATATTTTTTTGTGCGAACGCTGCTGATCGCTGCCGCCCTTGTGCTCGGGTTGCAGCCGCTTCAGGCGCATGCGTCAGGGCAACCACTCGACGAGGGCTGGCAATACCGCTGGGGCGATTCGCCCTTCAACGCCAACGGCGAGCCAAGCTGGTCCGACGACCCGGCCGACAGCAGCCAGTGGCAGGCCATCGATTTTCCGTCCAACCCGCCCAATCGCGATGGCCAGACCAATGTGTGGTACCGGGTCACCCTGCCTGCGGATGAATGGCGAGACCCGATTCTCTACATTTATAGCGTTGACCTGATTACCGAGGTTTACCTCGAGGGTGAACGGATTTACCGCTATGGCACCTTCGATGAACAGGGCCAGGGGTCTTTTGAGGGCTGGCCCTGGCATATGGTGCCTCTGCCGGAAGGGTACAGCGGCAAAACCCTGTATTTCAGAATCTTTTCGAGCTACAGCGACATCGGCCTCTGGGGCGAGGTGAAACTGAACAGTCGACAGGATCAGGTTCTCACCCTGCTGGTCGATTCGGCAGACGCATTGGCCGCCAGCGCCTTTTCCCTGATTATCGCCGCGCTTGCGCTGTTTTTTGCGCTCATCGAAACCCAGCGCCGAACCTTTGTCAGTGTGGGCCTGTTTGCTCTGGCCTCGGCATTGATGGTCACCGCCGAAAGCCCGGCCAGTTTGTTGCTGTTGTACCAGCCTATTGTCTGGGACTACGTTGCCGCGGGCGCTTACTTCATGTTGCCGGTGGCCATTGGTTTGCTGTTGGAACAATGGCTGCCTGAATCCCGAACGGGGTTGATTCGCAAGCTTTGGCAAGGCCATTTATTGTACGTTGTTGGTGCTCTCGGTTTGTCATTGCTCGGCGTCATTATTTTGCCCTCGGCGTTTTACGTTTTTGACTATTTGCTGCTGGCGACACTGACCCTGCTGTTTGTTTTAGTCGTTCCCAACTTGCGACGGGTAAGCCGGGAGCAACAGGCAATCATCGCCACCTTCGCACTTTACTCGGCCCTGCTGGTTATCGACATGGCGGTCGCCCACGGCTTCTTGCCCTGGAACCAAACCCCGTTGAGCTGGGGGGGACTGGCGTTTTCACTGGTCATCACTCTGGTGTCGCTGCGTCAGTATCACCAAACCCGCCAAGAGCTCTACGCGCTCAATCAACAATTGGAACTGAGAGTCGATGAACGTACCCGCAAGCTCGAAACTCTGGCTGACGAGGAGCGCTTGCGTACCCGAATTCTGTCTTATGAGCATGAAAAAACCCTCCTGCTCAATGACATGGTCACCCGCCTGCACGCCAGCCAATCCCTGGAGCAGGGCTTTGACAACCTGGCCTCAGATCTGCCCGCTTACACGCAACCTCTGGTTGGCGCGCTCTATCGTCGCCTTAACACCAAACCGGTATTCACGTTACAGTCGCGATGGGGCGAGCATGGACCGGAGTTGCCTGATACCTGGCCAGGAAGCGACCTCCCCGGCATCTCAGCCTCTGCATACCTGGACCCGATGAGTCAGGCACGGGTCGATATTGACGGTTTTCCTTACTGGGTATTCCCCATTACCGTGGAAGATGTCGACCGGGGCTCTGACGTGCTTGGCCTGTTGATCATCGCCTTGCCTGAACAAGTCGCCGAGGGCGAACGCCGCAGCGGGCGCGGTCATTTGTTTCAATCTGTTCGCCAGGCAATGGAGAAAGTAGGGGTGGTGCTGTCGAGTCTGATCCTGAGGCAACGGCTGGAGACGCTGTCTTATGAGGACTCGCTCACCGGTCTGAAGAACCGGCGATTCTTTAATGAGCTCTATGCCCGGGAATCGGCCATTGCACTGCGCACTCAGGTGCCGCTGAGTTTCATCATGGTCGACCTCGACCACTTCAAACAGTTCAACGACCAATACGGTCACCAGGCCGGCGATGAAGCTTTGCGCCTGGTCGCCGACACCATGCGCAGCCGGTTTCGCGAAACCGATGTCGTGTGCCGCTATGGCGGGGAAGAATTCATTGCCATCTTGCCCGGTGCCAGTTCGGCCGATGCCGAAGCCCTGGCCGGAGAAATTCGCATTGCTGTGAATCAGGTACCCATCTTCCATGAAAACCGGGACCTGGGGCATCTGACGCTGTCGGCCGGCATTGCAACCTGGCCCGAGCACTGCACCGACCCGGACGAACTGCTGGTTCTGGCTGACAATGCCCTGTACAAGGCGAAAGATTCCGGTCGTAACCAGGTGCGTACCCCCACCCGTCCGGCGCACAGCACCACCCGCAGCCCCACAAACTGATCGTCTAAATACCACAGTTGACGTTTAGCCCAATGCGCCCTATTCTCTCTAATATTAGTTTTTTCTTATTTAATAAGATGCTGTTGTGTTAACTCGCCCATGCACAAGGGGAACAGGATGAAGACTTACCAGATACTGATCGCCGGCGGAGGGGCTGCTGGCCTGTCCGTCGCAGCATCGCTGAAGCGACGCGATGCGTCATTGACCATCGCGATTATCGAACCGTCTGAGACCCACGTTTACCAGCCTGGTCAGACACTGGTGGGACGCGGCGTCATGTCGCTGGAACAACTGAAGCGACCGACTCATACGTTTATTCCCCCGGGTGTCGACTGGATCAAAGCCGCCGTCACCGCATTCAAGCCTGACGCCAACGAAATTGACCTCGATAACGGTACAACCCTGGCCTATGAACACCTGGTCGTCAGCCTGGGCCTGAAACTGAACCTCGAGGGCATTGAAGGCCTGGCGGATACCCTGGGTCAGAACGGGGTTACATCGAATTATGTCACTGAGTTGTCTGCCTATACCTGGGATCAGGTGCAAAAACTGAAAACAGGCCGGGCGCTGTTCACCCAGCCACCCATGCCAATCAAATGTGCCGGGGCGCCGCAAAAAGCCATGTATCTCAGTTGCGATTACTGGCTTAAGGAAAACCGGTTGTCGGGCGTTGATGTCGAGTTTCACAATGCCGGTGCGGTCATGTTCGGCGTCGCTGACTTTGTGCCGGTTCTTGAAAGCTATATTAAAAAGTACGGTGTAAAAACCTGTTTCAGCAGTACGCTGATAAGAGTGGATGGCCCCGCAAAGAAAGCCTGGTTCAAACAGGGCGATGGCAGTGTTGAAGAAACCACGTTCGATCTGCTGCATGTAACACCGCCGCAATGCGCGCCGGATGTTGTCGCCTCCAGCGCACTGGCCAACGAAGCCGGCTGGGTCGATGTCGATCAGAAGACACTGCAACATACTCGCTATACCAACGTTTTTTCGCTCGGCGACGTGTGCTCTGCCCCCAATGCGAAAACGGCGGCTGCAGTTCGCAAACAGGTACCGATTGTCGCAGACAATCTGTTGGCTGCCAGAAAACAACAGGCCATGCCTGGCGTTTACGATGGATACGGTGCCTGCCCGCTGACAGTGGAAGTTGGAAAGGTGGTGCTCGCTGAATTCGGTTACGGTGGTAGCCTGAAACCCAGCTTTCCGCTGGACCCAAGAGTACCGCGCAGCCTCTACTGGTGGATGAAAACCACAGGTTTTCCCTGGGTTTACTGGAACCTGATGATGCGTGGCAGAGAATGGCTGGTGAAAACCAGCCCCTAATAAAAAACCCCGGTTAACCGGGGTTTTTTTTGCCTGAATAGAAATCAGACTTTGGTGGTGCGCAAGTAGGGGCGAATTTCGTTCCAGCCTTGTGGGAAGATGTCTTTGGCTTCCTCGTTGCTGATCGACGGCGGAATGATTACGTCGTCACCCGGACGCCAGTCGGCTGGCGTTGCAACCCGCTTGGCATCACCCAACTGCAGGGCATCGATAACCCGCAAAATTTCATCGAAGTTACGACCCACCGACATCGGGTAGGTCAGCGTCAGCCGAATCTTTTTATTCGGGTCGACAATGAAGACTGAGCGAACAGCCGCTGTCTGACTTTCGCCGGGGTGAATCATGTCGTACTGCTTGGCAATCGACAGGTCGGCATCAGCGACGATCGGAAAGTTCAGGGTAGTGTTCTGAGTGTCGTTGACGTCGAAGATCCACTTGTTGTGCTCTTCAACCGTATCAGTCGACAGCCCCAACGGCTTGACGTTGCGCTTGGCAAACTCGTCAGACAGCTGCGCCGTGCGTCCCATCTCGGTGGTGCACACAGGCGTAAAGTCAGCCGGGTGGCTGAAGAAGAATGCCCAGGAATCGCCCAGCCACTCGTGGAAGGTGATCTTTCCCTGAGTGGTCTCAACGGTAAAGTCGGGTGCGGTATCGCCTAATCGTAATGTCATCGTCTTGCTCCTGTTTACAGTGAGAACGTGAAAGCACGGTGATGTGCCATCCTTACAACTCATTATATTAGATATTTCTAATATCAATGCAATTCTATTACTATGCTGTCGATAGTGACTGACTATCCAGGGATATACCGATCCACATCAGGCGGCATTCTGACAGCACCACGATGCGGCCCCGTGCTCTTCCATACATCTGGTCCCGTTAGCACTTTTTAAAGGCCTTTTACATATACTGACAACGCCACCCTGAGTCAAAACCTGTTCAGTGGCCCGAATCAGAGAATCGACCGTATATGAAACAAACGATAGTCAATCGGAGTCAACATGCTCAGTTTTCTGAAACGAGATACCACCAAGTCTTTGCAAAAAGCCTACGAAAAAAAGCTGACGGAAGCCCAGCAGGCGCAACGCAATGGCGACATCCGCAGCTATTCCATGCTGTCTGAAGAAGCTGACAAGCTGTACAGCAAGCTGCAAACAGCTCAGGCTGACAAAAAGTAGGCCAACGCTAGCGCTTAGTGGTTTTCACAAACGGATCGTCACCCGCCTTGAACACTCCTGCTTTGCGTCGTTTCATCACCGTGTTGATGTAGTCTTCTGTCGCTGCCGCCTGGCCGACATCACGCCCGGCAGCCTGGCTCAGATACCAGCGATGCTCGAGAATTTCGTGGAAGACTTCGGCGTCATCGAGGCTGCCCTTCAAATCGCTGGAAATGCTTTGCAGGCTGGGGTTAAACACTTCGGACAACCAGCGATAGGCAGCCACAGGCTCGGGAATGTCACGGCCCTCGTGTTCGGCGAGAAAGGCTTTGTAGCGGCTCAGGTCGTTTAGCAGCCGGCGTGCCTGGTTTTCCTGCACTTGCAGCCCGGTCAGGCTGTTCAGCCGGCGCCGGTGATGCCAGTGTTCCACCACCCTTGGCACCATGCGCACGCGCTGACCATCGTCGACCGTGGTTATTTCCATTTCCTCCACATCAAAGCCCAGGTCATTCAGCCGTCGCACCCGCTGCTCAATTTTGAATTGATCTTCGGGCTCGAAGATTTCATCATGGGTCAGTTCCCGCCAGAGCTTGTTGTAGCGGTCGACCACCGAATTGGCCAATTCAACCGGGTCGGACCCCGCCGGGAGCTGTTCGGCCGCTTCCAGATCCATCAAGTCACCGGCCAGATTCAACTCGGCCAGTTCCAGATCGTAGGCACGCTGACCATCACTGAGCGTCGGATAGATTTCACTGGTTTCAGCGTCGACCAGATAGGCGGCCATCAGGCCCGCATCGCGCCGGAACAGCGTATTGGAGAGCGAGCAATCGCCCCAGTAAATACCACTGAGGTGCAGCCGGGCCAGTAATTCAACCAGAGCATCCAGCATCTGGCCGAGCTGCTCCATGGTGATGCCTTGCTGGATGATGATGCGGTACGGCAGCGCGCCTTCCAGGTAGTGTGTGACCAGCAGCGCACGGTTGCTCATGTCCATGCTATCACCCACCAAACTGAAGCTAGACCGGGCTTGAGAGACGCCCTCATCCCGGTTGGTAACCAGGCCGACGGGTTCGACCACTGGTAAGCCCATTTCCTCCATCTCGCGCAATAAGTTGTATTCATTGCGGGCGATGGGCGTCATCAGTTCCTTGAGTGCGTAGACCCGCCCCTTGTTGCTGATAAAACGAACCACGTTGCGATGAATGCCTCGCGCAACTTCAACAAAAAGCTCCGGTGGCCATTGCGTCAGGTGCTTGGACCAGGGGTATCGCAGATCGGTAATGTAGTGGCTTGGCGAGTGAATTTGTATTTTCATGGAAGATTCCCTGACACTGAAACAAAAAAACCGGCTAACAAGCCGGCTTTTTATGGGCACTACACACTGCTGTAAACGCGAAACCGACGTTACAGACGGTTAGTGGTTTCGCCGTCGAAAATGTGAAGTTTGTCGGCGTTCACATACAACACCAGGTCGTCGCCAACCTTTGGTGTCTTATGCACATCCATCTTGGCGACAATGGTTTTGTCGTCATTGGCCAGCTTGGCGTGTACAACCACTTCATGGCCCAGGGTTTCGACGATTTGTGCCGTGGACTTAATTTCAGCAACGTTTTTCCAGTCGTGTTCGCCTTCGCCACGAATGTGCTCAGGACGGAAACCAACGTAGACCATTTTGCCTTTACGTTCGCTGACAGCCGCTTTCCAGGCCTCTGGCGTTTTGTAGGTGATGTCCGGATGCGTCAGTTCGGTCCCGTCGTCCGAAACGGTCATCTTCAGGATGTTCATGTTCGGGGTGCCGATAAACTGCGCGACGAAGACGTTTTGCGGGTTGTCGTACAGATCGAGCGGTGTACCCACCTGACGCAGGTTACCGTCGTGCAAAACCGCGATGCGATCGCCCATGGTCATGGCTTCAACCTGGTCGTGCGTTACATACACCGAAGTAATGGCCAGACGCTTTTGGAGGTTGGCGATTTCAGCACGCATGTGCACCCGCAGTTCGGCATCAAGGTTCGATAACGGCTCATCAAACAGAAACACCGACGGCTTACGCACGATGGCACGACCGAGTGCTACACGCTGACGCTGACCACCGGACAAGGCTTTGGGCTTACGATCCAGCAAGGGCGTCAGGCCCAGGGTGTCAGCGGCCTCGCTGACCAGACGATCAATCTCGTCTTTGGGCAGCTTGCGCAAGCGCAGGCCAAAGGCAATGTTTTCATAGACCGACATGTGCGGATAGAGGGCGTAGCTCTGGAACACCATGGCAACGTCGCGGTCTTTCGGGTGGACGTTGTTCACCACCCGGTCGCCGATGTACAGCTTGCCATCGGTGATCTCTTCCAGGCCGGCAATCATCCGCAGCGTGGTTGATTTACCACAACCAGACGGGCCAACCAGAACCATAAATTCCTTGTCGCGGATCTCCAGATCGAGACCCTTGATGATGTCTACGTCGCCGTAGCTCTTCACTACGTTGTCAAATTTTATGCTAGCCATCAGCTTCCACTCATTTTTGTCGTTATACGAACCCAGTGCCGGGGCAAAGGATGTTTCAAGTGCCTTTGTAGTTTTCTTACAGGCATTATCGACTCATCCGACGAATGGCTCCATTATAGCCGTAATAATACTACCAATTGCAAGCCCGAATCCGGACCTAACGCTGTAATTTCCTTCCAAACCGCTCTGGAATGAGCCTTAGCCGTCACCTCTCAGGGTGTTCAGCTGCTGGCAAAAGGCCTTTATCGCCGGTTTTGAGAACAACTCCGGCAGGGTTTCAGTCAGTTTCCGACGCCAGTTGGGGTATTCATCGCTGGTTCCGGGGATATTGACCGGCGCGTTGATCAGCATCAGATCCTCCAGTTGCACCGCCACAATTTGCGAGTGGCAGGCAGCCAGATGCCGATGGATTGCCAGACACAGCGGCAACGTCATGTCAGGCACCTTCCCGGCATCGCTGGAGATACCGTCCGGTAGTCGGTTATAGACAGCAAGGGCATCGATGATCGCCTGTTTGGCCTTCGACCTCGCGACGCGTTCGCCCTGAAAATCCGCCTCGGTGGCGAACATGCCCAACTGCTGGCGCAGATCCAGATCCGACATGGCCCAGAATGCATGCACCGTCGGCATGTCGTGATTGCAGACGATGGCCAGGGCTCGCTGGGCGTAGTCTTCCGGCGGTGTGCAGACGCCATCGGCCATTTCAAAGTAAAAGACCTTGTTTGAATACAGCTGGGCACGCGGAAAGGTATCGATCACTTCGTCCGGCACGGTACCCAGATCTTCAGCGATGACCATGCACTGGTTGCGCTGCGATTCCAGATTCAGAATGCCGAGCAAATCGTACAGGTCGTAATACACATAGGCGCCATAGGCCGCCGACTCACCGGGCGGGCACCACCAGAGCCGCAACAGCGCCATGGCATGGTCGATACGCAGGGCACCGCAGGCGCGCATGTTATTGCGCAACAAGGTAATAAAAGACTGGTAGCCCTGGGCTTTCAGTTTAATCGGATCAAACGGCGGCAGGCCCCAGTTCTGACCGTTGGGCCCCAGGGCATCCGGCGGGGCTCCGACTGCGGCATTCAGGCAAAAACTCTCGCGGTTGCCCCAGACTTCCGCCCCGCCCCGGTCGGCACCTACCGCGAGATCACGGTACAAGCCGATGCGCATGCCGCGCGCTTTGGTTTGCCGGTCAATGGTCTGAAGCTGTTCGTCAGCCACAAACTGCAGGTACTGAAAGTAGGTAATGTCGTCGTCATGCTCGGCGGCAAACGCCTGTACCGCATCGCTGTGGTGATCCTGGTACGCCTCTGGCCAGCACGGCCAGCCCCAGGCCATGGGATCTTGCTGGCGAAAATGCGCCAGCAGGGCTTCGAAAGTGGCATGCTCTCGCAGAGGGTCACCCTGCTGCTCGACAAACGCCTGAAAGGCACGGTCCCGATCGGTACTCTGGCCCAAATGGTCTCGTCGAAATACCCGGTAGAGTTCAGTCAGTGCCTGGTATTTGAGAGCACTGACGCCACGGTAGTCGACCATGGGCTGATCGCGCAGACGACTGAGTTGAGCTTGCATCTCAGCACCCGCCAATATCTGTTGCAGCTCAGTGGCTGACTGGAATTCGGGCACCTGCTCAATGACCACGTACAGCGGATTAACATAGCTGCGGTTCGACGGGCTGTAGGGGCTGGCATGGTCGGGATTGATCGGATAGAGCGAGTGAATCGGGTTCAGGCCGATCACATCCGCCCCCTGATCGGCCAGGGTATCGACCAGTTCGGCCAGATCCCCAAAATCGCCAATGCCCCAATTGTTCGACGAGCGCAGTGTATACAACTGAATAGCCGACCCCCAGACGCGATCACCCCGCGCCATCGGCTCAGGCTGAAAACTGGTGGCCGGGGTCGCAATCAGGGCTGTTTCATCGGTTTGACCGGCCAGGGTCAAATAGATGCGATGGTAGCCTTCGGGCAAATCTAAAGGCAGCGGCAGTGCCAGCCGCAGGTGTTCGGTATCGCCAATCCAGTAGTCGCCGGTTTGCGTCAGTTCAGACGGATCAAACTGCCCTTCGCGTGCAGGCACGTTCTGTTCAAATTCAATACGCCAATGGCCGGTCTGATGGCATTCATCACGGGTCAGGTAGAGGTTCAGGTCGTGACCGCGCAGCGGGTTAAGCACCACCACCGGCTCAAGACGTTGCTGCCATTGCTGCTGATCCAGCTGCATGGCGCGCTGTGCCAGCCCGGCGTCATCGTCGAGGTCATAGCCCATGGCGGCGAGTATGCGTTCAATGTTGGCCGCATCGACTTGCGTAGCGACCCCGCGATAGTCCTGAAAGGTAGAGGAAATGTTGCGCAAGTGAGCAAGCTTGCTGACCAGCTCCCCAGTCGTCATAGAAACCCCAGTCGCCATAGAAACCTCAGTCAAAGTGCGGTTCAATCCTGACCGGCTGCGGACGCTGCATGCGACGATGTGTTGAGTCGTTGGTATCGCACCAGGCTCCGGGGCCAGTCACCCGTCTAGCCAGTGTAGCGAGCCTTGGCCCGGTTTTCTCGGTTCGTATGCACCGGGCCGGACGGATTTATCGCCGGGAGGATTCCCCCGGCAGGATGAAGCAGTGCTAAGCGCCTTATCAGGCCATTTCCGGTGCGTTCTCTACCAAATAGGCGAGCGATTCCAGCAGCCAGTAGCGTACGGTCTCGGGCGGTGCCTGGTAAAACTGCTGCCAGGCTTCTCCGCGGAACTGGTTGTAGGCATCTGCCTGGCTGGCATGATGGTGCTGCCAGCTTAAGCGCACGGCATGGGAGATCACCACATCGAGAATCACAAAGTCGTCTAGCTCCAGCAGCGGGTTCGCTTCGGCAAAGGCCATCAGTGCTGCCAGCGCTTCGACCGACATCTGGCGATACTCCGCGCTTTCTATCTGGCTGAGCAATCGCTCGACCAGTTGCGCAAACTGGGGTTCGCCCCCGGTCATATGACTGGTGACCAGATCACTTTGCAGTCGGCTGCGCGGATCAAACCGGTCTCCCACGACAACGCCCCGGCATTGCTGCAAAACCGACCAGAGCCGTTGATGGAAAGATTCAGGGAAACGCGGCATCACACCCTGCTCTTCACGCCAGTTCTGCCAGTCAGCTACCTCGTTCTCGGTCGTAGCGCCTGGCAAACCCTCTGCAACCGAATCGGCCCGGTGCAAAACACCGGGCAGACTGCGCAAATGCAGCGCTTCGGTGGAAAACAACCGACCCACTTCCTCGGTATAGCTTTCCAGAATGTCGCGAATCCGGCTCTGGATGTCGAACGGACTCATCGCCGCCAGGCGCTCAAAAGCCTGGTCAGGCTCCAGTGAGGCTTCCTGGGCAAATCGGCCCATCATCAGCTGGGCCAGATGGCCCGGTCGTATGGTCATCATGCCGTCGAACAGCTCGGGCTCACCGCGCATAATGACCGACAGAATGACGAGAATCTCCTGGTTCAGTATGGCTTCGCGCACGTCGCCACCGCAGTTCTGACGAATCAGCGCCAGCGTTTCCCGGTTGCTCAGCGGCATGCGAATCAGCCCCTGGTCGGAATAGGCACGGCCAACATTGATAATGCGCTGGCGCGCCAGTATTTCGGCCACCGAATCTTCCAGGCCACCCCAGTATTTGCCAAGCACACCGGCGGCCTTGCGCAACACACTCCATTCATGGCGACAACTGGCTTTGCGATAGACCTCTTCCAGCAGTACCTTGACCGTAACCCGCGGCGCAATGCCGGGTTCGAAATCCAGCCCATGCACCTGGGCCCAGTCGGTAATGATGTCCATCTGTTCGCGCAGGTTGGTGCTGTTTTGCAGGCGGTCGCGTTGCTGATCGAGGTTTTCGCTCGGCTCCAGCAACGACAGTACGGAAGGCTGAACCGGCTGGCACTGATCAGCCTCGGGCAACCAGTTCTTTCGGCGCAGTCGCACCAGGCTCAGTGCGTCTGGCACGTAATAATCGTTCAAATCATCAATGCGTTCTGTGCCGACGTCGTTCAGCAGTTCAAGCAAGGGGCCGGTACGCACGGTGACACCGTTGCAGCTACCGGTGCTCAGTTCGGCAACCAAATCGAATACCGCCCCGGCGTCCCGGGCGGTCGTCATGGTGTCCGTCAGATAGAGCATCATCAGCGGTTGTTTGTCCTGATTCCAGTGACGGCTGACGTACTTCAGCTCTGCCTGGATTTTTTCACACAGCAGCTGGTTATCGGACGCCAGATAAAATGTATCCCGATTCTGGAACTGGGGCAGAAACACACAGCTCTCGCCACCCAGTTGATAAAGCTGTGCTGTTGCCAGCGAGCGCGGCCGGCGTTGTGGGCGACCGGTCAGGCCTAGCGTTCGGTTCTGACCAACCACATTGAACACCCGCGCCAGTTCCAGTGGCGGCAACACCCGCACCGGGTCCAGCTGGTCGACCGTTTCCGACCAGAGACCGCGTGCCGCAAGCCGCTCTTTGACCACTTCGTTCTCGGCGAGCAGTCCCACCAGTACCGACGACCGCTGCTTGCGGCCGATGCGTTTGTGCGCGGCAACCAAGTCAAGTTCATCGGTGGTGACCAGGCCTTCGTGCACCAGGCAACCTAGTACATAAAGCGACTGAGTCCACACCAGAGGTACGTTGGCATTGGCCACGCGTGGCTGGCTGCCCGGTTCTGCCCGTTCGGCATCGATGTGTTCCTGATCGACGTAATACAGCTCTGGCAGCAGCCACAGGCCGTCTTTTTCGACACGCAACTCATCCAGTTTAAGCCGGTATTCGTCGCTGCGTTCATGGTCTCCGGCGAACAAAGCATCGAGATACAGAAACGCAAAAAACAGTGGCCATTCGGATTCTATGTTTTCGAAATTCCGCAGTTCTTCCGGTTCGTAATGCAGCCGGTCATGGTCTTCCAGCACTGTCTGGTGGCCATCGAGCAAAAAACGCTTGCAGCCATAGCGGCCAGCCAGTTTGTCGAGTATGTGTTCGCGGGTGGTGTTGACCAGGCTTTTCTTTTCCACGGCAAACGCCGGGTAACCGATGACCGACAGACAGGCGGCATCCACTTCCTTCGACAGGGATTCGCGCGGCAACAGGTTTTCGAGCGTCGTTCGGCAACGGGCGATTTCATCCGGTACCACATGAATGACACCGCGGTAGCTGTGAGCGTCGTGCAACAGGTTCAGGCCGCGCATCGCCTGCAGTGCAGCCTTTACCATGCCAACCGATGAAGCATTGATTTCAACGTGACCGTTGTTGATCTTGTTGCCCCGCTCCCAGATGCCGTAATCCGGTGTACGGTAACCACGGCCGATATACCAGACCAGGTTCTGCACAAAATTCACTTCATCAACGCTGTGAATCAGGCGCAACCCGGAGCGGGTCATCTGCGCCAGCATCAACAGAAAAATCGAGGTCGCATCGAGTTGCAGATGGCCCCATTTGTCGTCGTCGACCACGACGTCGCCACTCTGGGTGCCGTACTTGGCGTGCAGTGCATCCATCGGGTTCTGGGTGTATTTGAACCGCTCGACCTTGTGCGACTGACGCAACATGGCCGACAATAAGCCGCGCATCAACCGGGTAACACAGTCGCCCAGGTATTCGGTACGCCCCGGGTTATGGTTGGTGCGCCGGTAACCCAGCCAAAGGCCCCAGACCGCCTGAACGGAATAGACGTTGTCGCGCACCCAGGCATCGGTGTAGTCACCGTGACCGTTTACGTCAGTACTGGCCGGAAACAGACCGGTTTTGGCATCCTGACGGCTTAAAATGGTGGCGTACACTTCGTCGAAATACTGATCAAGACGTCCGGGAGCGTTCAGATGGTCAGTGTGATCGGTCATTGTTTGACACTCCAGAAAGGGCAGGACTGCAATATAAGCTGCAACCTTTGTGCCTTATGACTCAGGCGTTGTAAAACGGATATCGGAAAAAGTTTCAGAGCCAGCACCCAAGCAAGTGCCGGGTGCCGGGTATACCTGTCCGGGGTAGTCCGCAGTAAGGATCGGTCCGACGCCTCGGCTGCGGTCTAGGCCCCACGGAAGGGTTGAGTGGGCGGCATTCCGCCCGACCCCGGATAGGTATACCCGGCAACTGGCACGTACCACTGGCAACCAAGTACCATGAGCTTCAGGCCTGCTTCGCCAACTCACAGGCTTCACGGGCGAGCTGCTCAATGCGTGCCCAGTCGCCCTGATTCAGCGCATCGGCCGGCACCACCCAGGAGCCTCCAACGCACACCACATTGGGCAGCGCCAGATACTGGGTGAAGTCATTCACCGAAATACCGCCGGTGGGGCAGAACTTCACATCCGGGAAGGGCCCGGCAAAGGCCTTCAGCGCAGACACACCGCCCGAGGCAGCAGCCGGGAAAAATTTGAAATGTTCGTAACCCATCTCCAGCCCCTGCATCATTTCCGACACGCTGGCGATGGCTGGCAGAAACGGCATCGAGGTTTGCTGGCCGGCTTCGAGCAGGCGCGGTGTTGCGCCGGGGCTGATGGCAAAATCGGCACCGACGGCTTCCAGTTGTTTCAGTTGTTCAACCCGGGTTACGGTGCCGGCACCCACAATGATGCCTTCCACTTTTTTCATCTCGGCAATCACGTCGATCGCCGCACTGGTGCGCAGCGTCACTTCCAGCACCGTCAGGCCGCCCGCTTTAAGGGCACGGGCCAGTGGCTGGGCGTCTTCGACGCGGCTGACCGCCAACACCGGCATAACCGGAAAGGCGTGTTCAAGGATATCCTGGACTTGATAGCTCATATTCTTCTCTCTGCGTAAACGTGAGTAACCGCGGCGGGGTGTTGCACACCCGTCAGGCGGTTACTGTATTCAATCGATGATTCAGCACCGCCGCCGACCCGAGCAAACCGGGCTGTCTGGCGACGACAACGTACGTGGGTATCGGCTGGTTAAAGCCGCTTAAACGTCCTTTGGCCTCGAACCGGGAGCGGAACTGGCTGTTCTGAAAATAAGGCAGGAAACGCGGTACGATGCCGCCGCTGATGTAAACCCCGCCCTTGGCACCCAGCGTCAACGCGACATCACCGGCATAGCTGCCCAGAATGGCGCAGAAACGGGCCAGGGTCTCTTCGCACAGTGGGTCCGTCTTATCCAGCGCCCGGGCTGAAATATCCGGGGCTTTCAGGCTCTCTGCAGCCACACCGCGCAGATGGCACAGCGCCTGATAAATGTTTTCAATACCCATGCCCGACACCAGTCGCTCGATCGACACACGCTCATACTTGTTGAGCAGAAATTGCAAAATGCCGATCTCGACCTCGTCGGTAGGGGCGAAATGCGCGTGCCCCCCTTCGGTCTGCAGGGTTACCGGGCCGGCTTCACCAAAGGCCAGTCCCGCCAGCCCCAAGCCCGTTCCCGGGCCGGTCACGGCCATTGGCAAACCAGGTACCGCGTCACCACGCCCCACCTTAACCAGCCCGTCGCTGTCGAGCTGCGGAATCGAGTTGGCCAGAGCGTTGTAATCGTTCACGAACACCAGGGTTTCAAAGCCGAGCTTGGCCTTCAGCTCGCTGACTTTAAAGGACCAGGTGTGGTTGGTCATGGTGATCTGGTCCTGGTCGGTCGGACAGGCGATCGCCATCACAGAATGATGCGGCCGTTCGTAGTCGGCAGCCGGCCCGGCAAGATACGCCAGAATGGCGTCCGCAATGGTCTCGTACTCAGCCCCGTTCAGCGCGGCGACGGCGACCAGATCCTGTTCGGTCAGTGGCAAGCCGGCCAGCGGATCAAAGTGTTTGATCGGCGCCAGCGCGAAGCGCGCGTTGGTGCCGCCAATATCGGCGACCAGTCCGTATTCAGCCATTGTTCACCTCGGAATCTTCAAACCGGAATACCGTTGCGCCTTCTTCAGCCGTGCTAACTGCGCTGCGCATATGCCCAAACAGTTCGCGACCAACACCAAACTGATTGGCTTTCAAATCACCAATAACCGGGGTGCGCGCCGCAAATTCAGCCGGGTCGACCTGGATGTTCAGCTCACCGGTGTGGGCGTCGAGCTTGATCATGTCACCGGCTTGTACGCGAGCGAGCGGTCCGCCTTCACTGGCTTCCGGCGACAGGTGAATCGCTGCCGGCACCTTGCCAGAGGCACCGCTCATGCGACCGTCCGTTACCAGGGCCACCTTGTAGCCTTTATCTTGCAGGACACCCAGAGGCGGCGTCAGCTTATGCAATTCAGGCATGCCATTGGCTTTCGGGCCCTGAAAGCGGACCACGACAATGCAATCCTTGTTCAGGTCGCCCGCTTCAAAGGCGGCCTGCAAATCGTGCTGGCTTTCGAATATCACCGCCGGTGCTTCAATGTGCTGGTGTTCAGCCTTAACGGCAGACACTTTAATAACGCCCGTGCCCAGGTTGCCCTTGATCACATGCAAGCCCCCTTCAGGGCTGAACGGGTTGCTGACCGGGCGAACGATGTCTTCACTAAGCGATTTGCCAGCGCCCGGCTTGAACACAATGTCATCGCTTTCGAGGAATGGCTCTTCGGTGTACTTGCGCAGACCGCTGCCCATGATGGTCTTGACGTCGTCATGCAACAGACCGCCATCGAGCAATTCACCGATCAGGTAGCCAAGCCCGCCGGCGGCGTGAAAGTGGTTCACGTCGGCCATGCCATTCGGGTACACCTTGGCCAGCGAGGGAACCACGCGGGACAGGTCGGAAAAGTCTTCCCAGGTCAGCACAATGCCAGCGGCACGCGCCATGGCAATCAGGTGAATGGTCAGGTTGGTGGAACCGCCCGTGCTGAGCAGACCGACCAGGCCATTCACAAAGGCTTTTTCAGTGAGCACTTCATACAACGGAGTGTACTGACCGTTTTGCTTGGTGATGCGCACTGCCTGCTGCGTGGCCTCGCGGGTCAGTGCATCGCGCATGCTGTTTTCCGGATTCACAAAACTGCTGCCCGGCAGGTGCAGGCCCATGAATTCCATCAGCATCTGGTTGGTGTTGGCGGTGCCGTAAAAGGTACAGGTACCCGCGCTGTGATAGGAATCCGATTCGGCCTGTAACAACGCATCACGCCCAACCTTGCCCTGGGCATACTCCTGCCGGACGCGGGCTTTCTCACTGTTGGGCAAGCCGGATGGCATCGGGCCAGCCGGTACAAAGACGGTGGGCAGATAACCAAAGCGCAACGCGCCCATGACGAGTCCGGGTACGATTTTATCGCACACACCCAGGTAAAGTGCCGCGTCGAACATGTTGTGCGACAGACCAATGCCCGCCGACATGGCGATGTTGTCTCGGCTGAACAGACTCAGTTCCATGCCCGGCTGACCCTGAGTCACGCCGTCGCACATGGCAGGCGTTCCACCCGCAACCTGAGCGGTGCAGCCCATGTCGCGGGCAGCTGCCTTGATGATGCCGGGAAAACGCTCATAGGGATGGTGCGCGCTGAGCATGTCGTTGTAGGCTGTGACGATGCCGAGGTTGGCAGCGTTCATCATCTTGATGGTGTTCTTTTCCGTTTCGTTACAGGCGGCAAAGCCGTGTGCCAGGTTGCCACAGCTGAGCTGCTTGCGGTCCGGAATGTTATCGCCCGCGTCCTTCATGCGCGTCAGGTACAACTGACGCGAAGCCCAGCTGCGTTCAACAATGCGTTCGGTGACGCGAATCAATTCGGTGTTCATTATTCACTCCTGTTTGGACAGTGACGCCACTGCCGAAAACGCTTATTCGGCCCAGTACACAGACACCGGTGTCTGGTCTTGCTTCAGCACGCTGCGAACCGGTAGCTCGGTGACGGGCCCGTCAACCAGGGCAGCTTCAAGCACCGGTTTCTTACCGGCACCGGTCAGGTGCAATACGATCCAGTCGCTGCGCAGAATGCGTTGCAGCGTCAGCGTCATGCGCGGGTGTGGTGCGGTCTTGGGCACCACCGCACAACAGTCGCTGTGCAGGCCGGCATCGAGGGCTTTTGCCAGAGTATCTGCACCCGGGAAGAACGACGCGGTGTGGCCGTCTTCTCCCATGCCCAGAATCGATACGGTTAGCCGATCGGGCAAGGCGGCCAGTGCCTTGTTCAATTCCGACTCGGCTTCAAAGGGCGACTCAGCCGCCGTTTTGTGCGGAATAAAACGCGCGACGGCGGCCTTGTTTTGCAGCAAGTGGGTGCGCACCAGTTTTTCATTGCTGTCGTCGTGGTCAGGCGAGACCCAGCGTTCATCCACCAGGGTAACGGTCACCTTGCTCCAGTCGAGATCCGCCTGGCTCAGTGCCTGAAACAGGGCCACCGGGGTGCGCCCGCCTGATACCGCCAGCCCGGCCTCACCTTTGGCTTCAATGTCGGCCTTGAGGCGGGTCAGTATGTCACCGGCCAGGGCGTCGGTCAGCGCATCACGGCTGTCGAAATCGTGTTGTGTCATGGTCATGGTGCAGGCTCCTTAATTGGTTTCGTGCCAGCTGCGGCCATCGCGCGCCACCAGTTCAAACGCCGCTTGCGGGCCCCAGCTTCCTGCCGGATACACGTGCGGATCAACCGTAGCGGTCGCCCAGCTGTCCAGTATGGCGTCAGCCCAAACCCAGGCAGCTTCAACTTCATCGCGATGCACAAAGAGAGTCGAGTTGCCGCGTATTACATCGAGAATCAACCGTTCATAGGCTTCAGGCACGCGTGAATCCGCGATGCGGTCGGGCAGCGTCAGGTTCAAGGTCACGGGAGTAACCTCCATGCCTTCGCCCAGGCCGGGCAGCTTGTTCATCATGTACAGCTGAATGGATTCTTCGGGCTGCAAACGGATTACCAGCTTGTTCGGGCTCATGTTGGCGGTGCCGGGGAAAATGGAATGCGGCACGTCTTTAAACTGAATCACAATTTCACTGTAGCGAGCGGGCAGGCGTTTGCCGGTACGCAGATAAAACGGCACACCGCGCCAGCGCCAGTTGTGAATATCGGCGCGAATGGCAACAAACGTTTCGGTTTGCGAGTCGGGCACGCCGCCTTCCTCTTCCTTGTAGCCCGGCACCTTGCGGCCATCCATATTGCCCGCCGTGTATTGGGCCCGCACGGTGTTGCGCCGCACCCGGTCAACCGACATCTTCTTCAGTGATTTCAGGACTTTGAGTTTTTCCGCCCGGACCGCTTCGGCATCCAGCGAAACGGGCACGCCCATGGCCACCAGGCTGAGCAATTGCAGCAAGTGGTTCTGAATCATGTCGCGCAGGGCGCCGGAGTCATCGTAGTAACCCCAGCGGCCTTCCACACCGACGGTTTCGGCCACGGTGATCTGCACGTTGTCGATGTGGGCATTGGTCCAGACCGGTTCGAACAGCGCATTGGCAAAGCGAACCGCGAGCAGGTTTTGCACGGTTTCCTTGCCGAGGTAATGGTCGATGCGATAGATGTTCTTCTCGGGGAACGAACGGGCAACGGCATCATTGATGGTTTTGGACGATTCCAGGCTTTTGCCGATGGGCTTTTCCATTACCACCCGGGTGCGGTCGCTGACCAGACCGGCAGCGGCCAGATTGTCAGTGATATCGCCAAAGAAGTCGGGCGCGGTCGACATATAGTAAACGGTGTCGTTCTGAGTGAAGGATTTGCCCAGCGCCTTCTTTAACAGTTTGAAGCTGTCGAGATTGCGGGCGTCAACGGCGACGTAGTTCAGGCGATCCTTAAACCGTTCCCAGACGGCTTCGTCCCAGCAATCTGGGTCGCCGAACTCGTCGATGCCCTGGCGAACCATTTCGATGTAGCCATCGCGGCCGATGTCGGTCCGGGAAGCGCCGATGACCTGAGTGCCCTCGCACAAATAACCGCCCCGATCGAGGTTGTACAGCGCAGGCAGCAGTTTGCGTATGGCCAGATCGCCATTGCCGCCGAAAATAACGACGTTACAAGGGAAACAGGTCGTGTTGTGTTGCATAGATCACTCCAGGTCAAATGCGGTTCCGGCGGGCTGAATGAGCCTGGCTGGTTGGCCGGGCAGGCACGCCGTGTTGTAATTTATTTTCAATTTTACGGCAAAGAAAGCCCTATGTCGCCCATATTTGTAATTTTACAACAATGTGAACGGCGACCATACTGGGTGTCAATCATGTCGTTATTAGGTCTGAGGGAAAAGATAGTCACACAGTGTGCTTTCGCCAGCGGGTTGAATTCCCTACAATCGCGAACACTCAACCCGGGGGGTTGGCGCGTTTGCAGCACCCCATGCAATCAACCAAGGATTGTCAGTCCATGTCTGTGAACATTCTGGAGCGTCTCAAGTCCAACCCCAGTTGCCTGAGCAAAAGTGAGCGCAAGGTGGCCAACGTCATTCTTGAGGATCCGAACAAGGCGATTCGCTCCAGCATTGCCAGCCTGGCCAAAGCGGCCAACGTGTCAGAACCCACCGTAAACCGCTTCTGCCGCAGCCTCGATTGCACCGGCTTCCCCGATTTCAAGCTGAAACTGGCCCAGTGCCTGGCCACCGGCACGCCCTACGTTAACCGCAATGTGGAATCGAGCGACAACGTCGAGGAATACAGCAGCAAGATATTCGAGGCGACGATGAGCGCCATCAGCGACGCCAAGCGCTCCATCGACCCCAATGCGCTGAGCCGCACAGTCGACGCCCTGGCCCAGGCGCGGCGCATTGAAATTTACGGTCTGGGCGCTTCCGGCAGTGTCGCCATGGACGCCCAGCACAAGCTGTTTCGCCTTAACACGCCCTGCGTTGCCTATATTGATGTGCTGCAACAGCGCATGGCGGCTGCGGCCACCAAGCCCGGCGATGTGGTCATCATTATCTCCAATACTGGCCGTACCATAGCGCTGGTCGAGACCGCTCGCATTGCCCGCGAGTCCGGCGCGACGGTGATCACCATCACCCAGCCGCACACGCCCCTGTCGGAAGAAAGCCATATTCTGCTCGGCGTCGACAGCCCGGAAAACACCGACATCTACACGCCCATGACCTCGCGCATCGTGCACCTGACCATCATTGATGTGCTCGCCACCGGCGTCATCCTCAAGCACGGCCCCGAGTTTCAGAGCCACCTGAAGCGCATCAAGGCCGCCCTGGCCGATACCCGGTTTAAATCACCCGACAGCGAATAACAGCTGGCCCGCAACGACCCCACTCTCTTGCAGGCCTGAGCCCTCAGGTCTGTTGCTGCGTATCAGCGGTGTAAACACACACAAAGATGTAATAAAACTACAAATAACTGTGAAATCTGTCCTGAAGCTGGCAGAATGCGCCCGTTTTGTTGTATAACTATGAAAGTTAGCTACACCGCAACTCGCCCACTAGACTGGGTAACCACACCCACTGGCGAGATCAATCGGGGACGGTGCCGTTACGGCAGGGCTAGCAAAACCGACAACGAATTTCATCAGGCGCCTGCGGGCGGCTGATCTGGTCAGACGTCCCGGTGACACCGGGTTGCGACCAGACGAGCTTATTTAAAACAATCCGGCGGTGGCTCAAACACCGCCTCATTAACGCTAAGGAGCACACCATGTCCAAGATCCGCGTTGCTATTAACGGTTATGGCCGCATCGGCCGCAATGTTCTGCGCGCCTTGTATGAAGCCAACCAGGCTGGCAAGGACTACCCGATCGAGATCGTTGCCATCAACGACCTGGGTGATTCCAAAACCAACGCTCACCTGACCAAGTACGACACCGTTCACGGTCGTTTCGGCTTTGAGGTGACCTCCGACAACGAAGCGCTGTACGTCAACGGCGACAAAATCAGCATTTTCTCCGAGCGCAACCCGGCCGACCTGCCCTGGGGCAAGCTGAACGTGGATGTGGTGTACGAGTGCACCGGCCTGTTCGCCGACAAGACCAGCGCCAGCAAGCACATTGCCGCCGGCGCCAAGAAAGTCATCATCTCTGCTCCAGGCAAGGAAGTGGACGCCACCGTGGTTTTCGGCGTCAACGACAGCATCCTGACCAGTGACATGACGGTCATTTCCAACGCTTCATGCACCACCAACTGCCTGGCACCCGTTGCCAAAGTATTGAGCGACGCCGTTGGCATTGAAAGCGGTCTGATGACCACGATTCACTCCTACACCAACGACCAGCGTCTGAGCGATGTCTATCACTCAGACCTGTACCGCGCCCGCGCCGCTGCGTTGAACATGATCCCGACCAAGACCGGCGCCGCCGCTCTGGTTGGCAAGATTGTTCCGGCACTGGAAGGCAAGTTCGACGGCATGGCCGTGCGTGTTCCGACCGCCAACGTATCGCTGGTTGACCTGACCTTCACCGCCAGCAAGGACGTCACTGTCGAGGGCATCAACAAAGCCATCTCCGATGCCATTGCAGCCGACAAGAACCTGGCCAAGGTACTCGACGTCAACGTGGAACCGCTGGTGTCTTCCGACTATAACCACAACAGCTTCAGCTCGATCTTTGACGCGACTCAAACCCGCGTTCAGGGTCGTCTGGTCAAGGTTATGTCCTGGTATGACAACGAATGGGGCTTCTCCAACCGTATGCTGGACAGCACCGTTGCCCTGATGAACGCCAAGTAAGTCCCCCAGAAAAGCCCGGTTGACCCGGGCTTTTCTGCGAGTAAAGATCTGAGTGTCACAGCCAGACCCGACAACAAGAGATCAGAGATACCATGAGACGTACCAAAATCGTCACCACCCTGGGCCCAGCCACCGATCGCGATGGCGTGCTTGAAAAACTGATTCTTGCGGGCGCCAACGTCGTTCGCCTGAACTTTTCGCACGGCAGCCCGGAAGATCATCAGCGTCGTGCCGATGAAGTTCACGCCATTGCGAAAAAGCACGGTCTTCACGTCGGTATACTCGGCGACCTGCAAGGCCCGAAAATCCGCATTGCCCGCTTTAAGGACACCAAAGTCCAGCTCGAAGACGGCCAGGCATTCATACTCGATGTCGACTTCGACAAAAACGCCGGTGATGCCACCCGGGTTGGCATCGACTACCCGGAACTGGCCGCCGACAGCAAGCCCGGCGACATCTACTTGCTGGATGATGGCCGGGTAAAGGTTCAGGTCGATAAAGTGGAAGGCAACGCCGTTCACACGACCGTGACCCAGGGCGGCCCGCTGTCGAACAACAAGGGCATCAACAAGCTGGGCGGTGGCTTGTCGGCCAAGGCACTGACCGAGAAAGACAAGGCAGACATCAAGACCGCAGCGGCCATTGGTGTTGACTACATCGCCGTGTCATTTCCGCGCAATGCCGAAGACATGAACGAAGCCCGTCAGCTGCTGGCCGAAGCCGGTTCAACAGCAGAGATCGTGGCTAAGCTGGAACGTGCCGAAGCGGTGCTGGACCACGACAACCTCGATCGCATTATCCTCGCGTCCGATGTCGTCATGGTCGCGCGTGGCGACCTGGGCGTTGAAATTGGCGACCCGGCGCTGATCAGCGTGCAGAAGCACATCATCAAGCGGGCCCGGACACTCGACCGTGTTGTGATTACCGCCACCCAGATGATGGAGTCGATGATCGACAACCCGTTCCCAACCCGGGCGGAAGTGTTCGACGTGGCGAACGCGGTACTCGATGGCACCGATGCCGTGATGTGTTCTGCTGAGACCGCCGCTGGCGACTACCCGGTGGAAACCGTGAAAGCGATGAACGATGTCTGCCTGGGTGCCGAGAAGCACCCGCTGACAACGCAGTCGCGCCACCGGGTGAACACAGAGTTCCACCGCATCGATGAAGCCATTGCGATGTCGGTGATGTACACCGCCAACCACCTGAAGGGCGTGAAAGCCATTGTCTGTATGACCGAATCGGGCTCGACGCCGCGCTGGATGTCGCGCATCAGCTCTGGCATGCCGATCTACGCCATGACCCGTCAGGAGCTGACTCAGCGCAAGTGCGCGTTGTATCGGGGTGTGGAAGCCATCGCCTTTGACGTCTCCGCCGGCCCGATCGAACAGGTTAACAAGCGCGCGGTGGATGAACTCAAGCATCGCGGCATTGTCAAGGACGGTGATCTGGTGCTGCTCAGCTACGGCGATCACCAGGGTGTGCATGGTGGCACCAATACTCTTAAGATTGTCAGCGTTGGGAATATCCTGTAAAAAGGGCGGCCACGATCGCGATGACCATCTAAAGCGACAATTCAAAACGGCAGCCCTGTGGCTGCCGTTTGTTGTTTCAGGGTTAGCAAAAAGCGAAATTTCGCCAGAATGCGAAATCACGCTAACCCGGCCACAAGCTGACAATAGTAGGCTAGAGTTACACCATTATTTCAAACGGGCCAGTGCTTATCACACCGGCTCGCAACTTGTGAATCTACTCTGATGATTCAACCCATAGGGGAAGAGGTCTGAACTTTATGGAACACGATATCGATCCGATTGAAACGCAGGAATGGCTTGATGCCCTGGCATCGGTTATGCGTGAAGAAGGCAATGACCGCGCGCAGTTCCTGCTCAAGCGTTTGTCCGACAACATCACCAAGGGCGGTCCGGATGTTCCCTTTGCGCTGAACACACCGTTCCGCAACACCATTACCCTGGACGAAGAACCCAAGTACCCGGGCGACAACGACATGGAGCGTAAGATCCGCGCCATGATTCGCTGGAACGCCGTGGCCATGGTAGTTCGCGCCAACAAGAGCGGTGATGAACTGGGCGGTCACATTTCCAGCTTTCAGTCCTCGGCCACTCTGTACGACATGGGTTTCAACCATTTCTGGCGCGCCCCGACCGATACCCACCCGGGTGACATGGTTTATTTCCAGGGCCACATTTCGCCGGGCATTTATGCGCGGTCCTTCGTTGAAGGCCGGCTGTCGGAAGAGCAGCTCGACAACTTCCGCCGTGAAGTCGACGGCAAGGGTCTGTCTTCCTACCCCCACCCCTGGCTGATGCCCGATTACTGGCAATTCCCGACTGTTTCGATGGGGCTTGGCCCGATTCAGGCGATTTACCAGGCGCACGTCATGCGTTACCTGGAAAACCGTGGCGAAATCGACAAGGGCGGCAAGGTTTGGGCTTTCCTCGGCGATGGCGAAACCGACGAGCCGGAATCACTGGGTGCCATTTCACTGGCCGGTCGTGAACACCTCGACAACCTCAACTTCGTCATTAACTGCAACCTGCAGCGCCTCGATGGGCCGGTCCGCGGTAACGGCAAGATCATCCAGGAACTGGAAGGCATGTTCCGCGGTGCCGGCTGGAACGTCATCAAGGTAGTCTGGGGTCGTCAGTGGGACAAACTGTTCGCCAAAGACAGCAAGGGCCTACTGCAGAAGCGCATGGACGAAGTCGTCGATGGCGAACTGCAGGCGTTCAAATCGCACGGTGGTGCCTACACCCGCGAACATTTCTTCGGCAAGTACCCGGAACTGGCCGAGATGGTCAAGGATATGAGCGACGAAGACATCTACCGCATGAACCGCGGTGGCCACGACCCCTATAAGGTCTATGCGGCCTTCGATCGCGCTGTGAACGACAACAACGGTCAGCCGACGGTCATTCTCGCGCACACCGTCAAGGGTTACGGCATTGAAGCCGGTGAAGGCAAGAACGCCACGCACTCCCTGAAAAAGTTGAGCGTTGACGATCTGAAAACCTTCCGCGACCGCTGTGGTGTGCCGATTTCCGATGAAGAGTTGGAAGCAGGCAAGATTCCGTTCTACCGCCCGGACGAAAACAGCCCGGAAATGCAGTACATCCGCAAGCACCGCAATGACCTCGGCGGCTACATTCCAATGCGTCGCCAGACCGCCAAAGAGCAGTTGAAGGTGCCGTCGCTGGAATCGTTCGAAGCGCTGACCAAAGACAGCGGCGATCGTGAAATCTCGACCACCATGACTTTTGTGCGCTTGATTTCAACGCTGATGAAAGACAAGAACATCGGCGACCGCATCGTGCCGATCGTTCCGGACGAAGCCCGTACCTTCGGTATGGAAGGTCTGTTCCGTCAGTTCGGTATCTATTCACCCAATGGCCAGCTGTACATCCCTCAGGATAAAGGCCAGGTGATGTGGTACAAGGAAGACGTTAAGGGTCAGATCCTGCAAGAAGGCATCAACGAAAGTGGCGCATTCAGCTCCTGGCTGGCGGCCGCAACGGCTTACAGCACTTACAACCGCCAGCTGATTCCGTTCTACATCTACTATTCAATGTTCGGCTTCCAGCGCGTGGGCGATTTGTCCTGGGCTGCCGGTGACCTCCAGGCGCGTGGCTTCCTGATCGGTGCCACCTCGGGCCGCACCACCCTGAACGGCGAAGGCCTGCAGCACCAGGATGGCCACAGCCACGTACTGGCCGGCACCATTCCGAACTGCGTCACCTACGACTGCACCTATGGCTACGAACTGGTCACCATCGTTCAGGAAGGCATGAAGCGCATGGTTGAAGACCAGGAAAACGTCTTCTACTACATCACGACGCTGAACGAGAACTACCACAACCCGGGTCTCGATGAGGCGATGGTCGATGGCATCAAGCGCGGCATGTACCTGCTTGAAGACGGCGTCAAGAAAGGCAAGAAGGCGGTTCAGTTGTTTGGCTCCGGCTCCATCCTTCAGGAAGTACGGGCCGCTGCCACCCTGCTGCGCGATGACTTTGGCGTGCAGGCCGATGTCTGGGCCGTCACCAGCTACAACGAACTGACCCGCGATGGCCTGAACACCGACCGCGACAACCTGCTGAACCCGGAACGCGACAAGAAGAAGTCGTACGTGACCGAGATGCTGGAAAGCCGCCGTGGTCCGGTGATTGCCGCCAGCGATTACATGAAAAACTACGCCAACCAGATCCGTAAGTGGGTTCCGCACAACTACCACGTGCTGGGTACCGACGGCTTTGGCCGCAGCGACTCGCGCGAGAAATTGCGTCACTTCTTTGAAGTCGACCGTTACTGGATCGTTGTCGCCGCTCTGAACGCCCTCGCGGAAGAAGGCACTGTTGATGCGAAAGACGTCACCAAGGCGCTGAAACAGTTCAACCTCGACCCCAACAAACCCAACCCGGCGCTGTCTTGATCGGGTACAGGATACGAGCGGATTTAGGAGTCATACATGGCAACTGAAATCATTAAGGTTCCCGATCTGGGAATGGACGAGGCCTCGGTTATTGAGGTCAGCGTCAAAGCCGGGGATACCGTCAGCGAAGACGATACCCTGATTGTACTGGAGTCGGACAAGGCCTCCATGGATGTCCCGTCGCCCAAAGCCGGGAAAGTCACCCAGGTGAAAGTAAAAGAAGGCGATAGCCTCAAAGAAGGCGACGAAATTCTGTACCTGGAAATTGAAGGCGACTCCGACAGCGACGACAGTGCAGCGTCTGATGAAAAATCGGATGAGAAAGCTGACAAGCCGTCTGCAGAAAAGGCCGAAAAACCGGCCCAAAAAGAAGCCTCCAAAAGCGGTGGCGAGGTCGTCTCCGTCAAGGTGCCGGACATCGGCATGGACGAAGCCGGCGTGATTGAAATCAACGTCAAGGTCGGCGATACCATTGAGGTCGACGACCCCATCGTGGTGCTCGAATCCGACAAGGCGAGCATGGAAGTGCCATCTGATGTCGCCGGTGAAGTGGTCTCAATCAAGATCAAGGAAGGCGACCAGGTTAAAGAAGGCAGCGTTCTGGTAGAAGTGAAATCGGCGGACGGTGCGGAATCGTCGGCGGATAACAGCCAGGAAAGCGACGACAACGCCAAACAATCGGACGCGCCTGCGTCATCAGGTGGTGGCAAAGACAGCGTAATCACGGTCAATACGCCAGACCTTGGCGATGCGTCTGAAGTGGATGTCATCGAAGTCTCGGTTAAGCCTGGCGACACCCTGGCGATCGATGACCCCATGGTCGTTCTGGAAACCGACAAGGCCAGCATGGAAGTCCCTGCCCTGGAAGCCGGTGAAGTGGTTGAAGTGCTGGTCAAGACCGGCGACAAGGTCAGTGAAGGCACGCCGCTGCTGAAACTGAAAGTCAGCGGTGGTGAAGCGTCTTCTGCCAAGCCTGACGACACGCCAGCCAAGTCCAGTGCCCCGGCCCCCAAAGCCGCCGCCGAAGAACAACCGGCGACCCTGGCAACGGCCCACGACGACGCTCCGGTGCGTCCGTCCAAGACCGTGCATGCCGGCCCTGCGGTGCGCAAGCTGGCCCGTGAGTTCGGCGTCGACCTGGCGCTGGTGCCTGGTTCCGGCCCGAAAGGCCGCATCGTAAAAGACGACGTAGCCGCCTGGGTCAAGAAGCGCGTTCAGGAACCTGCCCAGGTTGCTGGCGGTGCCGGCATTCCAAGCGTGCCGGATCAGGACTTCAGCAAGTTCGGTGACGTCGAGGTGAAAGACCTGACCCGGATTCAGCAGATCACCGCCCAGAACATGGCGCGTAACTGGCTGAACATTCCGCATGTGACTCAGTTCGACGAAGCCGATGTGACCGATACCGAGGCCTTCCGCCAATCGCTGAAAGGCGAAATGGAGAAGCGTGGCATCAAGATCAGCCCGCTGGCGTTCATCGTTAAAGCCTGTGCTTCGGCGTTACTGGAGTTCCCGAACTTCAACGTGTCGCTGATGGCCGATGGCAAGCGCATCGTCCAGAAGCACTACGTGCACATCGGCATAGCGGTCGACACGCCAAACGGTCTGATTGTTCCGGTGATTCGCGATGCCGACAAGAAGTCGATCTGGCAGATTGCCGAAGAGATCATCGACTACGCCAAGCGCGGTCGGGATGGCAAGGTGAAGTCTGACGAGATGCGCGGTGGCTGCTTTACCGTCTCCAGCCTTGGTGGCCTCGGCGGTACTGCGTTCACGCCCATTGTGAACGCGCCTGAAGTGGCCATCCTCGGTGTCTCCAAGAACCAGGTGAAACCGCACTGGACCGGCAAGGAATTCGTGCCGCGTACCTTCACGCCGCTGTCGCTGTCCTACGATCACCGGGCCGTAAACGGGGCCGATGCGGCCAAGTTCGCGACCTACCTGACCGAGGTACTGAGCGACATTCGCAGACTGGTGCTGTAAAAAGCCCCTTATAGCGATTCAATCAACCCGGCCCAGGCCGGGTTTTTTTATGTCAAATTCCGGAGTTCGGGTTGGCTGGGCAGCAATAGCCCGCAACGGGTACCGGATGAACCCTTGTGGGGTCGGCGTAAACCCTTCCATGGGGCCTAGACCGCATGATATGAATCCCATCCATGGGATTCACCCTTCGGGCTCGCTACGCTCATGCTAAAACGCTCCTGGCGTTTTAGTCCCTGCTGCGGACCACCCTCGATGGCTCTACCTGGCATCCGGTGCTAATCCTTTGCTAGCGAACTCCGAAACTTGAGTTAAGTCACTTCCAACACCTGAATCCGCACATCGAGTGTCAGTTGCAGCCGGGTCAGTTCGGCGGCTCTGGCCAGGCCTTCAGCGGGTGCCCGGTATAAATGCGGTGTCATCGCTAGCAGGTCCGCAATGTTTGATCCGCCCTCCAGCACAATTGTTTCGCGAACAGTTTCCCGGCTCACCTCCTGAAACGATTCGGGCACAACACGTTCCCCTTCAGGTCGTTCGGTGACACTGGGGTAAATAATGTCTCGTAGTTCACGCAGATGGTCCGGCCCCGGGTCGACCATGATCAGCCGCCCTCCTGGCTTCAATACCCGGGTAAACTCGTTGAATACCGGAAAGCCGAACACACAGAGCACGCGATCGAGGCTGTTGTCCGGGACCGGGATATGGGCATTGGTGCCCACCACCCAGGCGGGAGCCGGGTCCTGTTTGGCGGCCGACAGCACGGCCCATTTGGACACATCCAGCCCCAGCACCTGCAATTCAATACCTTCCGGCACCGCCTGGCCAAGCTGTCGCAGGTAATAGCCCTCGCCACAGCCGGCATCCAGACAGGCAGTATCAGCGGGCAACGCCTGCAGCACTGCCTCATTGAGCGCGTCAGCAATGCACTGATAATGGCCCGCGTTCAGAAACCGTTGCCGGGCCGCCACCATGGCCTTGCTGTCGCCCGGGTCTTTCGACCGTTTTTTTTGAACCGGTAACAAATGCACATAGCCCTGGCGGGCAATATCGAAGCTATGCCCCTGGGGGCACTGCCAGGCTTGGCTCTGGCGCGTAAGGGGCTGGCCGTCCAATGGACAGACGAGGCGGTGAAAAGCGGTAACAGGCATGATCAACTTGGGCCGGAAATGTGACGCCATTGTACCGAAAAAGCCCAACCAGGTACGGCCTATCCCTGCTCTTATCTAACAGCTCAAAGCTCGCAGCTAACAGCTTGCCCTTCCCCCATGCGACTAAAGTCTGGCTTTTCAATGGACACTGCAATTATGCACCATAGCGTTGGGTATTCTTAAGAACACCGCGCACTCTCTAGCTCGTTCAACAACAATAAGACGGAGAACACATCATGAGTGATGAAAAATCCCCAGCGGCGCAGTATTGGTCGGCCAACCTGAGATTGATTCTGGGTTGCCTGATCGTCTGGGCTTTTGTGTCATACGGTTGCGCCATTCTGTTTCGTCCGTTACTGGCCGGAATTCAATTCGGTGGCACCGACCTCGGCTTCTGGTTTGCTCAACAGGGTTCAATTCTCAGCTTTATCGGTCTGATCTTCTTCTACGCCTGGAAGATGAACAAACTCGATAAGAAATTCGACCTCGGGGAGTAAGGCAGATGAGTCAATTTGCAATTAACCTGATCTTTGTTGGCGGCTCCTTTGCGCTTTATATCGGTATCGCGATATGGGCCCGGGCATCCTCTACCAAAGAATTCTACGTCGCCGGTGGCGGCATCAACCCGGTGACCAACGGCATGGCAACAGCGGCCGACTGGATGTCGGCTGCCTCGTTCATCTCCATGGCGGGCCTGATTTCCGCCGGTGGTTACGCCAACTCAACCTTCCTGATGGGTTGGACAGGTGGCTATGTGTTGCTGGCCATGCTGCTGGCACCCTACCTGCGCAAGTTCGGCAAGTTTACCGTGCCTGACTTCATTGGCGACCGTTTCTACAGCAGCAAGGCGCGTCTGGTCGCCGTTGTCTGTCTGATCGTGGCTTCGGTTACCTACGTAATCGGTCAGATGACCGGTGCTGGTGTTGCCTTCTCACGCTTCCTGGAAGTGAGCAGTACAGCAGGTATCTGGATCGCGGCGGTCATTGTGTTCTTCTACGCGGTATTCGGCGGCATGAAAGGCATTACCTATACTCAGGTAGCCCAGTATGTCGTGCTGATCATCGCCTACACCATTCCGGCGATCTTTATTTCACTGCAACTGACGGGCAACCCGATTCCGATGTTCGGTCTGTTCAGCGAGCATACTGACTCCGGCATGCCATTGCTGGCCAAACTGGATGAAGTGGTCCGTGAGCTGGGCTTCCGGGACTACACGGCTGACGTGTCCAACAAGCTGAACATGGTGCTGTTTACCCTGTCACTGATGATCGGTACTGCGGGTCTGCCCCACGTGATCATCCGTTTCTTCACCGTACCTAAAGTGGCTGACGCACGCTGGTCTGCCGGCTGGGCACTGGTGTTCATCGCCCTGCTGTACCTGACAGCCCCTGCCGTTGCTTCAATGGCTCGTCTGAACCTGCTGACCACCGTCTTCCCGGATGGTGCCGAAGCCCCTGCGCTGGCCTATGACGAGCGGCCGCAGTGGATTCGCAGCTGGGAAGAAACCGGTCTGGTGAACTTCGACGACAAGAACAACGACGGTCGCATCCAGTTCTACAATGCCGTACCTTCGTTTGAAGACACCGCAGAATCTCGTGGCTGGGCAGGCAATGAACTGACCGTTAACAACGACATCCTGGTATTGGCCAACCCTGAAATTGCCAACCTGCCAGGCTGGGTTATCGGTTTGATTGCAGCGGGCGGTATCGCGGCGGCCCTGTCGACAGCAGCAGGCTTGTTGCTGGCCATTTCTTCGGCCATCAGTCACGATTTAATCAAGAAAACCCTCAAACCAGACATCAGTGAAAAAGGTGAAATGCTGGCTGCCCGTATCTCCATGGGCGGTGCCATTCTGCTGGCAACCTATCTGGGCCTCAACCCACCCGGGTTCGCAGCGCAGACGGTGGCTCTGGCGTTTGGTATTGCGGCTGCCTCGATCTTCCCGGCGATCATGATGGGCATTTTCTCGACCCGCATGAACGACAAGGGTGCGATCGCCGGAATGCTGGCAGGTCTGTTGTCCACGCTGCTGTACATCTTCACCTACCTCGGCTGGTTCTTCATTCCAGACACCAACATGCTGGCCAACACGGCTGACAACTGGCTGTTTGGTATTTCACCACTGTCCTTCGGGGCTGTCGGTGCTATGATCAACTTCGGCGTTGCCTTCCTCGTCTCCAACGCGACCGATGCACCACCGAAAGAAATTCAGGAACTGGTTGAAAGCGTTCGCTATCCGAAAGGCGCTGGCGCAGCGAGTCACCTCAGTCACTGATTGATCCGGTGTACAGCCGCTGACTCTCGCTCCCGGGAGTCGGCACAGGTACACTGACAGGACCACAGTTTCTCCCACGGGCTTCCACTTGGAGGCCCGTTTTATTTCAGGGTTAACCGTTCATGTTATGGCATTTAATCGCAATTGCAGTATCGGGCCTGGGTGCCGCTGGCATTGGCCTTTTCCTACGTTTTCTCAGCCGAAAGAAATTACCCCGATGGATCATCCCGGTCTTTGCCGGTGCGGGCATGCTGGCTTACCAGATCAACTTTGAGTACAGCTGGTTCGAGTTGAAACAGGCGCAGCTCCCCGAGGGTTCCGTGGTGGTTTCGACCGAGTCCCCCAACCAGGTCTGGCGCCCCTGGACCATGGTTTACCCCATGATCAATGCCTTTACCGTGCTTGATGTGAACAACAGAGTTCAGCGCGAACAAGATGGCGACACCATTGTCCGCTTCGTGATGTATCGCTTTGAAAAACAACACATCGACCAGGTGACCTATCAAACCTATCTGCTCAACTGCACCACGACCGAGCTGGTACCCATGACCGAAGCCGGAGAGGCCCAGGTCAATGACATCCGCACCCTTGATCAAGACAGCACTATCATGACTGAAGCCTGCCAAGCACTTTGAGATTGGGCGCTGAAGGTGGCATTCTTGCAGCGCCATTCATCAGGGGAACGTCATGCAAATAGCAGTCTATTGCGGCTCAAAAAGCGGTTATAGTACGGAATACATCGATCTGGCCACGAACCTGGGCCAACAAATGGCCCGGCGACAGCATGATCTGATTTACGGCGGCGCCAACATTGGCCTGATGGGCGCGGTGGCCGATGCCGTGCTGGCCGGTGGCCGCCAGGTGCTGGGTGTGATGCCCAAAGCACTGGTCGACCGGGAAGTCGCTCATCCGGGTATCACGGAATTGCAGGTCGTCGACACCATGCATGAACGCAAGGCCGGCATGGCCGACCCAGCCGATGCCTTTGTCGCGCTGCCCGGCGGGCCAGGCACCATGGAGGAGCTGTTTGAAGTCTGGACCTGGCAGATGCTGGGCTACCACAACAAGCCGGTGGCCATTCTGAATCACAGGGGTTACTACGATCCGCTGCTCACCATGATCACCCGAATGACCGAGCAGGGCTTCGCCTGGGCCGACCTCACGACCACACTGATCATCGAATCGACGGTCGACAGCCTGCTGACCACCCTGGAAAGCCAGGTCCGGCCCCAATGAACATCGCTTTTTTCATGCGCGCCTACACCGGTTTGCTGGGTGTGGCCGCCACAGTAGCCCTTCTCGCCCTGCTGAACGGGGCAGAACCTGCGCCCTGGTGGGGGGTTCTGCTGGCGGTCGCACCCATGGCCCTGCATTTCACCCTGCGCGCCACTCTAACCGGGCGCCCGCGCAAACGCTGGCTTATGCCGCAGCAAGTCTTCACCATTGGCGGCCTGGGGCTGACCATGAACCCGGATGCGGTTGAACAACCGTCGATACTGGCCTCAGGCCTGGCCGCTGCACTGGTGGTCATGCTGTACATCTATGTGCTGAAGGTCTGGCGGAAGGAAGTGGAGCAGGATAGTGGGGAAGCCGATACATCGGACGACCCCTGATTTGCAGAGCCAGGCGTTACCTCAACAACAACAACGGCTTGTTGGACTTCAACAGCACCTTGGCGGTCAGACTGCCCAGCACCAGCTCGCGCAAACGGGTATGGCTGAAGGCGCCCATCAGCGTCAGATCAATATCGTGCTCGGCCTGGTAGCTCACCAGCGTTTCACTCGGCTTACCGTCCAGGGTGACCGCAGTAACGTTATGACCCGCGGCCTGCAACACCTCTGTTGCCTTGTGCTGCAAGGTGTTTGAGTCAGCCGGGTCTTCCCCTACCGTGACCAGGTGCACCGGGATGCCTTTAAACAGCGGGCTTTGCGCCAGCATGTCGAGTGCCTTGCTGGAGGCATCGCTGCCATCGTAGGCCAGCATGACTTTCTCGGGCACCCTAAACTCGGTGTTTACCACCAAAATGGGTCGGTGCAGGGCGCGTATGGTCGCTTCCAAGTGGGCGCCCAGGTGTGTGGTGTCCTGCTCGTGCTCTTCGCCACGAATACCCAGCACCAGAACGCGAATGTCGTCTTCCATCTCGATCAGGGATTCTGTAAGGCTACCGTGGCGCTGTTTGGTCGAGGCTTCAGTACCGCCCTGCCCGATCCGCTCTTTGGCAGCCGCCAGCATCAGCTTACCCTGCTCCATCATCAGCCGGTTACGCTGCTCTTCGACTTCGGTCAGTTCCTGCAACAGCGTATCGCGGCTGCCCAGCCCAATGGCACCGGACAGGTCAGCCGTAGAAGCACCCACCGGATGCTCCAGGTTGTGTAATAACTGCAAGGGGGCACCCGTGCGCTGGCTGATCCAGGCGGCATAGTCACAGACCGACTGGCTGTATTTGGAACCGTCGATACAGGCCAGTATTTTATTGTCGTTGTTAAACATCAGTGACCTCCTAACACTTTGTCGATCTCTTCGGGTTTATCGTGCACCCCAAAGCGGTCAACGATGGTTTCACTGGCTTCGTTCAGGCCAATGATCTCAACCTGTGCCCCTTCACGGCGGAACTTGATCACGGCCTTGTCGAGTGCGCCCACGGCGGTGATGTCCCAGAAATGAGCACGGGTCAGGTCAATAACAACATGATCGACGGCTTCTTTGAAGTCGAATGACGCCAAAAACTTCTCGGATGACGTAAAGAAGACCTGGCCGATGACGCTGTAACGGCGGGTATCGGTCTGTTCATCCAGCTCGCTGGTTACATACATAAAGTGCCCCACCTTGTTGGCAAAGAACAATGCCGCCAGCAGCACGCCCGCAAAGACACCGTAGGCCAGGTTGTGCGTCCAGACCACAACGACAACGGTAACGACCATCACAATATTGGTCGACAGAGGGTATGTCTTAAGGTCTTTGAACGAGCCCCAGTTGAAGGTACCGATAGAGACCATGATCATCACCGCCACCAGGGCGGCCATCGGTATCTGCGACACCCAGGGGTTCAGAAAGACCACCATGATCAGCAGAACGACGCCGGCAATCAGCGTCGACAAACGCCCACGACCGCCCGATTTAACGTTGATGACCGACTGTCCGATCATGGCGCAACCGGCCATGCCACCCATCAGGCCAGAACCGATGTTGGCAACGCCCTGGGCCTTGCACTCGCGATTTTTATCGCTGGGGGTGTCGGTCAGATCATCGACAATGGTCGCTGTCATCAGCGATTCGAGAATCCCGACCATGGCCAGCGCAAACGCATAGGGGAAAATGATTTGCAGGGTTTCAAGGGTCAGCGGCACATCAGGCCACAGAAACATGGGCAGGGTATCCGGCAGTTCGCCCAGATCGCCCACCGTTCTGATTTCAAGCCCCAGAACCATGCTTACGCCCGTGAGTACAACAATGGTCACCAGCGGCGAGGGGATGGTTTTGTTGATCAGCGGAAACAGATAAATGATGCCCAGGCCGGCTACCGTCATCGCATAGACGTGCCAGGTGACATTGGTCAACTCCGGCAATTGCGCCATAAAGATCAGAATCGCCAGGGCATTCACAAAGCCCGTGACCACTGAGCGCGATACAAAGCGCATCAGCTCGCCCATGCGCAAATAGCCGATCACTATCTGCAGAACACCGGTCAACAGCGTTGCCGCCAGCAGATATTCGAGCCCATGCTCTTTCACCAGCGTCACCATCAACAATGCCATGGCGCCGGTGGCGGCCGAAATCATACCCGGCCGGCCGCCGGTAAAGGCGACGACAACGGCGATGCAGAAGGACGCGTACAAGCCAACCTTGGGGTCAACACCTGCAATGATGGAAAAGGCAATGGCTTCGGGGATCAACGCGAGAGCAACAACCAAACCGGCGAGCACATCGCCACGAACATTCCCGAACCAGTCTTTTCGGGTAGAAGATAACAACATAGGGACCTCAGAGGGTACGAGTTAACGATTAAGTGCCGCGTATCGGCGAGCCATACAGGATGCGTGTCCTGGATGAACAGATTAGGTCAGACATAGGCGTCTGCAGAGATGGGATGGTGCGCTAGGGTGGCGTAAGAATCACAATGGGTGCTGCAGGCTCAGTCGGTAAAGGGACGCGCATAATAGCGGCTGGGGAGTAGATAACAACCCCCGGAAACCAAGTTCCGGAGTTCAAGCAGCTGCATCGCCTTGAACCCGCGAAGGGTGGTAGGGCTGCTCTTGCGGGGGCGCCGTGAATACTTCCATGTAGGCTTAACTTCGGCATCCATGCCTCAGATACCCCCGCAAGAGCAGCCCCACCACCCTTCGCTCTCCTGCTGCAAGCTCCAAACCTTGGAGAAAAGGGGTCAAATGTAAATTGAGCAACAAACCGAGTGTCAGGCGTCGGGTGTACCTATCTGGGGTAGTCTGCAGCATGGATGCTGCAGCCTAGGCCCCATGGATGGGTTCACGCCGACCCCAGATAGGTACACCCGGTGTCTGGCACGGACTATAGGCACCAACTAGAAGAAGCCCATAGGGTTCACGTCGTAGCTGACCAGCAGGTTCTTGGTCTGCTGGTAGTGATCGAGCATCATTTTGTGGTTTTCGCGGCCGACACCGGATTTCTTGTAGCCACCGAAGGCCGCGTGTGCCGGGTAATGGTGGTAGCAGTTGGTCCAGACGCGGCCGGCTTCGATGCCGCGGCCCATGCGGTAGGCCCGATTCATATCCCGTGTCCACAATCCGGCGCCCAGGCCGAACTCGGTATCGTTGGCGATTTCCAGCGCTTCGGCCTCATCTTTAAAGGTGGTGACCGACACCACCGGGCCAAAGATTTCTTCCTGGAAGACGCGCATCTTGTTGTGGCCTTTAATCAGCGTTGGCTGAATGTAGAAGCCGGACTCGTACTTGCCTTCCGTTGTGCCCAGCTGATCACCGCCCAGCAGGAACTCAGCGCCTTCTTCCCGGCCAATAGCAAAATAGCCCATGATCTTGTCGAATTGCTCCTGTGATGCCTGAGCGCCGACCATCACATCGGTATCGAGTGGGTTACCGCGTTTGATCTGGTTGGTGCGTTCAATCACTTTCTTCATGAACTCGTCGTAAATCGATTCATGCACCAGCAAACGGGAGGGGCAGGTGCAGACTTCACCCTGGTTAAAGAACGCCAGCACGACCCCTTCGATGCACTTGCTCAGGTAGCTGTCTTCATGTTGCATCACGTCTTCGAAGAAGATGTTGGGTGACTTGCCACCGAGTTCTACAGTAGAGGGAATGATGTTTTCAGCGGCACATTTGAGAATGTGCGAGCCGACTGGCGTGGAGCCGGTGAAGGCAATTTTAGCAATGCGCTTGCTGGTCGCCAGTGCCTGGCCGGCTTCAGCTCCGTAGCCGTTCACAACATTCAACACACCCGCTGGCAGCAGATCTTCAATCAGTTCAATGAACTTCAGAATGGACCAAGGCGTCTGCTCGGCTGGCTTCAACACGATGCAGTTGCCGCTGGCCAGTGCCGGAGCCAGCTTCCAGGCGGCCATTAACAGCGGAAAATTCCAGGGAATGATCTGCCCGACCACGCCCAGCGGTTCGTGAAAATGATAGGCAACGGTGTGCCCGTCGATCTCACCGATGGAGCCTTCCTGCGCACGAATCGCCCCGGCAAAATAACGAAAGTGGTCCACCGCCAGTGGTACATCGGCATTCAGGGTTTCCCGCACGGCCTTGCCGTTATCCCAGGTTTCGGCGATGGCAATCATTTCCAGGTTTTGTTCAAGCCGGTCGGCAATCTTCAGCAGGAGGTTGGAGCGCGCGGTGACCGACATTGCCCCCCAGGCGGCCTTGGCGGCATGGGCGGCATCGAGTGCCAGGTCGATGTCTTCGGCACTGGAGCGCGGAATCTGGCAGAAGATATCGCCCGTCACTGGCGACACATTATCAAAGTATTGGCCCTTAACGGGTTCGACCCATTGTCCGCCAATAAAGTTGCCATATCGCGTTTTTACGGAGACGGGAGAATCGGGCTGGCCGGGGTGCGAATAGAGCATGGTTGTTACCTCTTGCTGTTGTTGTTTTGTGTGAATCCACATAGGTAATCGCAACAGCCGTGCCAGCGCTTGCATTGATGCCGGGAAGGGGCTAAAACAAAGGAGCTGAACAGCAAGGTGAACCAGACCTGCAAGGCGTGCCAGCCGGGGCTTTGCGCCCCTCTGAACATCGCCGCAACCCCAGTAATTATGGGCCACTCAGCACGTACATCGACTACAAGAATAAAAACTCAAACGCCGGTCGGGTATCGGCGATCACCCGAACAGGGTGTTGCAGGGTGCATCAGGTGTTGCAAAATGCCTCACCCGGGAGATCACAGATGGCTTCTTCGACTCACCCCAGTGCCGAGGCACTGGCTGCCGCCAGGCATCAGTTTTTTGAACAGCGCCAGACGCCCGGCTCGCTGATATCGCCGTTGATCGAGCGTTCCTGGCAGCGCAGCCTCAAGGCAGGCCTGACACCGGAGCACTGCAGCCGGGAAGCGCGGCTGTCGCAACCTGAATTTCGCGACATTCGCGAACGCAACCACACCCTGCTCGCCATCGCCCGACCGCAACTGGAAAGTCTGTACGAGCAAATTCAGGACACCCAATGCGCCGTCTTACTGGCTGACCAGGCAGGCACAATTCTGCATGGTGTGGGCGATGCGGGCTTTGTACCGGAAGCTCGACGCGTAGAATTGATGCCGGGCGGTGTCTGGAGTGAAGGCGCCCGGGGCACCAATGCCATTGGTACCGCCGCCAGCGAGGGGCTTTCGGTGGTGGTGCATGGCCAGGAGCATTTTCTCGACCAGAACGGCTTTTTAACCTGTGCTGCTGTGCCGGTATTTGATCCCAATGGCCAGGTGATTGGTGTACTCGATATTTCCAGCGATGCACGGCAGTCACAGCGGCACACCATGGCGCTGGTCAATCTGGCGGTATCGATGATTGAGAACAGCCTGCTCGAACGCACCTGCGAACGGGCACATTTAATGTACCTGCACCCTCATGCTCACCTGCTGGGGGGCTTGTATGAGGGTATTCTGGCTTACGACGATAGCGGCCACCTCATTGGTGCCAATCGCTGGGCGCGGCAGCACCTGAATCTTCCTGACCGCAGTGAACACCCCCTCAATCTGCACACTTTGTTTCCAAGATTGACCGAGCCCGGAGCCCAGGCCAGCCTGGTGACGCACAGTGGCCAAACCCTGCACGCCCGACACAAGGCCTATAGAGCACCGTCGAGCCTGACCAAAACAACACCGGTTTCGCGTCCAACCACAGCACCCGATCCGCTGCTGGCACTGGACAGTACCGACCCGGGCATCGCCAACCTGATAAAACAGGCAAGGCGCATCGTCGGCCAGGGCATTCCCATCCTGCTGCAAGGCGAAACCGGGGTCGGCAAGGATGTCTGGGCCAGAGCACTCCACCAGGCTGGTCCCCGCAACGGCGCCATGGTAGCGGTCAACTGCGCAGCCATTCCCGAAAGCCTGATCGAAGCCGAACTGTTTGGTTATCGCCCGGGCGCTTTTACCGGGGCTGACAAGGCAGGCTCGCGGGGCCGGATACTGGAAGCCGACAAAGGCACCCTGTTTCTCGATGAAATCGGCGATATGCCACCCGCCCTGCAACCGCGGTTGCTGCGCGTGCTGCAAGAACGGCAGGTGATTCCGGTCGGTGGCGGTCAGCCCATTCCGGTCGACTTCGACCTGATCTGCGCCACCCACACCCAACTGGGCGAAGCCGTTAGCCAGAGTCTGTTTCGACAGGATCTGTATTACCGGATTAATGGCCTGACACTCAATCTGCCACCCTTGCGCGAACGGGAGGACATCAGAAGCCTGATCGACACGGTTCTGGCTGACCTTGGCGGCGGCGCGCTAAGCCCGGCCAGTTGCAAACTGCTCGAGCACCACCCATGGCCCGGCAACCTGCGACAGCTGCATTCCGTGCTCAGGACCGCCCGCATTCTGTGCGAACCGGACCAGCCGATCGAACCCGAGCACCTGCCGGCTGACTTTCTCGCCGAAGCCCGGGCTGCAACGCCAATGGGACGGAGCGGCCCCGCCCTGGCCGATTGGGAGCACCATGCCATCAACGCGGCTCTGACAAACCACCAGGGGAACGTTTCAGCAGCAGCCCGTGAACTGAATATTGACCGCACGACCCTGCATCGAAAGTTGAAGCTTATGAAGGGTAAAGGCGACTAGTGTCACGACGACCTATTGCGGCATCTGCATTGTTTGAATCCTAATAATTCGTACTTTGCAATTGGATTCCCATAAAAATGTTACCAATCGGTCACATTTTTCGGGTAATGTGGGTAGGATCATTTTTTGACCAGATGTTCAACTAATGATGCTGCATCGTACTTTCGGGTGCGTTATAAAAACCATGCTACTTAGAACGCAGCTCAGCAGTCGATACGCTGCACTCACAAAAAAAACAATAACGGGACTCTGTGGTCGGCAACCCACACGGATGTCAGTGAGCCCCGCAGTCAATGAGAGGGATACCATGAACGCCAGACGAACTACCCTGGCCCTGATGATTGCCGCGGCCTCTGCCGGCGGTGCCCAGGCCGATCTGATCTTCTCCGAATACATTGAAGGCTCCTCCTTCAATAAAGCCATTGAATTGCAAAATACCGGCGACGCCACGGTCGACCTCAGTCAATACGCGGTCGAACTGTACTCCAATGGCAATACTAGCCTGAATACCTCCCTGACCCTGAGCGGCACCCTGGCGGCTGGCGATGTCTATGTCATCGCCAACAGTCAGGCTGCACAGGACATTTTGGACGTCACCGACATAACCTCAGGCGTTGCCAACTTCAACGGTAACGATGTTGTCCTATTGCGCGAAGTCGACACCGTCGTCGACCGAATTGGCCAATTGGGTAATGGCGATACCTTCGGTGCCAATGTCACCCTGGTGCGCAAAACTGACATTACCGAGGGTGATCCTGACTTTACGGCCACCTTCGACCCAACCGCCCAATGGGATTCCTACCCGAGTAATACCTTTGCGTATCTGGGTAACGGTGGGACAGGTGATGACGATGACCCGGACGATCCGGTATTGGCGCAATGCGGCGACCCGATGACATTGATCTCGGCCGTACAGGGCAGCGGTGACGAATCTCCCCTGCTCGGCCAGAGTGTGTCGGTTGAAGCCATTGTGGTTGGCGATTACCAGGCCGGAAACCAGCTCAGCGGTTTCTTCCTGCAAGAAGAAGATGCCGATCAGGATGGTGATGCAAGCACCTCTGAAGGCCTCTTTGTCTTCTACTCCGGTACCGACGTTGCCGTCGGCGACCGCGTTGTCGTCAACGGTTCGGTGGACGAGTACTTTGGCCTGACTCAGATCAATGATGTCGACGGCATCAGCGTCTGTGCCAGCAACCAGCTGTTGCCGACACCGGCACTGGTCTCACTCCCTCTGGATGATGCCGACGACCTCGAAGCCTTTGAAGGTATGAGCGTCGCCAGTAACCAGACCCTAACGGTCAATGAGGTGTATCAACTGGGGCGCTATGGCGAATTCACCGTCAGCGAGGGTCGTCGTTACATTCCGACCGAAGTTGCGGCACCAGGCCCCGATGCCTTCGCCGTGAACGCTGCCAACGACCTGAACAAGCTGGTTGTTGAAGACGGCATTCGCACGCAAAACCCGGATCCAATGCGCTTCCCGGCGCCTGAGTTGTCGGCCTACAACACCTTGCGCATTGGTGAAACCATCACCAATCTGAGTGGGGTTCTGAACTATTCGTTCGGCGCTTACAAGCTGATCCCGACGAGTGATTTGCAACTGCAGGGCACCAACCCGCGCACCGCCGCACCGGAAGACACTCTGGATCGCGACATGCGCGTGGCCAGCTTCAACGTGCTGAACTACTACAATGGTGATGGCCTGGGCGGTGGTTTCCCGACCGACCGTGGTGCCGATACACCGCTTGAACTGGAGCGTCAGGAAGCCAAACTGGTTGCTGCGTTGTCGGCACTCGACGCCGATGTGATCGGTCTGATGGAAATCGAGAACGACGGCTTTGACGAAAACAGTGCCATTGCCCAATTGGTCGATGCCCTGAACGTGACTCAGCCAGCGGATAAGATTTACGATTACATCTCAACCGGTGGTGCAGGTGTGGGCACCGATTCGATCGCGGTGGGCTTAATCTACCGTCCCGATGTGGTGGCACCGGTCAACAGTGCCCAGGTGTTGTCGAGTGATAATTCGCCATTGGACGATCAAGGCGAACCGCTGTTCAACGATGAGAAGAATCGCCCGGCGCTGACGCAGAGCTTCGAGCATCTGGGCAGTGGTGATCGCTTCACGGTTGTGGTCAATCACCTGAAGTCCAAGGGCTCTTCCTGTGACGATGTTGGCGACCCGACCGACCCGAACTTGCAGGGCAACTGCAATGGGGTCCGTACGGCAGCAGCGATGGCCATGGCCGAATGGCTGAGCACCAACCCGACCGGTGTTGATGATGCCGATGTCATGATCATCGGTGACCTGAACGCCTATTCGATGGAAGACCCGCTGCAGGTGCTCGCCGATGCTGGCTATGCCAATCTGAAAGGCGAAGGTGAATACTCTTACGTCTTCGATGGCGAATCCGGCAACCTGGACCATGCACTGGCCTCTGCCAGCTTGCAGGCCAAGGTGATCAAGGTTCAGGACTGGCACATCAATACCGATGAGTCGCTGGTGCTGGATTACAACACCGAGTTCAAGAGCGACAATCACGTTGAGCTCTTGTATGCGCCAACGCCTTACCGGTCTTCCGACCATGATCCGGTCATCGTCGACTTCAACCTGAACACGCCACCGAACGCTTCGTTCAGTGTGTTCAAGTTCCTGTTCTGGTACATCTTTATCAGCGACAGCAACGATGATGACGGCTATGTCGTCGACCATGAATGGCAGGCAGGGTCATTCACCTTCTCAGGTGACTGGAATGTAATTCCGAGGTACCTGCTCAAGCGCAACAAGGTACGTGAGGTTACCCTCACCGTCACCGATAACGATGGCGCGACCAGCAGTCTGACTCAGACGCTGCCGCGTTAATCTCTCTGGCTGGGGCATCCTTCCATGGAGCCCCGGCACTTCTAATTAGGTGCCATGAATTCGTGCTGGGCACCGGGTATGACTATCCGGGGTCGGCGTGAACCCGTCCATGGGGCCTAGATCGCAACATCCATGTTGCGAACTTCCCCGGATAGTCACACCCGGCACCCGGCACTTAACCTAGTGTCACTTCCAAATAAGCCACTCTACTCCCGTATCTGAGCAACAGTTTCGCGGGGATTATTGACTCAAGTTTCGGAGTTCGCTAAGGCGACTAGCGGCGGATGCTGGGTATGCCTCTGTGGGGTAGTCCGCAGCAGGGATGCTGCGGCCTAGGCTCCACGGACGGATCTACGCCGACCCCACAGAGGCATACCCGGTATCCGGCGCGGACCACCGCCACTTCTGCGGACTCAAACTCCGAAACTTGAGTTAATAATCCCTGTTCATCAAATCATCACGATACTGTCGTCCAACTGTCATTTCCCGGCAATAGTCTGAACCTGTCTGCTATGACCGGAGCCTGCCGTTATGACGAATCGATCCGTACGTGCTGTGTTTATTTCCGATATTCATCTTGCCAACCCCAATAGCCAGGTTACGCTGCTCGAAGAATTTCTGCGCACGACTGAGATGGAAACACTTTATCTGCTTGGCGATATTGTCGACCTGTGGAAACTGAGCACCCGCAAAGGCCGCTGGTCCCGCCAGCACGAAGCCATTTTGAAGTTGATTCTGGCCAAGGCCCATAACGGCACCAAAGTGGTTTATGTACCGGGTAATCATGACCCCTTCTTTCGTCATTTCGCCGATACTACGCTGGGGCCGATCAGCGTGGAGCACGAGGCGATCCATACCTCCGCAACCGGTGAGCGCTATTTGTTGCTGCACGGCGACCGGTTCGATGACGACATTTATTGCGGGCATTTCTGGTGGCATCTGGGTGAGTGGGCCTATGAGTCCATCGTAACGCTCAACCGCCATCTAAACCGGGTACGCGCGCTCTTTGGCAGACCTTACTGGTCGTTGCCGGGTGCGTTGAAAGTGCGCAGCAAAAAAGCCCGGGCCTACATCGAGAGTTTTGAAACCAAGGTGATTGATTACGCGCGTAGCCAGGGAGTTCAGGGGGTGATCTGCGGCCACATCCATCAGGGCACGCTGCGCATTAGCGATGGTTTTGTCTATGCCAACGATGGCGACTGGGTTGAGAGCTGCACGGCCCTGCTGGAACACCAGGATGGCAGCCTGGAACTTCTTCAGGTGCCGCACGCGGCCACCCAGCCCGGCATGCGATTGCACCCGGCCATGTCACCCAAGCAGGCGACTGCATTACACAGCCAGGCTCATTGAAACCTTTACTTACGTTTCTCTACGAAATAATTACGCTTGCAGTGTCAATTGAATCACAAACGCTGCGGTAGCACGTTGTACTGTTTGCGATTAAGGGCCAAAGTATAGGGGTACTCCATTCGCCGATGTAAAGGAGCCATTGAGTCCCGGTGCACCGCAAGCAACCCTCACCGTTGCAGCTCCCGGGTTCTTAAACCAAGGCTAACCAGCAGTCTTCGGATTCACGGTCGGAACGGATTCCCGGGAGGTTCCATGCTGGCACTGCTCGTAATACTCAGTCTGTTTCTCATGGTTTTTGGCATTTGCTACTGGTCTTTGAACCATTACCCCCGCTCGCGCCCCTTTCGCTACAGCCCGGGGTCGGAAATGCCGCTTCCCGATCCAAAGCGCACGCAACTGATGGCCGTTCTGGCACAACGTTACGAACTGGAAACCATCATCAAGCATGCCCATCTCGACAGCGAACGGCTCGATGCCCTGCAGCGCTGGACACTCAATCGCTGGGAACCTGAGAATGGACGTCGATCGGCGTCGCATAACCCGCTCGATATTCTGGCCCGGGTCAGCCAGGGGGAACAGTTTGGTCGCAGCGACTTCGTCACCGTACTTGGTCACGCTCTTCAGGCTGTCGGTATTTCCGCTCGCCTGGTTGAGCTGCACACTCGCGATAGCCACTGGCGGCCGCTCGGAGGCTCTTACACGGGGTTAGAGGTATTTCTGAGTGAGGAAAACACCTGGGTCTGGGTCGATGCCCAATACGATGCCATTATTCTGAACAAGGGTCGTTACTGCAGTGCGCTCGATATCAAAGACGCCTTGCTGTCCCGCACCCATGAACTCGAATTGATCTCCGCGCTTGAGGGCACCGACATTGATAGCTACCTTGCCTTCCTGGCGCCCTTTCTGGACGTTATTATTGCCCAGCCGCTGGGACAGAGTCGGCGTTTTGCGCTGATTCCACCCCAATTGCGCTTCCCGCGTCGCCACCACCTGTTCGGTCGTACCCTGTACGATCAGGTCTGCCACTCACGGGATACCTTTTACGCCGTTCGGGAATTAAACCAGTTAATTCCGACCCGCCCCAAAAGCACCTTCCGGCCAAGAACCGCCAACGCCTGACACTTAAACATCCGGCCGATTAGCCACCGGCATTGGCTGACCGGTCGGAATCTTCAATGGGGGCGAAGTCTTCATCACTCAGTTCGGGCGATTCCGTGCTGGTGTAGGTGGAGTCGATTCGCTTAAGTGCCTTGCACATCACATCAATGCGCTGATCCTGAGCGTGAATGTGTTCCAGCAAGGCCATAATGGCGTGAGCTGTCGGGTCGGGCATTTGCGACACACCGTAGGCATCGAAACCGACTTTATCAGCCATGGCCTTTTGTTTATCGCTGAACGGCAGCACTTTTTCACCCTGCTGTTTAACGATGCGCCCGGGAATACCGACCACGGTAGCGTTCTCCGGCACGGCCTTGGTGACAACCGCATTGGACCCTACCCGCGCATTCTTGCCGACGGTAAAGGGGCCCAGCACCTTGGCACCGGCACCGACAATCACGCCATCTTCCAGCGTTGGGTGGCGCTTGCCTTTTTCCCAGCTGGTGCCGCCCAGGGTAACGCCCTGGTAAATGGTCACGTCATCGCCAATTTCAGCGGTTTCACCAATCACCACACCCATGCCATGGTCGATAAAGAACCGTCGGCCGAGCTTGGCGCCCGGGTGAATCTCGATACCGGTGAACCAGCGAGCCAATTGGGAAACCCAGCGAGCCAGTGTTTTCAGATTCCATTGCCACAGCTTGTGACTGAAGCGATGGATCAGAATGGCATGCAAACCCGGATAGTTCAGGAGCACCTCAAACCAGCTTCGCGCCGCAGGGTCGCGGTCAAAGACGCTCTGGATGTCTTCTTTCAGATTGCGGAACATATCAGGGTTTCCTTATCGACTTGTCTACCTGCGTCAGCATGCCACGTAAAATGTTGGCTTCAACTTCATCGGGCTGTGCGCGCAGAATCAGGCGGCGTAATTTACTGATCAGAGTTCGGGGGTTAGTGGGGTCGAGAAAATCGATCTCAACCAGGGTTTTTTCCCAGTGCTCGAACAGGCCTTCAAGCTGCTCGGCCCGGGCCGGTGGCTGGTCCCAGTCGACACCCCAGTCGGTTCGGGTCTGGGGTACGGCCAACTCCTGGCGCATGCGCAATTCATAGCAGAGCACCTGAACCGCCTGAGCCACGTTAAGCGAACTGTAGTCCGGATTCGACGGAATGTTCACATGGTAATGGCATTTTGCCAGCTCATCATTGGTCAGGCCACTGCGCTCACGCCCAAACAGCAGGGCCACCGTTGACCCGGCCGGGTGGACGGCCACTTTATCGGCCATTTCACGCGGGTTGAGCAGCGGCCAGGGCAAGGAGCGAGAACGAGCCGATGCGCCCACCACCAGCGTGCAGTCGGCAATGGCGGTGTCGATATCCTCAACAATTTCAGCCCGGTCGAGCACATCGTGGGCACCGGAAGACAGGGCAAAGGCTTCACCGGACGGATAATCCTTGGGAGACACCAGCACCAGCCGGGTCAGGCCCATGGTTTTCATGGCCCGGGCGGCGGCACCGATATTGCCGGGGTGGCTGGTGTGCACCAGCACCACTTTAATATCATCCAGCCGGATACCCGTTTCGCCAGCGGCGTCCTGTGACTGCGACATGCTTTATTTCACCTCTTATCGTTCAAAAACTGCACACCATGGCTTAAAGAGTGCATCAAAGGTGTGTATTATACGCGCCCTCGTTCGGGAAAGCGCCCGAACCGCTGTTTAACAAACCCGTTTTTGCGGATAAAACCGACGTACCTGACCAGGCTCGTCCGGTCCGTTCTGTCTGGCTGTGCTGTCACACACCCGATGGAAAGGCTGGCGCCCATGCCTGTACCGGTACGGTTTAACCCTTTTGATGTGAGTGTGAACCGACCATGCAACCGATTCTGACCATTGCCCTGCGCGCTGCGCGCAACGCAGCCGACAAACTGACCTATACCTTGTCGAACATCGATTCACTGACCGCCGAAGGCGCCACCCGCAAAGACGTGTTTGACCAGGCCATCGAAGATGCCGCCTGGCGTGCCCGCAAAGCCATTCGCAAAGGCCACCCGCGCCACCACATCGACAGCCTGCACATCGGCATGGACGAAAGCCGCGACTACGACGGTCAGTCGTGCTGGAAAATCAACGTGCTGGCTGGTGAATCCAACTACCGCTCCGGTTACCCGGGCTTTCTGATTGTCGTCACTTTCTTTGTTAAAGACCGCATCGAAGCGGCTGCCCTGCTCGACCCAATCACCGGTGACGAGTGGACCAGCATGCGCGGCCGCGGTGTACAGCTGAACGAACGCCGTGTTCGGGTAGACGCCTCCACACTGGACCTGGCCCTGGCCGCCATCGACAGCAGCGACCCGGCCGAAATCGGCCGCTGGTCGGAGCGTGTCGCTGGCATTCGCGTCAGCGGCTGTGGTTTGATGAACATTGCCCAACTGGTGGCTGGCAGAGTACAACTGGCCTTCGCCGACGATCTGAACGATGTCGACTTCCCGGCTGCCAGCCTGCTGTTACAGGAAGCCGGTGCCCTCAGTGGCGACCGCAATGGCGGCCCGGTCAGTGCCCGTAAAGGTGAGTTGCTGGCCGCGTCACCGCGCCTGTTCAAGCAGCTGTTCAGCCGCAGCTAAGCGCCATTTGCTCCGTTGCCTCCAACAGTTCGCTGTTGGAGGTGCCATTTTGTGACTTCCTTTCCGGTTCCACACTTCAGATCCGCCGTTTTACCCGCTACGCCTTGGGACAGAGCCTATCACGGGGTATAGTGCGCGTTTTTCGCACCTTTGTTTTCTGCAACTACGATTTCAGCAACTATCCGCAACTACAGGGACAGCCGTTTGACCCAAGCGCTCAATTTCTTCGCTGGCGAGCACGCCTACCGGACCATTCACAACGAAGGGCTGTCACCCCGGTCGATCCGCGTCATTATGGGCGCATCGGGCGGCCCCAAATGGTTTGTACTGAGTCATCTGGACCGTTACCTGGCCAGTGAGTGGCTCCCCGCCATCGATCACCCCCTGAACCTGATCGGCAGTTCCATTGGCGCCTGGCGCATGACGGCTTATGCCAACAAAAACCCGGCGGCAGCACTCGACCGGCTCGAACACGGCTATCTGAACCAGCGCTATTCAGACAACGCCGATGCCGACGAAATTACCGGCAAGGTCAACGAGTTCATCGACGAAACCATGGGCGATAACCCCTTCGATGACCTGCACCCAAACCGTTTGCTGCATCTTGTTACCGCCCGCTGCCGGGGCGTCACCGCCGCGCACTCCACGCGCAAACAGGCCTGGGTATTCACCGGCGTCGCCGCCAGCAACATGATCTCCCGGGCCACGCTGCCCCGCTACTTCGACCGAGTGGTGTTTCGCAGCCCCGGCGGCCAGCTCCCCCTGACCGACTGGGACCGGTTCACCACCTACCAGGTGCCACTGACACCCGACAACCTGCGCCAGGCGCTGCAAGCCAGTGGCGCCATTCCGGTAGTCATTCACGGTGTTACCAACCCCGCCGGCGCCCCGCCGGGGGTTTACCGCGACGGCGGCATGGTCGACTACCATTTCGACCTGCCCATCAAACCGGACAACGGCCTGGTGCTCTACCCGCATTTCTCCCCTGTGCTGAAACCCGGCTGGTTCGATAAACCCCTGCCCTGGCGCAAAGTCACCGCGAGCCACTACAGCCACACCCTGGTTGTCTGCCCGAGCCAGGCGTTCATCGACAAGCTGCCTTACGGCAAAATCCCGGATCGCAAAGACTTCGAAACCCTCGATGACGAAACCCGCCTGCGCTATTGGAACACCGTGATCGACATGAACCGGGCCCTGGCCGACGAATTCAACGACCTGGTCAGCACCGGCAAACTGGCTGAACGACTCCAGCCTATTAACGCCATAGCACGCTGATTAGTTACCTTAACCCAATATTAACAACCACAGTGTCCAGCCCGATCAGTTCAGATCGGGTTCAGCCTGCCTTGCGATACTGGCTCCATTGAACAAGGAGCCTTACCCATGACTCAGAACAGCTTGCATCAACGGTTCGAACCGATCGAGCCAAACCAGCATTCACCCGCTCAGCTGCGCCGCCTGGCCACCATGACCACCTTTTCCATAATGACAGGCCTGCTGCTGACGGGTTGCCACGTAAGCGTCACCGATGTACATGAGCATGAGGCCGGTTACGACACGGAAGTCACTCCAACACTGGCGCGCTACGACACCGAGTTTCTGGTGCGCAGCGCACTGGTACCTTACGCCCTGAGCGCCACCAGCATCGAGATGATCGCGGACCCCGAGGCGTTTCTAACCCCCTCGGCCCGCATGGCCAGCCGCAGTCATATTCCGGTTGAAACGACGTCGACCTATCTGTTTGACAGCGGAGCCTGCGACTTTGGCGGCTACACCAGCATCGACGCCTATGGTGAGACCGAAACCTACTCTGACAGCATGACGTTCATCACCATGGACGTAACCGCCGAAGCTGTAGACTGCGATACCCGCAACTGGCAGGGCTATGTCACCCTGAACAGCCGGCTCGATTTTGATGTCATGGGCTGGTACGACGACTATGACGACCGCATAGAATCCCTCGAAGGCAGCATGACCGGCCGGCTGCGCATGCGCGCTGAACGCAGTGACCTGAACTACACTAATATCAACACTGAGATCGTCGAACTGACTTCAACCGACTTTCGCATTGAAGCCAGCGCCAGCGTCTGGCTAGACGATGGCTGGCGCACCAACTCGGCCAGTCTGCAGACGACACGTGGCGTGCACTGGTATCAGAACGACACCCGCCCACACGCGGGCAAGGTTCGGCTGACGGCTTATCGGGGCTGGGTGGATCTGGAGTTTTCGGACTATGGCGTGACTCGTACCGACAGCAATGGTTATCGGGACAATATTTCCTGGTCGAGTTTGCTCTAACCTACACAACCACAAAAAAAGCCGACTCTAAAGTCGGCTTTTCAATGCGAATAGTAGGTTCCCACCGAATCAAGTGAGAGCTGCCGGGTAGGCCTATCCGGGGAAGTCTGAGGCATGGATGCCGAAGCCTAGGCCCCATGGATGGGTTCACGTCGACCCCGGAGAGGTCTACCCGGTGGCACTCACGAACTCATGGCACCGGCTAACTACCTTACTCCAATACCATGTATTCGGGGCCGAAGCCGGCTGACCAGACGATGACGGTGCCAACTCGCAGGGTCACCAGCAGTACCAGTGCCACGGTGATGACCGAGGTTGCGTACATAAAAGCACGCTCTTTCGGAATGTTCATCACGATGGGCAGGCCTTCGTAGATCAGATAGACCGCGTAGGCGGCCGCGATGGCGAACACCACGGCGTTGAGCCAGAGTACTGGCCAGGCACCCACGATACCGGCCAGGAAAATCGGCGCAGTGGTATAGACTGCCAGGGCCATGCCATGGTGCGGATCAACCGGCTCATCGGAATAGGTTGTTGTCATCCAGGTAATAAACTCACCGAATGCCCAGACACCGACCAGCGCCGCCAGATAACTCAGGACGCACAAAACCAACGCACTTTGCGACGTAAGCACCGTCAGCGGCCCGTCACCCAGGCGCCAGCCAACCTCTGCCACGCCGAAATAGAAACACACCGCAGGAATCAGCGCCAGAATTGGGACGTGAGTCAGAAACTCCATCGTCTTGCTGCGTCGCTGTTTACGAATGAGTGACCACTCACTACCGGGGTGAGTGAAAATACCAAGGGTGTGATCCAGAATCATAATGCTCTCCAAAGGGTCGGTCCGGCCGGTACGGGTTATTGTTGTTGACGGTCACCTGAGCGGATTCTACCAGGCTGGAACAGGGCCTGTTTGCAACCGTTCAGAGGCTACGTAAAAGTGGCCGGATGCTGACTGATAACATAGAGGAATTGGCGCAGACTGCAAGCATGCCGGGAGGCCTGACATGGAAAATTAATGCTCCACCACGACCAATCTCTGGAAACTGTGATCCATATCATTATATTATTCTTTACTAATGTATCCGCTGAACGCTGCAATCCTGCCGACGGTATCGCACCGTGGTTAAGCAGGTGGTAGCATCCAGCTTAATTCGACATCCAAAGCAGGAGAGGTTCAATGAACGTAACCCAGCTATCCCCCACCTTCCGGGTCAGCCCGCAAATTACGACCGACGACGTTGCCGAAGCCAAAGAGCAGGGGATTGGTGTCATCGTCTGCAATCGGCCCGATGGTGAAAGTGCCGACCAGATCCCAGCGGCCGACATCCGTCGAGCCTGCAACGCGGCCGGCATCAAATTCGTCGAGTTGCCAATGAACGGGCCCAACTACTCGCCCGAGCAGGTAAGCACCCTGAAATCCCTGATCGACGACGGCAGCAACATTCTTGCCTATTGTCGCACCGGCAATCGCAGCAGCATTTTGTACAACGCCACTCAAGGGTCCAACTGAGTCTTGCCGAAAGCCATCGCCTTCTCATTGCCCCGTGCCGGCGACATCAACGCCGGCTTACTGGTGGCACTGGTCGGCATTCCGCAATGCCTTGCCTATGCCATGTTGTCAGGGCTACCCCCGATGTACGGGCTGGTTACCGCCGCCCTGCCGGGCATGGTGGCCGCCCTCTTTGGCCGCAGTGCCCATGTTACGGTTGGCCCGACCAACACCACCGGTCTGATCATTCTTGCCAGCCTGACCCCCTGGGCCGACCAACCCGAGCTGCTATTAACCGCCATGGCCACCTTGACGGTTCTGGCCGGCCTGTCGCGCCTGCTGATCGTTGCGCTGCGAGCGGAACGCGTCTTCGATTTCGTGCCTGAGGCCGTTATGGTGGGTTTCGCCACCGGGGCGGCCGTTATCATTGCGCTGATGCAGCTCGACGAGTTCATCGGCACCCCCTTTTCCGATGTGCGCAATGTGGTGGATGAACTGGTGCTGTTATCGGGATTGAGGCTGCCTGATATTGAATGGGCCGCAGTAGGCTTGTCAGTCTTTGCGCTGGCGTCGGTCGTGCTCGGCCGGCGCTACCTGCCCCGCTGGCCCATTCCGTTGATGACCCTGGTAATCAGCACGGCTCTGGTCGTCTGGGCACCCTGGTCCTTCATCGAACGCTGGATAACCCTGGAACAAACCACCGTTATTGCTGATGGCTGGCCGCAAATGGCCACCCACTGGCCCAGCTGGAGCATGGTTCAGGCACTGATTATCCCAGGGTTTGCGGTCTCCTTTATCGGCTCGCTGGAGCTGATTGTGACCCTGCGCAACCGCGCGGAACAGCGCTGGCTGCGGCGCGAGCTCGGCAGCCAGGGCATTGCCAACCTGGTCGGCAGTGTGACCGGCGCCTTTCCCTCCAGCACGTCCCTGACCCGGTCTGTATTGCTCGACATTGGTGGTGCGGTGACCCGCTGGGCGCCCTTTATCGCCGCCCTGGTCATTCTGCCCATCATTCTGTTCGGCGCCGAGCTGATTCGCGCCATTCCACAGGCGGTTATCGCCGGTTTGCTGGTCGCCACCGCCCTGTCGATGCTCAAGCCCGACCAGATTCGTACCATTCTCAAAGCCAATTCCCAGACCCGAACCCTGTTTCTGGTCACCCTGATCAGCACCCTGGTACTCAATTTCCACGAGGCCATTCTACTCGGCGCGGCGCTAGGGCTCGGCATCTTTCTGTTTCAGGCCAGCGTACCCCTGCTGCGGCGCTACGCGGTGGACGATGACGGCTGGTTGCGCGACACCATCAAACTCGATAGCCACCATACGCTGATCCAGATCTCGGGCAGTCTCTATTTCGCCGCAGCGCGTCAGCTCCCGGAACGGCTCACGGCCATGCTGGCGCCGAAAACAACGCTGCTGACCATCGACCTGACCCATACACATCACATTCGCGTCGCGGCCCTTCAGGCTCTGCAACAGTTTGTGGCCCATGCCCAGACGCAAGGCATCGAAATTCAGATTTGCGGCCATACCCCGGCGCTGGTGCAGCTGTCCAACACGCTCGGCATTCGCCTGCCCTGGTGCGACCGGATCATGGCCCAGCGCATCAGTGAACCGGAGCCAGACGATGACTGACCTTTACCGGCCCGACGACCAGCGCCCGCATAATTTTGGTGGCCTGCTGACCGTCGCCCCCAACATGCTGGAGTTTATGGCTCAGGCCGAACGGGTCGCCCGCACCCAGGCGTCTATTCTGGTGCGCGGACAAACCGGGTCGGGCAAAGAACTGGTGGCGCGCTACATTCACGACCAGTCACGCCGTGCCGCTCAGCCATTCAGCGCCATCAACTGCGCGGCCCTGTCACGCGAGTTGATGGCCTCGGAACTCTTTGGTCACAAACGAGGCGCCTTCACTGGTGCCACACACGACCGCACGGGTCTGTTTGAACTGACCGACGGCGGCACCCTGTTTCTGGATGAAATCGCGGAAATGCCGCTGGATATTCAGGCGGGTTTGCTGCGGGTACTGCAAGATCGCTGCTTTACGCCACTGGGCTCAAGCGAAGTACTGCATACCGACATCCGCCTGGTCAGCGCCACGCACAAATCGTTGCGCAAACTGGCCGCAGACGGCGATTTCCGCGAAGACCTGATGTACCGGGTACGCGTCGTGCCGCTGTATCTGCCACCGCTGAAAAGCCGCGTCGGCGACGTTGCCATGCTCAGCTGGCAGTTCATTCACAGCCTGAACCAGGAAAACGAACGTCACATCGACAGCATCACGGCGTCGGCCTACGATGCGCTGCTGGCCTACGACTGGCCCGGCAACATCCGTGAACTGATCAATGTCATCACCTACGCCCACGCCATCGGCGAAGGCCCGACCATTCAGCTACAAGACCTGCCGCCCGAACTGCGCGGCGAAGCCCCGCCAGATGAGTCCGAGATCAGCATCGAACAAAATGAACGGGACCGGATTCTCGCACTGATGCAACAGCACAAAGGCCACAAGCAAGCCGTCGCGGATGCTATGGGCATTTCACGCGCGACCCTCTGGAGAAAAATGAAATCCCTGCAGCTGATGTAACCCGGGCTTCTTCGTTGTGGTCGGCTCTGTGGCTTTGGTCCGCGGCGGCCACCTGGGATGCCGCCGCTCGTCATGTCCTCGCATTCCAACTCTTAAGAAATGGAACCGTTTTGCGAAGAATTTTCGTTCCTGAGCCGCCTTTCCCAACAGTCGCTCCCCGTATTCGGTAAACTACCGTTACATTTTTAATTAACTGCAGAATGCATGTCCCCCGATCACACTGATCTCTGGTTTCTGCCGCTGGGTGGCTGCGGCGAAATCGGTATGAACCTCAATTTGTATGGCCACGACGACCAATGGCTCATGGTCGACTGCGGCGTCACTTTTGCCGACCCCGATCAGGCCCATCAGCCGCATGTGCAAATGCCCGACCCGGCCTTTATTGCCGAACGTGCCGATCATCTGGCCGGTATTGTCATTACCCACGCCCATGAAGACCATTTAGGCGCCCTTCCCTATCTGTGGCGTCGCTTTAAAGGCCGGGTCTATACCACGGCGTTCACCGCCGAAGTGCTGCGCCGCAAACTGGTCGAGTTCAATCTGGCCGGGCAAATTTCAATTGATGTCGTCAAGCCAGGCGACCGGCGCCAGATAGGCCCGTTCAATGTTGAATGGCTCAACATCACCCATTCCATTCCCGAGCCCCAAGCCTTGATGATTCGCACGCCCGTCGGCAGTGTTTTTCACACTGCGGACTGGAAGCTCGACCCGGCCCCGGTCATAGGCCCGCCCATTGCTCCAAAAATTTTCCAAGCACTGGCGGATGAATCTCCTTCGGCCATGGTGTGTGATTCCACCAATGCGCTGGTCGATGGTCATTCGGTATCCGAATCAGAACTGATTCCAGGGTTGCGCAAAATCATCGAAAACTCACGTGGCCGGGTGGTGGTTAGCTGTTTTGCCAGCAACGTCGCCCGACTGGTCACCCTGATGCAGGCCGCCGATCAAACCGGCCGTCGGGTCGCACTGCTGGGCCGCTCACTGAAAAACATGGTGTCAGCGGCCAAAGCCACCGGTTACTGGGACAGCAAGCACCGTTTCATCGACCCCTTCGACCTGGGCTTCTTCCCGCGCGAGCACTTTATGGCCATCGCCACCGGCAGCCAGGGCGAACCCCGGGCGGCACTGTCACGGCTGGCGAAAGACACCCACCCGGATCTGACGCTGGAGGCGGGCGACACGGTGGTGTTCAGCGCACGCATCATTCCGGGTAATGAATTACTGGTCGACGCCCTAATCAGAGCACTAAAAGCGCGTGACATCTTCGTCATCACCGCCGAAGAAGCCGGCTTGCCGATTCACGCTTCCGGCCACCCGGCAGCCGACGAACTGACGCAGATGTACCAGTGGGTCAAGCCAGAGCTGGCCATTCCGGTTCACGGCGAACCCGACCATATGGCGGCGAATGCCAAACTGGCGAGAGGTGCGGGTGTCACCCGTCAGTTAACCGGGCAAAATGGCGACTTGTTTTATATCAAACCGGTGGTGGGGATTCGGCGCAAGGCGGTTACTACCGGACGGCTCGGTTGGGATCGGGATGCGCTGATTCCGGTGGCAAGGTCGTGACGTCTGGCTCTAGCTGAGAGTCCGTGCCGGCCACCGGGTATGTCTATACGGGTGGTGCGACACATCGCTCGGCGTGAATCCATCCGTGGAGCCTAGGCCGCAGCATCCTTGCTGCGGACTACCCCGGTTAGACACACCCGGTAACCGTCACTCGTTCAGTGGCAAAACGTTAACCTGACAACCAAACAACAACACAATGCTCGACCGGAAGTGACGAATGCAGTGTTTGGCTCTATCTCACTGCCTTTCCAACTCCGCAATCCTGGCCAGCAGCTCAGCATCAGGCTCCACCTTGGCGTTGGTGTTGTAGTCGAGCAACACGATGCGACCGTGTCCTTCTGTGGTCAGTGCCTGCTGGGTCTGGCTGAAAATGCCGTAGTGCTGAACAAACCCAAATCGCTGCAACTCACCTATTCGGGCGCCTACCCAAAGCTTGTCCGGGTAGTTGACCGGTCGGCGGTACTTGCATTCGGTCGAAGCCAGAATCGGGCCAATGCCTGAGGCTTCCTTGCGGCCGAACAGGCCGCAGGCTTCAAAATAGGCGATGCGGGCGCTCTCGAAGTAGCGAAAATAAGTGACGTTGTTGACGTGATTGAATGCGTCCATCTCACCCCATTGCACGGGTATTTCAATTCGAACGGGGTAGGTGTCTTTGAAATCGTCCAGGGTCATGGCCATGGGTCTTTCCTGTTTGAGTCGTTTTAATCAGGTCGCAGTGTGCCCGACTTGCTGGCATAACAGAAGGCGGTGGCCGGCAGTTAGGAATCTGTAGCCTGCTCGCCGCAGGCATCAAACAGGGCTTGCCAGGCTTCTACCTGTTGTCGAATCTGAGCCCGGTAGCGATCGTGATAGTGCGTCAGCGCTGTTTTATATTCGTCGATGGCCGGGTTATCCACGTCTATGGTTTCGGTCATTGCTGACAGGGCGTCGTAGCCCGCCAAAAAGCGCTGGTCGACGGTGACCAGCCAGGGCTGTACCTCCCGGGCGAACACATTGCCCATCACATTGCGAGCAAAGCCCAGTTCCTGCAGGGGTGGCCCCATCGGGCACAGTCGGGTGTCTTCAGCGGCGGCGCGCAGCATCTGCTCGCTTTGCTCCAGTGCCTGAATGGCCCAGCGCATGGCGGTGAGGCTGCGTCCACCCATCGAGTAGCCCGCTATTCGCTCCATGCTCCGCAACCATTGCGACTGGGTAACCGTCAGCGGCTGCTCTGCATAACCGGCCAGTGCTTGCTGCGCTGCCCGGTAGCCTTCGAAATCGACCTCGTCTTCAGCCGCAAAACCCTCGCTGCCGCCCGTCCAGTAGCTTTGGTAGTCAGGGTTGGCCAGGGTGGCGTTGAACAGGTGCTGGGGAAACACCTGGCGTTTCAGCTCCAGAATGTCTTCCAGCTCAGTGATCAGATCGTCTTCCAGACCGGCTTCCGTTGCCAGGCACTCCGGTAGCAGGGTTAACAGCCGACGTTCGTAATCCAGGCGGATCAGTGGATCAGCCACCCGGCCCAATATGCTGTTGCGTTCGCCCATCAGGGTGAACACTTCGCACCCTCGCAGCGACCAGGCGTCGAGCACATCGATCTGCACTTCCGGAGGCGACTGTCGCAGGGCTCGTGTCTGTGGATAAGCCGGAAGGTTAACCGGTGTCACAGCAGGGATATCGGCATCCAGCACACGGCTGACCCGTTTGACGTAATCGGCGAGCAAGTCGTCACCCTGTTGCGCGCACCCGACCAGAGACAGGACGCCAATGAATGTTGCAAGGCGAAACATCGGTTGCAACACGTTAATACACACCATTCGGCTCACCCCAAAAAATTCCTTTAATATCAATAGTTTAATAAGTGGCACGACACTTGATATAGGTAAGCAAAGCGAACTCACTGAGCGGCTGGCGGATTCCAGCCTCCCGCTCATGATCACCAAGAGGATACTGTCATGGCCCATCGACTGGTTTGGATGCCAACCGACGAAATTTTAAAGAAAGTTCCCTGCACCTGCATTGACGGCCGCACCCAGGGCATTCGCTACAGCGTAGCCGGCGGCAGCTTTGGGCTGTTCCTGCATGTTCTGGCGAGGTTGCAACGCACTCTCGGGCGCTGCCTGCAACAGGAAAGCGTGGATCAATACATGCGACTCTTTGCCGACGACGTAGGCCCGGTGTATCTGCACAGCGACCAGCATACCCTCGACCGGATTTTCGCTCGCATGGGGCTGGAAAGCGATACGCGGCTAAAACACCTGACTGAAAGCCAGCAACGTTCGTTCTGCGAGCTGGCCACCACCCCGGAATTCCAGGGGTGTGGCCATATCAAGCTGATCATGCAAAACGAGCTGATTTACCAGGTGCCACCCACCCTGGTCACCCGGGCGATCAAGGCCTTTTTTCGCCTGTATTTCGCGGGCACCGCCAACCTGATGTTCGATGTCCTCGCCGGACGCCACCAGGAGGAGAGCGTGCTGCTGCTTGAAGAACAATTCAGCAAGAACCTGGACAGCGAATCGGCACTGCTGCTGGCCGAGCCTATGGATCAGGATCAGTTCTTCTGCCACCGCCCGCTCAAACAAGCTCTGGCCGAGCGCTTTCTCAGGGCCATCGACCAGGCCGGTTTGCCGGGGCTAGACCCATCACAATGGTCAGACCTGATCCGTACGCACAACACGGCGGCTGAAACCACCCTCAACCAACTTGCGCCGGAGCTTCCGGTCGACCACATTCGACTGTAACTGGAGAACCAAACGATGACACAAGCAACCTTTAACCGCCGGGTGGTTCAATGGATCCCGGCGCTGGACTGGATACGCAACTACCAGCGTGGCGACCTGCGCGGTGACCTGATCGCCGGCATCACCGTCACCATGATGCTGATTCCGCAGGCCATGTCCTATGCCATGCTCGCGGGCCTGCCGCCCTATATTGGTTTGTACGCCTCCGTTATGCCACTGCTGGTGTATGCCCTGTTTGGCACGTCTCGCCAGCTCGCCGTTGGCCCGGTCGCCATGGTAGCCCTGCTGGTGTCAAGCGGGGTGGGCGTTCTGGCGCCCATCGGTTCCGATGACTACATTGCCATGGCCATATTGCTGGCACTGATGGTGGGCGTCATTCAATTCCTGATGGGCGCTTTTCGGCTTGGCTTTGTGACCAATTTCATGTCGCACCCGGTTATTTCAGGTTTTACCAGTGCCGCCGCGCTGATCATCGGTTTCAGTCAGCTCAAACACATTGTTGGCCTGCCGCTGCCACGCACCGAGAACATTGCCGAAACCCTGTGGCTGACCGTTACCCAGGTCAATGCCATGGACCCGGTTGCACTGGCCATCGGCGTCGGCGGCATCGCGCTGCTGCTGGGCCTTAAACGCATCAGTTCGCTGTTACCGGGTGCCATGATCGCCGTTGTGATCGCCACCCTGGTTGTCTGGGGTTTCAATCTCGATGAAACAGCCGGCGTCAGCATCGTCGGTCAGGTACCAGCGGGCTTTCCGGAGTTTTCAATCCCGACACTCAGCTGGACCAGTATTGTCAGCCTGCTGCCCATCGCCCTGACCATCTCGATCGTGGGTTTTATGGAAAGCATTGCCGTAGCCAAAAAGATCGCCTCGGAAAAACGCTATGAAATCGACGCCAACAAGGAGCTGGTTGGCCTGGGTCTGGCCAACATTGTCGGCTCACTGTTCAAAGCCATGCCGGTCACCGGTGGCTTCAGCCGCACAGCTGTCAACAAGAACGCCGGCGCTAATACTGGCTTGGCGGCCATCATCACGGCGGTTCTGATCGCCATTGCCCTCGTATTCCTGACGCCGCTGTTTTACTACATCCCGAATGCCATTCTGGCGTCTGTGATCATGGTGGCCGTGTTCGGCCTGATCGATGTGCACGAGGTGAAGCATCTTTGGAAGGTAAAACGCGACGATCTGGGTTTGCTCATCTTCACCTTCGCCGCCACCCTGGTGCTCGGCGTCAAATACGGGATCTTCCTGTCGGTGGGTCTGAGCATGGTCTGGTTCGTGATAAAAACCACCCGGCCCCACTACGCCGTACTGGGCAAGCTGCCGGAAACCGATCAGTACCGTAACGTGAAACGTCATGATCAAGCTGAAACCACGCCCGGAGTGCTCGCCCTGCGCTTCGATGCCCAGTTTTACTACGGCAACGTCAGCTTCCTGAAAGACACCGTCAAACGCGAAGAAGCCCGGATGGACAGCCCAATGAAAGCCCTGGTACTCGACGCCAGTGCCGTCAACCAGCTCGATTCTTCGGCCGATACCGCTCTGCATGAACTGCTCAGGGACTATCGCTTGCGCAACGTGGACCTGTTTTTCGCCCACGTAAAAGGGCCGGTTATGGACGTGATGCAGCGCAGTGGTTTTGCCCAGACACTCGGTGAAGATCACTTCTTCCTGACAACGGATGCCGCAGTCCAGGCAGCCCGGGCCTACGCCTACCGCTAGTTCACTGGTTGCAACATGCTGCAACGCGCGTTGCAACCCATTAATACAGACTTATCTAATATTCTCTGAAACGCCCGTATCATGCGGCCTTTAAGTTGGCACAGTACTGGCAATACAGACAGCAACACCGGACATACTGCCTCCGGCTTGCGACTCACATCAGATTGGAGAATGACCATGAAACAAGCCATTAAAACCTTCTACGACCCGGCCACCTTTACCCTGACCTATGTGGTCTACGACGAAGACAGCCGCGACGCCGTCGTCATTGACCCAGTGCTGGACTACAACCCCATTGGCAGCATCGTCTCCGACGAGTCCTTCCAGCAAGTTGTCGATTTCGTTGCGGAAAACGACCTGAAACTGCACTACGTGCTTGAAACCCATGCCCACGCCGACCATCTGAGTTCCAGCCAGCTGTTCCGCGACGAGTACCCGGGCATCAAAGTGGCGATCAGCGGGCGCATCACCGGCGTGCAGACGGTCTTCAAGTCAGTCTACAACCTCGAAGAATCCTTCGTTACCGACGGCAACCAGTTCGACACGCTGATTGAAGACTTCGAAACACTCGAAGCCGGAACGCTGCGCATCAAGGCGTTGCCAACCCCAGGGCATACACCCGCCTGTTTGTCGTTCCTGATCGGTGATGCGGTCTTTACCGGCGACGCCCTGTTCATGCCCGATTACGGGACCGGACGCTGTGACTTCCCTGCGGGTGATGCACGCACACTGTACCGCTGTGTAACCGACAACCTATACAGCTTGCCGGATGAGACTCGCGTCTTTGTCGGTCACGACTATCAGCCGGGTGGCCGTGACGTTGCCTGGGAAAGCACGATCGGTGACGAGAAAGCCAACAATATCCAGTTGAAAGCGGACACCACCGAAGACGATTTCGTCACTTTCCGTGAGCAGAGAGACTCCGGACTGGCCGCACCAAAGCTGATCTACCAGAGCATTCTGGTGAACATCGACGCAGGCCACCTGCCCAAAATGGAAAGCAACAATCAGCGGTACCTGAAAATACCGCTCAACCTGAAAATGCAGCGCGCTGTCTGAAAAAGTGGGTAACCCGGTGGCCTAAGCCCTTGCAAAGGCCACCCGGCTCCCTAACTAAGGCACCCGTACATTAGCTAACACTTATTCGAGGTTATGATGGAAATCATCAATTTCACACCCTTGTCAGCAACACTCGGCGGCGCCCTGATTGGCCTGTCGGCGGCTTTTCTGCTGCTGGTAAAAGGCCGGGTCGCCGGTATATCCGGTATTTTCGGCGGCATCGTCTACCCGGAAAAAGGCGACGTCAGCTGGCGCATTTTATTCATCGCCGGGCTGATCATTGGCGGATTTATCTACCAGTGGCTGGGGGCCGGTGCCGGCGTCGACCACATTGAAGCCGTGGTCGGTACGCCCTGGTTGATCGCCGCTGGCCTGCTGGTCGGCGTTGGTACCACCATCGGCACCGGCTGCACCAGTGGTCATGGCATCTGCGGTTTGGCCCGGCGCAGCCCGCGCTCACTGGTCGCTACGGTAACCTTCATGGCCACCGCCTTTGTCACGGTGTACATCGTCCGCCACCTGTTTACCGGAGGAGCCTGATCATGAGTAACGCTAAAAGCCTGTCGGCCGCCTTGTTTGCCGGCATTCTGTTCGGCTTTGGCCTGTCGGTCGCACAAATGATCGACCCGGCCAAGGTGGTGAACTTCCTGGATATTTTCGGCAGCTGGGATCCCTCGCTGGCCTTCGTCATGGGGGGCGGTTTGCTGGTGAATGCCATCGCGACGCCGCTGATTCTCAAACGCGGCAGACCGATTCTGGCCGAATTCTTCCGGGTACCCGCGAAGAGCCAGGTAGACCGGCGCATTGTCATCGGCGGCGTGCTGTTCGGCGCTGGCTGGGGCCTGGCCGGCTACTGCCCGGGCCCAATGATCACCTCACTCAGCTTTGTCGATGGCAGCATTCTGACCATCTTCACCGCCTACGTCGTCGGCACACTGGGCGCCAAATTTGGTCTGGCCAAATACGAAGACTACAAGCACCAGAAGCATCAGGCGAACGAGGCCTGCGTTGGCTAGCGGTTTTGTCTACGGCAATACATTCAAACCCGGCTTTGGCCGGGTTTTTTGCATTACCCCTCATATTTGAACGCAAAATGCCCGCATATGACCATTGTCGCTTGAATCGCCGCTGATAAAGCGAGAAGCTGACCGCACTGTGTTTGAACCCCAGAGAACGCGATCCACTACACTGACGACGACTGAGACAGGCAGACCCACCCCCTATGACCCGAAGAGCCTCACCGAACCCATTCGATGCACCCCTCACCCGCGCGCTGATCACTGTTGCTGCCGTGATTGTCATCATCGCCGGCATGCGCATCGCACAACCCATACTGGTGCCCTTCCTGCTCGCGCTGTTTCTGGCTGTTCTCACCACCCCTGCTGTGCGTTGGCTGGTGCACTACCGGGTACCTACCCCACTTGCCATAGGCGCGGTGGTGCTTTTGGTATTTATCGTGCTCTACGGCATCAGCAGCCTGGTCATCTCGTCCACTGAAGAGTTTTTCACACGCATGCCGGAATACGAAGAGAAGCTCGAGGGCTGGCTGCAACTGCTGCGCGAGCGGCTTCCCTGGCTATCGGGTGATCTGCGCACCAGCCTGCAAAGCATCGCGCCGGATTCGGACAACCTGCTGGGTGTTGTCAGCGCGCTATTTTCAGGCCTGGGAGGTATCCTGCTGGCCCTGGTGCTGACGGTGTTTATCCTGATTTTTATGCTCGACGAAGCCCAGGGAGCCCACGCCAAACTAAACCGGGCGCTGGGCGACGATCGTTCTGCCGAATATGCCCGTCGCTTCACGTCCATGGTGCAACGCTATCTGGTGATCAAATCGTTCATCAGCGTCATCACCGGTTTGCTGGTTTGGGGGTTTCTCAAACTGCTCCAGGTCGATTACCCCATTCTTTGGGGTACCCTGGCCTTTGTCATGAACTTCATCCCCAATATCGGTTCTCTCATCGCGGCCATTCCCGCGGTTTTTCTGGCCACCGTGCAACAGGGCTTTAGCGGGTTCGCCATCAGTTTGATTGGCTTTGGCGTCATTAACGCCCTCATCGGGAATCTTCTGGAACCGCGGATGATGGGCCGGTCGCTTGATCTGTCGACCCTGGTGGTGTTTCTATCGCTGATTTTCTGGGGCTGGGTTCTGGGGCCGGTCGGCACTCTGCTGGCGGTGCCGCTTACGGTCGTCGTCAAGATCGGACTGGAGGTTTACCCAAAAAGCCGCTGGCTGGCGATACTGCTGAGCCAGTAACATGAACTCGCCGCCAACCTCCCGATTGAGGCTAGCGGCGGCGCGCGCATTACGCCCGGGACATGAACTTCCTGGATTCGGTGTTCACCTTAATCCGCTCGCCCTGCTCGATGTACTCGGGCACTTGAACGGTAATGCCCCCTTCCAGCAAGGCGGGCTTGGTGCGTGCAGAAGCCGAGGCCCCCTTGATACCCGGTGCCGTTTCAACAATCTGCTTGACCAGCGACTGCGGCAATTCAATGGCAACCAGTACGTCGTTGACCACCAGCCCGGTCAGCCCTTCCATGCCATCGTGCAACCAGGCCAACTGATCGCCCAGGTCGTCGGTTGACAGCATATGCTGGGCATAGTCGTCGACATCCATAAAAGTATGCATGTCACCTTCGGAAAACAAATACTGCATGGAGCAGGTGGCAGCGTCTGCCAGGGTCAGAAAGTCATCCCCTTTAAAGGCTTCTTCTCGCTTACGCTTACTGACCAGTTCATTCATGGTCATCTTATACAAGGTCGCCGCGCCCCGGGCACTGGGACTATGCACATCAACTTTGCTGATCTTGTACTGGTTACCGTCCAATTCAATAACGTGGCCGGGTTTAATCTCGGGAGCTTTCGGCATGATGGTCTCAACAGGGAAGTGGAAAAGGCCTAAAAACCCGGCAATTCTAGCATTCAGATCTGCTCTGGCGACAGTGATTCAATTAGTGGCACGAGTACTGAGTTAGAAGTTCGCGGGCTAGTTGGGCTGGGAGTTTGACTGGAGTTCGGTGCCAAGCGGGCCACCGGGTACGCCTATTGAAGGCACGCCGTGAACCCATCCATGGGGGCTCGAAGACCACATCCATGTGGTCTCACGGCCTCCAATAGGCGTACCCGGTAGCCCTTCGAATGTCCCGGGTTAAATTTGCGCGAACTTCTAACTCAGTAGCACGGTGGTTAATCTCAAATAATGGCTCGCTGGCATGCATTGCTTTCAAAGTATTGGATTGTGCAACCCGCTGGTCAGTGTTGGCTGCCAGGTAGGCCTATCCGGGGAAGTCTGAGGCATGGATGCCGAAGCCTAGGCCCCATGGATGGGTTCACGCCGCCCCCGGATAGGCCTACCTGGTGGCCGACACGAACCCATGCCACAAAATTCAACCTCGCCGGGCTTCCTTTGCTTTGATGCGAAACGCGTGCAACAAAGGCTCGGTGTAGCCGTTGGGTTGTTGTTTGCCTTCGAGCACCAGGGCGAGGGCCGCCTGGAAGGCGATGTTGTTGTCCGGGTCTTTGGCCATGGGTGTGTAGCTTGGGTCGTGGGCGTTTTGCTTGTCGACTATGGCGGCCATGCGTTTCATGGTTTCGATGACCTGGGCTTCGGTGCAGATACCGTGATGCAACCAGTTGGCCATGTGCTGGCTGGAGATGCGCAGGGTGGCGCGGTCTTCCATCAGGCCGACGTTGTTGATGTCGGGGACTTTGGAACAGCCGACGCCGTGGTCGATCCAGCGGACGACGTAGCCGAGAATGCCCTGGGCGTTATTGTCGAGTTCTGCCTGAATGGCTTCTGCGGTCAGTGAACCGGGGTCAGCCAGCAATGGGATTTGCAGAATGGCATCCAGCGAGGCGGGCTCGCGTTGGCGAAGGGTTTCCTGGCGCTCGGCCACGCTGATGCGGTGATAGTGGACCGAGTGGAGAGTGGCGCCGTTGGGTGACGGTACCCAGGCCGTGTTTGCGCCGGCCATTGGGTGGCCCTGCTTCTGCTCGAGCATGGCGGCCATTTCGTCCGGCATCGCCCACATGCCCTTACCGATCTGGGCTTTACCGGGCAAACCTGCCGCGAGGCCGGCATCAACGTTGTTGTCTTCGTAGGCGCTGATCCAGGCTTGCTGTTTCATCTGGGCCTTGGGAATCATCGGGCCAGCCAGCATGCTGGTGTGGATCTCATCGCCGGTGCGGTCGAGAAAGCCCGTGTTGATGAAGACGGTGCGGTCACTGGCGGCCTGGATGCAGGCGGCAAGGTTAACTGTCGTGCGGCGCTCTTCGTCCATGATGCCAATTTTCAGCGTTTTCGGTGCAAGATCGAGCGCCTGTTCAATGCGGGCGAACAGGTCTACCGCAAAGGTTACTTCTTCCGGGCCGTGCATCTTGGGTTTAACGATGTAAACGCTGCCGGTGCGGCTGTTGCGCCGTTCAGTGTTGTTCAGCAGATCGTGTTTGGCCGCCAGGGCCGTGACCATGCCATCAAGAATGCCTTCCGGCACTTCGCGACCGTCGCGATCGAGCACCGCATTGATGGTCATCAGGTGGCCGACGTTGCGCACGAACATGAGGCTGCGGCCATGCAAGACCAGCGGGCGGCCGTTCAGGCCCTGGTAGGCCCGGTCGCTGTTCAACGAGCGGGTAATGGTTTGCCCGCCTTTTTCAAACGACTCGCTCAGCGTGCCTTTCATCAGGCCCGTCCAGTTGCGGTAAACCTCGGTTTTATCTTCCGCATCGACGGCTGCGACCGAATCTTCGCAATCCATGATGGTGGTCAGCGCGGCCTCTACCAGCAGATCTTTAACGCCCGCCGCATCGGTTTTGCCGACCGGGCTGGTCGCATCGACCTGGATTTCAATGTGCAGTCCGTTGTTTTTCAACAGAATAGCCGTTGGTGCGGCTTCATCGCCCTGGTACCCCAGGCATTGAGCCGGGTTAGCCAGGCCGGTTTGGGTGCCGTCATTCAGTTCGACTGACAGTGCGCCGTGTTCAATCCGGTAGGCCACAGCGTCAGCATGGGAGCCTTTGGCCAGTGGCGTGGCCTGGTCCAGATGTGCCCGGGCAAAGGCGATAACTCTGGCGCCGCGTACCGGGTTGTAGCCCGTACCTTTTTCAGCTCCGCCGTCTTCTGAAATGGCATCGGTGCCATAAAGGGCATCGTACAGGCTGCCCCAGCGGGCGTTGGCGGCATTCAGTGCGAACCGGGCGTTCTTGACCGGTACCACCAACTGCGGACCCGCTTGTTCGGCAATTTCGGTATCGACGTTAGCGGTGGTGATAGGCTTGACATCGACCGGGGGCAGCAAGTAGCCAATGTCCTGCAAAAAAGCTTTGTAGTCATCCGCGTCGTGAGGTTCGCCGGAGCGCTCGGCATGGTATTGGTCAATTTTCGCCTGCAAGGTATCCCGTTGGCGCAACAGCGCTTCGTTGCGCGGGCCGAATTCATCGAGTATGGCCTCGAACTGATCCCAGAAATGAGCTGGCTCAACCCCGGTGCCCGGGGCGATCTCCCGGTCGATCAGGTTGTAGAGTTCGGTCGCGATCTGAAGACCGCCGTGTTGAATTCGATCTGTCATGAGTCTGGCCTTTCGCTGTTTGCTTTTTATTCGAGTCTAGGGAGCCAAGCCGGATACGACTAATTTATAACCTTTATAGTCACCATTCACAGTATGAATGGGATTTTGACCACCGCGCGTTTTAACAGCCCGACCATTCAACATGCCACTAAAACTCCGGGCTTGGTACCTGCTCGGCCACTTCATTGATGAGACGCCGCATCCAGCGATGCGCCGGGTCGTGGTGCAGCAACGGGCTCCAAACCAGTTTCAGCTGAATGCCAGGTATCACAAAAGGCGGCGCCATCACCCGCAAGCGGTCGTTGTGGGCCTGCAGCAGCGCGGCCCGGGCTGGCAAGGTCACCACCAGGTCGTTCTGCTCAGCCAGCAGCATGGCGGCCTGGTAATGACGGGTGAAGACGGTGATATTACGCTTGCTGCCCAGTTGACCGAGCACTTCATCGACCCAGCCCAGGCGCTGCACATCGGCCGGGTCAACTCCGACGCCCACGCCATAGCCCGTTTTACTGACCCAGACATGCTGGGCTTGCAGGTAGTTCTTCAGGCTGAAATTTTCCAGAATGGGGTTCTCGGAACTGACCATGCAGCAGAACTCGTCGCGCCAGACAATGGTCTGATGAAACGACTGGGGAATGTCGTCAAAGCGGTTAATCACCATATCGACCTTGCCCTGCTCGACATCCAGAAAGCTGACGTCACTGGGGGTCATCAGGTCCAGAATGACGTTCGGTGCTTCTTCGCGCAAACGCCGCAGCAGTGGGGGCACCAGGGTCGATTCGGCGTAGTCACTGACCATGATTCGAAACACCCGCTGGCTGTTTTCGGCATCGAAATCGGAGCGTGGCTGAATGGCGCGTTCGATATCCTGCAGCACGGTACGCAGCATCGGCTCCAGTTGCCCGGCACGCTCAGTGGGGGTCATGCCTTCACTGGTACGAATCAGCAGGGGGTCGTCGAACAGGGTGCGCAGCCGTCGCAGGCCGTTGCTCATAGCTGGCTGGCTGATGCCCAGTTTGTCGGCCGCCCGGGTCACGCTGCGCTCACGCAGCAGCACATCCAGATACACCAGCAGGTTCATATCGATGCGGCTAAGTTGCATCCTTTTCTCCTTCCGTTCGCCAGTTCGCCTAAAAATCGTCTTTGATCCAAATTATACCCAATGCCTGCCAATCATTCATACTGTGAATACTGAAAATAATAACTATAAATTGGCCAAATCACCCTGGCGATTTTACTGTGAAGTCAAGGTCGCAGCAGAGACACACCGTTGCAGCAGCGACAACGACAACAGACTAATACAACTAGACCGCAACACCGAGAGGACACGACCATGACCACTGGAAACTACAACCGCCAAGCTGAGATCGAAGCCATCCAGAAAGACTGGGACATCAACCCCCGCTGGCAGAACGTTAAGCGCACCTACAGTGCTGAAGACGTGGTGCGTCTGCGCGGTTCGCTGAAGCGTGACAATACCGTGGCCACTCGCGGTGCCGAGAAGCTCTGGCAACTGATCAACGAAGGCGGCCGTCCAGCCTTCCGCCCCGAAAAAGACTTCGTTAATGCCATGGGCGCGCTGACCGGTGGCCAGGCGGTGCAGCAGGTGAAAGCCGGTATTCAGGCCATTTACCTCTCAGGCTGGCAGGTTGCCGCCGACGCCAACTCGTCAGAAACCATGTACCCGGACCAGTCGTTGTATGCGGTTGATTCCGTGCCTACGGTTGTTCGTCGTATCAATAACGCTTTTGAACGTGCCGACCAGATTCAGTGGAAAACCGGCAAGAACCCGGGTGATGAGGGCTACATCGACTACTTCGCGCCCATCGTGGCCGATGCCGAAGCCGGTTTCGGTGGTGTGCTGAACGCCTATGAACTGATGAAGAACATGATTCGCGCTGGCGCCTCCGGTGTGCATTTTGAAGATCAGCTGGCCTCGGTCAAGAAGTGCGGTCACATGGGTGGCAAGGTTCTGGTACCCACCCAGGAAGCCGTTCAGAAGCTGGCTGCGGCCCGTCTGGCGGCCGATGTTGAAGGTGTACCGACGATTCTGCTGGCACGTACCGATGCCAACGCAGCGGATCTGATTACTTCAGACTGCGACCCCTACGATGCCCCCTTCATCGTCGGCGGTCGCACGGCTGAAGGTTTCTACCGCGTTAAAGCCGGCATCGATCAGGCCATTGCCCGCGGTCTGGCCTATGCGCCCTATGCCGACCTGCTGTGGTGCGAAACGGCCAAGCCGGATCTGGACGAGGCCCGCAAGTTTGCCGAAGCCATTCGCAAGGAGTTCCCGGATCAGTTGCTGGCTTACAACTGTTCACCTTCGTTCAACTGGCGCAAGAATCTGGACGACGCGACCATTGCGAAGTTCCAGACTGAATTGTCAGCCATGGGCTACAAGTTCCAGTTCATCACGCTGGCCGGCATTCACAACATGTGGCACGGTATGTTCAACCTGGCCCACGCCTATGCCCGCAAGGACATGTCAGCCTACGTTGAACTGCAGGAGCAGGAATTCAAGGATGCCAACAAGGGCTATACCTTTGTGGCGCATCAGCAGGAAGTGGGCACCGGCTACTTCGACGACATGACCACGGTTATTCAGGGCGGCACCTCTTCGGTTACCGCACTGACCGGGTCTACTGAAGAAGAGCAGTTCGCCTGATCCGCAAGAACCCTCAGAACAGGATCACAAGGAAGTGACCTGCCTCACCCAGGCTGCTGACGACCCAGTCACGTCACCAGCCTCTTCCCTCTAGTTCCCGATAAATGCATCGGCAGTCCAATTTGCTTCGTATACACTGAACGGTGAACCGCCTTTTTCCGTTAACACTGCTCCTGTAGCGCTCAAATAATAACTGCATTGGACTCTAACACATGATTTCTACCACCAAACTGGCCCATTCTGGCCTTTTTGTCGTTTTACTGGCCCTCAGCACATTGTCAACGGCGCACGAAATTCGCCCTGCCATCATCGATCTGACTCTCAACGAGAACGGCAACTACAGCATTGACATTCAAACCAGCGTCGAGACCTACCTGGCGGGTATCGGACCGGACGTTACCGACACAAATGATGCGCCTCAGGCTGCTGAGTATGATCGGTACCGGGCCATGTCAGAGCAAGAGCTGATGCCTGTTTTCAAGGCGTTTGCGCCCGACCTCATCAGTGGCATCCAGTTTCAAGCCGACGGCCTCGATATCAACCTTGCCGAGCCGAACCTGACCTTAACCAGTGAACCGGATCTGGAGCTGGCCAGAGAGGCCGTCATTACCTTCACCGGCACGCTGCCCACCGGCAGTTCAAGCCTGGGTTGGCAGTGGGATGAACAGTTTGGCGAATCCGCTCTGAGAGTCAGCACCGCAACCGGAGAAGAAATTTATACAGAATATCTTCAGCCCGGCGTGCCGGCCGGACCTTTTGATATCACGGGTGCCGTGAAACAAAGTGGCTTCTCAATTTTTGCAAACTACATCGTTATTGGCTTTGAACACATCCTACCCAAGGGGCTCGATCACATCTTGTTTGTAGTCGGCCTGTTCCTGCTTAGCTCGAAATTAAAGCCATTAATCTGGCAAGTGAGCAGCTTCACCCTGGCGCACACCGTAACCCTTGCTCTGGGAATGCTGGGTATCGTGACAATACCTGCGGCTATTGTGGAGCCATTAATTGCGCTCTCCATCGTCTACGTTTGCGTCGAGAACCTCTGGTCTCGTAACCTCAGCAAATGGCGACCCGCCGTCATTTTCGGATTTGGCCTCTTGCATGGCCTTGGTTTTGCCAGCGTCCTGACGGAAATAGGACTAAGTCCGAATCACTTTATTACAGGCCTAATCGGATTCAATATCGGGGTCGAGCTTGGGCAACTGACCGTCATTGCCCTATGCTTTTTGGCAGTCGGCGTCTGGTTCAGGAATAAAGCCTGGTACCGGAGCTACATCACGAACCCCGCTTCTATCGCGATCGCCCTGATGGCCGGCTGGTGGGTTTTTGAGCGAACCGTTTACGGGGTTTAAGCAGCACTCAGGCTAACGGGACACGGATGTTCCATACAAAAGCGATTAGGCCCGTTAGATCACATGGTAAGCGCTGCCCGATCGTCGGCGGGTTCTACTGGTAAAAAACAGGTCTTCGACTGGAAATCCGGTAGCCCCGCGAGTATTCTCTTAATTCGTTCAAGCCAGCGACACCCGCGATGACGACCGCCAAACTCAATTACATCCTTGTTCTCTTCCTGGTTATCTTCCAGGGAACTGGGAGTGTATTGGCTTGGGCAGAAACCACAACCGACGGCGAGGCTCAAACAGTGTCGCTGTGCGCCGATCATCATGATGTTGAACACTGTGGCATTGCCGACCATTCCGCTCAGTTTCGATCACACTGCAGTGGTATGGCATGTACCCTACCCGTGGTAGCGCAGGCCGTTGCAGGTCTGATCGACCCTGCGATACAGGCAACAGAGCGTTATACTCAGCCGCTCAGTCACTCCCTGCACTCGGGCTATCACAGCGCGCTCGATCGCCCACCCAGTCTCTGATCCTCAATCACTGATTACCGTTTCGCTCAGACGAGTAGCTAATACAACGCTTCTCACCGTCACCTGACAGTGTACCCCTGTCGTTTGATGCTCTGACCGTCACTTTCTTTCGGATTAATGTAGCCATTGAGGACACTCATGAAATTACTGTTTGAACGCCCTAACTTTCATTCCATCATGATATCTGGAGCCGCGGCCTGCGCGTTTCCGCTCACAGCACTGCTCGTTTTAGGCACGTTAGCCAAGCTCTCCGTGCCTGCAATCGCGGCCGATGACCTGCCGAATCATGTTGATGTCGTGGTTGAGGGGCTGTCGGAGAAAGCTCGAACCGGGCAACGAATGTTTAACCAAACGTGCGCTGCCTGTCACGGATTAAACGCAGAAGGATCAGATGCAGGACCACCGTTGATCCATTCCATTTACAACCCCGGTCACCACTCCAACAAAGCCTTCTACCGAGCAGTGACAGAAGGGTCACGTCAACATCATTGGTCGTTTGGTGACATGCCGCCGCAACCCACCGTTGGGTTTACTCAGATGACGTTCATACTCGCCTTTATTCGTGAGGCGCAAGCGATCAATGACATTGAATAAAAGGTTCAGCTCGAAAGCACTCTGGCTGATTTCACCCATGCGCACACTATCTCGTTCGCAAGACCAGGAGACAAATAATGATGATGATGGACATGAGTTGGGGTTTTCACCTGTTCTGGTGGCCACTGGTCGCTGCACTGGTGGTCATTCCTTTATGGCGAATCTGCGAAAAGCTTGGATTTCCCGGAGTTCTCAGTGTTCTGGCACTGGTTCCCATACTGAACCTGGGGTTGCTGTACTTTCTTGCGTTCAGTGAACCACCTCACGGCAACAAAGATTCTCGCCTGTGAGTGAGGTCGAAACATTGGTCTGACGACGGGCGTGGGGCGTCGCATCGCCTTCTGGACATTGAGGCTGTTTCCCGCAGCCGGTAGTTTGGGTTAAACGAGGACGGTAATCATGAATCTGACACGACGGCAGTGGATTAAGGCAGGGGCACAATTGTCCGCTGCCTCAATGCTGCCCTGGTCACTCTGGGCTGACCAGCCACAAGTCCCACACATCAACATTCAGGCCCGGGAAACGACGGCATCCTGGCTCGCCGCACCAACCCCGATCTGGGCCTACAACCAGCCAAAGTTGACATTACAACAGGGCGTCATGCAAACCGTGCGCGTGACCAATCTCTTGCCAGAGCCAACGACCATCCACTGGCACGGAGTGCGAGTTGACAATGCCATGGACGGCGTATCTGGCTTGACCCAAGCGCCCATAGAACCGGGGACCTCTTTTGATTATCACATCATGTCACCGGATGCAGGCACCTTCTGGTTTCACAGTCACCACAATACCATTGAACAGTTGGCTCGGGGGCTTTACGGCGCACTGGTCGTCACCGGTAATAACGAGCCTCGCTTCGAGCGGGATTGGCCGTTATTGATGGATGACTGGAGTCTGAGCAGGAACGGTCGTATAGACCCGGCGTTTGCTAACCCTCACAACCAGTCACACGCGGGTCGAATGGGTAACTTTCTGACCATCAATCACCAGGCTGGTCCCTGGCGGAGTGAGGCAAACGCGGGCGAACGAGTCAGGCTGCGGCTGATCAACGCCGCCACCAATAGGATTCTGCAGTTACATGCCGCATTCCCGGGGGCGTTGTGGCTCGCCAAAGATGGCCAGCCGCTCGCCATCCCCGAACCGGTTCCCGAGGTGATTATCCTGGGGCCGGGTGAACGCTGGGATATTGGGTGGATTGCCCGTGACGCCGGCCAATTACTGGAAGTCAGTGGCGATGAGCCCCTGCTCGTTGCTCAGGTTGACCTGAACCCGTCTGACGGCACAGAGGTCCCTGCTTTCCCGGATGCAATGGCGTTACCGGCCAACCCCATGCCTCACTTGCCAGCCGGTGTAAACCAACGCGTACCGGTGCCCCTCGAAGGCGGAACAATGGGGCGGTTGCAGTCGGCCCAATACCAGGGCGAGCCTCATACTTTTAGAGAACTGGCTAGAAATGGCCAGTTCTGGGCGATCAGTGGGCAAACGGGCATGACTGAAACTCCCCTCTTTCGTGCCCGGCAAGGAGAGTCGGTTGAACTGCTGCTCGACAATCGAACAGCCTTTCCACACACCGTACACTGGCACGGTCATCATGCCTGGGAGAATGGGCGGTGGCATGACAGCCTAACGCTGTTAAGAGGTCAGCAAAAGGCTGTCCGATTGATAGCCGGAAATCCCGGTAAATGGCTTATTCATTGCCACATGATAGACCACCAGGCGACCGGGATGATGACCTGGTTTGAAGTTGTTTAACAAAAGTAGCGGTCCAAACAGAATAAGGTAATGCCATGAAGTTTATTTGGGTAACAGCAGCAGTAATGGGGCTCGCTGCCTGCACAGAAAATCAAGGGGCTGCGCAGAATGCGGGCGAAACCATCGATACTTCAAGTATCTCACTCGAACCAAAAGTGGGTACGGAACGTTGGTACACACCAGTGGAGGTAACGCGTGGAAAAGAGGTTTTTGGAGAAAACTGCGCCGGTTGCCATGGACAAAATGCTGAATCCACACCCAGTTGGAAATCAGTGGCAGCAAACGGCCAGTACCCGCCTCCCCCGTTAAATGGCACAGCCCATGCCTGGCACCACCCCTTGGATGTCCTCAAAATGGTTATTGAACAGGGTGGAGAACCGGTGGGCGGCGTGATGCCTGCCTGGGGCGACAGATTAAGCGACCGCCAAATCATAGATGTCATCGCCAGCTTTCAAAGCTACTGGCCAGATGACGTTTACCAGAGCTGGCTAGAGCGTGAACAGTCCAGGCGTGGCAGTCAGTAGTCCATAGAGAAGCCAGACTTCAAAACTCGAGGATTAAAAGTCGGAGGGTGTATGGAAAGCGAGAAAGACAGAACAACGCATTACCGGGAAGGAAGCCTGACGCTACCTGAAAGCTGATGTTAAAGCACAAGCTTGGGTGCCCTTGGTGGCCATTGTTCTGGACCTACTCGTTCTAGGTGGCTTTATCTGGGTGAAGTTAAACACCGATCCATTTGTGATTGGTGTAGCGGTCGTCACCATGATAGTGATCGCCACAGCGGAACAGATCTTCCTGAAGAAATCTCCAGAATCTGCGCAAGCAGAAAAGAAAACCGCTGGTACTCATCATCACCGCCAATGAACATTAAGCTCTTGCCCAATGAAACCTTAGGATGTATAGCACCCGCCCGAGGGAATAAGGATCGTTTAACAGGTCGGCGAAGGTATCGAGCTAAGGTTTCGTCGGAAAGGGGATTAAATATTAGTATTTACAAATACAAACCTTTAATGCGGTACAGATAACCTTCACTGTATGCAGACAGATTAATGTACCAGCTCGAAAATCTGAATGGAGGACAAAAATCATGAGTTACACCATCAACCGACTGATCCAGAACGCCGATTTCGATACTGTCGACGCTCGTACCCGTAAAGCCCTGGCAGATCAGGGGTTTGGGGTACTGACAGAAATTGATGTTCAGGCCACCATGAAAAAGAAACTGGACAAAGAGATGGCTCCCTATCGAATTCTCGGTGCCTGCAACCCGACAATGGCATTTGAGGCCATCGGTCTTGAACCACGCGCCGGCGCGATGCTGCCCTGTAACGTCATTCTTCGATCGATCGAAGACGGCGTCGAAGTGAGCGCAATCGACCCCGTGGCCTCAATGAGTGCGATAGAAAACGATGAACTGAAAGCCGTTGCCGGTCAGGTAAGGGACTTGTTAACTAAAGCAGTTATGTCTGTGTAGTAAGGCTAGCAATCGCCCTGCCTGACTGGCAGGGCAATTTGTTAACATTAACACGGGATTCAACCAGTCAACGCCCCGCTCACACAGCCCGGCGACGATACTGACGATAACGAGGTGTCCAGAAGTTCGCCTCGATGGTTTCGCGGACCTGTTCTTCGCTGCTCATCAGGGCTACGCCATCGGCCTGGGCCTGACGTGCTACTTCAAAAGCAATCAGCTTGCTGGTTTCGCGAATGTCGGCCAGCGGTGGTAGCAAGGCGCCCTCACCGGTTTGCACCATGGGTGCCTGATTGGCCAGCGCCTTTGAAGCGGCCATCAACATGGTGTCGGTGATGCGTTCGGCACCGACCGCCAGCGCACCAAGCCCAATGCCCGGGAAGATGTAGGCATTGTTGCACTGGGCGATGGGGTACGTCTGGCCATTGACCGTTACCGGCCCAAACGGAGAGCCTGTTGCCACCAGCGCCTGACCATCGGTCCAGGCCAGCACGTCGGCCGGGGTGGCCTCGACTTTGGACGTCGGGTTCGACAATGGCATGACCACAGGCCGTGCACAGCCGGCATGCAACGCCTTAATGACGTCCTCAGTGAACAAACCACGCTGCCCGGAAACACCAATCAGAATAGTTGGGTTCGCGTGTTTCACGACATCCAGCAAGTCGGTACCAGACCAGTCGGCAACCGTGTCGGCTGGCTGGGCCAGCCGCGCCTGAAAGTCGTAAAGGTCCACCATATCGCTGGTCAGCAACCCAAAGCGGTCGACCATAAAGACGCGCTTGCGGGCTTCGGCTTCCGACAGGCCTTCATCCTGCATCGCCACGATGATCTGCTCGGCAATACCGCAGCCGGCGGAACCGGCACCCACGAACGCAACGCGCTGTTCGCTGACCGGTTCGCCCTTGGCTTTACAAGCCGCCAACAGCGTTGCCACGCAGACCGATGCCGTGCCCTGAATGTCATCATTAAAGCAGCACAGTTCTTCGCGGTAGCGTTCCAGCAACGGCATGGCGTTGGTCTGGGCAAAATCTTCGAACTGCAACAGGGCATCGGGCCAGCGGCGTTTTACGGCCTGAATGAACTGCTCGATAAACGCATCGTACTCGTCCTGGCTGATGCGGTTATGGCGCCAGCCCATGTACATAGGGTCGTTCAACAACGTCTGATTGTTGGTGCCCACATCCAGCATGATCGGCAGCGTGTTGGCCGGGCTGATGCCACCACAAGCGGTGTACAACGACAACTTGCCGATGGGAATGCCCATGCCCCCAATGCCCTGATCACCCAGGCCCAGAATGCGCTCGCCGTCAGTCACCACAATGACTTTCACGTTATCTTTGGTGGCACTGCGCAGCATGTCATCCATGTGGTCGCGGTCCGGGTAGCTGATGAACAGTCCCCGGTGGTTGCGATAAATATTGGAGAACTCCTGACAAGCCTCACCCACCGTCGGGGTGTAGATGATCGGCAGCATTTCCTCGAGATGATCTTCGAGCAAGCGGAAAAACAGGGTTTCGTTGTCGTCCTGAATCGAACGCAGGGCGATGTGGCGGTCCAGGTCACTCTGGCACAACTGGTACTGGCGGTAAGCCCGCTCGGCCTGCTCTTCAATGGTCTCCACGTTTTGTGGCAACAACCCGATCAAATTGAATGAAACGCGCTCTTCCTGGGTGAAGGCACTGCCTTTGTTCAACAGCGGCAGTTCCAGCAGGGTTGGTCCGGCGTAAGGGATATAAAGCGGGCGTTTTTCAGAATTACTCATAATGGGTTGGTCTGTTCCATGTCATTAATCGAATTTATCGGTCAGTAATGGACGTATTTTAGCATCAATACAGCACCCTGTTCCCGCCACCTCCGGGTAGAATTACCGGGCCAGGCAGCGGGAACCTGCGTTCCAACCCGTGAATCCGGGTCTGTGCTCAGGGTGTCTGGTTGGCATCGAGTGCCGCTTCAATAACGTCGGCGCCGATTTGTGGTTCGTACTCCTGCCACAAGGGCTTCATGGCATTCTGCCATTGGACCAATTGCTCCAACGTCGGCTCGTGCAAGGTCACGCCAGACATGGACGCAATGGCGGCTCGGTCATTCTGGTTTTTCGCCAGCGCCACGGCATTGCCGTATTTCACCGACATTTCCATGGCAAATCTGAACTCCTGACGTTGCTCTTCCGTCAGGCTGTTCCAGAAATCGGTATTGGTGATCACCATATAATCCAGTACGCCATGATTCGATTGCATCATGAACGGTTGGTGCTCATAGAAGGCTTGCGAATAGATGTTTGACCAGGTGTTCTCCTGCCCCTGAATCTCATTATCGGCCAGTGCCTGGTAGACTCGACCAAAGGCCATGGGCACCGCTTCGGCATCGAGCAATTCAAACTGCTTTTGCAGCACTTCAGAGGTCATGGTCCGAAAGCGCAGGCCCGCCAGGTCATCCGGCCGGGTAAAATCCCGGTTCGCGGTCAACTGTTTAAGACCGTTATGCAGATAGCCCAGCCCCAGAATGCCGTCGGACTGCATATGGGTCAGCAGGTTCAGACCGGTCGGGCTATTCTGAAAGCGTTCGACCGCCTCCATGTTGGCGAACAAAAAAGGCAGGTCATACACCATCAACTGCCCGGTATAGGCTTCAAACTTAGACAGTGACGGGGCCGCGAAGTGGATGCGACCTTCAGCAATGGCGACTACGGCTTCGTCGTCGTCCATCAGTTCGGTGTTGGGATAAATCTCAATCTGAAACTGATCCCCCAGCCGACGCTCAATCATCGATTTGAACATCAGTGCCATTTTGCCCTTGGGTGTGTTCTCACTGACAACGTGAGAAAAAATCAGGGTCTGGGGTTCGGCCGAGGCAAACCCGGCAACCAGCACGCAAGGCAATGCGAGTCGCAACCAGCGGAAAGAGAGCAGCGTCATGAATGATTCCTGTGATTCGAATTGTTGTAATGGTAGGTCGCCGCAGCGCCAACCTAAATGGTTAGCAAGAATGGCGCCACCCCCACAAGGCCGTGACGACGCGAAGATGCATTAGATGACGGGTAGAAATCCACCCAAAGATAGCCCGAAAGTGGCGGAATCCCATCCATCCATTCAGATTGGCTGGCAAAAACGCTACTGCGGACGACGCTGCTTTTTGCGCTTGCCACTGACCACGTCAAAAACCACACCGGAAATGGGTGTGAAACGTGACACTCGAAAAACCAGATCACGCACGCGACCGCGTTGCTTCACCCGCAACTCCGGCGCTTTCGGCAAGTACCACAAAGCAACAACAGCCCTAAGCACCGCAGAGATAACAAATATGACCCAGATGGGACGCTCAATAGGCCATGACCAATTGCCTATAACGAGGGCATCCGGCACCCAACTGATCAGATAACCGCCGCTGATGGCACCGACAAACACAGCAGCCGCGCCAATGGTGGACTGCATGGCGGCGTAGCCTGCGAATTCGCTGTCGTCGGGTTTCAGATCATAGAGATAATTTGATGTTGCCAGCGTAAACCCGGCCCAGGCGGCACCGCCCAGCATTTGCACACCCATCAGATACACCAGGTTATCGGAAAACAGCCAGAGCACCGGCAACACCGGTATGACCGTGGCACCCAGAGCCATGACATAGCGGTTACCCTTGCGGTCGGCAATGCGCCCCCAATACCGCAGCAACACGAACTGAACCAGAATGGAAGCCGCCGTGTTCAGCGTAAATTGCAGGTAGGTGAATTGCAGGTCGCGCAGCATATAAACGGCAAAAAACGGTGCCGACAAGGCCACCATGCATTGCATGCCGGCCAGAAACAACGTGAAGCGCCGAAATCGCTGGTCGGCAAAGGCGCGTTTCATGCTGCGCAGCGTATGTACCAGGCCGCGGCCACGGGAGTGATCTGGCCGGTAAGGGTCGTACATCCGGTGCAGGTAACGGGTGGACAGACCGCGGCCAACTACGGCAATGAGAAACAAAGCCGCAAAGCCCAGTGATTCAACACCCAGCGAGGCCGAGCCGTTCAGCAACAGGCCTCCCGACAGAAAGGCGAAGAAAGACGTCGCCATGGCCAGCCGGGAACGAACACCAAAGTAGCGCCCGCGCAACCGGGAGGGCACCAGGTTGCCCATCAGGGCTTTCCATTGCGGTTGCGCCAGGTTAGACGCGCCGTGATAGACAATGGCACAGCCGATCAACAGAGGCACCCGGGCACCCTCGGGCCAGGGTAATGGCACCGCGAGAGCACACAGCCCCATCAGTGAGAGGGTTTGCACGGCAGCGCCAACCACGATCAGACTGCGACGCGGCCAATAGCCGCCAAGCCAGACCGACAGTATCTGAAACAGGCCGCCCAGTAGCTGCGGTATGCCGGTCAGCCACCCGATCTGCACGCTGCTTGCCCGCAAGAAAATCGCGAAGGCGTTGAGAAACTGATCCACCGTCCCGGTCATCACTGAAGACGCCACGCTGTCTTTCATCGACACCGTCAGGCTGTCACGGACCCGTTTCGCCTGCGTGGGCTCTGGCGGTGGCGTTACGGCTATGCTTGGCGATGCAGGTTCAGACATGAAAAATCCGCTTGAGACGCTATCCGGCAATGAAACTCAGCTCCGGAGGTGCTCCGGACACTCCATCCGATCCGACAAAAAATCGATGAATGTTCGCACTTTAGCAGACAGATAACGCCGGCTGGTATAAACCGCATACAGCTGGCTGTTGAGCGGTGTGTAGCCCGGCAGTATCTGGGTCAGATGACCCTGCCCCAATTCCCGCTCAACCAGACCACCCGGCAAAATAGCAATGCCCATGTCATTGACCGCAGCCGACAGTAACAGCGATTCGTTGTTCGACTGCAACACGGAATTGATGGTAATTTTCACCTCGCCTTCCGGCCCGGACAGGGTAAATTCATTGCTACGAATCAGTGAGTACGCCAGCATGCTGTGCCGCGCCAGATCACTGCCCTGCTCGGGTGTACCATGGCGCTCCAGGTAGCCTGGCGAGGCAACGATGTAGAAAGGGATCGTCATCAGCGGTCGGGCAATCAGGTTGGGGTGCAGCGTGCGGCTGGCCCTAAGTGCCAGGTCGAACCCTTCTTCTACGATGTCGACAAAACGCCCGCTGATGTCGATGTCGAAGGTAACATCCGGGTAGTGTTCACGAAACTCCCGCAGTAACTGGGTGAAATAGTCTGTTGCCAGCCACATGGGGGCGGTAAAGCGAATGGTGCCACGTGGTGTGACCGTCGCACGACTGACCGTGGCTTCGACTTCATCGAGCTCTTCAAGCATGGCCCGACACCGTTCCAGATAGACCCGGCCAGACTCGGTCACACTCAAATGACGACTGTTCCGGTTCAGCAAGCGGGCGCCCAGGCGGTTTTCCAGGTGCATGACGTGTTTGCTGACCATCGCCTTGGAGAGGCCCAGATGCTCGGCCGCCTGAACAAAACTGGCGTGGTCGACCACGGCCACCAGCACTTTCATGCTAAGCAATGTATCCATAGCTCATGGTTTCCTATTGAGAAACGATCTGTCAATAATAGCCCCATTGATTGCCGCTGGGTAGTCTTCATACTGTCGCAGTGATACAGAATTCGGGCGGCCATTCGGTCACCCCAGAGGAGATTACTATGAACAAGATCGCTGTCGTAACAGGTACAACCCGCCCGGGCCGTAACAACATTGCCGTGGCAAAATGGGTTCTCGAAAACGCTCAAAAGCGCAGTGACGCTCAATTCGAGCTGGTAGACATTGCCGACTTCGACCTGCCGGTTCTGGACGAAGGAATGCCCGCTGGCTTCCAGCAGTACGCCAACGAGCACACTAAAAAATGGGCGCAGACCATTGCCCAGTACGATGGCTACATCTTCGTGACACCGGAATACAACCACAGCATTTCCGGTTCACTGAAGAACGCACTGGATTACATCAGTGTCGAATGGAACAACAAAGCCGCCGGTTTTGTCGGCTACGGTTCCGCTGGCGGTGTGCGTGCCGTTGAACACCTGCGCCAGATCGCATCAGAGCTGCAACTGGCCCACGTGCGCAACCAGGTTCAATTGTCGCTGTTCACCGATTTTGAAAACTTCAGCGAGTTCAAACCTGCCGACATGCATCAGGAAAGCCTGACCGCCATGCTGGACCAGCTGGTTCCCTGGACGGCCGCGATGAAAACACTGCGCTAAGCGTTAATGGATTCATCTTCAAAAAAGACGGGCTTTGCCCGTCTTTTTTTTGCCCGAAACCTCACTGGGTCAGGAGCTGGCGCATGACATGCTGAGGCCCTGCCGCACCGCCCAGATACAAGTCTCCAGTGTCGGTAAAACCACCCTGTTCATAGCAACGGTAGGCTGCCAGGTTCCTGCAATTAACCGTTAGCCAAACCACAGTCGATGCAGGGTACGCCTCTGCCAGATAAGGCCCCACCGCTTTTGCGGCTGCCTTGCCAAGACCCTGGCCTTGTCGCTGCCCATCGATTAAGAAGGTTCTGATGCCCAGTGACCCCGCCTCGCAAAAATCGAACTCACGATCAAATTGGGTATCGACAATAAAGAAACCGACCATTGACTTGTCGAGCCAGATGCCGTGCGGGTGACACGCCTCATCAATCCCAGCCAGTGCGTCTGCGACGGTGCCGGTAAATTTCAGTTGCTCTGGGGCTACTAACAAGGAGGTGGCCGACTCATACAGATCGTGAGTCAGCCGTTTGAGAACCACTGCCATCAACGCGCAAATAAACTGCTGCGGTCGACAAAGCCTTTCATTTCAATGGCATTGCCGCTGGGGTCCCGGAAAAACAGCGTGCCCTGCTCTCCCGGCTGGCCTTTAAAGCGAATGTAAGGGTCGATCACGAACTCAAAGTTCATGGCCGTCAGCCGGTCGGCCATGGACTGCCATTCGTCCATCGACAGCACGACACCGAAATGGGGCACCGGCACGTCATGTCCGTCAACTGCATTGGAGATAGGCTTTGCCGCCTCTGCCTGTTCCGAAAGGTGAGCGACAATCTGATGCCCGAAGAAGTCGAAGTCGATCCAGTGGTCGGAACTGCGCCCTTCGGCACAGCCCAGTACCTCACCGTAAAACTGCCGGGCGGCGTCCAGGTCGTGAACCGGAAAGGCCAGATGAAACGGCGACAACGCCTGGGATTGGGTAGACATGGGAGTACCTCGCTCACGCAAAAATGAAATTACCGGCACCAGAGATTATCGGCTCCGCTCCGGGCAATCAATGTCGTTCACCGGTGTCACCTTACAACCCACCGGCCAGATCAATCACACTGCCGGTGCAGTATGACGACCGATCCGACACCAGCCACAGAATAGCCTCAGCAATTTCCTCCGGCTCGCCGCCCCTCTGCATTGGGATGCGCTCGCGCAAACGCGCTACCCGGCCCGGTTCGCCGCCATCGGCATGAATACCGGTATGAATCAGCCCTGGCCGGACACCGTTCACGCGGATGCCCTCGGCCGCCACCTCCAGTGACAACCCCCGGGTCATCGTATCCAGTGCGCCTTTGGAGGCTGCATAGTCGACATATTCATTCGGTGAGCCGGTTCTCGCCGCCGCCGAAGAGACATTCACAATGGTGCCACCGGGCCCGCCATGGCGTGTCGACATGCGTTTCACGGCTTCACGGCAACAGATAAAGGGTCCGGTCACATTGGTCGCCAAAACCTGGTTGATGCGCTCGGCGGTCATGTCTTCCAGACGCATCTGGGTCTTCAATAGGCCGGCATTGTTAACCAGCACACGGAGTGTTCCGGGCAGCTGGTCGATCACCTGGAACAACCTCGCCACCTCGGATTCCTGCGATACATCAGCCTGGATAACCTGACACTTTCCGCCGGTTTCGCCAATGCTCATCGCCAACGCCCGGGCCGATGCGGCATCGGACCGGTAGTTGATGCACACAAAATACCCTTCTTTTGCCAATAACCGGGCAGTCGCCGCGCCGATGCCCCGGCCAGCGCCGGTTACCAGTGCGATGGCGTTTGTCGTTGTCATAGTGTTCCCTGCCTGGTCATTAAAAAGGCGTGTCAGACACTGCCGGCCTGTTCGACCACCAGTATCCGGGCTTCACCCAATGGATGAGCGACGTGCTCGGTGCCAACCGCCGCGTAAAACACATCACCGGTTTCCAGAACAACGGAGTGCTCGACGCCGGCTTCGCGGTAAAACATTTCAACCCGGCCATCCAGCACGGCAAAGACTTCCTGCCCGTCGTTGATGTGCCATTTATAGGGCTGGTCGGTCCAGTGCAGACGCGTCGAAATGCCGTTCATCAGGGCAATATCCTGAGCGCCCCAGGCTTTCTCTGCGGTGAACTCTTTGGCTCGATACGTGTTCATAGTCGTTAATGGTCGCCTTAACAATCAAGTGAAACTCACATCCGGGATGTTCAATTTGCGGCCAAGGCCGCCGTTCACTTCACAATAATGGCAACACCTGCCAAATCGCATCGATGTTGGCCGCGCCCAATCGCTGGCACCGGTCCGGTGACCAGCCAGTAGACGGCATGGGCGTGGCGGTAGTGTCCTTGAACGGCATTTCCAGCGTCATCGCCAGGCACTTGTGATGCTCGGCCACATAAGCGGTGCACAGCGTCAGATTCGCTTTGCCGGGTTCAGCGATGGGGTAACCGACATCCGTCTGAAAGTCTGGGCAGGCGGTCTGCAACACCGACTTGAAGGTGCTCAGCTGCAAGGCCATGTGCTTGTTCCAGGCCGGTATACCCTCGGCCCCGGCAATAAAGTTGTAGGGCAATTCCTCATCACCGTGTACGTCCAGGCAAAAATCCACACCGGTTTTAGCCATGGCTTCGCGCACAAAATAGACTTCCGGTGAAAACTCCTTACTCGGCTCCAGCCATTCACGGTTCAGGTTACGACCATGAGCGTTGCAGCGCAGATGCCCGCGCACACTGCCATCGGGGTTCATGTTGGGGACGACGTGAAAGACACAATGTTCCAACAGTTGGCGGCTCAGGCTGTCCTGCTCATCGAGCAGTCGCTCCAAAAAGCCTTCCATCCACCATTCCGCCATGGTCTCACCCGGGTGCTGGCGGCCAATGATCCAGCAGACTTTCTTGTCGGATGCCGGTTCGCCGATGGTCAGACGGGTTAGTGGATGGCCGTCCGGCGTAATGCACAGCGTATCGGCCTGAACCTGGGGCGAGGCCAGTGTCGCGGCGATCAATTGCTGATGCCGTTCAAAGCTGTAGGGCGCAAAATAGGCATAATAGATACTGTCGGTCTCGGGGCTGTGCTCGATGGTCAAAGTTTGACCATCGTACCGGGTCGGCACCCGAAACCAGAATTCACGGTCGTAGGACGCCACCGCCTGGTAGTCGTGAAAGGCTCGGGGGAAAGACACCTGTCCAGCATTGGTAATGTCGAACCGGCATGGCTGATCGCGCGCATCCAGCACCTGGAAATAGAACCACTGCTTGTGCTCATCGCCGACATCGGAGCGAATCTGCAACTCCACAGCACCGGGGTCGGAGGCATCCAAACAAACAATATTGCCGCCATCAAAACGCTGGTTAATGTGCATGCTGTTCACTCCCGCCTTCAAAGTCATTGAAAAGATGTCTGTCGATGCTACCTCACCATTGCCGCCAGTAAAGGGGTAATCGTGAATCCTTTTAAGCAAAGACCGTAAAGCATCTCGGAAGCTGGGCGTTTCCGCCAGAACATCCAACTTTAGAGCGCTGTTGTTCACTAGCCCACAATTCTAGCGCATGCATCTATCGCATGGACCAATGGAGACTGGCTAAACGGTTTGTCCCAGGGGATTCATTATTATTGGGTCGATGCGACTGATCTTGGCTAATTGGCCCTTGAGCAGGCTGGTCATGAAATTCCAGGCAAAACGTATCGCCGTTGACTGTCTCGGGTTCAACGACTGCCTCACCTTCCCAGTTGAGTTGCCCCGCTATCGACCAGGACCGACTGAGAAGAAAGCAGCTGTTTAGGTTCGCCTGGTGCATCTTTTCAATGGACTCTGTTAACCACTGTCACGCCACTGGAAAATTATTCGCACCATTGACGCCGCCGATTCAGGCAGACTGTGCCAACTTCTTTTAATTGGTATTTCGTTGATTGGCAGTGACCAAATAATCAGCAGCCTGGTCATAGCAGCCTCCCAACTGGGCAGACAGTGTTTCCAGCATTTCCATCACCTCACGCCCCCCGACCTCTCGGACATCATCCGGCATAGTGGGTGTGTGCTCATCCCGCTTACGCTCGAAGGCGTTAATTCTCTTGATCGTATAGGCCGACAGCCGGCACACAGCGTTAACGGGTACTGCGTAGTCGGTACCGTGAAAGTCGAAAAAAAGATCCGTTAACGGTACAAAGTCTTGCTGATAAAAGGCTTGGGAGCCTTTGTGGCGATCCGAACGCCAGCGGCTGAATTCCTCGTTCAGCTTCCGGGCGAACACTCGGGCACTGTCGGGCAGCAAGGCTTCGAGTCCCGTCAACAACTGGCAGGTAAATTCAACCGCCTGATCAGCCGGCAAGGCATCCAAGAGACTATCGGCCTGTGTTGGAAATGATTTCACCATTGCGAATGGTCAAAACCCCTCGGGTTGGTTGCTGGGTTGTCCGGTCATTATAGGTAATGACCAGTGTGATGTTCGGAAAGTCTCGGGAAAATCGGGCCAATGGCCCCAGAGCCGCCGACGCAGCATCTGTACCGCGCTGGTCAATCAGGCCCCGCTGGCAGGTACTGCAGGGAATCTGCTCCGCATGCATACGCAGTTCACCGCGCAGTTCGACCGGATCGGTATTGGGAAACTGCTCACGAAGTGCCCGGGCAGCGCCGCCAACGACGCTCTGCTCGGCGTGGCCCGCGAACTGTGGGTCGCTGATAGGCTGCCCCTCCCTCGTCAACGGACGATAACTGGGATCGGCGGATTCGCCTTCAGCCCTGGCCCGGCTGGAGCCGCCGGTAAACACTTCCTCAATTCCACGCGATGAACGGGACTCACCTTCCATCACCAGAACTCCGGCCGCTACCGTGCCTCCGGTCACGTCTCCTTCTTCATTCACACCCCGCTCTATGCCGGTACGCTCGCGATGCGCGGCAATGGCGTCATGCAGGTCGGCACTGTGCTGCCGTTCCCGGCGTCTTTGGTTTGCCCGACGGAGTATACCCAGCAAGCGCTGGAAATAATCGGCCATTGAGATGGTGGTGCGATCTCTATGGCGCACTCGACCCTCCCGTTCAAGGGCGGCTACTTCCCGCCGGGCCTGTTCCAGGGCGGCGTCGCCGAACGTATCGTCGTACACCATATCAGCTATTTCCGAACGGGCGGCACGCAGGTCTTCGGTGGGGATGTGAGTGTCGCCCTCTGCCACGGCTTCACGGCGCAAACTGCGACGAAGTCTCAGAAAAGCATCGACAATAGCAGACTCGGCAAAAATTCGTCGTCCCTGGGCTCTGTGCCGAGTCTCTGGCGAGCGCGTAGAACCGGAAATTTCCTGCCGCATGCCCTGAAAGATCTGATCTTTAGCAGCAATGAAACCTCTAGCTTCCTGACTACCATCCAACATGCTCCATTCGAGACGATGTTGCTCGAGCTGTTGCTCGAAGCTACGAATCCTCTCCTCATGAGCAACGATTTCTGCCTCGCTCAAACTGGCACGACGCTCATTCAACAAGGTAGCTTGATCAGCAATCAGGCCTGGCAGCTTGGCCAATTCACCTTCCAGCTCAATCGCTCGTTGCCAGGAAGAAAAACGGCCGCCCAGCAGACCTCGGGCCCGCAACAACAAGGTGCGGGCCGTCCCAATCATCCCTTGATAACGCTGTAGAACTTGAACCGCTGGCAAGTGACCTCGCACAAGGTCCACGGTGGCGTTCGGCCCGGCCTCTATCCAGATTCGGCCTACGCCGCCACCAGCATTGCGATCATATCGGACCTTAACCGTGCCGCCTCCTTCGCTAATACGAACCACAGGAATTTCAGTACGAAGCGAGGGCGGCAACCCCTCAGCCAGGGCAGTATCGGTTCCGGCTATTTCTAAAGGGGCTTCGGCGGGTCGACGACGCATCTGGGCATCCGGATCGGCTTCGGTTTCATGCCGTCGCGCTTCCTCAACAATAACGAGATTTGGGTCGGTATTGGGGGGACCGCTTTGCCCCTCAGTCGCTCCGTCACCGGGAACATCAATCTCGGCGCCTCCTGCGCGCCGAGTCGCCAGACCATGAGCCAGCCGACCGGCGAAATGCTGGGAACCCATTTGCAACATTTGCTGACCAGCCATCTCGCTGAACACGGAAATTGCAGCGTCGCGGGCCCGTTGTTCCAGCCTCGCCATCTCCTGCCGTTTTCTGGCAAGCAGTTGCGGGTCAACCGAGCGATCTTCGCGCATGACATTTATTTCTTCGCGCAACTGGCTCAACTGGTCGATGTATTGACTGCGAACGTTACCGATTTGTTCCCACGCCTGATCGGTAAAGACGTAAAAATTGCCCGCGTATTGAGTCAGTCCAGTGGTAATGTCCAGTGCCCGTTGGCCTAAAGAGCGTTGCCGTGAGATACCTTCACCAACACGAATCAGGCGGGCCGCATCGTCGGCCCGTCCAATGACGGGAAGAATGTCCAGGGCGACCAGCCCCAGGTCGACGTAATTGCTGGCCCTGACCGTACCGGAGCGGTGGGCATCGGCAAAATTCAGCCCGGCGTCAGCACCGTTGTAAACTATACTCAGGCCGATGCCCACCGGCGCGGTGGGTGGAAAAACACTGAGTACCGTGGCAACAACGTTGACTACCAGACTGGCCTCGCTGGAAAAGACCGATTCCTGTATGTCATTAAGCAGAGTGTCGGTCTTCCGTTCATATTGAATAAATCTCTGGGTAGGCAGGGTTCCTTCGAAACTCTGGAAAGAGAAACGCATTCGTCCGTTAGGGTAAGTACTGGTCAATTCAAAAAAAAGCTCTTCCATCATGGCTTCGAAATCGGAATCTTCGGCTTCGAAGTGAAAATTCTCGGGGCGCACGATTTCAGAGTGATCCAGTAGATGGCCATAGTAGACCCCTTCGCTTTCGTTATAGGTGAACCAGCACACCAGATAAAGTTGACCAGAGGGTACCCCTGAGCGTCGGCTGACGTAGTAGCCACGCGCTGCTATGGGATGAGTGACCGAACCGGCTGACGTATCTTCATCGGTGGCGCGCAGTCTATGGATGCGTGCCAACAGGTTCTCTAACTCAGTTTCTCGTTGTTGAGCCCATTCCAGCATGTCTTCCTGATCGGTGCGTTCATAGTGACGCACCAGATTCCGTACCCGCTCCAACTGACCTTCAATATGGGCCGTGCTGTTAGCGAAACCCGCCTCGTTCAAGACAGAAGGGTCAAGCAAACCGGTACGACGCAGGCCTTGGGCATCAGAATCCTCGGCGATCAGCGCGGGAATGCTTAGCGTCGGGGACGCCACTCCTAAACCTAAGCGCACTAAGAAACTTTCTTGTTCCACGCTTTCAAATTGATACTCGCTCGCATCACCCGCTTCGCCGAAGGACTCTTCAGTGTCGCTTTCCATGTCATCAAGACGCTGCGCACTGGTGCGTACCTCAACGACTTTGGAAAAATGTGCGGGACGGAAAAAAGAATGATTAACAAAGGCGTGAATTTCGTAGGTACCCGCGTCATCAAAGGTCATCTCAAATCGGCGATCATTTAGCAGGCTGTCCGGGTCCAATTCTGAATAATTAACTGTTTCCTCTTCGAGAACATCGACATTCGATGCATCCATGCCTTCGGCACGGCGCCGCGCCGCAAACCAGCGAATATATACATGGGGAACGGCGAAGCGGTCGACATTGTCCAGTACTTGGAACTCGAACATCACCTCCTTGCCCGGCACCGCCTGACCTTCTTCCTGTTCTCCGCCGACCCAGACAATACTTCCCCGAACTGGCCGAGGCACCAGGGCACCACGGGCGTCCTCGTCAGTGTCGAACTGGAAGTCGAATTGATTTCCGTACTCCTGAAGGTCCAGTTGGGCGACGACGGTTTCGATCATGTCGTCATAACCCTGAGGGGGCGACTCTCCAGGTGCCGCACGACCGGACTGCATCATACGCATAAGTTCTATACGGCGCGGATGCTGGTCCAACAGTCTCAGTGCCATAACCTCGCGCAGGGTGACAAATCGACTTAACGCTTGTACTTCACCGGCTTCGGCATCGCCATGCAGTTCGCGCAATACTCTCAGTACCAGGACGCGATCCGCCTCGGTCGCCTGGGAGCTGATGGTCAGCCCCCCGTCACTACTTTCCGCAGGGGGATTACCACCCTCGCCCTGCTCTGTGTTGCTCTCTTCGCCCTGTCGATCACCTTCGCCCTGCTGCTCATGATCCTCGTCGTCCTCGCTGGAACCGCTGCCGCCCAAGCCTTCTTCCTGGCTTTCTGTGTCTGTTTCCTGGGTTTCGGTGTCGGTACTCCCGGCGAGTCCTTCCTCACTATTAACCACGACAACCGTTACGCTTTGCTCTCTGGAAAAATACTGCGCATAATTTCCAGTCGCGAAGAGGTACTCCTCTTGGTTCGACGAATCAAAGTAAAGCCGGTAACCACTACCCACCTGGGTGGGTATCAATTGATATTCCCCATTGGCTACGCTGAGTTCGGTACCAGAGTCATTCAAGCTGATCACACGCTCCCCGACATACAACCGAATCACATCGCCTTCCCGAATCACTTCAATACGCCGGACGAGGGGTTCCCTGCGTATGAGACCATCTTCCGTTTGCAGAGTGTGGGCTACTTCATGCGCCAGTAAACGTCGCCCCTCGTGTTGATAGGGTCGATATTCTCCAGGAGCGATATGCACATGGGCACCTTCCGTATATGCCTTGGCACCAATGTCCAGCGCCGACTTATCCTCAGGGTGAACATGAATGGCGCTCAGGTCGGTGTTGAGCTGCCGCCCCCAACTCTGGGCCAAATCAGCGGGCAAGGAGTCACCGCCTCCACGCCCCGAAGGCGCTTGGCTGAGTCTGGAGCCTGACATAGCCCCGTTTGCCAATGGAGCAGCCCGATTATCCACCAGCGCATTCCCGACCCGGTCAGCCTCGGTTTCGACCACGTCGTCGATCGCACCCACCCCGGGACGAGAGAACAGCAACGGCTGTGACAACGGGACTCGCCCAGTGGGCAACTCGGTGGCCGAGCGCCGGTCGTTCTCGCCTACCGCTCGGTTATTGGTCGAGCGACCTTTAGCGTTTAGAGCGATCCGATCCATAACAATGCGCGCAATAGTCGTAGCCAAGTTTTTCAGCCTGTTTTTCCCCGGAAAAATAGACCCTGTGGTCCGGGCGCATCCGTGCGATGCCGCAGCCGGGTTTTTCGTTGTTCAGGTTGTGCAGTTCACGGGTGTTGCTGTTGCCGAGGTAACGGGTTCTTAGCTGGCAATCTCCGCTGCTTGCACTGTCCAGCTCGATGTCCCGATAACTGCTGCTGCCGGGTGTGGGGTAGAGGCTGCGACGGTCTACTGTTTGATTACCCTGACGGCTCGCACCGAGATAGACCGGGTTTTTAATGGCTGAAGCGGCCACGCGCAGGCGGTAGGCACTTAGGTTGGTATTGATGTGATGGGTCGTGTCTGTGCCTCCCAGTGCGGATTCCGCTTTGCCTTCGGTTTCGCGGTCGGTTTTCCTGTCGTGTACCTGAGGGGCCCAAGTCACCTTGTAATACCCCTGGCGATCAGTAATGGTTTCCGTCAGCGCATCCTTATGACCGTCCTGGTCGGGAAATAGCGCTACTTTTGCCTTGCTGATACCAATGCCTTCCTGATTGCGCACATACCCATGCACCACCCAAACGTCCTGTTCTGTTTCGAGCACAGGCGCTTCGGCCCTGTCCCGCTCGGCCCGGGTGTTTACCAGCATGCCGTGTTCCGTTTTCATGCGGGCATCGGCGGCCGCCACACGCGGATGGTCCGCCCCATAACGTTGCTCCATACGCGCCCGCTCACGCCGCGCCTGTACCAGCTTGGCCCGTTTAACCGAGGTGAGTTGAGCCAACCCCGCGCTGCGCTCCTGGTCCATCCGCTCCGGCGATTGTTTGAGAATGCCTTCAATCTGCTCTATGGAGATGTTTGAACCCGGATCAGTACGCTGGCGCTCTTTTTTTGCACCTGGCTTGGTATCTCGTCGCTTTTGCATGGCATTACCCTCTCCATAATTGGTTCAGACCGGTGTTGATTCCGCCCGCCGCGCTGTCACTGGCTGAATCGTTTGGCACCAGAATGTTTTCCCAGGCACTGAACGCCTCGCACCAGAAATCGAGAAAGCTGAACGCGTTAAACAACACCTGGTTGTCGTGCGCACGAATGCTGGTGGTTATGAATGGCAGCCCGCCGACCGGCGACGCCAGGTTAAGGATGCAGTGCGTCGCCTGGTTGTCGCTGGTGTTGTTGAAAATAAGCCCAAGGTTGACTGAGGAAAACAAGGCAATCATGAGCGACTCTTTGAATCGGTTGTCCTGAACCCGGGTGGTCATACCTACGGTGAGCAAATTGGTAAACAGGATGTCGACCAGGAAATCGCAGTCGAACTGATTGTTCTGCACCGTCACGTCATCAAGGCTAATGATGGCGGCCTGCGACAAGGCAAACTCGACTTCGGGCTCAGAGAGGTCCAGAAACACCTGGTTATTGGCGAACATGATGTTGCCGTTGGCGAGATAGCGGCCAATGCCCTGATCGTCCAACCCGCGACTGGCTCTGGGTATGAAACCATTATTGCTGACGGGAATGTCACCCGCATCAATCGGGTCGGCCACAACGCCGCGAAACAATACTGTTTGCAAATAAAACTCGTTGGACAGGCCGTAATTCACGATAAATACTGTGGTCGCCCACCAACTTGGATCACCGATACGCTGCACGAACGCCTGAGACGTCAGTTGGTTGTTCAAAATGCTCATCGGCCCCAGGCCGCCCAGGGCCAGCGCCTGACCGAGCGGCTGGGAGACGATATTGTCGTGAATGCGCGCGGCCGGTACACCGTTCTGGCGTGGCACGAAACCGCCGCGCCCTTCCATGGCATCAATGCCCGGCAGTGCATAGGGGACGACGATGCCACCGCGTCGGCCTTCGGCGGCATCTTCGCGATCGCCCTCGATCTGTTGGCCGTTGTTGCGAATGCGGTTGCGGCAGATATCCAGCCCTTCGACGTGCAGCACAAAAATACCGCAGACGGGTTGCAGGTAATCCGGCCCGTTGTCTTCGAGCCGATTGTCGTAAATTCGCAGGGCTTCAACATCGGCCAGGGCGATGGCACCGTAACCCATGTGCTGACGGGCATCCCGGGGCATGACTTCAAGGTCGCGCCAGAGGTTATCGTGAATGTCGTTACCGAGGATATCGAGCCCGAACACGCTGATGAATTCGTCTTCCTCATCGAGGTTGAAAAAGGCAACCACACCGATGCCGCACAAACCCATACCGCTGATGCGATTGCGTTCGATCCGAATGTCGTAAAGTGCCCCGGCGGACTGATAGGTAACGCCGGTTTCCGGGTCTCTTCCGGGTGGCACATAAACGGTGCCCGGTGAACAGGGGTCGCAGGGGTCGAACAGATTGACGACCCAGCCGATGAGGCCGGGAACCGGGTTGCCATCTTCATCGATGGCTTCAACCGTGCCCAGGGTGATGCCGTGCCCAATACCGCCGACGATGTCGTTATCGATTAACCGGATGCGTTCACAGGTTCCGGCCAGGTGAATACCGCCCCGCCCTGCCTGAACAGCCGCCAGGGTGTTGGCGGCTTTGGAGGGTATGACCCGCACTCGATTATGTTCGACCAGCATATCGTCGCCCAGCAGAAAGAGTGGCGACCAGCCGCCGGCAGCATCCTCGGCGATGAGTTCGCAATCGCGAATGCCCACCTCGCGGGCGCCGACGATTTTTATGGCGCTGTCGGTGGTGGCGATCACCAGCAAGCCTCGCAACTCGATGTGCTGACTTTCCACGCCCTGATCATCCGTTTCGATGAGGATACCGATGCCTCTGGGCGCGGCATCGACTCTGAGGGTTTCGATGTGGACATTCCGTCGTCCTTCGGCGTAAAAAACCGGAGCGGGAGTGCCCTCATCATCAGCCGCCGGGTCCCCGATGACCCGACTGCGCGGACCGCAGCCATGAATGCGAACATTGTCTTTATCGATCACCACGGTTTCACGGTAAGTGCCAGCCAGCACGCAGATCTCACCTCCGCTGTCGGGCAAGTGATCGACGGCGTCCTGAATGGATTCAAAATCACCAAAGCTGTGCAGGCCGTCGCCGACCTTGAAGGTGCAGCAGCTCTGGATTTTGGTCAGCGGCTGGAAGACGCGGCGGCAATCGTGAATGTTAGGCGGGCCGTCGAGGGTGATCACCGGGCCGCCGTTCCAGTTGAGGATACCGAGCGGGGCGCGGTGGTAAACGACCCCCTGGGGGGGCGCATCGTTAGGCCAGACAGAAGGGTCGAAATCGGTCCCGGCAGTGCGCAGCTGGAAGGTCCAGAAATCGCCCGGTCGATAGTTGCTGTTGTTGGCGGTGGGCGCATCGAATTCAAGACGCAGGCCCAATTCGAAATCGACAGGCGCGCCGGTGGCGAAGCTGGCAACCAGGGCGGTGCCGTCCCAGAGCCGGAAGAAGGCTTCGTCGGTGCCCGCACCGGGCCAGGCGCCCACAATGTTGGTAAGCGAGAGTACGCCGTCGCCAACGCTGGAGGCATCGGCTTCCATGACTACGTCCCAGTGGGTGCCGGAGGCGGTGGGGGCGAGCACTTCGAGGAAGAAGGTGTCGAGCCCGCAGTGGTTGATCATCTGGTCGTTGGCGAGGACGGTGATTTGGTCGAGCGCATTATCGAAAATGCCGCGACCGACCAGGCCACCGTTGAAGCGGGAGTATTTAAAGCGGGCTTCGTCGGCCGACGTGGGTCGGGCAACTTCGATGCGGTAGAGGTAATGTTCGAAGCCGGTGTAACCGCCTCCGGCCTGCACCGGGCAGTCGCCACCGATGGCGAGGGTCGGCGCGGGGGTGACGCTGAGGTGGCCTTGCAGATCGGGGTCGTCTTGCAGGCGGTTGAGGTTGCCGCAGTCTTCACCGTCTTGCAGACGCAGTAGGCGCAGACGGTAGAAGAGCTTGGTGCGCTCGGTGGTGTCTGGACCGCCAAGTGCCGGTTCGAGCAGGTTGACCGGATCCTGAAAGGCGTTGAAGGCGTCTTCCCAGGCTTCGAGGACAACGGCGTCGCGGATACCCATGCCGATACTGCTCGCATCGGGCTCGGGATCATCGATGGGTGGGCCGTACCAGGTAGCTGGCAAGACGAGAGCGTCTTCGCCCGGCAGATAGAGAGGCAGGCCATCGACCCAGCCGCGGCCGGGTTCGAGGGTGATTTCCACACTGGCACCATCGGATTCGGCCTGAATGATCAGCCAACTGTCCGGTTCGGCAGCGGGAATGCCAATGAGGTCGGGGCCGATGACATCCTGACCGAGCAGTTCTCGCAGGTGGCGACTGATTTGGGTGCCGGCGTTCCAGTCCTGATCGAGCAGGACTCGGCCCTGCTGGTGCCATACACCGGTGAAGTTGTTGGCCGGTCGAAAACTGAGTTTCGAGAAGTCCCCTTTCATAGTGGGTATCCCTCTGGTTTGGTGACGGTTGTATTACGGTGTCTGGAACCCGCGCTGGCTGTTCCTTGCCTGGAACCCGTGCCAGCTACCGGGGGTGCTTCTCCGGGGTCGGCGTGAACCCATCCATGGGGCCTAGACCACGGCATCCATGCCGTGGACTTCCCCGGATAAGCACCCCCGGCAGCCGGCACTGGTCTTTTGTGGCATTGGGTACGAGTGGATGGCTGGGCTGCCAGCACTAGCCTTCTGTGGAGTCGAAATTGGATGCGGTTTGAACTTTGAATTTGAATTCTGTCGATCATCGAGCGGCGGGTGCCACGGGTGCCTCCGTGAGGAAGTCCGCAGCAGGGATGCTGCGGTCTAGGCCCCACGGACGGATCCACGCCGACCTCACGGAGGCACCCGTGGCATCCGCCGCGGACCATCGCCACAGAGGTCACCCGAACGGTGGCGAAGTGTGTGTTGACTGTGTTCATGTCACTGGCACCAATATCGGTCGAATTCCAACGGGCATGTACTCGCGGTATCGGATGTTCAGGTTTTTCCATTTGTGACTGTTCAGCAAATAGCCGAAGCAGCCCATGGCGTCGTTGTTCGGGCCCTGGTCGAGCAGGCGCGGGTCGCTGCGCAGGCGGAGCTGGCCGTAGCCTGGCAGGCCAAACCAGGTGGCGACGAAGCTGATGTCGGTGGCGGTGCCGAACACGCAGCCGTGGTGGGGTGGCAGGCGGTCGCTGTCGCCGCTGAAATAGCTGAATTTGACGCAGCCGCGCTGGTTGTCGTGCGCTTCGAGGCGATGCAGCCAAATGCCGCCCTGGCCGGTGACGCTGTGAACCCTCATGCGGCCGAAGGCGGTCATGCCGGAAACGGTGAGTTCCGGGCCCCAATTGACCAGCGGGTCGCCGGTGGCGGCGCGGACGGCGAATTGGGGCGCGGGGTCGCCTTCGGGGCTGCCGCCGTCGAGGATGCTGTCGATAACGTTGAGGTCGTATTCGTCGTCGGCCAGAACCCGGCCGATGATGGAACGCTCAATGTGGATGACGGATTGCTGGTCGAAGGCATCGGCTTCATTCGGGTCGTCGATGAAGCCGAAGGCGTTGTCGAGGTTGAAAGACGGCCGCATGGCCTGGCGAACGCCGGGCGACAGCGGGTCGAGTTGCCAGGCGCCGCCGGGGTCGAGGGTGGTGCCCAGCAGTTCAAGCCGGTTGAGGGCGGCTTGCTGGATTAGGGCTGCGTCAGCGGCAAAGGCTGGAGCGGTTCTATCCCAACTTATGTACAGGCCTTCGAGACGGACGGCGAGGCTGGCGATGGCATCGGCCGCGCCCGGGCCAAGCACGTCGGCGGGGCGAAAGCGCAGCGGATTAACCAGGCGGATAACGGGCCGCTGGCCGCTGGCGGCGCGCACCCAGAGTGAGGTGGCAAGTGTCAGCGCTGGGTTGCCGCCTTCGCTGCCATGGCCGAGTACCGTGTCGATATCGAGGGTGTAGGTTCGGCTGTCCTGGATCTCGACGACCACGGGCTGGGTCTGTGCATCCAGATCGGCCAACGCATTGCGCAGGGCAATATCGCCACCACCGCTTACCGAGCGCAGTACCACGGCCTGCTCCTGCCACTCGGCTGGGGTGGCCGCGCGCACCACGGGCTGTGCCCCAGTCGGACCGGAAAAGCCATAGGTGTGGGAAATTAACAGCCCCTCGGCCAGAGGAGTGGCTTGCGCGGCCAGGCTGGACACCCCGAACAGCACCCTGCCCCGCTCGGGGTCGATGGCGATCTCGTCTTCCCGTATAGGCGGGCTGAGGCCCGCTTCCCAGGCGCAGAGGTTGGCACCCCGGAAGGTCCAGCCATCGGTGCCGGGCAGGGGATCGGGAATGTGCAGGATCAACCCGACGGCACCGGCGCTCGGTTGCTCTGGCGTGCCTGCGTAGGGTTCGACGGCGACGTAGGCCAGAGGGTTGCCGGTGGGTGTGTCGGTGCTGAGCCGCGCCCAGGGCATGGGGCCGGGTACGGAATCGGCGTGACTGAGGTTGGGCGGGTCGTCATCGGCCTCGTAGCGGTGGGTGTTGAACAGCGTCATCGGGTCCGCCTGGGGATGGACAATGGCACGGACGACAGCACTGGCATCGCCAGGGTTAACCGGGACGACGGCGGCAGTTTCGATCATGCCTGGGTCCACCACCGGCACCTGATAGTCTTTCAATCGCCAGAGATAGACACCCAGGTTGGGCAGGTTGTAGCGCGGCGAGCCGGTTTGGCCAGGCTTGACGTCGACGACGTGGGCAAAGGTGTCAAACGGCCCGTTCAGGAAGCTCAGTTGCGCGGGGTCGCGCAGGTTGGCCATGCCGCCGCGCACCTGGGAGACGATGTCGGTATGCTGCGTCAGCGGGGATGGGCCACCGGCATCGGGTCGCTGGTGGTTCAGGTGTTGGTTCCAGGCGAGGCGCTCGCGCGATTCAACCGCGTGGGAGGCCCAGCCGGTTAAGGTGAAACTGAGGGATTCGACCGCGCCCAGCGTACCCTTGCGCCGTCGGTGGAAGACGGTGCGGGCGACGTCGGCCCGCAATGTCCAGGGGTCGCCCGCAAGATGGGAGACGCCAAGCAGATCGGCGAGGTAGGGAATCAGCCAGTCGTCACAGGTTTCGATAAAGAAATCGTGGTACAAAGCCTCGATATTGTCGCGCACGCCGGACATCACGTCATCGAGAATGCCCAAATAGGCCTCGAGCTGATCGGCCGGGCGCTGTTCGCCATCCTTGATGCGATAGACTTCGGGCAATTGCTGGTACAGGGGCTGACGGGGCGTACTCATGGGTCACAGGCCTCCGCGACGCTGTCGGCACTCAGGTTGATCACCAAATGGTCCTGGTAGAGCGAGAGCAAGGCGTCGCCGTTGCAGTCGATTCGTTTTTCCCGCACCGGGCTGGCGGGTAGCGCCAGCTCCTTCGGGTCGGTTTCCGGTGGGCTGCCCAGCGGAATGAGTTGAAACGCATCCACGCGAACCCAGTTGACGCCCTCAATGTTTTGCACCGCCGCCAAGACCTGGGAGACGTGTGCTCCCTGGCCAAAACGTCGCTCGGCGAGGCCGAACAGGCCGGTGACGTCCAGCGAGTCGCCTTCTTCGCCCCAGGCGCCAAGTGTGTCCAGAATCAGTGCATGGATATCGTCACTGCGCCGGTCGGGGTCAAATCCGGCACTCAAATCGACCAGCACAAACTGGCGTTTTCCGTTCACCACCTGGATCGGGTGACGCGAGGCACCCCGGCAGCGGTTGGCGGCTTGCAGACTGTGTCGCACCTTGTCGACCGCCGCCGGTTCACCGTTTTCCGACAGCACCGTAATGCGGATGCGCGGCGTGCCGCTGGGCGCAACCCAATCCGCCCGGGCTTTCAGAACGCCGGGGAGCGCCAGGGTTTCGGCTTCGTAGTCAGCCAGGCCGACCAGGCGCTCCAGACTTTGCATTCTTGCCGGCGCCGCTTCGCGGGCGCTTTCGATGGATTCCGGGTCCCCACCGCCTACGGCCGGGCCGAGCATGCGCACTTCTTTTAGGGGTTTCAGCTTGCCGGTCGGTTTCGCCTTGTCGGCGGCCACGCCACGTGCTCCAACGCCCTTGCGGAAGGCTACCTGGATGTTGTTGCGGCCGGAGGGGAACACCGCGCCGGTTACACCATCGCCGCACTGGACGTAGGCCTTGCCTGCTTCGTCCTCGCGGACGATGTAGACCCTATCTTTCGGGCCCATGCTGAAAAAGGTCTCCACCCGCTTCCAGCGCACGCCATCGACATAAAGTTCAATCACGGGAATGTGAGGCGGTGTCGATTCAGACACCAACTGGTAAGTCAGGGGATTTTTCGGCAAGGGCAGGGTCAGAAAGGTGCGCCGCGCATCGCCGGAGCCAAGCACTGCCATCGGTTGGGTTTCGCCCTGGTCGGTATGGACCAGGTTGCCGTACACCGTCACCCGATTATTCTGCTCGCTAAACCACTGGCGTTCGAAAATGGGCTGTTGGTCGAGCATCAAGGGCCATAGCCAGGGCTGGGCGATATCCTTCCCGGCTGCGTTGAAACTGGTTTCCCTGAGGACCTTAAGCGTTTGCAAACGACCGTCGTCACCGGCGAGCATGAGCTGGCGGCCCACCAGTTGCTCGGCGTGTTTCAAAAAGCCGTAATACTGTATTTCGTAACCGCTTGTGGACTCCGGAAAGGCGCCACTGTGCCAGTCGCTTGGGGCGCGAAGCTGAAGCGCAGGGCTGACGGCTTCGTGAATTTGCAGGCGTCGGATGTCGGCGGTTTCATTCAATATGGATAAATTAGCGATCATTCGCGCTTCCATCGTGACCACTGCGCAGGCGCCGCTAACGCCACCCCATATCAGGGTATCGCTGCGCACTTCTTCAACGGTGCGCACCACCGTGAACGACACCACACCACCGCTGCCATCGAATTCCGCCAGACCCTGGCAAATGATTTTGCTGCCTACGGGCAGGTCATCCACATCCTGATCAAGGGGCAATTCCAGCATGGGCAGAGTGCTGTAAAACTCGCCATCGCCGCTGTCGCTGGTGTATATCCGCCGCTCGAAATTCGTTGCTTCCATCGCCATGTAGCCGGTGTTTGCATTCAGCCGACCAATGCGTACCGGGGCGTTATGACCGAAATGCCGAAAACTGCGGTCGATCACGTAAGCCTCGACGATGGCATCGCGGGGAATCGTCAGCGAGCCTTCGAAATGCAGTGTTATTCGATTCAGCACCTGCTCGACCGATTTCACGATCACGATTTCCGGCCGCGCCTGAGGGCTGCCACTGTTGTAGCTCCCCCCGCCAGGTGCGAAGGGTGCCAGCTCAGGCAACAGCATGATGCGGTCGCCGGGTTTGAAAGAAACCGTCGTCAGACTTGCCAGATCGGAAGCCCCTGCCACCGCCTGAAGTTCCAGCGATTTCAACCCGTCGATTACTGGCTGAAACCCTTTGCGCGGCCGATACAACCTGAATTCGTTTTGCGTTGAATAGGCTGTGTTGGTGTCGATGGTTTCAAAAATGACCGCTTCATCGATGCCTTCGACATCGACCTTGAAACCAAAGCCTTGCGGCACAGTCACCCCCTCTTCACCGGCAACGGTAAGCGCAAACGTTGCTTCTCCGGCTACACCCGGCGCCATGCGGTAACCGCTCAGTTGCACCAGGCGACTGACGCTTTCCTGCCAGCTCGCCGTACGGATCAGGGTTTCATTGGCGTAGAGCGATTGATAAAAACTCAATATCTCCGCGACGATGGCTGTGCCCTCAATCAGCGCAATGCCGGGGTCGTCGCTGCCGCGATGAGTCCAGCCCGACAGGGTGTTGGATTTATCCAATCGGTCGAGCATGTGTTCGCGGAAGCTGCCGTAATCGCCAATGCGATAGTGAACAGACGGCAGGCCGCGCCGGTTGTCGATTTTCAACGGAAAAACCGGCGGGGTTTCGCAATCGTGAATGCACGTCATCGGCGGCCTCCTTCGATAGTGAATGTGATACGGCCCTGCTCCAGGTGATCGGGGTTATTGGCGACCTGAATGACTTCGAACGGCTGCACCTCCAATACATCAATCTCTGCCAACGGCAGATCTTCCGGTTCGATGGTGACGGTGCTGGTAGAAGGGCCAAACCCCTGGTTCCACCGGCGCATGCTCACACTCAAAACGCGCCCTACTCCGGTGACCGCCAAAGCCCGACCGATGATCTGGCTAGCGTGCAACGGCTGGCCGAATGTCCAATCGTCTGGATGGAAAAACCCCGGGCGGCCATCGGGTGTTAACGCATCGGAAAATTCCTGCTCCAACATCGCGGCGAGGTCTTCCGGCCAGTAATCCGGGTGGGCGCACAGCCGCAGCTTGATGTCCAATGGCACGTAACGGGCCAGGCGGATTTCCAAATCCTCCCCGATCAGACGCACCGCATCGAGGTGGCGGCGAATACGTTCCCGCGTTTCGTTATCCAGCTCGGTGGTGCCGGTCGGGTCAATGGACACCCGCACCGTGCGCCAACTGCCGGTCCAGCCATAACGGGCATAGGCGTGTGATACTTCAGGCAGCGCTTCGGCACGGGCAACATAGTCGGCGAGAGTAACGGCGCGCTTCTGTTTGGCGCGGTAGGCGATGGGCACGCGGCGCAAAAACACATCACGCGGTTCGGGGTCGCGACCGTTGGTCACATCAAAGGGATTACGCACCGCCGACAACCAGGGCGGGCCTTCGAACCCGGTTAATTTATCGGCGCCACTATTCCCGGCACTGCCCCGTCCCACCTGATACCGCACAGTCACCACAGCATCATCAGACAGGGCCCGCCCGTTGGCGCTCATTCCCTCACCAAAACCAAAACGAAGTTGACTGCGGCTGAGTTCATCGGTTTCGACCAGGTAGTGTTCATCGTCACCCTGGCTTTCAATCAGATCGATTTGTTCATCCCAGGGGGATAGAAAACCCGCGACCTCAACCTGGCAGGACGACTGCGGCGGTACATCGCCACCGGGCGGTGTATCACGATAGGCCAGGGGTTTACCCGGCAGGGCACACAAAGCACCCCAACGCCCCGGTTCCCAATAGGCTTCGTCGCTGTGAAGTAAAACCGAGGCATCGGTCGCCCCTACAATTGCACCCGGCGGGCGAAATACAGTCACGTGTGGTCGGCCATGACGGGCATGAACAATGTTGCCGAACAGGACGGAAACGTCGTTTACCGGCGCACCCTCGCACCGGGTCGTCACACAGTACCGGCGACGCAACCGATCATCCGGCTGCCAGTACACCCGCACGTAATGCTGATTGGTAAACGGATCAAACCGGGTTTCGGCGGCATCGTTACCCGTCAGTAATGTCAGCTTCTGACGCTTGCCCGTGTCGCGGCCATTCACGGTGCCGGTTTGGGGGTTGAGGCGTTCTTCGATAATGAGATAGCGCACTTCCTCGCGCCGCAATACATCCCGAAACTGATCGGCTTCGCCTTCGTTGCCGGGGTTCAGTGCGGCGGGCAATGCCAGGTCGGCATACATTGCGCCAGCATCCAGAGCGGTCAGGGCATCGTTCCAGCTGTAAAAGCTGATTTGGTTCAGCCAGGGGTGACACCCTTGTTCGTGAGCGGTCACAAAAATCTGCGAACCGGGGTCTTTCCAGCTTCCGCCATTCCAAACGGCGAATTCATTGCCCAGGGTTTGTTCGCTGTCGACGGTCAGCACCAAATCGGTACTGGCTTGGTTTCCCTGGTGTATGTGATAGTCCATCAGCCGAGCATGGCGCGCCATCGAGACTCGTTTGCGCGCCAGCCCCCAATAGCGTTCCTGCATGACACGATCTTGAAAATCGCTGAGGAAATCGCCATCGGCGGCAATCAGATCCAGAATAACCTGATCCAGATCGACTTCGCTGGTCGGTTCCCAACCTGGCACGCGATCGCGCATGGCGTTAATGAGTACATGCTTGAAGGAATCAAAGTCTTTGGCCAAATAATCAATCACAGGTTTGGGGGCTTTTTCGCGCCCTTTTTCCCAGGTTGGCGCACAATTGAGGTTGAAGCAGCCGGGCCGGAATTTAAAGGGCACCCCGGCAAACAGCGGATCAATCAAGTCGTCTCCGGCGGCATTCTGAAAGCGAACCCCCAGTCGATAGGTGGAGTAATCGCCTACAGGAGAAACACGCAGCGTCAACGCATTACCGCTCACCCCCAACAACTGAGTAACCTGAACCTCACCAGGCCCGTTACCACCTATCAGGCGGCTACCGCCGCTGATGGACAATATAGATGTCGGATCATTCCCATCCGTATTAATAGAAGTATCAATCGCCGCCAGATGCAGGTCGTTAAAAAATTCCAGACGCAGCTCGGCAAAGGCCGGAGGCGAAGCCAGATCCAGTTCAACAAACACCAGCTCAACCCCGTTCAACCCTTCATCTTCAAGGTCCCGGGCCCGGTCTGCCAACACTTCCTCATCGAAGCGATAGCTCATGGTTTATTTCCTCGCCTGCTTCATCGTCCTTTACCTTGGTTTAACCCGCATCGGCTGCCGGGTGGTCCTATTTGGGGAAGTCCGCAGCATGGATGCTGCGGTCTAGCCTGCATGGCGGTCCGACGCTTCGGTGTATTCACGGCGACCCGAAAAAGGACTACACCCACCGCTCCCCCAACCACCGAATAAGTCCTCGCCCAAAAAAGTAAGCCACCAAACTTAACGACTGTGCTCAAACCGGAGCCGCTGCTCCTCACCCGTGGCGACAATTCGGTACTGCAAACCAACCAGCAAGGTTGCATCGTTATTTTCGACTTCCAGCGCCATTACCTCTATGCGATGGCCCAGATAATCGTTCAGGGCACGGTTGATCGTTGCCTTGGCGACGGCCGCTGTCGCATCACTGTTGCCTTCGAATACCAGACGACGCAGACCGGCACCAATGAGTGGTTGCAAGGGGCGCTCGCCCGGGTTGGTTAGCAGCAACTGAATAACCTCGCCCTTAATGTGTTCTTCCAGGTTTTCCGGTGTCCGGGTTCGGCCGTCTGAACCGATGCGGAACGGGAATGACATGTGTCGACCACTCATGTGTACAAAGTCCCCGATGTGTTCATTTGGTCAATCGTTGCCGTACCGCGACTGCGCACACGATTAGAGGCGCTGTTTATCTGCGTAACGTCCGCGTCGTTTGCCGAAATACTGCCACCGGCACCGCCGCCGGACACACTGATTGCACTCGGGTTCGTGCTTTGAATCAGTGGTGCATCGGCTTCGCCGGTTACTTGGGTGACGTCCGAACTGAGCACGAAGGCATCCAAATTGTCCTTTAAATATCGCACCACGCCTTGTGAGATCGCGCAGAGCAGCATCCGCCGATCCTCTTCCCCAATGCCCGGCATCGCCTCGCTTTTTACCGCCTGATACTCCTCCATCAGTGCGCGCTCCATTGCCTCGGCCATGCTGCCGGCGAAATCGTCTACGGTTCCCGCTTTAATCGGCATATCAACCCGCCTTTACTTTTTGGGATAACAAAGAAGAGGTTGGCGTCGGAAAGGTCGGCGTTGGTATCATCGGCGTAACCGGAAAAATACCAGCCGCCAATTGTCCCGGATGCGTATGGGTTTGCAGCATGGTTACCAGCTGCGTCAGGTAGTTCATCAACTGATCACCGAACACCACCGGGTGGCTGGCGTTTTCCACCAGTTCGATTTGCGGCGCTTCGACCACGACTTTGCTGACGCCCTTCAACAGCACCTGCCCGTTCTGCACCTCGATTTTCAGAATATTGCTGCCATCGCTATCACTGACACTGAGGGTCTGGCCGTCGTCGTCGAAGCTCACCATCATGCCTTGCTCGCTGCGAATCACTTTCATGCCTGGCACCTTGCCGTCGCCATCCTGATTAGTCGGTACCTGGTCGGGCGACCACCAGCAGCCGGACCAGATTGGTTGGCTTGGGTCACCGGCCTCGAACTCGATCCACAACCCGGCGCCGACCGGGGGGATGCTGTACTGGCCACTGCCGTCGCCCGCGTAGGGCGTGCATGGCAGCGCCCAGGGGGAGACCACATCCCCCAGTACCTTGGGCACGCGTGCGCGCAGGCGGCCCATGTTTTCCGGGTCTTTGTTGTCTTCCACGGTGCCACGGTATTTACCGTAATACCGGTGACGCATCTGTTCGGCGAGTTCAACAAGGGCGCGCTCCATTCCACCTCCGTCCATTAAAAAACACCTCCGGGCAGTAGGCCGCCACCCGAACTTCCGGCGGAGCGGGCGTTGCGGCGCAGGGTAATGTGCTGTTGATAGCCGTCGTCGGTCAGCGTATGGACGACGCGGCTGATCAGGTAAAGTCCTCCGAGATAGCCACCGGGGCCAGCGACTGAGATTACGCTGTAGGGTCTGAGCACGGCCGGGTACATATCAGCTGCGACTTCGGCTTCAGCGCGGTAGGCCCAGCTTGAAAAATCGGTAACGGCATTGACGCCGGCATCCAAATCACCGCTGTCCTCGCGGGAAAGACTCAAAAAGCTGCTGCCGGGTTCGGCGATGTCGTGCACTGGGGTATCGCCAAGAGCAGAGACGGCCGTCACGGTGGTTTCTGACTCGACAACGGACTTATCCGCCAGGTTAATGGTGGCAGCACGGGCCGTCATGGAGCGTAGAGCGTCGTATTCGGCGCTGAATTTATTGATGTTCCGGTCGGCGCCCATCAGCAGTAATTCGGGGTAGTCTGTCGGGTTCAAATCGACGGCTTTAAACACACCCACGCTGGTGCCGGGTTCGCCACCGGGTTTCACGTAAAAACAAACCCCATGGCGTTTTGCCAGTTCTTTCAGCAGTTGAGCGGCGGTGCCGCGCTGCACCACATAACGTTCCAGGCTGGCACCGGCGGCGGGTACTGAATCGACCTCGGGGGTTAAACCATATTCGCTGAACAATTGGCTTGCGATATCCGAAGCGGTGAGTTCTTCATAAAGCACGACTTCTTCGCTGCGGTTCATCAACACACTGTCATCGTGCACAATCAACACCAGTTGGCTTTGGTTCGGGCTGGCATCCAATTCGAACCGCTGGCCAATGATGGGACCATCAATCAGGGCGATAAACGCGTCGCCGTTGGGTGGCCTCACTTCGACACGCACCCGTGAGAACGCTTGGGTAAAGTCATCTTCTATGCTTTCCCACTGGCCGTTGTCGTCGGCGCCGATTTCGAGTTGCAACTCAGCTTCAGCGGCAATGCCCATGGCCAAATCGACACGCACCCGACGAAACCGTCCGAGCAATTCCTCATCGGCGGCTTCGTTGTTTAAATAGATGCGCAGTTCAGTTGGCATAAACCCACACTCCCAAACTCATTCAGCCTTGTTCCGGCGTTTTAATGGTGCGGCCCGGCTCTTCAGTCAGGGCGTTGGCTTCCAGTTCGGTATTGGCGTCTGAAATGTGCCAGTAGCGAGTGCCATCTCTAAAACGCCGCTGGCTGATCACATCCAGCTGGTCTCCCTGGGTAACCACTGCAGGGCGGCTAAGCGGTTGACCCAACAGCCGTAATTTGACGGCAGCGACGCTTTCGCCTTCGTCAGAAGTGACGGTGATGGTTGGCGAATTGTTGTATCGAGAATTTTTAGTAAACATATGCCCAACCCCCTCCCCGTTCTAAAACGGTATGGTTTCAATTGCCAGCTCTACGGATTTGACCAAATTCAATGCCACCTGGGCCTCCTTAACCGTGCTGGTGTAGGCCAACGCCCCTTTGCCAATAATGTCGTCGCTGTTTGCCGGGAAGCTGGCAACGGCGAGGCCAATTTGCACTTCGGCCTGCACCGGGTTTAGAAAGGGGTCAAATTTCTTCTCGGTGATGCTCATTGAACGAATCTCCACCGGCAGTACACGGCTGGGACCCCAGATGAACAAAATACGTGGGGCCTGCTCGCGGGGGATCGACCGACTGGGCTCACTGTCCCCCCCCAGGGCACCGCCGATGGCATCGATAGCCGCCCCGATCGCGCCACTGATCAACCCCGGGCTGGGGTTGACCATGGCTTCGAGCGCGGCCAGTTGCGGGCCAATGCCGAATACCCGGGGGATGGCCGAAAGCCCATCGTTCTGGCCGAGATCATCCGAAGCATCGAAGTGAGCCGTTAGCTGAATGGTTTCGGTCGGAGAAGAGCTGCGTTGGCCGGGCTCGCGCTGGCCCCGGTTTTCCTGATCTTCGGCACTGGTGCTCGGCGGCAGTTCCAAGCCGCGCTGCAATTGCTCGGGGTTGAACTGAAAGACCACCACATTCGGCAACGGACCCAGCATATCGGTGCCGTATTCGACCAGTACGCCTCGCAAGTAAAAACTCATGCGGTCTGCCCTCCGCGCTCGGCCTGTTCAATGGCCGCGACAATGTGGTCGACGAGGAGCGCCCGCATGTCTCTCGCCCGAATATGAGAAGACACTTCCAGGGGAGTCAAACGCATGCCATTGGCGAAAATATCGCTATGGGTGGTTTTCATCCCCTGCAGTCGGCGGGCGAGTTCCTCTTCCAACCCCGACAGCGCTTCCTGTACCGTGTTGCTCGAGACGCCCTTCAGGCGGATCTGAATGCGCTCGAGGTCGATCGTCAATGCGCTCATGCGGCGTTCTCCTTTAGCAGGGCGGCGTAGCGACCAAAGAGTTCGTCGTCGGTGGCGCGGTTGAGTTTTTGCAGCTCACGACGGACTTGCACCAGTACCTGGCGCATGGAAGGCTTACCGACCTTGGCTTTCGCGGGTGAACTTTCTGGTTGGGCCGCCGCTTGCAAACAGCTGTTGAATATAACGGAGCGGATATGGCCGCCAGAGAACGCAAATTGCCGTGCTAAAAAGCGGAAATCCAAATCGCTGGTATCGACCTGTTCCGGGAAACCCTGCTTCCAGATACGTTCGCGTTCATCGACACCAGGCACCGGAAATTCGATGACGTAGCGCAGCCGACGCATAAAGGCTTCGTCCATATCCTTGCGGCGGTTGCTGGCGAGGATGGCAAGACCCTTGAAGCGTTCCATCCGTTCCAGCAAGTACGACACTTCGATGTTGGCGTACCGATCGTGGGCGTCTTTAACGTCGGTTCGCTTGCCGAACAAAGCATCGGCCTCGTCGAAAAACAACAGACAATCACTGGCTTCAGCGGCGTCGAAAATACGGCGCAGGTTTTTCTCGGTTTCGCCAACGTACTTGCTCACCACCTGCGCCAGGTCGACTCGAAACATGTCGAGCTTCAGCCGACTGGCAAGCGCTTCGGCGGCCATGGTTTTACCAGTACCGGGCGGGCCGCAGAACAAAACGGAGAGGCCGCTTTCATTCCAGGCGCGGGCCGTGCCCCAGTGAAAGTGCACACGGGTGAGGGCGTCCATGGCGCGGGATACTTCCTGGAACTGCTGTTCCTGTTCGGCCGCCAATACCAGCTCTTCGGGTTTGAAGCGGGGCTCGACTTTTTGTGTCAATTGCGCCAGTTCACCCCGGGTTTCGGCGCGGCAGGCTTCGATCAAGTCCTCACCCTGCCACACGCCCTGGTGGTTGAGCGTTAAAGCAATGCGGCGCAGGGCCGGTTCGGAAAAGCGAAAACGCCGGGCGCATTCTTCGACCTCATGGCGGTACCGGGCAGCATTGTTACCGAGCGATTCATGCAGGACATCGAGTCGGCGATGAAAGTCGATGGTGGGCAATGTGAGGGGTGCCTGCGCACCGGCGGTGACTTCCACGGCCTGATACTGGTGGGTAGACATGGGTTGCCAAACCCGCAACGGCGTACCCAAAGGCCAGGTTTCGGGTGACACTTTTACGCCCCAGGGCAACAAGGGCTCAACGCCGCATAACCAGGCCCAACTCAGCAATTGGGCCGGGTCGGCGCGCTGCCAGGTGGCCGGGCTGACGGTCACAATGGTGACGGACAAGCGCTCGGCGATCGCCGCGCAGATGCCCAAGAAATCTTCATCGCGTTCGCCCAATAACGGGATGCGCCTGAGACTCTCCAGCGGTTCACTCAGGCCGTGCAACGGCACGGCCCAATTGTCCGGCAGTTTGGACGGACGTGGGGTAATGGCTTCGACGCCATCCAGGCGCTCATAGCCGCCGCTCAGACTGGCTACGGCCCAGGCGGGCACGGCCAGGGGTTGAAACCAGTCTGTGCTCTGTGCACCGAGCAGCGCACAGCGGCGTAAGGCATGGAAAGAGGATGCAAGGTCCAACACGGCTTCGGGCCAGCCCCACAGACGTTGCGCCAGCGCCAGGGTTGGATAAGCTTTGTTGATGTCGTTCAGGCAGGCGGCACACACCGGCCCAAGGCCCGCATCCAACCGATAAGCAACGGCGAGTGCCAGCACGAATTGATCAGCCTCGCCCAGGTTCAGCTCTGTCGCAAGCCAGGACCAATCGCCCCGCGTATGGCTGTAGGGTTCAGGCGCCGGGGTCTCGATCAATTCGGTGAGATAAGCCGCGGTGCCGTCTTCCCGAAAAAAGTGCTTCCGTTGGCCATCGCTGCGCGACCAGGCCAGCATGTCGTCCGCCACGCCGGTAAAGGGCGGCAGTGCGCCGGTGTTCGGGTCGCTTTGGCCGGTACGTTGCAGCCAGCACCACGCCAGTTCGCGCCGCAAGCGCAAGTTGACCTGTGCCAGCCAATAGCCCATCACCGGGTCTTCCACTACCAGCCCAGGGGTGATTTGGGCTAAGGCGTCTCGTTCCGAAACCGTCATGACCAGTCGACCTCCGGCATGTTTAGCGCCTGGGCGCCGTTAGCTCGTAACATGATTCGGTAGCGCCCGGGCGGCAGCGGTTCGTCCACACCGACGGTCGCCGTCACGGTGTTTTGGGCGACGCCGCCGGTGGCCTCGACCATGAGTTGCACAGCGCCATCCCGATAGAAGGCGACGAAAATGGCGTCGTTCGCCCCCCCCAACCGTTCGCCGGTCAACGTCAGTGAGCCGGAGAGATTGCCGCCACCGTCCGGTACCAGAGCACTGGGTGCGGCGGTGACCAGGGTCGGCATCAGTGTGCCCGTAATGGCGTTACTGTGAATCTGGCGACCACTGGCAGAAAGGCTGACGGCGATGATGGCGTGCGGGCCTGGCGACAGCGTCGTGGTCGCGGGAATCACTGCCTGTACCCGGTTGGCGGGCGCTGCGGTGATGCCGTAACGCTGGTCACCCACCAGCAATTCCTGAACGGCGCTGGTCAGCTCTATGCCATGAACCGTAAGAGTACTGCCCGCTTCGAATTGTTCCGGCTCCAGGCGGGTAAGCGTTGGTCCCATGCTTGGAATCACCTCCACCCCTTCGTTTCCTGGCGGGCCAACGGTTAGCACCAACGGCGCATAGGCAGGCGGTTCGGAAGGCGCGATCATCACCGGGCGAACCTGGAAGGCGGCGGAGATGCGATAGCGTTCGTCCGTGCCCTGCATCACCTTCGACAGCAGATCGACATCGGCACTGTCGAAGGTGATTTTTAACGACTGGGGATTGTCCATCAGCGGGGGCATGGTGGGCTGCATGAAGTTTAATTCCTGTAGGGCCAACAGGCCCTCGCCCAACAGTTCATGCGCCGCCACCGAATCGCTTTCCTGACCACCGTCGTAGGCGGTGATCAAATAACGCAACACCAGCCAGAGTGGTGCATCCTGCCCCTGGTCCAGCGCCAGATTGCGCATGTGACCATCGATATCGATCTGATACAAAAACAGATTGAACTTGGGGCCTGCCGAACCGGCGGCAGCCTCGGGTCGGCCGACATCCACCGCGCCCGCCGACGTGCGGGCAGTAAGGCGGGTGCGCAGCAATTCCCCAACGGCGCCGATGGCGGTGCGGCTTTGCTCCAGCGGCATACTAGAACTCCCTCAGGTAATAACGACGCAGATCCGGACTGCGCGTGGAGGCCTTGGCGGAACGCGACGGGCGTGGTGCCGGTTTAGGCACCGCTTGCAGCGCCACTGGACTGGGGGCTGCATAAACCTCAATCTGAATGTGACCGATGTGGATGCGAGGGCCACTCTCTTGTTCCAGCTGGCTGAATTGCTCGACCGGCGTCGTGTTTTCACGTGGCGCAGCCTCTACGCTTACCGTCGATTGCGTGAACTCAGGGGTCGTTGCGGGCTCGGGATGATTCCCTTTTGGCTCAATAACCGGTGCTTCATCAGAACGCACCAACACCTGTTCATGCTCTTTAATCGTTTCAACATTGCGAATAAAGCCGGGAATGGTTACGGCCGGTTGAGCGCTGCCGGCACCCTTAAAAACACCCTGTTCCCGCACGTCTTTGTCGTCGGCTGGCGTCCGCTTTTCAACCTGATTAGTGTCTGGCAAGCGGACTTCCGAAGCCATTTCAGATCGAATAAACGCAGGCACATCTACCTGTTCGATGGCCGTGTCGATAGTGGGAAACTCGACACCGATATCATCAGCTTGTCGAGGCGGAACTGGCTCGGAAGACGCTGTTTGCTCAGTTTGAGGAACAGTTTCTTCGCCGCGATCTTTGGCGTGTTTATCGCGGGGCACAGAATGGTCGGCACGCCTCGACGGCGACACCGGCTCGTGGGGTTCCAGTGGTTCGTCTGGTTCACGTGGTTTGTGTGTATTAGGGTTCGTCGCGCCCCTTGGTTGCAACACTTCCCGAACCGTTTCCACCTCGGTAGTCGGGTGTTTTTCGGGCTTCGCCAAGGCGGTCATTACGGGTTGTTCACCCAGACCACTGCGTTGCCCCAACCGTTGAAAATAACCACTCATTGAACGCTCTCCCGCGACACGCAGGCCAGATAAAAGTCACGCCGACCCGATGGCAGGGCGAGGATTTCCGCCTCACTCCAGTGGTAAACGCGGGCCAGACGATGCACATCCCTCAGGCGTTCGGTCAGTGCCGATTGAAGCCGCTGTAACAAAGCGCCTTCCAAATTTAAAGGTTGGCTTACGGCCGCTGCGCAATGAGGGCATTCAGATTCCAGATTAAGAGCCGTATAGGGGTCTGCCTGTTCCAGTTTGAGTTCCAAGGCAGCAAACAAGTCGTCATCCCAAGCGGCGAGCACGGACTCGTTCATGACCAGTTCCTGTGCCATGGTAATCGGGTTTGCTCCGGCGCTTTCCAGCCATCGTTGCTGGTCTTTTCCGGTGGGCAACCGAACTTCGAAGGCTTCCCGGCCTTCGGGTTCACAGGTTAACGGGCTGGAAACGGGCGCATGCACGAAGTTCTCCAGCGGCAGGCTGAAACTGAGGGTTTCGTGGCAGCGCTGGCACCGGGTGCTGATATCCAGGTCCGCCGGATGGGTAGCCCGTGCCACAGCCAGTACGCCCTGCAGCCGACTGGCAACAGACCAGCCCCAGGCCTGTTGTTCCGCAAGCCTGGCATCCCCAGGTCCGCGCAGGCAGGCGGCCAGGACGGAGGTCACGGCATAGGGGGGTGGTACGTTAAAATCAACGTCAACATGCGCCCTGTCCGATCCGAACGGCATGGCTCTCCAGGCGGCGCTTTCCTTTGCGGCCGTCACCATGATCAGGCGCCTTCGTTAGGTTCTTGGGTGTCGGGGTCTCGCTCCCACCCTTCGAGTTCGATTTTCATACTTTCAATCGAAACGGCGTTGGCATTGGCGTCCAAATCAGGCAAAGCGGTATATTCGCTGACCCAACAGTTGTGCAGGTAATACCGGTAAGCAACCTGCCCTTTTTCGTTCATGAACTCAACGCTCAACTCTTTTTTATAGTTAGCCAGATCCATAACAGAGTCACCTTCATAGGTGTGCACTTTGCTGGCCCAGGCTTCGAACTCAGGATCATGCGTGAGGCCGCGCTCGACGGTAATCGCCTCGTAACTGGTACGGCCAGGTGATTTGTGATCGATGGCATTTTCACCACCGCTGCGAAACTTAACCACCTCGGTGGTGCGTTTCAGCGAGCTGATTTTGCTCACCCCCAGCACCGGTTTATTGTCCCAAAGAATCCGAAACTTAAAATTCTTGTAAGGGTCGTAGCGATGCGCATTTACGGAAAACCCATTAGCCATTCTTTCTCTCCTTAGTCCTTAATTTCTCAAGTTTCGACATTCGCCAACGGCTAGCGCCGGATGCCAGGGGTGCTCCTGCGGGGATGTGCGAGGCATGGATGCCGAGGCCAAGCCCCCATGGATGGGTTCACGGCGACCCCGCAGGAGCACCCCTGGTAGCCGTCGCGGGTTCCTAGCACAAAGCCGAGCCCCGAATGCCGACACCTTGCTATGCCTCGATCTGGCCTGCCATTTGTTGAATTTTGATCACCACGAATTCGACTGGTTTTAAAGGTGCGAAGCCGACTTCGACGTTGACTATGCCGAGATTGCGGTCATTCTGAGTTGTGGTGGATGCATCGCAACGCACATAGTACGCCTGTGCCGGGCTGCTGCCCTGAAAGGCGCCCTGGCGAAACAGAGAGTTCATAAAGGCACCGATGTTCAAGCGCAGATTGGCCCAAAGTGGTTCGTCGTTCGGTTCGAATACGGCCCAACGGGTACCACGGTAAAGTGACTCTTCAATCATCAGCGCCAATCGGCGAATGGGGATGTACTTCCATTCGCTGCCAAAGTCGTCATCGCCATCCAAGGTGCGCGCACCCCAATTGACAATGCCGTTGGGCAGCACGCGAATGCAGTTGACGCCTTTTTTGTTCAGCACCCCGTTTTCAAGATCGGTAAGCTCCAGGTTCACACCGACGATATCGCGAATACCGGCATCGATGCCGGCCGGGGCTTTCCACACTCCCCGGCTGCCATCAGTACGCGCCATCAAACCGGCAATGGCGCCGGCGGGGCCTATGGTTTTGATCAGTCCCCTGGCATTGAAGCGCAAGCGAGGATAAAAAACGGCCGAGTAATCTTTGACCATGGTGGCACGAAACTGGTTGATCAGGCCGGTATCCTGCACCACCTCCGGGCGACCCTGGTTATTGGTCCAGGACGGGGGCGGGTCTGCGAGCAGAAAGGCACGGCGGCGCTGGCAATAAACGCTGGCCGGGCCCCAGACAGCGTTTAAAACCGCCGCTGCGACATCGCTGTCTCCGGGTAATACCATCAGATTAATCAGGTCGACCGGGTCGAATGCATGCAATCCGGTCTGGTTGGCTTCACTGCCCTGGTAAGCGGCGGCATCGGGTATACCACCGTCGGTACCCGGTACGCTGGCGACGCTGAAACCACCGACGTTTTGGCCCAGACTGTATTGGCGAACGTTGGTTTCCAGGCTGTTATCGAACGCGGCTGTACCGGTGGTCAGCGCTGAAGGTTCGTTTCCGATGGCACCGCTAGTCGCCATGATGGCGAGCTGGTAACCCCAGACTTCAGCCTGAAAGCCAAGATCCGGCTCAGCGTTGATCGCTTGCGCCATAATGCGCAGCTTTTCACGCACGCCATCATTGTCACCGGTTACCGTACTGTTACCGGTCGCGTTCATGTACCAGGGGTCGGCTCCCGCTGCCGTGGTCTGCAAACTGAAATCCGCCGTGTTCAAGGCGATGTTGGTCGCGTTAACCGATATCTGAGTAATGGCGTTTTGAGCAATACTCAGTACGTTGTTGGCATGGCCAATAGCACCGGGCGTCGCCGGGTTGCCCAGTCGAACCAGACTGGCCGTTGGCGCCGGGCGAAAGTTGCCCCAGCGTGGTTGTTCGATGCCCCCCTGATCGACCCCCAGCATCAGGGCTCCGGAGATGTCGTTCGAGGACGCCCGGCGGATTCGAACCGAAGACTGATTGCCATTGGTCGCGGTGATATCCAGATACCGGCCAAAACCGGCAATAGCCCCACTGAGTGAAACAGATACCGTCGGCGCCGGAGACTGGGAAGCCAGCATATCGTTTATCTTGCCCGCCAAATTACCTTCGATACCGGCGATGGTGGCGGGCAGAGCCGGAGCAATGCTCAGATCCACCGTGACGTAGTTGCTGCCATTCACCGAGATATCGAAACGGGTTTCCCCGCCGGCGAACAAGGCGTTCAGCGCTGCCTGAATGCCGCCGCCATCGGTCGCACCTCCCGGGTTGTTCAACGGGTTGCGCAGCGGTCGCCGTGAACTGGTATAACCGGCGAAGCTGTTGCCAAGGGTGTTGATGAAGGAAGTACTGTCAGTCGCGTCGCCCAGCAGGCCAGACAAGGCCAAATTAATCAGGTTGGAACTCTGGGTCACAAAGCTGGGGGCAAAGCGAGTCGAGTTCGGGTTCATGCTAAGGCCGGTGAAGGATTCAGTTTGCACCACTGATCCGCCATCCTCGTGAATGACCTGAAGGTTAAAACTCTCATCGGGGTTGGGTGTGTTGTAGTCCACTTCCAACCGCACTGTATTGCCCCATAGCCCCGCCGCTTTGGCAGTCACCACCAGCACCTGTTGACCGCGCAGATCTTCCAGCGTAACGGCGGCCGGTACGGCCCCCGGAGCCAGACGCACGACATAACAATCGGAGCCGCCGTTGGCGAAGAAGAGCCGGACGCTGTCGGCCAAATCGCTCTGGGGATGAGGCTCGCCAAAAGCGCGCTCGTAATCGGCATAACTCAACAAACGTACCGCATCGTCAATGGGACCTTTACTGGCCCGCCCCATGAAAGCGGCAATAGAGGTGGAAACGCCGGAAATGGAGCGTACACCGCTGGCCACTTCTTGAATGTAAACGCCGGGATAACTGACCTGTACCATGGACTGTGCTTCCTCTTCTGTTTATTCCTTGAAATCTGCGTGTGGATACTCCGGTCTAATGCATACGACGCCGGTACAGCCGTTCCCCGCCCGGTGCCTGATGGCAGTCGACACAGCCTTCCAGGACTAGCTGGTCCAGCGCTCTGGCGACTGCGGCCTCCGGCAAGGGAGACTCGGTTTGTCGCAACCACCAAGTGCAAATACCGCGAAATGAATCCGTCGCCTGCGGATGCTGTTCCAGATACTGAATGATCCGGTAAGCAACATCGCTCACGGTGTCAGCTTCGCTGGGTTTCATTGTGGGTTCCGGCCATGGGCGATTGGGGAGGAAGAGCAAGGAGTACGCCAACAGCGTTTCTGTGTCTAAACTCTTGTTTTATAGAGTTTTAAATTTCTACACAGTTTTGGGGTGGGTCAAACTGTCCCCAGCTTGAAGAGCCTGAATGGCTCTGGAGAGCCTGCATCACGGTGGGTTCTGTTTAACCCAAGTGGGTTAAAACAGACCCGCCAATGACCGGTCGACTTCAAGTCACGCCAGGTCTACCGACTCAGTCCATACTTCTTTAACAGTTTCCCCAGCGCCCGCCGCTCTTTCCCCGCCACCCGGGCAGCCTGGCTCACATTCCCGTTACACCGATTCATCAGAGCTTCGAGATAATGTCGCTCGAATTGGGAGATCACTTCAGCTTTAGCGTCCTGAAAACTCAGGTCCATATTAAGACGGGTGTAGGGCATCGATGGTGTTATTGAGCTGTCTTGGTCTGGGGTTAGATCTTCCCGTTGAATCACGGTGCCGGGGCAGGAAAGAATGGCGCGATGCAGCAGGTTTTCCAGTTCACGAATGTTGCCCGGCCAGTCGTGGGCGTATAGCCATTGACTGGCGGCGGCGGATAATTGCTTGTCGGGCATATTGTATTGGCGACAAAAGCGGGCAATGAAATGTCCGGCCAGTAAGTCAATATCGTTTCCACGATCTCTCAGCGGAGGTAGCACAATGCGCAGTATATTGAGGCGATACAGCAAGTCTTGCCGAAACCCCCCCAGGGCGACCATGTCATTCAGGTCGGCGTTGGTGGCGGCAAATACACGCACATTGGCGCTTTGCAGGCGACGAGAGCCGAGGCGACGAAACTCCTTACTTTGCAGAAACCGTAATAAGGCACATTGACCGCGAAGGCTGAGCGTGCCGATTTCGTCGAGAAACAAGGTGCCGCCTTCGGCCTGTTCGATCAACCCGGGGACACTGCCTCGCGCGCCGGTGAAGGCACCCTGTTCATGGCCGAAGAGTTCGTTTTCGAGTAATTCGTCCGGCAGGGCGCCGCAGTTAACGGGTACAAAAGGGCCTTCGGCCCGGTCACTGATGTAATGAATGGCTCTGGCCACCAGCTCTTTGCCGGTGCCACTCTCTCCCAATATCAGTACGGAGGCGTCGCAGCTTCGGTAACGTCCAACAATGGTTTTGGTTTGCAGCAGACTGTCGCAGTTACCTACGATGCCATGCATGGCCTCATCGGTGGTGCTATGCATTACGCACCCCACCTGATCAAAGGCCGAAAAAACAATCGCCTGACACGATCATAAACAAGCGTCGTTGTTAATGGAGGGAATGACCGCCGTTCCGTGCCTACTGCTCCCATCCAGACCGAAAGTGCTTCACTTCCCGATCTCATGGTTCCGCTTCCCTGACAAGGGCGCAATAGCGCAATTCGTTCAAGAGGATTTTATACTAGATGAATACCCGGAGGGGTCAAAGCGCGAAGGCCGCCTTTCGTCAGGAATGTGAAGTAGTCTACAGTTGCCAGATTAGCCAACCCTGCACTTTCTGGCTTCAGCTGGGCCGATACCCCTGTTCACCCGCCCGATCTGGAAACCGATCAATTCAGCCAAGAGAGTTTAGGGAGGCAGGTGATTGGCAAGAGGTCAGTTCACACGGCCGCCTACCTGCGTGCGCCACGCTTCCCAAGCCTGAACAACCGATTCAGCCTCCCAGATCTGCGGGTTGGAAGGGTCGTATTGCCGGGCAAGTTCGCGCTCGGTGACAGCGATTTTGGCATCTTCGAAGACATCATCCAGCGACTTTTCCAGTGAAAAGGCCGTTTCAAAGAAGGCACGGCCAAAATACGTCATGATCTCTTCGTTGGAACACCCGAAAGACGGTTTGTCGGCGGCTGCAGCCGTGATGACGAGCGTATTTTCATCGCTGAGCTCGGGAATAAAACCACCGGAATAGCAGGCGGAGATCACCACTACTTTCTGTTGCGGGGCTTCGTCGAGAATCTCAGCCAGTTCGATCGGGTCTATGTCGGGCAAAGTCTGGTCACTGTTGAAATCGACCGAGAGTTCGTGATCGGGGCTGCCGTGGGTGGTGAGGTAGACGAAGATCAGGTCTTCTTCGCCAAGCCGTTTACCGAGCGTGCGAATCATGTGCGTCAGGCTGGTCTCGGTGGCGAGCGGGTAATTGTCGCGGTCGTGCAGTTCATTGGCCAGGGTGACCAGGCGGCCTTCGAAGAGGGGCATGGCGGTGAGTTGAGCATCAATGGTCTCAACTTCAGTCCGGAATACGGTTTCCGTGCTACTGAGCGCAGCGAGCACGGTGAAGACTTCGGGTTCACCCGGGGTTTGGTCGCGCAGGCGGTTCAACTGGGCGTCAACCAGAGTGCGCTGGGAATAGAGTGCCCGCTCCAGTCGCGTCTGCCGACTGATCTGCTCTTCCTGAAAACGGGACAGGCCACTCTCGTCAATGTACTCGCCATAGGCGAACTGGCCTTCCAGTACCTCGCCATCGGCCTGTACCAGGCGACCTTCCCCGTGTGGGCGCCAGTTTCTCAGTTCGCCCTCATAGGCCGAGCCGTCCCTGGATGTAAGCGTACCTTGCATCAAACGATCGCCGCTGAAAGTACCCTCGTACACAGTGCCATCCGCCGTGGTCATCTGCCCTTCGCCTTCCATCTTTCCGGCCTGAAAGTCGCCCTCGTATACAGTCCGGTTACCAAAGGTGAGCTTGCCTTTACCGTCAAAGCGCTGCCGTTCGAATTCACCGTTATAGGTCTGACCATTGGGGAAGTGCAGCACCCCGTCATCCCACTGACCGTTTCGATACTGTCCCCGGTAAATTCGGCCATCCAGCAGGAGCTCCGTTCCTTCTCCGTGCTTCAGGCCGTTAAGGAAGCTGCCAACATAATAAGTGCCATCGGGCCAATCGATGCGGCCATCACCATGCATCAGTCCGTTTTTTACCTCTCCTTCATAGATGCCACCATCCGGAGTGGTTAGGGAGGCCGCCAAGACAGAGCCCGAGAGCGCCAGCAAGAACAATAGAGAGAACAGTGGGTTAGGCAAAGTTATTTCCTTGGCTTAAAAGGCAAAGCGTGAGAGGTACATAATCGGGATGACTCGTGATGCTACCTCACCAATACCGCCAGTAAAGAGGCAATCGTGAATCATTTTACTCAAAGTCGGTAAATAATCCTCCGGTACTAGACCCCCTGCCCGGCGCCTCCTACTTTAAAGCACGCAGTAAAACAGCCTAATAACAACAAAAAAGGCGAACCGATGAAACAACGATGGGTACTGGCCGGGCTGGCTCTGGTCTCCCTGGCGACTGTGGGTGGCCTGGCGGCGCTGAAACCCGACTTTGAATCAGCACAGGCCGGAGCTGCCCGCTCGTCAACCACGTCGATACCGGAATCCACTGCGCCCGCATCCATTGCCGACGGGGCTCATGACGCCGGGTATAGCACACCCCGGACCGGTGTTGCGCGCACACCAGCCGCGCCCCGGCTGAAGTCTCCCGGGGAAATACCCGATGCAGAAACGGGCGCAGTTCCGCTGGACAATGAAGTCAGCTTGCCCGCCAACCTGCGTCAGTCGCTGACTCAGGTCGCTGATGTCTATCGCGAACAAACCCGGTATCCGACATTTTCGCAGCCCATTGGCTCTGAACTGGATGCACTGCGCTATCGGTATAACCAGCCGCAGCAGGTCAGCATTCCCTTTCCGCTGGCCGACGGTGCTACCTTTGATGCCACACTGACGCTGGACCGCTACCACTATTTTATCGGTGACGAACAGCAAATCACCTTCTCGCTCACCACCAGCGATGACAGCCTGGTACGAGACCTCTCGCTCAGCGTAACTGACTTGGCCGGTACCGTGCTCCACCGCCAATCGCTGTCGTTGCCCGCAGACTCATCCATTCGTCACACCCTGACGGTCGATCTCAGCGACCAGGCCAGTGACTGGCCGCGGGAGCTGCAATGGCGGCTGCAAGCCAGTGTGGGCCAGCAACGGTTATCGGTCGCGGCGCCCTTCACTTACGAAGCCCCGGTCGCAACGCTGACCGGCATTACCAACCCGCACATCGACGGCGAGTTTCTGGTGCTGCCGCTGTCTCTGGATTACGACCGAAGTGGCTACTATTTCGTGCAAGCCAACCTCTACAGTACCGACGGTGACCCACTGCTGCACCTGGAAACCGAAGGTCCGCTAACGGCCACTGAACCGGGCCTGAGGTTGCGTGCCTCAGGTCCTGCATTGATCGATTTGGACGCGCCAGGCCCCTATGTACTGCGAGACGTGCACCTGACCCGTATGGGCGGTAATGGCGTACCCGACTTGCAAGGCCAGGCACCTCAGGATGCATTTCCGATTCCGGCCTTTGATCTGGAAGGCTATGCCGACAGCTCCTGGAGCGACCCGCTGGCACAGCAACGCCAGGAATTTCTCGATGAACTGAGCAACAACCTGTAATCGGCGGATCACATGTTCCGCACCGGTTCAGGACCTACAGGGATGTATTGACCCGGCACCAACCAGTGTCGGGCAAATAGCCCAGGCGCAGAGCCCGGTGTCCTGCGCAGCAACACTACAACAACAATAAGGTAGGTTCATAATGATACGACCCATCACCCGCGCCACCACGCGCCTTCTACTTCTACTCGGCTTTGCGATGTTGAGCTGGCAAGCCCAGGCAAGCCTGAACGGCAAACCGGTCGTGCTGATACACGGTTTTCAGTATCAGCAGCTGGGCACCCAGCCGACCGATGCCAGTCTGCAGGCTGAAGCCATCGATTACTGGCAGGAATACTGGCTGCAACGCTCCGAGGTCGTGCTGTACTGGTCCGCCAGTGAACGCATCAGCCAGGGCATCAGTGATCAGATCAAACGGCAGGTAAAAACGCTGGCCGACAATGGCACCTGCCAATCCGGCTGTGTCCTACTCACCCATTCGACGGGCGATCTGGTCGCAAGACAGATGTTGCGCAACCTCAATGGCTGGTTATGGGAGTGGGGTTACCCTTCCAACCGGGTCACTTTCCTGGTGTCTCTGGACATGGCCGGTGCCGGTGGCGGGACTGAACTGGCCGACCTTGCCGTCTCGGTGATCGACAGCGATAACCTCTTCGCCGGCGCGGCCACCTCGGTCGTGAACTGGTTTCTGGGCACCAATGTCGGACCAAACGAACTGGGGGTTGTGCGTGATTTGCAACCGGCGGTAGCCCGCTCTCTGGCAACACAGAACAATGCAGTACCCAGGCTCCGTTTTGTCGGCAGCGGCGATGCCTTCCTGCGTGCCAGCAAACCCTTCATTCTGGGGTATGACGACAGTGTTGTTCCATTGCACAGCGCCTGTGGTTCCGTCCGTCAGGAGAACCTTGAATCCTGCTCCGCCAGCATCAAGACCAACGGCGAACTGGATGCGGTGGCGAAATCACCTACCGGCCTGCGCTATAACAACTTCCCGGTTCTGATGGGCAACAGCACCGATCACTTTGAAGTGATCGGTTCGGCCACCTCGGGCGATTACGCGCCCGTGATCAACAACTTCACGGTCGGTGGGCTCGGCGTCGACTTTGCCATTGACCAGTACTGGAGCTGGTGGCATTGGGACACCCTGCGACTGGTGCGCAACGGGTCCGACAAGAGCCTGTCGGCCAATGTGTTCGATACGTTGAATCAATAGCACACCCGCCGGGGCGTTCACGAACCTGCAACACGCACTTACCTGAACGCCCCGCTGTTTGTATTCCTCACCGTCCCACCGACCTGCCCTGACGGGCGGCATTATTGAAAAACTCGATGGTTCAGCCAGGGAATAGGTAACATTTTTGCCATAAATGACAGTGTACGGACAAAAAACACACAAAGAGTCGCCTTTAAATCTCGCTGCTTTACTATCCGAACCCGCTCAGGTGATCGTAAAAAAATCCGTAAAAATTCTTCGGACTGTCCAGTCATCATCACGATCCGACAGAACCAGGACGAGCCTGATAACCGGTGTAAAACAGGAAAATCCTATGTGGTACCGTATTTTGGTCGCTGCCGTCATCAGTCTGGCAAGCAGCAGCCTAACCCTGGCCAACGAATTGATGTTAAACGGCCTGGCTCCCTACCAATACCTTAGTAAAACCTTCTATCTAGCCAGCTTTTACGCTGAACAGCCGATCACATCCACCGGGCAGTTTGCGGCCGACACCGGTGCCAAACGCATGGTGATCAAAGTCAGTACCGACAAATGGTCCCCCCGCCAGTTCAATCAGATGTGGAAACAGGACATCGCGATCAACAATAACCTGCGGGCGAATCCGGAGGTTATCGACCTGATCACCGCCTTTACCGAAACGCCGAGCGACGACTTTACCCGGGGCGATACCATCGTGATCGACTATGCACCCGGCCAGGGAACCCGCATCACGCTAAACGATGCCGATTGGCTGCGATCCGGCGATGACACGCTGTTTCGTACCCTGGCGAATGCCTGGCTTGGCGAGATTCCAACCTCGCTCCGGTTTCAGGAGGCCATGCTCGCCGGCGGCGCGTTTTCAGACCATCGCTCCCACGCGCAATGGGTAACCGAGAACAATGACCTGACCTACGCGGCCAACCGCCGGCAATTGCTCGCATCGTTCAGCGGTGAATCGGTTGTGGCGCGCCGCCAGGCTGAACAGCGCGCTGCCGAAGCAGCCGAACGGGAAGCGGAACGGGCCGCTCAGGCCGAACAGGAGGCGCAACGCCAGCGCGATGCAGCGCGCCTGGCCGAGGCCCGGGAGCAAGCCCGGCAACTGGCTGAAGCGCGGGCACTGGCCGAGGCTGAAGCCGCAGAACTGGCGCGCGCCAGAGCGCGGGCCAGCGCCGAGGCCCAGGCACTGGAACAAGCCAGAGCCCAGGCTGATGCCGAGCGCAGAGCCGAAGAGCTGGCCCGGGCCCAAGCGGCCGCTGAAGCCGAGGCAGAGGCCGAGCGTCTGGCTCGCTTGCAGCAGCAGGTTGCCGAGTATCACCAGGATCAGTACCGCTGGGAACTGTTGCGTACCATTTACCCACGCGTCAGCTACCCGGACTGGGCACAACAGCTATCCCAGGAGGGTCGGGTCCAGGCTGAAGTTGTGATTACGCGGGGCGGTGAACTGGTCGAAATTGCCTCCATCCGCCCTGCCAACGCCGGACTGCTCGGCCAGGCGTTTCGCACCGCCATTGAGAACGCCGCGCCGTTTCCGCCGGTTCCGGACGCCTACGAAGGCAATGGCGACAGCGACCGCTTTCGCGCCACTCTCGACTACCACTTTCAGCTGAACCAGCCCCAGGCCGCCTTGCCGCCTCGGCCAGTGCCACCCGAAGACTACCGGGAACTGCTGGGTGAGTTGTCTGAGGAAGACCGGCAGAACCGACTCCGAGCCTACCAGACCCGGTTGCAAGAACAGATTCTGAGCCAGGTTGAATACCCCTACTGGGCTGAGAACCTGGGTCAGGAGGGCCTGGTTGCGATGCGCCTGAACATCACCGCCGATGGCCAGGTAGAACGCATGGAGTTTACCGAACGCTCCCGCCATGCCGTTCTGAACAAAGCCCTCGAAGATGCCATCAGCCGGGCTGCGCCGTTCGAATCCATTCCACCGGAACTGGATCTGCCGGAAACCGATCTGACCATTCAACACGAATTTGCCATTAACTGACCTTTGGCCCGGCCCAACACAGGGCCGCGCCTAATAACCACTGCTGGAGAACCCTATGAAACCAACCCTCTGGGCCCTGATTGGCGCCCTGGCAATGCCACTGGGCGCCTCTGCCTTTGACATGCGACTGAACGGCTTTATGTCCATCGCAGGTGGCATGACCCTCGGCGACGACCAGACACTGGTCATCGACCCGGTCAACCTGGCCGCCTATGACAACGACCTCAACTTCGCAACCGACAGTTTGGTGGCCATTCAGGCCATTGCTGAAGTCAATGACCGCATGACCGCTACCGCACAAATGGTTGGCCGCGGCGGTGAAGACTTCAACACCCAGTTCGAGTGGGCCTACCTGACCTATGAAGCAACCGACAGCCTGGATGTAAAAGGCGGCCGTCTGCGTATGCCGCTGTTTTATTACTCCAACTTCCTGGAGCTGGGCTATGGCTATCAGTGGGTTCGTCCACCGGTTGAGACCTACAATATTTTCGTGACAACGCTGGAAGGCATCAGCGCCGACTACAACTTTTATATCGGCGATTTTTCGGCAAAAGCATCTGGTTATGCCGGCTCTACCCAGGGCACAGACCCGGAATCCGGTTCAGAGGTGGACTTCAACACCCTGGCGGGTGGGTCACTGGACCTGGCGATCAACAATTTGTCATTCCGTGGTTCCTACAACACGGCCGACAACGCCACCTTAACGCGCGGTGCTAGCCCGGCCTTTGAGTTCCCCATCACCTTTATATCCGGTGCTGCCATGTACGATAACGGCACTCTGTTCACCATCGCCGAATACACCAGCACGCTGAACGACACCAACCTGATCAACAACCGCTACAACAGCTACGTCTCGCTGGGTTATCGCGTCGGCACTTTAACGCCTCATGCCACCCTCGCCCGATACGAGGAAGAAACCAACTCCATCGACCCGGGGTACAACCAGAACCCCCGGGAATATCAGTCTGCCACTTTGGGCATGCGCTGGGATTTCGACATCGCCGCCGCTCTGAAAGTGGAATACACCCGCCGGGAAGACACCAACCCGGATTCCCTACGTGCAGTCGGTGATGCTGACCTGCTCTCCTTCGCCATCGACGTTGTATTTTAAGGCTGGATACTGACTTATGAAGCACTTTGCACTACGAACCCTCGCCGGCCTGATGCTGACAACCCTGATGATGTCTGCAGCCGCACTGGCTGATCTCGTGATCGTGGTTCACCCCAGCAACACGGCGGTGATCGATCAGAGTTTTCTGAAAAACCTGTACCTCGGCAACACCCGCCAATTCAGCACCGGTGTCCGTGCCGAACCACTCGATCTGCCAGCAGGCGACGCCATTCGCGAGACCTTTCTGAACACAGCCATTGATCAGACACCGGTGAAATACCGGCGCCACTGGTCCAAGGCGTTGTTCACCACCGGTCAGCAGCCACCGCAGGAACTGAGCAGTTCAACAGCGGTAATTAATGCCGTCGCATCCGACCCCTCGGCTATTGGCTATGCTGATTCAGAGGCCCTGAACGACAGCGTTAAAGTTGTCATGCGCGTACGTCTCTAGCCTCGACCAGCGGAGGCTGGCGCGTTCGCCGCGCCAGTCTCCGTAACGCCTGATCAACGCTCTGAAACGGTGCTTTTGCTCAGGTGAATCTTCCACTACGGATCACAAAACAGTAGGGTAACGACAAAACAATGGAGCCCTGCCTGATGTCGTTAGATCGTAGTCACTGTCTGTCCCTGGATACCCAAGACCCCCTCGCCGCTCTGCGCGACCAGTTCGAGATTCCCGACGATGTTCTGTATCTCGATGGCAACTCTCTGGGTGCCCGCCCCAAAGCCGCGTCGGAACGCGCGCGCCAGGTGATCGAACAGGAATGGGGCCAGGGCCTGATTCGCAGCTGGAACCAGGCTGGCTGGATTGACCTGCCACGCCAGGTCGGCGGCCAGATCGCCGCGCTGATCGGTGCCAAACCGGAAGAAGTGGTGGTTACCGACTCCACCTCAGTCAACCTGTTCAAGGTCGCTGCTGCGGCACTGAAACAGCAACTGGCGACAGATCCATCACGGCGGGTGATCCTCTCTGAGCCCGGCAACTTCCCCACCGATCTGTATATGCTGCAAGGCCTCAGCCAATTCATGACCGGCGGCCCGGTGCTGGAAACCCAGCCAGCCGATTCACTGCTTGAGCGTATCGACACTGATGTGGCGGTGGTTGTATTGACCCACGTTCACTACAAAACCGGCAAGTTGCATGACATGGCAGCCATTACCCGACGTGCCCACGAGCAGGGAGCCCTGGTGGTCTGGGATCTGAGCCACAGTGGCGGCGCGGTTGAGGTAGACCTCAATGGCGTCAATGCCGATTTCGCCATCGGTTGCGGCTACAAATACCTGAACGGCGGGCCTGGAGCACCGGGGTACATTTTCGTTGCAGAGCGCCATCTGGCGGCCTTTGAGCAGCCGCTCAGTGGCTGGTTTGGCCATGAAGCCCCGTTTGCCATGCGTGACGACTTTGCACCAGCCGGTGACATCCGCCGCGCCCTGACCGGCACGCCTTCGGTGGTGGCCACGCAATTGCTCAGCGTTGGCCTGGATACCTTAGCCGACACCACCATGGCCGAGTTGCGCGCCAAATCGGTCGCACTGACCCAATTGTTCATTGAACTGGTCGAAACCCGGCTGCCCGATGCAGGCTTCGAACTGGTCTCGCCGCGCAATGCCAACGAGCGTGGCAGCCAGGTAGCCTTCGCGCACCCGGAAGGTTACGCCATTATGCAGGCGCTGATTGATCGCGGAGTGATCGGAGACTTTAGAGCGCCGGATATCCTGCGCTTCGGTTTTGCGCCACTCTATGTGCGTTTTACCGATGTATGGGACAGCGTCGACTGCCTGAAAGACATTATGGACAACCGCACCTGGGATCAGCCCAAGTACCATGAGCGGCACGCAGTAACCTGAACCCCACGCAGTCTCTCAGCAGCACCCCTTGAAGCGTTGTTCAGAGGCTCATAAGAAAGGGGCTGAATCATCAGCCCCTGAATGGCCGCAAACGCTTCTCTAGCCGTAGCGGACCTCGGGCAACCACAACACCAGTGGCTCCCAGAAAAAGACCAGTGTCACCGCCAATACCTGCAAGGCAATAAACGGCATAACGCCCTTGTAGATATCCGTTGTTTTTATCTCTGGCGGCGCCACGCCTTTTAAATAGAAGAGTGAGAAGCCGACCGGTGGCGTTAGGAAGGACGTTTGCAACGTCAGCGCAAACAACACCACGAACCAGGTCAGGTCAAACCCCAGTTGCACCACCACCGGCCCGACCAGCGGCAGCAAAATCAAACTGATTTCCAGCCAGTCCAGGAAAAAACCGGCCAGAAAGGCGATGAACAGGATCACCAGAATAATGCCGCCCGGCGACAGCGGAATACTGGTTAACAGCCCGGCAATGAATTCATCACCACCGAGTGAGCGAAGCACAACCGCGAAGGCCGTGGCCCCCAAAAAAATACCGAACACAAAAGCCGTGGTGATGGTTGTTTTACGCGATACATCGCGCAGTACATCCCAGCTCAGGCGACCGTTCATGGCCGCCAGAATGGTCGCCCCCAGGGCGCCGACACCGGAGGCTTCCGTCGGTGTGGCGATGCCAAAAAAGATGGAGCCCAGCACGGCCAGAATCAGCGACAGTGGAGGCAACACCGAGCGCAGCGTTTCAATGACGACCGCCCGGGTAATGGGTGGCAAATCGGCCTTTGGCGGCGCTAGCGATGGCTTGAGCCAGGCAGCGATCACCACAAAGGCAATGTAGAGTATTCCCAGCATAACACCCGGAATCAACGCCCCCATAAACAGATCGCCTACCGACAGCGACAGCTGATCGGCCATGATAATCAGCATGATGCTCGGCGGAATCATGATGCCAAGCGTACCCGACGAGGCGACAATACCACTGGCGAAAGCCGGCGAATATTTCTGATCCAGCATCACCGGCAGCGACAGCATCGCCAGCAATACGACCGAGGCGCCGACAATGCCGGTGGACGCCGCCAGCAGAATACCAATCAGAATAACAGCAACGCCCAGGCCACCGTTAAAGCGCCCGAACAGATTAACAAAATTGACCATAAGCCGTTCGGCGACGCCGGAGCGCTCCAGCATCAGCCCCATAAATATGAACATCGGCAAGGCGACCATGATCCACTTGGTCATCTGATCATAAATTCGCTGAACAACGATGCCGAATATATTCCAGTCGGTTAAAAAGTAGGTATCTGCATCCAGATAGTTATAGGCCAGTACCGCGCCAATACTGAAAAAGACGGATACGCCCGCCAGGACCCACGCCACCGGAAAACCGGTAAAAATAAGCAGAATAAAACTGCCCAGCATGGCCATGACGATGAGTTCGTAGGTTTCAAACACAACAAGTCTCCACGGCTAGTCGACCGTTACAACACAATAACAACAGGCATTGGCTCAACGATTAGCCGCAACCCGTGCCCGGGGAAAGCCGGTTAAAAACGACAGCGCCCGAATAAACCGGCTGAAGGCCGCGATCAACAGAAGTCCGAATCCGATTAGAATCACCGACTTGATCAACCAGCGCATGGGCAAGCCGCCCGGAGACCCGGAAATCTCGCCCATCACATAAGACCGTTCAACAAAGGGATAGGCGTAATAGAGGACAAACAGGCAAAACGGCATTAAAAACAGGGCCAGCCCCAGCAATTCGAGCCATGCTCGCTTGCGATGCGACAGCTTTTCAGCGAGTACATCCACCCGAACATGGCCGTCGTGCAAAACGCAGTAGGACAGACCAATCATGAAACCGATGGAGTAGATGTGCCACTGCAGCTCTTCAAGGGCAACGTAGGAGTTACTGAAGAAATAACGCAGCACGACATTCAACACCACCAGCACCATCAGCAGCAGCCAGCTCCACGAAAAAAAGCGCCCGACGACCTCAAGCAAGGCATCGAGCTTGTCGGATAACCAGGTGGGCGGGTACGGAACGGCGGTGGGGCCATGCCCCACCGCTTGCTCCACCTTGTCCAGATCGAGCTTTATGTCAGACATGGATCAATCCTGTGCATGCCAGTCACGTGACAGGTAGCCATACTTCTTCCAGGTCGCATGTTCAGCCTGGAATTCCTTCATGGAGCTGTAGATCCGATCAAACATCTCGTCCTGCTCGGAATATTTCTCCATGACCGAAGCGGTAGCCTCCTCAAAAGCCCCCAGCATCTCGGCATCGTACTGACGCAGGTTCACACCTTCTTCGGCAAACTCGTTCAATACAGCGCCCTGCAATGCTTCTGCTTTCGCCAGTGCAACTGCATTGCCAGCCATGCAGGAGGTTTCGATCAGGCTTTGCGTCTGACCGTTCAGCTTGTTCCACTCATCCAGATTGATGTACAGGAACTGATTGGTTGACGGCTGGTGCCAGCCTGGCAGGTAGTAGTACTTGGCCACCTGTGAAAAGCCCAACTGCTTGTCGACGGTCGGCAACGAGAATTCGGTAGCATCCAATACACCGGTTTCCAGTGCCTGATACAACTCGCCACCGGGCAACACGTTAATGGACATACCAAACTCGCCCATGATTTCGCCACCAAGACCCGCAGCACGGAATTTCAGACCACGCAGATCTTCAACCGAATTCATTTCCTCGGTAAACCAGCCGGCTGATTCAGGGCTGATGGTGCCGCACAGAATCGGGTAAACGTTGTAAGGCTCAAACATTTCTTTCAGCAGATCATCACCACCATGGTGATACATCCACGCCAGAAATTCCTGGGATTCCAGACCGAATGGCGTGGCGCCGTACAAGGCTGAACCCGGTACCTGGCCCCATTCATAGCCCATCCAGGAATAACCGGCAGAAATGTTGCCAGCACTGACGTTGTCGAAAATTGACAGGGCAGGAATCAACGCCCCGGGCTCTACCGTTTGCAGTGTAACCCGGCCATCACTGATGGTGGACACCATGTCGGAAACCACCGGCATGGTGTCGCCCAGGGCCGTCAGCGACGAAGAAAACGCCATCGGAACCTGCCAGCGAACCCGGTTGAATTCAGCCTGAGCTGCAAAGGGCGCAGCGGCCAGGGTGGTGGCCAGTACGGCCAGGGGCAATGCTTTTTTCATGATCATTGTCTCTCTGTTTTTGTAATTGTGGAGTGAGTCTTAGTGCTTTCTACCAACTCTACGGTCTGGCTCTGAGCCTCCTGAAACTGGCAACACCGATATCCCAAGAGAGGCTTGGCTTGACCCGTGGGTGTAAGCCAGTGACTGAATGCTAGGCCGAGCCTTAGAGCGTGGCTTTCGTTCGTTAGTAGGAGGGTGCTACAGGCCACCGGAAATCGGGCGCTGGCGGGCCTCCTGCTTTGGTAGGAGAGGCTGCTATGGTGGTAAAGCAGCGGCCACCGGGTAAGCCTCTGTGGGGTCGGCGTGAATCCGTCCATGGAGCCTAGGCCGCAGCATCCCTGCTGCGGACTTCCCCACAGAGGCTCACCCGGTGGCCGCTGCAAGCGTGTACTTTCCAGCCAGCTCCGGCTCAAATAACAGGTAACACAAAGAAACACGGCGAATAAGGTGCGTGGCGCTTGAAGCCAGATTGGAAGGCGCTACAATACCGCTCCTTTTTTGACCAGCCCTGAGGTTTTCATGACCACCCATATCGTCACTCCCCGCGAAGGCAAGCCTGTTACCGAGCAGGGGCGCGTCGGTTTTGTCAGCCTGGGCTGCCCGAAGAACACCGTCGACTCTGAACGCATCCTGACCCAGCTGCGGGCTGAAGGGTACGATGTGGTGCCCTCTTACCACGATGCGGATGTGGTGATTGTGAATACCTGCGGCTTTATTGACTCAGCGGTGAAGGAATCGCTCGATACCATCGGTGAAGCTCTGCGCGAGAACGGGAAAGTGCTCGTCACTGGCTGTCTGGGTGCCAAGGAGAACGACATTCGGGAAGTCCACCCGAACGTGCTGGCCGTTACCGGGCCCCATGCCTACGAAGAAGTGGTGCGTCAGGTGCATGATGTGGTGCCGCCGCGTCACGACCCTTTCATCTCGCTTGTTCCGGATACCGGCGTCAAGCTGACGCCGAAGCATTATGCCTATCTGAAGATTTCCGAAGGATGCAACCACCGCTGCACCTTCTGCATCATTCCCTCGTTCCGGGGGGATCTGGTCAGCCGCCCGGTTGGACAGGTGCTGAGCGAGGCCGAGCGCCTGGTGAACAACGGCACCAAAGAACTGCTGGTGATTTCCCAGGACACCAGCGCCTACGGTGTCGACATGAAATACCGCACCGATTTCTGGAGCGGCAAGCCGGTGAAAACCCGGATGAAGGAACTGTGTGAAGAACTGGGTCAACTGGATGCCTGGGTGCGGCTGCACTACGTCTACCCCTACCCGCACGTCGACGACATCATCCCGTTGATGGCTGAAAACCGCATTCTCCCATATCTGGACATTCCGTTTCAGCACGCAAGCCCCACCGTGCTCAAGGCAATGAAACGCCCGGCTCATGCTGAGAAAGTGTTAAACCGTATTCATAAGTGGCGGGAAATCTGCCCGGACATTACCCTGCGCTCGACTTTTATTGTCGGCTTTCCGGGCGAAACCGAGGCTGATTTCCAGATGCTGCTCGATTTTCTGGAAGAAGCCCAGCTCGACCGCGTTGGCGCGTTTCAGTATTCCAACGTCGATGGCGCCGCCTCTGCCGCCCTGCCCAACCACGTTGATGAAGCCGTCAAGCAGGAACGCTACGACCGCTTTATGGAAGTGCAGCAGCGCATCAGTACCGCCCGCCTGCAGGCCAAGGTTGGCACCGACATCGAAGTCATCGTCGATGAAGTGGTCGCCGAGGGCGCTGTCGCCCGTTCGAAAGCCGACGCACCGGATATCGACGGCCAGGTCTTTCTCGACAACCAGACCCAACTGAAACCCGGCGACCGCCTCTGGGTTCATGTTGAAGACGCCGATGAATATGACCTGTGGGCTCACCCAATTACGAGGTAAAACCCTGCGTTAGACATTCAAGTTTCGGAGTTCGGTTCACCTCAATGGCGTTGGCCCGCACCGGATACCGGGTACTAGTCTACTGTGCAAAATCCGAAACTTGAGTTTCTAACGCATGACACAATGGTTCATTATTGATTCCAGGCTACGCCACCCTTTAATCCCCGCCCCAACCATTCAATACAAGCCCGAACCTTAGGCGACAAATGCCGATTCGGCGGATACAACGCCCAAACGCCCTCTTCCGCCGGTGCAAAGGCATCCAGAACCGTCACCAGCCGTCCAGCTTGAATGTCGTCATTAACGTAGTAATCCGGCAATTGAACAATGCCCAGACCTTTCAAAGCCGCATCCCGCAGCGCAGGCCCGCTGTTACATCGAAGCCTGCCGGCAACCCGGACATCCCGCCGTTCACCCTGATCGGTAAAACGCCAGTGGTCCAGTGTGCCCAGCAAACAGGAATGGTTCTTCAACTCAGCCAGAGTGTGCGGCTGCCCAAACCGGGCCAGATAATCCGGTGAGGCACAGACGAACTGGGCTCTATGCGCCAGCGGCCGGGCGACCAGGCGTTCGTCTTCCAGCACGCCAACCCGAATCGCCAGATCGATGCCGGATTCGATCAGATCTAGGCGCTGATTGGTCAGTTGCAGATCAATGTCGAGTCGCGGGTAGTGCATCGTAAACCCGGCAATCAACGGGGCTATGTAGCGCTCGCCATAAGACAGCGGTGCGGTTATCCGCAACCGACCAGTCGGTTCGGACAACCGCTCGCCGATGGCCTGTTCGGCCTCTACCAGGCCATCGAGCAAGGCGCGGCAGTGGTTGTAGTAGATCCGGCCATCGTCAGTAAGCGTGACCGAGCGCGTGGTGCGCTGAAACAACTGAACATCCAACCGATCTTCCAGCCGGCTGATCTGTCGACTGATATTGGCAACGGAACTGCCCAATCGTTCGGCAGCCCGGGTAAAACTGCGGGTCTCAGCGACTGCTACACATTCTTCAATACCATCCCAACGCGCCATCGGCCTCTCTCTTACTCTATTATTGCCCTATGGTAAAAATGATTTACCCATGAGCCTCATTATTAACCTGGCAAACCCTAATACAATCGACTTTACTGTTCCAACTCATCTGACCAACGAGGTTCGACCATGATCAAATCCAAAGCCGCCATTGCCTGGGGCCCCGGCCAGCCGCTGAGCATTGAAGAAATCGACGTCATGCCACCCAAAGCGGGCGAAGTGCTGGTGCGTATCGTCGCGACCGGCGTTTGCCATACCGACGCCTTTACTCTTTCGGGCGACGACCCTGAAGGTAACTTCCCGGCCATTCTCGGCCATGAAGGCGGTGGCATCGTTGAACAGGTCGGCGAAGGCGTCACCAGTGTTAAAGTCGGTGACCATGTTATTCCGCTGTACACACCGGAATGCGGCGAGTGCAAATTCTGTCTCTCCGGCAAAACCAACCTATGCCAGAAAATCCGCGCAACTCAGGGCCAGGGCCTGATGCCCGATGGCACTAGCCGTTTCTACAAAGACGGCAAGCCGATTTTCCATTACATGGGGTGCTCTACCTTCTCCGAATACACCGTGTTGCCGGAAATCTCTTTGGCCAAGGTAAACCCGGAAGCCTCTTTGGAAGAAGTGTGTTTGCTTGGCTGTGGCGTGACCACGGGCATCGGTGCGGTAATGAACACGGCCAAGGTCGAGGAAGGGTCAACCGTTGCCATTTTCGGCATCGGCGGCATCGGCCTGTCAGCCGTCATCGGCGCGGTCATGGCCAAAGCCAGCCGAATCATTGCCATCGACATCAACACCAGCAAGTTCGATCTGGCGCGCAAGCTGGGCGCGACCGATTGCATCAACCCGAAAGACTACGACAAGCCCATCCAGGAAGTGATCGTCGACCTGACCGATGGTGGCGTCGACTACTCGTTCGAATGCATCGGCAATGTAGACGTGATGCGCTCGGCGCTGGAATGCTGCCACAAAGGTTGGGGTGAATCGGTCATCATCGGTGTTGCCGGCGCAGGCCAGGAAATCAGCACCCGTCCGTTCCAGCTGGTCACCGGTCGCGTCTGGCGTGGCAGTGCCTTTGGTGGCGTGAAAGGACGCACCGAATTGCCAGGCTATGTTGAGCAATACCTGGCAGGTGAGATTCCTCTGAAAGAGTTCATCACCCACACCATGTCGCTCGAACAGATCAACGAAGCCTTTGATTTGATGCACGAAGGTAAAAGCATTCGCAGTGTCGTGCATTACTGAATACCGGCCGAACGGATTCTCCCAAAAGAGACATCCGTTTTTAAGATCCCTAGTTTCGGAGTTCGCATAAAGCTAGCGGCGGGTGGCAGGGCTGCTTTTGCGGGGGTATCTGAGGCATGGATGCCGAAGTTAAGCCTACATGGATGTATTTACGGCGCCCCCGCAGGAGCAGCCCTGCTATCCGTCGAGAGTTTTGGCAACGCAGTCAATTTGTCCTCCGAAACTCAAGTTAAGACTTGAGGATTCCATGAGTTTGAATCATCTGAACAGCAACAAGTGTTTCAACGGTTGGCAGAAACAGTATGAGCACGCGTCTGCCACCTTAAACTGTACCATGCGTTTCAGCGTCTACCTGCCGCCCGGTGCCGATGCCCAGCACCCGGTACCGGTGCTGTACTGGCTGTCGGGCCTCACCTGTACCGACGAGAATTTCGTGCACAAGGCCGGCGCGCAGCGCATGGCGGCTGAACTGGGTATCGCCATCGTCGCACCCGACACCAGCCCACGCGGTGACGGCGTCGCTGACGACCCGGAGGGAGCATACGATCTGGGCCTGGGCGCTGGCTTTTACGTCAATGCCACTGAGGCGCCCTGGAACCGCCACTACCGGATGTACGATTACGTTGTGTCGGAATTGCCCAGCCTGATCGAGGCCCATTTTCCAGTAACAGAACAACGGTCGATCAGCGGTCACTCCATGGGTGGCCACGGTGCGCTGGTGATTGGTTTGCGCAACCCCGATCGTTACAGCTCGGTCTCGGCCTTTGCGCCCATTTGTAACCCAACAGCGGTTCCCTGGGGTCACAAGGCGTTTTCCGCCTATCTCGGCGACGACCAGGCGACCTGGCGTGACTATGATGCCAGCCTGTTACTGGCCAGCAGCGACGCTCAGTTTCCGATTCTGGTGGATCAGGGCGATGCCGATAACTTTCTGGAAGCGCAACTGCACCCCCAGGCACTGAGTAAGGCCGCTGAACACAGTGCTCATCCGTTTGAGAGCCGCACTCAACCGGGGTATGACCACAGCTATTATTTCATTGCCAGCTTTATTGAAGATCATCTGCGCTTTCACGCCAAAGCCTTGCAGAGCAATTAACACCCGCGTTCATGGTTAATCCAGGGTGACAAGCCCGTGCAACGAAGTCGACCCGAGATAAACATTCGGGCTACACTGAGATTCACGCCTTGTATCTTGGAATTCCATCAACCATGCGCCATGCCGATTACCAGGATTTGTCTGTTTCCGTCCAGGATCTGGAAATTGGCATGCGCGTGGTCGCGCTGGACCGGCCCTGGGAAGAAACTACCTTCCTGTTACAGGGGTTTGTCATCGCATCCACCGATGACATACGGGAACTGCAGCGCCAGTGCCAGACCGTGACAGTGCAAGTCAAAATTGACGTATCTCCCGCGTCGAAACAACGCACAACCACCAGCCATGGCCCAGCGCCCCCCACGCCCAGGCCAGCCAAAACCGGGCCGGCCAGTACCCGACGGGTCAACTACATCAATCAGGTTGGCTTTGAACGGGCGGTTGAAGCGTCCCGACTGACCTTTGATTCGGCACGCTCAATGGCCACGTCCATCATGGATGGTTTGCGCGTCGGACGCAGCCTCGAAGTGACTGAATGCCGCGACGTCGTCGATAAGGTGGTCGATAGCATTCTGGCCAACAAAGATGCCCTGCGGTTTCTGTCGATGATCAAACACAAAGACAGCTACACCGCCGAACACAGCATGAATGTCTGCATACTCAGCGCCACCTTTGCTCGCCACCTGGGGCTGATGGAAGCTGAAATACGGGACGTTGCACTCTGTGGCTTGTTGCACGATGTGGGCAAGAGTCGAATTCCCGCCGACATACTGAACAAACCTGGCCGGTTTACACGGGAAGAAGCCTACATCATGGCCGAACACCCGACCCACGGCCGCAATATTCTGATGTCCGCCTCGGCCGAATTCAAACATGCCATTGATGTTGCGCATTCGCACCATGAGCGCATCGATGGTAAGGGGTATCCACGCGGGTTGCGCCAGCAACAAATTTCCTACTACGCCAAAATTGTGGCCCTGGCCGATGCCTATGACGCCATGACCAGTGAGCGCTGCTATGGCACGGTTAAAACCTCCGAGCAGGCACTGAAAAGCATCTTGCGCGAGCGGGGTACGCACTTCGACTCAGACTTGTCGAAAGCTTTTATCACCTGTATCGGGTTCTACCCGACGGGCAGTCTTGTTCAACTGAGCGGAGGACAAGTCGCCATGGTACTGGAACCCAACCCGGACGATTTTGCCCGGCCTCGCATCCGGGTGCTGACCGATGCCCGGCAACACCCCTTGCCGGCCCCTCATGAACTGGACCTGGCCGATCCTACCAATCAGAGTGTGACCATCCGCAGTGAAGTGCTGAATGGCACCGCGGGCGTCGATATCAACACCGCCGTAAAACGGGAACTCAGCCTGCTCTGAGTGATTACACCAGATGACTCAAGCTGTTGCGCAGGCGTCGAACCTGACGGACCGGTTCGGAGGTCGTATCCAGATCGCAACCACCGTGCTGATGATCCAGAAGCCGGACCAGTCGCTCAGGCTGAGCGACCCAACTGAACGACTCAGACTTGCCTGAACGCGTTGTCACCGTCAGTTTGCCAACCTGAAAAAACAGCCCGAAATCCCGGTTGACCAGATCGATACTGACCAGTTCATTCAGCGGTATGCAGCGGGCTTTGCGCCAAAAAACACCCTTGTGTTCAATAATCTGACGACTGGTTACGGAAAACGAGTAACCCAATGGCTGCACAGCCAGTAAAAGCAGTGGCAACAGTAGCCAGGTCGAGACCAGCAGACTGACCAGCACTGCCACGCTCAGGGCAACCCAAACCGCCGGGTGGCGTTTGCTGGTATGCAGTATGAATTCATCCACAGCCAGTGTGGGGGTGGCCGCTTGCGCCGACGTGGTATCGGTTTGGTTTGGAGTAGCGGTTGTTTTGTTCGTTAACGTGGTCGTCATGAGCCTGTCTCCGGTTGAGTGACAAGCCCATGCTACGAAGCGCCTTAACCCAGCGCAGTGATGTAAATCACTCGCTCTGATCCACTATCGCGTTCAGCGCTGCCAAATCCAGCACAGACATCTGACCGCGATGAAACTGCAGCCACCCCAGCGCCTGCCATTCCTTTAACAGCCGATTGACGTTTTCTCTGGCCAGCCCGGCAAACTCGCCCAGCTCTGCCTGGCTAAGCTGTTGCGACACGTGCAGGATACCTTGCTCGTCCGTTTCGCCCCATTTGCGAATCAGCGTCAGTACACAATGCGCGAGCCGCACGGACGCCGGCGCGACGGCCCGGTTCTCGAACATATCCGAGGCATTCCGAACCCGGCTGCAGAGCAGCCGAATAACTTCCAAACAGGCATCGCTGTCATCGCGCAATACCTCGGCGAGTTGCTGCTTGGGAATCACCAGACCCCCGGTATCGGTCAGCGCCAGCGCATCGGCACTGCGCGGCAACTGATCCAGTGCCGACAGTTCGCCGATCACCTCACCCGGACCCAGGTGGTTCAGCGTGGCTTTTTTACCCTGCAACGACATCAGACTGATCTCAACCAGACCCTGCTCAATCAGGTACAGCCAAGTGCCATCATCGCCCTTGTAAAACAAGGCAGATCCGGCGGTAAATTGGCGCGGCCTTGCGTGATGCATCAGTTGCGCACGCGACCTGGCCGTTAGGGCTTCCAGAATGGATACCGGTTCAGGCATTACCTTACCGCCTGTAATTCCCGTAACGCTCACAATGACGTCGACACATAGTCACCCACCGAGTCAAGCACCGAGGTTTCCAGGTGCTCTAGCTGATCCAGGTCGCCCTGCCACTGCTCACTGAACAAAATGCTGTCTTCGTCGGCTTCCACGATGCTGATTTCAATCGTCACCTGCTGCCCAACCAATAGCAGGCTGCCCTCCATGAAAAAGTCGACTTCTTCATCTCCCAAATACCCGCTGGCATCGGTCAATCGCCGGGCATTGGCCTGGGACGCCAGGTTGATGTTGTTAAAGGGAGCCAGGTGGGATTGCAATCGGCTGGTAAGCGCTGAGGCCAGGTACTGGTATTCGGCATCGGCTCCGACATATTCAAGTGGCAGAACGGCCAGCGAATCTGGGTTGTCAAACACCTGAGAGGCCACAAAGGCAGCCGCCAGGCTAAAACACAGTACAGTAGCCAGTGCCACGACGCGGGTGCGGCTGAACTGTTGATGGTGATAGGAAAAACGCGCTCTGGACAGGCCAACCGGTACCGAACCGGATACCGACCGAACCTCAAAAAGCTCCATCGCCTCTGGCAAATTCTTCAGTGAAAACAGGCCGGCCGATTCGAACGTCAGTTGCGCGTTGCTGCGCAGATCGGTCGCCACCCTGGCCGAGACCCAGACCCCGGGGGCCGGTGCGTTGCTTTCTATGCGGGAAGCCGTGTTAACGGCATCGCCGATCACGCGCAAGCCCCTAAGACCGTCGCGTTCTATCACCGTATCGCCGACGTGAATACCAACCCTCAATTGGGTGTCATCCTGGTTGGCTTGCAAATCATGTTGCAACGCCAAACCGGCATATACCGCGTCGAGACTGCTGGAAAACAGACACAGATGACCGTCGCCGATGGTATCGACTATGCGCCCATGATAGAGCGCTACGATACGCTGATGCCGTAAGCGGTTGCGTTGCAGTACCTCGAGTGTGGACGCCTCATCGGCCGCCATTTGGCTGGAATAGCCGACGATATCGCTGAAGAGAATGGCGTTGAGCTGATGTTCTTTCATCGTCGAGTCCTGACTGCTCGGGCAAGGCTGACGTCACTGCCCGAAATCCATGTGTCGCACCATCCTGTGCGGTATCAAGTTCCCTGTCGGCTTGCCTTGCCGGGACCGGAACTTAACCTAGCACATTCTTTCGAACAGTGCACAGGGCCACGCAAGCGGACCCGTATGGTGCGGATTCCTGCTTTACTGGTTGTGACTTCTCTGTAATTCTGAACGTTCACAATCCGGCCTGACGGATACAGCAGAACAAGACTGACAGGGAGGTTTATCGTTGAACGAGCACACTCCGGATATACAGACGCACCACCAGGCCTTACTGGACCAGCACCTGACTGAGTTTCTGGGCGCTATCGAGCCCGAAGCCCTGGCGTTGTTGCGTAAACGCCTGCGCTGGGTGGAAATAGCCGGGGGCGAGACGCTGATGGAGCAAGGAGACGCCGGCGATGCCCTCTATTTGTCGGTCAGTGGCCGTTTACGCGCTTACATCAATGATGAGTCGGGAACGCCAAAGCCGGTGCGCGAGATGGGCCGGGGGCAGGTCTTTGGCGAAATGAGCCTGTACACGGGCGAACCCCGCTCAGCCACGGTAATAGCGATTCGCGATTCGGTTCTGGTGCGGCTCGACAAGGCCCATTTCGATGAACTGCTGGCCACTAGCCACCGGCTGTCGATGGCACTGACCCGACAGATCATTCAACGCCTGCAAACCCAGCATACCGTCAACCCCATGCCATTGCCGGTTACTATAACGCTGGCGCCGATATCACCAGGCACAGACCCTGGCGACTTTGCAAACCGCCTCGCGGCACAACTGGAGCAACAGGGTTCGGTTACCCTGATCGACGCCAAGCGGCTGGAAGCCCACCTGGCAGAGACCGACACGGGCACCCAAGCCGACCCGCGCGACCGGCAGCAGCGCATTACGCTTTATCTGGACCAGATTGAATCGGAATCCGATTTTGTATTGCTGGTCACCGACGATACCCCATCTGACTGGACCCGACGCTGCTGCCGCCACAGCGACGAAATACTGTTGCTGGCCGATGCAACGCAACCACCGGCCCTGCATGCGATCGAAAGCGAATGCCTTGCCAGCGACTCGATGCGCACCGAAGCGGCCGAGGTGCTGGTGTTGCTGCACGCAGCCGACACCCAATGCCCGCGCAACACCCGGGCTTGGCTGAACCGGCGACCGGTGACGGACCATGTTCACATAAGACCGGATCTCGAACGAGACATGGCCCGGATGGCGCGCATAGAAACCCGCACCGCCACTGGGCTCGTTCTGGCCGGTGGCGGTGCGCGTGGCTTCGCGCACCTGGGCGTGTTCAAGGCATTGCAGGAAGCGGGCATTGAGGTCGATTATGTGGGCGGAACCAGCATGGGCGCCGTCATGGCAGCACTGATAGCCGCCGACCAGCCCCTGGATCGAACGCTCGATATTTGCCGGCGGTCGTTCAAGCTCAACCCGACTGGCGACTTCAACTGGTTACCCATCGTGTCGCTGATTCGCGGCCAACGTCTGGCCCGTATCATCGTTCAGGCGTTTCAGGATTTGCTCGGCCACAAGGCCAATCTCGACGATCTGTGGAAACCCTTTTATTGCGTGGCGACCAATTATTCCCGGGCTGAAGAACACGTTATGCGCCACGGCTCGCTGGCCAAGGCCCTGCGCGCCAGCACGGCAATACCGGGCGCATTGCCCCCCATTCTGCACAAGGGCGACCTGTTGTGTGACGGTGCCACCCTGAACAATTTTCCGGTCGACATCATGCGCAAGGCGCGCGGCGTAGGTACGGTGATTGGCATCGACCTGAGCATCGCTGCCCGTCGCCCGCTGACGTTCGATGAAGTGCCCGGCCCCTGGACGCTGCTGCGCGACCGGTTGCGCAAGCGACACAAACGAAAGTACAAATTGCCCTCTCTGGCGTCCTATTTAATGAACGTGAGCATTCTCTACAGCACCTCACGCCGCACCCAGTCGGAACAACTGACCGACCTGTACTTTAACCCGCCGCTGAAACGGATTGGCTTGCTCGACTGGCGCCGGTTTGATCAGGCAGTGCGTCAGGGCTATGACCATGGCAAGGACGTTCTCGCCAGAGTTGAAACAGCCAGAGAGTCAACACCATGAAGGCGCTACTTGATTACCGGAATACCAAACGGAGGCACTGGCTGGCAAACCTGGTGATCGCCAGCCTTCTGCTGCTGTCGGCGTGCGGTGGCGCCCGGCTCGACCCCCTTGCACCGGGTGATCGCATTCTGGCGTTTGGCGACAGCCTGACGGTCGGCGTGGGCACCGGCGGCGACAGCGCCTACCCGGCCGTTCTGCAACGGATGACCCGCATCGAGGTGATAAACGCCGGCGTATCCGGAGAAACCAGCGCCGAGGGCCGACAGCGGCTACCGGCGGTACTCGACGAATACCGGCCAGACCTGGTGATACTGTGCCATGGCGGTAACGATTTTCTGCGCCGCCAGGATACCTCGGCCACCAAAGCCAATCTGGCTGCCATGATCGAACTGATGCAATCGCGGGGCATTCAGGTTGTGCTGATAGGCGTGCCGGAGCCGGGTATCTTTCTGTCTTCAGCCAAACTCTACGCTGAGCTGGCCGATCAGTACGACATTCCGATCGACAATAACACCATGGCTGACCTGCAAGGCAACGCGAGTCTGAAGTCGGACCGGGTGCATCTCAACGCGGCAGGCTACCAGCAATTTGCCGAGGCCGTGTCGGCCTTGCTGAGCGAGGCGGGGGCCCTGCCCTGAAAGGGCTTCCGCCTTGTCTTGCTATGCCTTCAGATGGGCAGACTGACAAGCCAGAAGCCCCAAACGGCAGTCACTAGCAAACTCAACACGAGCCACACACGACTGACGGCGCTGCGGTCAGCACCCGCCAGAGGTTTACGGCCGTGCACCATGGCACCGATCAGCGGTTCTTTTAGCCGTATGCGATGATACAAGACCGCGACAATGTGAGTACCCGCCAGCGCCAGAATCAACGCCGGCAACCTCGGGTGTAGCCGCGCCGCAAGTGCCTGGGCCCATTCTGGCGCCGCAAAAAACCAGGGGCCGTACCAGAACACATCGTCAGAATACACCAGGCCACTGAGCACCTGGGCGGCAAGCACCAACAGCAACAGCAACACCATCCAGGAACCCGCCGCATTATGACCGGCAGGACTCTGGTGCCGACCGGCAACCAGATCTCGCAGGGTTGGCAGAACTCGCCTCAGTGACAACTCAAAACCAGAGAACCGGGCATAGGTCGTACCGACCAGTGCCCACAGCAGCCGAAACACCAGCAAGGCCGACAAGGCATAACCGGCGTAAAAATGCAGGCTCATCCAGCCGTTGTTGACGCTGACAAACAACGTCACCAGACACAGCACCAGCAACCAGTGCACCAGCCGGACCGGCAGGTCCCAAACATCACTTTCGACGGGCGTTGCCGACTGAAGCTGCCCGTTCTGATTAACCGTTGTCATCTGTGTCAGTCTTCGCAGCTGCTGTCTTTAAAGTCACCGTGACCGGTACGGCGCACATCACCCAAGGCCTGCATTGCGCGGGCCGCAGCACCCTGATCACCGGATGCCAGGGCCGTCTCCAGGGCCGCGAATTCGGCGGTAAAATCAGCCATCACAGCTTCATAGGCAGCGACATCACTGTCGGCCGCACCGTCACGAAACAGGAAGGGCATCTCCTGGCTGGCAGACTCGGCCGCGGCTTTCATCGCCGGCAACAGTTCCCGGGCCGTGTCCATGTCATCGCTGCGAATGGCCTGGGTCATCGGTCGCATATTCTGTGCAAGGGTACGCATATCCTCATAGAGGGCCGTATCCTGGCAAGTTTCAGCATAGGCAGCGGCCGATATTCCCATCGACAACAACGCGATTGCGCCCAGTTGTTTTAACGTCATGAAAGGTTTCCTGTTCAGTTCATTTATGAATAAAAAATTACGGGCTTATGATAATCGACAAAATGTGCAGACATCGTGGATCTCAAGTAAAGGTCACGACAAGCGGCTCTCGGATTGACCAGCCAAATGCACCACTCTGCGCCATACTGTGTTTTTTAAGGCCTGTGTTTGCACCAATCACGCCCATCGATAGCTGGAGGTCAGTTCCATGCACAAGCGGCCCTTATCTGCTCGCCGTTCGATAACACCTGTTCTGGCCTGCCTGGTCATTGCCCCGGTTACACTGGCCGAGTCATTCAAACCAGTCACTGAGGTCAAAAACCTGCCAGAGGCACCCGCCTTGCTGACCCTCAACAATCGGGTAAGCGCCCTGCCCGACGGACCTTTGTTTATCAATATCTGGGCCAGCTGGTGCAAGCCCTGCGTTGATGAACTTCCTGCGCTTAATGCGCTCAAAGCACGCTATCCGCATGCGGATATTCACTGGGTCGCACTGAACTACGGTGACAGCCTCGCAACGGTTAGGGAATTCATGACTGGAACAGAGATCGAGTTGCCGGTGTTACTGGATCTCACAACCCAGTTCACGGCGCAACTACCACTCACAGGATTGCCCGCAACCTTTCTGGCCGATGCTCATGGTCAGATTCGTTACCAGCTCGATGGCTATGCAGACTGGACCGACCCGACACTGACCCGGCAACTGGAATCGCTATTGCCTGAACTCACCAACCCACAATGAGAAACAGACAGTGTTTTTATACTGATTTAGGGTTAAAAAATATCTGCTAATAGCGATAAATCATGTTATGGCAGGATACTTTTGCCCACAGTATTACGTTCACTGCATTAACCGACTGATATTCCGACTGTTTTAATCTATTCGTCCATTTTGACAGGCCGCTTCCCATTCATACTTACCCAGTCACTATCGTATCGTTGTGTTATTCAGTCGGTTGAAAAAACGCAACCTTGAATTAACGTTAAGCCAAATAATAAAAACCAACCCCACGACAGACCACTCAACCCTGCTATTTGACATGGTTTGTCAAAAAAAGAGGAACGCCAATGAAGTGCTTATACTATTTATCGCCGACACTGAAAGAGAGCGCCGATATCGCGGAAGATTTGCACGAAGTTGGTATATCTGACTGGTACATTCACGTCATCAGCAAAGATGAAAGCGGACTCACTCAAAAGCATATTCAATCAGCCAACTACATTGAAACACTGGACCTCTACCACAGCTCCATACTTGGAGGTCTCATCGGTTTCTGTGCCGGCATGCTACTGATCATTCTCTTTCATTTAACCGGCATCTTCAGCGAAAACCTGCCTTGGTGGGTAAACGTCATTTTCATCGCAGTCACAACGTTGTTTGGTATCTGGGAAGGCGGCCTCTGGGGTGTCGATACTGAAAATAAGAAGCTGCAACCCTTTCACGATGATATCGAAGCTGGCAAATATCTGGTCCTGATATACACGCCCAAAGAACAGGAGGCCGCTGTTAGAAAGGTGATGGAAGAACGTCATGCTGACGCGCAGTTCGCAGCAGTTGACCGACATTTCATCTCGCCTTTTTCAAAGCTTAAACGCGTATAACCGACTCGGGGACCTGAACAGAAAAGGGCCCGACCCGGTCTTCGCCAGAATCGCTAAACAACCACCGGCAGGACCTGGTGGCACCCTATAACAACACCATGCTACCTGGCGCAACGCGCAGTTGTGTACTGTGCTGTGTCGCTGCACTTCGGTCGCGAACTATCGGTCCGGGCCGGTCGTGTTCAGGAGGGATACTGTGTATATAGCCATCGTCATTGTCGGTCTGGTTGCGATTACGCTGATACTCCATTTTGCCAGCCCGTGGTGGCTGACACCCCTGGCGTCGAACTGGTCATCCATCGATACCACCATCGAAATATCGTTCTGGATCACCGGCGCGGTGTTCATCGCGGTTAACCTCTTCCTCGCCTGGACTGTCTGGCGCTACCGACACAATAAAAACCGGCGTTCCCACTACGAGCCCGAAAACAAGAAACTCGAAATCTGGCTAACCGCCTTAACGACGGTCGGTGTTGTCGCCATGCTCACACCTGGCCTCATTGTCTGGGCCAAGGTCGTCCATGTGCCGGACGATGCCATGGAAGTTGAAGCCATTGGCCAGCAATGGCAATGGACGTTTCGTTTTCCCGGTGACGACGGTGTACTCGGTGCTGCCAATGCTCGCTTTGTCAGTAATGACAACCGGTTCGGCCTCGACCCGAGCGACCCCAGTGGTGCCGACGACATTCTGGTAGAACACCACCGACTGCACCTGCCAGTCGATCAACCGGTCAAGCTGGTCCTGCGCTCCAATGATGTGCTGCACAACTTCGCGGTACCCCAGTTCCGGGTCAAGATGGATCTGGTGCCAGGCACTCAAACCTATCAGTGGTTTACGCCGACCCGCGAAGGCACCTTCGATGTATTGTGCGAGGAGTTATGCGGCCTGGCGCACTACACCATGAAAGGCCAGGTACAGGTGGAACCCGAACAGGACTTCGAAACCTGGCTGGCCACCTACCCAACTTTTAACGACGTGCAGTCAGGAAACGGCATTGACCTGGCAGCCGGCGAAGCAGGATATCAGAGCTGTGCAGGCTGTCACGGTGCCAATGGTCAGGGCAACCCGGCGCTGAATGCGCCCAATCTCACTCGACTCGAGAGCCGCTATATGGCGCGGCAGCTGCGGCATTACCGGAACAACATACGCGGTACTGCACGGGAGGACTCCCCGGGCCAGACCATGGTGGCCATAGCCCGGGGGATTGACCCCAACACCGAAGCCGACTTGCTGGCCTACATCGAGACGCTCGACGCGGTTGATGTCGACGGCACGCTGGTCGGCGACATTGCCAACGGCCAGCGTCTCTATGGCGCCTGTGCAGCCTGTCACGGTACCGGCGGCGAGGGCAAGGTACTGCTGAGCGCGCCGGCACTGGCGGGCCAGAGCGACCTTTACCTGAAACGCCAGCTGGAGCATTTCAGCATGGGCTGGCGAGGCAAGCACCCCGAAGATCAGTTTGGTACACAGATGCGGCTAATGACACGCACCATTCACAGCCCCGAACGTTTGCGTGACTTGCTGGCCTACATTGCAACGCTGTGACCGGAAGCACCAAGACCAACAAGCACTTTTGCACAGGGATCTACCATGACACACATCGCCATTGCCGATCAGGAACCCGAGCTGCACCACCCCCGAACCTTCATCGGCAAGTACATCTGGAGTCAGGATCACAAGGTCATTGCCATTCAGTATGCCTGCACTGCCATCTTTGTCGGGCTGGTGGCCCTGATGCTGTCGGTGGTGATGCGCTTGCAACTGGGCTTCCCCGACCAGTTCGACTTCATTAATCCCAACATGTACCTACAATTCGTGACCATGCACGGCATGATCATGGTGATCTATTTGCTAACGGCACTGTTGCTGGGCGGTTTCGGCAACTACCTGATTCCGCTGATGGTCGGCACCCGCGACATGGTTTTCCCTTATCTGAACATGCTCAGTTTCTGGTTTTATTTTTTATCGGTACTGGTGCTGCTCGCCAGCTTTTTCGCACCGGGCGGTCCAACCGGTGCTGGTTGGACACTCTACCCACCCCAATCGATTCTTGAGGGAACGCCGGGCTCCGGCTGGGGCATTGTGCTGATGCTCGCCTCTCTGGCTATTTTTATCATCGCCTTTACCATGGGTGGCTTGAACTATGTGTCGACCATTCTGCAGGCGCGCACGCGCGGTATGACGCTGATGCGTATGCCACTGACCATCTGGGGCATTTTCACGGCCACCATTCTTGGTCTGTTTGCCTTCCCGGCCCTGCTGGTCAGCGCCATCATGATGCTGTTTGATTCCGTGCTCGGCACCAGCTTCTTCATGCCCGCCATCGTATCGCTGGGTGAGGCCACCGACTATGAAGGCGGCAGCCCGATTCTGTTTCAGCACCTGTTCTGGTTTTTCGGCCACCCGGAAGTGTACATCGTGGCGCTGCCTGCGTTTGGCATGGTCAGCGATGTACTCAGCGTGCATGCGCGCAAGAACATCTTCGGCTACCGGATGATGGTCTGGGCCATCGTTATTATTGGCGGACTCAGTTTTGTGGTCTGGGCACACCACATGTATGTCAGTGGCATGAACCCCTATTTCGGATTTTTCTTCGCCACGACCACGCTGATCATTGCGGTACCCACGGCGATCAAGGTCTACAACTGGGTGCTGACACTCTGGCAAGGCAACATTCACCTGACCGTGCCCATGCTGTTCGCCATCGGGTTTATTTTTACCTTTACCCATGGCGGCTTAAGCGGCCTGTTTCTGGGCAATGTTGTCATTGACCTGCCGCTGTCCGACACGTTCTTTGTGGTTGCTCACTTTCACATGGTGATGGGGGTTTCACCGATCATGGTGCTCTTTGCCGCCATCTATCACTGGTTCCCGCTGGTGACCGGCAAACAACTCAATACCCGTTTGGGGATGATTCACTTCTGGGGCACCTTCCTCGGTACCTACGCCATCTATCTGCCAATGCACTACATCGGGTTCCTCGGGGTTCCTCGGCGTTACTACGCTCTGGGTGACACCAGCTTCATTCCCGACTCGGCGCATGCGCTCAATGCGAACATCACCATTGCAGTCATCATCGTTGCGCTGTTTCAACTGATTTTCATCATCAACCTGTTCTGGACGATCAAGCGGGAACCCAAGTCCCGCATCAACCCCTGGGATGCCGCCTCGCTTGAATGGCACACGCCGGACGTACCACCACGCCATGGCAACTGGGGCAAAGAGCTGCCAACCGTCCATCGCTGGGCCTACGATTACAGCGTGCCCGGTGTCGTGGACGACTTCATACCACAGCATGTACCCGACAGTGACGTGACCTACGAACCAGGCTATGACCGCACCGCAACCGGGAGGGAATCCACATGAAAGGCTTCAGCGCTCTAACTGAAAAACCCTGGCTGGCCATGCCCGATGGTTCAATTGCGTATGACGCATCGGGCGGTACTCCCCCGGCCCAGATTGCCCTGCGGTTTTTACTGATGGTGATCAGCATCGCCTTTGTGCTGATCTTTGTGACCTTTCTGACCCGGTCCCAGTACCCGGATTTTCAGGCACTGGCCGGCGAACCGTGGCTGCCGTTCAACCAAAGCCCCAGGCTTTGGGCCACCACGGCCGTTCTGGTTGCAGCCAGTGCCGCCATGCACTGGGCCTGGCATTCGGTAAAATCACAAAAACCCGATGGCGTTATGCTGGGTATCAGCGTTGGCGGATTCCTGGCGCTGGTGTTCATTATGGCGCAATGGACCACCTGGATTTACCTTGCCAACCTGGGCTACGGCGTCAGCGACAACCCGGCCAACTCCTACTTTTATCTGTTTACCGGTTTGCATGCCCTGCATCTGTTTGGAGGGGTACTCGCGGTCGTGCGGGTTTTTATTCGCATTGGTCAGGGGTGCAGCATTGATCAGGTCGCTGTTGCCGTTAAAGCCTGCACCACCTATTGGCATTATTTGCTGGCGTTATGGTTAGTGCTGTTTTTCTTACTCACCCGGACGCCTGAAGCCTACGCCTTACTTGCCGCCGCTTGCGGCCTGGGGTAACCACCATGACGGAAATGAACAGCAAGCCCCAGGGTTACTGGCAACACCTGGTAATCGACTGGTCGGCCGACAAGGAGGCCTTCAAGGTCAACTGGGGCAAGGTCATGATGTGGGTGTTTCTGGTCAGCGACACCTTTATCTTCAGCCTGTTCCTGATTGGCTACATGAACGTGCGCATTTCGGCGACCGAAGCCTGGCCACTGACCAGCGAGGTTTTTGCCCTGGTGGTCGGCGGTGAACACATTCCGTTGCTGCTTATCGCCATCATGACGTTCATTCTGATTACCAGCAGCGGCACCATGGCGATGGCGGTCAACACAGCCTACCAGGGCAACAAGAACGCCACCTTCTGGTTAATGATTGCCACAGCGGCACTGGGTTTCGGCTTCGTGGGCATGCAGGCGTACGAGTGGAGCAAATTGATTGTCGAAGAAGGCATTCGCCCCTGGGGTAATCCGCTGGGTGCCGCCCAGTTTGGTTCCACCTTCTTTATGATTACCGGTTTTCATGGCCTTCACGTTACCGGTGGGGTGATTTATTTAACCGTCGTTGCGATCAAGGTAAAGCTTGGCCACTACGATAAAAAGGGGTTCCAGATTGTCGAGATCACCGGCTTGTACTGGCACTTTGTCGACCTCGTCTGGGTGTTTATTTTTGCCTTTTTCTATTTATGGTAAGCCGGTCACAACCGGCCCGCGTCAGGAGGAAATATGAGCGCAGACACTCAGGGTCAGCAGCACCCGTTAAGCCTGTACTTTAAAGTCTGGGGGGTATTGTTCGTGCTCAGTGCCCTGTCGTACATGGTCGATTACTTGCAGTTTCAGGGCCTGCTACGCTGGAGCCTGATTCTGATTTTCATGTTCCTCAAAGCCGGCCTGATTCTCAGTGTGTTCATGCATTTCGCCTGGGAGCCCATCACCCTGCGTGTGGCTTTACTGGTACCCACTCTGGCAATTCCCATCTTTATTGCCTTTATGGCCATTGAAGGCAATTACACCATGACCAGCCGACTGATGTTCCTGGCGGGGTAGCGGCCATTGTGCAAGGCAACAGGCTGATCCCCTTCATAGCGCCACCGGCTATTCTTATGGTGCTTTTTGGCTTTGCCCTTTGGGTAATAGCACCGGCAGTGCCCTCGCTTCCCACGATACAGGGCGCCTGGCTGATGCCCGCCCAGCCGCTGCCGGCATTCAGGCTGGAGCAACACAACGGACCCGTGGTTACACCAGACACCTTGCCCGGCAACTGGCACCTGATCAGTTATGGGTTCACGCATTGCCCCGATATTTGCCCGACAACCCTGGTGGAAATGGCCCAGTTCAAACGCGCACTCGACCGGCAATCACAGTTCACTGATCTGAGACTGCATTTTTATACAGTCGATCCGGGTCGGGATTCACTGGCGCAACTGGCCGACTACCTGCCGTGGTTTCATGAACAGTTCAGCGGTTGGCGTGCAGTTTCAGATCAGGATGCCGAAGCGTTTGAATCGGCATTGGGCATCCATGCCAGCGTGACTCAGGATGAGCAGGGCTCGGTGCAGGTCACACACGGGTTAACACTGTTTCTTATCAACAACGACGGCCGGTTGCAGGCTGTATTTGAACCGACACGGACCCTAACCGGCCGGCTGCATTTTGAGCCTGACCGGCTACTGCAGGATTACCTGACCGTTCGCCGTTGGGCGAACAACCATCAACTGTAACGGTAGGGGCGTCCGGCCCGGTCCATCGCCGCGTTGTAATCCTTGAAAATCTGCACAACGCGCGCAGCGGTTTCCGATTCTTCGGCGATGTCGTCCCAGAAAACCCGCGCTGCCTGCTCGACCTGCGCCCACTCTGCATCCGGAATCGACGTCAGTTCCAGCTTGGTGCCCTGGGTGCGCAACCGGGCTTCGCCAGCCCAGTACCAGTGCTGGCGATAGTAATGCGATTGCTCGAAGCAGGCAGCCATCAGGGTTTGCAAATGCGCCGGCAATTCATTCCAGCGTTCCATGTTGGCAAAGAAATGGCCAATCCAGGCACCGGATATGTTGTTGGTCAGAAAATGCGAACAGATATCAGCCCAACCCACTTCATAGGCTTCGGTAATACCGCACCAGGCAACGCCGTCGATTTCACCGGTCTGCAACGCGATTTCGACGTCTTCCCAGGGCACCGTAACCGGCACAACACCGAACTGATTCAGGAAGCGGCCTGCCGTCGGAAAGGTAAACACCCGCTTGCCTTCCAGTTGCGACAGACTGGTAATGGGTGACGTGGTAATAAAGTGACAGGGATCCCAGGAACCGGCGGAGATGTGCTTCACCCCCACAGAGGCGTATTGCTCGGCCCAGATTTCATTCAGGCCCCAGTCATTGAACAGCGCCGGCACATCCAGGGAATAACGGCTGGCAAAGGGAAAATAACCGCCAAACACCGTCACGTCGGTGGGTGACATCATTGAATCGTCATCAGATTGCACCGCATCGATGGTACCGCGCTGCATCGCCTGAAACAGCTCGGACGTTGGTACCAGCTGGTCGGCGTAGAACAGGTCGATCTGCATTTCATCGCCCGCTATGGCGTTGAACATATCAACGGCAGGTTTGATCACCTGAGCACCCAGAGAAGACCCGGCATAGGTTTGCAAACGCCAGCGGATGGTCGATTCTGCCAGCACCTTGGGCGCTGTAATGGCAGCTGCGCCGGCCATTGCACCGGCCTTGATGAACGTACGTCTTGATGTCATGGTATTTCCCTCTTTCCAGTTGAAACAAAGGTTGCACGAACGCAGCCTCTTATCAGCGGTTGTAAAGGGTCTCGGGCAACCAGAGTGCGATTTGGGGAAACACCATCACTATGATTAATCCGAGAATCATTACACCCACAAACGGAATTATGGATCGATAGATGTCACTCAGCGTTACGTCGTTCGGTGCCATGGCACGCATTAAAAACAGGTTATAGCCAAAGGGCGGTGTCATATAGGCAATCTGGCAGGTAATGGTATACAGCACGCCGTACCAGATGAGGTTGAATTCCAGCATGCTGACGATGGGTACATAAAGTGGTGCAACGATCACCAGCATGGCGGTATCGTCGAGAAAGGTGCCCATCAGAATAAAGCTGAGTTGCATTAATATCAGAATTTCCCAGCGCCCCAAGCCCAGGTTGTCCATAAACAGATTGCGAACAAAATCGACGGCTCTAAGCCCATCGAAAACGGCACCAAAGGCAAGTGCGGCCAGAATAATCCACAGGAACATGCAACTGATGGCGAGGGTGTTACGGCTGCAGACCTCCAGTACCCGCCAGCTCATCCGGCCTTTGAAAACAGACACTGCGGTCGCCGCCAGGGCACCAATAACGGAGCTTTCCACCAGACGGGTATAGCCCATCACAAAGGGCACCATCATGACGGCGAAAATGCCCAGTGGCATCAGTCCAGCCAACAGTAACCGGTATTTCTCGCCCCGACTGATGCTCTTTCGGTCTTCATCGGAAATGGGCGGACCCAGCTCCGGGTTCAACTTGCAACGCAACCAGATGTAGATAATAAACAGCGACGCCAACAACAACCCGGGCAACACCCCTGCCAGCCAGAGCTGGCCGACGGGCTGGCGGGCGATCATGGCGTACAGCACCATCACCACCGACGGCGGCACCAGAATTCCCAGACTCGCACCGGCCTGTATAACGCCGGTGACCATGCGTTTATCGTAAGACCGTTTCAGCAACTCAGGTAACGCAATGGTCGCACCAATGGCCATACCCGCTACTGACAAACCGTTCATCGCAGAAATAAGCACCATCAGCAAAATGGTGCCAATGGCCAGGCCACCGGGCACGGGGCCGAACCAGACATGGAACATGCGATACAGGTCATCTGCGAGGCGCGATTCCGACATGACATAGCCCATGAAAATAAACATCGGCAATGTCAGCAGCGGGTACCAGTTCATGACTTTAATGGTCTGGGCAAAGGCGAGATCATAGCCGCCCCGGTCACCCCACAAAAAAACCGCAGCGATGACCGCCACAAAGCCGATGACACCAAACATACGCTGGCCAGTAAGCATCATCACCAGCATAGAGCCAAACATCAGCGCGGCAATAAGATCGTAGGACATCAGAACTCCACCTTTCTAAGCCGGGCGATATCACGAATAAAAAAAGCAGTGCATTGCAGAATCATCAGCACGATACCGATGACCATGACTATTTTTATGGGTGCCATGTAGGGGCGCCAAAGTCCGCGTCGTCGTTCGGAATATTCAAGGGCGTACAAGGTGCTTTCAATACCACCCCACAGCAGAATGCCGAGGTAAACCACCAGCATTAAAATAGTGACGGCATCAACGGCGGCCTTGGTGCGATCGGACCAACGGCTGTACAACAGATCCATTCGCACAGCGGAGCCCAGTTGCAGGGCATAGGCACCACCCAGCATGAAGTAACCCATTAACAGAAACTGGGCCATTTCATCGGTCCAGATCTGGGGTTGCCAGCCAGCTCGTGCGATGGCGCCCCACAACAGAATGCCCATCAGCGCAAACAGCGAGAACATGGCCAGCCGGCCGACGCCATAATTCAGACGTTCGACCCAGCGCACATACACGATCAGGAAACGAGGCATGACCGAACTCCCGGGTCATATAGGGCAGTCGTTGCATTGGGAACCCCGGAGGCCCCGGCTGTGCCGGTCGCGGTACAGGCATCGGCGGTCAGCATTGGACAGTCCTTTCCTACTCAACGATAAAACCAGTCTCTGACGCTCTCCGCATCTTGTCAATATCTTTTCAGAATTACATCGACTGTTACAAATCAAACAAAATGGCTAAACTTCATGCAGAGAAAAAACGCACTGACTTGGGTTGTTCTGGTCAAAGTCGCACCGGTTTGAGACAGTCTGCGCCCCTATTTTTCACATGCCTGCTGAGACCTGACCGCATGAATGTGCCATCCCATACCATCGAAACCCAATTACGCACGGCGCTGCCCAAACTGACCCGGGCAGAACGTCAGGTGGCCACCTACATGCTGGGTAATTTTCCGGTAACGGTTCTGGGTTCGGTGGCGTCGGTTGCCCGGGCAGCCGGGGTTTCAAGCCCAACCGTGGTGCGACTGGTGCAAAAACTGGGTTACAAGGGCTATCCGGATTTTCAGGCAGGGTTGCATGAAGAACTTAGCGATACGCTGGCCTCCCCGCTGGCCAAACACGACAAGTGGGCCGATGCCTACCCTGGCGCCCACATACTGAACCACTTCGCCGACAAGCTGGTCGATAACCTGAACGCCACCCTGAGCCAGATCGACCAGGCCAGTTTCGATGCCACAACCGGCCTGCTCTCCGACCCCGAGCGGCGTATCTATACGCTGGGCGGACGCCTGACGCATTCCATTGCGGACTATTTCGCCACCGCGCTCAAGGTGATGCGCGGTGATGTGGTGGTTCTATCCTCCATGCCCAACACCTGGCCGACTGCCTTGCTGGATATGACCGAAGGCGATGTACTGATCGCCTTCGATGTACGTCGCTACGAACCGGCTGTCGTGCAAATGGTCGAACTGGCGCGGGAACAGGGCGTCGACATCGTACTGATCACCGACCGCTGGGTATCACCCGCTGCCGTCCACGCACGCCACACCATGCCCTGCCACATTGAAGCCCCTTCAGCCTGGGATTCACTGACGCCACTGATGGCACTGGTTGAAGCATTACTGGCAGGCGTTCAGGGCCGGCGCTGGGAAGAGACCAGCGAGAGACTGAAACGAATAGAAGGCTTGTATGAGCGGACTCGATTGTTTAAGCGCTCACGTTGAAGTCATAACTCAAATTTAAGAGTTAGCAACCAATTGAGTGTCAGGTGCCGGGGGTATCTATCCGGGGAAGTCTGCAGCATGGATGCTGCAGTCTAGGCCCCATGGACGGGTTCACGCCGTCCCCGGAGAGATACCCCCGGTGCCTGACACGGACTCATGGCAACAATGTAAAGCCAAACTCAACACTCAGGACCCTAGTCGTCCAGATCCTCGGCATTTTCCCAGCCTTTGCGCTCTTCCTCTTCGGCCAGAATGGCGGCGATTTCGCCCAGTACGCCATCGACATCGGCGGCTGATTCATCAACGTCAAAGTGACCGGTCAGTTCGGTCTCGTCCGTCAGATCGCCAGCTTCATAGAGCGCCCAGAGTTCTTCGGCGTAATGGGTTTTGTTCAGCTCGGGCGCAAACTGACCGTAGTAGCGGGTCATGTTATCGACGTCGCGCTTCAGCATGGCCTGGGCGTTATTGTTGGCCGCCGCATCGACCGCTTGTGGCAAGTCAATGATCACCGGCCCGTAGGCATCGACCAGTACGTTGAATTCAGACAGGTCACCGTGAATCAGGCCTTCATTCAGCATCAGTTTGACGTAATGCATCATCAACGCATGGTCTTCCCGCGCCTGCTCCGGCGTCAGCACAACGTCGTCCAGCCGCGGGGCGACACCGCCCTCATCGTCGGTCACCAGCTCCATGATCATGACACCGTCGATGCAACCAAAGGGTTCCGGTACCCGAACACCTGCCGCGGCCAACCGGTACAGCGCATCGACTTCGGCGTTCTGCCAGGTTTCTTCCTGTTGCTTGCGACCAAAGCGCGAGCCTTTTTCCATGGCCCGGGCACGGCGAGTGCTGCGTACCTTGCGGCCTTCGGTATAGGTGGCCGCCTGTTTAAAGCTGCGTTTTTTGGCGTCTTTGTACACCTTGGCACAGCGAATTTCCTCGCCACAGCGGACCACAAACACCGCCGCTTCCTTGCCACTCATCAGGGCACTGATCACTTCATCGATGACGCCATCCTCAATCAGAGGTTGCAGGCGTGCAGGGGCTTTCATTCAGTTACGTTCCTCTTCCATTCCGGTATGGGTAGTCCGGGCTCGTGTGCATGGCGCAGTCATAGATACTGCGCCGCGCAATGTCCGCTGGCCCAGGCCCACTGAAAATTGTAGCCGCCGAGCCAGCCGGTTACGTCGAGCACCTCGCCAATAAAGTAGAGCCCAGGCACCGACTTTGCCTCAAATGTCTTTGACGATACTTCGTCAGTACTGACGCCACCTCGGGTCACTTCCGCCGTGCGGTAGCCTTCAGTGCCCGCTGGCACCAGCGTCCAGCGGTGCAGCACCTGGCCGAGTGCCTCGGTATCGGCTTTGCTCAGGTTGGCCAGGGTAGTGCTTCCCAGCGACTTCACCGACGGGTGATGCTCCAGCCAGGCTTGCACAAAGCGCTTGGGCAGCAACTGCGCCAGGGCGTTTTTAAGCTCGCCCTTGCGACCCTCTGTTCGCCACTGTGCCAGGCAATCGGCAATGGAAACGTCCGGCAGAAAGTCGACTTCGATCGGTTCGCCCGGCTGCCAATAATTGGAGATCTGCAGCATCGCCGGGCCACTCAGGCCTTTGTGAGTGAATAACATGGCTTCGCGAAAGCGGGCATCACCACAGGTGACGCTGACCGGCACGGCTACGCCTGCCAGCGACTGCGCCAACTCCAGCAAGTCGCCCGAGAGCGTGAACGGCACCAGTGAGGCATCCCGCCGCACCACCTTCAAACCAAATTGCCCGGCTACCTGATAGCCAAACCCCGTCGCACCCATGGTCGGGATCGACAGACCGCCGGTGGCCACGACCAGTGACGGTGCCGCTACCCGGCCGGTTGACGTACTCAGTTGAAAGCGGGTATCTGACGGCTCACTCTGGTAATCAATGGATTCGACGTCGCATTGGGTGCGAATTTCAACGCCAGCGGCCTCACACTCGGCCACTAATATCGCCAGAATATCCTTCGACGACCGGTCACAGAACAACTGCCCCAGCGTTTTTTCATGGAACTCGAGGTCGTGTTTCTGCACCAGTGACAAAAAGTCGTAGGGCGTATAGCGCTTCAGCGCCGATACGCAGAAATGCGGGTTCTGTGAAATAAAATGGGAAGGCTCTACCTGGTAGTTGGTGAAATTGCAGCGTCCGCCACCCGACATTAAAATTTTCTTGCCGACCTTCTTGGTATGCTCAAGCACCAGCATACGCTTGCCACGCTGACCCGCCACAGCGGCGCACATCAGGCCGGCGGCACCGCCACCGATAATCAGTCCATCGTACTGCTGCATATCAGAAATGGGATTCCCGTCGGGTCTGAAGGTTGGTTGGCACAGAGTGTATCACAGCCCTGTGGCCGAGGATGCGGCAGCCACCACCCAGCGGTCCCTGCCTGCATCTTTGGCGCCATAGAGCGCATCGTCGGCCCGTTGAATCAGGCTATTGAGGCTGTCGCCCGGAACCCAGCTGGCTGCTCCGGCGCTGAAGGTGACAGCACCGTGTTCCAGATAACAGATGGCCCACTCGGACCGCAGGCGGGCGAGAAAGGCATTGGCGGCATTATCGTCGCCGGGAATGATGGCCAGAAACTCTTCTCCGCCAGCCCGGCCGACCTGGCCTTTGGACGGTTCACAGCAGGCGCGTAAAACCAGGGCAAATTGCACCAGCACGGTATCGCCGTACAAGTGGCCGTGCCGGTCGTTCACTTTTTTGAAGTGATCCAGATCGAGCATGACCAGTGAGAAAGGTCGTTGCAGCGCCAGTGCCGCCATCACCCCCTGGTGAATGACCTTATGATTCAACAACCCGGTCAGGCTGTCTTTACGCGCCATATCCGTCAGGCGTTTCGACAAGACATTGGCTTTGTACAACTCCTGACTGAAACGGCGAACATGACCCAGAATGACAATGCTCAGCAGCAGAGCACCGGCCGAGTAGCTGAAAATCAGGTCGATAATACGTGTCTTTGTGTCGGGATAGGGCACTATCCAGTGAGGCGCCCACAGTTCTGCCATCAACCAGATGATTGGCGAGACCAGCAACAAGGCCAGCAAGCCTACGCGCCAGCGATTCTCGGCGCTTTGCACACCAACTGCATAACTCACCAGTATCAGATAAAGAATCAGCGTCGGCCCCTGCGAGCCTGCATTGAGAAACCAGGTGGCCGGAGCAACGATCAACGCGAGTATGATCAGTGAAATGGTCGTTGCGCGCCGGGTCTTGTCGCGCCAGCGACCCTGCCACCACAAGCAAATCAGAACCGGTATGGCCGCGAGATACACACCGACCAGCAAAAGAGGGGTGACACCAAACAGGCCATTGAAGAGCCCGGATACCCACAGAAAGAGTATTCCGGACACAATCAGCATCAATTGCTGTTGTTTGAGCGTATCGGTATCGGGGCCCAGTAACCAGCGGACGAGGCGACGCAAGCCAAAGCGACGGCGACGCTCTGCCAGCACACGGCTTTTCGGTGAGTCAGCGATGGGGGTGGTCGATGTCATCTGGCATCACTCTGGGCAGGTTTTCTGGCACGGCCAATATGGGAACTAAATCACAGTATGATCGTTTCCCAGGCAGGTCGCAAAACCAATTACGTTTGCCTCAGGGCTCAACCTTACCTCGCATGGCCTTGGTCTTGCCGCGCTGAACCTTTTTCTCTACCCGGCGTCGCTGCGAGCCCCGGGTAGGCTTGGTGGGCCGCCGGGCTTTTTCCTGTTTTACCGCACCGCGAATCAGCTCGGCCAGGCGTTGCAGGGCATCGTCCTTGTTTTTTTCGTAGGTTCGAAACCGCTGCGCCTTAATGACAATCACACCGTCTTTGGTGATCCGGTGGTCCGATAACGCCAGCAGCCGCTCCTTGTAGAAATCCGGCAGGGCGGTTTTGGGCACATCGCAGCGCAGATGCACGGCAGAGGCGACTTTGTTGACGTTCTGCCCCCCGGCTCCCTGGGCCCGAATCTGGACAATATCGATCTCCCAGTCAGCTAAAGAAACGGCGTTGGAAATTTGCAGCATGATTACCTTGAAATAGATGAAGAAACACTAGGACCTACGGATCAAACCACAGGGGTGGCCGACACAGCAACCCTGCTGGCGCCAAACTGACGTCAGACCATGGGCACCTCAGACACCAGAAAATCAACGGCCGCCCGTATTTTGGGCACCTGATACCGGGTCTTTTGGTAAAGCAGATAGATCGCCATACCCGGCTGTGTCGTCACCTGCAAGCCGGGAGACACCAGAACCGGCACCAACTCGCCGCTCTCCAGGTAGGGTTTCAGCACCCAGCCCGGCAGCATCAGAATGCCATCGCCGCGAACGGCCCGATCCAGCAGCCAGGGGCCGGCATTGGAGTAGGCGACACCCGGCGCCGATACATCCTGCCAGCGGTCATCCAGCTCGCATATCCAGCGGGTTGGCCCCTGCGGGGTGCGAAAATACAGTCCTTTGTGGTGCTTGAGGTCCTGCGGGTGCCTGGGTGTGCCGTATCGGGCCAGGTACGCCGGTGACGCTACGGCGATAAAGTCATTATTCATCAGTTTAATGGCGACAACCCGGGCGTCGGGCGCATAGCCACCGCGAATGGCGATGTCCACCTCATCCCGGTCCAGCACACTGAGCTCGTCGCTGAGCGTAATGTCCAGCTGCACATCCGGGTAACGCTGGTTGAAGCGGTCCATCAGCGGTAACAGGATGCGCTCCCCAAAGCCAACCATGGCGCTGATGCGCAACCGGCCCATCGGCTCGGCCTGGTAAAGGCTGACGGCCTCGTGGGTGGCATCCAGTTGTGCCAGCACATCAACAATATCCCGGTAGTAGCGCTGGCCGATTTCAGTCAGCCGCACCACCCGGGTTGAGCGAGTCAGCAGCGTCGCACCAAGATGCGCCTCAAGGTCTGCCACGCGCCGCGACAGTGACGACGGCGGTACCTGAAAATGCTCGGCTGCGCGCGAAAAACTGCGGGTTTCAGCTACTTTCACAAAGTACTTGATGGCTCTCAACTGGTCCACGGTTTCAAAAAGCCCTTACTATTGCTTTTAAGACAACAAATATTCGCTCATTTGGCACTTTTTGTCATCTCAGCCGTCGCAATAATAGACATCAGACCCAAAAACCATTCGATTTTGTTCCATCAACACAGTGAGCCAACATCATGAGCACCTATACCGCGATAAACCTGATCAAACGTCCCTCTGGCCCCATTGGCCCCGATTTGTTCGAGGTGGTTGAAAAACCCGTTCCAAGCACCGGTGACGGCGAATTTCTGGTTCGCCAGACCCACATGTCACTGGACCCGGCCATGCTGGGCTGGATGTCGCCCGACACCGAAAGCTACATCCCCCCCGTGGAACTCGGCAGTGTGATGCGTTCTTCCGGTCTGGGTGAGGTCATCGAATCGAATCACCCGGATTTCTCAGTCGGCGACCGGGTCATGGGCATGTTTGGCTGGCAGGAACTGGCCATCAGCACGGGCAAAGGCGTCAACAAGGTTGATGCATCGCTGCCGGCTGACATGCTGCTGTCGGTATTTGCCCTGCCCGGTTTGACGGCCACTCAGGGCCTGTACGGAATTGGCAAACCCAAGGCCGGTGAAACCATCGTGGTATCCGGTGCAGCGGGATCGGTCGGGTCGATCGTCGGCCAGTTGGCCAAAGCCGATGGCCTTAGAGTGATTGGTGTGGTGGGCAGTGAAGACAAGGCCAGCTGGATCACCAACGACCTGGGTTTCGACGGAGCGGTCAATTACAAGACGGATGACCTGGGCGCAAAACTCGATGAACTGGCGCCAGAGGGCATCGACCTCTATTTCGAAAATACCGGCGGTCCTATCCAGCACCGGGTCTTCGAACGCATGAACGCCCACGGGCGCATCATGGTATGCGGTATGATCGCCGATTACACCGCGCGCGAACCCAGCCCGGGCCCGAACTGGATGAACATCATTAAGAAGCGCCTGCTGATTCAGGGTTTCACCATGCCGGATCACCTGCACCAGGCACCACAGTTGCTTGAAAAACTGACGCCCTACGTTCAGCAGGGCAAGATCAAATACCGGGCGCACACCCTGGAAGGGCTCGAATCAGCGATGACCGGGTTGAATCTGTTCTTTACCGGTGGCAACGATGGCAAGCTGATCGTAAAACTCTAACAACTGGCAAAACCAGCCACCCGCCTCTCAGCGGGCGGCTCATTTCAGCGGGCTGTTGACAGGGCTTCTGTTGCCAGCCCGACAAAGGCGTCATAAGCGCCAGTGGCCCCGCTGATGGCATCGACCCCTTCGGGTACGCCCTGTTCAATCAACATCTGTTCATAAGCCGGGTAGGTAGACAGCTGCGTTACGCCACCGCTGACCCGGCGCCAGCGTTCGGCATAATTCATGTCGGCCGATTTGCGGTAATTAACGGTGCCATCCTCATCGCGCGACAGCTCATCATAATACACGCCAACAATACGGTTGCCCTTGACTGTGATTTCGATGATTCCAAAGGTACCGCGGCTACCAGGTTCGGCTTCTGCATAGTAGCTGCCATCGCGATAGCGCCCGGCTCCGGCATCCACGGCAGTGGCAGGCCGCTCAGCAGAAGCAGCGCCTGACCCGGTTGCCGGCTGATTCAGCGCGTCCAGATCAACATCGGCCCCTGCCAGATAGCCCACCAGAAAATCATCCAGCAAGGCTTCAGCTCCGGCGCTGTGAGGCCGGCCATTGCCTTTGTCGACCCAACCTTCGGTAGAGGGCCGACCACACCATTCGGTCATCACCGACGCTGGCGTTGGGTGCCGGTCGATGAAGTCGGTAACGTCATAAACCAGCCCTTCTATCTCTTTCCAGCAACTGTCGGCGGTGTTATGACTGGCCAGCTCGTCCAGACTGATTTCGCGCACTTTCCCTTCGGTTTCCGCTACGGTCGGGACCACCCAAACGATGGTGATCAGGGTCAGCAGACTGCTGACGAAAGCGACCAGTGCAGAGTAGGCAAATTTGTTCATAGGAAATCAAAGACCTCGCTGTGAATGGCGTCGCCAGATAGTCCGGCTTGTATTAACAGGGGAATCAGGTGTCTCATCATGCCCGGAGGCCCGCACAGGTAGACCTCCCGTTCGCGGAAATCCGGACAGTGTGTTTCCAGAAAGGCTTCGGTTACGGCCCCCTGTACGGAAAAGTGATGGGCTGTGATATCAAAACGCGGCTGCTTGCCGGCAATGTCCTGAAGCTCGTCCAGGTAGTAGGAGCGATATTCATCCTGAGACAGGTAGAACAAATGCACCGAGGTATCGGTCTCGTCATCGAGCATGGCGCGCGCACCACTGACAAAGGGCGTAATGCCAATGCCACCCCCCAGCCAGAGCTGATTGCGCCCCGGGTAATGTCGCTGGTAGAAATCACCATAAGGGCCTTCAATTTCAATTCGACTACCCGGCGGTACACGCTGCAAGGCATGGCTGGCATCACCAAGGTCTTTGATGCCCAGACGCAGCAGCGGATCAGACGGCGCCGAGGCAATGGTGTAAGGGTGCTCCTCCCGATTGCCGGCACTCAGACCAGGTACGTTTGGCGTCAGGTAGACAAACTGACCGGCCATGTAGCGCATCGGGCTGCCCAGTGGTTTCAGGCATATCTCGACCACGTCGTGTTTCAATTGATGCACGTCAACTACTTCCCAGGCCGACCGGCCCAGTTGAGGCGAGAGGACTTTACGCCAAATGATGGCCCCCAAGGACAGAGCCCCCATCACCCACCAAACCAGGGGCTGATCAGCGAGCGGCAAGGTATGAACCAGCGCAAGGATGAGCGCCGGTGCCGATAGCAGGTGCAACCGCTTCCAGCGCTGGTAATTCAGGCGACCGAAGAACTGAAACGTTGGCGCCAAAAACACAACCATCAACGCCAACGCTAGCCACCCTGCCCAAATAGGCCAGTTAGCCATTCCGGGGAATAGACCCGCTAAGCTGAGTGTTCGGCCCTGTGTGACCGTCGCAAAGCCGAGCAACCAGGCATGAAGCAACACACCCACAAACCCCAGAAACCCGACCAGGCGGTGAATGGTCCACAACCGTGGCAAGCCTCCAAACATCACATCGAGACGAGGTAATCGCAGGCTCATCAGAGCAGCCAACAGCAGCAACGTCAGGCCGACAATACCCACGAGGCGACCACACCAGCGAAACCAGTACACAGGGTCGGTTGAAGGCGAAGGCCAGTTATGAAACAAAAAGAGTGACACCGGCACAAGACCCAGTACCAATAACACTCCATCTCCGGATTTAAACCAGCGCATTGATGCTCCCAGGTTGATTGAACAATCACTATAGCAAAGAGCCGGTCAGAACTGACTGACCCAAGTCAACCAGCGCGCATCCCGGAACGTCAATGCCATTCCATCTGGACATATAAGTCCTCAGGCATGGAGGATCACGTAGGAAAGGTGTGCAGATTAATCCGTTGGCTACACCTTTAGCTGGCTTAACTGCCGGTCCAGATCATCGGTAATGTTGCGCATCGAATCGCTGACCCCCTGGGCATCCTGAGCCAACTCGGCCAGGCGAACACTGGCCACTTCAACCCGGTTTATGTTTCGGTTGATCTCTTCATTAACCTGATTTTGCTGCTCAGCCGCAGTGGCAACCTGGGCGGCATTATCCGTTATCGAAGCGATACCCGTGGCAGCCGTTTCCATTTGCTGATAAGCATCATCCGCCTCGCCAACAGTGACCTTAATGCGCTCAGTACTGGTTTTAATCTCCCCCACCGCCGCATCGACTTCCTGCTGCAAGCTTTGAATCAAGGTTCTGATTTCCTCGGTCGACGATTGTGTTCGCGCTGCAAGACTGCGCACTTCGTCGGCGACCACGGCAAAACCGCGGCCCTGCTCACCCGCACGAGCGGCTTCAATGGCCGCGTTCAGGGCAAGTAAATTGGTTTGCTCGGCTATGCCTTCAATGACTTGGGTTATTCCGTTGATGTTTTCACTGCTTTTGGCAACCATAGCAACCCGATCACTCGCTTGTGTCATGGCTTCAGCGACCGCACGGACTTCCGATACCGTATGCGCAAAGGCCTCGCGGGCCTGCTGCAGCGATTGATTGGATTGCTCTGCGTCCGTTGCCGTGCCACTGGCCAGGCGGGCCACTTCGTTGGCAGTGGCAGACATCTCATTCATGGCCGCCGCGACACTCTGCATTTCTTCCTGTTGAGCATTGGTGGCATCGGTGGTGTCGCCAGAGGTCGTTACCAGAATGGTGCTCTGATCACGCAATTCAGAGGCCGAGTGCTTCAAAACCTCGATCATGTCGCGCAACTTGCTGGTAAAACGATTAAACCCATCAGCAATGGCGATCAGCTCTGCGTGACTGGAGACACTGAGTTGCTTGGTCAAATCCCCGTCTGCACCCGCCAGCTCATCCACCAAACTTTGCATCTGGCGCATAGGCTGAGTACTGATGCGCAACCAGAGACTGATCAGCACAATCGAAATCACCACAAGCACCAGGCCAATTAAGACCATGCTTGCTGCGGTTGACTCATAGCCAGTGCGCAGGCTTTGCTCGAGCGCCTGACTGGCAGCAAACGCAACCTGACGGGGAATGGATATGGCAACCGTCCACTCAACACCGGCGTCTTCAATGACAACCGGAACCCGCACCAGAATCGTATTGGCATCCGTCATCACAGGACCGGTCATGGAGGCAAGGGCTTGTGCCATAGCCCCATCAACGCGCTCATTCAACTCACCCAGTTGATCGGGGTAAGCTGAACTGGCTACCAGCAATCCCAAGTCACTGAGTAAGGCAATGTTTGCGGCTCCGCCAAACAATTCTCGCTGGTAAGCCAACACCTGTTCCTGAACCTGGGGCATATTTATATCGACGCCGGCGACTCCCCGAAACTCATTATTTACAACAATCGGGTGTACCAGTGACGTCAATAGAACCTCATAGCCTTCCTCAATTTCATACAGATACGGTTCCATAATGCATGGCTCAAGCGAATCCCGGCTGCACAGATACCACTCCGATTCACGGTTACCGAACTCGTCTTCTTCCGTCAGGTATTTAAAGGATTGATCTTCGTCAGTGCGGTAATAAGCAATGTCATCACCATCGCGCACCCAATAGACATCCAGATTACCGGCAGGTGCACTGTGGGCCTCGGAGCCACCGCGATAGAGTGAATCGGCCCCGTCGTATCCGTCGGGTTCGAAATGAGCATAAGCCGAGCCAAGGCTGGGGCCCTCCAGCAAAACCGCCTGGACGAGATCGTATACCGCCTCTCGCTCGAACGGATCCCGGCCCGCGTCATTACCTTCAGCGGTAGTGCTCAGAGCCGTGCCAAGCAGCCGTGCCAAATCAAAACTGCGATTCAGGAAGGTTTCCACATCACCAGCAATCAGTTCGGCCGTATTGGTCAGGTCTTCTTCCACCAGGCTTTCAATGGACGCCCGTGCATCGGTGATGGCCATGTCACCATTGGTCTGCATCGCGTACCAACCGGTGCCAATAACAGCCAATAGCGCAAGAGTTATGGCACACGCTGTGCCTATCGTAAGTTTCCAGCGAAGAGACCAGCTTTTCAAGAGAACGCCCTCTGAACCCAGGCCTGATCCAACCAGCGTGATCGGGCTTCAGATCTGAGTATAGACAGCTGATTATTGGATTGCCTATCGGATAATGAGGAACAAAGCCCGTTAGCCGTCAGTCAACCGCTGGTGAATCTCCTCCAGTATGGCGGGGTCATCAATGGTCGAAGGCACCTGCAGCGCCTCACCATTAACCATTTGGCGCAAGGTTTTTCTCAATATTTTACCGGAGCGGGTCTTTGGCAACCGCTCGACGATCAATGACTGGTTAAAACAGGCCAACGCCCCAATCTGCTGGCGAACCGCCGCGACCAGTTCCGCCTTCAGAGCGTCTTCATCGCCGACAAAACCATCTTTCAGCACCACCATGGCCAGCGGCAATTCGCCTTTCAGTTCATCCTGAACACCAAAAACTGCGCATTCCGCAACCGCCGGGTGCGCGGCGACAATCTCTTCCATCTCGCCGGTGGAAAGCCGGTGCCCGGCGACGTTGATTACATCGTCCAGACGCCCCATGACAAACAGATAACCCTCTTCATCGCGGTAACCGCCATCGCCTGAGAGGTAGTAACCCGGGTATTGGGCCAGGTAGCCCGAAATAAAACGGTCGCTGTCGCGCCAGATGGTCGGCAGGCAACCAGGCGGCATCGGCAATCGGATAGCCACGGCTCCCTGCTGGTTAGCGCCAGATGGATCACCATAAACATCGAGTATTTCGACCTGAAAGCCGGGTGTGGGCAAGGTCGCCGAACCGGCTTTAACTGGCATCTGTTCAATGCCCACCGGGTTGCAGGCAATGGCCCAACCCGTCTCGGTTTGCCACCAGTGGTCGAGTACCGGAAGGCCGGTTTTCTCTACCAGCCAGTCATAAGTAGGCGGGTCGAGACGCTCGCCCGCGAGAAAGAGTTTTTGCAAACTGGAGGTGTCGTACTGGGCCATCAACGCGGCTTCGGGGTCTTCTTTTCTGACCGCCCTAAAGGCTGTAGGGGCAGTAAACAGTGCTGCCACTTTATGGTCTGCGACCACCCGCCAGAATGCTCCGGCATCCGGCGTCTTTACTGGTTTGCCTTCATACAGCACCGTGGTGCAGCCGAATATCAGCGGCGCGTAGACGATGTAGGAATGTCCGACTACCCAGCCAACATCGGAAGCCGCCCAGAACACCTCACCCGGCGTCATGCCGTAGACAACTTCCATGCTGTAATGCATGGCCACGGCATGACCGCCGTTATCGCGCACGACGCCCTTTGGCTTACCGGTGGTTCCGGAGGTGTAGAGGACGTAGAGCGGGTCGGTGGCTTTTACCGGCACCGGCTCCGTCGGTTCAGCCATCGACAGGGCTTCGTCCCAGTCGAGGTCGCGCCCGATTTGCATCTGAGCGACGGCTTGCGGACGCTGCAGAATCAGCGTTGCTGCTGGCTTGTGGTGTGCTTCAGAGAGGGCGGCATCCAGAATCGGCTTGTATTCGATCACCCGGTTGACTTCAATGCCGCACGACGCGGAAATCACCACCGTCGGTTCGGCGTCATCGATGCGCACGGCCAGTTCATGGGCGGCAAAACCACCGAATACGACAGAATGCACAGCCCCAAGCCGGGCGCAGGCCAGCATGGCCATCACCGTTTCAGGCACCATGGGCATATAAATCACGACTCGATCGCCCTTGCCAACACCCAACCCACGCAATACCCCGGCTACCCGAGCCGTAGCATCGCGCAACTCCAGGTAGGTAAAACGGTTAACACTCCCGGTTACCGGTGAATCATAAATCAGGGCGAGTTGCTCCCCCCGGCCTGCGTCGATCTGCGCATCCAGCGCGAGATAGGCGGTATTGAGTTCGCCATCTGCAAACCAGCGATACAACCCCTCTTTATCGAGGCTGGAACCCTGTGTCGGTTCTTTATACCAGGCGACGCGTTTACTTTGCGCCAGCCAGAAGGCATCCGGGTCGGCCACACTGGCCTGGTATTCAGTAAAATAATCAAGAACAGCGGGCGTCTGGGACATGTGATCACCGTGTGGTTTTGGCGTTCGGGTTTCCTGCGAAAACTATGCGCTGATTAACGCCCCCGGCCCATTAGACATTGGGCGTAAAACAATCAGAGGTAACGTCGAGAAAAACGTTCGCACGCAAAGGCAATACACCGGATTATTGTCACATCTTGTGGACACTGCGACCCACATCGAAAGTCCCCGAACCCCGGCGATGGCCCGGTAAATTCTGTATGATCGGTCATCTTTATCGGCAGGCGAGCCAAACGCTACGCCTGCTGCACCGCCCAACAGACAGGTTTGCATGAAATCCACTCTTCAATTTTCCATTCTTCTGGCAGCCACCATGGCGTTGGGCCCGCTGGCCATTGACGCCTATTTGCCGGCTTTTCCGGTAATCGCCGATGATCTGGGCGTTAGCCAGAACCAGGTGTCACTGACGCTGAGTTTGTATGTGTTTGGCCTGGCGCTGGGCCTGATCATCGGCGGGCCGCTATCGGACCGTTACGGCCGGGCGCCGGTGTTACTGACCGGGCTTGGCATCTATGCCATCAGCGCGATTGCCATTGGCCAAAGTACCGACGTGCAATGGATGATCGTCTGGCGGCTGATTCAAGCCTTCGGTGGCGGCTGGATTGCCGTCAGCGTGCCCGCATTGGTGCGGGATACCGCCCGCGGGCGGGATGCGGCCCGGCTGTTTTCGCTGATTGCGCTGATCATGTTCATTGCGCCAGCCATTGCCCCCTCGCTCGGTTCGATTCTGCTGTGGATCGGCAGTTGGCCGCTGATTTTCTATTTCTTGTCGGTCTATGCCGTCGGTGTTGGGGTGTTGATGTGGTTCCGTCTGCTGCGCCATCAGCCACGCAAGACCGGAGCCAAAGAGCCGGTGTCGAAATTACTGACCAATTACCTGGCGGTGCTGCGCCACCCCATGGCCTGGCGGCACGTGGTGATTCAGTCGCTGGCATTCAGCACCGTCATGCTGTTCGTGACACACGCCTCCTTCATGTACCAGACCTGGTTTGGGCTGAACAATGCGCAATTTTCCATTGCGTTCGCCTCGGGCGTGGTCTGTATGGGCGTACTGGGTACGCTGAACCGGCGCTTGCTGCTTAGCTATTCGCCGGTGCTGCTGTTGAAAATTGCGCTGATCACTCAGGCCGGTGCCTTGTTGGTGATGAATCTGTTTCTGGGCATCAACAGCCAGAGCCTCTGGGCTTTCCTGCCGATGATGATACTGGTCGGCGGCACCATCGGCGCCATTGCCCCCAATAACCAATCGGCCTATCTCGAACACTTTGGCCGGCTCAGCGGCACCGCCAGCGCATTGATCGGCGCCTCCCAGTTCATTGTGGCCGGCACCGTCAGCACTGCCTCTACATGGATCGTCGATGGCTCCATTCAGCGCATTGCCCTGGCCATGTTCGTCTGCTCCCTGCTGGCCACCCTGAGTGGTCTGTCACTGGCCAACCACCCAGCCCATTCAGACGAGCCCGAAGCCTCCTGACACTCGGATTTCTGGGTTCGCTCTGTGGCTTTGGCCCGCGGCAGCCACCAGTGACGCTTTTGTGGGGTCGGCGTGAATCTGTCCATGGCGGTCCGACGTTTCGGGCCTAGACCGCAGGATACGAATCCCATCCATGGGATTCACCCTCCGGGCTCGCTTCGCTCATGCTAAAACGCTCCAGGCGTTTTAGTCCCTGCTGCGGACTTCCCCACAGAAGCATCACTGGTAGCTGCCACTCACACTGTGTATGCCCTAAACTCGGATAAACCCATTTGAAGCCCTCGCCCATTGCCATCAGACTGGCAGTACCCCTGGCAATCAGATGAGTTCGCTTCATGACCTGGCAAACCGCACAACTGACGCCCCCTGTCGATCGCATTGATCTTGGCATTGGCCAACCCGACCCGGCCCTGTTACCGGCAGACCTGTTTAACAAGACCAGCATTGACGCACCCGTTCTGGCCTATGGCACCGAAGCGGGCGACGAACGGTTTCGCCGTGCACTCGCTGCCTGGCTAAACCAGCGCCAGAGTCAGCCTGCAAGCCCCGATAACCTCATGGTGACTACGGGCTCCTCTAACGCGCTCGACATGATCTGCACCCGCTTCAGCCAACCCGGCGATACCGTTCTGGTGGAAGACCCAACCTATTTCATCGCCCGCAAACAACTGGCCGAGCACGGCCTCACCGCTGTTGCAGTACCCATGGATGAAGGCGGCGTCGATATTTTGGAACTGGCGGGACTGATAGAACAGCACAAGCCTGCCTTCTTTTACACGGTTCCGACCTTTCACAACCCAACCGGGACTACCCAAAGCGCTGAGCGCAGAGCGCAACTGGTCGCGCTCGCGCGCGATACCGCTTGCCCGGTGGTCGCCGATGAGGTTTATCAGTATCTGTATTACGCCAAGCCGCCGCCCGACCCACTGGCCAGCCTCGACGAGCGGGCACCGGTTTTGTCGATTGGCTCCTTTTCCAAACTGCTGGCGCCGGGCCTGCGCCTCGGCTGGATTCAGGGGCAACCGGAGATGCTGACCCGCCTGATTGGCAGCGCGCTGTTGTCGAGCGGCGGTGGCCTGGCGCCGGTGACGTCCAGCCTGGTCAGGCCTTTGCTGGAAGACGGACGATTCGATCAACACCTGGCACGGCTAACCGAGATTCATCGAAAGCGACTGGCAACACTGGTGCGGGGGCTTGAGGACAATCTGGGAGATCGGCTGGCGTGGAAGACGCCTGAAGGGGGGTATTTTATCTGGGCGCACTGGCGCAACGGAGCCAATACCGACGCCATGCTGCCCCGGGCCCATAAAGCGGGTGTGGGCTATCAGCCCGGGAGTAAATTTTCAGACTCGCCCGACCAGGCCAGTGCCATGCGGTTGTGCTTCGCCTTTTACGATGAAGCACAACTGACGGAGGCTTGTGTCAGGCTGAGCCAGCTCTGAGGGGTTCTGTCTAACCCACCTTTACAGCGGGCAGACTGCGCCGGTGCCCTTGAGGCCACAGTAGCCGTTCGGGTTTTTCAGCAAGTACTGCTGGTGGTAGGTCTCGGCAAAATAGAACGTCGGTTTTGGGCCGATCTCCGTGGTAATAGCGCCTTTACCCTGAGCTTGCAGCGCCTGTTCAAAGACGTTGCGTGTTTGTTCAGCCACCGCGAGCTGCTCGTTCGAGCCGTAAATTGCTGAGCGGTACTGGGTGCCGATGTCGTTGCCCTGGCGCATGCCCTGCGTTGGGTCGTGTGCCTCCCAGAACGACTTCAGCAAAGCAGCCAGCGATACCTGGCCCGGGTCGTACACGACCCGCACCGCCTCGGTATGACCGGTCAGGCCCGAGCAGACTTCTTCATAGGTTGGGTTCGGCGTGAGGCCGCCTGCGTAACCTACAGCCGTGTTACGGACGCCGGGCAAAGTCCAAAAATGGCGTTCGGCCCCCCAGAAGCACCCCATGGCGAGTATGATTTCCTCGCAACCTTCGGGTGTGTCACGCATGTCGATATCAAATACGGCATGTTGAAAGTCGACCGGCAACGGCGTTTCCCGTCCGGGCAGCGCCGCGCTGGCGGCGGGCAGTTCAGTGGATCTGGCCATGGAGCTCTCCTTAATGATTGCACCCTAAATGAGCGCCAACTATAGTGAATTCAATGGGGGCTGTTCGCCCATTTACTTTTAGCTGCCTCAGCCGATAACCGGAAAGGTCCTGTCATCTGGAGACTTTGATGTCTGACAACCATAGACGCTTTCAACGCATTGAATTCAATGCCCGCATCGAATTGCGCCTGGGTGACCCCGCCCAACCCGACCTCTACCCCGGTATCTTACGCGACATCAGCCTGAAAGGGGCTCTGGTGGTGCTCGGCGATACCGGCCATATTCCGGGCGTTGACGGCACCGGGCAACTTGTCGTCCAGCTGGACCAGAGCGACGTTGTGCTGACCATGGAGGTCGAAGTTTCCTATTATCACGCTGAACGCCATGCCTGTGGCTTGAACATACTGTCAATGGATGTCGACACTGCGTCCCACCTGCGTCGGCTGGTCGAAGTCAACCTGGGCGACGATGCGGCCCTGCAGCGGGAACTGAGCAATCTGATTGAAGTGATGGAAGCCGAACACGGCTGACAGTGTGAACTGATCCCTGTTTTTAGCCCCGCTACTGACAGCATTGCGTAATGTATAGCGATTTATCGTTTCGTTCGTTGAAGTTTACTCGCCTCTGTGACAATTTCTGCGCCGCTCGCTGTCTGATCCCAATACGCCAGGTTAATTACCCTGCCACCCAACCTGGCTGGCAGGGTACCTGTGGTTCGATCAGATGTAGACGGCATTACTCACACAGGGAGAATACCCATGATAAAACCCATCGCAATGGACTGGCGCCTGACTCTGGCCGCCACCCTCATCACTGGCGTCACGCTGGCCGGTTGTTCACAGGGCCCGGAAGACACGACGTCTCAATCGTCAACCAGCGAACCAGCCGAATCGTCGCAAAGCCAGGCTTCCTCCGGTAAGGCCCACCCGGTTACCGGTGAAACACTGGCCGAGGAGCAAGTGTTTACTTACCGCGCGCTCGATGAATCATCGTCTCTGGATCCTCAGTTGGTCGAAGATGTCGATGGCTCTTACATCGTACGGGATTTGTTTGAGGGCCTGCTCAACTCCAATGAGCAAGGCGAATTGATTCCGGGTGTTGCCGAACGCTACGAGACCGAAGACAACCAGACCTGGACGTTCCACCTGCGCGATAACGCACAGTGGTCCGACGGCGAGCCCGTCACCGCGAACGACTTCGTCTACGCCTGGCGTCGCGCTGTCGACCCGGACCTGGCATCACCCTATGCCTGGTACATGAGCCTGATGGCGCTGGAAAACGTTGAAGCCATTCTCGAAGGCGAGCTACCCCCTTCTGAGCTGGGCGTAGAAGCAATTGACGAATACACCTTGCGGGTCAGTCTCAGCCGGCCTCTGCCTTATTTCGCACAAATGGTCGTTCACGGCACGACCTTTCCCGCCCCGCAATGGGTCATCGAGGAACACGGTGATGACTGGACCAAACCCGGCAATCTGGTCGGCAATGGTGCCTTCGTACTGACTGAGCATGTGGTCAACGAGCGGCTGGTGCGCGAACGCAACGAACGCTACTGGGACAACGAAAACAACCTGATGGACCGCGTCGTCACCCTGGTCATCAACGATGAAAACCAGGCTCTGAACCGCTACGATGCAGGCGAGCTCGATAAAACCGACGTTCCGGCAGGCCAGTATCCGCGTCTTGAGTCCGAGCTCCCGGATGAAGCCCACGTCTTCCCGCAGCTGTGCAACTACTACTACATATTCAATAACGAAGTGGAGCCGTTCGATGATCCGCGCGTGCGCCAGGCTCTGTCTTACGCCATCGACCGTAATGTCATTGTCAACAATGTCTTGCAGGGCGGCCAATACCCGGCCTACACCTTTACCCCGGCACTGACCGCTGGCTTTACCACGCCCGATGTGGAATGGGGCCAGTGGACTCAGGAAGAGCGGGATGCCCGTGCCGTTGAGTTGCTGGCAGAAGCCGGTTACGGTCCGGAAAACCCGCTGGAAACCAGCTTGCTGTACAACACCGATGAAGCCCACCGTAAAGTGGCCATCGCCGTCAGCAGCATGTGGCAGGAAAAGCTGGGCGTAACCGCCACTCTGGAAAACCAGGAATGGACCACCTTCCTGACCACGCGCAGCGAAGGCGATTTCGACATTGCCCGGGGCGCCTGGTGTGGCGATTACAACGAAGCGTCCACTTTCCTCGACCTGATGCAATCGGACTCGGGCTACAACGATGCGGCCTATGCATCGGAAGAATACGACCGGTTAGCGGCCGAAGCCCAGACCGAACTGGACCCGGGCGCTCAATATACCGCCATGGAAGAACTGATTGCCGCGGACATGCCCAACGCACCGGTTTACCACTACACCGAGGTAATCATGCTCAAGCCGGATGTCAAAGGCTGGCCCTTCGATGATATTCAGCAAAACATCTATAGCCGCAACCTCTATAAAGTGGCCAACTAAGTCCTAACGCGCCAACTGGTTACGCGCCGGGGCCCAGCCCCGGCTTTCTACCTTTTCAAACTCTGTTTCTAACTTCGTTCAACAGCCTGGAACTGCATAACCCAGCGTCGATAAACCCCCTTCACAACGGTCATTCCCAAGGCTGTGTCACAGATTCGCCAGTAAAGTGAACCATACAGTCATTTTTTTTGGCGCACTGATTGATGTTTGTTGCAGGATGTGAAAGTTTACATGCCTTGTTTCGCATTAGGGAGGCTCTGAACAATTCACGCAGAGCCTCCCTGGGCTAAGGCCTGGAAACAGACACTGTTGTGAGCTATCCCTACCCGGGCACTGGCTTGTCATATGTCATCTACTAAAAAATAGAATGATTCATAAGAGGGTTAATCATGAAAACTCTGCACAAAACGCTGGCAGCAGCGCTGGTTTCAGCATCGCTGGCAGGCACTCCCGTACTCGCTGAAGACACCCACCCGGTTACCGGTGAACAACTGGCCGATGAGCAAGTATTCACTTACCGCGCACTGGACGAGTCCTCCTCCCTGGACCCGCAGGTCGTTGAAGACGTCGATGGCTCTTACATTGTTCGCGACCTCTTTGAAGGCCTGCTGAACTCCGACTCTGAAGGCAACATCGTACCGGGCGTCGCCGAGCGCTGGGAAACCGACGACAACCAGACCTGGACCTTCTACCTGCGTGATGACGCCAAATGGTCCGACGGCGAGCCGGTCACTGCGAACGACTTCGTCTACGCCTGGCGTCGCGCCGTAGACCCTGAGCTGGCCTCTCCCTATGCCTGGTACATGAGCCTGATGGCACTCGAAAACGTCGATGCCGTGCTCGAAGGCGAGATGGAAGACACCACCCTGGGTGTCGAAGCGATCGATGACCATACCCTGAAAGTCAGCCTGACCCGCCCCATGCCCTACTTTGACCAGATGGTCACCCACGCCACCACTTTCCCATCACCTCAATGGGTGATTGAAGAGCACGGTGACGACTGGACCAAGCCCGGCAACCTGGTCGGCAACGGTGCTTTCGTGCTGACCGAGCACGTTATCAACGAGCGTCTGGTGCGTGAACGCAACGAGATGTACTGGGACAACGAAAACAACCTGATGGACAAGGTGGTCACCCTGGTCATCAACGATGAAAACCAGGCCCTGAACCGTTACGACGCCGGCGAGCTGGACAAGACCGACATTCCTGCGGGCCAGTACCCCGCTCAGGAAGCCGAACGTCCGGATGAAGCCCACGTTTTCCCGCGTCTGTGTAACTACTACTACTCGTTCAACAACGAAGTCGCTCCGTTCGACGATGCCCGTGTTCGCAAGGCGTTGTCCTACGCCATCGACCGCAACGTCGTTGTCGACAACGTACTGCAAGGTGGCCAGTTCCCGGCTTACACCTTTACTCCGGCTCTGACCGCAGGCTTCACCACGCCGGATCTTGAGTGGGGCGAGTGGACTCAGGCCCAGCGTGACGAGCGCGCCCGGGAACTGCTGGCGGAAGCGGGTTACGGCCCCGACAACCCACTGCGCACCACTCTGCTGTACAACACCGATGAAGCTCACCGTAAAGTCGCCATTGCCGTCACCGCCATGTGGAAGCAAAAGCTTGGCGTAGAAGCCACACTGGAGAACCAGGAGTGGACCACCTTCCTGACAACCCGCAGCGAAGGCAATTATGAAATTGCCCGGGGCGCCTGGTGTGGTGACTACAACGAAGCCTCTACCTTCCTCGACCTGATGCAGTCTGGCTCTGGCTACAACGATGCCAACTACAACTCGGCCGAGTACGATCGCCTGGCTGCCGAAGCCCAAACCATGTCTGACCCAAGCGCCAACTACACCAAGATGGAAGAATTGGCCGCAGAAGACATGCCTAATGCACCGGTTTACCACTACACCGGCATTATCATGGTCAAACCTGACCTGAAAGGCTGGCCTTATGAAGATGTTCAGCAGAACATCTACAGCCGTAATCTGTACAAAGTCGAGCAATAATCGGCACCTAACGTACAGAAAAACAGCGGCCTTCGGGCCGCTGACTATTGAGAACACCCTCCTGTTCACTGAAACAATCCGCTGCTTCTCTTTTGTTTTCAAAGGTTTACGGTTTGTTACCGAATAAAGTCCGGATTGTGTTCCGGCTTGTCCGTCAGGTTGGGTAGAATCGCCGGTCTTCTTTTTGCAGGCATCTTCACTATGTTCAATTTCGTGCTCCGCCGAATCGCTGTCGCGATACCGACCCTGCTCATTCTGGTCTCTATTTCATTCTTTTTGATGTTTTCCGCCCCCGGTGGTCCGTTCACCTCTGAACGCCCCATCCCACAGGCCGTCATGGAAAACATTGAAGCCAAATACAATCTCGACAAACCGGTCTACCAGCAACTGGGGATCTACATCTGGAACATCGTGACCGATTTCGATTTTGGGCCCTCATTCCGGTACCAGGACAGAACCGTTCTCGATCTGATTGAGAGTGGCTTCCCGGTCACCCTGACCTACGGTTTCTGGGCCTTTGTGTTTGCAGTCACCATTGGTGTTGGGCTCGGCGTTATCGCCGCACTGAAGCACAACACCGCCGCTGACTACACCGCCGTCAGCGTTGCCATTGTCGGCCAGGTACTGCCCAACTTTGTCATGGCGCCGATACTGGTCCTTATCTTCGTTCTCTGGCTCGGTTGGTTGCCGGGCGGCGGTTGGCAGGGCGGCCAGATCGAATACATCATTTTGCCCGCCATTGCATTGGGCACCAGCTTCCTGGCCAGCATTGCCCGGATCACCCGATCCAGCATGCTCGAGGTACTGAACTCGAACTACATTCGCACCGCCCGCGCCAAAGGCCTGCCGTTCCGCTACATCGTCTGGCGTCATGCGCTGAAGCCGGCCATGTTGCCCGTCGTGTCCTATCTTGGCCCGGCTTTCGTGGGCATGATCACCGGCTCGGTCATCATCGATTCCTACTTCACCACCGGTGGCATCGGCGTGCATTTCATCAACGGCGCCCTCAACCGGGATTACGCCGTCATCATGGGGTTCACCATTCTGCTTGGCACCCTGACCATCGTTTTTAACATGCTGGTCGACATTCTTTACGCCTGGATTGACCCCAAGATTCGTTACTAAGGTTCACCATCATGCTGACGCACAAGAAAACCAACGTAGAAGAACTGGCTGAAAACCTCGGCAATCAGACCCCCGTGGGGCGCAGCCTCTGGCGCGATGCCATGCACCGTTTTTCCCGGAACAAGGCTGCCATGGCCGGCCTCGTTGTCATGCTGCTGATTGTCCTGTTCGCCGCCATCGGCCCGTTTGTCGCCGCCTGGCATTACTCGGACATCGACTGGGGGCTGATGGGCAACGCTGCCAGCGCTGGCCAGCCTTCCATTGAAAACGGCCATTATTTCGGTGTAGACGACCTGGGCCGGGACTTGTTTGCCCGAACCGTCCAGGGCAGCCAGATTTCCCTGCTGGTCGGCACCATCGGTGCTCTGATTGCCGTGGTTATTGGAACGCTTTACGGCGCTACAGCCGGCTACTTCGGTGGCCGAATTGACAGCATCATGATGCGCACGGTCGACATTCTGATGTCGATTCCTTACATGCTCTTCCTGATTCTGCTGCTGGTGATGTTCGGTCGTTCCATACTGCTGATCTTCATTGGCATTGGCGCCATTTCCTGGCTGGAGATGGCCCGGATCGTTCGCGGCCAGACCCTGTCGATCAAAAACAAGGAATACATTGAAGCCGCCGTTGCGTCCGGGGTAAGACCCTTCAAGATCGTTCTGCGTCACGTTGTACCCAACTTGCTGGGCGTGGTCATTGTGTACGCGACACTGCTGGTTCCGCAGATGATTCTGACCGAATCGTTCATCTCCTTCCTCGGCCTCGGTGTGCAAGAGCCACAAACCTCCTGGGGCGCGCTGATCAATGACGGTGCCGGTACGATGCGTTATGGCACACTCTGGCAACTGATGTTCCCACTCGGTTTCTTCATCGCCACCCTATTAAGCTTTTTCTTTGTCGGTGACGGCCTGCGCGACGCGCTAGACCCGAAAGACCGTTGAGACACAGGAGCCACTGAATCATGAGTTTATTATCAGTCAATGACCTGGGCGTCAGCTTCGACACGCTCGACGGCCAGGTGAACGCCGTCAACGGCGTCAGTTTCGATTTGGCCAAGGGCGAAACCCTGGCCATTGTCGGGGAGTCCGGTTCCGGTAAAAGCCAGACGGCGTTTTCCATCATGGGCCTGCTGGCCCGCAACGGCCACGCCAGCGGCAGCGTCAAATTCGACGGCATTGAGATCCTGAACCTGCCCGAACAGGGCATGAATCGCATTCGTGCCGATAAAATCGGCATGATCTTTCAGGACCCGATGACGTCACTGAACCCCTTTATGAAAGTCAGCAACCAGATGACCGAAGTGCTGATGCATCATAAAGGCATGTCCCGCAAAGATGCCCTCGAAGAATCCGTTAACATGCTCGATGCGGTGCGCATTCCCGAAGCCCGAAACCGCATTCACATGTACCCGCACGAATTCTCCGGTGGCATGCGCCAGCGCGTCATGATCGCCATGTCGCTGCTGCTGCGCCCGCAATTACTGATCGCCGATGAACCGACCACGGCACTGGATGTCACCGTTCAGGCACAGATCATGACGTTGCTCAGAGACCTTCAAGCCGAGTTCAACACCGCCATTATTCTGATCACCCACGACCTGGGTGTGGTCGCCGGGTCCTGCGAAAACACACTGGTGATGTATGGCGGTCGAGTCATGGAATACGGCAGCACCGAAGCCCTGTTCGAGAACCCGAGCCACCCATACACCAAAGGCTTGTTGCGCGCCATCCCAAGGCTCGACCAGGACGGCGAAGAGTTGCTGACCATCCCCGGCAACCCGCCTAACATGCTCAAGTTGCCGCAAGGCTGTCCGTTCCAGCCACGATGCAGTTATGCCCATGATCGCTGCATTACCGAGGAACCGGCCCTCACCACCAACAACAGCCTGCAGCGTGAACGCGCCTGCCATGCCGATCCGGAGGCCCTGGTATGACCGAGCACACCCAAGCTGACCACCCAAACACCATTGCCACTGACGATTCGCGCAAAAAGCTGTTGTCGGTGCGTGACCTTAAAGTCTATTTCGACATCTTCCCCAAAGGGGCGATGCCGTGGACCAAGCCCCGTAAGCTGAAAGCCGTCAACGGCGTCAGTTTTGATCTGTACGAAGGCGAAACGCTGGGCGTGGTTGGCGAGTCCGGTTGCGGTAAGTCGACCCTGGCGCGGGCGGTCATCCGCATGCTGCCGGTTGAAGGCGGTGAAGTCGTCTGGCTGGGGCAGGACCTGGCGCCGCTCAAAGACAAAGCCATGCGCAATCATCGCAAAGACATCCAGATGATCTTTCAGGATCCGCTGGCGTCATTAAACCCGCGCATGACCATCGGCCAGATCATTGCCGAGCCTCTGCAAACCCACTATCCGGAACTGGGCAAAGCGGAGGTGAAAGAACGCGTCGCCGAGATGATGAAAACCGTCGGCTTGTTGCCCAACCAGATCAACCGTTACCCGCATGAATTCTCGGGCGGCCAGTGTCAGCGCATCGGCATCGCCCGGGCACTGGTGCTCAAACCCAAAATGATCATCTGCGACGAACCGGTCTCCGCGCTCGACGTATCGATTCAGGCTCAGGTTATTAACCTGCTGATGTCGCTGCAGAAAAAAATGGGACTGTCTCTGATCTTCATCGCCCACGACCTGAGTGTGGTCAAGCACATCTCCACGCGCATCATGGTGCTCTACCTGGGCAATGTCATGGAAGTGGCCGACTCAGCGGACATTTACCGGCAGCCACGCCACCCCTACACCCAGGCACTGATTTCAGCGGTCCCGATCCCAGACCCGAAAATCGAGCGCAACAAAGAAGTGATTCTGATCGAGGGCGACTTGCCCAGCCCGATCAACCCGCCTTCAGGCTGCGTTTTTCGCACGCGTTGCCCGAAAGCCGACGCCAAATGCGCCGAGCATAAGCCGGAGCTGGTTTACGCACAGGGTACGCATCAAGTGGCCTGTCACTATCACGACTGACCCGTGATCAAACACCCGGCTCTGGCCGGGTGACGCTTACGCAACAATCCATTGGCAATATTGCACTGTCCACAACCGCTCCTTTGGTTACAATCCCAGGAATAGTATTCCGCCACATAACCAGTGGTGGCTGCCGGTTGCGCTTACCCCGTGGGAGTCTGAGGCCTGGATGCCGAAGCCTAGGCCCCATGGATGGGTTGAATGGGCGGTATCCCGCCCGACCCCGGATGAGCGCACCCGGTGGCCACCACGAACCACAGGACACACCCATGCCCGAGTATCGCTCCAGAACCACCACCGCCGGCCGCAACATGGCAGGCGCACGCGCCCTCTGGCGCGCCACCGGTATGAAAGACGACGACTTTCAGAAGCCCATCATCGCCGTGGCCAACAGTTTCACCCAGTTCGTACCGGGCCACGTTCACTTGAAAGACATGGGTCAGCTGGTCGCGCGGGAAATCGAAAAAGCCGGCGGGGTTGCCAAAGAATTCAACACCATCGCGGTCGATGACGGCATCGCTATGGGCCACGACGGTATGTTGTACAGCCTGCCCTCGCGCGAGATCATCGCCGATTCGGTGGAGTACATGGTCAACGCCCACTGTGCCGACGCCCTGGTGTGTATTTCCAACTGCGACAAAATCACCCCGGGAATGCTGAACGCGGCCATGCGTCTGAACATTCCGGTCATCTTTGTCTCGGGCGGCCCAATGGAAGCCGGTAAAACCAAGCTGGCCGATCACGGTCTGGATCTGGTCGACGCCATGGTCATCGCCGCTGACGACAGCGCCGACGACGAGACTGTCGCCGAATACGAACGCAGCGCCTGCCCGACCTGCGGCTCGTGCTCCGGCATGTTCACCGCCAACTCCATGAACTGCCTGACCGAAGCCATTGGTCTTTCGCTGCCCGGTAATGGCAGCACCCTGGCCACGCATTCCGACCGCCGCCGTCTGTTTGAAGAGGCAGGCCACCGCATCGTCGAGATTGCCAAGCGCTACTACGAAGGCGAAGACGAGTCGGTATTGCCCCGCAACATCGCCAACGTTCAGGCGTTCGAAAATGCCATGGCACTCGACATTGCCATGGGGGGTTCAACCAACACCATTTTGCACCTGCTGGCAGCCGCTCAGGAAGGCGAGATCGACTTCTCGCTGAAAGACATCGACCGGCTCTCGCGTCAGATTCCTCAACTGTGCAAAGTGGCGCCAAACAACCCGAACTACCACATGGAAGACGTGCACAGGGCGGGTGGCGTCTACGGCATTCTCGGCGAGCTGGACCGTGCCGGTTTACTGCACTCGCAGTTGCCGACCATCCATTCCAAAACCATGGCCGATGCCCTGAACCAGTGGGACATCATGCGCACCGACGATTCGGCGGTTAAGCAGTTCTTCCGCGCGGGCCCTGCGGGCATCCCCACCCAGGAAGCCTTCAGCCAATCCACCCGCTGGCCAACGCTCGATGGCGACCGCCAGAAGGGCTGCATTCGCAGTGCGGAAAACGCGTACAGCCAGGAAGGCGGCCTTGCCGTGTTGTACGGCAACATCGCCGAAGATGGTTGCGTCGTTAAAACCGCAGGCGTCGATGAAAGCATTCTGACCTTCACTGGCAAAGCCCGCATTTTCGAAAGCCAGGATTCAGCCGTCGCTGGCATTCTTGACGACCAAATCAAGGCCGGTGACGTCGTAATCATCCGGTACGAAGGCCCCAAAGGTGGTCCGGGCATGCAGGAAATGCTGTATCCGACCAGTTATCTGAAATCCAAAGGGTTGGGCAAAGACTGCGCCCTGCTGACCGACGGTCGTTTCTCGGGCGGCACCAGCGGCCTGTCGATTGGCCACGCGTCGCCCGAAGCCGCCGCTGGAGGCGCCATTGCGCTGATTCAGGACGGTGACGACATCGTCATCGACATTCCCAACCGCTCCATCAACGTCGACGTGTCCGATGCCGTTCTGGCCGAACGCCGCGCCGAGATGGCAAACAAGGGAGCCCAGGCCTGGAAACCGGCCGCACCGCGCAAGCGCAAAGTCACCGCCGCCCTGAAAGCTTACGCCATGCTGGCGACCAGCGCCGACAAAGGCGCGGTGCGCAACCTGGACATGCTGGAAGACTAGCAAACGTTCAGCCGCAGCCTGAAAAACGCCGGCAAGCGCAACGCTTCTGCCGGCGTTTTTTGCTTAAACGACCACCAAAACCACGAAAAGACGCTTAACAAAACACCGACATTCCATCAACTGCGTATCATGAACGGCTGCAACACGACTCGACACCGAACCGGAGTAAATGAATGCATTGCGACGCGAGCTGGTTTCAACACCAGGTTCTCGACTGGTATGACCACTACGGGCGTAAAACACTGCCGTGGCAACAGGCCAAAACGCCGTATCGGGTGTGGATTTCCGAGATCATGCTGCAGCAAACGCAGGTGGCCACCGTCATCCCGTATTATGAACGTTTCATGGAACGCTTTCCGACCGTCGAAGCCCTGGCCGATGCCCCACAAGACGAAGTCCTGCACCACTGGACCGGCCTCGGCTACTACGCCCGTGCCCGCAACCTGCACAAAGCCGCACAAACACTGGTGAAACAGCACAATGGCCAGTTTCCCGAAACGGTAGAGAGCGTCAGCGAACTGCCGGGCATTGGCCGATCCACCGCGGGGGCGATTCTCAGCCTGAGCCGGGGCACCTACGCCCCCATACTCGATGGCAACGTCAAACGGGTACTGAGCCGCTTCTTTGCCCTCGAAGGCTGGCCCGCCACCACCGCCAACCTGAAACAGCTGTGGGAATGGGCCGAGCAACTGACCCCCGAAACACGCGTCACCGACTTCAACCAGGTGATGATGGACCTGGGTGCCATGGTCTGCACCCGCAGCAAACCGACCTGCGATACCTGCCCGCTGCAAGCGAAATGCAAAGCCTACCAGCAAGGCCGCACCGCTGAGCTGCCCGCCAAAAAGCCGAAGAAAGACAAACCCACCCGAGACACCTGGTTGCTAATTCTGAGCGCACCCAACGGTGAGATCTACCTGGAAAAACGCCCCCAAAGCGGCATCTGGGGCGGTTTGCACAGTTTCCCTCAGTTCGAAAGCCGGGATCAGGCCGAGCAACACCTGGCGCTGGCCGGCCTGATGCCGGATATCGAAGACTGGGCACCCTTTCGACACACCTTCAGCCACTACCACCTCAACATTCACCCACTGTTCGTACCCCTGACCAGCATCCCGAATAGCGTGCACGAGGCTGCGAGCAATGCCGGCCTCTGGTACCATCCCGGCATCGCCAGCCAGGTTGGCCTCAGCGCCCCGGTGAAAGCCTTGCTGGGTCGGTTGTTCTGAACCAGCAACACTCAGCGTCGAACCTCGAACGAAGGACACCCAATGACCCGTACCGTACATTGCCGCAAATACGATCAGGAACTCGAAGGCCTGGAGAAAGCCCCCTACCCCGGCCCCAAAGGCCAGGACATCTACGACAACGTGTCCAAACAAGCCTGGGAAGAGTGGCAAGCCCACCAAACGCGCCTGATCAACGAAAAGCACCTCACCATGACCGACCCGGCCGCGCGCAAATACCTGATGGAGCAGATGGACCGATTCCTCAGCGGGCAAGACTATGACCAGGCCGAAGGCTACGTACCAGAGTGACCCGCAGCCAGCTCGCACTGCGCTGTTCATAATCTAGCCAAAACCCGGGAATCTTTAAAAAAATCAAAGATTTAAACCAAAAAAGGTTGACGCCAAAACGGAAAATTCGTTTAATACGCCTCGTTCGAGACGCACGGCACGCCGAGCACCACGAACATGCCCAGATAGCTCAGTCGGTAGAGCAGGGGACTGAAAATCCCCGTGTCGGTGGTTCGATTCCGCCTCTGGGCACCATCAAGATTTAGCAGAGAAGCCTGGCCTATGCCGGGCTTTTTTGTGCGCGGTTGCAATGGAATCGAACCGCTTTTTACCTCTGGTTCGATAGATGATCGCCATCCATGGCGATCACCCTGCGGGCGGCTTCGCCGTCCAGCCCTGCTCCCGGCAGTGCTGTCCGCCTCTGGGCACCATCAAGATTTATCAGAGAAGCCTGGCTTACGCCGGGCTTTTTTGTGGGTGGTAAAAAGGGATCGAACTGCGTGCTGTGTATGGAATCGCTCTTCCGGCGGTTCTCTTTTTGGTAGCTTAGCCGCCCTACCCTAGCCACTTTCGGACACCAACCCATATCATCATCAAAAACTATTAGAAAATAGCTAGTGATAGCTACCTAGTGTGGGCGTCTCGATAGGATCTAGCTGGTTTGATGCATTTCAACGCGGGCTCCAGGAAGCCCCGCTTGAAATTCGACAACGGCGCAATGATCTCCAATTATTGATCACGGTCGTTATGCTGTACCCGCTGGCAACGCTGTTGTGTGTGAACCCCTGCAAACCGGAATTGAAAGAACAACTGGAGTTCATCTTGCAGTCGGCCTACGAGCATGGGCTGGTGCAATCCATTATTGACCAGAATGCCGATGCAGCCCCTGCCATCGATCGACTGGCCGACCCTTCTGTCAGAATAATCGCGTTGAAGAACACAGACATGAGCAATGCCTTTGTCACCATGATCAATGCGTACTGGCTACCTGAAATCAGACAGCACCGTAGCCACCAGACCTCCCCCGCCCCTTAACCTCTGGGTGTTTGGTCAACCCGCTGAATGCACCAAGGCGATAACGATTTCCCGTCCGCACCAGCCAACCCTACCTCAATAACACGGCCATTCAACTTGCACCGTGGTACGCTCTTAGCATAGACTTGATAATTATTATCATTACCAATAGCATCATTGATACGATGCAACCACACAAGGAACCCAGCATGAGCCCCACTCAGCCTCTGGCAATCGCCACGGCACTTGCCAGCCTGTATCTGGCGGGATGCAGCACTCTCACAGGGACAGCACACACACCCGCAACCCCCGAAACGGTCGTCAGCCATTATGCAGACCTCGCCCTGGCGACCTATCAGGATGCGCTGACCACCGCACAGCGGTTGGATATAGCGGTCGATGCCCTGCTCGACAACCCGACCGAACAAACCCTGGCCACCGCGAAACAAGCCTGGCTTGCCTCGCGGATACCCTACCAGCAAAGTGAAGTGTTCCGTTTCGGCAATGCGGTCGTCGATGACTGGGAAGGCCAACTCAACGCCTGGCCGTTGGACGAAGGCCTCATCGACTACGTCGACACCACGAACTACCAATATGAATTGGGCAACGAAGGGGCATCCGCCAACCTGGTCGCCAACAGCCGGTTAACGGTCGGTGGCGAGGCGCTGACGGTCAATACCTTCACCCCCCAGGTGCTGGCCGACCTGAACGAAATTGGTGGCTCTGAAGCGAACGTTGCCACGGGTTACCACGCCATCGAGTTTTTGCTCTGGGGTCAGGATCTTAACGGGTTCGACGCTGGTAACGGCAACCGCCCGGCCACCGATTATGCCACTGGTGCCGAGTGCACGAACGGCCATTGCGATCGCCGTCGGGCCTATCTCGATGCCGCGACAGACTTGTTGGTCGACGACCTGGAATGGATGACAGACCAGTGGTCACCGAACATCGCCGGCAATTATCGCGCCTCGCTGGTCGCGGACGAGGCATCCACCGGTCTGCAAAAAATGCTGTTTGGTATGGGCTCACTGTCTTTGGGTGAACTGGCGGGCGAGCGCATGAAGGTGGCACTCGAAGCGAACTCACCGGAAGACGAGCACGATTGTTTCAGTGACAACACCCATAACTCGCATTATTACAACGGTCTGGGCGTCGTCAATGTCTATACGGGCACCTATCAGACGATCGATGGCAAGCTCGTTGAAGGCCCGTCATTGTCAGACCTGGTCGCGGCCGATCAACCTGAGCTGGATGCGACATTGCGCCAACAACTTGAAACGTCCATGGCGGCATTGGGTGCCATTAAATCGGCCGCTGAAGCCCCATCGAACCCGATGGCTTTCGATCAAATGATTGAGCCCGGCAACCAGGCCGGAAGCACGCTGATCAATACCGCCATTCAGGGGTTGGTTGCGCAAACCTATTCTATCGAACAGGTCGCGCTGTCAGTCGGCGTGAATGATTTGCAGCCCGATGATGCGGGTCACACTTTCTAAAAAAAACAGCTGTCGTGTTAGCGGGGCTGGGGGTGGTTACACCCCCGGCCTTTTGTGGTTTTGTAACAACCGGGATTTTTCAGTGACCTTCCAATTCAAGACCCTGACCAGCCTGCTCCTTTCAAGCCTGCTCTCCATGCCTGCAGTGGCCAGTGATTCGCCGATACAAACCAATGCAGATTCAGGTGGGAGCGGCAGTGTTGCACAAACCGACCACAATGCGTTTTCCTTGCCCAATGCCGCCATGTCGATGACGCGTCGTCTGGATTTCAGCGTCGGCAACAGTTTTTTCCGCAACCCCTGGGTTCAGGCCCCGGCCAGCACCGAGGCCCGGGACGGGCTGGGGCCATTGTTCAACACCAACAGCTGCCAGGGCTGTCACATCAAAGACGGGCGTGGCCATCCACCACCGCCTGGCGACACTCCGGTATCCCTATTTTTGCGGTTGTCGATTCCCGCAGACCCGGCAACCGATCAGGATCGGCTGATCACTCAGGGGCTCATTCCAGAACCGGTCTATGGCGGCCAGCTTCAAACCGCTTCCCTGCCCGGCCTGACCCCGGAGGCTGATCTGCGCATCACCCACTCTGAAAAGACGGTTACCTTGCAAGATGGCACTCGCGTAACGCTGAGGCAGCCGCACTATCACATTGACAATTTGGCCTATGGTAAGTTGTCTGACGACCTGATGACGTCACCGCGGGTCGCCCCGCCGATGATCGGCCTGGGTTTATTGGCGGCCATACCGGAAGCCCGGCTGCGCGCATTGGCCGACCCGGACGACCGCGATCAAAACGGCATTTCCGGGCGTCTCAACCAGGTGTGGGACCGGGCCAACCAAAGCACCCGGGTTGGCCGCTTTGGTTGGAAAGCCGGCGAGCCCAGCGTGCTTCAGCAAAGCATGGGGGCGTTCGCGGGTGATATGGGCCTGACATCCACTTTGTTTCCCAACACCGACTGCACGCCTTCCCAGGGGTGCCTGGGCTTTATTGACGGTGGCTCGCCCGAGGTGTCGGATGACATCGCTCGCTTCATCGAGTTCTATGCCAGCAGCCTGGCCGTTCCCAAACGACGGTCCATGGACGACCCGGCCGTTCAGCGTGGGGCGCAACGCTTTAACGACGCTGGCTGTGCCGCCTGTCATACGCCCAACCATCAAACGGCACAGATTGAGCAGCGCCCCGAGCTAAGCAATCAGTCTATCTGGCCCTACTCGGATTTATTGCTGCACGACCTGGGTCCCGAATTGGCCGACAACCGGCCTGAGTTTCTCGCCACGGGTCAGGAATGGCGCACGCCACCCTTGTGGGGCATTGGCCTGGCACAGCACGTCAATCCTCTGGCCGGGTTCCTGCACGATGGCCGAGCCCGCACGCTGGAGGAAGCCATTTTATGGCATGGCGGCGAGGCCGAACCGGCTCGCAACGCCTATTCGTCATGGCCGTCTTCTGACCGGTCTGACCTCATTCGCTTCCTGGAGTCACTCTAATGCGGCACTCATTACGTCGGGCAGTCTTTCTCAGCGCCTTGCTGAGCGCACAGACCCTATCGGTCGCCATCGCCGAGCCGCAGGATTCGCCTGCAGAGCAAAACGCTCGCGCGCTCTGGCATGAGAACATTGCCATTGGCTACCAGGCTTTAGCGACATCGGCACAAGCGTTGAGTGATACGGCCACTCTCTATTGCGACGCACCAAGCGAGCACACCAGACAATCGCTTGAATCTCAGTGGCGCGAGGCTTTTTCCAACTGGCAAGCGGTTCGCTTTGTCGACTTCGGGCCCATTGAACTCGACAGCCGAGCCTGGCAATTGCAATTCTGGCCAGACCCAAAAAACCTGGTGGGCACCAAAGCCCGTCAATTGCTGTCAGCCGATGCACCGATAAATCGCCAGCGTGTTACCGATTCTGGCGTCGCCGCCGAAGGGTTCCCGATGCTTGAGTACCTGCTGTTTGATGCACCTTTCAATCAGACAGAACAGGCACTGCCCGGTGATCGTAGTTGCGCCCTACTAAAGACCACGGCAACGGTGGTAAAAGACAACGCCACAGACCTGTCTGCAGACTGGCAGGCGCTGGCCGAACACTACCAGGCAACCGACAGCTACACGGCCACGACCGTCCGTTCGGCCATGACCGCACTGGACATTCTGGTTCAGAAGCGGCTCGGCGAACCCATGGGGTTGGGCTCCTCACAACGACGGTTGGTTTACGCGGGTGATGCCTGGCGCAGTGGTCAGTCGCTGGCTGCGGCAGAAGCCTCATTATCGGGCTTGCAACGCTATTTTTTACCAGGCCTGATCCGGGAGCTGGAATACGCCGATCAGCGCGGCATCGGCAACGACCTGACTGACCAGTTTCAAGCAACGCTGGCACGGTTTGACGCCTTGCCCGATGACCTGGCGTCTGTCCTTGAAGACGATCAACGCTATGCACGCCTGCAAAATCTCTACATTTCTATGCAGCAACTCGAGCAAACGATGACTCTTCAGGCGGCAGTTGCCCTGGGCATTCGCCAGGGTTTCAATTCAAGCGATGGCGATTAATGGCTCAATGGAGAAGACCTCACCAACACGTTTACATCGGCGAGCACTGCTGACAGGCAGTGTTCATTGCCTGCTGGCATCTGGCCTGATGCCACTGAGCTGGGCTACTGCTTTGCCCGACGCCATTGCGGCGCTGGGTGCGGTTCGCCTCCCTGAGGGCGGCTACGCGTTAGCGGCAGTGAATCACCAGGCAGAAACCGTCTGGACCACACCTTTCGCTGCGCGTTGCCACGGTGGCTGCACCTCACCGGACGGCAAAGACGTGGTGTTGTTTGAAAGACGACCGGGGTGGTCTTTTCAGGTACTCGACAGTGCGACCGGTGAGATTCAGCAGTCGTGTTTACCGGACGCCGAAGAACATTTTTACGGCCATGGCGTGTTCAGCCCCGATGGCCGATTCCTGTATGCAACGGCCAGTCATTATGCATCGGGCCAGGGCCGGATCGCTGTTTTCGACGCCCATCAACATTACCGGCGGACAGACACCTGGGCACTCGACGGGATCGGCCCCCATCAACTTGAACTCAGCCCGGATGGTACTCAATTGATCGTCGCCCTCGGGGGCATACGAACCCATCCGGATTACGATCGCGTTAAACTGAATCTCGACAAAATGGACCCGGCGTTACTGTTTCTCGACCGCCTCACCGGGCAGGAACGGTCGCGCCATCGGCCTTCCGATTCACAACTGAGCTGTCGACACCTGGCCATTTCGAATAACGCCGTCACCTACGTGGCGTGCCAGTACCAGGGGCCCGAATGGCAACAGCCGCCGCTGATCGGCAAACACCATAACGGCGGCTGGACAGAAATAACGTTACCGGGTGACCTGCAATCCAGACTGAACCATTATCTCGCCAGCATCGCCGTGCAACCCGCGTCCGACATCGTTGTGGTTACCGCACCACGCGGTGGTTTGGTAGTGGTACTGGATGGCCGCAGCGGGCGCGTGATTCGCGGGATTGACCTGTACGATGCGGCCGGCGTTAAACCCACCGACGACGGTGGGTTCCTGGTCACCAGTGGTACCGGTGACTGTGTGTGGCTGGACCCGAATACGGACTACGCGATCGGTGCCCGGGGCATCTCTGCCTGGGCGTGGGATAATCACTTATTCTGAGCGTGCCGTGGTAGATCGACAAAGGTTTCACTAAACAGATGCACCACCCAGCGCTCAGTCACAGGCGCCGGTATTACCCGAACTTCAACTACTGAGTGGTGGGCCACTGCAACATACCCCCTCGAACATTCGCCACTTTGTCGTGACCCGCTTCTTTTAAAATGCTAATCGCCAAAGACGACCGTTTACCGGAGCGGCACAGAGTGACGACAGGTTTATCAGTTGGCACTTCACCAACGCGATCGCGCAACTGATCGAGCGGAATATGCAGTAGATTATCCAGCCCCTTCAACTCCGGCTCGACCGATTCGTTCTCGTCTCGCACGTCCAGAATCATGACGGAGGGCTGGTTCTGAATCACCCACTCGGGTTCCACTTCGGGGAAACCGGCGAGCGTCATGCGCAGGTCAGCCCAGTCCTGTTCTTCCGGGAGCTTGCCATCTTCCGGTTTGCCGGAACGCAGGTTGTTCGGTAAGGCTTCGTCGATTTTCTTCGGGTGTGGCAGCTGCATCGCGTTCATATAGCCGACAAAGTCATGCTCATTCGAATTGCCGCCGACGCGAGCGTTAAACTCTTTTTCCTCGGCGACCGATGTACAGGTCCGGCCGTTGTAGTCGTGTGCCGGGTAAATGGTGCAGTCGTCAGGCAAGGTGAAAATCTGCTCGTTGATCGACTGGTACAGCCTGGCGGGATCACCCTGCTGAAAATCACTGCGGCCACAGCCGCGAATCAACAGAGCGTCGCCGGTAAATGCCTTGCTTTTGTCTTCCAGCACATAGGTCATGCAACCGCTGGTATGGCCGGGTGTCGAGCGAGCCTGCAACGATAGGTTGGTCACGCCGAAGGACTGGCCGTCTTTAATCGGGATGTCTACGTTCTCGGCTTCTACCGCCTCTCCTGAGGCAATCAGACAGCCTGTCTTTTGCTTAAGTACCCAGGCAGCGGTGATATGATCGGCGTGGGCATGAGTATCAACCACCAGTTTCAGATCGAGCTTTAACTCCCGAACCAGTGCCAAATCGCGTTGCACCTGTTCGAAGACCGGGTCAATCAGCATCGCCTCGCGGGAATCTTCGTCGCCCAGCAGATAGGTGTAGGTCGATGAGGTCGCGTCATAAAGCTGTCTGAAGATCATAAAAGCTCCTGCGGCAGTGGCGGAAATATATTAGATATTCATAATATATGACTGGACGGCTAAGTTTCAACCCGCGCTCCGGTGATCAACAACCTCATTTCGGTCAGTATCCGTTAAACTGAGCGTCATCAGACCGCCAATCGAGCCACCGTTATGAAAAACAGCATCAAAGAAGCCCTGACCTCACCGGCCAGGGGAAAAACCCGCGCAACCCATGCCTCTGCCCTGCACATTCTGGTTAAAGACGAGAAAAAAGCTCAGGAGCTGCTCGGCAAACTCAAAAAAGGCGCTGAATTCGACAAGCTGGCTCGCCAGCACTCATCCTGTCCGTCAGGCAAGCGGGGGGGAGACCTTGGCGAGTTCAAACGAGGGGCCATGGTGCCTGCGTTTGATAAAGCGGTGTTTAATGGCAAACCGGGAGATCTGGTTGGGCCGGTAAAAACGAAATTCGGTTATCACTTGATTAAGGTTTTGTACCTGAAGTAACCACCAAACGGAGTGTCAGCGACCGGGGCGGGCTCACAGCACAGAATTTACCGCAACTGGCTGTCCTTACTGCCCCGACGGTTATACAAGCTGGGCCCGGCCGCGTCCTGGTCGAGCTCCGCCTGGCAGGTCACGCAGTGGCGCACGCCCGGTATGGCCTTACGGCGGGCTTCGGGGATGCGGGCATCGCATTCGTCACAGAACTCGGCGCTGTCACCTTTGGGCAACTGACTGCGCACGCGCTCAATGGCATCGTTCACAGTCGATTCGATTTGCTCGTTTACAGCGCCGTCACCGGCCCAGCCGCTGGCCATGGTCATTTGCCCCGGTTAGTTAGTCTTCACATAAGGTAGGTGGCTCCGGCTGAATATCAAGTCGCCGGTCCATTTCCCGTGATTACGGCATCAGCCCCATAAACCCATCGAACATCAGTTTGCCACCCGCCGCGACCAGCAACACATAGCATACCCAATAGAACCAGGTTTCATTGATTCTGTGGTGCATGTACATTCCCATACGAATGCCGATCGGCGCCAGTATCACCAGGGCCAATGAGGTTTTGAGGTTGCTGCTGTCGAGCATGCCCATCCAGGCGTAAGGCACCAGTTTGACGTAATTGACCACAGTAAAGAACACCACCGTCGTGCCTACAAACAGCGTCTTGTTCATCTGCTGGGGCAGCAGATACATATTGATTGGTGGGCCACCGGCGTGAACGCTGAAACTGGTCAGCCCTGCCAGACCACCATAAAACCAGCCCGCTACTCGGCTGACCGGTTTAGCCTTCGGGACCCGGCCCCGCCATTGCTGCGCCACCCAGTTCAGGGCGAACACCAGGGAAATAACACCCACAAACAGCTTGATATGATCGTCTGACAGGTATTGATAAGTCGCCGCACCAACCCCGATACCGAGCATCGACGCAGGCAGGATGATGCGCAGGTTGGGTTTGTCGTACACACCGCGAAAGCCCCAGACCGCAAACAAATCCATCACACACAGAATGGGCAACATAATGGCCGCCGCCTGACCGGGCGAGATCACCAGTGCCATCATCGGTACCGCGACGATGCCCAGACCACCACCCATGCCGCCCTTGGAAATGCCATACAGCAGGGTGGCGGGAATGGCGAGCAGGTAAAAAATCGGGTCGGTAATCATGGGCACCTGAGTGGGTTCAGTTCAGTAAGTGCGCCATCATACGCAGACCCCGGGTCTGCCGCGAGCAACACGGCGTTTAGTCCCCACTCAGACCATTGACATATGTTTTTCCATATATATGATCTCCCGTATTCATGGTTTACAGGCCCCTGTTATGAGCCAGAAACAACGCGTTCTCTTCATTTGCACCGCCAACTCAGCCCGCTCACTGATGGCTGAAGCCCTGATGCGGGATATGGCCGGTGACCGCTACCAGGTGTTCAGCGCCGGGCTCCAACCCAGCCAGGCTGACTTACGAGCGTTGCGAGCCTTGAAAGGCGCGGGTATTTCGACAGAAGGGCTGCGCTCCAAATCTCTGGGTGATGTGCTAGACGAGCCATTCGACATTGTTATTACTCTGTGCAACAAGGCCACCCTGGAATGTCAGTCGGTGCAGGGCACCCGCCAAACCCTGGCCTGGGACTTTGAAGACCCGGTAACCCGGGCCGGGCTGCGCCCCTTTGAAACCACCCTGAACGAACTGAGCGAACGCCTTAAGATGTTCCTGTTGATTCAGGGCAAGCCCTTTCGGAATCGTCAGCACAGTCTGACGCCGCTGGCGTTCTACAAAAACCTGGCCGAAGACACCCGCTTGCGCGCCCTGCTGTTGATTCACAGCCAGCAGGAACTCTGCGTCTGCGAGTTGACCGAAGCGCTGCAGGAAAGCCAGCCGAAGATCTCACGCCACTTGGCGCAACTGCGCAAAAGCGGCCTGCTGCAGGACCGGCGCGACAGCCAGTGGGTGTTCTACTCCATCAACCCGAACGTGCCCGACTGGTGCCTGACCGTGCTCGACGAAACTCTGGCCGCCAATGCGGGCTGGATCGAGGAAGACACCCAACGTTTGAACAGCATGGGCGACCGGCCCGAACGCACGGCCAAATGCTGTGCGCCTGCTTCGGCAACACCCATTGACGCTAAGGAAACCAAACACTAATGGGCATTTTTGAACGCTTCATGTCGCTCTGGGTAGCTCTGGCCATTCTGGCTGGCGCCGCGCTTGGCTGGTTGTTTCCCGGCGCTTTTGCCAGCATCGCTCACATCGAATTCGCACACGTCAATCTGGTCATCGCTGTTTTCATCTGGCTGATGATCTACCCGATGATGGTGCAGATCGATTTTTCATCCCTGCGTCAGGTGACCGATCAACCCAAAGGGCTGGTGCTGACACTGATCGTCAACTGGTTGATAAAACCGTTCACCATGCTGGGCATGGGCTGGCTGTTTTTCCGGGTAATCTTCGCACCCTGGGTCGATCCGGCCACCGCCACTGAATACATTGCCGGCATGGTGTTGCTGGGCGTAGCGCCCTGCACCGCCATGGTGTTTGTCTGGAGCCAGCTGACGCGCGGCAACGCGAATTACACCCTCGTACAGGTGTCATTGAACGACGTCATCATGATCATTGCCTTTGCACCATTGGCCGCCTTTCTGCTCGGTGTTACCGATATAGAAGTGCCTTGGGAGACCTTGCTGTTGTCTGTTGTGCTCTATGTGGTGTTGCCGCTCCTTGCAGGCGTTCTCACCCGCCACTGGCTGAACCGGCGCGGCCAGTCCGGCCAGCTCGACGCCTTTCTCGCCGCGATCAAACCCTGGTCCATCCTGGGTTTGCTGGCCACGGTAACACTGTTGTTTGCTTTGCAGGCTCAAACGCTGCTGGAACAACCCCTGGCCATCGGCATGATTGCCATCCCATTAACACTCCAGACATACGGCATTTTTATCATCGCGTTTATGGGTGCCTGGTGGCTGCGGTTGCCGCACGCCATCGCAGCACCGGCCTGTCTGATCGGAACGTCGAATTTTTTCGAGCTGGCCGTCGCGGTGGCCATCTCCCTCTTTGGTCTGCATTCCGGTGCGGCACTGGCCACGGTGGTGGGCGTGCTGGTTGAAGTACCGGTTATGTTGTCACTGGTGGCCATCGCCAACCGCACCCAACCCTGGATGGATCGACGCGCAGCAACACGACCCGCAACGTCCTGACCTTACCCTGTTCGTTTATTCTGGAGACACGGCATGACACTTAAGATCGGTATCAACGGCTTCGGTCGCATCGGCCGCCTGGCTTTGCGCGCAGCCTTCGATTGGCCCGAGGTGGCCTTTGTTAAAATCAACGACCCGGCGGGTGACGCTGCCACTCATGCACACCTGCTGAATTTCGATTCCGTGCATGGCATCTGGAAACACAACGCCACTTCCGATGGCGAACTCATGAGTATTGGTGGTCAGCGCATTGAAGTGAGCCAGTCCAAAACCATTGCTGATACCGACTGGTCAGGTTGCGATGTGGTCATCGAAGCATCCGGCAAAATGCGCGACACCGCCCTGCTGAACGACTACCTCGAACAGGGTGTCCGCCGCGTTGTTGTAACGGCGCCGGTAAAACACCCCGATGTCTTGAACGTCGTCATGGGCGTTAACGACGACCGATACGACGCAACCCGCCATCGCATTGTGACCGCCGCCTCATGCACGACCAACTGCCTGGCCCCGGTTGTGAAAGTGATTCACGAAAACCTGGGCATAAAGCACGGCTCAATCACCACCATTCACGACCTGACCAACACCCAGAGCATCCTCGACACCCCGCACAAGGATCTGCGCCGGGCACGGGCCTGTGGCAGCAGCCTGATTCCAACCACGACCGGCTCAGCCACGGCCATTATCGAAATTTTTCCCGAACTCAAGGGCCGGTTAAACGGTCACGCTGTCCGTGTGCCGCTGGCAAACGCATCGCTGACCGACTGTGTGTTTGAAGTTGAACGTGCGACCACGGCCGACGCAGTCAATGCATTGCTTAAATCGGCCGCAGCTGGCGAACTTAAAGACATTCTGGGTTACGAAGAGCGACCGCTCGTCTCGGTCGATTACAAAACCGATCCACGCTCCAGCATCATCGATGCACTGTCGACCCTGGTCGTCAACGACACCCAGGTAAAACTCTATGCCTGGTACGACAACGAGTGGGGCTACGCCAACCGCACGGCTGAACTGGCCCGCATGGTTGGATTGAGCGATCAATGATACGGCTACGCGATCTGTCGGCCGGGGTACGCCAGTATCTGGTCGTCACCGGCAATTACTGGGCGTTTACGCTGACCGACGGCGCTCTGCGCATGCTGGTGGTGCTGCACTTTCACAGTCTGGGTTATTCGCCCCTGCAGATCGCGCTGCTGTTTTTGTTCTATGAATTTTTCGGCATTGTCACCAACCTGGTCGGCGGCTGGCTCGGTGCCCGGCTTGGCTTGAATACCACCATGAACCTGGGGCTGGGCTTACAGATCGTTGCGTTTTCCATGCTGCTGGTTCCGGCCGTCTGGTTAACCGTGCCGTGGGTGATGGCGGCTCAGGCGCTTTCTGGCATTGCCAAAGATCTGAACAAGATGAGCGCCAAGAGCTCGATCAAATTGCTGGTTCCGAATGATCAGCAAAGTCAGTTGTATCACTGGGTAGCATTGCTCACCGGTTCAAAAAACGCTTTAAAAGGCGTTGGGTTTTTCATGGGTGGTGCCCTGCTCGCCTGGCTGGGGTTTCGCGGCGCGGCCGGAGCCATGGCCATCGCGCTGGCACTGGTGTTCGTGCTTAGTTTGCGTCTGCTCACCCAGGATCTGGGCAAGGCAAAGAACAAACCCAAGTTCAGCCGCATGTTTTCCAAGAGCCCGTCAATCAATGTGCTGTCGGCGGCACGCCTGTTTTTATTCGGTGCCCGCGATGTCTGGTTTGTGGTGGCACTGCCGGTTTTTCTAAGCCAGGTTCTTGGCTGGCCCCATTTGCAGGTCGGTAGCTTTATGGCCTTGTGGGTCATCGGCTACGGCGTGGTTCAGTCGCAGGCACCGCGTATTACCGGTAAGCGTTCGGGGCGAGTGCCAGGGCGCAATTCAGTCATTGCCTGGGCTTTGTTGCTGGCGATTATTCCCGCAGGCATTGCCATTGGGCTGATGACCATGGACAACGTAACGACCGTTCTGATTGGCGGTTTGCTGGTGTTCGGCGTGCTGTTCGCCGTGAACTCTTCGTTGCACAGCTACCTGATTGTCAGCTTCGCCGATGCCGACGGCGTGTCATTGGATGTGGGTTTTTATTACATGGCCAACGCGGCCGGTCGCTTGTTGGGTACGGTTTTGTCGGGGTGGCTGTATCAGGCTTATGGGCTGGAGATGTGTCTGTGGGTATCGGCGGGGTTTGTTGCTTTGGCAGCGCTTATTTCGGTGTGGTTGCCCGACCCTCCGAAGAGCGCTCATCCAGATGAGGTTTCCGAGCCAGGATAGACAGCAACAAGGTCAATTCCAAGTCAGGTGCTCCCAGCAAGAGAGCACCCTCTGGTTACCTTACTGCACACCCATGCTGCGCAAATACTCTTCATAATTACCGGTAAAGTCGGTAATGCCACCTGGCTGCATATCCAGAATGCGCGTCGCCAGTGACGACACAAACTCACGGTCGTGGCTGACGAACACCAGTGTGCCCGGGTAGTTTTCGAGCGCCAGGTTCAACGCCTCGATGGATTCCATGTCGAGGTGGTTGGTCGGCTCATCCATCAGCATCACATTCGGCTTGGTCAGTGTCAGCTTGCCGAACAGCATGCGGCCCTGCTCACCACCGGATACTACCTTGACTGACTTGCCGATCTCATCGCCTGAGAACAACATACGACCCAGCGCACCGCGCACGGCCTGCTCACCCTGGTTGGTCCACTGCGACATCCATTCAAACAAGGTCGCATCGCGGGCAAAATCTTCGGTGTGGTCCTGGGCAAAGTAGCCCACGTCGGCACTGTCGGTCCATTTAACCTCACCGGCCTGGGGTGTCAGCTTGCCTGCCATCACGTTAAGCAGTGTCGTTTTGCCGATGCCGTTCGGGCCGATGATGGCAATGCGTTCACCGGCTTCGACTTTAACGCTCAGCTTCTTGAACAGCGGAGCGTCGGCTTCATAACCGAAGGTCAGGTCAGTCAGGGTAACGGCCTGGCGATGCAGTTTCTTTTCCTGATCAAAGCGAATGAACGGGCTGACCCGGCTTGAAGGCTTCACCTCAGCCAGTTGAATCTTGTCGATCTGTTTGGCGCGCGAGGTCGCCTGCTTGGCCTTGGAAGCGTTGGCAGAGAAACGGCTGACGAAGGTTTGCAATTCAGCAATTTGCGCCTTCTTTTTCGCGTTGTCAGCCAGCAACTGCTCACGGGATTGAGTGGCGGCCGTCATGTATTCATCGTAATTGCCCGGGAACAGCCGCAGCTCACCGTAATCCAGATCGGCCATGTGCGTGCACACACTGTTCAGGAAGTGACGGTCGTGCGAGATGATGATCATGGTGCTGTTACGCGCCACCAGAATGCTTTCCAGCCAGCGAATGGTGTTTATGTCCAGGTGGTTGGTCGGCTCATCGAGCAGCAGAACGTCAGGGTCGGAAAACAGTGCCTGCGCCAGTAAGACACGCAATTTCCAACCGGGTGCCAGGGCACTCATCGGGCCGTTGTGCTGCTCCAGCGGTATATCCAACCCGAGCAACAGCTCCCCGGCACGGGAATCGGCGGTGTAACCATCCATTTCAGCGAAAGCGACTTCAAGCTCGGCCACGGCCATGCCATCGTCTTCGCTCATTTCCGGCAATGAGTAAATGCGCTCACGCTCGGCTTTCACGCGTGACAGTTCGGTATGCCCCATGATGACGGTGTCGATAACGGTCTGATCTTCAAACGCAAACTGATCTTGCCGCAACTTACCCAAGCGGGTATTGGGTGCGAGCATCACCTGTCCGTTGGTTGGCTCCAAATCGCCACCCAGAATTTTCATGAACGTCGACTTACCGCAGCCATTGGCACCAATCAGGCCGTAGCGGTTGCCGTTGCCGAATTTGACAGAGACATTTTCGAACAGGGGTTTGGCCCCGAACTGCATGGTGATGTTAGCGGTAGAGATCAAAGCGAAAACCTATCGACAGTGGCGCACGGCAACAGGCCTGCGCGAAATGGGCGAGCATTGTACAGTTTTCATGCGTCAATAGGCAGGGGGAGCCAGCAGCATTTGTGTAACCCGTTCAGAACAAGGTGGAAACAGCCGTGCATTAAAAAAGGGCGCCGAAGCGCCCTTGTCGTATAACCGGATGATACTCAGCCTTTACGGCCTTCAATGCTCAGTTTGCCCGGGCCCATGGCGACGATGAACAGGAAACCGCCAGCGATGGCAAAGTTCTTGAACAGAGAGATCATCTGCATCTGATCAGACGGATCAAAATGGAAAATCACACCGGAGACCACACAGAAGCCGGCCAGTAACAAGGCACCGATGCGTGCCTGAAAGCCAACCAGTACGGCCAGACCGCCCAGTATTTCAACCAGAATAGTCGGGTAAATGAGAAGGCCGGGCACGCCCATCATCTCCATGTAACCTTGAGTACCTTCGATTCCGCCGAGTTTCTGAAAACCACTCATGATAAACATGAACGAGATAAGGATGCGGCCGCCGAGCATGGCCAGTGGAGATAATGCATTCATTGTGTTGCTCCTGATTGGGTCTAGGTGAGTGTCCTGTGGCCACTGGCCACGAGATGACGCTACTGTAGGTCAGCCCCCGGTTCAGGTATATCTAAAGAATTCGAGCTAGTTGATTAAGAAAACTGAAGACCCTGCATCAGCATCAGCCGCCAAAGAGCACTGTCGCATTCTGACTGACTTGCTCCTGAAACACCTCGGGCTTCAACCCACGAGCTTCAGCCAGTCGACTGACCGTCGAAGACCAGTCCAGTAAGGGGTTATCCAATCCCTCAGGTTGAAATGAATGGCTGCCGGACAGGTGCTGCACCGCTATACGCTGATCCGGGGCGTCGGTTTCCACCAATACCCGCTCGGCGGGTATACGAGCCAGGGCGTCCAATGTTTTGGCGGACTGAAAAATCACACTGCCCGCACCCAAATAAAACCCCCGGTCCACATAGGCCATAGCCTGAACGTAAGGCCCGACAAAGCCATGCACCACGCCAACGACCGACGGGAAGCGTTTCAAACCTTGCAGTATCCGGTCATGGGCTTTAACAGAGTGGATGATCACCGGCAGGTTTCGGTCACGAGCGATGGCCAACTGGGCCAGAAACCAGTCGAACTGATGTTGCGCGGAGGGTGATTCAGGATGGTGCTTGAAAAAATCGAGGCCGATTTCTCCAATGGCAACACAGTCGCTATGCCGATCCAGCCAGGATACCAGGGTGCGGGTGTCGGCAGGTTGTTCCGGTAAAAACCAGGGGTGATGCCCGGCTGCCAGTGACACCCGGGGGTCTTCGCTAAATTGCCGGTGAGCCTGTTGCCACTGGTCGGGGCCGGTACCCGGCACTAACCAGTGATCCAGGCCCGCCGATTGCGCACTGGCCATGCAGTGGCCGGGGTCATCCAGAAAATCCAGATGGCAGTGACTGTCAAACCCGGCCATGCCGTCACCTTATCGGTTAATAATAGCTGTAGCGATCCCGCAACTCTCGCAAGCGCGCTTCGGCGCCGGCCAGATCCCGGATAACGTCGTCACGCTGCTGCTCAAGCGTACCCTGACGTTCTTTCAACAAGGCGATTTCTTCGTAAATGACCCGACGTTGCTCTTCTGGCGTGCCCGATCCAAACAGCGCAGCTTCTTTTTCCAGCAGCTGTTGCTCTATGCGAGCCTGCTCCGCCTCATTGCTGCGTTGCTTACTCTCCAGATTGCTGACTTCGCTGGCAACCTGATAAATCTGCCTGCCGGCTTCGTAACCATCCAGGAACTCAGGCTCCAGTGACGGCGGGCAGATGCCGTTGTACTGGTAGCCACTGCGCGCGCGGTTGAAACCGTTTCTGGGTGTGCAGAAAACCAAGAGGCCTTCGTCGTGTCCATCCTGATAATCGCGCAGGTCTGGCGTTATGCCATGCTTGGCACAGGCTTCGCGGTGCGCCCCTATGCGTGTCTCAGGTTGCCCGTTCGCCCCGTCTTCATAGCCGATGGAATACCAGTCAGCGGTCAAACATTCGTCTTCACTGAGCGTGGCACATCCGGATAAGACCGTCACCGCAACAAGAACCAATACACCCCAATATTTCATATCTGTTTCCTAAGCAGAGAGCCGACCAACAGGATGGTAATCCGGGTCAAACCAAGGTTTCTACAATCGCTAGCGTTGAGTGCTAACCGTGTAAAGCGTCTGTAATAGTTTCGCACAGTTAGCTGAATCCGTCATGAACAGCACACTGTTCGTCGGGTGTTATCCGGCGTGGTGCCTTGAATAGGCCCCTTCCGGAATGCTGTGCGGACGCCAGTCTGGTCGGTGACGCTTGGGTTGGTGCAGTAAGTCTTTGATCGATACCCAGTCAATATCCGGATAGTCGCCCGGGTCTAGGCTTTCAAAAAAGGCCAGTGTTTCCGGATAGGGGTGACAAATGACCGTGACCGACCCGTTCAGACGCGCCATATCAAGCGCCAGTTGCCACTGTTGTTCAATAAATGCGGGGGTGGGTTCGTGGTCCAGGAATACCTGGCGCCGGTTCCAGGGTACACCCATCTGCTCGGCCATACGCCAGCCCTGGGTGTTGGACACCGTTACACTGTCAAAATAGAACCAGTCACGCGCCAGCAATTCGGTCATTACCCAGCCCATGGCCTCGACATCCCGCGTTAACCGGCTGCCCATGTGGTTGCTGAGCCCTTCCGCGAAGGGCACGGCGTCCATGCCCATCGAGAGGTTGGCCAGCAATTGCTGGTCGCCATCGTCCCGGGTCAGCCCAAGGGGCCCCAATGGAAAATTGCTCTCATTGGACATGGGCGCATGCACAATCACCGTTTTCCCGGCGTCCACCGTCGACTCGGCCAAGGGAATGGTATAGGGCAACCCCGGCATGATGGCGATGGTTTGAATAAAGGGGATCTGAATGGCAGCCAGACCTGACTGCCACTGGTTACCCAGGTCATCGACCACCACGGCCACTTTGCTGCGGTCCGTGGCGGAAGCGATGCCTGTGACTAGCGTGAGCAAGGCGCACAGACTCAAACGCAGAGCCTGGCGCCCCATCGAGTTAACGCGAGGCATTCAGGACGCGCATGCCTTTCAATAACGTCACGGCCTGGTACAACTGGTAGTCGTTTATGAGGTCATTGTCTGCCCCACTTTCCGCCTCTGTTGATTCTTCGGCCTCTTCGTCGCCAGCCTCTTCATTTTCGCCGAGCAAATGACCGGCTAGATTGGCTTCGGAGTAATAGGGATTACCGTTTTCCTGAGTCAGCTTACCGGGGTTGACGATAATATCCGGCTCAATACCCTGCGCCTGAATGGAGCGGCCATTGGGTGTGAAATACCGGGCCGTCGTCAGTTTGATCGCATGGTTGTCATTCAGCGGTAAAATCGTTTGAACCGACCCTTTGCCAAAGCTGCGGGTACCCATGATCACACCGCGGCGATGATCCTGAACGGCACCGGCTACAATTTCCGAGGCCGATGCAGACCCACCGTTAATTAACACCACCAGGTTCACGCCATCGCTCGGGTCGTCTGAATTGGCTTCAAACTCGCTGGCCGAATTAGGCAGACGGCCTTCGGTGTAGACAATCAGACCCTGGCTGATCAGGGCATCGACGACATCGACTGACGCCTGCAACACGCCACCCGGGTTATTGCGTAAATCGAGTACCAGACCGTCGAGCGCGCCTTCGTTTTCGTCACGCAGGGACGCCATGGCTTCGACAAAATCGCGACCGGTACGCTCCTGGAACTGGGATATCCGGACATAACCAACGCCCGGTTCAATCATCCGGTTGCGAATGCTGGTGACTTGAATAATGTCGCGGGTAATTTCGAATTCCAGCGGCTGGTTTTCGCCTTCACGGGCGACGGTCAGGGTGACATCGGTGCCAGGGCGTCCGCGCATCAGGTTAACGGCATCGCTAATGGTCATGCCTTTAACCGGTGTGTCATCAATCAGGGTGATCAGGTCGCCGGACTGCATACCAGCACGGTAGGCCGGCGTATCGTCGATGGGGGCCACAACGCGCACAAAGCCCGTCTCGTCGAGCGAGATTTCAATACCCAGGCCGCCAAATTCGCCGCGAGTGCTTTCGCGCAGGTCTTCAAAGTCTTCGGGGGTCAGGTAATCGGAATGCGGGTCTAGGCCCGACAACATGCCTTCGATGGCATTTTCGATCAGTTCGCTGTCTTCAACATCTTCAACGTAAGCCTGTTTGATGCGCTCCAGAACCTGCGAGAACATTCGAACGTCGTCGACCGGGAGGCGTGTTTCCACCCGCTCGGCATGAACGCTGCTCGCGATACCGATGGAAACGCCAACGACCAGGGCGGTAATCGCGCTCAACCAGGGACTGCGGATCAACTTCATAACGGTTCCTTTCACATCTGTGTTGGGTTGTACTCTATTGGTTTGCCTGGTCATGAACACTGGTCTATCTCATTAATGCCCTGGGACCCAAGCCGTAAGTCTAGCGTTTTTCGAGCCAATTGGCCGGATTTTCAGGCCGGCCATTGCGACGCACTTCAAAATACAGGCCACTTTCGTCAAATCCACCCGAGGCTCCGGCTTCTGCCAAAGTGTCTCCGACTTCCACCCACTCGCCTACGGTACGCAGCAACGTCTGGTTCCGACCATACAAGGTCATCAGCCCGTCACCGTGGTCGAGAATGACCAGCAGACCAAAGCCGTTCAACCAGTCAGAAAACACCACGCGCCCATGATGCACGGCTTTTACATCGGTACCGGTGTCTGCTGCCAGCCACCAGCCTTGCCATTTCAAACCCGAATTGTCTTGGGCCGTGTCGTAACGGGCCCGCAGCGTACCCTCCAGCGGCCAGGGCAGACTGCCTCTGACGTCGCCCATGTCGATGTCGGCCGGAAACTCCAGATTCATATCGGTCAGTTCCGCCTGCATACGCTCTATTAATTGCGTCAGCTGAGTTTGCTCTTCCTGCTTGCGCTCCAGCGACTGCTCCGTTTGCTCCGCTTCAGCCTGCAAGTTCACCAGTATCTGTGCCCGCCGGTTCTTTTGCGTTGCCGCTTCCGCCTGCGCTTGCGCCAGTTCATCCCGGTCGCGGCGTAATTGTTCTGCCAGCCGGGTCTGTTCCTGAATGACCACGTTCAATCGATTGGACTGTTCAATCCACTGTTGCAATTGCGCGTTCTGTTGCCGGTTCAGAATCGCAAAATATTGCATCTGCCGGGCCAGATCTTCGGGCCGCTCGCCAGACAACAGCAGTTTGATCAGCGGCTGGTTATTCTGCTTGTAGGCGAGACGTAAAATCTCAGCCATGGCGTCCCGTTGATCATCCAGCTGTTGTTCCAGCTGGCTCTGCTCGGCCTCCAACTCGGTGCGCCGACTGACCGCCTGGCTCAAACGCCCGGCCAGATCATTCAATTGCCGGTTCAGCTCACCGAGACGCCGCTCTGTTTGCTCCAGTGCCTGGCGCTGCTCCGATACCTCTTCACGGTTTCGACTGAGCTGCTGCTGCAAATCACCAATCTGGGATTGCAGTTGTTCCAAATCCTGCTCGCGCAAGCTGAGATCATCTTCGGCAACCGAAAAGCCCACCAGACTGCAGAGTAAAAGCCAGAGCAAGGTGCGTTGAAACGCAGTCAGTTGAAACACAGATTCGGCGAACTCATTCAGATTGGGGTGAGCCCCATCCATACCGGGGGCGGTGTCTGAGGGGCAGGCTACCGCATGCGGTGGCTCGTTTAAAGTGGCGCCGCAGGCGCGGCCCACTCATTTCGTTGTCTTTACGCCTGTTAGCAGCCGGCCAGGTAGCGGCTGGCTGCTAACAAAGTCAGGTTTTAACCGCGCTGAATCAGACTGGCACCGGTCATTTCCGCCGGAATATCCAGCTGCATCATGGTCAGCAGCGTTGGTGCAATATCGGCCAGGCGCCCTTCTTTCAGGCTCACCCCGTCGGTCTGGTTACTGACAAACACCAGGGGAACCGGGAAAATGGTGTGGCTGGTGACAGCCCCCCCGGTTTGGGGGTCGACCATCAGTTCAACATTGCCGTGATCAGCGGTAATGAGGCACTCACCGCCCACCTTGAGAGCCGCCGCCGTAACCCGCTCCAGCGCGACATCCAACGCCTCGACCGCCTTGATCGCCGCTTCCATCTTGCCGGTATGGCCTACCATATCGCCATTGGCGTAGTTACAGATCACCAGGTCGTATTTGCCCGATTCAATCGCTTCGACCAACCGATCGGTCACCTCGGGTGCACTCATTTCAGGTTGCAAATCATAAGTGGCCACCTTGGGCGACGGCACCAGAATCCGGTCTTCACCCCGATACTCATCTTCACGACCGCCGCTGAAGAAAAACGTCACGTGCGCGTATTTTTCAGTCTCGGCGATGCGCAGCTGGTTCTTGCCCTGCTGCTCCATAACCTCGCCCAGAGTATTCACCAGATTCTCCGGTGGGTAGGCCACCGGCGCGTCGATGTCACCGGCGTATTCGGTCAGGGTGGTAAAGGTAGCCAGCGCCGGGCGTACCGACCGGTCGAGCGTGCTGTCGAGGTTATCGTCAGTGAAGGCACGGGTCAGTTCACGCGCGCGGTCCGGACGAAAGTTCAGGAAGATGACGGCATCGCCATCCTGCAGGGTGACCGGCGACGTGCCATCAGCCCTGATCGAGGTGGCGGGGCAAAATTCGTCGTCCTTATCCTGCTCGTAAGCCGCATGCAGTGCATCCATTGGCGTGGAGGCGACAATATCGGCGCTGCCTTGGGTCAGCAAATCGTAAGCCGCCTGAACCCGCTCCCAGCGGTTATCACGATCCATCGCGTAATAGCGGCCGATCATCGAAACAATGCCACCAACGCCCAGTTTTTCCAACTTGGCTTCCAGCGCTTCTATCGAAGCCAGAGCCGACCGAGGCGGAGTATCCCGGCCATCCAGAAACGCATGCACATACACCTGTTTGGCACCGCGCTTGACGGCCAGGTCGACCATGGCGTGGAAATGGTCTTCATGGGAATGGACACCACCAGGCGACAACAGCCCCAGCAAATGAACCGCTTTGTCTTCCTGAACCGCACTGTCAACAGCGCTGGTCAGGGCCGGGTTCTCGAAAAAATCACCGTCTTCAATGGCCTTGGTTACCCGGGTAAGCTGCTGGTAAACAATGCGCCCGCTGCCCAGGTTCATGTGGCCGACTTCAGAGTTACCCATTTGCCCGTCTGGCAGGCCAACATCCATGCCCGAGGTGTGAATCAGACTGTGGGGGTAGTCATTCCACAACCGCTTCCAGGTCGGCGCATTGGCCTTTTCAATCGCATTCGATGCGGATGTTTCGCTGTACCCGAAACCATCCAGAATCAACAGGACTGCCGGTTTAGCAGGTGTCATGATTAAACCTCCCGATTAAAATGTAGGAAAATTACAATTCCGTAAGTGTACTGGCTCCCCGGCCATCTGGCGAATATTTTGGCAAATGGGGAGTATAAGCTGATGCTATTAAAAATCCGGCCTCCTCTATAGGCATGTCCGGGCGCTGGTGTATACTGCCGCGCTCACTTTTTCATCGAACTGCAGAGCCCGAATCATGTTGGAGCAAATTTTTGAATTCGTTATCAATCACTGGATCCTGGCGTCCATCTGGGTTGCCCTGCTGGTCCTGCTGATTGTGACCGAAGGGAGCAAGGGTGGTTCGGCGGTCTCACCGCAACAGGCCACCCTGCTGATCAACACCCAGGATGCGAAAGTGCTGGATGTGCGCTCGAAAGACGATTTTCGCAAGGGCCACCTACCCAATGCCATTAACATCCCGGCCCGCGATGTGGAGCGTCGGCTTTCCGAACTTGAAGCCTATAAAGACACCCCCATCATCGTCGTATGCAAAACCGGTACGTCATCCGGCGCCAGCGGTGCGCTGTTGGCCAAAGCCGGCTTTACCCAGTTGCATAAATTACGGGGCGGCATTATGGAATGGCAAAACAGCAGCATGCCGCTGGTTAAGTCCTGAATACGGAGTCGTCTGACCATGTCCAGTGTTTCGCCTGTTACGCTCTATACCACCGCCTGGTGCCCGTTTTGCGTGCGCGCCAAGCAATTGCTGGATCACAAGGGCAGCGCTTATCGCGAGATAAGCGTTGACGGTCAACCGGAACTGCGTCAGGAAATGATGCAACGCAGTGGCCAGCGCACCGTGCCACAAATCTGGGTAGGCGAGCACCATATTGGTGGTTGCGATGAGCTGTATGCCCTGGAACGTGCTGGCCGGCTCGATGCACTGTTAGCAGAGGCCAGCTAGGGTTAGCACGGGCCTGCCAGGCCGGGTGATGCGAGTTAACCAACCCATCACCAGCGCCAATTTCACCCCTACTATTAATGAAAAACGGATTTTTTTGGAGTCCCCATGACCGAACAACAAAAACCCCAGTTTGCCATTCAGCGCATTTACACCCGCGACGTTTCGTTTGAATCGCCCAATGCGCCCGCCATTTTTCGCGAAGAATGGAAACCCCAGATCAAACTGGACCTGAACACCCGCACTCGCACATTGGACGAAAATGTTGTCGAAGTCGTGCTGATCATCACTGTTGAAGCCAAGATTGGCGAAAAAACCGCCTTTCTGACTGAAGTTCAGCAGGCCGGAGTCTTTACCGTTGCCGGTTTTCCGGATGAAACCCGCGACCAGATGATTGGCGCTTACTGCCCGTCCGTTCTGTTCCCGTACGCCCGCGAAGCCGTTGATACCGCCGTCACCAAAGGTAGCTTCCCGGCACTGATGCTTGCACCGGTCAACTTTGACGCGCTTTACCTGCAAAACAAGAAAGGTAAAGACGAGACCGCCGAGCAACCGGCAACCAACTAAGCACACCCGGTTAGGCGGGGTCGAATTCGACCACAGAATCCGACCCCGCCCACTTAAGCACTGGCGATCCACATCCGGCTCTAGTAAGGTGCCAGTCTGACATCATGGTTTATGACGGTGGGGGCATCCTGTGGATCAGGATCTGGTAGCGTCGCTGTTGGCCTCGGCTTTTGAGCAAAGCAGTACTGCCCAATGGCTGTGTGACAGTCAGGGTCTTATTCTCAAGTCCAACCAGGCCATGATCGACTGGCTGGCGACTGATCCGTCTCGCCTGACTGAAACCACCCTGTCATCCTGGCTACCCGATGTTCTGCCATCTCACCTGAGCCAGATGACCAATCGGACCGTGCGCTCACTCACGCTGTTCCTCCCCGACGACAGGACCACCCCGGTTAAAGCAACCTTTCAACCCATCAACGCCGCGTCAGCCAGGCACTTTTGGGTCAGCTTGCTGCCCGCTACCGATACCCGGGATCCGGATTTACCCCTGCAAACCCTGTTTGACAGCAGTCAGGACAGCATTGCCTACAGCCTGCTCGACGGTACTATTCTGCTGGCCAACCCCGCCTTTCTGGCGATGCTTGACCGTAGTGTAATGGACGTTATCGGGCACAACTATCGAGAATTCACACCGGAAAATTTTGTCAGTCTCGAGGAAAGCCGCATCCGCGAGCAATTGCTGAACAATAACGTCAGCGAAGTCTATGACAAACGGTTCTTGCGACCGGACGGCACCCCGGTCGACATGTCAATCCGGCTGGCTCTGGTGCGCGACGATCAGGGCGAACCGCTGGGCGTCTGGTCTGTTAGCCGCGACGTCTCCATGCGCAACCAACTGATCGAAAGCCTGGCCAATAGCGAACGCCGGTTCAGATCGCTGTTTCGTACCAGTATGGACGCCATCGGCCTGTGGACACCTGATCACCAGCTGCAGTTCGCCAATAACGCCTACCTGACCATGACCGGTTACACCCAGAGTGAGCTGAGCCAACTGACCTTTCATGAAATGACGCCACCGGGCTGGGAAGACATCGACACAGAGATTGCGCAACAGATCGAAGAGCGTGGCTATTCCGATGTGTTCGAAAAAGAGCTGCTGCACCGGGATGGGACCATCATTCCCGTATCCATCCGCGCGACGGCCGTGCGCGACCGGGACGGAAGCATTTCGGGCAGCTGGGTTATTATCCGGGATATCCGCGCCTACAAGCGCGTGCTGAATGCGCTGGAACACAGCCAGAACATGCTTGAGCAAACCAACCGCATGGCGCGCGTCGGTGGCTGGGAATACAACGCCCAAACGCATCAGTTCACCCTGACAGACGAGTCGTTCCGGATACTGGCGATCCCCCGAACCTTCAACACCAGCCTGACCAACATTCAAAAGTTGTTCAGCGAAGAGTCGCAGCAGCAATTATTCAAGCAAATCGGGCATACACTGGACGGCGGACTTGCCTCCGACCTGGAAATCCCACTCGATGGGTTCGAACCGCCCCGCTGGCTGCGCATTACTGCCCAGCCAGCCATCGATGCTCAGGGCGTTACCTATGTGGTCGGCGCCGTGCAGGACATTACCGAGTTCAAGAATCGCCAGCAAAGTCTGGAGCAAGACCGGGACGAGTTTCAGCGCATGGCCTTTCACGACTCCCTGACCCAATTACCCAACCGACTGTTGCTGGAAGACCGTTTCCGCCAACTGAATTTTCAGGCCAACCGCTGCAACGGCCGTGTTGCCGTTATTGTCATCGACCTCGATGACTTCAAAGACATCAACGACCGCCACGGCCACCCGGCTGGCGACGCCCTGTTGCGTGCCATAGCCAGTCGCCTCACCCAGACCGTTCGCCAGAGCGATACGGTGGCCCGGCTCGGCGGCGATGAATTCATTATTCTCGCCGCTCTGGATGACGCCGAAGAGGCGTCACTGGTGGCCAGCAAGGTCCACCAGCAACTGCAAAAACCCATCGACTGGGCCGGCACCCAACTCCATTGCAGTTGTTCACTGGGAGTGGCGCTCTACCCGGAACAGGGCGACGATTTCAGCACCTTATATCAGGCAGCCGACCTGGCGATGTACAAAGCCAAGACCACCGGCAAAAACCGGATGGAAGTCTCCGATCAGTAAGCCCCGACCAAACCGCCACTCTTTGCCCGGGCTGGTACCGGAATGAAACGCATGTTTCAATAGTGTTTTAACCATTCCGGAACAGGCCTGTGACCGAGTCTGCTTTGCTCGCCGAGCGCATCCAGCACCACTGGCACGAACTGCCCGCTGCCGAGCGTAGGGTAGCCCAGTTTGTCGCGGCCCAGGCAAGGCTGGCCGCTACCTATTCCCTGACCGAACTCAGCCAGATTCACGCCGTCAGCAAAGCCACCGTAAGCCGGTTGTTTCGCCGCCTCGGGTACGATGATTTCAACCAGGCGCGCGAAGCCATGCGCCAGCAGCCGAACCCGGGCAGCCCATTGGCCCGGCCGATCACGCAGGCCGATGATCTCTACCATCACGTACAACAGGAAACCAGCAACCTCACGGGCTGGCTGTCTGAAACCAGCTTGCAGCACAGTGCTGATATCATCGACCTGCTGTTCACCGCCCGCACGCTTTACTGCCTGGGCCAGCGCAACAATTTCCCACTGGCACTCCACGCCCATACCCAGTGGACACAGTTAAGAGCAGACACCCGATTAATCCCGCAACCAGGTCAGTCCCTGTCTGAACACTTGGTACAGCTCGACCCGAAAGACGTAGTTGTGGTGTTTGGCTTTCGGCGACGTTACCGGGGATTTCAACAGCTCCTTAAAGCCCTGCTTCGCAGCGGTGTCCAAACCGTATTGATTACCGAACCCGATTTCCCGACCCAGGCACAGTTAACCGCTCACATTCAATTGTCGATTGAAAGCCAGGGCCCCTTTGCCAGCTATGCGGCCCCGGTCAGCTGGATCGCCCATGCTTCCAATGGAATGATGCAACACTTCCCGGAAGCCACTCGCAAGCGCATCGAACAGATTGAAGAGCAATACCAGGATCTGGGTGAGCTGGAACCATAACCCCAGTAATCGGCGGTGAAGGTTAGGATGCACATGAGTCAAAATACGAGCCAATAGAAACATTTGTTTCATTTTAATTCTAGAGAAACAAATGTTACATTAAGCCGACAATCAACCTCCGGAGCCGTGCCCCATGCCCTCATCCGCCCATTCCCGACTGTCGCCCCCACCCCGCCTGCTGATGGGGCCCGGCCCGATCAACGCTTACCCGCGGGTACTCAACGCTCTGTCGACGCAGCTGATTGGCCAGTACGACCCGGTCATGACGGGCTACATGAACGACGTAATGGCGCTGTACCGCCAGGTGTTTGAAACCAGTAACCAGTGGACATTGATGGTCGACGGCACCGCCCGAGCTGGTATAGAAGCGGTTATGGTTTCGGTGATCGAGCCCGGCGATAAAGTCCTGGTACCCATTTTCGGTCGTTTCGGACACCTGCTGACCGAAATCGCCGAGCGGGCTGGGGCCGAGGTGCACACCCTTGAGGTACCCTGGGGGGAGGTGTTCAAGCCAGAGGTGATCGAAGAGGCACTGGCGCGAATCCGTCCCAAGCTGCTGGCCACGGTGCAGGGTGATACCTCCACCACCATGCTGCAACCACTGGAACACCTGGGTGACCTGTGCCGGCAATACGACACCCTGTTCTACTGCGATGCCACGGCGTCAATCGGCGGCAACCCGCTGAAAGTCGACGACTGGGGACTCGATGCGGTGTCGGTAGGCTTGCAGAAATGCCTGGGCGGCCCGTCCGGCATTGCGCCCATTACCCTAAGCGACCGTTTTGTTAAAACCATTAGGCGTCGCCACCACATCGAAGCGGGCATCCGCACCGAAGACGATACCGACGCTCTGGGCCCGCGCATTCGCTCCAACTACTTCGACCTGCCGATGATTCTCGATTACTGGAGCGAGAAACGCCTCAATCACCATACCGAAGCCACCAGCATGCTCTACTGCGCACGTGAATGCGGCCAGGTGTTGCTGGAAGAAGGGCTCGACGCCAGCATTGCGCGGCACAAGGTGCAGGGTGACGCCATGCTGGCCGGCCTGATCGCCATGAACCTCAAGCCCTTTGGCGACCTGCGCCATAAGATGAACAACGTTTGTGCCGTCTACATACCCGAAGGAGTCGATGGCGAGGCCGTACGCACAACCCTGTTGAAAGATTACAACATCGAGATCGGCACCAGTTTCGGACCGTTGAAAGGCAAAGTCTGGCGCCTGGGCACCATGGGCTACAACGCCCGAACTGATGCCGTGCTGGTCACCCTCGCCGCGCTGGAAAACACCTTGCGCCGCGCCGGATACAGCCTGACTGCAGGCGCCGCCACAGACGCCGCCTACCAGGTCTACCAAAACGCAGAACAAGGAATCACACCATGAGCACTCTGGGCGAACGCGCACTATTATGGTGCGACGAGCTGGCCGAACTGACCCAAACACCCGGCCTGATGGATCGCCGCTACCTGACCCGAGAACATCGCCTGGCCAACGATAAGGTCGCTGGCTGGATGCAGGAGATCGGCCTGCAAACCTGGCAGGACGAAGCCGGCAACCAGTGGGGCCGGTTGCCTGCTGCCAACCCCGAGGCACCAACGGTCGTCATTGGCTCCCACCTCGACACCGTCCCCAATGGCGGCATTTATGACGGCATCCTCGGCGTTGTGCTGCCGCTGCTGGTTATCGAAACTCTGAAACAGGACGGCGTTACGCTGCCCTTCCATCTCGACCTGGTCGGTTTTGGTGATGAAGAAGGCACCCGTTTCGGCGCCACCCTGCTCGGCAGCCGGGCCATCGCCGGCACCTGGGACGCCAAATGGGAAACGCTGAACGACGCCAACGGCCAAAGCCTGCCCGAAGCCTTTGAAACCTTTGGCCTGAGCTACAACGAGGTCAGCAAAGCGGCTCGCACTGCCACGCCGCCCATTGCCTTTCTGGAAATGCACATTGAACAGGGCCCGGTGCTGGAATCGGAAGACTTGCCAGTCGGCATCGTCACCGCCATCGCCGGCGCCCGACGCTTCAACATCGAACTGACCGGCATGGCCGGCCATGCTGGCACGGTCCCGATGCACTTGCGTCAGGATGCGCTGGCCGCCGCCGCTGAAATCACCCTCATCGTCGAACGCGTCGCGCGCGAACACGGCGTCGTGGCGACCGTTGGCCGCATGAGTGCACAACCGGGCGCGGTTAACGTCATCGCCGGGCAAGCCAGCTTCAGCCTCGATATCCGCAGCGAACAGGACAGCGAACGCGACGCCGCCCTAACCATGATCTGGGATACCGCCAGAGTCGCTTGCCACGAACGCGGCATCCAGATGCAATGGCAGGAAACCCACGCGGCCCCAGCCGTCAGCTGCGCCGACCACCTGCAACTGGCTCTGGCCAGCGCCATCGAAGCCGAAGGCATTCGCCCCCGCTACCTGGTCAGCGGCGCCGGCCACGACGCCATGGCCATGGCCGCCCTCTGCCCCGTCGCCATGCTGTTCATGCGTTGCGAAAAAGGCATCAGCCACCACCCCGATGAAGCGGTCACCGCCGAAGACGTCGACGTCACTGGCAAGGTGTTGCGCGGCTGGATAGAGGCATTGGCCAGGGAACCTGCGCGGGTCGGCTAGTGCCATGAGCTTGAAATTCGCAGCTCAATTGACTTTGGTGGCTGCAATTATGGCGGTGGCAATCGGAATGCCAGGTACGCCTGCCGGAGGTACGCCGTAAACCCATCCATGGGGGCTCGGATGCCGCATCCCTGCGGCATAACGACCTCCGGCAGGCGCACCTGGCATTCCTTGGATAGCATGTGGTTGAATCAACACGAATTTCAAACTCATGGCACCAGCCTGAGGTTTCCACCAACCAAAGGGGTGCAGGGTGATGTCATGCAGCAGCGGGCAGGACGCCCGCGTCCCGGTCAGCGGCACAGGGATGTGCCTCTGAACGCGGGCGAAATGAGATCGGCCTGTACCCCGGGCTCATGGCACAAAGCAGTATTCAACAGGAAGGAAAAACTACCACCGATCCAAATTACTCAAACCACTCAATCCTATTCAACGGTCTGGAGAGTAGACACCGACGTTGGTGAAGCCGGCGTCCTGCAAATGCATGGCGTGCAGCTTGCTCATCACGCCCTTGTCGCAATACAGCAGATATTGCTGGTCCTGATCCAGCTCGGCGAATTTGCGATTCAGACTGTAGAAGGGAATTTGCATGACGGTCGCGTCGGTGATGGGCAGGGGCGCATCGTCGGCTTCCGTCGGGTGACGCACATCGATGACAACGGCCTGGTTTGTGTCCGACACCGTGTTAATGCCCATCGACAGGTCGTCCTGGGAATTCCAGGTCAGGGTTTCAATGCTTTCACGCGTTGCGTTGGCGATGGCCTCGTCGAGCACGGCCCAGTCAAAATCGGCTTCTGCCGCCTGAACATCGGCACGCTTGCAGGCTGCATTGGGCTTACGTGAAATCACGCCGCAGAACTCCGGCATTTTTTCCGCATAGGTGGCCGTGCCAATGGCGCGGGCCTGATCGATGATGTCCGGCTTGCCGGTCACAATCAGCGGGCGTAACACCAACAAGTCCGTTACTTCGTCGATGTGACTCAGGTTCGGCAGCGTCTGGCTGGAAACCTGAGCCAGTGCTTCACCGGTTACCACGGCGGGAATGCCCAGATCGGTTGCAATGCTCTGTGCTGCACGCATCATCATGCGCTTCAATACCACGCCCATGTACCGATCCGGCACCCGGGTCAGAATGACCTCGACCACCGACTCGAACGGCACCGATACAAACAATACCCGATGCGAGCTGCCGTACTTTTTCCAGAGGTAGTAACTGACTTCCTTGACGCCATTTTCGTGCGCCGAGCCGCCCAGATTGAAAAACAGAAAGTGGCTTTTTACCCCGCGCCGGATCATCTGGTGTGCCGCTACGGTAGAGTCGAAGCCGCCCGACATCAGCGTCATCACCTCTTCCTGCGTACCCAGCGGGTAGCCTCCCAAACCGGGGCGCTGTTGCTGCACCACAAAGAGGCGGTCGTGTTTGATCTCCAGCTTTACCACAACGTCCGGATCTTTCAGACGAACGCCAGCGGCTTCGGTTCGCTGGTTCAGACCGCCACCGACGTAGCGCTCAAGCTCAACCGAGGTGAAGTCATGATTGCCGTTGCGCTTAACCCGCACGCAGAAGGTCTTACCCGCCAGCTCCTGACCCCAAACAGACTCGGTGTCGGAGAGAATCTGGTCAAAGTCACCCAATTCAAATTGCAGCACCGAGCTGACCTGAGCGATACCGGGAATGCATTCCAGGGCCGCTGCGACGGCCTGGTTGACCGGCTCGGTTGTTGTCTCGGGAGTACGCACGATGATGCTGTCCCAGTCGTTACGGACCACCACCTCCGGGCAGATACGACGCAAGACATTGCGCATGTTCTGCGCCAGGCTTTTAACCATCAGCTTGCGTACGGGCCGAGTCTTAATGGTGATTTCCGGAAACAACTTGGTTACAAACTTCATAACTGATCAAAGATCACTCAACAGGAAAGGGCGCGGGATTATACCCGCCCGCCCGTCGTTTTTCACGCCGGGTTACAAACCGTTGCCGACAAGCTCCTGAACCGCGTTCTTCGACAAAAGGCGCGCTCCGCCCTGTTTTCCGGCACGACTGGAACATAACGCACCAAATCAGTGCCCTACCACAGTGCAGCGATCGTAATTACGCACCATTAAAGTGCATCAAAAACCCATAAAACGGCCTCAGACCCGCGGGAAACCCCGATAACCTGGCGCTCAATTGGGCTGGCACAGGCCTTGCTAAACCAGTGCACACAGTTAGTGCTCAGATTCCAACGGCTTTCCAGCCTGGCCTAACAGGTGCCCTGGCATCAACCAGGTGGTTAGCCGGTGAAAACAGCAGACGATTGTGCGATGCTGCTGTCGTCACCTGAACTTGTCACACTGAATCAAAGCTCACCGGCCGAAGGGCCGTTTAACTTGGAGACGTACCATGTCAGATCATACGATGAAACTGATTGCAGAATGTGAAGCACGCTGGGTTGACCTGCGTTTCACAGACACCAAGGGTAAAGAACAGCACGTTACCATTCCTGCTTCGGAAATCGACGATACCTTCTTCACCGAAGGCAAAATGTTCGACGGCTCTTCTATTTCTGGCTGGAAGGGCATCAACGAATCCGACATGATTCTGCTGCCTGACGACTCTGCTTCCATGATCGATCCGTTCTTTGAAGACCCCACCGTCATCGTACGTTGCGACATCGTTGAACCTTCAACCGGTGAAGGCTACAACCGTGACCCACGTTCCGTTGCCAAGCGCGCTGAAGCATACCTGGCCTCAACTGGCCTTGGCGACACCGCCCTGTTCGGCCCGGAACCCGAGTTCTTCGTGTTTGACGACGTAAAATGGGGTTCTGACATTTCCGGTTCTTTCTACAAGATCGATTCTGAAGAAGCAGCCTGGTCTTCCGAGCGCGTTTTCGAAGACGGCAACCTGGGCCACCGCCCGAAAGTCAAAGGCGGTTACTTCCCGGTTCCCCCGGTCGACAGCCTGCACGATCTGCGTGCCGCCATGTGCGACGCCATGGAATCCATGGGTCTGGAAATTGAAGTACACCACCACGAAGTCGGCACCGCCGGTCAGTGCGAAATCGGTGTTGGCGCCAACACCCTGACCAAGAAAGCGGACGAAGTTCAGGTATTGAAGTACTGCGTACACAACGTAGCCCATGCCTATGGCAAGACCGCGACCTTCATGCCCAAGCCACTGGTTGGCGACAACGGCAGCGGCATGCACGTTCACATGTCTTTCTCCAAAGACGGTGTGAACCAGTTTGCCGGTGACGAATACGCAGGCATGAGCGAACTGGCCCTGTTCTACATTGGCGGCATCATCAAGCACGCCCGCGCCCTGAACGCCTTCGCTAACGCGTCAACCAACTCGTACAAGCGTCTGGTTCCCGGCTTTGAAGCACCGGTCATGCTGGCTTACTCAGCCCGTAACCGTTCGGCGTCAATCCGTCTGCCATACGTCTCTTCGCCGAAGGCCAAGCGTATCGAAGTGCGTTTCGGTGACCCAACAGCGAACCCGTACCTGATGTTCTCTGCCTTCCTGATGGCTGGCCTCGACGGCATCAAGAACAAGATCCACCCTGGCGACTCTGCCGACAAGGATCTGTACGACCTGCCGCCGGAAGAGCAGAACGATTACCCAACCGTGTGCAGCAGCCTGACTCAGGCTCTGGACGCTCTGGACCAGGATCGCGACTTCCTGAAAGCCGGTGGTGTATTCGACGACGACATGATCGATGCCTACATCGCGCTCAAGCGTGAAGACATCGTCACTCTGGACATGACGACTCACCCTGTTGAGTTCGACATGTACTACTCTGTCTAATAACTTGCCCCCTGGGTAACTGGCCGGCTGACTCAGCCGGCCCGAAACACCAGACAAGCAAGAGAGTCAAAAAAAGCCGACCCCGGGGTCGGCTATTTCTGTTTTAGCTCAGCGGATGTTCATCCAGCCAGTGCCGGGCAATGGCTTCCCGGGTGGTCACCCATACCTTGTCGTGCGCCAGCACATGATCAACAAAGCGTCGAAGTGCGGCCAGCCGAGCCGGCCGGCCCACCAATCGACAATGCAGCCCGATGCTCAGCATCTTCGGAGCTGACTCGCCTTCTTCGTACAGCACATCGAATGCATCACGCAGGTGACTGAAGAACTGATCACCGCTGTTGAAACCCTGAGGCGTTGCGAAGCGCATGTCGTTGGTATCCAACGTGTAGGGCACCATCAGCAAGGGGCGGCTGTAGTTCAGGTCGTAATACGGCAGGTCATCGGCATAGCTGTCGGCGCAATACAGAATATCGTCGCGCTCGGCGATCAGCTTAAGGGTATTGGGCGAGGTTCGACCCAGGTACCATCCGGCTGGCGTCGTGCCGGTCATGGCGCGGTGAATATCCAGCGCCCGCTCCAGATGCTCGCGCTCAACCGATTCAGGGACATGCTGATAATGAATCCAGCGGTAACCGTGGGAGGCAATTTCCCAGTCGGCTTTGAGCATGGCTTCCACGGCCTCGGGGTTGCGCTGCATGGCCATGGCCACACCAAACACCGTCACCGGAATGTTTCGCTCGGTGAACAAACGATGCAGGCGCCAGAACCCGGCCCGGCTGCCGTATTCGTAGAGGCTTTCCATGCTCAGGTGCCGGTCTGCGTACGACTCGGCCCCAACAATTTCAGACAGGAACCGTTCGGATTCGCTGTCACCATGCAAAATGCACTGCTCGCCTCCTTCCTCATAATTAATCACAAACTGAACCGCCACCCGGGCGTTACCGGGCCAATTGGCTTTCGGCGGGTGGGCGCCATACCCAATCAGGTCTCTGGGGTAGGAGGGATCAAAGGTCGGGTGATTCACACACATCTCCTGTATTTCTTGAGTCATTTGCGACGAACATGCAAATATTTAGGCACGAATCAGACCGCTAAACAATTGTTAACTCATGAAACTGGGAGCTTGCCCACGATGTTCAACGCTACTGGCCTCGGAGACGCGTCTCCTTCGATCGTGGTCTGCGCTCCACACCGGCCACCCTCTCTGAAGCCAAATCAACCAAACCAGCTTTTACCCCTGGCGGGTGACGACCTTCACCGACTGGTTCAGGGCAGCGGCAATCACTGGCGCAAAATCTTTAACCTCTACGCAAAACTGCTGCACGGATTAACCCCGCGGGAACCCGACTGGCAAACCTGTCGCGAACAGCGCCTGCTGCAAGCCGGCTCGGCATGTGCATTGGTGTTTGAACACAAGTGGGTCCCTGAGCCAGGGCAGCTTTGCGTCGTGATGGGCCAAACTTACGGACGCTCACTGGGCTGGCTGGCAGATGATCAGGTGTTGCCCGCTGTGCATCCCTTTGTTCAGCACCCGGAACAGGCGGTGATCGTAACACCCTATTTCGACTACCGGCCGCTTTCCAATGCGCGTCTGGCATCACTTGTACAACTCATAGCAACAGCGCATCCGCACTGGCTGGCGGCGTTTTCAGAGCGATCGCACCAATTTAGTGCACACTAGATAGCCCCTTAGCCAAAGCCTATCCGCGCAAGCGGCGGAGAACCGCCGGCCAACTGAGACTTTACCTTTCCTGACCAGTCGGTCATATTATGGCCTTGAACTTGCTATGAGTTTGGCCATAACAATCGATTCACAATGAGCAGGCCATGCTCTCAGAAACAGCAACCGACATCACAACGAAGAGCGCCCGGGTTATGCCGCCGGGTTGTCTTTGCGAGGCGCTATGACCGACTTTCTATTAAATCGCCAGCCCGTGACTCTGGCCAAGACCGACCCCGACCTTACGGTCCTGGACTACCTGCGTGAGCAGGCGCATCTGACCGGCACCAAAGAAGGCTGTGCCTCCGGCGACTGTGGCGCCTGTACAGTGGTGGTTGGCGAACTGACCGATCAGGGCATGCGCTACCGCAGCCTGAACAGCTGCATAACCTTCGTGCACAGCCTCCATGGCAAACAGTTACTCACTGTTGAACACTTGGAACAGGAAGGTGCCCTGCACCCGGTACAGCAGGCGTTGGTGGAGCACCATGGCTCTCAGTGCGGGTTCTGTACACCGGGCTTTGTCATGAGCCTGTTTGCGCTCTATCACAGCGATGTGGCACCCAGCCGAGAGGCGGTCCTAACGGCGCTGTCGGGCAACCTCTGCCGCTGCACCGGTTACCGCCCGATTATCGATGCGGGCATGGCCTTGCTTGAACAGCGTCATGGCGATGCCTTCAGCGCTCAGATCGCCGACATTGAAGCCGAGCTGAGAAGTCTGGAAACGCCGGTGTTACCAGAAGAAACAAAAACTGACCATACGGTCGGTTTCTGGCAACCCAAAACCCGTCAGGACCTGGCCAAAGCTCGGGCACAGGCACCGGGCGCACGATACAGTGCTGGCAGTACCGACCTGGCACTGGAAAAGACTCAGCGCCTGGCCAACCTGAACGCCCTAATTGACCTGAGCCAGGTCGCTGAATTGAACCACATCAGCGTTGACGACAAGGGCCTGCACATCGGTGCTGCTGTCAGCTACACCGATCTCGAACCGGCCCTGCTGGCAGATTACCCCGAAGCTCGCGAATGGCTCGAGCGCCTCGGGTCGCGGCCAATCCGGAATCGGGGCACCCTGGGTGGCAACCTGGGCAATGCGTCGCCGATTGGTGACACGCCACCGCTGCTTATTGCATTGGGAGCAACCGTCACCCTGAGCAACGGCCAGACCGAACGCACACTGCCGGTCAGCGAACTGATTACCGGCTACCGCCAGACTGTTCTGGCCGACGATGAATGGATCGACACCATTCATCTTCCCCGCCGCCAGCCTGGCAGCCAACTGCGAGCCTATAAAATATCGAAACGCTTCGAAGACGATATCTCAACCGTTTGCGTGGTGTTCTATCTGGAGACCGACTCGAACGACACCGTCACCTGTCTGCGCGCGGGCTTCGGTGGCCTGGCGGCGACGCCCCTGGTGCTGGCCGACTGGCAAAACCAGCTGGTCGGGCAGCACTGGCCAACCGTCGCCGTTGACGCCACCAGCCAGACGCTCGCCAACGCCCTGGCCCCCATTGATGACGTTCGCGCCAGTGCCCGTTACCGAGTGCAGGTTACCGCCAACCTGTTCAGGCGGTTTCATCTTGAGACAACCCAGCCGGATACCCGCACCCGGGTGCACATTCATGGAGGGTTAAACCATGCGTAAGCTGACCGAATCCCGTTTGCCGGAAGCCGTGTCACAGGGCCATCGCGGTGCCTCAGTCGCCCACGAAAGTGCCGCCCGCCAGGTCAGTGGCCTGGCCCGTTATGTCGACGACCTACCGGAACCGGCCAACCTGCTGCATGCGGCGGTAGCTCTGTCGGATGTTGCCGCCGGCACCCTGAACTCGCTCGACATCAAAAAAGTCGCCACTGCTCCTGGGGTCGTCGCGACACTGACGCTGGCCGACGTGCCCGGCCACACCGACATTGGTGCCGTTTACCCGGGCGACCCCGTCCTGGCTGATGGCCAAATTCTGTTTCATGGCCAGCCACTCTTTGCCGTCGCCGCTGAAAACATCGAACAGGCGCGCCAGGCCACCTTACTGGCCGAGTGGAACATCACTCCGGGTGACGCCGTTCTAACGGTCGATCAGGCCCGGGCCGCTGAAACCTATGTCGGCGATACCGTTCAATTTCGTCGCGGCGATGCGCTGGCGGCTCTGGCCAGTGCCACTCACACCACCAGTGGCGAAATCCACATCGGCGGGCAGGAACATTTTTACCTGGAAGGCCAGGTAAGCCTGGTGATTCCCGAAGAAGACGGCGGCATGCTGGTGTACACCTCCAGCCAGCACCCGAGTGAAGTGCAAAAACTGGTGGCCGAGGTACTCGGCATTCCGTTCAGCCAGGTTACCGTTGATGTACGTCGTATGGGCGGTGGTTTTGGTGGCAAGGAGACTCAGGCGGCGCAATGGGCCTGCATCGCCGCGCTGCTGGCCCGCAAAACCGGGCGTGCAGTCAAACTTCGCCTGCCCCGCAGCCAGGACATGACCACCACCGGCAAGCGTCACCCCTTTGTTAACCGCTGGACACTCGGCTACGACGAGTCGGGCCACATTCAGGCGGCCGATATCGAGGTTAACGGTCTGTGCGGCTTCTCTCCGGACTTGTCGAACGCCATTGTTGACCGGGCCATGTTTCATGCGGACAACGGCTACTTTCTGAATGACGCCCATATCACCGGCTACCGGTGTCGCACCAACACGGCATCCAACACCGCTTTCCGGGGTTTCGGTGGTCCCCAGGGCATGATGACCATCGAAGCGGCCATGGATGGCATCGCCCGTAACCTGGGTGAAGACCCGCTGACCATCCGCAAGCACAACCTGTATGGCGACGAGGGTCGCAATGTCACGCCATACCACATGACGGTGACCGACAACATCCTGCCCGAGCTGATAGACCGGCTCGAACGCAGCGCTGACTACTGGGCACGTCGCGATGCCATTCGCGACTTCAATGCGCGCAGCCCCATCATTAAAAAAGGCCTGGCGCTGACGCCGGTCAAGTTTGGCATTTCCTTCACCGCCAAACACCTGAACCAGGCCGGTGCGCTGATCCATCTGTACACCGACGGCAGCATTTACCTGAACCACGGTGGCACCGAAATGGGCCAGGGCCTGTTTACCAAGGTGGCGCAAATTGTCGCCACTGAATTTTCGGTGCCGCTGGCCACGGTTCAATCGTCGGCCACGCGCACCGACAAGGTACCCAACACCTCGCCTACAGCGGCGTCGAGCGGCACCGACCTGAACGGCGCAGCCGCCCAGAATGCGGCCCGCACCATCAAGCAGCGGCTGGTCGAATTCGCCACAGACCATTACCAGGTGCGCCCGGATCAGATCGAGTTTAATAACGGCCAGGTTCAGATTGGCGAACACCGGCTGACCTTTGCCGACCTGGTGCAAACGGCCTATATGAACCGGATTTCATTGTCAGCGACAGGCTATTACCGCACCCCGAAACTGCACTGGGATGCCGGGACCGGCAAAGGCCGTCCGTTTCTGTATTTCGCCTATGGCGCTTCTTGCTCGGAAGTCACCATCGATACGCTGACCGGCGAATACGCCGTCGACCGGGTCGACATCCTGCACGACGTCGGTGACAGCTTGAATCCGGCCATAGACATCGGCCAGATTGAGGGCGGCTTTATTCAGGGCATGGGCTGGCTGACCACCGAAGAACTGAAGTGGAACGACGAAGGCCGTTTGTTGTCGAACAGCCCGGCGACCTACAAGATTCCGTCGATCGGCGATACGCCCCCGATCTTCAACGTCGATCTCTTTGACCAGCCGAACCGGGAAGACACCGTCTTTAAATCGAAGGCCGTGGGCGAACCGCCGCTGATGCTGCCGATCTCGGTCTGGTGTGCGCTGCGCGATGCCATCGCCAGCACCGCTGACTATCGCGTCAACCCGGCCCTCAACACCCCGGCCACGCCCGAACAGGTTCTGTTCGCGCTGGAACAACTGGCCGACCAGGCACGGGAGGCATCATGAGGCATCATCATCGCTGGTACGACGCCCTGCACGAAGGCCAGCACAACCGCGAACCGCTGGTATTGGTGACGGTACTCAGCACCGCGGGCTCCACGCCGCGAGATGCCGCTGCCAAAATGGTCGTCACCGCCGCTGAGCATTTCGACACCATCGGTGGTGGCCATCTTGAATTCAAAGCCATAGAGCGGGCCCGCGAACTGCTCAACACCGGTAGAAACGCGACCGAAGTCGAAAGCATCAGCCTCGGCGCCAGCCTGGGCCAATGCTGCGGCGGTGCCACCCAATTGTTGTACGAAGTGCTGGTCCCAGTCGGTCAGCCGCTGCTGGTGTTCGGTGCCGGCCACGTTGGCCAGCACCTGATGCCGATTCTGGCACCGCTCGACCTTAACCTGCACTGGGTCGACCCGCGACCGGACTGGCTGGCCCAAAACACCGACGCCCGCATTCAGCGCGAAGCGCTGGAACACCCGGCAGACGCCATGGCTGATGCGCCTAAAGACGCCTGGGTGCTGATCATCACCCACAATCACCAGCTGGACTTCGAGTTGGTGCAGGCCGCCCTGAAGCGGCCAGACATTGGCTACATCGGGCTGATCGGTTCCGACACCAAGGCTCGTCGTTTTCAGCAACGCCTGGCGCACCGTGGCTGGAGCGACAGTGATATCAAACGAGTCATCTGTCCTGTGGGTTTGAGTGCCGTACCTGGCAAGCAACCGGCAGAAGTGGCTGTCTCCATCGCCGCGCAACTGCTGAACCGCTTGCACGCAGAGCGCACGGCAGACTCTGGCAAGAAAACCACCGGTCTGAACTGGAAAACCGGTCAGGCACTGGGCAGCCCCAATGCCGATGCGGCCATCGAAGCAGCTCAAAAGGAACAGAACGCATGACACTGGATGAACTGAACAACGCCAGCCCACAGGAACGGGCCGACTTTTTCCACAGCCAGTGCGCTGCCGTACGCTGGGTGGAACGGATGACACAGAGTGCCCCGTTCGCCAGCAAAGAGGCCGTTCTAAGCGCCGCCAGAGACCACTGGGCTACGATGAACGAGCGCGACTGGCGGGAGGCCTTCGACGGTCACCCGATGATCGGCAATATGGATTCCTTGCGTGCCAAATACCAAAGCAGCCGCGGCCATTCCAGCCAGGAACAGTCGGGCGTTGACGGCGCCAGCGACGAGACCTTGCAGGCGCTCGCCGACGAAAACCAGGCCTACCTGGACCGGCACGGTTTCATTTTTATTGTCTTTGCCAGCGGCAAAAGTGCCGATCAGATGCTCGATCAGCTGCGCGCCCGCATCAATAACTCGACCGAACAGGAACTGAAACTGGCCGCCGCCCAACAATTGAAAATCACCTTGCTCAGGCTGGATACCCAGCTCACTGACGCCTAACAACAAGGAGCACAGCATGAGTCATACCCTTTCGACCCATGTACTGGATACAACACTCGGGCAACCCGCACAGGGCTTGAAGCTGACGTTAAAAGACGATCAGGGCCAGGTCATTGCCGAAGGCCTCACCAACGAGGACGGTCGTTTCAAAGACTGGCCAACAGAAGGTTTTGAAAGTGGCGTCTATGAGCTGACTTTCCACACCGGCGACTACCTGAACCGTCAACACGGCCAGGCTTTTTATCCCAAAGCCAGCATCTGTTTTGAGTTGGCCGGGGCCGATGCGCATTTCCACGTGCCTTTGCTGGTCAGCCCCTACAGCTACTCAACCTATCGCGGGAGTTAACCGATGGACGTCTTTTTTGCCGACTGGGTCAGCCTGCTGTTGCGCTGGTTTCACGTCATCGCCGGCATCGCCTGGATCGGTGCATCGTTCTATTTCATCTGGCTCGACAACCACCTGACCGACCCGCCCCAGTGGAAAAAAGACAAGGGCATCGGTGGCGATTTGTGGGCCATTCATGGTGGTGGTTTCTACGAAGTCGCCAAGTACAAGGTCGGCCCCACGGAGATGCCCAAAGAACTGCACTGGTTCAAATGGGAGGCGTACACCACCTGGATCACCGGCATGTTGCTGCTGACCTGGGTTTATTATTTTGGCGCTCAGGCCTATCTGATCGACCCGGGTGTGCGCGAACTCAGCACTGGCGCAGCGGTTGGCCTGGGCCTGCTGTACACCGCAATAGGCTGGCTGATCTATGAAGGCCTGTGCCGCACGCCCCTGGTGGAACACAAGGCCTTTGGCGCCGTATTGTTCATTCTCGGGACGGGCATGGCCTGGCTGATGACCGAAACCTTTTCAGGCCGCGGCGCTTACATTCACATGGGTGCTCTAATCGGCACCATCATGGCCGCCAACGTCTTTGTTAAGATCATTCCCGGTCAGAAAAAGATGGTCGCTGCTGTCGCCCGCGGCGAACAGCCCGACAGCAAACCGGGCCTGGTCGGCAAACAACGCAGCGTTCACAACAACTACCTGACGCTGCCGGTTATCTTCATCATGATCAGCAACCACTATCCGATGACCTATCAGCACAGCCTGAACTGGCTGATTCTGATGGCGCTGATTCTGATCACCGTGGTCGTTCGCCACTATTTCAACCTGGCCCATCGGGGCATCCGCAAACCCCTGATCCTGGTCGTTGCCAGCCTGGCCTTTGTCGCCGTGGCGGGCGCCCTTTCCTGGCCCGGCACTCCCCAAAAGACCACCGTAGACAGCAGCGATAACGGAGCACCAGTGCTCAGCGACGAGCAAGGCCTGGCTCTGATCATGGAAAAATGCGGCACCTGCCACAGCCGGGAACCGTCAGATAGCATGTTCCCAACAGCGCCTTCGGGCGTGGTGTTCAGCAATCTCGATGACGTCGAACGCTGGGCCAGCCGCATCCATGCCCGCACCGTGGTCACCAGGGACATGCCATTCATGAACCGCACGGAAATAACGGATGAACAACGTCAGGCGCTGGGCGACTGGTTAAATAGCCGGTTTTAAGTCAGAATCGGGGGTTATAGGATCTGCATTGCCAGTTAAGGCAATGCAGGCCAACATTCACTGGCAACCCCAAGGTTTTGCTCACGCATCGCATGAACCCACAAGATCCATGGCTGGAACGCATTAAGGCGGTAACCCTACCGGCCTTGTTGCCACAAACCTCCTTACCCGGACCTTCTGCCCCCCTGATGGACTGGATCAAGGTGGTGAGTGAGGATCCGTTGTTGGCGATGCTGATTTTTCGCTATGCCAATCGCATGATGTCGAACCGGCAGGTACTGGTGCGCACGCTGGAACATGCGGTAGCCCTGATCGGCTCACAGCGGTTGATCAAACTGACCGAAAGCATTCCCCGACTCGACCCGGGCAGCACCGCCTTTTCCGGTTTGCAAAGCACGGTGGGTGATAGCCTGGTTGCTGCCAGTCTGATGCGGCAATGGTTCGAAATGCGGCAAATTCCCTGGACCGAAGCCGACTATTGGATGACCCTGTTTTACGACGTCGGGCTCTGGGCACTCTGGCTGCTCGAACCGCAAATGATGGACGGCTTTGAGTTCCGAGCCGAACGCGGCGAAAACCGAAACAAGCTGATCGAAGGGATGATTGGCATGTCGGTGCGCGACTGGAACGATGAGTTGTGCCGCCATTTCCAGTTGCCCGCCATACCGGAAACCAATACTAACGAAGAAAATGAACACATCGAAAACCGCATCCAGCCGCACAAACTGTCAGCGCTGAAGTTCTTTCTGCCGTTCAGCCATGAGCTGGCATACCAGGTTCGCCAGAACTGGGAGTCCGAACAACTTGATACTCTGTTCCGCACGGGCGAGATTGCGCTCGGCCTGACGGAATTCCGGCCCATGCTGAAAACCTGGATCACCTCTGCTGCGCGGGACTACCAGTTGCCCCAGGCCGCCACAGCCGCACGACGCCTGCTGGCGCATCAGCCGCCGGTGAGTACTCAGGGCGCCGCCCAGCGGGAAGGCTTCAGCGAGGCCGACCGGGCCTGGGCTGAAGAAATCAGCCAGACCTACGCAACACCACACACCCGCAAAGAGGCCCCCGAAAAGCCTTCACCCCAGCCTGCCGCCGCTAAGCAACCGGCAAAACACACCCGCCCGGAAGCGGACAACAAAGCGTCGGGCGAGACAACCTATCGGCACAGTGTCAACCTGAACAGCCTGCGTGAAGTGCGCCGTCAGTTTCGCAATCAGAAAACCTGGCATTCCCCGGTCGAGATACAGGAAAGCGCACTGTTTTGCCTGCAACAAAGCCTTGGTCTGCACCGTATCGTCGTTATGGAGCAAACCAAGGGGCAATGGCAGGCCTTTGACCACGAAGGCTGCGATCACTACCTGCTGCTCAAACACCTTAAACTGCCGATTACCGGCAGCAGTGCCCTGCAAGAGTTCAGCCGCCGGGTCACCGCCGCTTGGCTGCGCAAAGACAATCGCGCCAAAGCCCGGAAGCAACTGCCGGACGCCCTGTTCAAAGCCGCAGACGACCAGGACTTTTTTCTGCGTTCGTTTACCATAGGCCGTGAGGTCACGATGATGATCTACGCCGATGCCAAAGGCGACCCAGAACCCCTGGGCGAGTCGGATTACCGCCTGTTTCGCGAATTCTGTGCCGACTGGAACACCGCCCTGAACCGGATACGTCAATGACTTTAAGCTTGAAAGACCGCCTGTTTGTAGCCAGCCAATACATTGCTCCACACCATGCCCTGTCGCGCCTGGTCGGGGCCTTGGCCGAATCGGAATGGGGCCCGCTAAAACGGCGTTTTATCAGTACCTTCGCCAAACACTACCAGGTGAACATGGAGGAAGCCGAGCGTCCCAGTCTGGACGACTACCGCAATTTCAACGACTTTTTCACGCGTGCACTAAAAGCAGAAGCGCGTACCTTTCCGGCCGACACCCGCGCCCTCTGTTCACCGGTGGACGGCAGTGTCAGCCAGGCGGGCGCCATCACCGATGGCCGCATCATTCAGGCCAAACGGCAAAGTTTCACGGTCACTGAATTGCTCGGCGGCGATGCCGAACAGGCCCGTCGCTACAAAGACGGCGAATTCGCCACCCTCTACCTGTCGCCAAAAGACTATCACCGCATCCACATGCCCTGCGACGGCACCCTGGTGCGCACAACCTTCGTTCCGGGCCGCCTGTTCAGTGTCAACGGCACCACCGCCGAGGCCGTTCCGCGCCTCTTTGCCCGCAACGAGCGACTGGTCTGCGAATTCGACACCGAGCGGGGCCGTATGGTGATGGTACTGGTCGGCGCCATGATCGTGGCCAGCATTGAAACCACCTGGGCGGGCGTAGTCGCCCCGATGCGACGCCAGATCCAGCACCAGAACTACAACAACCCAAAGCTCAATTTCAAACGCGGCGAAGAAATGGGGCGGTTTAGGCTCGGCAGCACGGTCGTCATGCTGTTTGAAGCCAACACCCTGGCCTTGAAAGAATCAATCTCTCCAGGAGAACCAATCCGTTTGGGACAGTCACTGGAAAAAGTTAACTCCTAGTTTTCGAAGTTGGCACCGATTCAAGTGCAGGCTGCCGGGTAGACCTTTCCGAGGTAGTCCGCAGTATGGATCGGTCCGACGCCTCGGCTGCGGCCTAGGCTCCATGGAGGGATTCACGCCGAGCGATGTGTCGCACCACTCGGAAAGGTCTACCCGGTGGCCTGCACGAATACTGGCAACCAGCCCACCAAGAGGGCAACCAGTGTAATATCGACGAATCGCGGTAAAGCAGCCCAAATCCGGGTTTTCAAAACCGGTTTAACGGGGTATCCTGCGCCGCTCAACGAATTTGCCGGATCCATAATGACCGAACAAAACGCGACAGACACCGAAGCAGCTCAGGCGCCGGCCAAACGCAAAACCGATGCCCAGCGCAAGAAAGAATTCGACGCCAACCGGAAGGCCATGGATGAGCTCTGCGAGCTGTATCCGGACGCGTTTAATCCGCGCAAGCCCAAGCCGCTGAAAATTGGTATTCACGAAGCCCTGGCTGAAGATGGCAAGCTGTCAAAGACCCGGATTCGTCGTGCCTTGAACGTCTATGTTCGGTTGCGCAGCTACTACGCCTGCATGCAGGAAGGTGTCGACCGCGTCACCATTGACGGTACACCGGCCGGCCAGGTTAGCGCTGAAGATGCGGCCCACGCCAAAGAAAAGTTCGACGCCATAGAAAAGCGCCGGGCCGAACGGGCCAAGCAACGGCCGCAAGCCGCGAACCGCAAGCCCCGTGCCGACGGTGACAAGCCTGAGACGGCTCGCAAGCCTCGCGGCGCGCGCCCAAACAAGCCACGCAAAGACAGTCGCGCTGCACCGGCCAAAGCACCAGCCGCTCCGGAAGCCGCCAAGCCAGAAGATTCCCTACCGCCCGAAGACCGTATGAAGCGGAAATTGGAAATGCTGGTCAACAAGACCAAAAACTGAGGTCGGCTTCCGACCCAGCTCAGGCCACCGGGCTCAGGCCCGGTCGGCATCAAACGGCAACACCTGCCGAATATGGGTTTTCCCCAGCACCACCATCAACAACCGATCCACACCGAGCGCCACGCCCGCGCATTCCGGCAAACCAGCCTGCATCGCCGCCAGCAACCGCTCATCGACCTGGGGTTCAGGCAAGCCCTGAGACTGTCTCAGTAGCGCATCCTGCTCAAAACGCCGTCGTTGCTCTTTCGGATCCGTCAGCTCCCAATAGCCATTTGCCAGTTCCATACCCTGCCAGTAAAGCTCAAACCGGTGACCCAACTCGACACCCTCACAGGTATGCGTACGCGCCAGCGCGGCCTGACTGGCCGGGTAGTCGGTAACAAAGGTCAATCGATCCGGTGACAAACCCGGCTCGACCACCAGGGCCATCAAGGCATCCAGACAGGCATCCCGATCCCAGCCTGCCGTATTCGCACTCAACTTAAGAGCGGTTACTTGCTGTAACGCCTGCAGAGACGCCCGATGCGGGTCCGGTAGCCCGGCACTTACAAATGCGTCCTGGTAACTCAGTACCGTCGACACCAGAGCGCCCGAGCCTCCGGCTGCCCGGTGCACCCACGCACACAAGGCCGCCACCTCTTGCATCAGCTGATGGTGATCCCAACCCAGCCGATACCATTCCAGCAGCGTGAATTCCCGGTTGTGGCGCGCTCCGCTCTCGTCGGCCCGGAACACATGGGCCAGCTGATAACAGTCGCCCATGCCCGCGGCCAAGAGGCGCTTCATCGGATACTCGGGAGACGTCAGCAAGAAACCACCGTCTGCCGTACGCAGATTGTGAACGTGCACGTCCGTCACACCCGCGGCAGACAGTACCGGCGTATCCACCTCTAGCACCTGGCGGTCAGCAAAGAACTGCCGAATCGCCGCCATGAGCATGGCACGACGATGCAGGGTGTCGATATCGGCCGTTGGTGCCCATTCAATCATGACCTACCCCGTGAACGCATGTTTTGTCCTGGCTATAACCAAAAAAACCGCCACGAAGGCGGTTTTTGACCATTCAAAGCCCCGATTTACTGCTTGGCGCGGCTAATGTACTCGCGGGTTCGTGTGTCCACCCGGATGATTTCACCCTGGTTGATGAACAACGGCACCTTCACCACGGCACCGGTCGCCAGCGTTGCCGGCTTGGACCCGCCGGTGGCGGTATCGCCTTTCAGACCCGGGTCGGTTTCGACGATCTCCAGCTCAATGTGGTTCGGTGGTGATACCGAGATGGGGGTGCCGTTAAACAGGCAGACAACGTACTGTTCCTGCTCTTTCAGCCAGTCTTTGGTGTCGCCAACCGCCGCTTCATCGGCTGGAAGTTGCTCAAAGGAGCCATCGGTCTTCATGAAGTGCCAGAACTCGCCATCGCTGTAGAGGTACTCCATATCGATGTCCAGGACATCGGCGGCCTCGATGGATTCGCCGGACTTGAACGTACGCTCCCAGACCCGGCCGGTCTTCAGGTTTTTCAAACGGACCCGACTAAAGGCCTGACCTTTACCGGGTTTAACGAATTCATTCTCAACAATCGCGCAAGGGTCTCCTTCAAGAAGAACCTTCAGACCGCTTTTGAATTCACTGGTAGAATATGTGGCCATTAACCTTTTCCTGCTAAATGCACTGTTCAAAGAGGCGCTATGTTAACTGAGTTTAGCTCCGGTGTGGACTCCCCCCTGATCATTTCCAGCTCCAACCAATCCGAACCTGGGTCTGCAACCTGGCAACAGCAGCTGAAAGCAGCTGTGCGTTCGGTGCCGGAGTTGCTGCAACGGCTGGATCTGACCGGTCATCCCATCGCTGGCCGCGCCGATTTTGAACCACAGTTCCCGCTCAGAGTGCCGTTGTCCTACGTCCGCCGCATGACACCGGGTGACCCTAATGACCCCCTGCTGTTGCAGGTGCTGCCGCTGACCAGCGAGCGCCAGCCGAGCGCCGGCTTTGTCGACGACCCCCTGCAGGAGCAGGCACATAACCCGGTACCCGGACTGGTGCACAAATACCAGGGGCGGGCCTTGCTCATAACAACGCAAGCCTGTGCCGTGCATTGCCGTTATTGCTTTCGGCAACACTTCCCCTATGCGGAAAACCGGCTCACCGCCCGGCAGTGGCAACCGGCGCTCGACTACGTGCGCGAACGACCCGACATTCAGGAGATCATTCTCAGTGGGGGAGATCCGCTCAGCCTCGACAACAAAGCGCTGGCCGAGCTGATAACCGCGCTAGAGCAGATCCCCCACCTGAAGACGCTGCGGCTTCACAGTCGCACGCCCATCGTGCTGCCTGCCCGCATCGACGCCGGGCTGCTCGACCTTCTGGCAACGACCCGGTTGAACACGGTTCTGGTGCTACACGCCAATCATGCCCGGGAACTGAACGAGGAGCTGCATCCGGCTCTGGCTGCCTTACGTACCACTGGAACAGTTCTGCTGAATCAAACGGTCCTGTTAAAAGGCATCAATGACCAGGTCGATACGCTGGTTGACCTCAGCCACGCCTTGTTTGGCCAGGGAGTGTTGCCTTATTACCTGCACGTGCTGGATCCGGTCGCCGGTGCAGCGCATTTTGATACAGCGGACGAAGATGCCCGGCAGCTGTGGCAGCAGATGCAAGCTCAACTGCCAGGCTATCTGGTGCCCCGACTGGTACGGGAAGTACCCGGCGATGACCACAAACGGTGGATAAACAAGGCTTGAGCAGCCAGGCCAGCACCAAATGTGAGGCCCATCACATAATCGACTGTCATAAAAAGGGCGTAAATTGCCGTTTTTCTGTCAGCTACTGGTTCCCATAGGCGCCATAGGCCGTTAATCTACCGTTGTATCGGGTCTAAAACACTGGACGACACAGGGTGCGCCAGCCCGCACCAGACAGGCCAACAAGTACCGTGGCAGCATCAATGACATTGACACCGCAGCAACACGACTATACTTCGGCAAGACACTGGGTAGAGCACTGAATGGATTACAGGCCGAAACACTATCTCAATATTCCGCAGCAGACCCTGACGACCCTGTCATTCTGTGAACCCAACGCCCGCCAGCTCAAGGCGTGGGTCACGGGCTTACCAATGGCTAACATTGGGGAAACGTCGCGCCAGCTCTACCATGCTGTCATCGAATTCAATCAGTTACGTATCAGTGATGCCTCGCGCCTCGAACTGATGGATATGGTGCGCGACCCCATTCATTACGTGTGCAGCTCGCTGAATCAGAAATACCTGAATCAGGGCGTGGCGCTCGATGACCAGCAACGCAAGGTCGCCAACCTGGCCCAGGCGCTGCAAACCCACCTGGCCACCGGCTATAAGATCATTGTTCAGCACATGCTGGCGCAGGGCACCATCAAGCAAAAGGCTCTGATGGCCAAGGCCGTTCATCGGACGCTGAGCGACCTGATCCCCAGCTTGCTGCGTTCCTACCAGCTGTATATCCCCACGCCAACCGGGTTGTGGCGCGAGATACACCAGCTGTACCAGATCGCATCGGCATTCAATCTGCACACCACGCCCATCGAAGAAAACGAACAGGGCAAGCGCTCCAACATACAGGAGGTGTACCTCAGAGCCGTGTTGCTCGGTACCAGCCAGCCAAACCAGCTGCTGCAGCGTGAACTGACCGATGTATTCGCAGCCCTGCCCCGCTGGACGCCGCTGCTCGACATCGATGATGTGGCCGATGAAAAATCCGTTCTGGTGATCAACCCGGAAACCGACCAGCCACCCCAATACAGCTATCTGATCAAGCAAGCCAATTTCTCGGAATACCTGGGCATCAATACGCTGCCTCTGGTGAGGCCTCTGCATGACGAGCTTAAACGCGCTCAAGCCTCCGCGGGGGTTGAAGAAAAAGCCCCCAGCCGTATTTTGCCCAAAGATTTTAACCAGGCCTTGCTGGAGCATCTGGTCCAGTCCTGGGGTGGCATGAAACAGCGTGCGTTTTCGCGCACCCAGTCCAGCGGCAAGGTATCGCTCACCGTCGGCCTGACCGGAACACACTTTCATATGTCTGGTGGAATAGGCTTCTACTCCCAGCTTTACGGGCAGTCCGCAAATGCCGAAAACCCCTTTATTGGTGCCGTAAGCTCGCGCTTTGCGGCGTTTGAAACCAAGGCCGTACAGTCCCAGAAAGACGTATGGGAAGAGTCGTTCGATGCCGGTCAGCGACGCATACCCGGCAGCGAAGAGGATGCGATCGAATTTCCACAGGACGCACAGGAAGACCACCCCAGTTATTCCGGCTTGCTGGTCAACGTAAGCCCGCGCGGCTATTGCATTCAGTGGACCGACAAGGCCGCCAGCAACCTGAAAACCGGTGAAGTCGTTGCTGTCAAAGAAGAGAAACTGCAGCACTGGAACCTGGGTGTTGTGCGCTGGCTGCGCCAGAGCAAGGACAGCGGCACCCAGATGGGTGTTGAACTGATTGCACCGAACAGTCAGCCTTGCGGTATTCGCCAATTGCACAAAACCGGCGCGCACGGCGACTACCTGCGCGGCCTGTTCATACCGGAAATCCGGGCAATCGGTCAGGACGCCTCAGTATTGACCCCGCGTTTGCCGTTTCAGGTAGGCAACAAGGTCACCATCAATATCTCGGGGAATGAAGGCAAGTATCAGCTCACCAAACGCATTCTGAGTACCGGCATTCTCAGCCAGTTCCAGGTACGCAAGGTGGCGCACAAACCGGCCGAGCCCGAAAAGAATCAGGCCATTGGTGCTGACGACAGCTTTGAAAGCCTCTGGCGGCAACTCTGACCGCCGTTGCTGAACTTGGGCACTGGCCTGCGACTGAGCACTGTTTGTGCCACAAAGCGAGACGGTGCTCTCAGCCTGAGCCAGCCAATCCCAAAAAAACAGCGGTGTGGCTGTCAAGATCGACCGTTCGTCACTATACTCAGACCCCTAATCTAAAAACTTTGTCGCGACAGTTGATTTATGTCTGAAAGTAACGCAAGCGCCATCCGACTTCTGGTAATCCATGACACTCAAAGTGAAGCAGAACCGCTGCTCAGCAGCCTTCGTAATGCTGGCCAGGCCGTTCGCTCCCACTTTATTGCCAGCCTGAGTGAACTGGAAAGCGTTTTATCGGAACAGCATTGGGATATGTTACTGGTCAAGCTGGATACCCAGACCGTTGACCCGACAGCCGCTGTGGCCACCATTCAACGGGCCGGCAAAGACCTGCCCATTCTGGCACTGATAGAAACCTACGATGCCGATCGCATCGGCGAGGCACTGGCTACCGGCCTGACCGACGTATTGGTTGAAGGTGAAGAGCAACATCTGGTCAGCGCGGTTAAACGGGAAAAAGCGGCGCTGAAAGCCCGCCGTGAACTGCGCGAGACCCGAGCCAGCCTGCAGGAAACCGAGAAGCGCTGTCAGTTACTGCTCGACAGCTCTGTCGATGCCATTGCCTATGTTCATGAAGGCATGCACATCTACGCGAACGAAGCCTACCAGACCCTGTTCGGCTACGACGACCTCGAGGAACTGCAAAGCACTCCGATCATGGATCTGATCGCCCGCAAAGACCTCGACAAACTCAAAAGCTCGCTGAAAACCTATCGCGACGGGTCAACCGGTGAACTGACGTGCGTTGCCGAGCACGTCAATGGTGAGGCGTTTAATATTCGCATGACACTGTCGGGGGCGAGCTATGAAGGCGAGCCCTGCACCCAGCTGGTCATACGCCGCAACGATGCCGACAACGAAGAACTGCAGGCCAAGATCAAGGAAATCAGCTCACAGGATCTGGTAACCGGGCTCTATAACCGCCAGCACTTCACTGACGCCTTGAAAACGGCCTATCAGCAAGTTTTGAAGTCCAACACCAGCCAAATAGTACTGCACATCGGCGTTGCCAACTTCAGTGATCTGAAAACCAAAGCCGGTATAGCCGGCACCGACGTTATTCTGAAAGAGCTGGCCGAGGTGTATGCCCAGTACCAGCCAGCCGAGTCATTGCTGGCTCGCTACGGTGACGACAGCTTTGCGTTGCTGCTGGCCCAGGGCAATATCGACAACATCAAAGCCGACGCTCTCAAGGTACGCAAGGAAATCGCCGATCATCTGTTTGAGGTCGATGGTCGCACTTTGCCTGTCGACGTGGCCTTCGGCATCGCACACATCGACGAGCGCTGCCAGAGTGGCCAGGAGGCGCTGAGCCATGCGCATCAGGCCTATACGCGCGCCGTTCATGAAAAGACCGGAGTGCAATATTACGATAAATCCGACATCGCCAATCTGTCGGACGACAACCTGGCCGGCAAAGTCGACCACGCCCTTGAGAACGACGGTTTCCGCATTCTGTTCCAGCCGATCATCAGCCTCAGAGGCGACAGCCGGGAACATTACGATGTATTGCTGCGTCTGGTTGACAAAGACGGTACCGATGTCCTGCCGGAAGAGTTTCTGCCGCTGATCGAAGCGCGAGACCTGGGCGCAAAACTCGACCGTTGGGTGGTGCTGAACACCATCAAGACGCTGGCTGAGCATCGCAAGCGTGGCCACAATACCCAGGTCTTCATTCATCTGACGCCCAGCTCGATTCAGGACCCCACCTTCCTGCCCTGGGTTAACAGTGCGCTAAAGGCCTCCAAGCTCCCCGGTGATGCATTGACCTTCCAGGTCACCGAAGAACAGGCCCAAAGCTACCTGAAAGTCGCCAAGGCTTTCAGCAAGGGCCTGGCACTGCTCAAGTGCAAGCTGGCGCTAACCCACTTCGGTCTGATTGAAAGCGGCCTGTCGGTGACGCGTCACCTCGACATCGACTACATTCGCGTCGACGGCAGTTTTATTGAAGCGCTGACGTCGGACGACAAAGCCATGGCCCCGCTGGAAACCCTGGTCAATGCGATCCACAAGCAGGACATCAACTCCATTGTCCCGCAAATCGAAAGCGCGGAAGTCCTCGCCTCATTGTGGGAGCTGGGTGTCAATTACATTCAGGGTTACTACGTTCAGGCACCGCTGACGGGCATGGACTACGAGTTCGATGCCAACGATGAAGAAGAGGCGGTCTGATAAGTCACGTTTCGGAGGTTAAACCTTTTGCTGCTAATCCGTGCCAGGCACTGGGTGCAAAATATCGACTTTAGGTCAGTGAATATCCTGATCCCTGAAACCAAGCAGATACAACACCGCATCCAGCCCCAGGGTTGATATCGCATGACGTGCACTTTCGCGCACAATGGGCTTGGCCCGAAAGGCTATGCCCAAGCCGGCCTGACTGAGCATCGGCAAATCGTTCGCACCGTCACCCACCGCGATGGTCTGTTCCAGCTGAATGCCCTCCCGTTGCGCCAGCTCGTGTAATAACTCGGCTTTGCGTGCGCCGTCGACAATAACGCCTTTCACTTCGCCGGTTACCCGGCCATCAGCAATCTCCAGCTCATTGGCATACACATAGTCGATGCCAAGACGCTGCTGCAAATAGTGCCCGAAATAGGTAAAACCGCCCGACAGAATCGCGGTTTTGAAGCCATAGGCCCGCAACGTACGAATCAGCCGCTCGGCGCCCTCGGTAATCGGCAATTGTGCTGCTATGCCGGCCAGCACCGATTCATCCAGCCCTTTCAGCAACGCCATGCGCTGCCGGAAACTTTGCTGAAAATCGAGCTCGCCGGACATCGCCCGTTCGGTAATGGCCGCTACTTGTTCGCCTACCCCGGCCGCCCGGGCCAGTTCGTCAATCACTTCGGTTTCGATCAGCGTTGAGTCCATATCGAAACACACCAGGCGGCGGTTGCGCCGGTAGACGGTGTCTTGCTGAAAGGCGACGTCAATGTCGAGCTGGCTGCTGATGTCCAGAAACGCCAGACGCAGAGCATCCGGGTTGCTCGGTTGCCCGCGCAGGGTCAGTTCAATACAGGCTTTGCCACTGTCTGCCAGTGCATCCAGCGGGATTCGGCCAGTCAGACGGGTAATGTCCTGAATGTTTAGGCCCTGCTCGCTGACCACGGTAGATACCCGGGCCAGTTGCTCGGCGGTAATGCGGCGCGCCAGCAAGGTGAGCACATAACGGTCTTTGCCTTGCTGGCCAACCCAGTCGGTGTAGGCGGGTTCTTCGACCGGGGTGAAACGGGCATGAATGCCCAGTTCATGCGCCTTGAACAGTATTTCCTTGAGCACACCCGAGGTATCGGCACCCTCGGGCAATTGCAGCAACATGCCCAGAGAAACCTGGTCATGAATGACCGACTGACCCATGTCGAGGAGGATGACGCCGAATTCAGCCAGCGTTGTGGTGAGCTCGGCGGTCAGACCCATGCGGTCGTGACCACTCACCTTTAACATTAAAATGGAACTCACCAGGCAAGGCTCCGGTCGGTGGACTTACTCGCTCTTCAGATTGGCCAGTTCGGCCAGCGCCTGGTCGGTAACGGTTTGCAACTCAACGATCAGGTCTTCTGTTTCGTGGGTGGACATGGCGCGAACCCGGTCCGGACCCATCATAAACAGGCCTTTCTTGATCTGACTCAGCTGGGCGTGCAACTGCTCTACCGAATTACTCATGCTGTTTCCTCATTGATTGGGACAGAGTGTGGACTGTGCGGAATCACTGAACCGCGGGTTCTTTATAGCCCGAAATACCGCTACCATAGCCGCCTTGAGCACGGCAGGCACTCCCCACAGGAAACAGGGGCTCCGCTGACCGGGCTGCGGCTGCCACCATGGTGACAGGCCGCGGTATTGTATCGACTGGGACGCCGCGGAACAATTAAGGAAGTTCCGAACACAGGGCCCGGACTTATTTCACCACCAGAGTACCTCAACACCCAGTATGACGGCAGACACGCGCAATCCCCAGACACAACCCGAGGCCCAACCGGCGGCCAAAGGCCTGTTGTCCCGACACTGGCTTCGCTGGCTGTGGCAACCGCTAACCGGCTTTACGCTGGCGCTGTTGGTCATGGTGAACCTGATGCTCTGGCTGTTCTGGTATCAGCCCGCCAGCGATGCCCTGGCGCAGGCTGGCCAGCGTCTCGGCGAGAGCCTGGCCCGTACTCTGGCGTTCGATATTGCCGCGCCCCTGCAACGCGGCGATCGGCTGGCCATCAGCCTGCTGTTGAATCGCACAGCCGAAGAGCCACTGGTGTTCAACGCCAGCCTGAACTCAACCAGCCAGGACATTACGCTGACGTCGCGTCCCGGTGGCCGCAACCCCGATGCCATCGACCGGTTCAGCCATCCGGTCTATTTTGAATCCGATTTGCTCGGCAACGTTGAAATACAACTCGACGACCAGCCCCTGCGTTCCTGGCAGGAACGCGCATACCGCGCCTGGTTTCTGTTCAACCTGCTGGCCCTGGCTTTGGCGGCGGGTCTGATAGGCTGGCGGACCCGCTTGCAGGATCAGGCGACCCAGAAGCTCGCCACTCAACTGAGCGAGCAGATTCCGGAATGGCGCGACGCGTTCAGCGGTCCGCCCGAACACCAGATCCGCATGCTGGTGCAACGCCTGAGCAACGCGCTGGATCGCAACGCCCAGGTGCTGCGCACCCTGGCCACCTCAACCGATTCCGCCGAGGCGGAACGGCTGCTTGAGCAGACCCATCTGGTGGGCGAAAAAGGGGCTTACTGCGATGTGGCCCTGCTCAATGTGCAATGCCACAACTGGGATGCCCTGACCCGCCATTACGACGCCCACCAGTTGCAGGGGCTTTGGGCACGGTATGAACACCTGATCACCCAGGTGGGTGAGCTCTATGGTGGCGTGCTGCTGCCCGAAGGCTTCACGCTGGTCTTTGGCCTGAGCGACGAGGACCATTACGCCATGAACGCCGTCTGCGCGGCCCGGGTACTGCAAATGGCCGCCGAGCAACTGCACCAGCAATCGCACCGGCAGCAGCCCAGTTTTGGCTATTCGCTGAGCGCAGGCCCGGCCTTTGTTTCCAGAACCACTAAGCACGGCATCCCCCTGCCTCTGGTCGCTGGCGATGCCTCCCAGTGGTTGCAACAGGTCAGCGCCCTGCAGCCCCGCGATACGCTTTACCTGGCCGAACCCATGTTGCAGGATGCCGAGCTGAACCGCAGTGTCGAAGTATCGCTGGTGCGTGATATCACGTTGTCGGACGGTTCCCGGCTGGAAGTCTGGGAGCTCGATGCCATCAGCGGCAATCAGGATCAATTGCTGCGCTCGCACGCACGCACGCTGTTGGAGGCGCAATGAAACACGTGCCCGCAGCCTGGCTGTGGGCAGGGCTGGTGGGGGTGTTTGCGGTCACGCTGCTGGCCAGCCTGGCGACCGGCCCCACGCATCTGCCCTGGTCTGGCCTGCTGAAACACCTCGTTACCGGCCCCAGCGACGATTTACAGGGGCTGATTCTCTGGCAGATCCGCATTCCCAGAACCCTGCTGGCACTCTGTGTGGGTGCGCTGCTGGCGGTTTGCGGAGTTCTGATTCAGGGGCTGTTTCGCAACCCCCTGGCCGAGCCCGGGTTAATGGGGGTATCCAGCGGCGCTACACTGATGGTCGTTGTTGTTCTGGTTCTGGCCAGTAATCTGCCCAATACCCTGCCCGTTGCGTTGCGACCCTTCCTGCTACCGCTGGTTGCCTTTGGCGGTGGCCTGGCCGCGACCCGCCTGGTCATGCTGATTGGGCAAAGCAGCCACTATTCACCGCTGCGGCTGATTCTGGCGGGCGTGGCCTTCAATATGGTGGCCGCTGCCGGCATTGGCCTGTGCGCTTATCTGGCCACGAATGAGCAACTGCGCACCCTGACGTTCTGGAGCCTGGGCAGTTTCGCAGCGGCCAGCTGGTCGGGCGTGGCGATCACCGCAGCAGTGCTGGCCATCATTGCCCCGCTCGCTTACCGGCAATGGCGACCGCTCAACGCCCTGTTATTGGGGGAATCCGAATGTCGCCACCTGGGCTTTGATGTACCAGCGCTGAAACGACGCATTGTCTATCTCAGCGCGGCCGGGGTGGGTGCCGCTGTCGCCTTTACCGGCATCATCGGTTTCATTGGCCTGGTTGTGCCGCACATCGTGCGCATGCTGACCGGTGCCGACCACCGTCGTTTGCTGCCACTCAGCCTGGCACTCGGTGCCCTGCTGACCCTGTGGGCCGACTGGCTGGCCCGCTCCGTCCTGAGCCCGGCCGAACTGCCGGTGGGCATCATTACTTCCTTGCTCGGCGGGCCGTTTTTCATTTATTTAATTCATCGTCAGCGGGGCCGATTGTCATGACGTTGCGCGCCGACCAGCTGACGCTGAGCCTGCTACCGGGTCAGCCCGTACTCACGGATGTGTCGATAGCAGTAGCGCCGGGCAAAATCACCGCCCTGATCGGGCAGAACGGCGCTGGCAAGAGCACCTTATTGAAGGCCCTGAGCGGTGAACTCACGCCAGAACGGGGCATGGTCAGCCTGCATGCCAAACCGATCCGCGACTGGCCGGGGCAGGACAGAGCCCGTCTGCTGTCCGTCTTGCCGCAGCAGCATGCGCTGAATTTCGAATTTCGGGTTGAAGAAGTAGTCGCGCTCGGCCGTTACCCGCATGGCACCGGTCATCAGCGGGATAGGCAGATTGTGCAAGAGGCACTGGCGCTGTGTGACCTGAGCCCGTTCAGCAAACGCAGCATCGATGACATCAGCGGCGGTGAACGACAGCGCGTCCACCTGGCCCGGGTGCTGGCCCAAATCTGGGAATCCCAGCCGGAAGGCCCCTGCTTCCTGCTGCTTGACGAGCCCACTACCGGAATGGACCTGAGCCATCAACAGGCTCTGTTCAAAGCGGTGCAACACTTTGCCAGGCGCGAGGTAGGCATTCTTTTGGTGGTACACGACCTGAACCTGGCGGCCCGTTACGCCGATCGGGTGGTGCTGATGCACCAGGGGCACATTGCTGAGCAAGGCACGCCCGATGAGGTTTTCAAAGCCGATACCCTGCAACGCTATTTCGACCTGGCGGTAACCGTGCTACGCCACCCGCGTCACGATTGCCCGCTGATCATTCCGGATTAACCCATGAGTCATTTCGAACCAGGAGTCTCAATGATCGAACTTTGCTCTGTTAACGATTTGAACGAAGGCGAGTCACTCGGCTTCGACATCACCGACAAACCGGTCTTCGCAGTGCGCAAAGACGGCGAGATTTTCGTCTACCACAATGAATGCCCGCACCTGGGCGTTGAGCTGGAATTTCAGGAAAACGATTTTCTGGATCTGGACGGCGCCCTGATTCAGTGCTCCACCCACGGTGCTCTTTTTGAAATAGAAACGGGCCATTGCTTGTCTGGCCCTTGTCAGGGGGACTATTTGAAGCCGGCTGAATTTACTGTAAAGGATGAAGTTTTATATCTGGTTTCCTGAAAAAGAAATTAGCACTTGATCGAAATTTGGAAATGACCTGTACACCAAGTGTCGGTCACCGGGTGGGCCTATCCGGGGTAGTCTGAGGCATGGACTAAAACGCCAGGAGCGTTTTAGCATGAGCAAAGCGAGCCCGAAGGGAGAATCCCATGGAGGGGATTCATATGCCGAAGCCTAGGCCCCATGGACGGGTTTACGCCGTCCCCGGAGAGGCCCACCCGGTGGCCGACACGACTTACTGGCACCTGAGCTGGAACAACCTCTGAACTCTGGCACTCAGCGACCTCGTGCCAGATAAGGATGCCGCGCCAGAAAGTCTCCGATTCGGCTAACCGCTTCTTCCAGGCGAGAGATCGAAACGGTGTAGGCAATCCGCACCGCACTGTGCTCAGTAGCCCCGCCAAAGTCGAGCCCCGGAGCAATCGCTACGCCAGTTTCTTCCAGCAATTGCTGACACCAGTCCATGGCGTCGTCGCACACCGATGACACATCAACATAAAGGTAGAAAGCGCCATCCGGTTGCGCCAGGAGCGGAAGGCCTAAAGCCTCAATGGCCGGTGCCAGTGTATCCCGACGTGCCTTGAGTTCAGCGGCTCTTTCAAAGCATTCTTGTTCTACTTCGGGAGTAAAAGCGGTCAATGCAGCGTGTTGGGCCATCGCAGGGGCCGACAGAAACAGGTTTTGCGCCAGGTGTTCTGCAGCGTCAACCGCGTATTCGGGCACAACAACCCAACCCAGACGCCAGCCGGTCATGCCATAGAATTTCGAGAAACTCTGGGTGACCCAGGCATCGTCGTTCACTGCCAGTGCGGTCGGCGGCAATGCTTCGGTAAAGGTCAGACCGTGATAGATTTCGTCGGCAAACACGGACAGATCGTGACGGTGGGCAAAGTCTGAAGCGGCGGTCCACTCTTCGCGGGACAGTACCTGACCCGTCGGATTACAGGGTGACGCCAGCAACAGACCGGTAGTCTCATCAGTCACAGCGGCTTCGAGGGCATCAATATCCAGTCGCAAGCCATCGCTAGACAGCGGCACCGAAATACCCTGACCATTGAGCACCTGCAGGAAATGCCGGTTGCAAGGGTAGCCAGGTTCGGGCAACAACACTCTCTTGCCGGGATCGATGGTAGCCGCAAATGCCAGCAACAAAGCGCTAGAACCACCCGGAGTTACCGCTATTCGCGCCGGATCGACGGTAATGCCATGCCATCGCTGGTAGCGGTCGGCTATGGCGGCACGCAGTGCGGGGATGCCCATGGCCGCAGTATAACCAGTGTGTCCGTCCGCCAATGCCTGCTGGCCCGCCTTTATGATAGCCTCAGGCGTTCCAAAATCCGGCTCACCAACGAACAGGCTGATGACGGAACGGCCTTCGGCTTCCATGGCCCGGGCCTTGGCGAGCACGCCCATAACGTGAAAGGGAGCGATGTGTCGGGTACGATCGGCGAGCCGGTTGGCGGACATAATTGCTACCTGCAAAGACTTAAAACCGTGGGCATAATGCAGAATCGACAACGCCCAGTCCAATACCAGCGCGCTATTCACTGTCTTCAATGGAGAACATGGCCAGCATGACGGCTCAGTCACCTCGCTATCGCGGGCGTTTCGCCCCTTCGCCCACCGGGCCACTGCACCTGGGCTCTTTGTTGGCGGCGCTGGTCAGCTACCTCGAAGCCCGGCGCCATGGCGGTGAATGGTGGGTACGCATTGAGGATCTGGACCCGCCGCGAACCCAGCCGGGTGCCAGTGATGCCATTCTGCGCAGCCTGGACTCTCACGGCCTGACGTGGGATTCGCCGGTGATGTACCAGAGCCAGCGCGATGATGCCTACCACCACGCCATTGAGGTATTGGCCGACCTGGATCAGCTGTTCTGGTGCCGCTGCAGCCGCAAGCAGTTGGCCGGGCAGCCGGTTTACCCTGGCACGTGCCGCGCTTGTCGTCAGCCGCGGGGCGATGCCGCCATCCGCTTTCAAACACCCGACATCGACGATGCCTTTACCGACCTGTTTCAGGGGCCACAGCGAACGGCACTGGCGCGCGACTACGGCGATGTCGTGATTCGCCGGCGCGACGGTCTGTTTGCCTACCAGCTGGCCGTAGTGGTGGACGACGCCGACCAGGGCATGACCGACATCGTGCGCGGCATCGATTTGCTCAGCTCCACTTTCTGGCAGCGCGCGCTGTATCGGGCACTGGGTCATGAGTGCCCGAACCATGCACATTTTCCGGTGTTGGTAGATGCCGGTCAAAAGCTCAGCAAACAGAACTTTGCGCCGGCTCTGGACAACAACCAGGCCACGGCCAACCTGATGCAGCTCTGGCCCTGGCTCGGTCTTGATATTCAGGCCGACACGCCCGAGCGCATGCTTGCCGAAGCGCTCGGGCAATGGTCTCCCACATACCTGCATGGGTTGGCTGAGATAGCCCTCTAAACGAACCCCCTAATTTTAACCCGGTTAAAAAAGTCGTTGTTGATTCGTTCCTGGCCTGTTTGCTGGCGCGAACCTGAATGCGGGTTTACGCTAAGTAGACTTTGCTTTCGGGTTGCACTGTTTCATGACTGTAAACGCTTCACTGGCGCGCCGTTTGCTCCTTTACATCACGTTTGGCGTGGCCATCGCCATTCTGGTGACCATGTTGATGCAATACTCCGCGCTCAACCGGACCATGGAGGGGTTGCGCAACCAGAACGTGGATGCCTCACTGGGCAATATGCTGCCCATTATTCAGGAATCGATGTGGGCCTTTGACGATAGCGGCGTCACCCGCGCCGCCAATGCCCTGCTGCGCGATCCTTATATCTCTGGCGTAGCCGTTCGCAGCGCCGAGGGCGAAATCAGCCTGAACCTTGGCGATCTGAACAACATGTCGTTCACCAACCTGCCTCCGGGCGGTGACCGTACTGAATGGAATGATGCCAACAGCCTGTTCATCAGCACGCCCGTCGTGCATGAGTTCAATAATTCTGAGTCTGTCATTGGCTGGATCTATCTGCGCAGCGACGATCGCCTGATCGAGAATCAGGTTCGGCTGGTACTGGGTGGCGTCATCATTTCTGCGGTGCTGGCCATCGTTCTGTTGCTGATTGGACTCTATGCTCTGGTTGACCGCATCGTCGCAGTACCAATCAAAGCGTTTACCGATTTCGTCGAACGCACGTCCAAGGGTGATGTCTCCACCTGGGTCGTGCAGCGCGAACCATCGCTCGAAGCCCGGTCCGATGAAATCGGTCGTTTGTATCAGTCATTCAACGATCAACGCGACCGCCTGATCGAGCACGAGAAAGAACTGCTGGAATACCGAACCGAGCTTGAAGCAACCGTAAGCGAACGGACCGAGGCGCTGCAACGCAGCAACACCGAGTTAAGCGAGTCACTTGAAAAACTCCAGATCGCTCAGGATGAACTGTTGCAAAGTGAGAAGCTGGCTTCGCTGGGCAATCTGGTCAGCGGCGTCGCCCATGAAGTCAACACGCCATTGGGTGTCTCCATTACCGCGGCCAGCCACCTGACCTCAGAGGCTCGCCAGACGCAACGGGAGCTGGAAAATGAAACGCTCACCAAATCGGATCTCGAACGGTTCTTCCATGAGTGCCTGGAAACCGGCACGCTGTTGTCGAGCAACCTGGATCGGGCGGCGCAACTGATTCGATCGTTCAAGCAGGTGGCGGTGGATCAGACCAGCGATGAACAGCGCGACATTAATCTGCAGGTGTATGTCGATGAAATTCTGGCCAGCCTGAAACCAAAATACAAAAACACCCCGATTCGGGTCGTGAATGACATCGACCCCGATATTGCCCTGCAACTGACACCAGGGGCGCTGGCACAGGTCATCACCAACCTGATCATCAATTCGTTGCTCCATGGGTTCGACGACAGCACCCGCCCGGGTCAGATCCGGCTGTTTAACCGGGTAGAGCAAAACACGCTGGAGCTGATTTACGAAGACGACGGAGAAGGCATGAGCCCCGATACCCAGAAACGCATGTTCGATCCGTTTTTTACGACTCGCCGGTCCAGTGGTGGCAGCGGCCTGGGCATGAACATCGTCTTTAATCTGGTCACCGGCAAGCTGAACGGAAAAATACGGCTCGACAGCCCGCCACATCAAGGTTGCCGACTGATCATCACCATCCCCTATTCACCGGCAGACGCTACGCCGGAGCCAACACCAACCCCGGACACCGCATTATGAGTGAGAAACTGACCTTCGCGAGCGAACCCACCACCTCAAACCAGGAGAACCTGCTGCCGTGGAAGGTGCTGATCGTGGACGACGACGAAGAAGTACACGCCATCACTACCCTGGCGCTGCGCAATTTCCGGTTCGATGGTCGGCCGCTGGCCTTCCTGCACAGCTACAGCGGTGTCGAAGGCGAAGCGATGATGAGAGACAACCCGGATACGGCCCTGTGCCTGCTCGATGTGGTCATGGAAACCGACCACGCCGGGCTGGATCTGGCCGAAACCATTCGCACCCGGCTGGACAATACCTTCACCCGTATTGTGCTGCGCACTGGCCAGCCAGGCCAGGCACCGGAAGAAACCATCATTGCCGACTACGACATCAACGACTACAAGGAAAAAACCGAGCTCACGCGCAGCAAACTGCACACCTTGCTGTTCTCCTGTTTGCGCAGTTACCGCGACATCCTCGCGCTTGACCGCAGCCGGCAGGGTCTGGAGCGTATTCTCAGCGCCTCTATTCACCTGCAGCAGAAAACCTTCCTCACCGACTTTGCCCTGGGCATTCTCGAGCAGATATCCGCGATACTGTCGCCTGACGAAGATGCGCTTTACGCTCAGTGCGAAGGGATCGCCGCCCATGAACAGGCCGGCAAACTGACCGTTGTTGCCGGAACCGGGGCCTATCACAGCAAAGTGGGCGTCCCGGTTACCCAGCTGCTGCCCGACAGCGTTCGTACCTTCATCGACAGTACCGAACTCGGGTATCACTCGCATTACATGGACAATGGTTATCTATGCCTTTACCGGTCCAACGACTTGCATTTAAGCATGTTGTTCCTCAAGGGGCTGACGCCTCAGAGTCCCATCGAACGCCACCTGCTTGAGGTTTTTTGCCAGAACGCCCTGACCGCCTTTGAAAACCTGTCGCTGCGCACCGAACTCGAAGACAGCCAGCGCGAGATCGTTTTTATTCTGGGCGATGCGGTGGAGCATCGATCCCGGGAAACCGGTCAGCACTTGCGGAGGGTGTCGCACATCAGTGAACTGATCGCACTGAAAGCAGGGCTGGGCGAACAACAGGCACAGTTAATCCGAGAGGCAGCGCCTTTGCACGATCTGGGCAAAATAGGCATACCCGACCAGGTACTGAACAAGCCCGGCCCTCTGGATGCCGAGGAATGGGCCATCATGAAAACCCATTCGCAGATCGGTTACGACTTGCTGCACCAGTCGGATAAATCCATTCTCAAAGTCGGTGCGATGATCGCTCTGGATCACCACGAACGCTGGGACGGTACCGGCTACCCCCATGGCAAGCAGGGCGATGCAATCAGCATTGAAGGCCGCATAACGGCCCTGGCAGATGTGTTTGACGCACTCACCAGCGCTCGCTGCTACAAGAACCCCTGGTCTTACGAGGAGACTCGGGCCTTAATCGAACGAGAACGTGGCCAGCAGTTCGACCCAGCCCTGGCCGACATAGTACTGGCTCATTTCGATGACCTCATTGCCATCAAAAACACCTACCCCGACTGATCCCCGGCCACGCCCGGGCGGGAATTCTTCAGACGCTGCTTAAATTCTGGCCGCTGTAAGGGTAGGATATCGCCCGCATTCTCGGGCGGGCGACCCATGTCACTGTCGTTATTACTCAAGCTGTTCATCTTACCCTTCTACCTCTTGCTGCCATTCTCACTGGATGGCTCCGGGACGGTGCAGCTGTGGTATCTGCCTTTCCTGATCTGGACAGGCCTGATTGCGGTCAACGCATTGGCTGAATACCTGCGGAGTCGGCGCTGATGGACTTTAGCTGGCAACTCCTGATCAGTGTCACTCTGGGTTACCTGCTGCTGCTGTTTCTGGCCGCCTATTGCGCAGAGCGCGGCTGGATCCCGCAGAACCTGGCCCGGCACCCGCTGGTCTACCTGCTGGCGCTGGGCGTGTATTGCAGCGCCTTTGCGTTCTATGGCAGTGTCGGCCTAGCCTACCATCTGGGCTACGGGTACCTCGCCCTGTATCTGGGCCTCGCCATTGCCCTGGTGTTCTCGGCCATCATACTGCGGCCCATACATGATCTGTCGCGCAGTTATCAGTTGGCCTCCCTGGCCGATCTGTTCGCCTTTCGCTACCGCAGCCGCTGGGTCGGGTTTCTGACCACCCTGGGCGTGGTCCTGGCCATGTTACCCATGCTGGCGCTGCAGATTCAGGCCATTACCGACACCATTACCCTGCTCGACCCAAACACCATGGCCTGGCCCCTGGCACTGCTAATTTGTCTGATTCTGCTGGCGTTTTCCATTCTGTTTGGGGCCCGCGATATCGCCCCGACCGAGAAGCATCGGGGGCTGATGTTCGCGCTGGCGTTTGAGTCGCTGTTCAAACTGGTCGCGTTTCTGGTGATTGGCGGCGTTGCTGCGCTGGAAGTATTCGGCAGCTGGCCAGGCATTACCCGTTGGTCACAGCTGGCACTCGAGCCCCAGTTTCAAACGCCTCCGCTGCAACCGGTGCAGTGGTTCTCGCTGCTGCTGATGTTCGTTTCCGCGCCGCTGGTATTACCGCATCTGTTCCAGCTGTTGTTCCGGGAAACCACCAATCTGTCGCGGTTGCGCATGGCCAGTTGGGCGATGCCCGTTTACCTGTTGCTGATGGCACTGCCAGTAATGCCGATTCTCTGGGCCGGCCAGTCACTCGGCTCGACCGCCAGCCCAGAGTACTTCTCCCTGTCCATTGGGCTGCTGCTCGACAAACCCTGGGTAACCTGGCTGGCCTACCTGGGTGGCTTGTCGGCCGCCGCTGGCATCACCGTGCTGGCGTCAATCTCCATGGCCAGCATGGCAATGAACCATCTGGTACTCCCATTTTACAAGCCGAGCTTCAGCGCCGATGTATACCGCTGGCTGCTGTGGGTGCGACGCCTGCTGATCGGCGTGGTCATCGGTTTGTCTTACGCGCTCTATCTGTTGCTCAACCAGGTGCAGAACCTCACCTCCCTGGGCATCACTGCCTTTACCGGCTTGCTGCAGTTATTGCCAGGCATTCTGGGCCTGCTGTTCTGGGCCGGGGCCAATCGCCAGGGGTTTGTCAGCGGGTTAACGCTCGGCTTGCTGGTCTGGGCCGCCAGCCTGGCCATTCCGATGCTGGCCGAAAGCTTGTCGCTGGGTAACCAGCTGCGCATGGGCTTCGCCCTGGAAGCTGATCACTGGTCGCTGACCACTCTGGTCTCGCTGGGCATCAACACGCTCACCTTTGTGCTGGTCTCGCTGCTCACCCGCACCAGCAAGGAGGAGAAAGACGCCGCCCAAACCTGCGTCATTACCTCGGTCGACCGGCGCCATCGTCTGCCGCTAAAAGCGCGTAATGTTACCGAATTCATCGAAACACTGAGTCGCCCGCTGGGGCGCATCATGGCCGAACGCGAAGTGAAGCGAGCGCTGAAAACGCTGGGCTTTCCGCTCGGCGAATACCGCCCTTACGCCCTGCGCCGCCTGCGCGACACCATTGAAGCCAACTTATCGGGGTTGATGGGCCCGAGCGTCGCCCAGGCACTGGTCGCCCGCTACCTGCCCTACGAGCAAAGCGGACGTGCTGAGCGGGATGACATCTACTTTTTCGAGCAACGGCTCGATGGTTACCACCATCAGCTAACCGGCATGGCTGCCGAACTCGACCGGCTGCGCCGACACCACCGCGAAACGCTCTACAACTTGCCGATCGGTGTCTGCTCCCTGGCCAGCGACGGTGAAATATTGCTGTGGAACCGGGTCATGGCCGACATGACCGGCATCAGTGAAGCCGAAGCCATTGGCGCCCGCCTCGATTCCTTGCCCGCCAACTGGTACGACCTGCTCGACAGCTTTCTCAAGGGCCAGTCCAACAAGCTCACCGTTGAACAGCCCAATGCCGATGGCCGGGGCAAACGCTGGTTCAGCCTGCATCGCAGTGCCCAGATGCAGCGCCGCGATGAGCCGCTCGAAGGCACGGTCATTCTGCTTGAAGACGAAACCGAGCATAAGCTGCTGGAATCGGAACTGGTGCATTCCGAGCGCCTGGCCTCTATTGGTCGTCTGGCCGCTGGCGTTGCCCATGAAATTGGCAACCCCATTACCGGCATCGACTGCCTGGCTCAGGATCTGAAATACGTGACTGACCCGGCCGAGCAACAGGTGATTGCCGATCAGATTCGGGAGCAGGCGGGCCGGGTGACCAAAATTGTACGCTCGCTGGTCAACTTCGCACACGCCGGCCAGGGTGATGGCAAGGCCGACCACCAACCTTACCCGTTACGCCAGGTGGTGCAGGACGCCATCGACCTGCTCTCCCTGTCGCGCGATGCGCAAAGAGTGATCTTTGTGAATGAGGTTGCCGACGACCTGACCGTACTGTGCGAGGCCCAGCGCCTGAGCCAGGTATTCATCAACCTGCTCGGCAACGCCCGGGATGCCAGCCCGGATGGCGAGGTGATCCGGGTGCGGGCCGAAGCCGAAGTAGAGAGTGCCGTGGTAGAGGTCATCGACCGGGGAACCGGCATCGCAGCCGACGTTGTCGATCACATTTTCGACCCCTTCTTCACCACCAAGGAAGTCGGCAAAGGCACCGGGCTAGGCCTGTTTCTGGCCTATACCATTGTCGAGGAACACTACGGACATATGGCGGTGGACAGCCCCGCGTTTGCTGCCGAGGGCATTGGCACTCGGTTCACAATTCGGTTACCCTTACATCGCTTGTTACCTCAGGTAACACCCTGAGCACAGCGCACCACGGCTTGAAAACCTGCCCGTTTCAATGTCAGGGCAGCGATCAGGCCCGGGTCGTCGGGATTGACGGCACATCGCGGCCGGTCCGACACACAACGCAGTACGACGCATTCCATGGCACGGGTAACAGACCGGGCCGAGACGGAGGTCAGACATGAGTGACATTCTGGTAGTTGAAGATGAGAGCATTATCCGCTCAGCCCTGAAACGACTGTTGGAACGTCATCAATACCAGGTCATAGAAGCCGAATCGGTCACCGAAGCCAGTCAGCACGACCTGGGCCGGTTCGACCTGATCATCACCGATTTGCGACTGCCCGGTGCACCGGGTACCGACCTGATCGATATGGCCGGCGACGTGCCGGTGCTAATCATGACCAGCTACGCCAGCATGCGCTCCGCCGTCGATGCGATGAAAATGGGCGCGGTCGATTACATCGCCAAGCCGTTTGATCACGAAGAAATGGTGCGAACGGTCGGGCGCATTGTCAGCACACACCGTCAGCAGCGGGTGCAGCATGAATCCGGCGACAGCCAACCCGAAGTCAGTCATCACCAACCTCACAGCACCCTGGGCGACCTGGTCGGCAGCTGTGACGCCATGCAACGGCTTTACCATCGAATTCGCCGCGTTGCACCGGCCGATATCACCGTTCTGATTCACGGCGAGTCCGGTACCGGTAAAGAACTGGCCGCCCGCGCCATTCACCAGCACAGCCCCCGCCACGACCAGCCGATGATCAGCGTCAACTGCGCAGCCATTCCCGAAAGCCTGATCGAGTCGGAGCTGTTTGGTCACGAGAAAGGGGCCTTCACCGGTGCAACAGCCGCGCGCCAGGGCCTGGTAGAAGCCGCCGAGGGCGGCTCCCTGTTTCTGGACGAAATTGGTGAGTTGCCGATGGAAGCCCAGGCACGGCTGCTGCGAGTGATACAGGAAAGCGAAGTACGCCGGGTCGGCTCGGTAAATTCGCGCACCGTTGATGTCCGGCTGATCGCGGCCACCCACCGTAATCTCAAGCAACTGGTCAAGGAAGGCCGGTTCCGGGAAGACTTGTATTACCGGCTGCAAGTCATAGAAGTAACGCTGCCGCCGTTGCGCGAGCGCGGACAGGATGTCGTTGAAATTGCCGAACACCTCATTGCCAAGCACGCACGCCGGCTCAAACTCGATGGACCCGTGCTGCTCTCAAAAGACGCCCGCGACGCCATGTTGCACTACGACTGGCCCGGTAACGTGCGTGAACTGGAAAACGCCATACAACGTTCCCTTATTCTCAGTGAAGGCGGCGAGATCACCCTCGATGAAATGGGCCTCGACCAGGAAGACTGGAAAATACCGGACACCCTGGTCAGCGAAGAAGCCCCTACCGCGTCGCCCGGCATTAACAGCCACTCACAGGACGTAGACGATCTGTCACTGGAAGACTACTTCCAGCACTTCGTGCTCGAACACCAGGAAGGCATGTCGGAAACCGAGCTGGCGCAAAAGCTCGGCATCAGCCGCAAGTGCCTCTGGGAGCGTCGCCAGCGCCTGGGCATCCCCCGCCCCAAGAAAGGCAGCACCACCTCTTCCGCCAGCACAACCACCCAGTAACACTCCGCCATTTCCGCCAGTAAACCGTCCTTCCGCCTTCAGCGTTGTTACATAGCCTTACGCACGTAACAACTCTGACACTTACGGTAACAAACAACGCTTACGGACCGCTGACAAGTTGCTTACATTTTGATCAGTGCTTTTTAACTCATTGTTTTATAACAACTTTTTAAAAATGGCACAGCACCTGCAATATCTAAGGGGCAAGAGAAGATCGGCCCATCAACAAAAACAACAACGGGCCAACCACAAGCAACCCCCACCCAAAAACAACAACAAGGGGGTAGCATTAAAAAACGGGCAAACACCATTGTCAGCTGCTAACAACAAAAACAATAAACGACACTAATAATAAGAAAACAAATGACAGTGTAAGGTCATGGGGGCATCAAGATCCCCAGACATCAAGAATAATAAGCCCCACTCACCTGTTTCAGTATGCAGGTTCAGATCGTGATGCTTCGTCACGCTGCTAGAGCCGGCCTCGTGCCGGCCGCTCGTAGTTATACCCCATCCCTGAACACATCCGCTTTAGTTGCGCCTGCGACGCCTCACATCTTCACGTCCAGTGCCAGCATTCCTCCTTAACCGTGTCTATTCAGAGCTATTTCGCGCCATGAGGCCGATTTTAGCCATCAAATGGACAGATTGACGGGCGCGAGGCATAGAGAATGATGGCTGCTTCCGCTAAACTGCGCGCTCTTTGAACAATGCGAGATCATGTGCAAACCATGGTAGTGGACTGGATCAAACGCTGGTTACCGCAAAAAACGAACAGCATCGAGTTGAGTACAATCCCGAGAGACGAACACCGCGTATCCCGGAAAGACATCAACCATACCGCTTTGAAAGTGCTGTATCGCCTGCAAAATGCCGGATACGAAGGGTACCTGGTTGGCGGTTGCGTGCGCGACCTGCAACTCGGCCTGAGACCCAAGGATTTCGACGTCGCCACCGACGCCACGCCCGAACAGGTGCGCAAGCTGTTCAGCAATTCCCGCCTGATTGGCCGTCGTTTCCGCATTGTCCACGTCACCTTTGGTCGAGAAATCATTGAAGTGACCACCTTTCGTGGCCGAACCGACGACAACAACGACAACCATCTGCAAAAACAGTCCGACGAAGGCCTGTTGCTGCGCGATAACGTTTACGGCTCACTCGAAGAGGACGCCGAACGTCGCGACTTTACCGTGAACGCCCTGTACTACACCCCCAAAGATTTCACCCTGAAAGCCTACGGCTCGGGCATGAATGACCTGGAAAACAAGGTACTACGCATTATCGGCGACCCGGAAACCCGCTACCGCGAAGACCCGGTACGGATGATGCGCGCGGTTCGTTTTGCCGCCAAACTGGGCTTCAGCATAGAACCACGCACCGGCGACCTGATTCCCGAGCTGGCACCGCTGCTCAGCAACGTGGCAGCGGCGCGACTGTTCGACGAAGTGATCAAGATGTTGATGTCCGGGCATGGTCTGGCCACCTGGCGTCTGATGCGTGAATACAACCTGGTTGAGCCCCTACTACCGGCCACTCACGCCGCACTTAAAGCCTCTACCGATGGCTATTACGACGCCTTCATAGAACAGGCCCTGGTCAATACCGACGATCGCATCAATCGCGGCAAGCCCGTGACGCCTGCCTTCCTGTATGCTGCTTTGTTGTGGCCTCCGGTTCGTGAAGAAGCCGAGCACAGCATCAACATGGGCACACCGGAACAACCTGCCTGGTTGCAGGCCATGGGTAAAATAGTTGCGCATCAGATTTCATCCATCGCCATTCCCAAGCGGTTTTCGATCCCGATGAAAGAAATCTGGGAACTCCAGTTGCGGTTGCCCAAACGCACACCGAAACGCGCTGAGCAAGTCGCCAGCCACCCCCGATTCCGGGCGGCCTACGATTTCCTGTTGCTGCGGGAAAGTGCCGGCGAGAAAACCGGCAATCTGGGCCAATGGTGGACCGACTATCAGACTGAAAACCCGGATATTCGCCGCGATATGGCCAGCGAAGCGGCCAGTGACCGCCCGCGTCGCCGCCGTCGCCGTCGGCCGCCGCAAAACCGTGGCGAGTCGGCCTCCTGATCGACTCCCAGGGTTCTGACCTATGCCTCCTGAATCCCTGCAACATCGCGCTTACATTGCGCTGGGCAGCAACCTGGGCGTCAGCGACAAGGCACTCGAGGGCGCACTGGGCAAGCTCGATGACCTGCCCGGAACCCGGGTGCTTCAGGTCTCGCCCTGGTATCGCAGTGCTGCCATCGGCGGCCCGGCCGACCAGCCAGACTACCTGAATGCTGTCTGTGAAATAACCACCGGCCTCGCCCCACGCGCCCTGCTGGATGCCCTGCATCAGATCGAGCATCACTTCGGCCGTGAGCGCCAGGTACGATGGGGGCCTCGCACGCTTGATCTCGATATTATCTGGTACCAGAACGTTACCTCAGAAGACCCCGAGCTGACACTGCCGCACCCCAGAGCGCATGAACGGGCTTTCGTTATCCGCCCGCTGGCCGACATTGCGCCGGAACTGGTACTCGGGAATCAGCCTCTGAACCACTGGCTGGAACGCACCCGGGACCAGGCGATAAGCCGCCTGTAAGCGCATTGCCAACCACCATTCAACAATGGCACCGCGAAACCCCGAATAGCCGGTAAACCGTGGCGGCAAAACCGCTGAACAGCACCAATACACGGCATACCATCACACCGGCTTGACTTAGCCCCCCCAAATCGCAACCATTCGCACCCACCTAACCGATCGAGAGAGCCCCGATGGTGAAGAATCACACGGTAGCCACCCTGAAACAGCTCGTCGCCGACGGCCAGAAATTCAGCATGCTCACCGCCTATGACGCTTCTTTTGCGCAGATGTTCTCTACCCTGGGTGTCGAATCCCTGCTGGTGGGTGATTCACTGGGCATGGTGGTTCAGGGCCACACGTCTACCCTGCCGGTCACCCTGGAGCAGATGGTGTACCACACCACTGCCGTTGCCCGAGGCAACCAGGGGGCCCTGGTCATCGCCGATCTGCCGTTCAACAGCTACTCAAGTGTTGACCAATGCCAGGCCAATGCGGGCCAGCTCATGCAGGCCGGTGCACACATGGTCAAACTCGAGGGCGGTGCCTGGCTTGCCGACAGCATTGTGTCGCTCAGCCGCGCCGGCATCCCAACCTGCGTGCACCTTGGCTTAACGCCCCAGTCGGTTAATAAATTCGGGGGCTACAAGGTTCAGGGGCGCAACGAAGCCGCCGCCCAGACCATGATCAACGATGCCATTGCCCTGGTAGAGGCCGGTGCCGATTTTGTGTTGCTGGAATGCGTACCGACTGACCTGGCCCGCGCCATTACCGACGCCGTGCCGGTGCCGGTAATCGGCATTGGTGCCGGTAACGTGACCGATGCTCAGGTGCTGGTCAGCTACGACATGCTGGGCTTCACCCAGCACCGCCTGCCGAAGTTTGTGAAGAACTATATGGCCGAACCCAATACCCTGGCCGAGGCGGTGACCCGCTTTATAGATGAGGTGAAATCCGGCGCTTTTCCCGGCCCGGAACATGCCTTCGACTAAGCGCCTGTCGCCCGTCACCTCACTGCCCGGCTCTGTAACTGACCCTGAGTGACCCTGTTATGAAAATCGTTGCTACTCTCGACGACCTACGCACTGCCCTCGCCGACCTGCGGGCAGACGGCAAGCGCGTGGCGCTGGTGCCTACCATGGGCAACCTGCACGAAGGCCACATGCGGCTCATCAAGAGCGCCCGGGAGCACGCCGACATCGTCGTTGCGTCCATCTTCATCAACCCCACACAGTTTGGCGAAAACGAGGATCTCTCCGGATACCCACGCACCCTGGAAGAAGACACCAAGAAGCTGATCGCCGAAGGCTGTCATCTGCTATACACCCCAAACAAGGCGGTCATGTACCCGGAGCCGGATCTGACCCGGGTCAGTGTCGACAAGATCACCACGCTGCACTGTGGCGCCAGTCGCCCGGGGCACTTTGTTGGTGTGGCGACCATCGTGCTGAAGTTTTTCAATCAGGTACAACCGGACTGCGCCGTCTTTGGCCTTAAGGATTTTCAGCAGTTCACCGTACTGAAAACCATGGTCAGCAACCTCTTCCTGCCCATTAAGATGATCGGTGTCGATACCGGCCGTGCCGATGACGGTCTGGCCCACAGCTCACGCAACAACTACCTGACCGCCAGCGAACGCGAACAGGCGCCCGCTCTGTACCGCATTCTGTGCAACGCCAAGGCAGCCATTGAACAGGGCGAGCATGACCTTGCCAAAGTGACTCGAACCGCCAAGGAAGCCCTGCACAATGCGGGTTTCACGCCCGATTATTTCAACATAAGCCGACGCATCGATCTGGAGCCCGCTACAGACGACGACCATGAACTGGTTATCCTGGCGGCAGCCTTCCTCGGCAAGGCACGGCTGATCGACAATGTTCAGGTGGATCGCTAGGCAGACGTCGTCTGCTACCAGTTTCCGATAAAACCCCGCTTCCGGATCACGCCTGAGGCTGACCGGGGGTTCACTACGAGGTGCGCAATGGAATTAATCATGCTCAAGGCCAAATTACATAAGGCCAAGGTCACACATGCGGTACTGAATTACGAAGGCTCCTGCGCCATTGGCGGCGATTTGCTCGATATGGCCGGCATCCGCGAATTCGAACAGATTCAGATTTATAACGTGACAAACGGCGAGCGGTTCACCACTTACGCCATTCGCGGAGAAGACAACAGCGGTATGATCTCGGTCAACGGTGCCGCCGCTCACAAAGCCAGCGTCGGCGATACCGTCATCATCTGCGCCTACGCCAACTTCTCCGAAGCCGAACTCGAAACCTTCAAACCCCGCATGCTCTACATGAACGACGACAACACCGTCAGCCACACCAGCAACGCCTTGCCAGTTCAACTGGCGTGAGGGAAGGAGGGCCGGCTACCGGGCAGACCTGTCTGGGGTCGGCATAAACCCATCCATGGGGCCTAGGCTTCGGCATCCATGCCTCAGACTACCCCAGACAGGTCTGCCCGGCAGCCGTCCGTGGTTGCTTGGTCTCCGTCTTGTGTCACAAAATTTCACCAATCGGTGGTTTTTCCCGTCATTTTGTAATTAAATTACATAATTATTTTATGGTTTGGTTGGTATCGTTTCACCACAGCCCAACCTATCCTCCATGCATTCTTATTAACCCTAACCCACAAAAACAATCGGGAACCGACTTATGGCTTACGATCCGACCCAACTGGCAACCTGGAAAAAACTCGAAGAACACAAAGCCACCATCGCCGATGTGCACATGCGCGACCTCTTTGCTGAAGACCCGCAACGCGGCCCCCGCATGACAGAGCATGCCGCCGGTATCGAGCTCGACTATTCCAAAAACCGGGTAAACGACGAGACCATGAACCAGTTGATGGCGCTGGCCCGGCTGGCCAAGTTGCCGGAAGCCATAGACGCCATGTTCGACGGTGAGGTAATCAACCGCAGCGAAAATCGCCCCGCCCTGCACATTGCGTTGCGTAATCGCAGCCAGCGGCCTATCAACGTGAACGGCGAAGACATTAATGAGACGGTAAACGCTACCCAGGACAAAATGAAGGCCTTTGCCGAATCGGTTCACAGCGGTGCCTTTGCCGGCCACACCGGCAAAAAGCTGCGCACCATTGTCAACATCGGCATCGGTGGCTCCTACCTCGGCCCGAAAGTGGTGTCCGATGCGTTGAAGCCCTACTGGCAAGACGGTTATGACCTCAAATACATCGCCAACATCGACGGCACCGACGTCACCAGTGTTTGTCGGGATCTCGACCCGGAAACAACGCTTTTTGTTGTGGCTTCAAAAAGCTTCAACACCCTGGAGACCCTGAAAAACGCTGAAGCGGCACGCGAATGGTTTTTCCAGCAAGGCGGTAAGCCAGAGCAGGTAAAACACCACTTCGTTGCTGTTTCCACCAACATCAAGGCCGCGACTGAATTCGGCATCGACGAAGCCAATATGTTTCCGATGTGGGATTGGGTCGGTGGACGCTACTCACTCTGGTCAGCCATCGGTCTGGCCCAGGCCATTGTGATCGGGTTCGACAATTTCCAGCAGATGCTCAGTGGCGCCCATGACATGGACGAGCATTTTCGCACCACCGGCCTTGAGCACAACGTACCGGTCATAATGGGCATGCTGGGCGTCTGGTACCACAATTTCATGGGGGCTGAATCCCATGCGGTACTCAGTTACGACGAAAGCCTGAAAGACCTGCCGGCCCACCTGCAGCAAGTCGATATGGAATCCAACGGCAAAGCCGTGACTCAGGATGGCCGCCCGGTTGGCTGGAGCACCGGGCCGGTGATCTGGGGCGGTACCGGCACCAATGGCCAGCACGCCTATCACCAGCTGTTGCATCAGGGTACCCGCCTGATCCCGGCCGATTTTCTGATGCCGCTGAAAAGCCACAACCCGGTGGCCGATCATCACCCCTGGTTGTTTGCCAACTATCTTGGCCAGCAACAGGCGTTGCTGGAAGGGAAAACCGAAGCCGAGGTTACGGCTGAGCTGAAGGCAAAAGGCCTTGATGCGGCCGCCATTGCCGAGCTGGTACCGCACAAGGTGGTACCGGGCAACCGCCCCTGCAACAGCCTGGTGTTTGAACAGGTTACGCCACAGGTGGTGGGTGCGCTGATCGCCCTGTACGAACACAAGGTGTATGTGCAAGGCGTTATCTGGGGCGTCAACAGCTTTGATCAGTGGGGCGTTGAGCTTGGCAAAGTACTGGGCAACAGCGTGTTTGAAGCCCTAGAGTCAGGCAATACGGATGGCTACGACAGCTCCACTGCTCAGCTCATTGAGCGGTTCAGACAAGCAAACCGCTAAATGGCAACAGACCTCACCCGGCGCCGGGTGAGGTCATCCTCCTCTGACTGGCGCACCCAACCGACCCCCACCATCCGCCCATCGCCTGGCCTGCATGCGCTATCGCCTTTGCGCAGTTCTACTGCCTGGGCATTAGCTCTACTACCCATTCTCCTGACGATGACTCAAAGACTGCACTCCCGACTTGTTAATGATACTAATTATCAATAGTATTCGCGTAAATTATTGTCTGGATTGGGTGCTCGTCACCGGTTTGGAAACAAGGAGCGCATTCGATGAAACACAGCATACTGGTTGCAATAACGTACTTAGTATTGGTGGGCGTGACCTCAGCACAAGACTTTCCGGTAACCATTGACCACAAGTTTGGTGAGACAACGATAACTGCCGAACCTGAGCGCATCGTGTCGGTCGGTTACACCGAGCAGGATGACCTGTTTGCTTTAGGCAAGACGCCCATCGCCGTTCGACCCTGGGCCTTACCGGTGCCCCATGGCATCTGGCCCTGGGCCGAGGCCGCTGCCGGTGATGCAGAACCAGTCGTGCTGAGCAGTGGCCCGCTCGATTTTGAGACCATCGCCCAGCTGGAGCCTGATCTGATCATCGGCATCTACGCCGGAACCACCCGCGAAGAATACGATCGGTTGTCGCTGATCGCCCCCACCGTTCTGCAACCGGCAGACTACGTCGACTATGCCACGCCCTGGGAAGAACAAACGCGCATCATCGGTCGCGCTGTCGGCAAACTCGACGAAGCCAATACCCTGATAGCCGACATCAAGAAACGATTTGAACAGGCCCGGGAAGAGCACCCTGAGTTTGAGGGCAATACGGTCGTGGCGGCTTACTATTCGAACGGTCAGGCCGGTGCTTTTGCCAGCGGTGAACCTAGAAGCCGCTTCTTTACTGAACTGGGGTTTGTTATTCCCGAAGTCTACGACGAACTGGCGGGCGATGCCTTTTACACCGCCTTCAGTCTCGAACGTTTCGACCTGCTCGATGTGGATCTTCTGGTTTGGTATTGGGGCGAGCTGGAATCCGATGACATACTGCCCCTGCGCAGAACACTGCAGGCACATCAGGATGGCCGTGAAGTCATCTTAACGCCTCAACAGCGCTTTGCGCTGTCTTTTTCAAGCCCACTGAGCCTCACCTTCGCACTGGATGAGCTGGTGCCTGAGCTGGCTGACACCCTCAAGTAGCCAAATGAAACGATGATGAAAATGCAGGAAATCAAAGCCTTTATTCCCGCCAGGGATTTTGAACTGTCCCGCCGTTTCTATCTGGACCTGGGGTTTGAGATCCCCTGGCAGGATGAACAATTGGCTTATGTGCGTTACCAGCACTGCAGCTTTCTTTTGCAGAATTTCTATGTCGAAGCCCATGCCCGGAACTGTGTTATGCATTGCCTGGTGGAAGGCGTCGATGACTGGCACGCGATAGTGTCGCAAAAGCAGCTGGCGAAGACCTACGGCGTGCAATTATCTGACCTGGAAAATCAGCCCTGGGGCATGCGTGAATTCACGCTGACCGACCCCAGCGGGGTGCTGTGGCGAATTGCCCAGAATCAATAAGGAATGACCAATGAGAACCGCCATGTCCATGTTGCGTTTGCCGACAAGTCTGATCCCCCTGATATTTGCGCTCAGCCCCCCGGCGTTTGCCGAGGACTTTCCGCTCACCATTGAGCACAAATTTGGGACCACGGTCATTGAAGATCAACCCGAACGCGTCGCCAGCATCGATTACGGCGGTATTGGCAACCTTCTGGCCGTCGGGATCTCGCCGGTCACCGTTCGCCAATGGCGGGCCATTGATGGCTTCGAGTACACAGCCGGCCCCTGGGCAGAACACTTGCTGACCACAGAACCGGTGGTACTGGACGGCGACCTGGATTTCGAGGCCATTGCGGCCGCGAAACCGGATGTCATCATTGCACTCTACTCAGGGATCGACAGCGTGGAGTATGAAAAGCTGAGCCTGATTGCGCCGGTGGTAGCAGTGCCTCAAAGCATCAGTGATTACGGTCTCCCATGGGATGAACGCGCTCTTATCACGGCGCGGGCCGTTGGCGAAGAGGCCAATGCCGGACGTCAGATCGCGGCGATCGAAGACCGGCTCACGGAAATCGCCGCAGCTCACCCCGAATGGCATGGCAAAACAGCGGTCATCGGCGGTTTTCGGCAAGAACAAGGTCAACCCTATGCCTATACCACCCATGATGTAAGAGCCCAGTTCCTTTACGAAATGGGCTTCACCGAAACCCCAGCCATGAACGCGCTAACCGGAGAAACCGATTTCGTCATTAACCTGTCGACTGAACAGCTGGATGTTATCAACGCTGATGTCATGGTGTATTACGTTACTGATGCCGGTATGCAGGACGCTCTGGCCGAACCCAGCCGCCGGTTTCTAAGCGCCTATGGAAGCGGGGGCGAGGTCTTTCTCGGAGATCTGCCGGTAGCAGCCCTTGCCCGGGTGTCCCTGCTGTCCATACCGGTCGCACTGGAAGCCCTCGTCCCCATGCTCGAGGGCGCAGCAGACGGTGACCCAAGCACCCCGGTTCCAGACGCCAGACAGTGACGACACGATAAGAACCCTCAGCCGCCGTCGTCAGGGGCATCAGTTACGCCGCCGAAGACGATCGGACAAAGGGTTGCACCTGACGCTACAGGACGCAGCCCTTTCACCGGAGCACTGACGTCAAACGTCACATTTGAACCCACACCAACCTAGCCTTCCGGGATTAACCCAAACCACGTCAAATCTTTGTCGTAAACAAACAAGAAATTGCGATTCCGGCCTTGCAACGCCAAATAAACCGCATAAACTCGCCAATATTGAGAGCCAAGTCTCATTCTGGACCCCATGGAATGGCCAAGTTAGTAGAAATACGATCCGGATTTAATTCTTTGGCACGGTTCTGGCTTATACCTAACGTAAGAATGGTAGAAGTAAGACAAGCATATTGACTGATATTGGGAAACTGATTATGAAGCAACAAAAAGGTTTTACGCTCGTTGAACTTATTATTGTCATTGTAATCTTAGGATTGCTTTCTGCGGTAGCGCTTCCAAGATTTATCGATTTAAGCGGCGACGCCGAACAAGCCGCTGCTGAGGGCGCTGCTGGGGCATTAGCGTCTGCGGCCTCTATCAATTATTCTGCAGGCCTTGTTGGAAATAGTGATGCGGAGGCTACAGCAGCTCTAACCTGTACCGCAATGGCAGCGGCGATTCTTACAGAAGACGCAGCAGACAGCTGGACCGGGCCTACTCCAGATTCGGGCACTAGAGGAGAAACACGTACATGTACGGCGAACGTTGGCTCTGCAACTGCTACTGCATCGGTAATCGACTGGTGAACTGCGGCGACAACCTAGCCAAGTAAAAAAACAAGACTATAAGCAGGTAAACTACTTCATTTTACAGAAGTTATTTACCTGCTAATTTAACGTACTACCTCACAAGTTAATTGCTCCCAATCAACTCTTTGCTAAAAAGACAGTGGCTTAGTCAGTATTGTCAATAACTTAATTACAATCTTAAGACTCTAAGGACTTCTTCGTTAATCGTCACCCTAAGTGGACATTTAGGCAATGAGTGAACAATACACTGCGAACAGACTAAATGTAGAGAATGGTTTTTCTCTAGTCGAGTTAGTTGTTATTGTACTTCTTATAAGCATTCTTTCTGCGGTTACTCTCCCAAGGTTGTTCAATCTTTCCTCATTTAACGATGCTGGTACGAGAACCCACTTAGAATCCGCCTTAACTTTCACCCGCAATCGCGCCACAACCACCCAATGCACCCTCGAATTCCGCATCACCACCACCGGCTGGAGCGTCTGGCAAGATGATGACTGCCAAAGCACCGGCTCAAGTGGTGCCGGCTGCGCAGCACCCCTGAATTTTATAACCGCTGTTGCTGCGCCAGGCGAAACGACCCAATTAACGGGAACCCTGACCAGTACCACACTCGAACGGCTCTTCTTCACACCAACCGGTCGGCTTTATCGATACAACACCACAGGCGATTGCACCAGTCTACCCGCGAATCTGGTACCCAGTGGCACTCAGATTGTGGGGTTAACCCCGACGACCACTTTACGGCTCGATGGCGTCACTGGTTATGTGGCGGTGCAATAACATGCAACCTAAGGTCATCAACGTCCAACAGCCCCGCACAGAACACGGGGTCACGCTGATCGAGTTGGTTATTGCCATTGTGGTCATCGGCATCACCGCAACGGCCATTCTACAGAGCCTGGGTTTTCTAACGGTCAGCAATGTCGACCCCATGTTGCGCAGCCAGGCTAACCTGGTCGCACAGAGCACACTGAGTGAAGTCATGAGCCAGTCATTCTTCGACGGTGACGACGATCCGCGCATTGACGATACGGTGACCAGCCCGAACATCTGCCCTTCAGCCGAATCTGACGGCAGTTACGACCGCAGGCTTTGGGATAACCTCTGCGACTACAACGGCTTCGATTCCAACAACGATGACGGGCTCGCCCCCGGTATTCGCGACCGGCTGGGGAACGCCCTGCCCGGTTTGTCGAGCTACCGCGTTCAGGTTGATGTCGATACCAGCACGGGTCTAACACTGGGTACACTGTCGAATACGGCGGGTTGTACGCCCCGCATCGCCAGAATTACCGTTACCGCGTCAGACCCTCGCGGCCAGACGGTTCAGCTCACCGGCTATCGAACCAGCTACTGGGATGAGGGCTGTTGATGTGATGACGTCCATACACCCGAAACACTTTCGCCAACCCGGTTTTACCCTGGTTGAACTGATTGTCGTGATCGTAATCATCGGCATTCTGGTAGCGGTCGTTGGTCCGCTGATCGGCAATCGCTATGCCGCCATTGTCGATACCCAACAGCGCGCGGCCTGGGTGCAACAAGGTGAAGCCGCCTTCTTTCAACTGCGGCAGGATCTGGACCGCTCGGTCCCCAATTCGGTACGCACCTCAGAGGCGACCGCCGGCAATGATCAGGTTGTGGAGTTTTTCACGCTGTCTCCGGATCAGGCACAACCGGCCTTGCGATACCGGGATCGAAACTACGCACCCACCTATGATCGGTTGAACATCAATAACGACGGGTCTTTTGATGTTTTTGGGGCGCTGTCCAGCTTGCCGGCAGGCACGTCAACCTATGTATCAATTGCCTCACCCGGGTTCAGCCAGCTCTATAGCGATTGGGCCGATGAACTGGCAGGCAATCAGGAAGGCTACATAGCAGAAGTCGATTCAATTGTTAACCGAACCACCTGTGACTGTGGCGATTGCTCTCAGTGCCCGGTGACCCAGATAACACTCGACAACAGCAACCACCGCTTCCCCAATGACAGCCCCTTTTTCAGGGCCTACTTTACCAACGGACCCGTCGCTTACCGCTGCGACAGCGGTCGGCTGGAGCGGATTACCGGCTATACTGACCTGGGCAACACGGCCCTGTCCAGCCGCATAGGCGCAGCCACACCGGCGCGCATTACCGACGATGTCACTCAATGCAGTTTCAACTGGACGCCGGGCTTTCTGTATCGCCCCCCTACCCTCACGGTTACACTGGCATTGGGGGATGGCTCGGAAGGCATTCAACTCACCGATACCTTTGTGCTGGGGAATGGCCTATGAACCGCAAACCACAGCAAGGCGTCGCACTGGTGGCGGTTATTTTTCTGATTGTTGTCATCGGCGCTGCCCTGGTGGTCATCTCCCGGCTGTCGATTTCATCCAGTGCACAGGTCACGCAAAACCTGCTGCAAAGCCGGGCACGACAGGCCGCATCGGCAGGGCTTGAGTGGGCCACGCAACGGCTGGTAGAAGAGGGTTCTGGCGCCTGTGCAGCCGATACAACCATCACCGTCCCTGCCTACTCTGATTACACCGTCACTGTGAGCTGCACCGAAGGGGCATACAACCGCCCTAACCCGGCCTCACAGCGTGTTTTCTTGTATCGTCTGACGGCTGAGGCCGCCTTTGGCAATATGAACGATGCCAACTATGTCTGGACCCAACGCAATGCCACTGTTGAACTCTAAGTTACGTCTAAGCATCACTCAGGTGCTGGTAGCCGGTGCTGCGCTGAGTGTCAGCCTACCTGCTCTGGCTGATGTCTTTAATTTGTCGCTGGGCCAGTTTCCCGGCTGTTCGACAAGCTGGAATGTCTCGGGCACAACTTATACCTGCACGGGTGATGGCCGCATCACTTTGAACAATGGCGACGACATCGTGGCCAATACCAACGCAACCCTGGTCGCCAATAATGGTTTCCGACTGGGAGACGGTAGTATCGGGTCAAACACCAATCGCATTGATCTGACAGATAGCTACGGTCAAATCATTGCCGATGGAACCTCCGTATTCGGTGATCTGACTTCGAATAGCAGCGGCATCGAATTAACCGACAGCATTATAAACGGCACCCTGACGGCCAATGGTGACATAGATCTCGACGGCGGTACCGTTACCGGTAAAGTGACCAGCCTCAATAATCGTGTTGACGCCCAAGACACTAACCTGCTCGGGGGCGCCCAGGCCCAATCCGGTATGACGTTTGACGGTGGCACGCTCAGTGGCGACTTCGTTATGACTTCCAACAACCCCATTGAATTTGAGGACGTCACCTTCATCGCAGGGAGTGTCAGCGGGGCCAGCAGAGTAAGAATTGAAGACAGCACCTTTGGTAGCCCCTCAAACCCGGTCAATGTAGTCAGTAATTCCAATGAAATTGTAGTGCGCAATTCCACAGTCCATGGCGATTTGACAGCACCCATTAATTCCGATGTCGATGTTTCCAACAACAGCAACGTCTACGGCACCTGTACTCCTAACAGCCCCAATTGCCAGCCAGCAGCACCCCAACCTCCGGAAAACTGTGCACTTAACCCGGGCCTGCAAGGCGAGTATTTCAACAATCGCTTTTTAACGGGCACGCCTGCCTATGAAGACAACGTGCCGACCATCGATTTCGAGTGGGGCAGCGGTTCACCCAGCACCGCTGCGGTAGGCAACGACAATTTCTCAATTCGCTGGACCGGCTATCTCAATGCGCCCACAACCGGAACCTACACCCTGGCTACAAACTCGGATGACGGGGCGCGGTTGTACGTCGATGGCAATCTGATCATCGATGATTGGTCTGATCACGCCCCCCGGGTTCGAACCGGGTCCGTGTTTTTGCAGGCGGGTGAACTGGTTCCTGTTGTATTGGAATATTATGAGAACGGCGGTGGGGCGACCATTCAGCTGGGTTGGGAGCCGCCGGGTGAATCTGGCCTGACAATCATTCCGGCCTCTGCTCTTTACTACTGCACGTCACTGACGCCTGTCGCTTATTACCCACTCAACGAAAGCAGTTACTCCGGTGCAGCAGGTGAAATACTGGATTACAGTGGCAATAACAATCACGCCACAACCACGGGCAATATTACCCCGGCAGCTGGATACACTTGCGAAGGTGCCTCAGTGCCGGCGAACAACAGCAGTGCATTGCGTTCTGCTGTCGATACCGGTTTAAACCCGGGTGACCTTACCCCAACCCGCGGGACACTCAGTTTCTGGTATAAAAGCAACCTCGACTGGGATGGCGACAACCAGGACCGGGTTCTGTTTTCTGCCAACAGCGATCAGTACGGCAATAACGACAACAACCGCTATTTCTACCTCATGCTCCGCGACAATGGGCGGTTGCGATTCGAGTTTGAAGACTCCAATGACGGCGATTACAACTTTCAAACCAACAACAGCACCCGAAATTTTAACGCCAATGAATGGGTTCATGTCGCTGTCACCTGGGATATGATCAATGGTGACTACAGTATCTATGCCAACGGCACGACCGTGGGCAGCCTAAACAACCTGAATACAACCGGACTACTCAGTCAGCTCAACACTCTGTACATCGGCGACAACCGCTCCAACTATGTCGAACCTGGCCGTTCCGCCAACGGTGTGTTCGACGAAGTGCGACTTTACGACTACGCCCAATCCAGCAGTCAGATTCTGGCTGACATGGGCAACACCGTTGCTTGCTCAACACCTGGCACCTGCATCACCGATACCTTCAGCGGCAGCCTGAGCGACGACTGGCAAACCCTGCGCAGCAGTGGCACCTTTACACCTCAGGTTGTAGGCGGACGGCTGCGCCTGACCCCCGATAACACCAACATTGCCACGGCCACCACTTTTCTGCGGCAGTTCCCGAGTGAAAACAACCGCGTCGTTGTCGAATTTGATTTTTACGCTTATAAGAATAACGGTGCGACCAACGCAGCCGATGGCGTGACAGTCACCTTTTCTGACCGCGACATTACCCCCTTTCCGGGCAGTTTTGGTGGCTCGCTGGGCTACGCGCAACGAAACAATGGCGACCCGGGCTTCAACGGCGGCTGGCTGGGCATTGGCCTGGACGAGTTTGGCAATTTCTCGAACCCGACGGAAGGTCGGGTCGGGGGCCCCGGAGCCCGGAGCAATGCCATTGCCATTCGCGGCTACGGGTCCGGCACAACCGGGTACCGCTACTTACGGGGTACGTCAGCCAACATCTCCCCTGCGGTGCTGACCTCCAGCACAACGCCACACCGGTATCGCATCACTATTGATAACAGTAACGGTACTCAGGCGCTGGTAAAGATCGAGCGCAACGCAGGCTCGGGGTACGTCACACTGGTGAGTGAATTCGATGCTCTCAACGAAGCCGGCCAGCCCGCCATTCCTGAAAAGCTTGTACTTACCCTAACCGGCTCGACCGGCGGCAGCAGCGCCAATCATGAGATCGATAACTTTCAGGTGTGTGCCGACGTTATCGAGCCCTACGATGCCCCCATCCACCACTTTGAGCTGATTCGAAACCAGGCCGTCGGGCTCACCTGCGAACCCCTGAATGTGACCATTCGCGCTTGCGCCAATGCAGCCTGCACCCTGGAATACACCGATCCGTTCAGCGCTACCCTGAGCCCGGCTGACGGCTGGGAGGGCGGCAATGAAGTGACCGATATCGTGTCGGGAGCGTCGATCGGCTTCTTACCTGACGCAGCCGGCACTTATACCCTGGGCATTCCAAACAGCACACCTTCGACTGTGCCGCTTACCCAGAATCTGTGCTTTGTCGGTGGCTCAACGACCGCTGAAGCAAATTGCCAGGTAACGTTTAACGATGTCGGTCTGCGTTTCTTCCCGAGCGAGAACACCACCAGCAGCACGGCGTTTTTCGATCTGATCGCCGGTGCCACCGAAGGGCCTTTTTCGGTACAGGCAGTGCGCACCAATACCACCACCGGTGTTTGTGAAGGTCTGTTCAGCGACGGTGGCACAGTTGATTTTACGGCGGGCACTGAATGCAGCGACCCGACCAATTGCAGCCCGTCGCAGCGGGTCAGTCTAACCAATGCCGGCACCGAGACTGAATTGCCTAACCCGCAAAACCAGATTGCGGGTGAAGATATGGCCACACTGCCGCTGACATTTTCCGCAGACTCAACGGCTGTTTTTTCACTGCAATCACCCGATGTCGGTGTACAGCCTTTAACGCTGGAGTACACCCTGCCAGATGTTGACGGCAACCCCTCGTCAACCACTCTGAGCCAAAGCGTCAATCTGCGCGTTCAACCCAGCGAGCTTCGCCTGCTAAGCGTTCGCAACAGCGACGGTGACGAGCTCGCAACCGACGGTTCGGTAACCGCCAGCGCTAATGCCCCGGTATTCACCCGGGCCGGCGAGCCCTTCCGGTTAGAGGTGCAAGCCCTCAATGCCCTGGGAAGCCCCACTCCCAACTTTGCCCGCACGATAACGTTACCAGACATCAACTGGGGCGCTTTGACCACCATTGCCGCTCCGGGTGATGCGGACGCAAAGGGCGAACTGAGTGGCGGAGATGGCAGCTCGACACCCGGCAGTGCCTGGGCAGCTTACGAACAGTCCGATGGCACCCTTGATACCAGTACACTGACCCTGGCCACGGGACTGGGGTTGAGCTTTTCCGACCTGGGAGTCATTGACCTCAAGGGGAGAATTGACAGTTACCTCGCCAGGGCGGGCTCGCCAGACCTGGAGGTTGAATCCAATACCGTTCGGGTAGGTCGTTTCATTCCCGCCTATTTGCGCATTACTCAGAACAACCCGGCCAACTGGGGCTCGACGCCTTACCATTATCAGGGTCAGACTGCGACGCTGTCGTCGATTCCATTAGTAGTGGAGGCGTTTGATGTCAACAACAACGCGATCTCCAACTACGACGGCGACTTTTTCAAGCTGGCACTAAACACGGATGACCTGTATCAAAAGCCCGCCGGCCTGAACAATACAGGCGGTGATCTGACGTACGATCAAGTCACTTGGGCCTTGTCAGACACAGAAAATTACGACGGCGACGTGACCCTGACTCTCAGTCAAACCGAACTGTCCTGGCCGCGCTCAGCTGGCGGACCGACTGTAGACGATGCCCCGCAGGCGGTGAATCAGTTGATCATTGAGGCCAACAAGCTCAGCGATGGCGAGGCGTGTCACGGCGACGGGACTGCGTGCGAGGGTCTGACCCTGAATCTTAATTCAGTTGATCTCTACTACGCCCGGCTAAACGCCGAACGCCAGGTCAGTACCCAGGAAATGGCCGAACTGCCGGTGTGGGTTGAAGTGCTCGACGATCTAGATAGCAGCATAACCCCCAACGTCGTCAGTTTTGACCTCTTTAAGAGCGACAACGAAACCGGCACTGGCGACATTCCCGGCCTGAGCTTCCAAGGTGTTTGCGAACCAGGTGGTCTGAATTGTGCGGCCGTGGCCAACTCGGCCGATGGCACGCTGGTTGTTTTGGACGAAGGTGCCGGCACCTTTATGGCTGAGTCGACCACACCGGGCATTGTGGGTGTTCTGGTTGACGTGCCAAATTGGCTTACGTGGGATTGGGATATAGGACTGGGCATGACCGGCCCACCCAGCACCCTGTATTTCGGCTTGTACCAGGGTCGCTCGCCCTTGTTGTTCCAGCAGGACGGCTTCCGCTAACGCTCCGTGCTGACCGTCAGGGGCCACAATTGCCTGCGCCCCTGAGGCTGAGCTTCGCTCACAAAGCGCACCAGACCATCGTAGTCGAACCCGCGCCACTGGCTCAGATACTGGCGAATCAGCGATTCACCCGGAATATCAACCGGTACGATGGCTTCCGTGCAGCCCTTGCCTTCAATGTGCCAGAAACACTGGCCACTGGCGTCGGCAAACACCGATACCCGGGTCAAATCCGCGAGGTCCAGTTCCGTTCGGGCACCGCTGGCACGCTGATAGACAAGATGATCGTCGGTCAGTACCACGGCCGGTCCTGAACCGGCGTCGCTGCGGGGTTGGCGTCGAAAGGGAGACATCATCGGGCTTCAAAATCCGGCAAGCCGTTCAAGGGGTCGTCTGCATCACCGGAATCGCGAACCACCAAAATGGTGGTGCGCCGGTTGGCAGAGCGCCCAGCGGCCGTGTTGTTATCGGCAATGGGGTATCGGTCGCCCTGATAATCGGTCAGGATAATTGACGGGTCCACACCCTGCTCCACCAGGTAATCGGTCACGCGGTTAGCCCTGCGCTCGGACAGCCGGCGGTTGTCGTAGCGGGTACCTACGTTATCGCTGTGGCCGACCACTTCCAGCGCCAGAATGCGATCATCGGCTGCAACGTAAGCAACCAGATCATCCAATACAGACTGCGCCGTATTATCGAGCAGCTCGCCGCCACTCGGGTAATTGACTACCGTGCGCTCGACCTGGCTGAAATTGACCGGCAACAGCCCGGCCGAACAGGCCAGGTAGTCGTTGTAATAGCTTTTGAATTCAACCGGCGACACCTGCACGCGAATCGACTCGGAGCCATAGCGTGCCTGGCGAGTGAAGGTCGGTGCCATGCCATTGGCCAGCTCGCCCATGATGCGCCGGGCCCGGTCGGGCTCCACGCGCAGCGGAATGTCCCGGTCTTGCACCCGCACATAGCCCAGCTCGTGGGTCAGAGCGCTGGAGCGCCAGTCTGGCGCCTCTACAGTCAGCGCCGCCTGGCCCAGGGCCATCTGGTTGCGGGTGGCCTGCAAATAGAATTCAAGCTCTTCACCCGCCTCATGAAAGAAGACGGCCAGGCCATATTGCGGAATCGGCTGATAAAACTTGCAGTAATACTCGCTGGCCTCCAGTTGCCAGGTGGTATCGGACAGGCCGGTACCGTAGTCCGCTGCCCAGGCCACCGGCAGGCAACAGCCCAGCACCAGGGCGATCAGGCCATCTCGGCCAAAAATCACCGCTGCCCGGGGTGCCTGGGCGAATCGTTGCCGAACGGTCATCTGTGTATCTCCCGTGTTTTGCCGGTTATCGGCCGAATATTGGCCGAAAAGAGGCCTGTTTACGCCCTATTTATAAAACCACAGCAAACGCCTTGCCATAACTGACCAGTTCATTAAGATGATCGTCAAATTCATGGTCTGGAGCGCGCGTGTCGCACCCCGAAGCTCACTGGCTGTTATCGCAGCGTTTTCGTGGTTATTACCCGGTTGTCATCGACGTCGAAACAGCAGGTTTCAATGCCCGCACCGATGCCTTGCTCGAAATTGCCGCCGTTACTCTGAAAATGGACTCAGAAGGCTGGCTGTCACCGGATAAAACCCTCTTTTTCAATGTTAAGCCGTTTGAAGGCGCCAATATGGAAAAGGCGGCGCTCGAATTCACCGGGATCGACCCGCATAACCCCCTGCGCGATGCCGTTGATGAAGCCGATGCCCTGAAGAGCATTTTCAAAATGGTGCGCCACGGCGTCAAGGACGAAGAGTGCAAGCGGGCCATTCTGGTCGGCCACAACGCGACCTTCGACCATTCGTTTTTGATGGCCGCGGTCGAACGCGCCGACATCAAGCGCAACCCCTTTCATCCGTTCTCAACCTTCGATACGTCGGCTCTGGGCGGCCTGGTCTACGGCCAGACCGTGCTCAAGAAAGCCTGCGAGGCTGCCGGCATTGAATTCAATGACCGCGAAGCCCACAGTGCCGAGTACGACACTCGCAAAACCGCCGAACTGTTTTGCGACATGGTCAACCGCTGGAAACAGCTTGGTGGCTGGCCTCTGGTGCCAGAAGTCGGGGAGTTTGAAACCCAGCAGGAATTTATGGACCGGCAGGAGCAAGGCGGATGAAATGCATGGCGGACTTGTGTGTCATCCCCATTGGCGAAGGCGTCTCGGTCGCTGATGAAATAGCCCAGTGCCAGCGCATTCTGCAACGCTTCCCGATCGAAATCCGAATGCATGCCTATGGCACCAACCTCTACGGCGACTGGGACGACGTCTTTGCCGCCATCAAGGCCTGCCACGCCGAGCTGCACGAGGGCGGCGTCACCCGCCTGTCATCCACCATCAAGGTCGGCACCCGAACTGATAAAGACCAGACCTTCGATGACAAAATCGGCTCGGTAAAAGACCGGCTGTCCTAACCCACTGGCCGGGCATCCAAACCCGGCCAGGGTTCCTCCCTACTCGTCTGTAGCCGACTCAGTTTTCTTCGAAGCCGCCTTGCGCTTGGCCTTGGGTCGGCCGTTGTGCCAGACAATCTTGCTCTTGTTGCGCGCCAGCTCGTCGAAGGCAAAGTCATCAACGGTCAGCATATCGAGCACATCGGCTTCATAAGCCACCATGAAGTTGAAGTCCGCTTCACTGATCAGTTCTGCCTTGAACGCTTCTTCAGCTCGCTGCTCCGGGTGCAATGCCGTTGCTGGTAACTGCCCCTTGGCATAAGCCTTGTTGACCAGCTTGTACAGCTCGGTTGCTCGGCCATTGTCTTTTAACAGGGCGTTGTAGCGCGCCAGCGGGTTATCCTGTTGGCCTTCCTCGTGCGTCTGCCAGGTGTCTTCAATCAGATGGCTGCGCAGGGGTGTATCGGTTGACACATCGCGGGCGATGCGTGCCACCAGCTTGTCGGATGGCATTGCCCAGCGCTTGCCCAGCGGCAGCACGACGGGACGCACAGCGATAGCGACCGGACGGTTCGGCAGGTTGTCGAGTATTTCGTCGATGGCGATTTCAGCACGGTGCAGCAAGAACTCACAGCTGTAGCGCATCAACGCCTCCTCACCGGCGACCTTGGTGCCCTCGTGCCATTCTTTAAGCACCATGGAGGTCATATAGAGGTTCGACAGCACATCCCCCAGCCGCGCCGAAAGCATTTCCCGCTGCTTCAGGCCACCACCAAGCGTGCCCATAGCTACATCGGCTAGCAGGCTGAAGGAGGCGCTGAACCGGTTGACCGCCCGGGCATAGCGACCGGCATCGCCATAAAACGGCGTCTCGCCAGTGGGGATGCCCAGGGCCGCTGTGAGTGAGCGCGCCACGTTACCGGCAGCCATGCCAATGTGGCCGAAAATGGCTTTATCGAAGGCCTTGATGTCGTTGCTGTCTTTCGCTTCCAGCTCTTTCAACACCCAGGGGTGGCAGCGAATCGCCCCCTGACCAAAGATCATCAGGCTGCGAGTCATGATGTTCGCGCCTTCAACCGTGATCGACACCGCCGTCGACGAGTAACCAATGCCCAGGTAGTTGCGCGGGCCCAGCGTTACGGTTTTACCGCCATGCACATCCATGGCGTCCGTCACCATCTGGCGCTGGAACTCGGTAAGCTGGCTTTTCAGAATGGCTGAAGGTACGGCCGGTTTTTCACCGCTGTCGATCATATTCGCCGTATGACGCACCGTGGCCCGTGCGATGTATGCCATCGAAGCGATACGCGCCAACGGCACCTGCACACCTTCCATCTCCGCAACGGGCACATTGAACTGGCGGCGAATGCGCGTAAAACCACCGGCCAGACCAACCATGTAGCGGCCCGAGCCGCTGGCACCGGAGGGCAGCGTAATGCAGCGCCCAACCGAGAGACACTCCACCAGCATACGCCAGCCCTGGCCGGCCATATCAGGGCCACCAATCAGCCAGTCCATCGGGATAAACACATCCTTGCCGATGATCGGGCCGTTCATAAAGGGGCTGCCAATGGGCGCATGACGACGGCCAATCTCCATGCCGTCGGTATCCCGAGGGATCAGCGCACAGGTAATGCCAATGTCGTCGGTATCGCCCAGCAGTTTATCGGGGTCGAACATCCGGAACGCCAGGCCGACCACAGTGGCGATTGGCGCCAGGGTGATCCAGCGTTTTTCGAAATTCAGCCGTACACCCAAAACTTCCTTACCCTCATGCATGCCTTTGCAGACGATGCCAGTATCGGGAATCGAGGTCGCATCCGACCCGGCGCGTGGGCCAGTCAAACCAAAGCAGGGGATTTCACGGCCATCGGCCAGGCGCGGCAAATAATGGTCTTTTTGTTCCTGTGTGCCGTATTTCAGCAGCAACTCGCCCGGGCCGAGGGAGTTGGGCACCCCAACCACCACCATCAGCGACTCGTTAACTGACAACTTTTGCAACACAGCCGATTGCGCCTTGGCCGAAAACCCAAGCCCGCCGTATTCCTTCGGGATGATCATCCCAAAAAACCCTTCTTTCTTCAGGTAATTCCAGGCATCGGCCGGTAGATCGGCGCGTTCGTTGGCAATGTCCCAGGCGTTGCACATGCCGGAGACCACACCGCACTGATGATCGACAAAGGCCTGCTCTTCATCGGTGAGGCCGTTGTTGCGGTTGTCCATCAGCACTCGCCAGTCGGGACGACCGGAAAACAATTCACCATCCCAGCCGACGGTACCGGCTTCCAGCGCCACCCGCTCGGTATCCGAGACCTTGGGTGCCACCTGCTTGAAAATAGAAAACAGCTTTGGCGTCAGCCAGCTGCTGCGCAGCGCCGGTAACCCGCCTATGGCCGTGCCCGCGGCCGCCAGAATCAACAGGGCACCCAACCAGGGGCTACTCCACATGAAGCCAAGGATGCCCACGATGGCAAAGCCGACCACCAGGGCCATGGCGCCCATTTCGCGGCGTAAAATCACAAGCTTGACGACCACCGCCAACGCCAGAATCAATAAATGGTTCATAATGATCTCCCGATCGGTAAAAAAACCGTGCCCTCACCCCAGACTCTACACCTTAAACCGCCTGGACGAGCCGATAATAAAACACATGTTTGAAACTTAGCGACTTGTTGATCAAGTTGCCAATCGAAAGCACCGCTTTCCGGGCTTTTTTGCCAGAGGGGAACGAATCTTTAATATAAAGGACGGGAAATGAAAAAACCGGGCAGAGCCCGGTAAAAAGGAGAGTATTGGGTAAAACAAGATCGATTAAGCGGAATGCTCACCGATAAAGGCTTTCAGTGCACTGGCCGGCTGAGCGCCGACACGGGTACCCACTGGCTTGCCATTTTCAAACATCATCAGGGTGGGCAGCCCGCGAACGCCGTATTTGGACAACACGTCCGGATGGGCATCGGCGTCGAGCTTCACTACGTTAACCTTGCCTTCGTATTCGCTGGCCAGGTCTTCAAGCACCGGCGCTATCATCTTACAGGGGCCACACCAGTCGGCGTAAAAGTCCACCAGCGTCAGACCCTGACCACCTTCAACATTGGCATTAAATTCGTCTGCATTCAGCAATTTCACATTCGACATTCTGTTTTCCCCTTCAGGGCAATGACTTTGATGACCCCATCATAAGTGCTTTAATTTTCGATACTAGACAGTATTTTTGAGCATCTTTATGCCATATTTGGAACAATCACCCTGGTAAGAGAATCCCACCATGGAACTGGATGGCCTGTCCCTCTTTGTCGATACCGTCAACGCCGGCAGTATCACCGCTGCGGCGGCCCGGCGCGGCATGCCCAAATCGACCCTCAGCCGTCAGTTGCGGCAGTTTGAAGAAAAGCTGGGCGTCACCCTGCTGGAGCGTTCCACCCGACGCATGGACCTGACCGAGGCCGGCCAGAGCCTGTACAACAACGCCGCCCCCTTTCTCGATGAACTGGCCGAGATTCAATCGTCCGTACTGGCCTACCAGCGCCAACCCAAGGGCACCCTATCGATCCAGATGCCTCAGGAACTGTTCACCACCCAAATGGGCGAACTGATCAGCGAATTCCTGCAACGCTACCCGGACATCAGCCTCAGCTGCACCCAATACAGCGGCCAATACCCCTCACCCTCGCCCGACCACGACCTCCAGTTCATCTTGCACGACGCCCCCCTGCCCGACAGCGACTGGATAGCACGCTCCCTGATGAGCATTCCCCAGGGTCTTTATATCGCCCCTCACTGCGCCGAAAAACGGCCAGCCACCCTGACTGAACTCGGCGAATGCCGCTGCATCCTGCAAACCGGTGAAACCCAGTGGGCATTTCGAACCGGCCAAACGCTCACCGTTCAACCCGTATTTGGCCGACTCGTGCTGAACAGCCCGGACATGCAACTGCAGGCTGCCGTACGCGGCCTCGGCATCGCCCGCCTGGCCCGTTACCAGGCCGAACCCGCCGTTCGGCGAGGCGCATTGATGGAGGTAACACTGGAAGGAAAACCGGTCGCTCAGCAACTGACTGTGGTCTACCGCAGCCGCCAGCTTCCTCTGAAAACCCAGCTGTTTCTGGACCATTTTCAGAATCATATTGGTCGGCTTTATAGTCTTTTATGAGGCCTAACTCCCCAGTGGCGTTTCATTCTGAAATCGCCAATGAAGTAAGCGGTGGTTGCCGGGGATGCTCCTGTGGGGTAGTCCGCAACAGGGACTAAAACGCCTGGAGCGTTTTAGCATGAGCGGAGCGAGCCCGGAGGGTGAATCCCATGGATGGGATTCATATCATGGGGCCTAGGCTCCACGGACGGATTTACGCCGACCCCACAGGAGCATCCGCGGTAGCCGACGCGGGCTACCACCACCAAGTCCAATTCAACAACTTGCCACGGAGCAAGCCAAAAAAAACCCGGCATAAGCCGGGTTCCCAGGTAACTCTATAGATCAGAGCTTGTCAGAGTTGGTACCCAGGTAGTTAGCAACGCCGTCGGGCGTGTTAACCATGCCTTCGTCGCCTTTCTGCCAGCCGGCCGGGCAAACATGACCGTTCTCTTCAAAGAACTGCAGTGCTTCAACCACGCGAACCAGCTCGTCGATGTTGCGGCCAATCGGCTCATCGTTCATGTGCTGGGCACGAACCACGCCCTGCTTGTCGATCACGAACGAGGCACGGAAGGCTACGCCCGGCGGGTAATAGCTGTCGCCGCCTTCAGACTCAACGCCATAGGCCTTGGTGATGCTGTGGTCCATATCGCCAACCATGGTGTAACGCACCGGGCCAATACCGCCTTCATTGACTGGCGTGTTGCGCCAGGCGTTGTGTGTGAAATGCGAGTCGATCGATACGGAAATGACTTCAACACCCATGTCTTTCAGCTTCTCAACACGCTTGTCCAGCGCGATCAGCTCTGAAGGACATACAAAGGTGAAGTCCAGCGGGTAAAAGAAAACCAGCGCATAGCGTCCTTCGATGGACTGGCTCAAGCTGAAGTTGTCAACGATTTCGCCGTTGCCTTTAACCGCCGGTGCGGTGAAATCAGGGGCCTTGCGACCCAGTAATACGCTCATGAAATCTCCTTGAGAAGGTTGATGGATACAGGGTTATGAAATAACAGGCGCCACTGCCCTGAGCCCGGACCGCCAGAAACAGCATGTCGCGGCGCCACAGTCTACCAAGTTAATGGTTACGCATTACAGTTCAGGGAGTGTTCGATTTGCGACACCGGCACACAGGCCCGGCCGCTCGACAATTGCCTTTGCGGGTATGATTAGGGCACAGCGGGCCATTTCAATGGCCCGCTGTGCCCTAGAGCCAAACTTAAACGCTTCTGAGCACCACCATGGGCGGCACCTTGATCACCCGCCGGGTCGAGACAACCCCGATCACACCGATGACCACGCCCCCGAGCACCGGGCCTGTTACCCAGAGCAAGGGATGCGGCGTCCAGCTCAGGTTCAGCATTTCCGTCTGGAAATAAGCCAGGGCAAGTTCCGCACCGAGCGCACCCAGCAAGCCCGCCAGCGCGCCAAGCGAGGCAAACTCGATCCAGAGACCGCCCCGCACCAGCGCAGCCCGGGCACCCAGGGTGCGCAGAATGGCGCTTTCGACCAGGCGCACATCAAGCGTCGCCTGAACACTGGCGAGTAGCACAATAAAACCGGCCACCAGTACCAGCCCCAGAATAAACTCAACGGCCACCGTCACCTGGCCAACAATGTCCTGGATCTGCCTGATGATGGCATCGACCTCAATCACGCTGACGGTCGGATGCTGGCGCAGCAGCTCGGCCAACAAGGGCTTCTGATCGGCATCCAGATAGAAGCTGGTAATGTAGGCCGCACCGGCACCGTCCAGAATGGGGCCACTGAATATCACATAGAAATTCGGTGCCAGGCTGTCCCATTGCACGGAGCGTATGCTCTTAACCGTGACGTTTACCTGCTGCCCTCCGATGGTGAACGTCAGCGCATCGCCCAGCCCAACCTCCAGCTGCTCGGCGAATTCCTGCTCTACCGAGATCAGATTGCGCTCGGCATCACCCGGCTCCCACCAGTCACCTTCTACGACGGCATTATCGTCTGCCAGAGTGTCGGACCAGGTAAGGTTCAGTTCGCGCCGGAAATCGTCACCACTGGGTTGCAACCGGTCCAGCCGGTCAGTGAGGGCTTCATCATTCACCTCGGTCAGCCGGCCCCTAATCATCGGATACAGCGGCTCGCGCTGTACGTCATTGGCATCCAGAATGCCCTGAAAGCCGTCGATTTCGTCTTCAAAGATATTGAACGCAAAATTATTGGGGGCGCCTTCCGGCAATTGCTGCTGCCACTCGCCGATCAGCGAAGAGCGCAGCAAGGTCAGAATGAACAACAGCATCAGCGCAATCGAAAACACCATGATCTGAAACGCATTCTGCCTACTGTGGCGCTGCAGGTTAGAAAGGCCAAGCCGCCAAGTCGTGCCCAGCCGACTGCCATAACGCCGCACCACCCGAATCAGTACAGCGGCCATCAACGAAACGCCCGCCAGGGCAATAAGCCCGCCGCCCAACAGAGCCGCGGTCAGCAGCACATCACCGCTGTAAAACCAGACCAGCCCAACCACCGCAACAGCGCCAATGGCCACCACCACGCGCTGGCTTAGGGTGCCGCCTTCGAGTTCCGAACGCAGCACCTTGGCCGGGGGGACCTGACGCAACACCCAAACCGGCGGAAACGCAAAAGCCATCAGGCAGACCAGACCGGTCAGCAGACCGATCCAGAGCGGGCGCCAGCCCGCTGGCTCAAGCTCCCGTGGCAGAAGGCCAGAGGCCAGTTCCAGAAAGGCCCAGTGCAGCACCCAGCCCACTACCAGGCCGGCGAACACGGTAATCACACCCAGAATCAGCAGATTACCGGCATACAACCGGGCAATGGCATTGGGGGTCAGCCCCAGAGTTTTAAGCAAGGCGACATGGCTCAACTGACGACTGGCGTAGCGCCGTGACGCCAGCGCCAGGGCTACCCCGGCCAGCATCACGCCGAGCGAGCCAGCCAGCAACAGAAAACTCTCGGCTCGGTCCAGCGCCGACGTCACCCCTTCGTTGGCGTCCCGAACATCGGCCCAGCGGTACTCCGGGCGCAAGCCGTCTTCAACCTGAGCCTTAAAGGGCTCCACATCCCCGCCGAGCAACAAGCGGTACCGGGCACGACTGCCCAGCTGCACGGCTCCGGTTTGTTCCACATCGGCCGTATTGATCATCACCCGGGGGTTAAAATCGAAAAAGGAGCCGGCTTCATCCGGTTCGGTGATCAGCGCTGCAGTAACCCGTAAATTGGCATCACCGACGCCGATGGTGTCGCCAATGTCGACACCCAACGACAGAAACAGCCGTGAAATAATCCAGGCCTCGCCGGGCGGCGGACCTGTCTGCACAGAACGCCCCTCGCCAAAAGGCTGGTCAGCGATCACTAACTCGCCCTTCAACGGATACTCGGGCGATACGGCCTTAACGGCACTCAGCTGCAACGCATCGTTGTTGCCAAACGACATGGCCTGAAAGGTGACAATATCTGCCGTCGCAAGCCCCGCAGACTCGGCTTGCTGCCGCAGTTCTGCAGAAATGGGAATGGCACTGCGGCTGCGAATCTGAGCATCAGCCGCCAGCAGCGAGCCCGCTTCGTCCTGAATGGAATTGCGGATACGGTCAGAAAACAGGCCAATGCTGGTGACCGTGGTAACCGCCACCATCAGCGCGGCGATCAGAATGTTCAGCTCACCACTGCGCCAGTCACGCCACAACAATTTGAGCGCCAGTGATCGCGCCGATCGGCTCTGGCTCGCACCCGATTCAAGTGCGTCGGATTTCACAGACAAGGTCATGCCAGCGCCACCTCACGCAGGGTGCCGTCTTCCATTTCCAACTGCCGGTCACAACGGGCCGCCAGTTTCGGATCGTGAGTGACCAGCACCAGGGTGGTACCGCTCTCACGGTTCAGGGAAAACAGCAGATCAGCCACTTTTTCACCGGTACGGCTGTCGAGATTACCGGTAGGTTCGTCGGCAAACAGGATAGGCGCCTCGCTGGCAAAGGCTCGCGCCACCGCCACCCGTTGCTGCTCCCCGCCACTCAATTGGAGTGGGTAATGCGTTGCCCGGCCCGCCAGGCCGACCCGTTCCAGCCACTGGGCGGCCCGAACCTGAGGTTCTTTCGCACCCTTTACTTCCAGCGGCAGCATGACGTTTTCGAGTGCGGTCAAACTCGGCAACAGTTGAAAATTCTGGAACACGAAACCCACTTGTTTGCCACGCAATAGGGCTCTCTGCTCTTCGTCCAGCGCCGTAATCTCGGTGCCTGCGAGGAAAACTTCGCCGCTACTGGGCCGGTCGAGACCCGCCAGCATACCGAGCAGGGTAGACTTGCCGGAACCCGATACGCCGACAATGGCAACGCTCTCGCCCGCGTAAATCGCCATGTCGATCCCCTTCAGGATGACCAGGGCCCCTTCCCCGCTGGTGACTTCCTGTTTAAGCTTTCGGGTCTCAATCATAATCGTGGACGTATCATTCATGCTGTTTGAGTCTCTTCTGAGTATTCAATGGTTACGCCATAAGGCGACTCGACTGCTGGCTCTGGCGGCGGTCAGTGTTCTGGCTACGGTTCAGGCAAATACCCTGCTGGTCATGGGAGACAGCCTCAGCGCCGGCTATGGCATGCCACCGGAAGCCACCTGGGTGACCCTGCTGGAGCAACAACTCAATCAGGGCGACGCAGACTATAGCGTCATCAATGCCAGCATCAGTGGTGAAACCTCCCGGGGCGGCCTGGAGCGCCTGCCCGCCCTGCTGGATCAGTATGAACCGGATATCATGATTCTGGAGCTCGGCGCCAACGATGGCCTGCGTGGCTTCCAGATTCCGCAAATCAGCCGCAACCTGAGCGAGATGATCGACATGGCCCAGCAATCCGGCGCCAGGGTCATCCTGTTAGGGATACGCTTGCCCCCCAACTTCGGTTCTCGCTACACCGAGCCCTTTTTTGAACAGTACGCCACCCTGGCTGACGAACACGAGGTGCTTTACCTGCCTTTTATGCTGGAAGGCGTGGCCCAGTACCGCGAGTTAATGCAGGAAGACGGCTTGCACCCTACCGATGAAGCCCAACCGATCATTCTGGATAATGTATGGCCGCTGGTGCAGGAAGCCCTGGGCCAGACGTCATCTTGACGTAAAGATTACAACTCAAGTTTCGGTGTTCGCATGGGAGACTAGCACTGGGTGCCGGGTATGCCTCTGTGGGGAAGTCCGCAGCAGGGACTAAAACGCCTGGAGCGTTTTAGCAGGAGCGGAGCGAGCCCGGAGGGTGAATCCCATGGATGGGATTCATATCATGCGGCCTAGGCTCCATGGACGGATTTACGCCGACCCCACAGAGGCATACCCGGTAGCCGGTGCGGGCCAACACCTCAGAGCTGAGCCGAACTCCGAAACTTGAGTTACGAGTGACGCTCAAGCGGCGAATTGTTCGGGAGGGCTACTTCGGTGTGATCAGTCAAGACAGCACTCGACCCCGCCATTCAAACGGCACAGCCCAGAGCTTTTGCTTCTCTTTCGGGTAGTTTGCCCACAATTGGGCGTAAGTCAGGTCAGAGCCCGGCATCCGGGTATCCGGGAGAATATCGGCCATGGGTTTTAGTACGAACGCATTACGCCCTGTTTCCCGGCGCGGCAACTCTATACCGTGGTGCTCTCCGACCAGGTCGCCGTAGGTCAGCACATCAATATCCAGGGTTCGCGGGCCAAACTTGGGGCCGTTGCGATAGCGACCATTGTCGTCCTCAATCTGCTTGAGGATCGGCCCGATGTCATCCAGCCCCAGTGTCGTTGTTATCAACACCACCGAATTCAGGAAATTACTGCCATCAAAGCCAACCGACTCACTTTCGTAGACCGGGGAACACACCAACGCCCCGAAGGCATCGCTCAGGGCATCAAGTGCGTGGGTGATGTGCTGATAGCGATTGATGTTGCTGCCGAGGCTCAGGGCAACCGGTACGGGCGAGGCGCTGCTCGGGCTTGAGGAGTGAGTCACGTTAAAAAGTCCGTCTGATTTGAATGCCTACTCCGGCACAGTCTGCCACGGCACCGCGTTTATTGATGCGCACCTGGATGTCCCGGATGCCGGCGAATTCGTAAATCAGGGTGCACAATCGCTCTGCAAAGGTTTCTATCAACTCAAATGATTGCTCAGCGGCCCAGGCGCGAATGTGCTTGCTCAGGGCGTCGTAATCGAGCGCCTTGGCCAGGTCGTCGCTGGTGCCGGCAGGCCGGCAATCGAACGCCAGCGTCAGATCGAGCCAGAGCGTCTGGCGAATGGTTCGCTCCCATTCATAGGCGCCAATCACCGTTTCAACCTGCAGGCCTTCAAGAAAAACCGTGTCCGATACCGGGTTTGCAACTGTCCTATTCTCAGCCATGCACAGCCTCCAGCTCATCCAGTGACCAGCGCGCCCGAATATCCAATGCCAGCGGACTGGTTTCGCCGGCCTTCAGCCGCTGCCAGCCCGCATAGGCGATCATGGCCCCGTTATCGGTACAAAACTCAAGGCGCGGGTAGTAAAGCTTGCACCGGCGCTCGGTCGCCATCGCCTCCAGCTTTTCACGCAGCCGCCGGTTGGCGCTGACGCCCCCGGCGATAACCAGCGACCGGTGCCCAGTCTCCTTGAGCGCGCGGCGGCATTTAATGGAGAGCGTATCAACCACGGCTTCCTGGAAGCCGGCGGCTATATCGGCCATTATCTGGGGTGGCACGGCTTCTTCAACTGCATGAGTCGCCACGGTGTTACGCACCGCCGTTTTCAGACCCGAGAAGCTGAAATCCATACCCGGCCGGTCGACCATGGGGCGTGGAAATTCGAACACACCCGGTGTGCCGCTATCCGCCAGCTTGCTGAGCAAGGGCCCGCCTGGGTAAGGCAAGCCCATCATTTTGGCGGTTTTGTCGAAGGCTTCTCCGGCAGCATCGTCCAGGGTTTCGCCCAGAATGCGGTATTCGCCAACGCCGCGTACATCCACCAGCAAGGTATGGCCACCGCTGACCAGCAGGGCAACAAACGGAAACGGCGGTGCATTGGGTTCCAGCATCGGCGCCAGCAGATGCCCTTCCATATGGTGCACACCCAGTGCGGGCACCTCCCAGGTCCATGCCAGCGACCGCGCGAGGGCGGCACCCACCATCAAGGCACCCACCAGACCAGGCCCTGAGGTATAGGCAACGCCGTCAACGGCCCCCATGGGCAAACCCGCCTGATCAAAGGTATGCCGAATCAGCGGCACCAGCTTGCGAATATGATCCCGCGAGGCCAGTTCAGGCACCACACCGCCAAATTCAGCGTGCATCTTCACCTGGCTGAACAGCGTATGAGCTAGCAAACCCTGTTCAGAATCGTACAGGGCGACGCCGGTCTCATCGCAAGAGGTTTCAATTCCCAGAACGCGCATTCGAACTCCCGATGAACGACGCTAGCGCGCTAATAAGCCATATCATCTACATTGACTGATATAGATGTGGACGGCGCCAGACAGGTCGTGACTGTTAGACTCAAGTTGCGGGGCTCGCCAAATCAGTAAGCGACGGGTACCTGGGGCACCCCCGTGGGGTAGTCCGCAACATGGATGTTGCGGTCTAGGCCCGAAACGTCGGACCGCCATGGATAGATCTACGCCGACCCCACGGGGGTGTCCCAGGTGGCCGGCGCGGGCCCCTGCCACCGAACCGACCCGAATTCCGGAACTTGAATGTCAAAGAGGCGGGAGTTTAAAGAATGCTGTGCCATAAAGGAAATCAGTCAACGCCGGTCAGAACGTCATAGGGCTTTACAGAGAGGGGCTCAGGCCGTAAAATCACGCGCCTCGAATTTGGGGGTTCTGCGACCGGAACCCGCTACGAGATGTCAAACCCACACTGAAAAGGTCTTTTTAATGCCAGCAGTTAAAGTTAGAGAAAACGAGCCGTTCGACGTCGCTCTGCGCCGTTTCAAGCGTTCCTGTGAAAAAGCCGGTGTTTTGTCTGAAGTGCGTCGTCGTGAGCACTACGAAAAGCCGACCTGGGTTCGCAAGCGTAAAGCTGCCGCCGCGGTTAAGCGTCACGCCAAGAAATTGCAGCGTGAAAACAAGCGTCTGGTACGGCTGTACTAAGATTTCTGCACAGGGTTAGCGAGCAAATAACACTGTTTGCCCGTCCTGATGTTGCCGAAATATCGCTTTAGAAGTATCGCTTTAAAAGTGGGTTGACCTGACATGTCTGAGCTCAAGCAACAGATCACCGAAGCCATGAAAGACGCCATGCGTGCCAAAGATAAGGTACGTTTGGGTACGGTGCGGCTGATTCTGGCTGAGCTCAAACGCGTAGAGGTTGACGAGCGAGTAGACGTCGATGACGCCCGGGTTTTGGCGATTCTCGACAAGATGAACAAACAACGTCGCGATTCCATAGCGCAGTACGAGACTGCCGGACGCGATGATCTGGCCGCAATCGAGCGAGAAGAAATGGAGGTGATTGCCACGTTTCTCCCGGCGGCGCTCTCGGAAGCTGAAATCAATGCCCTGATTGATACCGCCATCGCCGATACCGGCGCTGCGGGTATGCAAGACATGGGCAAGGTAATGGGGGTTCTGAAACCTCAATTACAAGGCCGCGCTGATATGGCCGCAGTAAGCAAACTGATCAAAGCCCGGCTGGGCTGATCCCGGGGTTTCCCGACCCTGACTGGCGTCAACTGACCACCAGAAGCCCCCACTGAATTGGGCCTTTGAAGCGGTTAGCAAGTGATTACGACCGAAACAGACGGTTGCAACGCTACGCCAAGGCTGGACCTGAACCGGATCCACCACGCCTTCTGCTCGACCGGCAATGCCCGATATAATTGCCCGATACGCCGCATGCACATCCCTTTGAGGAACCTATGGCTGGCCTAATTCCCAACGATTTCATCGATGACCTGCTCGAACGCACCGACATCGTCGAGATCATCGGTCATCGTGTGCCGCTGAAGAAGAAAGGCAAGGACCACTGGGCCTGCTGCCCCTTCCATAACGAAAAATCGCCCTCTTTCTCGGTTAACCCGGTAAAACAATTTTATTACTGTTTCGGCTGTGGTGCCTCCGGCACGGCGCTGCGCTTTTTGCAGGAATACGAACGCCTCAGCTTTCCCGAAGCCGTTGAAGAACTGGCCCGCGCCGCTGGCGTCGAGGTGCCACGCGAAGAACAAAACCCGGCCCAGCAAGCCCAGCAACGCAAACGCCGCACGCTCTACGATTTAATGGGCAGCAGCGCTGAGTATTTCGCGCATCAGCTGTTCAACCACCCGGATGCCAGTATAGCCCAGCAATACGTTCTTGGCCGAGGCCTGAGCGAAGAGGTTATTCAACGCTACCAAATCGGCTACGCGCCGCCTGGCTGGCAAAACCTGATCCAGCATTTCGCCGGAACCGAACAAAGCGCCGAGCAGCTACTTGCCACCGGCATGATGGTGCGCAATGACAAGGGCCGCGAGTACGACCGATTCCGCCAGCGCCTGATGTTCCCGATCCGCGACATTCGCGGCCGCACCATCGCCTTCGGTGGTCGGGTACTAACGCCCGATGACAAACCCAAATACCTGAACAGCCCGGAAACGCCGATTTTCCACAAGGGCAACGAGCTCTACGGCCTTTATGAAGCCCGTCAGGCGCTGCGCAACTTCGACAACATCATTATCGTCGAAGGCTATATGGATGTGGTCGCCCTGGCACAGTTTGGGGTTAAAAACGCCGTCGCGACCCTGGGTACGGCAACCAGCTCGACTCACATTCAACGGCTGTTCAAGCTGACCCCGGAAATCATTTTCTGTTTTGATGGCGACGAAGCCGGGCGCCGGGCCGCGTTGCGCGCCCTGGAAAACGCCCTGCCGGAAGTGCGGGACGGCCAGCAGGCCAAGTTTCTGTTCCTGCCCGAGGGCGAAGACCCGGACACCCTGGTACGCAACGAGGGGTTTGAAGGGTTTCAGCGCCGCGTCAAGCAGTCACAAAGCCTGGCCGACTTTCTGTTTCAGCATCTGCAGACCCAGACCGACATGACCACACTGGAAGGCAAGGCTCGCCTGGCCAGCCTGGCTAGAGGCTGGATCGAGCCGATGCCCGAGGGTATTTTGCGGCAATTGCTGATGCAGCAGTTGTCGAACCTGGTTGGCCTGTCGGTTGAGCAGATTCTGACGACTCATGCCCCGGTTAAACCCGTGATACCGGAGCCGGTAAAACCCCGCTCCGAGCCGGCAGACCAGAACCCTGACCTGGCGATGCCGGATGACTGGATGCCCAGTTATGACGGGCCAATGAACGATTATGAGTCCGAGTACGGCTCTGGTGACTACGCCGGAGACACCACAGGCTCCGGTCGACCCAAACCGGCCAGCCGGGCCAATTTGGGCGTGCAGTTCAGTCTGGTGCATCGCTGCCTGGCCTGGCTGATTCGTCACCCACACCTGGCCAACGAACTGAATCTGGAGCAACTGGAACATTTGCCCGAACAAGAGGGCAAGGCGCTGCTCAGCCGCGTGGTGCGACTGCTGCAGGAAGCCCCCAGGGCCGATATCTATCATGCCTTCGACTACCTGTGTCAGCACGGCTTGCGCGACACGCTGGCGCCCATTGCGGCATCCGACTATCTTTGGCTGGAGGAACACACATCCGACACCGACCCGATGACATTAGCCCGCGCAGAGCTTGAAAAACTGGTAACCGCCCTAACCAAGAGGGCACCTGATGCCGAGTACGAAACACTCAAACGGCGCATCATCATCGAAAGAGACCCTTCCATCACTCCGGAAGACAAGCGGCGCTTTTTAGAGCTGCAGAAGAAACGCAAACTGTGACAGGGCAAATCTGTGACCAGAAACTGACTTCGGCCAGGGTCTACAGCCCATTGTCCTGCTGGCGCTCCCTGGTGGGCGTACGAACCCGACCTGACTCAGGTCTTTCAATGCAGCCAATGACAGGCCGCATTGATCAAAAATTGGCTAACCCTTTGATTTACGGTAAACTAAAGGGCTATTTGCCTTCGCATGATCCACTACTGAACTTACAGGGTTTCTATGGCTGAAAAATCTCAGCAACAGTCGCGCCTCAAGGAATTGATCGCCCGCGGTAAAGAGCAGGGCTATCTGACCTACGCCGAGGTGAACGACCATCTTCCGGAAGAGATTAACTCGCCGGACCAGGTGGAAGACATCATTGCGATGATCAACGACATCGGCATCAAAGTCTTTGAATCGGCCCCTGACGCCGAACAATTGATGATGACCGATGAAAGCAGCACCGACGACGATGACGCCACCGAGGAAGCGGCGGCGGCACTGGCGGCGGTCGAAACCGACACGGGCCGCACCACCGACCCGGTGCGCATGTACATGCGTGAAATGGGCACAGTCGAACTGCTGACCCGCGAAGGCGAGATCGTGATCGCCAAGCGCATCGAGGAAGGCACCCGTGAAGTCATGCAAGCCATGGCCTATTTCCCCGGTGTTGTCGAAAACATTCTGGCGGCCTATGCCCATACCCAGACTGAAGACGGCGGTCGCCTGTCCGACATCCTGACCAGCTTTCAGGATCCGGACGAAGCCGACCCCTCGCCCGCAGCCGATTCGCCCGATGCCATCATCGAAGAGAAAGCCGAAGATGATGACAGCTCGGGCGACGATGACGACGATTCCACCGATGACGAGAACGAAGGCGGCCCGGATCCGGAGCTCGCCCGTGAGCGCTTTACGTTGCTGGCCGAGCAACTCGAAACCGCGACCAAGGTGATCGAGAAGAAAGGTCGTTACAGCAAAGAAGCGACCGACGCGCTAGACGCCATGGGCATGACGTTCTCCTGCTTCAAACTGGCTCCGCGTCAGTTTGAAGAGTCGCTGGTGATCATCAAGAAGACCGTCGATGAGATTCGTGACCAGGAACGCAAGCTGCTGAACATCTGCGTGCGCCATTTGAACATGCCGCGCAAAGAGTTCATCAAGATGTTCGTCGGTCACGAGACCGAGGAGGAGTGGCTGAACAATCTGCTCGAAGACAGCCGTTTCGCTGAAGAAGCCTTCCGCTACGACGTGGAACTGCGCCGTGCCCAGCGTAAGCTGCGCAATGTGCAGAAGAACAGCCAGATCGCTCTGGGCGAGATCAAGGACATTCACCGTCGCATTTCCATCGGTGAAGCCCGGGCCCGCCGTGCCAAGAAAGAAATGGTCGAAGCCAACCTGCGTCTGGTGATCTCGATCGCCAAGAAGTACACCAACCGCGGTCTGCAGTTCCTCGATCTGATCCAGGAAGGCAACATCGGTCTGATGAAAGCGGTCGACAAGTTCGAATACCGTCGCGGCTACAAGTTCTCGACCTACGCTACCTGGTGGATTCGTCAGGCGATTACCCGGTCGATTGCCGACCAGGCGCGCACGATCCGGATTCCGGTGCACATGATAGAGACCATCAACAAGCTCAACCGCATTTCCCGCCAGATGCTGCAGGAAATGGGGCGTGAGCCGACGCCGGAAGAACTGGCGGAACGGATGGACATGCCGGAAGACAAGATCCGCAAGGTGTTGAAAATCTCCAAAGAGCCGATTTCGCTGGAAACGCCGATTGGCGACGACGAAGACAGCTCGCTGGGCGACTTCATCGAAGACAACACCATGGAAATGCCGATCGATTCGGCCACCGTCACCGGCCTGCGCGAATCGACCCGCGAAGTGCTGGCGGGGCTGACCGCGCGCGAAGCCAAGGTGCTGCGCATGCGGTTCGGCATCGACATGAACACCGACCACACCCTCGAAGAGGTCGGCAAGCAGTTCGACGTGACCCGCGAGCGGATTCGTCAAATAGAGGCCAAGGCGTTGCGCAAACTGCGCCACCCGACGCGCAGCGACCACCTCCGCAGCTTCCTCGACGACTGATCGAACACGTCAGACTGAAAAACCGCGCTCCGGCGCGGTTTTTTTATGCCTGTCGTTGTTAACTCAAGTTTCGGAGTTCGGAGGCGGCTGGGTGGCATTGGTCCGCATCGGCTACCGGGGTTGGCCCTGTGGGGTCGGCGTAAACCCGTCCATGGCGGTCCGACGTCTCGGGCCTAGATCGCAGCATCCATGCTGCGAACTACCCGACAGGACCAACCCCGGCAGCCGCCGCTTGTCACCTCAGCGAACTCCGAAACTTGAGTTAAGTCCCAATAACAGCCACAAACCAGAAGGTTCGCGCCCTTCCGGCATTGCGGTACACTTGGGCTTCAGGCACTACAACGATAAAACCCATGCCGCTAACTGCATCCCTTCAGGCGTTACGAAAACGCGGACAACCCGGTCGCTGGGCCAAGTCGCTGCCGTTCTGGCTGATTGCCGGGCTGGGCCTGGTTCTGGTGGTGCTGGTATTGGCTCAGCGCAGCCTGATGCAATTGGACATCGCCCAGGCGTCAGAGCGGGCGCAGCAACGGCTTGGCGCCTTTGAAACCTCACTTTCGGCGTCTATCGACCGGCACCTGTACCTGCCCCACATTCTGGCCAACGACCCGCGTATCGTTACTGCCCTGGCACAACGAGACCCGGAGCAACCGGCTGTCGAGAATTCAACGGAAACCTCCATTCTGTTGCGCACCATCAAGCGCCAGGCCGGGGCCGATGAGATTTTCCTGATGGACCCGACGGGCATGACTCAGTGGTCCAGTAATTTCGAGACCGAATTCAGCTTTGTCGGGTCCAACTATGCCTTCAGACCCTATTTTCGCGATGCCATTAACGGCAAGCCAGGGTTCTATTTCGCGGTGGGCGCCACCTCAGGTATTCCGGGCCTGTTTTTATCGGCACCGGTGCGAGCCAGCGACAATTCGATCCTGGGCGTCATCGTGGTCAAGATTAACCTGCAACCACTGGAGCAAAGCTGGCAGGCTTCTGGCGACAGTGTTTGGGTGACCGATCAGGAAGGCATCATTTTTCTGTCGTCGGCACCGCGCTGGCATTACTTCGCCACCCGGCCGCTGAGCGAAGTGCATCAGGACCAGCTCGCCCGCACCCGGCAGTTCGGGCAGGACCCGGTGAAGCAATTGCAACCGGTTACGGAATGGCAGTCGGAACGCTGGTCTACGTTTGATCTCGGAAGCGATGGAACCCAGCTGGTCTTTGCCTCCAACATCGACGACTACCCCTGGCAAATGCACCTGCGTGAGCCTCTGGCCGAAGCCCAGGCCCGCGTTCGCGCCCGACAGAGCCTGGTGTTGATTGGCTACGCCACCCTGGCCGGTGCATTGCTCTACTACCGGGAGCGCCGGCGCCGCACCGAGGCTCAGCGCGCCATCAGTCGGCTGACGGCCGAGCGCGAGCACCATCAGCGCGCCATTATTCAGAATACCGATGCGGGCCTGCTGAATCTTGACGACCAGTTTCGCCCCTTGTTCATCAATGAGCAGGCGCGTCGTCTCTTTGCGTTGTCGGAAAACGATCTGAATCACCGGCCCGGTCAGTTGCTGACGCCCTGGCAACCGGGGCAGTACGGCCAAGCCCCGGTCCGTGCCGAAGGCTTGCGCACCGATGGCAGCCGCTTTCCGGTGCTCTACACCCTGAACCCGATTCGGGTTGGCTCGGCTCGGGAATATATTGTGACGGTGCAGGACATCACCGAACTGACCGCGACCCAGCAAGCCCTGGAAGAGGCCAATATGGCGCTGGAACAGCGTGTGGAAGAGCGCACCCGCGACTTGCAGCAGGCTCAGGCAGCCCTCGCCCAGAACCAGAAGCTGGCAGCCCTGGGCCGTATGTCGTCAGCCATTGCCCATGAATTGAACCAACCCATCACGGCTCTGTCGAACTACGCTGCCAGCAGCCATTTATTGCTGCAACGCGGCAAGCTCGACGCCGTTGGCACCAATCTCGGCAAGATTGAAGATCTGGTCACCCGGTTGTCGAATCTATCTCGTCAGCTACGTATCTTTTCCGGCAAGCGCAATACCGGCGCGACACCGGTCACCCTGGAAGGGCCGATACGCTACGCGCTGGAACTGCTGAGGCCGAGACTGGTGGCCGCCAACATTGACTGCCAGCTCTCGATACACTCTGATCGTCTGGTACAGGCCAATACCATGATGCTGGAGCAAATTGTGGTGAACCTGATCAGCAACGCGATAGACGCACTGGCTGAGGCCAGACAACGACGCATTGTCATTACTCTGGAGCACGCCACCTCGGCTTCATCGCAATCGGGTAACGACACGCCACTCACTCTGTCGATTCGCGATACCGGCCCTGGTATCCCGGCCGACAAGCTGGTGCATATCTTTGAACCTTTCTACACCACCAAAGCCGTCGGCGATGGCATGGGGCTCGGGCTCGCGATCAGTTACAATCTGGCGAGCGACCTGGGTGCGGAACTGACGGTCGACAGCCAGCAAGGGCAAGGTACCGTCTTCCATCTGAGCTTTGCGCACTCCATTAGCCCCGCAGTATTGCAATCCGAGGCAACGAAATGATTTCCGACACTACGGCCGTCATCATCGACGATGACCCTGAGGTTCTGGCCTCACTGGAACAATGGCTGGATCTGGCCGACGTGCAGGTTCATACCTTTGCCAGTGCCGATGCTGCCCTGCCGCTGCTGACCCCCGATTTCGGCGGCGTCGTGGTCAGCGACATCCGCATGCCGGGCATGGATGGCATGAGCCTGCTCAAGGCCGTCGACCCCTCGATCCCGGTGATACTGATCACCGGCCATGGTGGCATCGCCCAGGCGGTGGAGGCGATGAAACTCGGTGCCTTCGACTTTATTGAAAAACCCTACAAGCCAGACCGCCTGATCGACATGATTCAGCGGGCCAGCGAGCAACGCCGGGTGCACCTGGCGACCCAGCCGCACCATACCCAGGCCGACAATGACGAACTGGCCGACACCATCATTGGGGATTCTGACCCGATTCGCACATTGCGTCAGCACATTCAGGCGCTGGCCCGGGTAAACGCCGATGTGATCATCTCCGGCGAAACCGGCACGGGCAAGGAACTGGTCGCGCGTAGCCTGCATCGGCTCAGCATTCGCCAGCAAGCGCCTTTCGTCGCCATCAACGTCGCAGCCATTCCCGAAAACCTGCTCGAAAGTGAACTCTTTGGCCATGAAGCCGGCGCCTTCACCGGTGCCCAGAAACAACGCAAGGGCATATTCGAAGCCGCCCACAAAGGCACGCTGTTTCTCGATGAAATTGAAAGCATGCCGATGGCGTTTCAGATCAAGCTGTTGCGCGTACTGCAGGAACGCGAAGTCGTTCGGGTTGGCTCCCATACACCGATTCCATTCAACGTGCGCATCCTCAGCGCCACCAAGGAAGACCTGCGCAAGGCCGCCAACGAAGGCCGCTTTCGCGAAGACTTGTATTACCGGCTGATGGTCGCCGAAATCCAGCTACCGCCACTGCGCGAACGCCCGCGCGACATTCCCGTATTGTTCAGCCACTTCATGCACGAAGCCAGCGAACAGAACCAGATACCCGTGCCGGAACTCAGCTACGAGGACCTGGTCGCCCTGGAACTGCACGACTGGCCCGGCAACGTGCGCGAACTGCGGCACACCGCCGAGCGCTATCTGCTGACGCGCAGCTTTAATCAGGTCTCGGTATCCGAGCTGCTGCAATTGGGTTCCAGCAACCGGGGCAATGCACACAGCGGCGAAGGGTCACTCTCGGCCCGGTTGGAACAGGTCGAAAAAGCATTAATTAGCGCCGAACTGAGCCACCACCAAGGCAACATCAAGGCGGTGATGGAGGTGCTCGACCTGCCGCGCCGCACCCTGAACCAGAAAATGCAGAAATACGGGCTCAAACGCGAAGCCTTCACCCACTGAATTTAACAAAGCCGACCCGATATGACCGCCCTGTTCGATGCACTGCAAAACCGACGATCCACCCGCCGCTTCCTCGACAAACCCATCGAAAAAGCGACCCTGGAACGCATTCTGACCAGCGCCCGGCGCGCTCCCAGCGGCGCTAACCTGCAACCGGGCTTCGCCTATTTGCTCGCTGGCGAGCCACTGACCCAGCTCAGTGACCGCCTCTGCGAGGCTTTCGAACAGTCCGACACCCGACCGGAAGAATACGACTACTTCCCCCAACCCATGCCCGCCTACCTGAAAGCCCGCCAGCGGGAAGTCGGTTACGCCCTCTACAACAGCCTGGGCATCGCCCGCCGCGACATTCCCGGCCGCCTGGCCCAACACCGGCGCAATTTCCACTTCTTCGACGCCCCGGTCGGCCTGGTCATCACCATCGAGCGCGCCATGGGCAAAGGCTGCTACATGGATCTGGGCATGTTCATCCAGTCCATCTTCCTGGCAGCCAAAGGCGAAGGCGTCGACAGCTGCGGTATAGGCGCCCTGGCCAGCTACCCACACATCATTCGCGAGCAACTCTCCCTCCCCGACAACGAAGTCGTCGTCTGCGGCATGGCCCTCGGCTACGGCGACCCGTCAGCACCCGAAAACCAATTCGAAACGCCTCGCGCTCCACTCGACGAATATACGCGGTTCCTTGGGTTCTGAGGGTTTTCGTTTTCGGCTGTGGTTGAATTTATTGGTGGCTGTCGTTTTCGACTGTGGTTGAATTACCTGGTGGCATGAGTCCGGGGTACAGGGCGGTTCCCTGCTGCCACCGTTCAGAGGCACATCCTTGTGCCACTTCACGGGACGCGGGCGTCCTGCCCGCTGCTGCAGGGAACCGCCCTGCACCCCTGTAATATCAAATTACTTTTACGACTTAGCCTTCGGTCATTTTCCTAGCTGTTGAACTTAAAGCTAGTGTTGGCACGAAACCAAGTGTCGGCTGCCGGGTAGTGATATCCGGGGTAGTCTGNGCACGAAACCAAGTGTCGGCTGCCGGGTAGTGATATCCGGGGTAGTCTGAGGCATGGATGCCGAAGCCTAGGCCCCATGGACGGGTTCACGCCGACCCCGGATAGCACTACCCGGTGGCCGACACGAACGAAAGCCACAAACACAAACTAAGCCTCCAGGACAACCGCACTGGCCAACCCCCCCGCAGCGGCAATAGCCGCCAGGGCGAGACTACCTTTGGGGGCCTGCGCCATCTCGTGGTAAGCCCTGACCGCAAGAATGGCTCCCGAGGCGCCAATGGGGTGGCCTCTAGCCAGAGCGCCACCGCCCTGGTTTAGTTTATCGAGCGGCAAACCCAGCTGGTGGGAGTTGACTATGGCCTGCACGGCGTAGGCTTCCATCAGCTCGATGCGGTGGAAATGCTTGGCGCTTAGTCCGTTGCGTTCAAACAGCCGTTGAACGACGGGTACGATGGCCCAGGGGGGCGCGTCTGCGGGGCCGCCGCCGCTGATGTCGGTTGCCCAGCGCATGGCGCGGGTGCCGGCGGGTAATTTTGCCAGCATGCGCTCGCTGACCAGCAGGCATAGGGCGGCTGCGTCTGCCTGCAAGGCCGTGCCTGCGACGTTGACCGCGCTTGTTTGCCATTGGGCCACCTTGGGGGTGCGGTTGGCCAGTCGCTCCGACAGCGGCCGGGTGGCGGCATCTACGTTCAAACCAGCCAGCGGTATGCATTCGTTGGTTAGCCGGTCTTGCGCGGCTAACGCCTTGGCGTGGCTGTCGATGGCCCAGGCGTTTTGCTGATCGAGGTTGATGCCGTGTTCGTGGGCCAGACGCGCAGCGCTGTCGGCCATATCCGGGTCGCGGTCTGGCCAGGGGGTGAAGGCCGGGCGTTCATAGAAATCGGGCGAATCGTCTTTGTTGATCGGGCGATGAGCACGCAGAGCCCGGCGACTGGTGCTTTCCACGCCTCCGGCGAGTACCACGTCTGCCTGGCCGCTGGCGATGGCCTGGGCGCCCAGACGCAGACTGTCGAGACCCGAGCAGCACTGGGTATCGATGGTCATGGCCGGAACCAACTCTGGAAGCCCCGCGGCCAGCGCAATCAGTCGGGCCGGGTTGCCACCACCGTACAGTGCATTGCCCAGTATCACCTGATCGATCTGGCGCGGGTTCAAACCCGTTTGCGCCAACAACGCCTGAATAACCGGCACGGCAAGGTCGCTGACCCTCAGCGTTTTGAACGCCCCGTTAACCGGGGCTACCGGCGTCCTAAGGGCGGCAACCAGATACACCGGGTTCATGAGGGTATCGCCTTGTCCGGGCCGGTACCGGCCTGTACCACCGTTAGCCAGCGCTCCAGCGCGACGAAGTCCGTCTTGCCACTCTGGGTCATGGGCCATTGCTCCAGAAAATACCAGGCCTTCGGTATCTGAGAGACGGGAAAACGCTGCCGGCAATGCTGGCGCAACGACTCCGCCGACGCTTTGGCATCATCAGCTTGAACCACCGCCGCGATCTTGTGGCCGCGCAAGGCATCGGGCAAACCAAGCAGGGCGGCCTGGGTCACCGCCGGGTGCTGTAGAAGCCAGGCTTCTACTTCTTCCGGGTAGAGGTTCAGGCCACTGCTGACGATCATGCGTTTTTCGCGGCCAACCAGGTAGAGATGCCCCTGCTCATCCAGATAGCCATGATCGCCGACCGTTAACCAGTCGCCATCGCGGGCAATTTCATCGCCGCCACCGCACTCATAGCCATCAAACACCAGTGCACTGCGCACCCAGATTCGACCGCGCTCTCCGGTTGCCACTGGGGTTTGCGCCGAAGGGCCGATGCGCACCTCAACACCGGGCACCGGGCGGCCAACCGAACCCTCGGGAGCTCTGGTCTCATCGTTATGCAGGGCGATAAAGCTCATTTCTGAAGTGCCGTAAAATTCCGTTAGCCCGGCATTCGGAAACGGCTGACGCAGGGCCTGGCGCGTATCGTCGGGCCACTTGGCCCCGCTGATGATCAAATGACGCAACTCCGGCAAGGGTGGCAGCCCATCTCGCTGAGCTGTTTGCAGCAGCAATTTGATCTGCGTCGGCGTGCCATAGAGTGCTGTAACACCCTGCTCGCCGAGCGCCTGAAGCACGGTTCGCGGCCGGAAGCGAGGCACCAGAACGACCCCAATACCGGCCTGCAAGGCCTGAATAACGCCATACAGGTGTAGCGACGTCGCCAGACTGCCCGGTGCCATTACCCGGTCTCCCGGCTGCAGATCGAACAACCTCCGGCTCAGCTCGAAACTGGCCAGCCAGGAGGCGTGGCTGCGGCGGTATCCCTTGGGTATGCCGGTCGAACCCGAAGTGAAGCCCACATAGAAGGCCTGATCCGGCATCGGTTCAGGGATGGGAGCCGGTTTTTCATCCGTCTTTTCCAGCAATGACATCAGTTGGGCATTGTCCAGAACCCGGTCTGGCCGGGTCTGGCGGTCGATTTCCGCGCGTTGCGCATCGGGCCAGCCGGTATCCAGCACCAGGGCCCGGTTGCCCGAACGGCTTACCGCCAGAAACGCCAGAATGAGCAGCAGCGGGTCCGATACATCCAGTGCGATGGCCCGATTGGCGCCCAATTCGGTGTGCAGACGGCTAGCCAGGTGCTCTACCTGACGGTGCAAATCCGACCAGCACAGACACTGAGACTGGCATTGCAGTGCCACGGCTGTGGGTTGCTCACCCGCCCAGCGTGCCAGTGTTGCCCCCACAAAACGCTCGTCAGCCGTGGCCGCCCTATCATCCCGCATGGTGTTCACCCCACCCCGTTTCAGCCATGCAGCGCATTATTCCGTCCTTCCCGTTATGAAAATCACCGTCGTTACTTTACCAGAATAACCCGGCTGTCTGAGCGTTCCGAGTTTGACCGGCATCCCACCCTGACTCATTGGAGGTTGTTCGTTTGCCCTGCCCCCCTATACTGACCTGGCGGTCAGTTTATGGCTCAGCTGTCATAAAACCGCCGTGTTACAACAATAAAGTGATGATGCTCGATTTTATTGTCGAACCTGCAAAAAAGGACTCATGCCATGAATAAACTGCTACTGGGCCTCGGAACCGTTGGCCTGGGCGCCACGGCGCTGGCCGCGGCCACAGCCTCAGCCGCCACCGTTGAGTTGCGCTTGATGGAAACCACCGACCTCCACATGCACATCGTCGATTACGATTACTACACCGACAACCAGAACGTCACCGTCGGGCTCGCCCGAACCGCCGCCCTGATCAACGCTGCCCGCAACGAGCGTGGCAACAGCGTGCTGGTCGATAACGGCGACCTGATTCAAGGTAACCCTCTGGGTGACTTCGTCGCCAAAGGCGACGTGCTGCGCTTGGGCGAAATCCACCCCGCTTACAAGGCCATGAACCTGCTCGACTACGATGTTGGCAACATCGGCAACCACGAATTCAATTTTGGGTTGGATTTTCTGATCAAGGCGCTAAACGGCGCCAATTTTCCCTACATTTCATCGAACGTCATGGTCGACCTGGGTGATGGTAGTGATCAGCCCTACTTCCAGCCCTACCTGATTCAGGAAAAAACCGTCATCGACAATGCTGGCCAGCCGCACGAACTGAGCATTGGCTACATCGGTTTCGTACCACCGCAAATCATGAACTGGGATAAAGACAACCTCGAAGGCCTGGTCGTCGCCCACGACATGGTCGAAACGGCTGAACGCTTTGTCCCGCAGATGAAAGCCGAGGGCGCCGACATCATCGTCGCCATTCCCCACAGTGGCTTGTCGGATGCGGCACGCCAGGGTATGGACGAGAACGCCACCTGGCACCTGGCCCAGGTTGAGGGCATCGATGCCATTATGTTCGGCCACGCCCATGCGGTGTTTCCGGGCAGCCCGGCTTACGACAATATGGACAACGTCGACAACGAGTCCGGCACCATCTTCGGTGTACCGGCCGTTATGCCCGGGTTCTGGGGCAGCCATCTGGGCATCATCGACCTGACGCTCGAGGGCGAAGCCGGCAACTGGCACGTCGCTGGCAGCCGCAGTGAAGCACGGCCCATTTTCAGCCGTGAAAATGGGGAGACCGTTGCACTGGTCGAACCGGTTCAATCCATACTGGATGCGGTCGACAGCGACCACCAGGCCACGCTCGACTACATGGCCCAGCGCGTTGGCGAAACCACCGCCAGCATCAACAGCTACTTTGCCGTGGTTCAGGATGACCCCTCGGTGCAGGTGGTGAACAACGCCCAGACCTGGTACGTCGAAAACATCGTGCGCGGCACCGAACTGGAAGACCTGCCGATCCTATCGGCAGCCGCACCGTTCAAAGCCGGTGGCCGGGGTGGCCCGGATTACTTCACCGATGTGCCAGCCGGTGACATTGCGCTGAAAAACGTCGCGGACCTTTACATCTACCCGAATGACCTGAAAGTGGTGAAACTGACCGGAGACCAGGTCATCGAATGGCTGGAACGGTCTGCTGGCCAGTTCAATACCATCGACCCGGATGCCAGCGGCGCACAACCGCTGGTCGACGACAGCTTCCCGACCTACAACTTTGATGTGATCGATGGCATCAGCTACCGCATTGATGTGACGGTGCCTCCGCGTTACAACAACGATGGCGACGTGGTAAACGACCAGCACCGCATCGTTGATGTTCAGTTCGAAGGCGAGCCCATCAACCCGGATCAGCAGTTCCTGATCGCGACCAACAACTACCGCGCCGGCGGCGGTGGCAGCTTCCCGGGCCTGGATGGCAGCACCATCGTTATCGACGCACCGGATAAAAACCGCGATGTAATCGCCAATTATTTGTTGTCGCAGGGCACCTTCAACCCGTCAGCCGACGGCAACTGGCAGTTTGCCGGCTGGGGCGACGCCGAAGTGGTGTTCAAAACCTCTCCCAAAGCCGAAGAACTGGCGGGCGACAACATGGAAACCGGTGAACTTGATGACGCCGGCTTCCGGGTGTTTACCTTTAACTGATCGCACACCCATGGATGCAGGTGCCACTCCGGTACCTGCAAACGGGCACGGACGCCCTTCTTAATGACAAAAATTGACCCACTCACTCCTCTGGCTATTCACTAACAACACCTCGCGCGTTGGTGGTTTGATGACCCTCTGTTATTAGAGATGTCGGTCACAAATCTCGTATTCACCCCCGCAAAAGGCGCTTAATTCACCCGCCAAGCATTCTCAATGCGTCTCAGGTTGGCTACCCTCGCCCTCTTTGGTCATTGTGGTCGATGGTTTGTACAACGGGAGCATTTGTACGTCAGCCATCACAAAAACCAGACCCATCATTCGGCCAACAGATACAGTCAACAGGGAGCTATTATGACTGCACCTCGTTCCATTGCACCCACATTGCACACCGGGCACTCTGCGCGAGTCGTAGACCGGTGTGAAGCCATCGTACTGGAGACCCATGAAAGCCGATGCACAAAGCTGTCCATCAATGGGCAAACGGTAGCGGTTCCACCCGAGAAAGCCGGTCGCAACCTGGTTCGTGTTGATGACCTCGTGATGGCCGACCTGATGGACGACGGCACCGCCAGAGTCGCTTACGTCGTCTCAACCGGTGACAACGAATTCATTCCTCATATCAGCACCCTGGGTGATTTAGCCCAGTGGGTACTGCCCGAACACATTGCCCGTTTACTAACTGAAGTTGGCGGCAGCGCAGTGGAAATTGGCCAGCAAGGGGTTGATGTGAAAGCCCCGCGAGCCACGGTTACCGCAGAGACCCAGCTGGAGCTGAACGGCAAGAACATCCGTACCGAAGCAGAAGAACTCTGTGTAGTCCAGGGAAGAGAAATCCATCTTAACTAAACCGTCAGGGATACGACTTCATGGACACTGCTCACCTCGCCTGGGCACAAGCACAGCTTAAAACCCGAGAATTGTGGTTAACGCAGCGAAAGCACTGCGAATATGACCTGCTGCTTGGTATTGAGCAAAAACTCTATGGCCACCTTTGCTACCTCCAGGAAGCCATCGCCGAGCCAGACCTGAGCGATGACGAGAACCGGGCACTCAATCTCTGCATTTTTGCGTTCCGGCCCGATTTCCGTGAAGCCCCCGATCACCTGGCTGCTCAATTACTGGAAACCGGCGTAGAGCTCTGGTTGGAAGACTTACAAACCGCCATCGACATTACCGGTGCTCAGAACTGGCAGCCTCTGTTGCACACGCTGATCGAGCAGACCGACCTTACCGACCCCACACACTGGTGGTTAAAAAGCAGACTGCACGAAGTACCGCCAGCCGTCGATTCCGACGCTTCCCATGTCTCATGGTCCCAGGCCATACCGGGGCAAATTCCCTGCCTGGTCAAAAACCGGGCCTGGAAGTCCGACACCTTATTCGATACCTGGATCCCCGAAGCCCGTGACAGCGTTCAAAACGACGACCGGCAGGAAGACTTGCACTGGCTGGCCCTCGGATTACTAGCCACCGGCAAGCAGCCAGCAGCCATCGATTTGATTCAACGGTGGATCACTGCCAGTCCGGGCTCCCGGTACGCCTGGCGCACCGCGGCAGCCAGCGGAGCAAGCGAATTCATCCAGCCGTTGCAACAAGCTGTGCTGGACGAGCACATCCCCCCGTTCTGGCTGGTGGTTCATGGCGATGCCGCCCACCTCGGTTTCTGCATTGACCTGCTTGCCAAACCCCACACCAACCCTCTGGCCGAACGGGCCTGGTACGGTTTCACGGGCGAACGGCTGCCCCGGGTACCCGCTATTACGCTGGGTAAAAAAGAAAAAGGCGACCGCCTGGCCGATGCCAACACGGCTCGCCAATGGCTGGATGTAAACCAGCCAACGGGCCGTCTGTGCCTGGGCCACAACCATTCAGACCGGCCCTTCAGGCCACAGCTGGGGCGCTTTTTCGGTGCCGATACCGAACCCGTTACCTCTGCAATCTGGCTGGATACCCGGGGAAGCACCCTGCTTAGCCCCACCGAATGTCACTGGCAACGTGCTCAGCGCCTGCAAGAGGCCCGGGCATGATCCAGCTTCAACCCCACCCCTACTATCAACAGGAACTGACCTCAGGCTGGACAGCGCAGGGCGAGCCAGCCACCATCTTCATTGCCAAGGCCAGTTACCAGTACGGCCTGGACGGGAAGGTTGAACCACTGCCAGAAAGCGAGCCACTGTCTCAGTCGTACGACTATCCGGAAGACGACCCGGAGCAGCACGGACCCTCGTGTTGCCGGGAGACCGTGCCCTTCAAGCACGGCTCGGAAATCCTGTTGTTTGCCAGCGCCCACTGCGGCACTGCGCGAGCCGGCTTCAATGTCGAAGCCAGTCTGAGCACCGAAAACGGCATTCACTGGCAAAAAAAGCTTTCAGTCGTAGGGCCAAGAACCTGGAAGAGCACCCTGTTTGGCACAGCCTTTACCGAACCGACCCCCATCACCGAACTGCCCATTCGTTACGAATATGCGTACGGCGGTCGCAATGCGAAGCAAGAAAACGACGCCTATATGGCCAACCCGGTAGGGCGCGGCTACCTGGGTGAGGGCTTGAAAAAAAACGATATAGACGGTGCCCCGCTTCCCCAGATTGAACACCCCCGGCACCCGATGAAAAAACCGTCGGAACGAAAAGAGCCACAAGGGTATGGCCCGATTTCCTCACACTGGCACCCCCGAAGAGAAGCGTTTAAATCGCTGGACGAAGACAAGGCCGCCGCCCGCCAATACCCGTTCAGCGGCCCGCTGCCAGATACCGCTTACCACAGCGCGCCCCGGGACCAGTGGTTCGACAGACCGCTACATGGCAAGGCAAAACTGACTTTAACCGGTCTGACCAAAGACCTGCCCGAACATCACCCACTGTCGATTCACTGGACAATACCCAGCCTCGCGCTGCGCTGGAAAACGCGAACGACCGAAGAGCCCATCACACTGCAGGCCGACACCTTACTCGTCGACACCCAAAAGCGGCACCTGCACCTTTTGTACCGCAAGGCCTTCACCCAGTTGCCCAAACGCTTAATGGCTGAAATTCACCTGGCTGAAACCTCTGCCACCCCGGAGGCCGCCTATGGATGAACTGCAATGGACGGTAAAAGCAGCCAGCGCCTACACCCAGGGCGGCAAAACACCGGCCACCATTTACGCGACGGTGGTAACCCGTCAGGGCGATATTAACCAGCCTGGCCTGAGTGAAAGCGAGAGCCTGACGGTTAGGGTGGACGACCTCGACTTGCCCTGTTACACCTTCCCGGCCGACGGTGACTACGATATCGACAGTCGTGCACGCTGCGCCCGTTTGGCCGCCAAAGCCCTGGCGGAGCTCTGGAACCGGCATGGTCCCATTCCCCCCACAACGGCCATGGTGTGCAGCCTCAACCGGGAAGACTGGGGTTCAGACCCGGCCGACGTTTTTCAGGACCTGCTGGTTAATAATTTTATGGCGTTGGGCGACCCGGCCCTCGTCGACTGGTGCAGCCTATGCACCGTCTATCAAATGGACAAACCGGAAGACCGGGCGCAGATAGCCGCAGAGACTTCACTGGTCTGGCTCAGTACCGATTCGCTCATTAACCAGGCCAGTCTCGACCGGCTTGGCGACCGGGTGGCTATAAAACACTTTTCAGATGGCCTGATACTGGGCGAAGCCGCCACCGCCCTATGGTTGACCAGCGATGCTTCCAACGGCACCGCCCGCCTAACCCTGTACCCGGAACCGCTGGCCAACCTGACGGCAAGCGATGCCAGGCTGGCCGCCGTACAACCTTATCGCCACGGGCTGGTCACTCACCTCGACCAAAGCCTCGATCAACAGGCGAACTGGCACCAGTGGCTGGGCGATTTTAAACCGGCCAGCGAATTCGACGCACTGCAACATATCTCACTATCCAGTGGGTTTGGTTATGTCGGTGCAGCAGGCCCGGGCCTGGCCGTGGTGTGTGCTCTGGGGCGCCGGCAAATGCCCTGCCCACCCGTCGATACTCAATGGCTGTTTCACCAGTCACCGGACCAGCAATATACCCTGCTGAAGCTCGACTCCACTCCCCACACCGCAACACCCGCCGCCCAACCGAAGCAAGGAGGTCTCAGTGGCTAACAACGTATTGATTAATGGACGCAGTGCGGTTCACGCCGGCTCCCAGGGAACGCTCAACACTGTCGACGTTTGCCTGACCCCCAGCGGGAATTCCGTGGTACCGATCCCCTACCCAAACGTTGCGCGCTCGGCCGATGCGGACAAAACCGCTGGCAGCGTGTATGTAAACGGCAACCCCATGTGCCATATCAAATCCGTCTTTAAAAAAAGCACCGGTGATCAGCCCGGCCGACGCAAGGGTGTAGTTTCCGGGAAAATAAAAGGCGAAGCGTCTTTCGTTTCTGCCTCGGCCAATGTTTTTGCCGAAGGCCAGGCCGTTACCCGAGCCCTGGACATGATGGTCTCAAACAACAAAAACACCCCACCCTCCCCGCTGATGCAGCCGGTGGGCATGCCGCCGCTGCCAACCCGCCCCACGGCACCGCATGAACTGGAACCCGAAGGACCAGACCGCATCAACGCCATCATTCAGGGCGACCCCGGTGAAGGCATGGGCGTTCTGATTGGGGAAAGCGACGACTAATCGGCCGAAGGCCATTGAACCAAACCACTCAGTAAGGAGTGACCCCTGGCAAAAAGCCGGGGGTTTCGCACGCAAGGAGTTACCACATGACTGCAGCCAGCATCGCCCTGCCCGGCCACCCCGACGGCCCGAACAATGCCGAACGCCACCGGGAGCTGATTCTTGAGAACTTTACCCCCGGGCGAAAGCGGCTGTCGCTCATGCTGACCGACGACCATCACGACTACTACAAAATTCCGCTCGGCTACGACGACACCACCGCCTTTAACGAAGACATGAGTAATCCCGCCCTCAAACTGGTCCCTGTGACCTTTCTGAGGAACATACCCGATGAAGGCCTGGGCCCCCTACGCGAAGGCTGGGTATACATCTACGTTAACGGCTACCTATGGCGGGAAGCCCGGTACGATACTGACTGCCACATGTTAATTGACGTAAACCTGAGTTATGAGAAAGGCTTGGACCGCCGTCGCGCCACCGTGCAAAAAGACAGCACCCTGGTGCTCCCCTGGAATATGAACGGCAGCGAAAGCATCGTCGAAATCGCCTTCTCCGAAGAACAATGGAGCTGGGAGCGAATCGACCAGCTCGGTGGGGTAGACCCGGAAGACCCACGCCAATGGCTGGGCGAACGCGTAGAATCGGCCTACAGCACAGACTACACAGCCAAGGCCCGCGCCGCACGGCTAATGCCCGTTGATCTCAGCGCGGCCGAATCCAACTTTGAAGACATGCCAGAAGACAGCAACATCCGCCTGGTAACCAACGAAGAACTCGCCCCGAGGCGCCGACACTACAACACCAAATTCGACAAAGGCATTGCCAGCGTAATTCTGCCCGATGTGATTGGTGATGCGCGGTATTTAGCTAGTACCCAATCCGATATGATCGACTTGCTTGATGCCACTGTTACCACCATGCTTCAGGCCGACCACCAATACCCGAGTGGTTGGACAATCGACCGCATCGCTGAAGACCGGATGGAGCACATACAAACCGTGGCCGACAGCCGTTTGGCTGCCCTCTTTAACACTCAGTTTTTCGCCCCGATTGATCAGCAATTAAAACAACCAGATCTAACCGAGAAAGAGCGCGAAGTGCTTGAACAGCGAGTGGAGGACCGTGAAGAGCTGGACCAGCAAGCCATGGAAGAGCAGCTCAACAAAGAAGGCTGTGAGCAAATTATCCAAAGCGCATTGGATTACCGCAGAGACCTAATCGACCTGATGGACACTCCGGCCTTCCTGACCGCCATGGAAGACTACCATACCCTGGAGAACGCCCACTGGTTTCTACTGCCCGAACTCATGGGGCAACTAATCGCTCGCTTCAACCAGCCAGTGGCCAACGCCTATAAAGACCTCTTTTTCAACTTGGACGACTACGCCCTCTATCTGGATCGGGATCAGGGCGCTGACTTCCTGTTGCGCCTTACCGGTGGCCACCAATACAAAACTCCACACCCTCTGGCTGACATCCTGTTCCCACAAAGCGGGCCCGACCCGGAAAACCCACTCAGCATCAGCGAGACCGAGCCGGGCCTTGAAGCCCGGCTTCTAAACCCGGTAAAAATAAGGCGCATCATTGATGGACTAAACGGCGAGGACCACGCCCACTGGCCACCTATTATAATAGATGGAACCCCTGTGGATATGCATGAGTTCGTCGCTCAAGCCATCCACACCTTTACCCTGGCCTTGACCATGCTGCCTGCTCCAATAGAGACAGAAGACAACGGGGATGCCTCTGCACTGATTCAGTCCTGGCGATTCTCGGGACATACTGCCCATGCCTTCGGCGCCAAAGTTAAAGAAAATGCGTATGAGGGAGTTCGCACTACTCAACAAATGGAACAGGGGCTAGGTGAGTCTCGTAGTGATAGAGACAGCAAACAGCATAGATACGATCAGCTACAATTGCGCCATAACAATTTGAAGGCACAGCAAACCGAACAAGAGACCATACTTAGGCAAAGAGAGCAATATTTAGAAGAAGCCCGAGCCAGAAAACAGGAGTTAACGCTCGAAAGACAGAACATCCTGCAGAACCAAAGCGAGCTCGGAAAACAGATGGAGAGCTTCAGTCTGGTATCTCGAATCGACCAGATTGACAAAGAACTGATCGATCTTGAACAGTATATGGAGGAGGCCACAGCTGAAAGAGCCCAGTTACGCCAGCAACGAACCCAGGTAACAGATGCTCTGGCCAACATTGAAAACAACCTTAATAAAATGCGAGCCTCGGGCACAGTACTAAGCGGTGGCACGCTCAAACACAACACCAAAGTCGTGAACCTGTATTCATTGTTGGCCGGGGAGCACCTGCAAGCACTGAAAGTCACCCACGACGATCTGTTGAACAACCGCCTCCCCGAAGGCCATGTCGCTATGACAGCCGCAGGTCGAATGCAACGCATGAAGACCACGCTGGCAACCGCGAAACACATAAAAAACCATCAAGGCCCCTGGGTAAACTTTGAACTGGGGCCGGATAAAAAAGTACGAGTACCTGCCGACCTTGCGCTGGAAAATACTCAGCAGTTACACCAGTATCTTTCAACTTACATGCACAGCACGCTCGATACCGCTGAGGTCCGCAACGCGAACAAGATCATCCAGATCGTATTCGCTCAGGAAGCGACCAGCCTGGCCCGATCAGCAGCTGAGGTGAAAGTTATTGAGAACGCTAACCGCCTGCTATTGGCAGACGTGATTCAACAAGCCGCCAACGATGCCGACCAACACATACAGCGCATCGGTCAAGATATATACGAATATGAGCAAAAAACCTTCAAAACCAAGGCTGAAGCATTGGAATTGGCCAAGATAATGAAGGACGCTGAAACCAAGATTACAAGCCTGGAGACCACAATTGTCGGCTACGAAAAAGCTCTGACCAGTGGCCAACCCCAGTTACATTTTGCTCAGCGGATGGACCAGCTGTTCTTATTGAACGGGGCTATGGTAGCGTTTGAAGCGTATAATTTGGCAAGTGTAGCGAATAGGCTGATGAACGATTTTGGAAATACCAGAGCCAGGATTGACATGGCCAGCGCGCTAACCGACTTCGCCGCAACAATCGCAACATCATACCAGTATGTATTTGAGAGCAAGTATGGGACGACCAAACAGATTGAGAGCCGGCTGAAGGATGCAGCTAAAAGGAAGTTTATTCAAACTCTCCCCGTAGATGGTAAAATTCTCGGAAAAAGCATCCTGGTAACCCGGATAGCAGCGGGAACTAACATTGTTGCAGGCGTTTTGAGTGCTCTACTTTCATCAATTGATGCCTACAATCGATGGATGTTGGGGGATAGAGACGCGGCTATAGCTTATGGGATGACGGTTGTCGGCTTTGCTTTAACTGCTATTGCAGCCATACCAGCTATGCAAGCGGCAGCACTGGCATTGAACATTGTAGGTTTTGTGTTGATTGCTGCTGGCTTCGCACTGGTGTACTTCTTAATCGACACCCCCACCGAAACTCTACTAAAGAACAGCCCCTTCGGAAAAGACCCAGATTTGCGCTTCGGTGGAGGCCTTATTTTTAAAGATGAAGACTACCAACACTGGAAGAACAGGCGCGACCTGGCTTATCACGAATGCACAAGCTTCTTTCTGCAACCCAGTGTTCACTTCGCCGAGACCTGGGTAGAGCATGAGGAGTATTGTGAACTCGCCATTCAAACTCCTGGTCTAATGACCGACGGAGTCTATCAAATCGACATTCAGGCATGGCACATCAAGGAAGACCGATGGGAGACCATTACGCTACTAAGCAACGACCCGAGTGCTAAGGTTTCTGCAAACCCCGGAAATGTACAAATAGCCGCGAACGGATCCACGTATAAAATTCGAGTTCACCGAGACCTAATCAAGACTTTTGGTGCACCGCTCAGTGGTGGGTTTGGCTACATATCAACAGAGACTAATATTCGGGTTCGGGTTCAAACTTACCCCAAAGGTGAGGCCGCAAGAATTTTCCCCGGCGCACTTACCCCTTATGTTCTTCCTGCTCCTAAGCGAGATGAACTAGGAAGAGCCACTATCGATGGAGAGGTGGTAGACGAAAAAACAGCGGCAGAAAATTCTTGGCTTATAGCAGAAGGAGCTGTTGTACATAGTTTCAAAATAATTGCCTCTCCAACCTGAGGAATAGACGAATGCTAATGTGGTATGCAGATTTATTAATGGGTAAAACTAAATACCGTTACCCAGACTGGAGCTGCACAAATGAAAGTACTCAGTTAACCCGTGCTAGCCGAAAAGCCAAAAGACTGAGAGGAGAACAGGTCACTCCTCAGCCGGTATACAGTTTCCATACACCCTTTCATGTAAAGACCGATGGAAAGCAATGGGCAATACAAGCTGACTCGTCACATGGAGTCTGGCAAGCAACAGGGATTATATCGTCTTTCTTCTTCCTGCTATTCTTGTTCTTTAGCTTAGTACCTTTCCCAAACGAAGGAACGATATTTTTCTCAATCTTGACTGGCATGGTATTTTTACCCCTATCAATTTCTATGTATAAAACACGGACTGGGGGAGAAGACACCTGGGTAGTTTTCGACAGAACCACTGGAAACGTCTGCTTCTGGAAAAAGAACCAGAAAAACTCCCTGACAGTTCCTTTTGAAAAAGTTAACTGCTACT
>NZ_RCIP01000010.1 GCF_004000275.1 Saccharospirillum alexandrii
TTTTTTTTGAGTACTTCAGGCCTCAATCTATATATCCTTCGTTTGACGTACTACCATGGACGAAACTCTTCTTGCTAGGTGCTATAGCTCTAGGGTTTACCGACAAGAAAGCCAAGATAGCTTGGTCTTGGACTCATACATGGATCCTACTTTTTACAATACAAATTCATATTTCATTTCTATTCGCATACTACCCGTCCTGGTCTGAAATGAATCACATCAATTTCTTTCAATGGGTGATCATATATCTCTCGATAACTATGATAGTGACAACTAAAGAGCGTTTCTATGTCTTCCTATTGGTGTTTTTCTTATGTTCACTTAAAATTGCAATTGGAACATCGTGGATATTTCTATCTAGAGGTTTATCATTCACTGGCTGGGGACTTAAGGGTCCACCTGGTTTTTTCGAAAACTCTGGAGAGCTTGCAATACAGATGGTAATTCTGTTTTCACTAACAATATACTTTATCGTTAGTGTGTGGAAGTATTCAGGAAGGCTAGAAAAAGTATTCTTATTAATAGCGTTGGTTTCCCCGGCATTAACTGTTATGGGAGCAAGTAGTCGAGGTAGCCAAATTGCAATATTTATAGTTTTACTATGTTATTTTCATATAAGAATATTTAAACCGAAAATTCTAGTGGCTGCATTTGGTTTTGGCCTTACTTTGTTTGCCTTAATTCCCGAAGAACAAATGGGAAGGTTTCAAACCATCGGAGAGGACAGAACGTCAGAGCAAAGAATACTATACTGGACTAACGGCTTGGAGATGATTCGTAAGCATCCATTAACAGGAGTTGGTTACTATAATTTCATCCCTTATTACTCTAATGAGTATCCCGAGGATGTGCTATTTGTGAACAGTGCTGGTCAGACTGTCGCCGAGCTGCCACACAATATACTAATACAAGTTGGGACAGATGCCGGGATACCTGCAATCGCCTTTTATCTGTTAATCATGTTTTCACTTAAAAAGAAAATTTCTAGGTATATTGATCCTGTTCTTATTAATATCCATAAAGGGTTATTGTTAGGTGTTGTTGGTTTTTTTATCGCGGGTCAATTTGTAACAGTAGGCTACTACCCGTTCTTGTGGATATCTGCTGCACTAATAAGTAGTCTCGCTAACAGTATGAATTCAAAATTGAGCCATAGTACTAGAAATAAAGTAATTGAAGCTAGTAGATAGCTAACATATACCGAAAATGCAAAACAGTCTACATGAGGGAATATATGGAATGTAAACGGAAAAAAGACAAGCTACTTTGGGTGTCTCATATGATACCTTATCCACCAAAAGCTGGCTTGTTAAACAGAAGCTATAATATTATTCGCGAACTATCTAACGAATATGATCTTGATTTGTTTTGTCTCAGTCAAAGACAGTTGGTTGAGCCATACTTTGAGAATTACTCTTTAGGTGTTCAGGAATCAATCAGAACACTCCAAACATATTGTGTTAATTTGCATATTGAAAGTAAGCCAATAGTATCTAGCTTTTTAAGAAAGACCTTCCTAACAATTAAAAGCCTTCTGAAAAAGTATCCTTACTCAATTGAATGGCTAAGTAGTAAAAGTTTCAAGAAAAGTATTGAACGTCAATTATCTTTGAGTGAGTATGACCTTATTTATATAGATACTATATCGTTAATTAAGAATATTGACTTGAAAAAACTACATGGAAAAACCATACTCATCGGGCATCATAATATTGAATCAGAAATGATGAAGAGACGCTCTTTTAACACCAAAAATTTTGCAATGAAAACACTGTATTGGATTGAGTATAAAAAGCTATTGCGAATTGAAAAAAAAATTAGCCGAGAAATAGACTTGAACGTAGTCTGCTCATATGATGACAAAAAAGTGCTAGATTCAATATGCGAAACTACTAATAGCATCGTCGTTCCTAACGGGTTTGATTTTGGTTTAATCGAGAATTTTAAAAGAGACCCGAAAACTAACAGCCTTCTATTTATCGGTACAATGGACTGGTATCCTAATGTCGATGCGATTACTTACTTTTATGATGATATTTGGAAAAGATTAAAGCTTGAAGTCCCTGATATTGAGATAGACATTATTGGGAGTAACCCACCAGAAAGGCTAGTGAAAATACAAGAAAATGACCCTAGTTTCAGAGTGCACGGGTTTGTAGAAGATATAAGTAATTTCCTTTCTTCTGCATCTGTGTACGTCTGCCCTATACGAGACGGAGGGGGGACTAAGCTTAAACTTATTGAGGCATTCGCACACAGAATACCATGTGTAGCAAATCCTATATCTTGTGAGGGAATTGAAGTAGAAAATATGCAGCATGTGTTACATGCAAGCAATCCAGATGAATATGTGGAATGTATAAAAAGTATTTTGGAAAGTCGGGTGAATGGGCATGAATTAGCTGAAAGAGCATTCGAATCAATTTTTGCTAAATATAACTACGAGAAGATAGCAAAAGATTTCACTAAGTCCGTGACTGCCTATAGGAGCACGAAATGTGCGGAATAAATGGAATTGTTGATCTAAGTAAACAAATTGATGAAGTTAGTAGCCAAAGCAATTTGCTTCAACTAAACGAAATGAATGAAAGCATTTTGTATCGCGGGCCAGATAGTGAGGGGACCTTTGAGTCCTCTAACAAACGCGTATACCTCGGGCACAGACGATTATCTATAATCGATATCTCAGTCTTAGGTAATCAACCAATGACTTCAAAGAACGAAAACTATGTTATTGTTTTCAATGGTGAAATATATAATTTTATAGAATTAAGGAGAGAGCTAGAAGAAAGAGGAGTAAATTGTCAATCTACTTCTGATACTGAGGTATTGCTAGAGCTAATAGCATACGTCGGAGTCGAGAAAGCGTTAGAAAAAATAATAGGAATGTTTGCTTTTGCACTTTATGATAAAGTTCGTGACGTACTTCATTTAGCACGGGATAGACTTGGTGAGAAACCATTGTACTATGGAAGGGTTGGCAATAGATTTGCCTTTTCATCAGAATTAAAAGGAATTGAAGTCCCATTTAATAAATCAATGACTGTAAGTAAAGAGACGGCAAGCCTATTTTTTACCTATGGTTACTTTCCAGGGGAAAGCACAATTTTTAACGAGGTTTATAAATTAGAACCAGGTAAAATTTTGACGTTTAACCTCACTACCGAAATTATTTCTAAAAAATCTTACGATAAGAAAGAAGCACCTCAGGCTGATTCATCAAAGTTACCTCATTCCGAATTAGTGAACAAATTTGACTTAATTCTCCAGAAAGTAATATCTGACCAAATGGTGTCTGATGTTAGTTTAGGGAGCTTTCTATCTGGTGGCATAGATTCAAGTTTAGTAACTTCTATAATGAGTAGTATCAGTAATAGACAGATAGAGACATTTACTATTGGATTTGATGATAAACAATTTGATGAATCTCGAAAAGCTCATGACATTGCTAAGCACCTTGGTGCCATCTCGAATATTATTGAGATATCTGAGCGAGATTTGTTGGGCTTAGTAGACACTATCGTCTTGCATTTAGATGAGCCATTTGCCAACGCGTCGGCTATACCGTCATTTTTGCTGTCCAAATTCACCAAAAACAAAGTGAGCGTTTGTCTGTCAGGGGATGGCGGCGACGAGTTGTTTATAGGATACAATAGATATTCTAAAGCTAAGCGTTTGTTCGAACTGGCAAGTTCACAACCAAAATATATGAAGCAATCTATGGGTGCAGTTATCAGAGTGCTTCAATCACTTCCTGTTGATTCAGTATTAAATAAGCTTGCAGAATATTCTAATCAAAGATTAGGAGTAAACTACGAATCTAAGATAAAAAAGTTAAAAATAATTAATGAGTCGATCTCAGCAGAATCTTTGTATAGAAAGTTGATTAGCTATTCAGATGTGAGGCTAACAGTATTTGACTCAGTGAGTTCGAAAACCTTATATGATAGAAGCAGTTTTGACTTTGATAGTGATTTTATTAAGTCAGCTGCAGAATGGGATGTGAAATATTATTTGCCAGGAGATTGTCTGTATAAGACAGATAGAACTGCAATGGCTAACTCGCTAGAGGTAAGAGTGCCTTTGCTAGATAGTAGAATAACTTCTTTTGCAAATTCACTATCTATAGAGCAGAAGCTTCACAATAAAACAGAAAAAGCGATATTGAAAGACACATTGAGTAAGTATGTGCCACCTCGCCTATTCAATAGGCCAAAAATGGGGTTTACAGTGCCACTTGGAAAGTGGATTACTGGTCCTCTATCTAATGATATCAAGCGCTATCTGAGTTTTGAGAATATTACAGCTGTTGGTATATTAGATTATGAAGTTGTTAGTAACATGGTGTCTAAATCTCAAAGAGGAAGCAGAGTTTACGATAATGCTATTTGGGCTTGCTATGTATTTCAGAAGTGGATGATAAGCCGAGGGTATCTTTATGCATAGGATGTTCAGATATCGACACCCTTACTGTAAACTTGATAATGCTCATAATAAGCTATGAGTATAGAATGTGCCCATTGATAATTTCTTGCGTTAATATGCTATGCGAGATCTACTGATGAGCATAATATTAGTTAAAGCTAGACATGGAGCTGAGTAGTGACTGATTATTCAAGAAAGATAGTCTATAGCTTTTTTTTCAGGCAAAAATCTTTGTTTATTTTGCACACTAAATTTGCATTGCCAGTAAGCCAAGTTTTGAAATTGATAGCGATGCTATGCTTAGCTATTAGAAAAAAGAGATTGGGTGTGACGCTATTATTAAAATCTGCCAGAGTTTCATCGAATGCAAGTACCACAAATAGAGTACGAAAAATTGTAGAAGCTGACAAACTACTTGAACACGAGAGTAGTTTGCTAGTTGGTATGCTACCTCCTTTAGAAGGGAGGGGGATCAATGATTTAAGCAGTCGTACACTGATTCTTAAAAAGCCTAGAATTATAGATGGGGAATTAATTGAGAAAGGAGTTCTAATAGTTAAGTTTACTGAAACATTTAGTGCTTTTTATCAGTTGATTGATGCAGACGAACTGAGTACATTTTTTAACATTATATTAGAGCCTAGTTGGGTAGGTTATGCCTTGCCAGAAATATTAGTATGGACCAGACTCCGCGTTGATAATAAAGTAGTGGTGTTATCGGGCTATGAGCGTGACTTTAGCTTCATAGAAGAGCTAAAAAGTAATCTTGTTCCATCAACAATTGGTCCGGCGGATTGGGTTAATCCAGAGACTTTTGTTCCAAGCGATAGCAATGATAAGGAATTTGACTGCATCTATGTAGCGAATTTTGACAGCGCAAAGCGAGTTGATAGGTTTCTACAAGCAGTTGTAAATGTAACAAAGTTGAATGATCAGTTCAAACCAGCATTGGTATGTGCTAGCCATGGTGGGAACAAGAAAGACATTTTGGAAATAGTAAAGTGGGCGCAGTCTAAGTCTAATCTCAAGTTTTATAGTGGGATGAGCCAAGCGGAGTTGAGTCGACTTGTTGGCTCCTCTAAAGTTAACGTCTTAGTTTCACTCAGAGAGGGCGCCAACAAGGGGCTAGCAGAGGGGTTATGGTGTGATGTCCCGGCTTTATTGGCGAGCGAGTGTGTCTGTGGTAACACTCGTCACATAAATGAAGACACTGGGATGATTGTGTCAGACAGCGACCTTGAAAGTGCATTGATACGCTTTTCCCAAAGTCAACAAAATTTCCGTCCACGTAAGTGGGTTGAGGCAAATATATCACCTGCAATGACGTCTTTTAAGCTATCACGTATGCTTGAAGAAATGGATCGGGAGCTAGCTCTCGAGTGGACGAAGGATCTATTCGTGAAAACTAACTCTCCTGAGTTAACTTACATGGACAATTCGTTACTCTATCTCCATAAGTACAAGTCTGTTTTACTAACGAAGTTTGCTCGAGGGACATATTCAGATGTAGACATCCTACGCTACTTAGAGAGTATTGAATGAAGACATGTATTAGTTAAGTTATCCCCCATGAAACTAAGGGAGCGGAATAGTAGAATCTCATACACCCAATAGAGGAAGGAGTTTTTGCATGAAAAAGTCCAATTCTACTGACAGCTAGATTATGAACATCCTGTAACAAGCCAAGAATGGCTTGCCGGTAAGGTGCCTGAACTATGCCAGAAAATCTGGCAAGAGCGCGCCACTTCTTACTGGTGGCGCACCAAGTTCGGCTGTATGGTCAAGCGCATGAAAGAGCTTAAGGGCTAAAGCCAGCGGTTGAAGAAGACGTATGCCGAAGAGCGGCTCAAGTCTATACTCCGTAAGGAAGCTCTTGAGGGAAAGTGATAAACCCATCTCTGGGTCGCGAGTTAGCGCAAGAAACGGTTGCAGCGGTTCTTTGTAGCATTTGCCATGCCTGTGTGACCATGTGTGTCAGTGAGGCCTGCTATCGCTACCAAGCCAAACTTAGCACTGAATATGCTGAAATTGGGGACCTGTTGTTTACATTGACCCATAACCAGCGTAACTCGGGCTTCGGATTCTGTTTTCCGTATCTGCGCAATGTGGAGAATTCTCTTTGGAACCAATTGCGCGTTTATCCGATCTATCGTGAGCTGTACCTTAGTCTTCGTATCAAATGTAAACACCCCTGTTTTAGTTGCACTGTAAATTAGAGTTCTCCGGCCTACAATAAGGCAATCGGAGGACAACATGAAGAAATCACGGTACAGCGAGTCACAGATCGTTAAGATTCTGAAAGAGGTTGAAGGTGGCAGACTGGTCAAGGAGGTGTGTCGGGAGTACGGCATCTCCGATGCGA
>NZ_RCIP01000011.1 GCF_004000275.1 Saccharospirillum alexandrii
TTCCGTTCGTCAGTACCAAGCACTGTCGCAGTCTTGCTTTATCTATCCATCGGCGACCCAACACCCCTTGGGCGTTATATGGCCAAGCCGCACGGGCAATTAGTACAGGTTAGCTCAACGCCTCGCAGCGCTTACACACCCTGCCTATCAACCAGGTAGTCTTCCTGGGCCCTTTAGGAGACTCGAAGTCTCAGGGAAAACTCATCTTGAAGGGGGCTTCCCGCTTAGATGCTTTCAGCGGTTATCCTGTCCGAACGTAGCTACCGGGCAATGCGATTGGCATCACAACCCGAACACCAGGGGTTCGTCCACTCCGGTCCTCTCGTACTAGGAGCAGCTCTTCTCAATTTTCCAACGTCCACGGCAGATAGGGACCGAACTGTCTCACGACGTTCTAAACCCAGCTCGCGTACCACTTTAAATGGCGAACAGCCATACCCTTGGGACCGGCTTCAGCCCCAGGATGTGATGAGCCGACATCGAGGTGCCAAACACCGCCGTCGATGTGAACTCTTGGGCGGTATCAGCCTGTTATCCCCGGAGTACCTTTTATCCGTTGAGCGATGGCCCTTCCATACAGAACCACCGGATCACTATGACCTACTTTCGTACCTGCTCGACCTGTCCGTCTCGCAGTCAAGCACCCTTGTGCCATTACACTAACCGCATGATTTCCGACCATGCTTAGGGTACCTTCGTGCTCCTCCGTTACTCTTTGGGAGGAGACCGCCCCAGTCAAACTACCCACCACACACGGTCCCTGACCCGGATTACGGGCCTAGGTTAGAACCTCAAACTTGCCAGGGTGGTATTTCAAGGTTGGCTCCACGGTAACTGGCGTCACCGCTTCAAAGCCTCCCACCTATCCTACACAAGCAAGCTCAAAGTCCAGTGTGAAGCTGTAGTAAAGGTTCACGGGGTCTTTCCGTCTAGCCGCGGATACACTGCATCTTAACAGCGATTTCAATTTCACTGAGTCTCGGGTGGAGACAGCGCCCCCATCGTTACGCCATTCGTGCAGGTCGGAACTTACCCGACAAGGAATTTCGCTACCTTAGGACCGTTATAGTTACGGCCGCCGTTTACCGGGGCTTCGATCAAGAGCTTCGCCGAAGCTAACCCCATCAATTAACCTTCCGGCACCGGGCAGGCGTCACACCGTATACGTCCACTTTCGTGTTTGCACAGTGCTGTGTTTTTAATAAACAGTCGCAGGGGCCTGGTATCTTCGGCTGGCTTCAGCTCCATCCGCAAGGGACTTCACCTAACGCCAGCGTGCCTTCTCCCGAAGTTACGGCACCATTTTGCCTAGTTCCTTCACCCGAGTTCTCTCAAGCGCCTTGGTATTCTCTACCTGACCACCTGTGTCGGTTTCGGGTACGGTTTCGGTGTACCTGAAGCTTAGAGGCTTTTCCTGGAAGCTGGGCATCAACCACTTCGGAGACCGTAGTCTCACCGTCATCGCATCTCAGCCTTAAGATCCCGGATTTTCCTAAGATCTCAGCCTACCTGCTTGAACCGGGACAACCAACGCCCGGATGGCCTAGCCTTCTCCGTCCCCCCATCGCAGTACACCCAAGTACGGGAATATTAACCCGTTTCCCATCGACTACGCTTTTCAGCCTCGCCTTAGGGGCCGACTCACCCTGCCCCGATTAACGTTGGACAGGAACCCTTGGTCTTTCGGCGTGCGAGTTTTTCACTCGCATTATCGTTACTCATGTCAGCATTCGCACTTCTGATACCTCCAGCATGCTTCTCAACACACCTTCAACGGCTTACAGAACGCTCCTCTACCACTTGCACAAGTGCAAGTCCGTAGCTTCGGTACCATGTTTGAGCCCCGTTATATCTTCCGCGCAGGCCGACTCGACTAGTGAGCTATTACGCTTTCTTTAAAGGGTGGCTGCTTCTAAGCCAACCTCCTAGCTGTCTGAGCCTTCCCACATCGTTTCCCACTTAACATGGATTTTGGGACCTTAGCTGACGGTCTGGGTTGTTTCCCTTTCCACGACGGACGTTAGCACCCGCCGTGTGTCTCCCGGATAGTACTCACTGGTATTCGGAGTTTGCATGGGGTTGGTAAGTCGGGATGACCCCCTAGCCCAAACAGTGCTCTACCCCCAGTGGTATTCGTCCGAGGCGCTACCTAAATAGCTTTCGAGGAGAACCAGCTATCTCCCGGCTTGATTAGCCTTTCACTCCGATCCACAAGTCATCCCCTAATTTTTCAACATTAGTGGGTTCGGTCCTCCAGTTGATGTTACTCAACCTTCAACCTGCTCATGGATAGATCGCCGGGTTTCGGGTCTACATCATGCGACTGGACGCCCAGTTAAGACTCGCTTTCGCTACGGCTCCCCTATTCGGTTAACCTCGCCACATAATGTAAGTCGCTGACCCATTATACAAAAGGTACGCAGTCACCCCACGAAGGGGCTCCCACTGCTTGTACGTACACGGTTTCAGGATCTATTTCACTCCCCTCACAGGGGTTCTTTTCGCCTTTCCCTCACGGTACTGGTTCACTATCGGTCAACTGGGAGTATTTAGCCTTGGAGGATGGTCCCCCCATGTTCAGTCAGGATAACACGTGTCCCGACCTACTCGATTTCACACTGTTGGGTTTTCGTGTACGGGGCTATCACCCACTACGGCTGACCTTTCCAGGTCATTCCACTAACCGGCCCAGTGCTTAAGGGCTAATCCCCGTTCGCTCGCCGCTACTTGGGGAATCTCGTTTGATGTCTTTTCCTACGGGTACTTAGATGTTTCAGTTCCCCGCGTTCGCCTCCCAAGCCTATGTATTCAGCTTGGGATACCCGCCTTAAGACGGGTGGGTTTCCCCATTCAGAGATGCTCGGATCAAAGGTCGTTTGCCACCTCCCCGAGCCTTTTCGCAGGCTACAACGTCTTTCATCGCCTCCAGTTGCCTAGGCATCCACCGTGTACGCTTCGTCACTTGACCATATAACCCGAAGGAGTGTCGTCACCTTTCAGTGCCATCACTACTCAAAGCAATACGGTCGCAGACGGTTAGACAAAGTCTACGTTCAACGCTTGGTTCTTTCAGAACTTCATTTTGAGAAAACTTGATTAGATTGTTAAAGAACAAAACAGCTTTGCGGACTGCGCAAAGCGAAAGGATTTCACAAACCTGAAATCATTTGGCTTTACGGTCATTGAATGGATGCTTGAGGATTTATTACCTGACTTTTGACTTTCAACCCGGAGTCGGTTGAAGACCAAATTTCTGAAGACGAGGCGCAGAGTGAGGAAGCATAGTTCACTATGTGACGAGCTCTGCAACGAAGTATTCAGGAATTTGGTGGAGCTAAGCGGGATCGAACCGCTGACCTCCTGCGTGCAAGGCAGGCGCTCTCCCAGCTGAGCTATAGCCCCGAAACTTTCCTGGTCAATTTTCGCAAGACTAGGCGAAGCTCTGCGTAGCGTATCAACGATACGTGAGCAATGCTTCAACGACGTATTGCGGAAATTTGGTAGGACTGGGCAGATTTGAACTGCCGACCTCACCCTTATCAGGGGTGCGCTCTAACCAACTGAGCTACAGTCCTAAAAAACATAGCTTTGAGCTACTAGCTGCGAGCTGTTAGTTAAAACCAAAGGTCAAAAGCTCGAAGCTTCAAACTCACTGCTCGAAGCTTTTATCCATTCGCTGTTTCATCGGAATCAAGTAATTCGTTGTGGACACTTGCAGATCTAGGTTTAAGGAGGTGATCCAACCCCAGGTTCCCCTAGGNTTTTCAGTGCCATCACTACTCAAAGCGATACGGTCGCAGACGGTTAGACAAAGTCTACGTTCAACGCTTGGTTCTTTCAGAACTTCATTTTTGAGAAAACTTGATTAGATTGTTAAAGAACATCCGAAAAACCCAACCGGTTGCCCGATTAGGTCGTCAGAAGAAGTAATTCGTTGTGGACACTTGCAGATCTAGGTTTAAGGAGGTGATCCAACCCCAGGTTCCCCTAGGGTTACCTTGTTACGACTTCACCCCAGTCATTAACCACACCGTGGTCAGCGCCCAATTTTAAGCTACCGACTTCTGGTGCAATCAACTCCCATGGTGTGACGGGCGGTGTGTACAAGGCCCGGGAACGTATTCACCGTGACATTCTGATTCACGATTACTAGCGATTCCGACTTCATGGAGTCGAGTTGCAGACTCCAATCCGGACTACGACCGGCTTTCTCAGATTAGCTCCACCTCGCGGCTTCGCAACCGTCTGTACCGGCCATTGTAGCACGTGTGTAGCCCTACTCGTAAGGGCCATGATGACTTGACGTCATCCCCGCCTTCCTCCGGTTTGTCACCGGCAGTCTCCTTATAGTCCCCGACATTACTCGCTGGCAAATAAGGATAGGGGTTGCGCTCGTTACGGGACTTAACCCAACATTTCACAACACGAGCTGACGACAGCCATGCAGCACCTGTCTCAGTGTTCCCGAAGGCACCAAAGCATCTCTGCTAAGTTCACTGGATTTCAAGAGTAGGTAAGGTTCTTCGCGTTGCTTCGAATTAAACCACATGCTCCACCGCTTGTGCGGGCCCCCGTCAATTCATTTGAGTTTTAACCTTGCGGCCGTACTCCCCAGGCGGTCGACTTATCGCGTTAACTTCACCACCAAGTCCATAAAGAACCCAACGGTTAGTCGACATCGTTTACGGCGTGGACTACCAGGGTATCTAATCCTGTTTGCTCCCCACGCTTTCGCACCTCAGCGTCAGTATCAGCCCAGACAGTCGCCTTCGCCACTGGTGTTCCTTCCGATCTCTACGCATTTCACCGCTACACCGGAAATTCCACTATCCTCTGCTGTACTCTAGCTAGCCAGTTTTGAATGCAGTTCCCAGGTTGAGCCCGGGGCTTTCACACCCAACTTAACTTGCCGCCTACGCGCGCTTTACGCCCAGTAATTCCGATTAACGCTTGCACCCTCCGTATTACCGCGGCTGCTGGCACGGAGTTAGCCGGTGCTTCTTCTGTGAGTAACGTCAATGATGATGGGTATTAACCATCACCCCTTCCTCCTCACTGAAAGTGCTTTACAACCCGAAGGCCTTCTTCACACACGCGGCATGGCTGGATCAGGGTTGCCCCCATTGTCCAATATTCCCCACTGCTGCCTCCCGTAGGAGTCTGGGCCGTGTCTCAGTCCCAGTGTGGCTGATCATCCTCTCAGACCAGCTACGGATCGTCGCCTTGGTAAGCCTTTACCCCACCAACTAGCTAATCCGACGCAGGCTCATCCAGTAGCGAGAGCCGAAGCCCCCTTTCCTCCGTAGAGATTATTCGGTATTAATCCGGATTTCTCCGGGCTATCCCCAACTACCGGGTAGATTCCTACGCGTTACTCACCCGTCCGCCGCTCGTCAGCGGGTAGCAAGCTACCCCTGTTACCGCTCGACTTGCATGTGTTAGGCCTGCCGCCAGCGTTCAATCTGAGCCATGATCAAACTCTTCAGTTTAAATCGTTTGGCAGATACCCGAAGGCATC
>NZ_RCIP01000012.1 GCF_004000275.1 Saccharospirillum alexandrii
AGTAGCAGTTAACTTTTTCAAAAGGAACTGTCAGGGAGTTTTTCTGGTTCTTTTTCCAGAAGCAGACATTCCCTGTGGTTCTGTCGAACACTACCCAGGTATCTTCTCCACCTGTTCTTGTTTTATACATTGCGTAAGCGAGGACAATTAGAAAGGTTGCTGACAAGTAGTCAAAAAGACTGAGTTCATCAGGTTGGTACTGGATTATCGCAGCGATAAAACAATACAGAAAAATTAGAGAAAAAATTATTCCCGTTGCTTGCCATGCGCTATGTGATGAGTTAGCTTGCACTGCCCATTGTTTGCCATCAGTAAGTACTCCGAATGGTGTATGGAAGCTGTATGCCGACTGAGGAGTTACTAGTTTACCTCTCAGTCTATTTGGCTTACGGCTGGCACGAGTTTCCTGAGTTGTTTGCTTGGTTGAGTACCAATCTGGGTAAAGGTATTTTGTTTTACCCATTAATATTTCTGCGTACCACATTAACATTTCTTGATCCATTAAGTTGGAGTGATGATCATTCTAAAACTATGCACAACCGACCCTTCTGCCACTAGCCAGGATTTCTAATGTGAAACTTACCGTGCTCTTCATACCCTGCCCAGGTTTAAAAAAAATGGTGTGTTCGTGATAGGGTAAGTCGAGTCCAGTACTATTATACCACTAAAAATTTTCAGTCTTAGTCGCGTCGATCTACATATGAATAGGATGGGTTTAGCTCTTTGTGAATTTTAAAAAAGTAGTCTGCTAGTGCTTCTACCCTAGTTTTGTATTCATCGAAGGTAAATAGCTTCTTAAAATCAGGGAAAAGAGGGCACATAAAGGGCTTTTCATCTTCAAGTCCAGTAACATACATGTCTAAGCGCGCTACGGCTGTTGATAAAATCCCATTTTGTGCATACCAAGGCGCTTTGTTATAGAAATCTATTATGGCTTGCACATCGAAACACTCTGGTTCTAGCATTCGCCTCATTTCGTTTTCCAAATTTTCCTTAGTACGACTTAACTGTGCTTCAGCTTCCTCGAAGTCCTCGAAGGTAATCTCCTTCTTCCCTTCGGTTAAGTCTTCGATGGTATAACCGTGCTTATTCACAAAGTAGAGTTGGTGCGATAAACCCGGAACCGAGGGGATGGGTTTGCTCGGATCCATAAAATCCGTCAATACTCGCCAGAAATATTGAGCCTGTTCATAAGTGGTTGCCGTACCGAACATCACTTGCCACCAGCGGTGGCGCTCGTTTGGCAGATTTTCAGTAGGCATAAAATACAAGCTATGGCTGATGCCCCGGCGGAAGACCTCTATCCAGTAACAGTTGACCTTTTCGAACGGGACTGTCAGGGAGTGTTCGGCATCCCGCTTCCAGAAGCAAACGTTGCCAGTGGTTCGGTCGAAGACAACCCAGGTGTCTTCACCGCCGGTTCTGGAAAGGTAAACGAAGTAGAACGCTGGAACGACAGGGGTAAAAGCTACCGCAATGGAAGTAATGCTCGAAAAATCCGGAAAGAAGAGAGTAATCCAGATCAACCCAAAGAATACAGCAATCACTGCGATGGATTGGTGTTGAATGTAGTTGGAGTTACACTGTACGACCCATTGTTTCCCATCCGTATCTGTATAGAAGGGTGTATGGTGCTGGTAGCGCTCCTGAGGGGTGACTAAACGACGCTTGAGTTTCTCACGCTTACGACTGGGCCGGGTTTCTTCGGTGACCGTCTGGGTACAACGCCAGTTAGGCCACAAATACCTGAAGCGTCCTATGACAATAAAGAATACAAAGTTCAATGCTTTAATGTAAGGTTCCATTTAAGTCACTACCCAAGTCAGTTTGAGATTTCTTGCTTTAGTAACCGCCATGAGTTATGGGTCCTTGCGCTATTAACCAACTGTGCTCCATGGATATCTGTTCATTTACCACGGTTCAGTCAACCACTTACGGTCTTGCATATCACGTTTGCGTTCTAGGAACCTCTCATTATCAAAACATTTACTGCCGTTTTAGCCAAAGATGGGGATTACTTTTTCACGGTTCCTCAATACCCAGCGCCTCGCATTGGGCTTTGTTAAGTTCAAAGAAGTAGTCAGTCAGCTTTGCAACCCTTGCTTTGTATTCATCAAAGCTGAAAAACTCTTTAAAGCCCGGGTACATAAAAGGACTGTCATCTTCAAGTCCTTGGACAAACATACTTAACTTGGAAGTTGCGGCGAATAATAGCCTTTGTTGTGCATAAAGTGGGGCATTTTCATAAAAGTTAATAATTTTCTCGGTGTTGAAATGCTCCGGTTCTAACATCTGCCTGATTTGGTCTCGGAGTTCCATGGTTTCGCGCTTGAATGCAGCTTCGGCTTCCTCAAACTCCTCGAAGGTGATCTCCTTGTTCCCTTCGGTCAGGTCTTCGATGGTATAGCCGTGCTTTTCCACGAAGTAGAGTTGATGCGACAGGCCTGGCACGGAGGGGATGGGTTTGCTCGGGTCCATAAAGTCTGTCAGTACTCGCCAGAAGTATTGAGCCTGGTCGTAAGTGGTCGCCGTACCGAACATCACTTGCCACCAGCGGTGGCGTTCGTTCGGCAGGTTTTCTGTGGGCATGAAATACAGACTATGGCTGACACCCCGACGGAAGACCTCTATCCAGTAGCAGTTGACCTTTTCGAGTGGGACCGTGAGGGAGTGCTCTGCATCCCGTTTCCAGAAGCAGACGTTGCCGGTGGTCCGGTCGAAGACGACCCAGGTGTCTTCTCCGCCGGTTCTGGATTTATAGATGTAATAGATAGTAACCAGAGACGACACCAGAGATAAGTAGAAGAAAAAGGTCAGTCCATCGTATTGATAAAGAAATATAGCCGGAACAATCCATATTGCGCTGAAAAAAACGCCTATAAAAGCAATAGCTCGATGACTTATGTACTTGGAATCACACTGAACTGCCCACTGCTTCCCGTCCGTGTATGTATGGAACGGCGTGTGGAACTGATAGCGTTCTTGCGGAGTGACCAAATTGCCGCGGAGTTTCTTGGGCTTCCGGCTGGGTCGGGTTTTCTGGGTGACCGATTGGGTACAACGCCAGTCGGGCCACAATTGCCGCCATTGGCCAACAAATAGACTGGCGAAACGATCAAGTAACTCTAGAGAACGCTTCACTAAGTCAACTGCCTTATCCTGAGTGTCTTCATTAGTATCCGGCATGAGTAATGGGTCCTTGCGCTATTAGCCAGCTGTGTTCCATGGCGCTCTGCTCGTTCACGACAACGCCGTCAATCACGGCGTGGCCCTCGCTATCGCGCTTGGGCGCTGGCAATGAGTAGAGGGTTGACGAGCCCGGAAATATAGGTTCGCCTCACCTTTGAAGAGGCTTATAACCTTAAGGCGGATGTCTGTTTCCAAGGTTGCTTTGAAATGTGGTACTCACCTCAATGCTGCACGACGTTCCTCGTCGATCTTGAAAAAGAAGGCTGATAATTTGTCAATTTCTGTTTCATATTCAGTAAGGGTAAAATATGCTCTGAAGGCGGGGTCCATAACTTGGTCCTCTCCTTTTAATACGCTTACCCAAGTGCTCAATATAGACATAACTGACCTTATGACGTCTGTTCGGGCGTAAACTGGTGCGTTTTCATAGAACTCAATCAGCCTATCGGCACTGAACTGATCTGGCTCCAAAAGCCGTTCCAGTCTAGCTTCTAATGCTGCTAAATCATTCCGGATTTCCTCGGCTACTTCATTGAAGTCTGCCTCGGTCATTTCGATACCACCTTCTGTCAGATCTTCTATGGTATAGCCGTTCTTCTCGACAAAACGAATCTGATGGATTAGTCCCGGTACTTCGGGTATCGGTTGACTTTTATCCATAAAGTCTGTGAGTACGCGCCAAAAGAACTGGGCCTGCTCGTACTGAGGTGCAAATCCAAAAT
>NZ_RCIP01000013.1 GCF_004000275.1 Saccharospirillum alexandrii
CACACACAAACGTTCCTAAAAATACTGCGAAAAGGAATATAGCAATTAATATTTCCACTTCTATTTTTCCTCAAAGTGAGCATAAGGTGCGTTAGTGTCAAAGTAATATGGTTACCTGGGACACCCACCACACTTACAAACTGCAACCATGGGAGTCTTTATAGCTCAGCTCTACCTGGCTAGCTTTCACCCTTAGCTGTCTCACTTTCAAATAGAACTAGCAACTCACTAGCCAATAACCTCACAATTTTCATCTTGGGGTGTTTAATAATATCTTCCGGAGCTAAATCTTCTGGTATCAGTTTGATAGCTTGATCTAACTTTATTGTTTTTCTGCATAACTCGTTTGAAAAATTTCGTTCTAAATACCCTGTTTCTAAAGACCTCGTTAATCTAGCGTCATCGAAGACACCACAAATAGCCTCCGTAAATGAGGACATCTGGTTTTCATTTCCATGCAACCATAGATTTTCTTGCAATTCTTTACTTGCAAGCTCACTAAGTTTATCCAGAAGAATGACTACATCTATCATTACATTATTCTCTAAAAATCAGCAGCTAGCTAGACACCCATCACAATTACAAACCATAGCGATGGGTGTCTGCACTATTCTTTATTCTCTATTCTAATAAAAATCAGCGGTTACTCAGACCTTCCCTAACTTGGCCGAGTCTCCATGGACTCGAATGTATTCGTCTCCCGCCATCCTAAAAAATAGATGATCCGCCTTATTCATCCTGTCCTCAGCTAATAACCAATCATGATCAAAGTCTTCTGGGTTCTTATAACCCACTTCAGCAACATCTCGAACCATGTTTTTTAAAACACCAGGGCTAACATCCAGGTAGTCCACACCTGAAAATGAAATTGTCAAATCCCCGTCTTTAGAGCATTCCTTATCGTTAGGCATAAATCGAACTCTCACTTTGTTAAAGATAAAGTCAACCTCAAGTCCAACTAAATCAAAGCAATTATGTAAATCGTAATAGTTATTCTCCACTTGGATACCCACGGAATCAGCAAGTATAAAATTCTTATTCATGTCACTGCCTCTCCAAATATCGGCGTACAGTCCTTATATCTTCTTGTGATGTAGGTCTTAGCGTAGATTGTTTTTCAGTTGTGTTGTACACCGGTTGCAAATGCTCAGGTGCCCTAGTATTTCTAGGAGAGACTTTTGTATGCGGAGTTGGTATTCCATTATGAGCTTTCCCAGCCAGATCGACATCAAGCTGTGTACTTTCAGACCTTAGAGTTACTCGATTCCTTCCAGCATTAAGCGGAATTAAGTCCAAAGCTTGCCTTTCTAGCGGAACTGCCTCTCTCGTCATTGAAGCTTCACGGACTCCACCATTCCTCAATCCCTGCCTGGCAATACCCCCCATTCCCAACGATAATAAATCTGGAGCCAAATAAGCGACAGTGCCAGCAGCCGCACCATACCTGTCAGCTATCGGATCCGCCACGTAAGTGCGCAACGCACCATCTGCAACCTCCATTACTGCCCCTGCATTGGACAAGGTAGAGACAGCATGCTCGTTGCTGGGCGAGTAGCCTAGAAAGCCCTGAACTGATCCCGAAACTGCCGCGGCTCGTTCTGTATCACCCCACGTAAGGCCCAGTGTGCCTAAACTAGCCACACCACCTATTGAAGTAGCGACGGTATTTGATGCTAGTGTGTAGCCTGTTTCGATCGCTCCGTTGGTAAGACTGGCCGCGTTACTGAGTGCATTGCCAACGCTACCCCAGAAACCTACTGTCTCACACAACCCCAACCAATCCACCCAAGCCAACGGATTCCCACTCACATACCCATACGCCATCTGCTGGGTCGGGTCTCTAAGCAGTTGCGCTTTATCCAACCCAGTAAACCGCATCAACTCATGCTGGATTTCTGATGGAAGGCCCGTGTTCCTGAAGTTCCACAGGTCCGGTTGCATGAACCGTTGAGTATGGGGGTTGTACCAGCGGGCGTCCAGGTGCACCAGGCCGGTGGCGGCTTCGGTGTAGCGGCCGGTGTATTGGTACGGCATCAGGTTGCCGA
>NZ_RCIP01000014.1:0-307 GCF_004000275.1 Saccharospirillum alexandrii
TACCAATGTTATCAAACTCCGGGATTGGGAGGGACTCGGCATCGGTAACAAGCAACTGTCCATCCTGTCCGGTAAGAGTATAGTCAAGCAAAGGAACGGCATGATAAATACACATAACGACACAATGCTCATTAGTCGTATAAGTAAACGAACCATTACCAGCACCAACACCCTTACCAGCAATAACAGCAGCATTTTCTTCTGTAGCAAGGTTATTATTGACAACTTCACTGATGTCAAGGTTACGGGAGATACCGCCGATATAGGTACACATATTGGAAAGAGCTTGAGGCAAGTTAACACCAAA
>NZ_RCIP01000014.1:341-1924 GCF_004000275.1 Saccharospirillum alexandrii
CACATATTGGAAAGAGCTTGAGGCAAGTTAACACCAAAGTGTTTACGAATCTGTTCACGATAGTCAGAATCACCAGACTGAGAAATTTCCTTCCAACGCTGAAGTGCTTCAGCCTGACGAAGAGCGAGAACAGTAAACTTAGAAGCAATATCCTGTACATTGACAGTAAGAGGAGAACCAGCATTTATAGTTCCTCCAGAAGACAAATCAACACCAATAGGTGAAGTAGCAATTCCTTTATTCATAACAGTCGCAGTACCTACGGGATGAGAAGCACCAGAAGTATCGACAACCTGAACTTTAGAAATTGAAGAAGGAAGGTCAATTACAGCAACATCTCCAAACTGAGAGTTCGGGAGAACACCCATCAACATATCCTTGTTCCAATTGCAATATTTGAGGTCAAACATTGTATCGGATTTCCAATAGTCATCAGAAGGTGAAGGAAGATCTGAAACCAAGATAGGAGAAACACCCGTAAAATAGTCAACATTATAAGAAGAAGGATTTGATTTTTCCCATTGAGACCAACGGAAGAAATCCTGATAAATCTTCTGATAAGCAAGAAGAGGGAAAAGATTCACGTAATTATTCTGAATATACTGTTGGGTATAACCTACTGGGGTATTATCTTTTTTTAAAGAAGTAGACCACCAACGGGTTTTCTCAGAAGGGGCGACACGAATTAAATTACCATATCCAAGATATTGAAATAATTTATAACACAAATCAGAACGATAAAAACCAAACATATTCTTCTTTCCTGAATCATTAGGACTCCAATCATTTGCGTTTAAATGATTGACAACAATTCCCAAATAATCAATAGGCAAAGAAGGTAAATAAGAACCAAGAGACAAATTCTGCGTCAAAGACAAAGATTGAATCTGATTAATATCCTGCATCTGAGTCAACACGGAAGGTGCAGACTTCCAAAGAAGGCGTAACGNCTGCGTCAAAGACAAAGATTGAATCTGATTAATATCCTGCATCTGAGTCAACACGGAAGGTGCAGACTTCCAAAGAAGGCGTAACGGCACAGCGTAAAAATCAAAGTATTCACGCAAACGGGTATAAGCAGAAGTCTCAACGGGTTGAGTTCGGGTGAAATACTCAACATTAAACTTATACTTATCACCAGGCATGGAAATATCCCAATAAACGGGAAGAAGCTCACCAACTTTCGCAGTAAATGCATTTTTACGTCCAATATCAAATCCAGAACGGTGAGGGTGATTCTGAAGGTTGGACATTCCAGTGTAAGAAGCCATAAAAACAATTTAACAATTAAACAATATTAATCTTGATAAGAAAAAATACCAAACGAATCATTAGTCTTCTTGTGTTTGACCTTATCCCGACATTTCAACAAAGACGCGGCAGCCAAGCGACGAACAAGAGGAAGTTCATGATAGGGTTTTTCCTTATTTTCAGGAGGTCTATTATAACGGAAAGAATAGTTACGAAGCTCAAAGTTTACCAAATCCTTATCATTGGAGTCTTCCAGAGTCTGATAGAAATCTACAAGACGGCTGTACTCGTAACGATTCCAAAAATTAACTATTTTTTCAGAAATTATTCGC
>NZ_RCIP01000015.1 GCF_004000275.1 Saccharospirillum alexandrii
CACACACAAACGTTCCTAAAAATACTGCGAAAAGGAATATAGCAATTAATATTTCCACTTCTATTTTGCCTCAAAGTGAGCATAAGGTGCGTTAGTGTTAAAGTACAACACAAAGCTACCTTCTGTCGTGCTTGCTGAGAGCTCCAGTGCAACCCCGGGTTTTAAACTAATGCCACTAAGCTAGCTGGATACCCATCACAATTACAAACGGTAACAATGGGTTTCCTGACTAGCTTATTCCTAAACTCAATGAACTTTACTGATTACTTTTATATGCCATGAGTATTTCATAAGTCCAATAAATCAACAATATTATAGGGGCTAGAATAATCACAACTATCATCAATGCAGGGAATGGCAATAGGATTAACACTATTAGAGTTTTATACTTTAACAACCTAATAAGCCCATCAAATATAACCAACATAGAAGGAACATATACTACAAAAGCAAAAAGCATAAAACCCATCTTAATCGGACTTTCAACGCTATAAAACCCTCCATTAGATATTAAGACATAGTAAAAAATTGCACCTAAGAAAACGCCCATCCATAGAATGAATATCTTAGTAGCTAATTTTTTTATATTATTCATACGTCACCATAATTTTGGCACTGTCACTGTTCCTTCGTAGACAAATCCAATACCAATTGAATAATCAAACTCCATGCTATTTGACTCTGAATTTAATAAATCAAGGGTAGGCCCGGTAAGCTCAATATTGCCATAGTCCCATGTCTTACCGTTATCACTAGTAGTATTCTCAGCGGAAGCAGACGCACCGAGGAAATCTACGCTTGCAAGAGTTCTACCCTCGCTATACTCAATGACTTTTCCTCTTCTCGTCCAATACTCCCCTACCCTATCTTCCCTTTTCGCTGACCCTAGATCAATCGTTGCACCGAATACTTTATTAATTCTGAAAGACGCTAGATATCCAACTCTGACATTGCCAGTGATACTAAAAGATGCTGATCCCTCTGCATTCTTAGCACTCTCAGTAACAATATTAAACGCGTCAGCACGCTCCCAAGAAGTAGGCTCGTGACCGACATATCCAATATGACCTCCAATAAAGACTCGGGTCTCACACAACCCCAGCCAATCCACCCAAGCCAACGGATTCCCACTCACATACCCATACGCCATCTGCTGGCTCGGGTCTCTAAGCAGTTGGGCGGTATCCAACCCGGTAAACCGCATCAGCTCATGCTGGATTTCTGAGGGAAGGCCCGTGTTCCTGAAGTTCCACAGGTCCGGCTGCATAAACCGTTGAGTATGGGGGTTGTACCAGCGGGCGTCTAGGTGCACCAGGCCGGTGGCGGCTTCGGTGTAGCGGCCGGTGTATTGGTACGGCATCAGGTTGCCGA
>NZ_RCIP01000016.1 GCF_004000275.1 Saccharospirillum alexandrii
TATTCCTTTTCGCAGTATTTTTAGGAACGTTTGTGTGTGTTGTAAGGATTGGTTTACTTTTTGTTGAAGGCTATATTAAATGCGGTTTTAATCTGCGTAAGCACCTTCAACTCTATAAGAGTAATAAGCTCGGGGTGTGGATATGCTGTATGTTGGTAGGTTTTGGAATAATTGTTGCCATTGCCTATTTGCTCTTGAGGTTTTTCCCGGAAACATACTCGATAAGTAGCGGTTGAAGGAGTAATCTGGACATCCATATTAAGCGACTATCAATGCCATCGCTTTTCTAGATTTTAACTATTTATAACGATGGTTTTCCGGCTAGTGATACGCGAACGTTGAGCTAAACCTTTTATGATTGAAGATTCGATGTCTGAAAAGAAAGCTGTTAGTTCACTCTTAAACGAGCTTGATGGTTCAGGCTCGGAGAATGAGATGAATGCAATAAAAGAACTAAGAAAGCTTGGCAACCAACTTCCTAAAATGTTATTGGAAAAATATAGGGAAGCAAGGAAATGGCAAGTTAGAAGCTCTTGTGTTTATCACTCGATTCGATATGCAAGATCTTCTGCGGAGGCTGTACAGCTAGGGCTCGAAGCACTTTCTGACAAGTCTCATGTAGTGCGTTATAGAGCGTGTATGTTGCTGGCCTACTCACTTGAAATTAATGCTCTAGCAAGCTTAAAAAAAGCTGAAAAAAGCGATTCACACGTAGAGACCTTGCTTGATATTAAAGCAGCAATAGATGCAATAGAAAACGAAAACAGTAACTATTTCGTAGATCGAGAGCACTCTGGAAAAATGATTTTAAGAGTTAATTAAGACGAACTATGTAGACACCCACCGTTACAGTTTGTAATTGTGGTGGGTGTCCCAGCTAACTCCACCTGTTCCTCTACGGCAATCACCTGGGCAGTACCGTTCAAGTGCGCGATGGCGATGGCGATGGCAGAGGCGCCTTGCGCTTGGACTACAGCCCCTTCGGCCAGGTCTTCCTGAAACACAGCGACCGGCACCACTGGTCCCCGGCCGA
>NZ_RCIP01000017.1 GCF_004000275.1 Saccharospirillum alexandrii
ACAACGGTCTTGGTGGTGTCGTGGATACCAATGATTTCCACTTCTTCACCAGACTTGACGATGCCGCGCTCAACACGACCGGTCACAACAGTACCGCGACCAGAGATTGAGAACACGTCTTCAATCGGCATCAGGAACGGCTGGTCAATAGCACGCTCGGGCTGCGGAATGTAGTCATCCAGGGCTTCTACCAGCTTCTTAACAGCCGTAGTACCCATTTCGTTGTCGTCTTTGCCTTCCAGCGCCATCAGCGCAGAACCGATAACGATCGGCGTGTCATCGCCCGGGAAGTCGTACATGGACAGCAGGTCACGCACTTCCATCTCAACCAGTTCCAGCAACTCTTCGTCGTCGACCATATCGGCCTTGTTCAGGAACACAACGATGAAGGGTACGCCAACCTGACGAGACAGCAGGATGTGCTCACGCGTTTGCGGCATCGGGCCGTCAGCGGCAGAACAGACCAGGATCGCGCCGTCCATCTGAGCAGCACCGGTGATCATGTTCTTCACATAGTCAGCGTGGCCCGGGCAGTCAACGTGCGCGTAGTGGCGGTTCGGTGAATCGTACTCAACGTGAGAGGTGGCGATGGTGATACCACGCTCGCGCTCTTCCGGTGCGTTGTCGATGCCGTCAAACGCAACTGAGGCGCCTGTGCCCCATACTTCGTGGCAGACGCGCGTCAGCGCAGCAGTCAAAGTAGTTTTACCGTGGTCAACGTGACCGATGGTGCCGACGTTTACGTGCGGCTTGGTACGTTCAAAAGTAGC
>NZ_RCIP01000018.1:0-243 GCF_004000275.1 Saccharospirillum alexandrii
GGGATTTTAGAATAGTACCGCTACTAGTTGAGATCCTAAGGGATGAAGGGCGATCAGAGGCAAGATCAGCTCTGACCACTCAGGGACACCCAGGCTAGAATGATGAAGTTGTCGATCCAATATTCTGCGCAGTGACCAACCAAACTGACTATAGGCAAAAGCTAGAAGAGTATGCACAAAGTTGGCCATGACTGGGAACTGTGCTAATGCTTTATGTTGTAGTATCTCACTTATAGCATATTA
>NZ_RCIP01000018.1:337-706 GCF_004000275.1 Saccharospirillum alexandrii
TTGGCCATGACTGGGAACTGTGCTAATGCTTTATGTTGTAGTATCTCACTTATAGCATATTAGAAAAAACTGTGGACACAGCCGCGAGAGGCAAAGATAAGCAAACCAGAGGGGCGCACGGGTAGGACATGGCAGGCTCCGGGCCCGAAAGGGCGGAGCATCAAATCATCCTACCCGAATCTCACTTATCGTCTCCACTTGTCAAACATAAGTTACTGTACTACTGGAAACTGACCGGCCTACCCCTACCAGATGAGTGTGACTTTGATCATCTTATACTCAGCAGGCAATGGAAGAAGATCCTTGAATCGTCAACCCCAGACATCGAAAGAATGATTAAGCTAGGTCGCTCAGTGCATCAGACACTCA
>NZ_RCIP01000019.1 GCF_004000275.1 Saccharospirillum alexandrii
GACTGTCGCTCATAAAATCCATGGACCAACATCGATTAACGGTGACTGGCACGCTCAATGGCTCCGGATTTCGTGTCGGGAGTCGTTTCTTGCCCCGTCGTCGCTTGTTCAGGTTGAGTGCGCAATACAGCAGGTAGACCCGCTTGTGATTCCATTCGTGACCCCAGCGTCGCAGCACCTTGAACAGCTTGCTGAAGCCGTAGGCGGGATAGCGTTCAGTCGCGCTTTGAAGCGCTGCAATCACCGGTTCATCGCGGGAGCTATCCGGTCGATACCGGTACACAGAGTCACTGATGCCAGCGATTCGGCAGGCTCTGCGAATGCTGACGCCGTGAGCCTGCTTGAGGTAATCTACCAGTTCTCGTCGAACGGCTGGCCTTACAGCTTTTTTTCGATGACGTCCTTTAGGAGCTTATGGTCCAGGCTCAGCTCGGCGTACATCTGCTTCAGACGACGGTTTTCCTCCTCAAGCTCTTTGAGGCGCTTCACATCAGAGGCCTCCATACCACCGTATTTGGACTTCCAGTTGTAGTAGGTCGCATCGGAGATGCCGTACTCCCGACACACCTCCTTGACCAGTCTGCCAC